>NZ_QXJP01000009.1 GCF_004115085.1 Longirhabdus pacifica | reverse complement strand
GTCTCTTAACCGTAGGGACTACGGGGATAGCCTAATAAACAATTGGCGGTTACGCTGATGTTCTTAGGAATCCCCCACTTCAAGCAACCCGAAAGGGTGATAAGTGGTGGGTCGTTCAAATATGTAGATCCTTTTGATTTTGTTGTAATTTTCTTCAGATTAACAACTTTATAAAATATGAGTGTTTTTGTCAATATTTTATCCATAAATTCATCATGGAAAAATACAACAAAAAACGCCTTCATATTAAAAGGCGTTCACAAGAAAGGTGCTTCTCTCCCGCTGATAGGTTATAGCATTGGGAAGCGAAGCACCTCTTTTATATTATTGATGATTGTGCTCAGATTCAATATGATACCTAAATTTTTCAACACTATCAAATATTCTTTCAGAGGACTCATGTTGAATAGCTCCACCATTATCGTAGTCCGTTTTGTCAATGAGCCAATATTCTTTGATTCGTCCACTGTCGTTGTGCAATACAACAATCTTATTTATAACGCCCTCATTCCACGTTATAAATAATTGCAACTCCATATCCCCATGGATAAGACCTTCAACATCAACGATATCAACGACTTGACTCTCCCCCTCTGCTACTTCCATATCTGCATCTTGAAAGGTATAGTCCTCACTCACAATATAATCGTAGCGCCAAGTAATAGCGCCGTCTTTTTCACTGATCCCTATTGCACTTGGCTCAGATAAAAGCGTCCTCACCTCTTTTTCCGACATATCAAGCGATACTCCCATACCTAATACATCTTCAAAAAATGATAGTGACTGCTCATTTTTATCTGTAGGCGTTGTATACTCTCCTATTCTTTCTTCCTGATGGGTACATGCAGTTAAAATGATAGACAAAATAGTCACAACATAAAATGATCTTTTCAATTTTATATCCTCTTTTTATACTTTTATATTTATAACTTTTGAAACGATATTGATGTATAATTTAGGTAGTATTATACCAATAAGAAGAAATAAGTCAAATGACACATCTGTGCTGTATAGCTAATGAAAGTAATTTGGTACTAAGTCATTTCTACAAATTCTGTTCATTTCACGATGAGCTATTCTCCATCATTATTTCATACTGTAACTTCTCAGCATTCCATTTTACTGTAGCGCCTAACGTTTCAGCTACTGCCCGAATAGGGACATACGTTACATTATCAATCAGATAACCATGGTCTACTTCTTTACCATTCACTGTGCCACCGATCGTTGCCTGTATTTTGGGTTCTTTATTGCATTCCAATATGATAGCATGACTAACTGCTCGTGGTTCTTCTCTACTCATGTCACACATATGTGTTGCATACTTCATCCCTAACTTTTGTTGTAATTGTGGACTATTACTATATAACGTACTAGAACCACCTCCGTCTAAATTGATGGCGTCTGTACAATGAAGATGTTGAAATAATATCACTAACTCTTGCAGCGTCATTCCCTTGTCGTATTTCCCCCTACCATCTACCAATACCACTATGGCAGTACCATCTGCCCTTAAACCTACAGCAGTCCGTGGGCTAGAACAGCATAATATGTCTTGCTGCGTATTCTCTTTTTTTATAGCCTGTTTAAACACACTCTTGTTATTTTTGAGCAGCATTGGTGTTCCTTGAACGGCAAACTTTACTCCTGTTGTGTGATCACATCTCCCTATTTTAAAGTCACCGTCGTAATAAAAATGGTGACGGTTTTCTGTCTTGTTCGGAATGTCGTTTGCTATTATTTTTTCATTCGCTACGGTTTTCCCAAGAATTTGACCGTTGTACACAAAACTACCGTTAAAAGACAGCACCTCACTTTGTTCGTCTTTTACAATTTGCGGCAAAGTTTCATTTTTACTATACTTATATGTTGCGTTTTGGATATTAGACAGTTCCAATATTCTTACATCCGTGTAGCCATTGTATCTGGAGTACGGATGAGTGTAAACTAGCGGTGCAACCTCCACATTACCATTACGTATACGTATTCGTTTATGTTCCATAGATATAACCCCCTTTTTATGCGAGTGTGTGGGAGCGTCAAGGTTATACCTCTGTGTTCGTTTTATTTTTAAAAATGATATAGAGAACATCTATGAACCAACGTTTTAAAGCACAATATTTAACAGTGAAAATCATCCTATGCATCTATATAATAAAATAGATGGTTTTGAAAAATTTTCTTTTATAAAAAATTAAAGTTAAATAGGAGACTGTGTACTTGAAAAAAAATATAATGATACTATGTATTGCTTTGCTCATTTTATCTGTTTCTGTCTATGAAAGTTTTAAAATCACTCGCGAATATATTATTGATGGTACCTTAAGAAGTCGATATGACATACAAGAGATTCTTAGCGCTACAATCATAGGAAAAAAAGTGAATCCTAAAGATAAAATTTTCTCTAAATATGAAATCGATGACGGCTTAGATGATGTAATTGAGTTAGTCTACAACGGGATAAACATAAAGATAAAAGAAGTGCCTAATACAGAGCGTACTCCTTTCCTACCATTCATGTCGAACCCTAGTCATGATGAAGTCCTTGATCTTCACATTTTTACGAACGAAAAAGAAATATCATCCCCAGATACCATGATAGTCAAAGCTGGTGAAAGTTTTGAAAGTAGATATTTTTCATGGATCGATGTAATCTCCGTATACGACAATAAGCAACATACAGAGCAGATCGTTATTATTCAAAGACTTCCTCACGTAAGTGGCAGTTGGAAAGCCATAACGTTAAATGATAATGGACAGTTGGAAAAAGAGGTTCAATTCACTTATGAGGAGAGGCACCATTATAGCAAAGAGCTGTACTTGGTTAATTCAACATCTACTAGATTAATGGATATGGGGTATTATACCAATGTAACAAGGGGCTACGATTATCCTCATATCATTTACCCCATTATATACCCTGTGTTTAGTGGTACTGTTGGACTGCTCTTGATGCTAAGTTCCATAGTGAACATCAGAACAAGCCGCAAAAAGATGAAGTAAAGGTTTTAAATTATTTTTTGGTCAAAATATTTTCTTTGGCATAGTAACACCAAAACCCTTGACACGTCGCACTTCACAATCGTGCCAAGGGTTTTGTATTGCAAAGAAAAGTATGAATACCTTATGTGTCTTGTTTTATTTTATTTATCTTACTATTAACTTAATAATTAAATCTTTATCACTAAAAAAATTGAATCTTCTGCTTATGTTCTGTATAATATGATAAGTTACGAGAAATTAAATAATTTATTTAAACTTTCATGTAACCATATTTTTATAGTAGAGGTGTAGAGATGAAAAAATTAAAGTCATTAGTATTAAGTCTAACGGTAGCATGTTCGATTTTTGCAGGAGTGCAGATTGTTTCTGCTGATGAAGCAATTAACTTACAGTTGGATGGGGAAAACATTGAGCTTGTAAATCCCGCTTTTGTGAAAAATGGTGCTGCCCTAGTACCATTACGTGACATCATGAATGCGCTTGGAACGGATGATATGAAATGGGATGATGCAACGCAAACGGTAACCTTGCTTTTAGGCGAAACAAAGGTTTCATTGCAGATTGACAATAAAACCGCATATGTAGATGATATTGAAATTGCATTAGATGTTGCTCCTCAATTAAAAGATGGGTATACTTATGTACCGCTTCGCTTTTTTAGTGAAACATTCGGTGCTAAAGTAACGTATGATGCAGAGACTAATACAGCTAATATTATAACGATAACGCCGTTAGTAGAAGCTGTACAAGATAAAGATTTTTACTTAGTGAAGAAATTAATAGAAGAAGAAGTAGATTTGAATGAGCATCTGGCGAATGAAAACCCTCCATTAATAGAAGCAATTTCAACGAATAATATAGAAATAGTTGAACTTTTATTAGATGCAAAAGCGGATGTTAATGTAAAAGCTTTATCCGGACAATCCACACTGGATTTCGCCATATATAGTGGAAATAAAGACATGGCAAATCTTCTTTTCAATAGTAATGTGACGATTGATTCAGCTGATGAACTATTTTATACAGGGGTTAAGGCGATAATTAATGAAGATATACAAGCTGTCAAACAGCTAATAGATAACGGATATAAAGTTAATTACGCAGCTACAAATGGAGATACATTGTTAACTGTCGCTCCTATCTGGAATTTGGAATCAGTACAATTTCTAATGGAATCTGGCGCGGATAAAAATCAAGTGGATAAAAGCGGAAATACTGCTTTAATTCTTGCAGCTAGATGGGACAAAACAGATACTGTGAAATTTTTAATAGAGGCTGGCGCTGATGTTAACATACAAAATATGTATGGAGACACAGCACTTATAGATGCGGCTTACGAGGGGAATGCAGATAGTGTGAAGCTTTTATTAGAAGCTAATGCTGATGTTAACATACAAAATGAGTATGGAGACACAGCACTTTCGGATGCAGCTTACTGGAGTGAAAGAGATATCGTAAAACTTTTATTGGAGGCTGACGCTGATGTTAACATACAAAATAAGTATGGAGACACAGCGCTTATAACTGCGGCATACTGGGGACATACAGATATTGTGAAGGTTTTATTAGAAGCTGACGCTGCTATAAATGTAAAAGATAATCAATCAGCAACAGCACTTATCCATGCAGTAAAAAATGGACACATTGACATTGTTAAACTTTTACTAGATGCAGATGCTGATGTAAACGTGCAGGATGAGTATAGTGAAACAGCCCTTATGAATGCAGCTTATTGGGGGGATGCTGATATCGCAAAGCTTTTATTAGAGGCTAATGCTGATGTAGATATAGCAGATAACGATAAATCTACAGCGCTTATGTTTGCAGTAGATAATGGACATACCGGCATTGTTGAACTTTTACTAAATGCAGATGCTGATGTAAACGTGCAGGATCAGTATGGTGACACAGCCCTTATGGATGCAGTTTATTGGGGGTATGCTGATATGGTAAAGCTTTTATTAGAGGCCAATGCTGATGTAGATATAGTAGATGACGATAAAAATACAGCGCTTATAACTGCGGCATTATTGGGTTATCCAGATATTGTAAAAATCTTGTTGGAAGCAGAAGCAGACACTTCGTTAAAAACAACAGAAGGTTTTACTGCTTTAGACATTGCTAAATTATTTGAATATGATGTGATTGTGAACATGTTAGAAGAAAACAAATAAAGAAAAGGAGCGTTATGCTCCTCCCCATTACTTACTATAAAAAAATCCTGGCATGTTAGATGCCAGGATTTTTATTATCTTAATACAAGGACAAGTATTGATCTCTTTCCCATTGATGTACTTGCGTACGATACATATCCCATTCAATTTCTTTTAACTCTACGAAGTGTGCCAGTGCATGTTCTCCTAACGTTTCGCAAATGACATCATCTTTTTGCAATTCGATTAGAGATTCCTTCAAATTAGCTGGTAAGCTAGTAATGCCTTCTTCTACAAGCTCTTCATCTGTCATAATATAAATATTTCGATCTGTCGGAGCTGGAAGTTCTAACTTTTGTTCGATACCATCTAATCCTGCTCTCAACATACATGCAAGAGCTAAGTAAGGGTTCGCTGATGGATCTGGGTTTCTTACCTCGATACGAGTACTCAATCCACGAGATGCTGGAATACGTATCATTGGACTACGATTACTTGCGGACCAAGCAACATAACAAGGAGCTTCAAAGCCAGGAACTAATCTTTTATATGAATTCACGATAGGATTTGTCACTGCTGCAACAGCGCGAGCATGCTTCAATATACCTGCCATGTAATAACGTGCTGTTTCGCTCAAACCGTTTACGTCTTTTTCATCATAGAACGTGTTTGTTTTATCGGAGAACAAAGATTGGTGACAATGCATACCAGATCCATTCATTCCAAACAATGGTTTAGGCATAAAACTTGCATGTAAGTTATGCTTACGCGCAATCGTCTTTACAACGAGCTTGAACGTTTGAATTAAATCTGATGCTTCTAGTGCATTCGCATATTTAAAATCAATTTCGTGTTGACCTGGAGCTACCTCATGGTGAGATGCTTCAATTTCAAATCCCATTTGTTCCAACGTAAGTACAATTTCACGGCGGCAATTTTCACCTAAATCTACTGGTGCAAAGTCAAAATAACCACCTTGGTCATTCAACTCCATCGTAGGATTACCTTTTTCGTCTGTTTTAAATAAGAAGAACTCTGGCTCTGCCCCTACATTCATTGCAGTGAATCCCATATCTTCTGCTATTTTTAAGTTTCTTTTTAAAATTCCACGTGGATCTCCAGCAAATGGAGTACCATCAGGCATATAAATATCGCAAATGAGACGAGCAACTTTTGCACTTTCATCCCATGGATAAATCAACCATGTGTCTAAGTCAGGGTATAAGTACATATCTGATTCTTCAATTCTTACATAACCTTCTATAGAAGAACCGTCAAACATCATTTTATTATCCAATGCCTTTTCAAGCTGTTGCAATGGAATCTCTACATTTTTAATCGTTCCTAATAAATCAGTAAACTGCAAACGTATGTACCTAACATTCATTTCCTCAGCCATGCGCATAATATCTTCTTTTGTGTAACCTTTTTTAGCGTATGTCATATAACAATCTCCACTCCTTCATTTTTTCCTTAATGTATATAATTAATGAGATGAAGAGAATGATAATGTACTGTCTCACATGATAGTAACAAAAGCACAAATACAAGTAGTGAGCATGGTAACTGTAACATTTCTCCATCTAATAATTCCAGTAATAGATAATGATATATTTGCTAATGTGAATTACTTAAAAAAACGAGATAATTCACCTTGTATCAGTGAAACTTGACCAGGTCTATTTTTGTCAAACAACTGACGTTTCAGCATGGTATGAAGCTGCGTATCAGATAACTCCTTACGCTTAGATTCAGATTGCTCATTAATGACCGTTGTTTCTTCGTCATCTTGCTTTACTGGATCTACCATTTGTTTGATCCCAGCTATATTTACGCCTTTTTCAATCAGTGATTTTATTTCTAACAATCTCTCTACATCATTGAACGAAAACAAACGTTGATTACCGTTGGTTCTAGCTGGTACCACTAGATCATGTTGCTCATAGTAACGAATTTGTCTAGCAGTTAAATCTGTAAGTTTCATAACAATTCCAATAGGGAACAATGCCATGTTCCGGCGTATATCGCCACTCATCGCACATCAACCTTCCAGTATTATGTGATATCTATAAGTATACTTTTACGACAGAAAGTTGTCAATCCATGTAATGTTTTATTACAGCAAATGTTTGAAAATTGTATGACGATTTATATTTCACCCAATTGCTCCATCGCTTTTATCACGGCAAGCCTGACATGAGAATACGTAAGGCCCCCTTGCATATAAGCAATATAAGGTTCACGGATCGGTGCATCGGCTGACAATTCCAAACTGCCTCCTTGGATAAAAGTTCCCGCTGCCATAATAACAGGATGCTCATAACCTGGCATGTCCCAAGGCTCTGGTGTGACATGTGCATCGACAGCGGATGCTTTTTGCACGGACTGCACAAAGGCAATACATTGTTCCGCAGATTGAAAGCGAATAGCTTGTATAATATCTGATCTTGCTTCGTTCCATTTCGGCTGTGTTTCAAACCCTAATTGTTCAAACATTGCGGCTGCAAAGACCGACCCTTTCAGTGCCTGTCCTACAAAATGTGGGGCTAAAAATAAACCTTGATACATCGGGCGAAGACTATGCAGGGTAGCACCAACTTCTCCCCCAATTCCAGGAGCTGTCAACCGGTACGATGCCTGCTCTACATACGTCTTCTTACCACAAATATATCCTCCCGTTTCGGCTAATCCACCACCGGGGTTCTTGATTAAGGAGCCTGCCATCAAATCTACACCTACTGCCGTCGGCTCCTTGTCTTCTGTAAACTCTCCATAGCAGTTATCTACAAATACGATGACATTCGGATACTGCTCTTTGATTCTACTGACGATGTCCTTGATCTGCTCCACTGTAAAAGAGTTTCTCCAAGCATAGCCTCTGGATCGCTGCAAGCCGATGACTTTCACATTATCTGTCCATTTGTGCTGCAACATATCCCAATCGATGTTCCCATCAGATTGTAAATCGATGTGCTCATATGCAATGCCAAAGTCTCGCAGCGAGCCTTTGCCGTCTTGCTCCTCCCCAATGACCTTATGCAACGTATCGTATGGCTTGCCAGAAATGTAAAGCATTTTATCACCAGGTCGCAGAACACCAAATAAAGCCGTACTAATAGCGTGCGTTCCAGATACGAATTGGGAGCGAACTAAAGCAGCTTCCGCATCAAAAATATCACTGAACAATGCATCTAATATCTCTCTTCCTCTATCGTTATATCCGTAACCTGTTGAACCACTAAAATGAAAATCACTCACTTGATGTTGTTGAAAAGCTTCAATGACTTTCCACTGCAATTGATCAATTCTTTCGTCTATGTTTTGTATTTGATTGGCAATGCGTTTATCCACTGCTGTAATATGTTGTTTCATTGATTTATATACTTTCTCCCTCTTTATGTTTTCCCATATCGTTATTGCATCATTTCAAGACGAACGGTTTTATTTTTTTTATCTGTTTTTGTACTTGGTTTAAATTTCATGACGCAGAGTAGCATGTAGTAACATGACTTTAGCTTTCTTTAGCTATGTATTGGTTTAACCATGATTCATGTTTTTTCACGTGTAGATGATTTAATCTTACTTCAAACACCATCCTATCGCCCTCTTCTTTCTTTGACAATACTTCTCCTATTTCATACATTTTAGCCATGGCGTGTCCATCATGCACAGGAATGCTGTAACATTGAGGCTCGAGCAACAATATATCTTGAAGATGCATCTTAACTCTTTCGATATCTGCTTCGCTCATCGCACTGATGGCCAGTGTATCGGGTGATGGTTGAGATACGATATGTTCATCCTCTATGGCATCTATTTTATTCCATAATGTCAGACGCTGCGTATCTCCTGCACCTAACTCAGATAAGACACTTTCTACCGTCTCCATCTGATTTTCGTATTGTGGGCTTGAACGATCTACCACATGTAAAATAAGATCGGCTTCACACACTTCTTCCAATGTCGAACGAAAAGCTTTTACCAATTCATGTGGCAAATCTTGAATAAAACCAACTGTATCGCTCAAAATCACGTGTTGTCCGTTAGGTAATATACACTTTTTCGCTTTTGGATCTAGAGTAGCAAATAATTGATCCGCAGCGTAACTATCGTCATCCGTCATTCTATTTAATAACGTAGATTTGCCTGCATTGGTGTAGCCAACAAGCGCGACTTGAAACACGTTCATTTGCTTTCGATGTCTTCGTTGCAACTCACGATGTCGCACCGTAGTTTCAAGCTGTTTTTCCAAATCTCTGATACGTCTTTTAATATGCCGTTGATCGGTCTCCAATTGCGTCTCCCCCGGTCCACGAGTACCAATTCCCGCGCCCTGACGAGAGAGATGAATGCCATGACCAGATAATCTTGGCAGCAAATAGTGAAGTTGGGCAAGCTCTACTTGCAACTTACCTTCTTTGGAGCTTGCACGCTGCGCAAAAATATCTAAAATAAGCTGGGTACGATCAATAATTTTAATGTTAAGCACTTTTTCCACATTGCGAACTTGGGCCGTAGATAATGACTGATTAAAAATGACCACATCAATGTCCTCTGTTTCGATCATTTGTTTCATTTCATGTAGCTTGCCTTTTCCAACAAACGTCGCAGCATCTATTCTATCACGGCTTTGCTCCATGATTGAAACTGTTTCTACCCCTGCTGTCTTTGCTAAATTTTGTAATTCTATCAGCGTACCTTCGTTCGCAAATTGTGCATCCCGTTTCAATGTGACAGAAACGAGCAGCCCTCTTTCTTCTTGTTCCCCTATTTCTTCTGACATAGTTACTTCACAACTCCTTTATATGTCCTACGATGTGGCCTTAGCCATTCAACACCGCACTGCCTCCAATGATAAAAACCAGCAAGTCATTCATTTTTTAGATCTTGTGCTTCTATCGTCATTAATGCAGATTGATCTAACGTCGTATGGGATGATTTAATTAATCTGACGGCTTGCCGTCTAATCGCTTTCTCTATCAAGTTTCTAATATATCGACCATTGCTGAAGTGATGGGATTGCTTTGCATAGGATAATGTACTTTGAAATTTAGCCATGGCCTGCGGAGATAATACATACTGCCTTTCCTCCAGCATAAGATGAGTGATGCTGAGCAATTCATCCAAAGCATAGTCAGGAAATTGAATTTGGATGGGAAACCTAGAGTCTAAACCTGGATTCAACGTTAAAAAATCATCCATCTCCTGTGTATACCCAGCTAATATTAAAATAAATTCATCTTTCTCATCTTCCATATGCTTGACTAAGGCATCGATGGCTTCTTTTCCGAAATCTTTTTCCCCACCGCGACCTAAGCTATAAGCTTCATCTATAAATAGAATACCACCCATTGCTTTTTTTACAAGTTCCCTTGTTTTTATAGCTGTATGTCCGATGTATTCACCAACCAAATCTGCCCTCTCCACTTCTACTAAATGCCCCTTCGATAACACTCCCATAGCGGCAAATAACTTCGCAACAACTCTAGCCACCGTTGTTTTTCCTGTACCTGGATTGCCCTTAAACAACATATGAAACACATGGGTATCCGTTTTTAAACCCTCTTCACTTCTTATTTTTCTTATTTTTAATAACGCATATATTTCAAACATCATTTCTTTTACTTTATCCAAACCAATCATGTGATTTAATTCTTTAAATAATGCAGTTACTTCATCATCATAAAGTGATGGGACGGGCTCTTTTTGTGGCAACTCTTTCTTGATGGACGTTTCTTGCTGCACATTCAAAATGATGTTAATTTGCCTAGCTTTATTACGGGCATGTGCACGTTCTGCAACACGTTCACTCAATCCCTTCACCTCCGTTAACAATCGCTACTTCAAAACGACTTAATTCATCCTATGTGTTGGAATTGATAATTATTATGCTCTCCTAAAGCTTTGCAAAGCAAAGCTTTAGGAGAGCATAAGGCTAAAAAGCTAAGCTTTGCTTAGCTGGAGCCCAAAAACGTTGCAAAGCAAAGCTTTAGGAGAGCATAAGGCTAAAAAGCTAAGCTTTGCTTAGCTGGAGCCCAAAAACGTTGCAAAGCAAAGCTTTAGGAGAGCATAAGGCTAAAAAGCTAAGCTTTGCTTAGCTGGAGCCCAAAAGCGTTGCAATGCAAAGCTACTTGAGAAGCATAAGGCTAAAAAAACTAAGCAAGATGCAAAAGTTAGGCGCAGGCCTATACCAATAAAGTTTACACAACATACGTTATATAAATCTATAGCCTATGACACTGAAAGGGTGTTTACAGTGGAATGTAACAGAAAAGACAACATCGATATATGTTCAACAGCACTTGGTCAGAATACATGTGCAAATGGAGTTGCATCCTTGGCAGAAGGTGCAAACACGACGACAAATGGATTTGGTGCACATAGTGAAGGATGCAATACAAACGCAAACGGAAGTTGCTCGCACGCAGAAGGCGCAAACACTACAGCTAACGGAGCCAACGCTCATGCAGAAGGAGGTAGCACCGTAGCAACAGGGACTAATTCACATGCGGAAGGGTCGTTAACAAAGTCTAAAGGGTTAGCTTCCCATGCCGAAGGAACAAACACCATAGCAAGCGGAGGCAGTTCACATGCGGAAGGAGCAAGTTCAATAGCAAACGGCAGCAACGCCCATAGTGAAGGTTTTGCATCACATGTGGACGTTAACGCATTTGCTGGACATGCGGAAGGATTTTTAACTTATGCTAGTGGTTCAGTGTCACACGCAGAAGGAAATCAAACTACGGCAAGCGGGATGAATGCTCATTCGGAAGGAATGAATACTACTACCAGCGGAATAAATGCTCACGCGGAAGGAGCAAATACCATTGCATCTGGCAACCACGCCCATGCAGAAGGCTGTAACACCATAGCAAGCGGAGCATGTTCATACGCTGGGGGAACAGGGACTACGGCATCTGGTTTGGCATCCCACAGTGAAGGGATTCAAACAAATGCTTCCGGCAGTTATGCCCACGCAGAAGGAAACAGTACAATTGCAAATGCTAATAATGCTCACGCGGAAGGGATTTGTACTGAAGCAAGTGCTTTAGCCAGTCATGCCGAGGGCGGCGGTTCAGAAGCGAGTGCTGCGTTCGCTCATGCGGAGGGTGCTGACACGACAGCTTGTGCAGAAGCAGCACATGCCGAAGGGAATATGACATGTGCTATGAGTAATGAAGCACATGCAGAAGGCAGTTTAACTGTAGCAATGAATGCTCAATCCCATGCCCAAGGAAACAGTACATTTGCTTTAGGAAATGATTCACACGCAGAAGGTAACTTAACTACAGCATGTGAATCACAATCTCACGCCGAAGGAGCTGGTACAACGGCATCTGGCGAAGCTAGCCATGCGGAAGGATGTAATACGATGGCAGGTACTCGTGCATCCCATGCGGAAGGGATCAACACCTCAACTTTGAGTGAATTTGCGCACGCAGAAGGTAACTTAAGTGTTTCCAATGGAAATGCGGCGCATGCCGAAGGAGAGTGTACCTGCGCACTAGGAAATCAATCTCATGTAGAAGGTATTGCTACCGTGACGAACAGTATGGCTGCGCACGCGGAAGGCAATTGCACAACGGCTTTTGGGGTTAATTCCCATGCAGAAGGTAATGATACAGTGGCAAATGAGGCAAATACGCATGCCGAAGGCAACGCAAGTTTAGCCTGTTCTTTTGCCGCGCATGCGGAAGGAGATACCACCGTAGCACTAGGCGAGGCGTCCCATGTGGAAGGACGAGACAATATTGCATGTGGAGATCAGGCCCATGCGGAAGGATGTAATAGTAATGCCATAGGCAATTGTAGTTATGCAGGAGGTACAGGTACCACAGCGAATGGTTTAGCTTCGCACGCGGAAGGTGACCGTACAATCGCTGGAGCTACAGCTTCACACGCGGAAGGTATCAACACCTCTATCGGTGCTACGCTCACCAGTGCCCACATTATGGGTCACAGTGGTGAAGCAAAGCTAGAAAATTCATGGCACTTAGCAGCAGGAGCGTTTGGTGTGACCGGGAACGGCATTGCTGCCTTTATAAGTGGTACGACGAATGGTGCAGGTCTCGGTGATGCCTGCTTTATGGGTACCGTCAGCATGAATGCAAGCTGCAACACATGTGATTTTGCCGAAATGTTCGAGAGTATGGATGGGACTTCCATTGATGTCGGTTATTTCGTGACGCTTGAAGGAAACAAGATCCGCATTGCCACGAATAATGATGACTATATCTTAGGCATTACGAGCGCCACACCAGGCGTACTTGGTGGAAATAGCGGACTCTACTGGCAAGGACAATATCTTACCGATGAATGGGGACGTCGCATCTACGAAAATATCTTGATTCCAGATCAGCGCGATGAACATGGCAACGTCTTACACACACAAACGGTAAAAAAACAACTAGCAGTCAATCCGCAGTATGACCCCAAACGCCCCTATGAAGTAAGGTCTGAGCGAGACGAATGGTCTGCTGTAGGATTAGTGGGGCAAGTCAGAGTACGAGACGACGGAAGCTGTGAAGTGAATAGCTACTGTATGCCAAATGCAGAAGGTATAGCGACAAGAGCACAGTATGGCTACAGAGTGCTAGAACGAACAGGAGAAAAACAAGTGCTGGTCCTACTCAACGGGGATCAATATGTGCAGCAACATACATTAAGCCAACAACATATGCAATTAGTTGACGCCCATGAATTATTAATTCAGAAAGAAAAGAAATCAGAACAAAGTATGCATCAATTACATGAAAGTTTAGCACAGCTAAGTCATGATAATACATCGTTACTTCAGAGGGTAGAGAAGTCAGAACAAGCATTCCACTTACTATACGAAATCGTAGCAAAATTATATAAGATGAAGAAATAAAATAAATCATTATACCAATCTTTAATTATCCTAATAATGGAGGAGGAAGTTACATTGAGTTGCAATAGAAAAGATGATATCCATATATGTTCTACCGCACTCGGTCAAAATACATGTGCAAGTGGTGAAGCATCGTTAGCAGAAGGAGCCAATACGACGGCAAATGGCTTTGGTTCGCATAGTGAAGGATGTAACACCAAAGCGAATGGAAGCTGCTCCCATGCAGAAGGAGCGAATACAACGGCAACTGGTGCAAACGCTCATGCCGAAGGCGGTAGCAATACGGCTATCGGTAGCAACTCCCATGTAGAAGGCTCTTTAACGATGTCCCAAGGACTGGCATCTCACGCAGAAGGCACAAGCACGAAAGCGATAGGCAATAGTGCCCATGCCGAAGGTGCAAACACAACAGCAAGTGGCAGTAACAGTCATAGTGAAGGATTTGGTACAACCGTGGGAGCCATTGCTTTTGCTGGGCATGCGGAAGGATTTCGCACCTCAGCAAGTGGTTCTGTTTCCCATGCAGAAGGGCTTGGTACAACGGCGAGTGGCCCTCAATCTCATTCGGAAGGAATTAGAACAGTAGCAGGCGGAACAGGAGCTCATGCAGAAGGATGCAATACGTTAGCTACTGGTGATTGCGCTTATGCTGGAGGCACAGCTACAGCTGCTAGTGGGAACAATTCACATACAGAAGGAGAACTGACTATAGCGAGCGGCAGTGATAGTCACGCAGAAGGACAATGTACTGTAGCGATGGGAACTCGAGCTCATGCAGAAGGAGAAAACACTATAGCAATGGGGAATGAATCGCACGCGGAAGGTGATAGAAGTTTTGCTGGTGCTACCGGTTCCCATGCAGAAGGTCGTTTCACTACAGCAAGTGAATCTTCCTGCCATGCAGAAGGCGCAGGAACAACAGCTAGCGGCTTTGCCTCCCATGCAGAAGGATTTAACACAATAGCGAGCGCAACAGGAGCTCATGCAGAAGGATGCAATACGATGGCTACTGGTGATTGCGCTTATGCTGGAGGCACTGGAACCGTAGCAAGTGGAAACAACGCTCATGCCGAAGGAAGAAGTACAACAGCAAGTAGTAACGAAAGTCATGCGGAAGGGCTGTTTACCGTTGCTAACAGTATTTATGCGCATGCGGAGGGATTTCTTTCTGCAGCTAGCGCTATATCTTCTCACGCGGAAGGTAATGATACCACAGCGATTGGTCTTGATGCGCATGCGGAAGGTCTATCTACAATAGCTGTTGGTAACCATAGTCATGCCGAAGGCAGAGGTTCGCAAACGTTTGGAATAGACGCTCATGCAGAGGGCTTTTCTACTATAGCAAGTGCTCCTGCCTCCCATGCGGAAGGAATCAGTACGACAGTAGGTTCCACTTTCGCTAGCGCCCACATTATGGGGAACAGTGGCGATGCAAAGTTAGAAAATTCATGGCACTTAGCCGCTGGTGCGTTTGGTATCACAGGCAATGGGCTCGCTGCCTTTATTAGCGGTACGACAAATGGTGCAGGTCTCGGTGATGCTTGTTTTATGGGCACGGTAAGTATGAATGCGAGCTGCAACACATGTGACTTTGCCGAAATGTTCGAAAGTATCGATGGTACTCCGATTGATGTCGGCTATTTTGTGACGCTAGCAGGAAACAAAATTCGTATAGCAACAAGCAGCGATGACTACATCCTAGGCATCACAAGCGCTACACCAGGCGTACTTGGTGGGAATAGTGGACTGTATTGGCAAGGTCAGTATCTTACCGATGAATGGGGACGTCGCATTTACGAAGATGTGCTTATACCTAATCAACACGATAAACATGGCAATGTCCTAAAAACACAAACGGTCAAAAAACAGCTCGCAGTAAACCCTGATTATGATCCTAAACGCCCTTACGAAGGAAGAGCGGAGCGAGACGAGTGGTCTGCTGTTGGCTTAGTCGGCCAGGTGCGAGTGAGAGACGATGGAAGCTGTGAAGTGAACGGCTACTGTATGCCAAATGCAGAAGGTATAGGGTCAAAATCAGAGTATGGCTATCGGGTTATACAACGAACAGGACAGAAGCAAGTGCTTGTGTTACTTAATGGAGATCAATATGTGCAGCACAGTAAACTGAAACACCAATATGATTGCATGGAGAAGAGATTTCAACAGACAGAAGCATTACGGAATGTGAATAAGATATTACTAGAAAGGATAGAGAAATCAGAGGAAACCATAAATCAACTACATGAACGATTAGAAAAATTAGAAAAAAGATAAATATTGATTTTAAACATTAATATCATAGGCAAATGCACAGGCAGCCCCCTCCATTCTTTCATACCCTGTATCAGCCTAAATATAAAGGAGAGGAAAATACATTGAGTTGTAACAGAAAAGACGACATCAATATATGTTCGACAGCACTTGGACAAAATACATGCGCAAGTGGAGAAGCATCACTAGCAGAAGGTGCCAATACGACGGCAACTAGCTTTGGTTCACATAGTGAAGGATGCAACACCGTAGCGAACGGAACCTGCTCCCATGCCGAAGGTGCAAACACCACGGCTAATGGTGCAAATGCTCATGCGGAAGGCGGTAGCAATACGGCTATCGGCAGCAACTCCCATGTGGAAGGCTCTTTAACCGTCTCCCAAGGACTGGCATCCCACGCGGAAGGCACAAGCACGAAAGCAATCGGCAATAGTGCCCATGCCGAAGGTGCAAACACAACAGCTAGTGGCAGTAACAGCCATAGTGAGGGATTTGGTACCACTGTGGAAGTCAATGCTTTTGGGGGCCATGCAGAAGGGTTTTTAACAACAGCTAGTGGCTCTGTTTCTCATGCAGAAGGAAGTCAGACTATTGCTAGTGGAACTCAAAGCCATGCAGAAGGAAGTATGACAACAGCTAGTGATTTAGCTTCCCATGCGGAAGGAGCAGGTACGATATCCAGTGGAACTTCATCTCATGCAGAAGGGAGCTTTACTGAAGCCAGTGGAGATAATGCTCACGCGGAGGGATTCTCTTCAACAGCCAGCGGTTCTGGTTCTCACGCCGAAGGGTTCTCTTCAACAGCCAGTGCTTTTTACTCCCATGCCGAAGGCGTTGGTTCCATATCAAGTGGACGAGGGAGCCATGCAGAAGGGTCAAATACAACAGCCAGTGCAATAGGTGCACACGCAGAAGGGATGAACACCTTAGCAAGCAGAGCAGCGAGCCATGCGGAAGGAAGTATGACCATAGCAAGTGGTAACCAAAGCCACGCAGAAGGGCTTGCTACAACGGCAAGTGGCCCTCAATCTCATGCAGAAGGAAGTGGCACAATAGCAAGTGGAGTTGCCGCACATGCACAAGGATTCAGCACCGTAGCCAGTGGGGACTATTCCTATGCTGGAGGAACTGGAACAACGGCTAGTGCACCCGAAAGTCATGCCGAAGGAAGTGAAACGACAGCCAGCGGGCCTCGAAGTCATGCCGAAGGAAGGAATACAACGGCCAGCGGATTTCAAAGTCATGCCGAAGGGGATAGTACACTAGCAAGTGGAAGTTCATCCCATGCGGAAGGGGGAAATACGACAGCTATGATTTCCCAGAGTCATGCGGAAGGTAACTTCACCATTGCAAGTGGACTTCAGTCCCATGCGGAAGGACAGGGTACAGATGCAGTAGGGCAGTCCACTCATGCGGAAGGTGCTTGCACTATAGCCATGGCAAGTTCTAGTCATGCTGAAGGAAATAATACAACAGCAACTGGCATTTCTTCTCACTCAGAAGGCAGTAATACCACAGCCAGTGGAAATCAAAGCCATGCTGAAGGATTATCGACCGCAGCAACTGGAGATACAAGCCATGCCGAAGGATTTGGAACCATTGCTGGAGCAACTGCCTCCCACGCGGAAGGCATCGGCACCTCCATCGGTGCTACCCTCACTAGCGCCCACATCATGGGTAACAGTGGCGCAGCAAAGCTAGAAAATTCTTGGCATTTAGCCGCAGGAGCATTTGGCGTAACTGGCAACGGCATCGCTGCCTTTATTAGCGGTACGACGAATGGTGCAGGTCTCGGGGATGCGTGCTTTATGGGTACGGTGAGTATGAATGCGAGCTGCAACACGTGTGACTTTGCGGAAATGTTCGAGAGTATCGACGGCACACCAATTGATGTCGGTTACTTCGTGACGTTAGAAGGGAACAAAATTCGCATTGCCAACAGCAGCGATGAGTACATTCTAGGCATCACAAGCGCTACACCAGGCGTGCTTGGTGGGAATAGCGGACTATACTGGCAAGGGCAGTACCTTACCGATGAATGGGGACGCCGCATCTACGAAGATGTGCTTATATCAGATCAACAAGATGAACATGGCAACGTGGTACAAACTCAAACGGTAAAAAAACAACTAGCAGTCAATCCACGGTATGACCCGAAACGCCCTTATAAAGGAAGAGCGGAGCGAGCCGAGTGGTCTGCTGTTGGCTTAGTCGGCCAGGTGCGAGTGAGAGATGACGGTAGCTGTGAAGTGAATGGCTATTGTATGCCAAATCAAGAAGGTATCGCTACGAAAGTCGACTATGGCTACAGAGTCATAGAACGAACAGGACAGAAGCAAGTGCTCGTATTGCTTAATGGCGATCAATATGTGCAGCAACATACATTAAGACAACAACATATGCAATTCAAAAAAGAATCAGTACTAACCATTGAGCAACTACATGAACAATTAATACAAGTACGAAATGCAAATACATGTTTGGTGAAAAGGCTAGAAAAGTCAGAGCAAGCCATCCATATGTTAAATAAAGTAGTAGAGAGATTAGATAGAAAGTAAAATAAATGGCCCACCTTCATTTGACTCACATATATATCAAATTTAAAAATAATACATTGTTATGTTTGACATACTCCCCCTATAGGCGTCCGCACAGGCAATCCCCTCCTTTCTTTCATACCCTATATCACTATATTAGCCTAAATATGAAGGAGGAAATTTACATTGACTTGTAACAGAAAAGACGACATCAATATATGCTCTACCGCACTCGGTCAAAATACATGTGCAAGTGGTGAAGCATCATTAGCGGAAGGAGCCAGCACCACAGCGAATGGCTTTGGTTCACATAGTGAAGGGTGCAACACCGAAGCGAATGGAAGTTGCTCCCATGTCGAAGGGGCGAATACGATAGCAACTGGCGCAAACTCTCATGCGGAAGGAGGAAGCAGCACTTCCATCGGTAGCAACTCTCATGCGGAAGGAACACTAACCGTATCGCAAGGATTAGCTTCCCATGCCGAAGGCACAAGTACAAGAGCCAATGGTAGTAGTTCGCATGCCGAAGGCACGAACACCACAGCGAGCGGAAGTAACAGTCATAGCGAGGGATTTGGCACTAATGTTGGAGTTACTGCTTTCGCTGGGCATGCCGAAGGATTTCTTACTACAGCGAGTGGCTCTGTTTCGCATGCTGAGGGAAACAATACAACGGCTAGCGGAGCAAATGCGCATGCGGAAGGAACTACAACTATAGCAAGTGGTAATGCTGCTCATGCAGAAGGAGAGGATACGATAGCTAGAGGTATATATAGTCATGCCGAAGGAAGTAATACGTTAGCCAGTGGAGAAAGTAGCCATGCAGAAGGACTCAACACAACAGCTAGCGATTTAGCTGCCCATGCGGAAGGATTGATTACAACAGCAATGGGTCCCTTTTCTCATGCAGAAGGATCTGGTACAACAACAACAATTAACGCTTTAAACGCTCATGCGGAAGGATTCAACACAACAGCCAGTGGTAATGGTGCTCATGCGGAAGGAGGCAATACAATGGCAATCGCCATCGACTCCCATGCCGAAGGTTTCATGACAATAGCAGGACAAGAAAGGGCTCATGCAGAAGGGAGAGAAACAGTAGCAAGTGGTCTTCATTCCCATGCGGAAGGATTCCTTACAACGGCTAGTGAGAACCAGGCTCATGCCGAGGGAAACTCTACAATGGCTTCTGCACCTAATGCGCATGCCGAAGGATTAAATACATCAGCAAATGGTAATAACAGTCATGCAGAAGGTAGTAATACAACAGCTAGTTTACCTAATGCGCATGCGGAAGGCTTCGATACAACGGCTGGTGGACCTGCTTCTCATGCAGAAGGGGCTGGAACAATAGCAGGAGCCATCGCATCACACGCCCAAGGCATAGACACCTCCATCGGGGCTACCCTCACTAGTGCCCACATTATGGGAAACAGCGGCGCAGCAAAGCTAGAAAATTCTTGGCATTTAGCCGCAGGAGCATTTGGCGTAACTGGTAACGGCATCGCTGCCTTTATTAGCGGTACGACGAATGGCGCTGGTGTCGGCGATGCGTGCTTTATGGGTACGGTGAGTATGAATGCGAGCTGCAACACGTGTGACTTTGCGGAAATGTTCGAGAGTATCGACGGCACACCAATTGATGTCGGTTACTTCGTGACGTTAGAAGGGAACAAAATTCGCATTGCCAACAGCAGCGATGAGTACATTCTAGGCATCACAAGCGCTACACCAGGCGTGCTTGGTGGGAATAGCGGACTATACTGGCAAGGGCAGTACCTTACCGATGAGTGGGGGCGTCGCATCTACGAAGATGTGCTTATACCAGATCAGCGCGATGAACATGGCAACATTATAGAGGCACAAACGGTCAAAAAACAGCTCGCAGTAAACCCCCAATATGACCCGAAACGCACCTATGAAGAAAGGGCTGAGCGAGCCGAGTGGTCTGCTGTAGGTTTAGTGGGGCAAGTGAGAGTGCGAGATGATGGAAGCTGCGAGGTAAATGGCTACTGCATGCCAAATGAAAAAGGTATAGGTACAAAATGTGATTATGGCTATAGAGTCATAGAACGAACTGGGGAAAAACAAGTGCTTGTCCTGCTCAACGGTGATCAATACGTTCAGCAACGTCGTATCCTACATCATTTGGAAGAAAAAGATATACAAATAGAGCATCTACAACAGTCAGAACACCGTTTACAAATGAAAGTCGATGCAATGGAACAACAAATCAAGCAATTATTTTCACATTTAAAAAACTAAATGATGGTCACGCAAACACTAAATCCAAGCTAATAAAAAAGAACCAACATTATTATGCACTGCTCCCTGTAAAATTCCTTTTCCTTTACAAGAAACAGTACAATCATAAAATGGTTCTTTTGTCTTTGATCAACATGCTGTTAAACATCGATTCGAACGAAGCGAAATGATCCGTCTTCGTTTTGTTTTTCTGCTTTTAACACAAACGAAAACCGATTGAGATCCATGCAATATTCAAAATCTTGCTTTGGAGCAGAGTCATCATCTTTCACGTCTAAAAAACTAGCTGTTTTTCGATTATGCTTCAGCTCATGCTTGATGGAAGCAAAATCATTGGATTTCCCTAACAATGCATGCTTTATATATTGTGAGCAAGCGTCATCTTCGGCTGCAGATTCCTGTCCTCTCCACCCCATGGCGACGATAGACACGACGGCAGGGCGTTGCTTCTGTATATAGCGAACGATGGCATCTGCATTGACGAAACTACCCGTAATAATCTCATCCGCATGGATGGCATTGACGATCCCTTGCGTCCCTGCACTCGTGGTGTGCACGATAGTTTTTCCTTCCAGATCTACATCTAAAATTTGTGCTGGAGAATTCCCATAATCAAAGCCAGGTTGAATGACCCCCTTCCGCTCACCAATGAGAATGTAATCTGGATGATCTTCCTTCCATTTTCTCGCTTCATCTAATTCTCCCACTGGAATAACTCCAGCAGCTCCTTTATCAAACAAATAACAAGCTAATGAAAATGCGCGGAATACGTCAATGACGACGGTAAGTCCTTTCGCTTGTCTTGCCCCTTCTGTAAATTGCAATGTGTTAATGACCACGTACCGTTCTCTCCCATCCTTTTAATTCAGCTTCATATACCATTGATCCAACTTCCACTTACTATAAGCTAACGTTTCTCTTCCTTTATGATAAGGCATCCATAACACCTCGGATTCTGTAGTAGAGATGACTGGATCTTCATACTGTAAATACTGTGATATATCTAAAGCCCTCGCTCCGTGGTAGCTGTGTGTAATAATAACAGCTGAACGAAACCCTTGTTCATCCATCATATGCTGGCTAAATAGTAAATTCTCATACGTGCTCGTAGCTTTATTTTCTAACAATATACGTTCTTCTGGTATGCCTTGTGCCACTAAATACCCCTTCATCCCCTCTGCTTCGGTCAGCGTCGCTTCATCATAATCATAGCCACCACTCACAATGATCGTGGAAAACTTCCCCTGTTCATACCAAGCTAACGCATGATTTAAGCGTTCTTTCAATGCTAGACTTGGTTCGTTATCACGTAATGCCGCCCCTAAAACGATGGCTACATCATAGGTGACTTGCAACTTCTCAGTTCCTTCTGCTTTATGAATGAGCCACTGTACATATCCTGTCCACATGACTCCAGCAACAAACACACCTAACAAGCTAAATAGCAACATTTTTCTTTTCTTCAACTCTTCTCCCTCTCTTTTACATTCCCATTTATTTTATGTCATTACTGCTAAGAAAGTGATGCACGTCAGAGAATACTTGATCTGATTCACAATCTAAACAAATCAGATGTTTCGATTTAGGATATGTCTTCAAATACACATCGTTATGTATTCTTTTTTTAATCCTGTACGCGCTGTATGGATGAACGACTTCATCACTCATGCCTTGTACGACCAATGTAGGGACTTTAATATGATGCAGCTCTGAGGATAAGTCTCTCACACACTTCATAAATTCTATCACAGCAGTCACGGGGGTATTTTGAATTTTATCTAACTGCTGCATTTGCTTCCACTCATTACGCTTCCACTTTTCCCAGGTGGTACGGATAAATCTTCGTGGTGAAACATAGATCAACGCCGCATTAAGCAACACCAATTTTCTAACTGGATAGCGGTTTGCAATATACGATGCAATCATACCTCCCATGGAAAAACCTACAAGATCAAAACTACCGTAACGCGAAGCTAACTTAGCCGCTTCCATTTCTGCTCGCCAAATCCATTGCTCATACGTGACATCCTGCAATGTATGTTCGTTTCCATGCCCTGGCAATAGAGGAAGAGAGCAACCCCAATCTCGTTCACGCAAATAATTAGCTAACGGTTCAAGCTCATGCGTTCCGCCGGTAAAACCATGAATAAGTAAAGATTGTTTGTTGTTCGTCAACGGTACCCCCACCTATCTTTATGTACAAAAAAAGGAATCTCGATATACTGCATCATCGAGTTCCTCTTTATTTCTAGTTTGCCACGTTTACCATGATTACATTACGATATAAAGGTTTCTTCATCTTATGCACAGTGGTAACAGGTTGGTTAAACAAATTCATTCCACTTATATAGGTTGAAGATATAATAAACAAAATTTATTCTTCCGTATTATCTTGCATTAAAGAAACAGAACGTTGCGGTGTGAAAGTAGAAATAGCATGCTTGTATATCATCTGCTGTTTCCCTTCGCTATCGATAATGATCGTGAAATTATCAAACGCTCTGATCAATCCTCTAATTTGAAAACCGTTCGTTAAATACACGGTTACAGGAATGTTCTCCTTCCGAATTTGGTTAAGAAAAGTGTCTTGAATGTTGATCGACTTATTCATGTTTGTAACTCCCCCTTAAATTAAAATCCTATGTATTTTTGATGTTACAATGATGAGTTCAACTATATATAACAATATATATGCCATCATCGTCTAGCTTTTCATCATCATATTCTGCAAAAGTGCAGGTGAAAACGTTCACTATGGAATAACAGTTTTAATAAAGCTTTCCACCTATTATATCATGAATATGTTGCAGATGCTTAGTAAAATTACCATCTGTTACATCAATCCAATGAATTTCATTCATTCGACGAAACCATGAAAGTTGGCGCTTAGCGAATCTGCGTGTATCTCGCTTTAACAAGTAGACGGCGCGATCCAAGTCATATTCACCGGATAAATATCCTATCATTTCTTTATACCCTAATGCTTGCATGGAAACCATATCGGTATCATAGCCCTTTGCAAGCAACTGCTCCACTTCGTTTAGCAAGCCTTGTTCCATCATTTCATCAATTCGTTCTTCAATTCGTTTATATAGCAATTGCCTATCCATTGTCAAGCCTATCAAGCATAATGTATACGGAGACTGCTTTTGTTGTGCTTGCAAAGCTTCACTCATCGTCTTGCCCGTAAACTCAAATATTTCTAATGCTCTAATGATGCGGCGTGTATCGTTGGGATGAAGTCGCTCTGCAGCTTGTGCATCCACTTGTTGCAATTTGGAGTGTAACATCTCATTGCCGTGTTCCTCTGCATATTGCATGAGTGATTTGCGGTAATCTTCGTGAAAAGACACTTCCGTAAATGCATAGTTATAACAGACGGATTCAATATACAGTCCCGTACCTCCAACAATAATGGGCAGCTTGTCTCTTGCAGCAATGTCTGTAATACTAGCTTTGGCCATCTGTTGAAATTCAGATACGGAATAGCCTTCATCTGGATTTCGAATATCAATCAGGTGGTGCGGGATTTGCTCTCTTTCTGCTCTACTTGCTTTCGCTGTACCGATATCCATGCCTCGATACACTTGCATCGAATCACCAGAAATAATTTCCCCATTATATGTATTAGCAATATCTAAACTTATTTTCGTTTTCCCCGATGCAGTTGGACCTACAATAACGAGTAGTGGTTCTTTTCGTTGTATCGTTTCTGTCATCATTCCATCACTCCATACGCTGTTTTTGCATAAGTTCGCAACACTTGTTCAAAACCGAGTCTTGCAAACTCTCCACTATATTTATTCTCTTTCATCACCACTCGCCTTCGTGCTACACGCTTTGCTTCTTGTATAGCTTGCAACGTCAGAGGAGATGCATTGGCAATTCCCCTTAAAGGCGCAAGCGGTGTAGATTGATCCATTGCAGTTCGAAACATCGGATCAAAATAAACAACATCCACACTGTTGTCTGCTAATGATTGTAGCATTTCTAAATAGTCCATGTGAACCATGTGTATGTTTTGTTTCACCTCATGCAGTACTTCTAGATCAAATGCATAGTGCTCCATCCCTTGCACCATGATTTCATAGATGACAGCAGAAGATTCCAAAGCGGTGACTTTACCTTCTTTTCCAACAGCGTAAGAGAGAACTAATGTATCAGAGGCCAATCCCATCGTACAATCTAAAACATGATCTCCCTCCCTTATGTCTCCTGCTCTTACTAATGGATCAGTCTCTCCTTTTATCATTCTAGAAATACGTAATTGTGCCATATTGGGGTGAAAAAATAATGGAGAATGTCCTTTTGCATAATATTTTAACGTTCCCTCATCCTCCACCACCATAACATGTTCTTCTTGATAGTATTTCATCAATTGCGATATCGTATTGGACTTCCGTATGACTGCGCTGCCGTCCATTTGATTAGCCAATGCCGCAGCGTGAGCCGTCGTATGCTTCGCTGCTTTATAGGATGTTGTAATGATCATGACTGTACTCCATTTCACTGTAATTCTTATAAAAGCACTTCAAAAGTACTATTCAACATGAAAAATAATATTTTAGTAAAAAGATGTGTATATAAATCAGCACTATAAAGGGTATAAACAGTGTACATGCTGTAAGCAAGTGTCCTAAGACAAAAAAAGAGACTGAACAACATCCATTGTTCAGCCTACTCATGTCGTTGATATCATCACATGACGCGCTTAAACATCTTCTCTAATTCATAATTAGAAAAGCTGACAACAATCGGTCTGCCATGTGGGCACGTATAAGGAACACGACACTGCGCAAGGCGTTCAATAAGCGCGTTCATCTCCTTCATGCTGAGCGATTGATTGGCTTTAATCGAAGCTTTACATGAACAAAGTGTAGAAGCTTTCTCTCTTAATTTCGCTACATCTATCGCTTTCTTCTCTTCTATAATCCACTCTGCCATTTCCTCTATGATCCGCTGTTCTTCCCCTTTTGGAAACCAATGCGGACAGGCGTGTACACGAAATGTATTGCCACCAAATGCTTCCAGATAAACCCCTACTTGTTCAAATAAAGGTATACGATCTTCTAACACATTCATCTGTACTTTTGTAAATTCTAACGTGATAGGGACTAAGAGCTCTTGACTTGCTTTTTCCGGTTCTCCGAATTTTTGATAATAATATTCATAATGAATGCGTTCATGTGCTGCATGCTGATCGATTAAAAATAGTCCATCTTCATTTTGCGCTAAAATATAAGTTCCTCTCATTTGACCGATAGGATACAAGTGAGGAAAAGATGATGTATTGTTGTCAACATCAGAAGGTGAAGATAATGACGCGTCTTGATACTGTACATTAGATGGTTGTTCCATGGACGTAGCATGTTGTTCTGTTTTATTTTGCTGTAATTCCGTTAAAAAGTTGCGCACCGCTTCTTTTACGACAGGTGTTGTGTGTTGTTGACGTAAATTAGGAGTTTTGGAAGAGCCTATGCTCGGTGCTATATCATCACTTTTTCTATTCCGTGTATGATTCGTTGATGTGTCGTTCTCCTTGATTGCGCGCTGTTCCCGCGTATCACGTTGGTCAGTATGAGTAGTTGCGTTGAGAGAAGGCGCAATAGATTCAGAAATACTAGAAGTCGTTTTCAAATCTAGTTTTTCTTGTATCACTGCCGGACTTTCTTTTCTACTTTTTTTCATCATATGACCTTCTGGAATAAGCACTTGTTCACGCAACGCCGTCCTTAATGTATGGGTGACTAGTTTTAATAACGAAGTCTCTTTACTAAACCGAACTTCCAATTTTGACGGATGCACGTTCACATCTAGTAGCGTTGGGTCCATTTTCAAATGAAGCACCGCAATGGGAAAACGATGAACAGGAAGTAGCGTATGATATGCCTCAAGTATGGCTTTATTGATCGTAAAATGTTTAATATAACGGCCATTGACCATAAGCGTAATGCCATTGCGATTTGCCCGCGTACATTCCGGTAATGAAGCGTAACCTGTTAGCTGATAATCTAAGTCTTCCCCTTCTATGCTGTACATTTGTTTTGCAGTTTGCCTGCCGTAAATCGCAGCAATCACTTGCAACATGTCCCCGTTACCTTGTGTTTGCAGCAACAATCTTCCGTTATGTTTTAATATAAAAGCGATGTGAGGATGAGACAGCGCCATACGATACACATAGTCGGTAACATGTGACAACTCTGTCTGTATCGTCTTCATATATTTCAATCTTGCTGGTGTGTTGTAAAACAGCGCGCTCACTTTAATATCCGTACCCTGACTTGCCCTTGTTTCTTCATGAGCGACGATCTTACCGCCTTCAATTACCATTTTACTTCCTAAGCCGCTAGTGCTCGATGAAGTGATACATTCCAGCTTCGATACCGCTGCAATACTAGGGAGTGCTTCGCCACGAAAGCCGAGGGTTTGAATTTGAAACAAATCGCGATTACTTTTGATTTTACTTGTTGCATGACGACAGAAAGCTTTTTCCACATCACTTGCTTCTATCCCTGCCCCATCATCTATCACTCGAATGAGGTTCAATCCACCGTCTTCAATGATAATTTGGATGGTCGAACTGCCGGCATCTACTGCATTTTCTACCAACTCTTTCACTACCGATGAAGGACGTTCCACCACTTCACCGGCAGCGATTTGATTGGCAATATGGTCGTCTAATATATTAATTCTCCCCATGCTTTCGACCCCTTACTTTTTCCTTACTTATTCTTATTTTTTAATAGTAAATTGCCATCCGTCTTCTTTTGCTGTAGCTTCTAAGATGCTGTATTGTGATGCAAAATGCTGAACATCTACATAGTTTTTACCGTCACGATACAACTGGTATTCATTTTCTTTTAAAACTTGAGACTGTTCACCGATTACTAATTCGACTTGTTCTGCTTCACTGTTCCATTTCACCTCTGCGCCAATTAACGATGCTAAAAAGCGAACAGGTGCGTATACATTTCCGTTTTCTTCTACAAGCTCTACATCAGTAGAATATTCTTTATCATTAATCGAAATAAGCTCTTCATTCAATGAAATATTAAAGTTTTTGACCCCAGCCGTATGCATGGCAGTAATAAGCTGTTCTGCTGCACCTTCAACATTCACGTCTGGCGGTAGTCCTTCACCATTGACTTTTCTCTTTTTCGGTGTTAAATATTCTTCCATCGTAATTTTAATCATGGAGCCGTCTGTTAGCGGAAATAAACGCTGCACACTTCCTTTACCAAAAGACTTGGTGCCCACTATGGTTGCTAATTCGTAATCTTGTAGTGCCCCAGAAAGCACCTCGGAAGCACTCGCGCTGTTTTCATTCAGCATAATTGTAATTGGATGTTGTGCTTCTTTCCCGTTTTTAATGGCTAAACCTTCTAGGTCCCCTTTATTATCTTTCGTGTAAATCAATGTACCTTCTTCGATAAACAATTTACTAATGTTTAATGCAATATCTAAATAACCTCCAGGGTTATTACGCAAATCTATGATGAGCGATTGCATATCTTCTTTTTGTAAACTTTCCAATCCGTTTGCAAACTCTTTGTCTGCATCTTCACTGAATGAGTTTAATTGCAAATAACCTACACCATCTGAAAACATGAAACTTTGTACTGCTGGGATTTGGACTTGTCGTCTTTCTAACTTAAAGTCCATTTTCTCCCCATCTCTTGTGATCGTAATGTTTACTTTTGTCTTCTCTGGTCCTATAATTTCTTGTACTAACTCCGATGTTGTTTTATCGCCTACCGCGTTGCCTTCTACCGCTGTAATATAGTCACCAGATTTTAAACCTGCTTCCTTCGCAGAAGACTCATCGAAAACTTCAACAATAGAAATACCTTCTTCATCTTGGGCAATCCTTACACCAATACCAACATAAGATGACTGCATTGTACGTTGAAACTCTTTCCACTCTTCAGGATTAAAGTATTGCGTGTATGGATCACCGTACACCTCTACCATGGCCTGAATAGCCGCATTCGTCATTTCCTCTTCTTTGTTGCCTTCTAAATGATTCTCATTTAATAAATCATATACTTCCTGTATTTTATTTGGGGTGGTGTCTGCCTCCATCGTAGAGAAAGATACTGCGGATATCACAACTGCAAATAGAAATAGTACGGCTATTAATCGTTTCCAGCTCAACCTTTGCTTTAGCATATAAATCTCCTCTCTTTTCATAGGCATGTTATAGTTCCCATGAATAATGCAAAAATGCGTAAACTTGTAATTCATTATTTCTTCTTATAGATAAGTTGGATGAACTTGTTCAACCAACTTATTACCGCTAAACATAAGATGGAGAAATCTCCATATCCACCTTTACGCCTGGCATCTGAGGCGTAAGGCGTAAACTTGTAATTCAATATTTCTTCATCTTATATCTATTTTACTTGTTTTTTCAAATCATACAACATATTCATGGCATCCATCGGTGTCATATTCATTAAATCCATTCCTTTTAATGTGTCCATTATGTTGTTTACATATTTGTCATTTCCTTGTTTTATTTCTTTCTTTTTTATACTATTCATCTCTTTTGAACCTTGAAATAAAGATAGCTGCTCAGGCTCAGCGTCAAGCTTAGAAATAGGTTCTGATGTAAATGTAGATGTAGATGTAGATGTAGCGTCAGAAGTTTGGTCAGATATAAATTCAGACGTAGAATCAATTGCTGATTCAGCAATAAATCCATTAGTTTGTTTAGCGTCAAACCCAGAAGAAGATAAAATAACCTGAGTATTATTATTGTCTTCTTCATATGCTTGTCCTTGTAGCAAACTGTAAGCTCTATCAATCACACTAGATGGCAAACCTGCTATTTGTGCACAGTAAATACCGTAACTTGAACTTGCTGCACCTTCCACTAATTTACGAAGGAACGTGACTTTATTTTCTTTTTCACTGACAGCCATACTATAGTTTTTGAGGCGAGACAAACTTTCCTCTAAGTGCGCCAATTCATGAAAATGAGTGGAGACTAATGTTTTACAGCCAATTTTCTCATGGATAAACTCAATAACGGACTGGGCGATCGCCATGCCTTCTCCAGTGGAGGTACCTCGACCTAATTCGTCGATAATAAGCAAACTTTGGGACGTTGCTTTCTCCGTCATCGTTTGAATATCTTTCATTTCCGTCATAAACGTACTCTGTCCACCAACTAAATCGTCAGCAGCACCAATACGGGTGAAAATACGGTCGACGATAGGCAACACTGCTCTTTTGGCTGGCACAAAACATCCAATTTGCGCCATCGTTAAAATTAATGCCACTTGTCGCATGTACGTGCTTTTCCCTGCCATATTCGGGCCTGTAATTAACATCATCGCTTCTTCTTCATGAAGGTGGCAGTCATTAGCGATAAAGTGTTCATCTTCCAACACTTTTTCCACCACAGGATGTCTTCCTGCTTCTACATGCAGTGCATACTTCGCACTTACTTCTGGTTTGACAAATTGGTACTTACTACTGATGGTGGATAGTGACTGTAGTACATCCATCTCCGCAATGAACGTTGCTAGCGATTGTAGCTTCGGAATATGCGGCAGCAGCTGTTCACGCAATTGTAGAAACATATCATATTCTAAGTCGGTCATTTTATCTTCCGCTTCTAAAATGAGAGCTTCTTTCTCTTTTAGCTGCGGTGTAATGTATCTCTCTGCGTTCGTTAACGTTTGTTTACGTTCGTATTTCCCTTCAGGCAGCAGATGAATGTTCGCTTTCCTTACTTCTAAATAATAACCGAAAACTTTGTTATATCCTACTTTAAGTGACTTAATGCCTGTATCTTCTCGCTCTTGTTTCTCCAGTTCAGCAATCCACTGCTTCCCGTTACTACTTGCTTCTCGGAGCTGATCCAGATAGGCGTCGAACCCTTTCTTGAACATACCACCTTCTTTTACAGTCAAAGGCGGTTCATCCACGATCGCATGATCAATAAGTTTATGGACATCTTGACATAAATCCACTTGACGACTCATCTGTTTTAACGTAGATGAAGATGATTGGGCACACTCCTGTACTAATAATGGAACTTGCTGCAACGATTGACGAAGTGCCACTAAGTCTCTAGCATTGACATTTCCTAAAGATATTTTACCTACTAGACGTTCTAAATCGTAAATGCCTTTTAAGTGACTTCTCACATCTTCTCGTAAAATAACTTGGTCAACCAAGGTTTCAATTGCTTCTAATCGTGCATGAATATGCTGCTCATTCATCAGTGGCTTATCTAGCCAACGACGCAGCAACCTTCCTCCCATGGACGTTACAGTATCGTCCAACAGCCACAATAAGGAACCTTTCTTATCATGATCTCGCACCGTTTCCGTCAGCTCTAAGTTCCTTCTGGAGAAGGGGTCAATGACCATATATTGATTGGAGGTATAGGTTTGTATATGAGTGATATGGGTTAGTGCTCTTTTCTGTGTACGTGCAATATAGTCTACTAACATGGCAATACACATTTTACCTACAGGTTGCAGCGCAGCCACTTCCTGACTGGAAAAAGTGCGTTCCAATAGCGCTGCATAGGATGATGGAACACTGCTTTCTGTCATCACTACGTTTTTCAACTGTAATGGAGGATGAGTGGACAACGAATCCCACAAGGATGCCTCCGCCATGATTTCCGAAGGCTCGTACATCATGACTTCATCCATAAACTGATCCCATGTTCCTTCGAAACACGTATGATACAATTCCCCAGTCGATAAGTCACAAGCTGCCAGCGCATACGAAGACCCACTATGTAACATACTAACCATAAAGTTGTTATGATTTGCTTTATCTTGGCTCACTTCCGTATATGTTCCAGGTGTGACGACACGGACGATCTCCCGCTTCACCACACCCTTACCTTGTTGTGGCGCTTCTACTTGTTCGCAAATTGCTACTTTATAACCTTTATCTATTAATCTAGCAATATAGTTTTCGGCAGAATGGTACGGAACACCGCACATCGGTATGCGCTCTTTGGCCCCGCCATCTCTACCTGTTAATGTAATCTCTAACTCTCTTGATGCTAACTTTGCATCCTCAAAAAATAGTTCATAAAAGTCTCCTAAACGAAAAAACAAAAAAGCATCTGTAGCCTGCTTTTTTATTTCTAAATATTGCATGATCATTGGAGTATACTGTGCCATTACTTTCCCCCAGCTCTTATTTCATTCATCCTTTATTATAACATGAATTGTTTATACTTGAATAAGACGTTGCGAGGTGGGGTGTAATTTCCATCTTGTTTTTATGTCTTTATTTTCTACCCAATGTCGGTTGTCTATGATACTTTGTTTCATCGGTTGTAAATAGGCTTTATATTTTTGATAACTATCGCACTGCTCTAACTGTTCCCACAAGTCTAGTACGATAGGCTTTAACGTAGCTTTATCTCCTTGGAAATATGCCTTCAATACGTGGTAATCGTTCAAAGGTTGTTTGGTTAACTCCCTGTAATGGTGGGTGATGACATAAGTCAATGCCAATACCCCTTTTGTAATCAGGGGAGATACAATGAAGCTAGGCAATGTACGGTATTCAAATCCACCATGATTTTTAAGGCGGAAATTACCTAAATAACCGTGTTTTTTCCTTCTGTGCTTTGTTGTACTATCTTCTAATAACACCAGTGGGAGGGCTAAGTAATTGTCCAACGTTCTTAACAAATGAGTATGGAGCCATATGTTACTCAAATGAATATGCCCGCCGAGGGAATAGCCATCGCAAGGCATACCGCCTCCATACCACTTCACATCTTCAGGTTCTATCATATGATGTGCTTTTTGCATCGTTTGCCAAACGTGCTTCAGCAATCGATTCGGCTCAGGTGCTGGGTTTGGACGAAGCTCTGCAATCACTTGTTCATAATGATCGTTCACATAAAGGGAGTCTGTGCCGATCATTCCATTTTTATGGAGAATGTGATGTGCAGGAAGTACTTCTTCATTCCCTTTCACCAATAAAAATTCTAAATCTAATCCCATCATTGGACGTTCTTTTCTTCGATACTCTTTTACAACGTCCATATCAAATTGATGTATGGCATCAGCAAAGCGGGACGCTACAGCTTCGTCACAATGTGGTGCAGGATCAATGTGACGAATCGTACATTTCCCGTTTCCTCGCATTTGTAATTCCACCAGCGCAAAATCTAGCCCACATGCATACACACATTTGATGGCAGCGTGAGCTATTCTTTTATACCATAATTGAGAAGCATCTAACGCGTGGTAACGAAAAGTAGTTTTCGTTGGACGCGTGAATTTTTCAATCACATCTAATACATTCAAATTAAAAACAGGCACAATATAGCTTTTCATCCACTCCGATTGATGTGTGTATGGTTCGTAGTGCATATTATATAAAGCTAATATATGTTTCACTCGCTGAAGGTTATTTAATTGGTCCACACTTTGCTTGCGATTAAGTACATAAAATGGTGTATCCTTTTTCATATATTTACCCCATTGCAAAGTGATGCGTTGATTCCCTTGCAATGGGTAACTCCCCGAGGGCATATGTAGTTTTTGTAAAAGGGCGTCCATATCACTACCTGTTTCGTACAATACATAAGACACATTATGCATACAACCACTTCTTTTCAACGAAATGTACGTATAATGTATACATCCTTGATGTTAGTTTAACTCATCATCAAAATCGTCATCTAAAAATTCAGGATCTAAATCTTCGAATTCTAAGTCGTCATTGGCTCCATCAACTTCGTCCATCAGTCCGATGAACTTATCGTCATCACCATTTTCTGTGACAAGAACCGTTAATTTCGTTTCAGCTACCATTTCCACTTTAAATTCACGTTCCACTTTCAACGTAATATCTTTACCATTTTGTGCAATATTTGCTTCTACGCAACTAGGTTGCTGCGTTGCATCAGCACTGACTTCCAATGTGTTCCCTCGATAATTGGGGTCTAAAAATTGCAGTTTTACAATATCCACATACGAAACAATTTCATTTACCACTTCCGTTTTCGTATTCTTATCATAGGAATACCATACATTGACATCAAACGTACCCACTACTTCTACGTGATTATTTTCAGATAGCAATGCTTCGTATTCGTGGTTAATAATCCAACAGCCAAGCATACTGGTCGGTTTGTGGTTCGGAGTTACGACGTGGTTCATTTGCGAGAACTTTCTTCCTTTGCCAATCACACCTTTTGTAATGATTTCCCTGTATTGAAAGTCACGATTAGCGGATGACATATTTCTAACCTCCTCTAACACTTCTTTGTCATTACTTAAGTGTATGCAACAAAGTAGGCTAAAGTGACAAAAAGTTTATAAGCTCTTTGAACTAGGCATTATTTTTTTCTTTTTCTTGCTTTCTTTAGCGTAAAAAATATAATGTTCTAACTCCAAAATAAGTTGAAGTAGTGCGGATCTCACTTCAAATTCTTCTCTTGTTAATGGGAGTGTCATCCCTTTAAATTTTTGTTCTAATTCACCTAATTTCTTCTCTACATTCCCAGTGTAAAATTCATTTTTCACATCTTCGCTTAGTTCGGATAGAAGTTCAGCAATCATTTTATTATGAGTGTATAGATGATACACATGCGAGACGAGACGCATCATTCTTTTAATCGATTGCAGCTGCTGCTCACGCATATGAAAATATGTAGCCCAAGCGGTGTTGGACTTGAACAGCATATTTTCACTTTGATTTTCTACAATATGCTTTGCTTCATGTAGTATGCCCTCTGCCTGTAATAACTCTTCTCCTGACCATACTTCATTCGGATGCTCCAGTTGATTGACCATTTTGGAGAAAATAACGGAAAATAAATCTTCCAGATCATGTTTATGCTGCTGCAAGTCATCCTCTGCATCTGGCATATAAATTAAGTTGACGATCATCGCGCTACCTAGGCCGACGATGAGCAGCATGACCTCATTGCCTATCGCGGCTAATGCTAGAGATTGCTGTTCTACTAAGTGCAGCACGATAACGGTGCTGGTCACAATCCCACTTTGCAATTTCAATTTCACCAACACAGCAATAGCCGTAAAGATGAAGATAGGAATGACCCACAGATGAAATCCAAGAACAGCAAAGATAACGATAGCAATGGACATCCCTAAAATAGATGCAGCCATGCGAACAAAAGAGCTTAAAAATGTCTTTTTCTTCGTCACGTCTACACCCAGTATCGCTAAAAGTGCGGCGGACATGATGTAATGAAGATCTAACCAATATGCAAGATAAACCGCTATCAGCACAGCGATAGCGGTTTTTAACGTTCTTATTCCCATGTCATTCCCCTAGAAGTTGTAGATTTTAGTGAATTTTTCTTCCATATATTCAATCAAATATTGCGGGTTTAATTCTTCACCTGCAATGTCTTGAATTAATTCATTAGGTGTTAACATTTTACCATGACGGTATACTTTATCCGTTAACCACGCTTTGATAGGGGAGAAGTTACCCTCTCTAATATGCTGCTCATATGCAGGCATCTCTTGTTTCATCACATGCGTGATTTGTGCAGCGTACATATTACCGAGTGAATAAGTAGGGAAGTATCCAAAGCTTCCACCAGACCAGTGAACGTCTTGTAATACACCTTCTCCATCATGACTTGGTGTAATGCCTAAGTACTCCTCATATTTTTTATTCCATGCTTGCGGCAAATCAGCAACCTTCAATTCGCCACTAATTAATGATTTTTCTAATTCGTAGCGAATCATAATGTGTAAGTTATACGTTAATTCATCTGCCTCAATACGAATCAAGTTTGGAGCTGCCTGATTGATGGCTGCATAAAAATCATCTAATGCAACGTCGTCAAATTTCCCAGGGAAAAATTCTTTCAATTTACTATAATATTTTTCCCAGAACTCGTAACTTAATCCAATTTGATTTTCCCAAAAGCGAGATTGTGATTCATGTATACCCATGGAGGTACCACTGCACAACGAAGTACCCGCTAACTTCTCCGCAATATTTTGCTCATATAGCGCATGTCCACCTTCATGTGCAGTAGAACCGAAGGAAAACATGAAGTCATTTTCTTTATACGCTGTGGTGACACGAATATCTCCGTGATTGATGTCGATCATAAACGGATGCACCGTTTCATCGATACGTCCACTCTGAAAGTCGTATCCAATTTCTTTTAACACGAACTCCCCTAGTTTCTTTTGTTGTTCTATATCTAACGGCTGCTTCAAGAAAGAAGTGTCTGGCTGCTCTGCTTCTCTTACTTTAGCTACAAGCGGAACGATACGCTCTTTCACTTGTGCAAACACCCTATCCAACGTTTCCACTGTCATCCCTGTTTCATAATCTTCGATCAATGCATTGTAGGGGTTGTCTTCATATCCCCAGATCTCAGCAAATTTTTTGTTGTATTCCACGATTTCTTCTAAATACGGTTGGAATGAAGCGAAATCGGCATCACCCTTTGCATCTTCCCATACGGATTCTGCTGTTGTCGTCAACTCCACGAACTTTTGGTACATTTCTGTAGGTATTTTCTTACTTCTATCGTATTGCTTCTTTAACATCTTCACTAATTTTTGATCCATCTCAGACAGTTTAGCAAAAGTTTGCTCTTCGCTGCATGACTCTAGCAATGTCCCCATCTCATCTGAAGTAGACAATTTAAATTGTTCAGTAGATAATAATCCGATACTTTGTGATCTTGCTTTCACAGAATTTTTCGGTGCATGCGTACGAAGATCCCAGTACATTAAACTGATCGCTTCTCCATAATAGTTAATTTTTTTATCTAATTCACGTAACGTTGTGATCGCATCTGTCATTTGTATTTCCTCCTACTTATAGTAAAAATATAGCTTTGATCTTTTCTTATAACGCTCTTATAAGGAATACAGGGAACCGAATTTTTCTTTTACATAGTTCACGAAATAGGAAGCATTCAAAGGCTCATCTGTAATTTGTTGAATCAATTCATTCGGTTCATACATGGAACCGTGACGATATACGTTTTCTGTCATCCACTGCTTGATCGGAGCAAGGTCACCTTTGCGAATAAGGTCACTGTACTGTGGCATTTGTTTTTTCATCGTTTCCGTCATTTGTGCTGCATATAAGTTACCTAATGCATACGTTGGGAAGTATCCAATCGCGCCCATAGACCAGTGTACATCTTGCAGCACACCTATACTATCGCTACTTGGTATAATGCCCAAATATTGCTCATACTTATCGTTCCAAGCCTGTGGTAAATCTTTGACTTCTAGTTCTTTTGTAATTAACGCTTTTTCTAATTCGTAGCGAATAATAATGTGTAAGTTGTACGTTAATTCATCGGACTCAATACGAATAAAATTCGGTTCCGCTTGATTGATTGCCGCATAAAAATCTTGCAACGATACGTCATCTAATTTTCCTGGGAATGTTTCTTTGAATGCATCGTAATATTTTTCCCAGAACTCATAGCTGAATCCGATTTGATTTTCCCAAAAACGAGATTGCGATTCATGTATACCGAGGGAAGTTCCTGAGTATAGCGATGTGCCACCTAATTCCTCCGCTATATTTTGCTCGTAAAGGGCATGTCCTGTTTCGTGCATCGTGCCACCTAAAGCAAACATCACATTGTTCTCTTTATAATGCGTCGTAATACGGACATCTCCATTATTAATTTGTGTCATAAACGGATGTGCCGTCTCATCGATACGACCACTGTTGAAATCGTACCCCATCTCTTTCGCGATAAACTCTCCAAACTGTCTTTGTTTATCGATATCCATATCTTGCTTTAAAAATGCAGTATCTGGTTGTTTACTTGCCTTTACTTTTTCCAATAGCGGGATGATGCCTTCTTTCACTTCGTTAAACACTGTATCTAAAGTAGCTACATTCATTCCAGTTTCATATGTATTTACTAGCGCATCATACGGATGATCTTCGTAACCGTACAAGTCTGCTTTTTTTCGATTTATCTCCACTATTTTTTCTAAATATGGCTGAAATAACGTGAAGTCATTTTGATGTCTAGCTTCTTCCCAAACAGATTGCGCTTTTGTCGTTAATTCCACAAACTCTTTATACATTGCTGGAGGAATTTTTGTGTTTAGCTCGTACTCTTTTTTTCTGTTCTTTACTAATTTTTGATCCACAAGCGGTAGTTGATCAAACACAGCTGGTTCACTTAACTTTGCAAGCAACTCTCCCATTTCATCCGAAGTGGAAGTTTGAAACATTTCAGCAGATAGTAGTCCCATCGTTCCAGCTCTGTTTTCTACTGATCTTTTCGGTGCTTTCGTTCTCAAGTCCCAGTTTAATAAACTTATCGCTTCTGCATAGTGTCCAATCTTTTTATCTAACTCACGCAATGAAATCATCGCTTCGTGCATCCTCAATTCCCCCTTATATGTTTTAAACCTATACCATGAATGGACATTGATGTGACATGTCCGAATTTGATATGTATTCTATATAGTTGTATCATAAATAGAGTAAAAAATAAATCACATTATGTTGATGGGAATATGGTAAGATTTAAAGAAAAATAAAAAGGAGAGTATACGTACAAGTGGAGATAACGATCCATATGACGGATAGCGCTGAGCGAAAATTACGCACTTATGACAACAAAATAATAAAATTAGCCTTTGACCATGAAGGCTGTGGCTGTGTCATGAGTGGAGTCCCTGCTTTATGGCTTGTCGATGAGGCAGACGGTGGCGATGTTTTGGCAAGGGGAAGTGCATTGCCGATTCTCTATGAAAAAAGGCACGCTGTTTTCTTTGAAGATTCGCTAACTATTGATTATGATGAAGGTAAACATGCATTTCAGTTAAAAAGCAAACAACAAACGTATCATCACGATATGCCCGTTCAATATAAATAGTGGTAATAAGTTGGTATAACAAGTTCATTCAACTTATTAGATGAGAAATTATGAAATATAAGTTTACGCCTCAGGTGCCAGGCGTAAAGGTTATGATATTGAGATTTCTCCATCTTATGTTTAGGGGTAATAAGTTGTATAAACAAGTTCATTCAACTTATATAGAAAGGAAGATTACGATGAACACAATAGATAACATATTGACCTTTAACGAAACTTTTGTAGAAAACAAACAGTATGAGGAGTTTGAAACTTCTAAATTCCCAGATAAAAAAATGGTGATTTTAACTTGTATGGATGCTCGTCTATTAGAGCTACTACCCAAGGCGATGAATCTGAAAAATGGGGATGTGAAAATGGTACGAAACGCGGGTGCGATTGTGACGGAACCGTTTGAAAACACCATGCGTAGTATTCTCGTTGCGATTTATGCTTTAAAAGCGGAGGAAGTATGCGTCATTGGCCATCATGATTGCGGCATGACGGGCATTAGCCCTAGCGCGATTATAGATAAGATGAAAGAGTCTGGCATAGCAGAAGAAGTCATTACACAATTAGGACATGCCGGCATTGATCTCGATACGTTTCTCACTGGATTTGACTCTGTACAAGAAGGGGTTAAACGCAGTGTAAGTGTAATCCGCAATCATCCGTTACTTGCAGCTGGCATTCCTGTTCACGGGCTCATTATTGATCCTGCGACTGGAAAATTAGAACGTGTAGTAGACGGATACAAAGATTTGAAGCAGTAATATTTAGATCTTTATCATGTTGACCATATACATCATGTATGCACTATGTATGTGCACAACTTGCACAACAAACAAGGCAATGTATGCAGAAGTAAACCACTGCATGCATTGCCTTTCTTTTGTTTTCAAGGAAAAATAATGTGTAAGTGTAACGTACGTTACGGTGAAGATGAAGATCGTTTTCGCTCTAATTGTTCTGCTCTTTCTTGGATCACTTCCGATCGGTCCCGCAACGTATGTTTATGGATAAGCTGTTCGTCGTGTATCTCACTGTCGCTCCCCCAAATCCATTGGCGTGCATCACTCTGCTTCATACATTGATGCAGCAACGATTCGTCTGTGAAAGGGAAGTTCATATCGCTATAGACTAGGTCTGCCTTGCCTTCTTGCAATTCATGCAGTTGCTGCAACCGTTCCACCATCTGCTGTCGCAGTTGTTCCCCGTCTACTCCTAACTCATTCAAATGCTGTGTATCACATCGAGCGATCGCTCCTTCCATCATTTTCACTGCTCCCGCTACATTATGTCTTCGCTGATGATAGAGCGATACCGCAAGTTGTATGAGACTGACCCACGTTTGCCTAAATGGATCTTGAGGTTGTTCTTTCCAATATTCTTCTAGCACTTCGTGACATTCAAAATAATCACGGTTACTGTGGAAATACACTAAGTATTCCATATACGCCTCTGGATAATGTTTCATTCTACTCACTTGTTTCCCCTCCCCTTGTCATGTTGTTTATGTTATGTTGTTTCTTTATGGTGTTTTGTTAAAACATATTCTAACGATGTCGTTGGTGCTTGGCAGCTAAAATCTTCACATACGTAATACGTCGTCATTTCATGGATACTTTGTTTATCTGCAACAATAGGAATTAGCTTTTCCCACTGCTCTCTCTCTTCATTTGGCGCATGTGCCATGATCGTATTCGGTTTGTATGCGGCTTGCACCTTGCTCATGTCTGTTCCCTTGATGTCGCCTGCTATCACGAGCTGCTCATTCCCATGTAAATAGAAGTCTAATCCCGTTACATATAACGCATAACCCATAGGGTATTTACTTACCGCTTCTTGAAAAGATAGCAACTGCTGCTCTACCATGTCGTTCCAATCTTCTCGCATGGTCCATTTGGCCAATCTAGCTAAATTATACGTAGATATCCCATTCCCTGATGGCATGGCCCCATCATAAATTTCTTTCAGTCGAAGCAACAACTGTTCACTGTCATTACCGTAGAAATAATATCCCCCTTGCTGTTCGTCCCAAAATAATTCATTTTGCTTTTCCTGTAATTGAATCGCCAGTTCCATATATTGTGGGTTAAATGTAACTTCATACAACGTCGTTAAACTCCATATCAAAAAGGCATAGTCATCAACATATCCTTTGAATGCCGCTTCTCCATCTCTATATCTAGCCAGCAGCCTGCCCTCTTCGTCCATTAAATGCTGCTGGATAAACTTCACGGCCTTTTCCGCTGCAGTAATGTATTGGGAGTGGCCTAGCACTTGTGCCCCTTTCGCTAACGCTGTGATCATGAGCGCATTCCAAGACGTTAACATTTTATCGTCTTTGTGCGGATGTATACGAGCTTCACGAGCATGGAACAGTGCTTCTCTCATCTGCTCTGCTCTTTGTTGTATGTTTTCTACCGTAGTTCCTTCTGCGGAAGCAAACTCAGACCACGTATGATGCAATAAATTAGGAATGCTTTTGCCTTCAAAGTTTCCTTCCTCTGTAATATCATAGAGCTGACAAAACCACGCGCCATCTTGCTCCCCAATGACTTGCTTGATCTCTTCCGGTGTCCAAACGTAAAACTTCCCTTCTTCGCCTTCCGAGTCTGCATCTTCCGCACAGTAAAATCCACCCTGTTCATCGGTCATGTCTCGCAGTACATACGTGAAAATTTGCTCCGCTATAGTCGCATATTGCTGTTTTCCCGTGATTTGATATGCTTCCAAATACGTGATTGCAAGCAAGGCGTTATCGTAAAGCATCTTCTCAAAGTGTGGTACGAGCCATTTCTCATCCGTGGCGTACCGAGCAAAACCAAATCCAATGTGATCGTACATGCCACCGCGATACATGGCATCCAATGTTGTTTCTACCATGTGTAGTGCTTTCTCATTTTTCGTCTTATGATAATAGCGCAGTAAATAGGACAAGTTATGGGAAGTTGGAAACTTTGGCGCGCTACCAAACCCACCGTAAGTAGGTTCGAAATATTCTGCATAACGTTTGAACGCTTCATGCAGGATGGCACTGTTGATAGTATCTTCCTTTGACTGCTTCTGACCTAAATGCCGACTAGAGATTTGTTCCGTAATTTGTTCCGCTGAGTTTATGACACGCTGCGGTTCTTCATTCCATTTATGTATAATTTGCGGTAAGATTTCAAGCAACCCATTCCGATTGTATTTACGTTGTTTGGGAAAATACGTACCAGCGAAAAATGGCTGTTGCTGTGGCGTTAATATGACCGTCAGTGGCCATCCCCCTTGTCCTGTTAAGGCTTGACATACCGCCATATACAAGTGATCCACATCCGGACGTTCTTCCCTGTCTACTTTGATGGATATAAAATTCTCATTTAATATGGCTGCTACCTCTTCGTCTTCGAATGATTCTTTTTCCATGACGTGACACCAATGGCAAGTGCTATACCCTATAGATACGAAAACAGGTTTATTTTCTTGTTTTGCTTTTTGAAACGCTGCTTCTCCCCATGGATACCACTGGATTGGGTTGTAAGCATGCTGAAGTAAATAAGGTGATTTTTCTTTCAATAAAAGGTTCGGTTGTCTATGTGTCATCTTATGAGCACATCCTTTCCTCCTTTCAGTATAAACAATAATCTACCGTATAGTCTAATGATGAACAGCATGCAAAACAAAAAAGAGCTGACAATTGTAAATCATTCGCCAGCTACTGCTACTTCATTAATCTCGTAAGTGTACGTTGTATCACACGCTAACTTTGAATTTACACCTTTACTTGAATACCTCTCATTCGGATAGTTCAACTTGTTTTTGTCTGTTTCTATTATTGCCTATACATCTCCTATTGTTGTTTAGATGTCTACTATGCTTATCTCTTTTCACTTGCCCTATTAAAAATGATCCGACTCCCCAAGGAAGACGAGACAATAGATAAATGATTACCATAGAAAAGATGAAACTAATAAAAAACAACCCTATCACTTGCATCATGGGATAAGGGAACCATTGTGTCGTATATGCTGCAAGGTATCGCTGCACTGGCCAATGGATCAAGTAAATACCAAAAGCATAGTTACTGATTAGCTTAACGATGTTGTAGTTAGGCAAGCGCTGTCCCCATGCGATGACAGCAAGACTCACAGATAATGCCAGCGGAAAAATATCTGGACGAAGAGAACGCACTGCGACGTCACCAGCTACATAGGACAAATATATGATTCCCACAGAGAGAAGAACGGCTATAAGAGTCAGCCATCTCCATTTTAATAGCTTTTGCGAGAGAATAGGATAGTGTTTCCCCATGAGAAAAGCAATACTAAAGTAACCGAACCAAGCTATAAACGGCATTTTGAAAAATGCTTTATTTTCTAAGATGAATGGAATTTGAGCGTAATGATACACATATTGATAGACCATCATGAGCACGAAGCTAATCGGAAGTAACACTTTCATTGACATTTTGTATTTCGTAACCACATAGTGTAATACATAAAATTGAAACATAATAAGCACAAAATATCCTTCAAAATGTCCAAATAAGAGATTGTATGCTAACTTTTGTTGTAGCTGATCCCATGTGTATACATATTTATCGTATGCAATCATCGCATCTACTACCCCGAAAAATAGAAATGGTGTATAGATCCACTTCAAACGCTTGAGCCAAAAGCCTTGCGGTAATGTTTGTGGATAACGATGAGCTAAAATGATTTCAGATAAAATGATAAATGTAGGTGTAGCATAACAAAGTAGTATTCTAACTAGTTGATAGTATGGTATTTCAGGATGTCCTGCATAAAAAGCTGTCGTTGTTGTACTATGCAATAAGACAATGCTTAAACATGCGATGACGCGTAGTAGATTCCACTCTTTTATCACTGTTTTCTCCTATATATGCTAATATTTAATGTATTTAATACATACTACAAAATAGCATATATAAAGGAATTTAATCCAGCTCTAAAATTTGTCAATGAAATTGTTTTTTAAGCGTTTGTATGAGATAAATGTATATCAATGACGATTTATTTTATTATCTAATTCTGCTATTTGTTCTTGTAGTTGATGAATGGTTTGTTTTGATTTTTTCATCCATTGGAGCATAACATTACGTAATTGCATATTTTGTTGTCTTAATGTATGTTGTTGTACATATTGATCCCCATTGAGCAGGACAAGCACTTGTTTCTCACCTGTTCGCTCTATCACTCGATAGCCATACTCTGATTTTGTCGCTATCCCTTCTGCGTTCGGCATACAATAGCCATTGACCTCGCAACTTCCATCATCTCTTACTCGTACTTGCCCGACTAAGCCGACAGCAGACCACTCGGCTCGCTCCGCTCTTCCTTTATAAGGGCGTTTCGGGTCATACTGAGGGTTTACTGCAAGTTGTTTTTTGACCATTTGTGTCTCTACGATGTTGCCATGTTCATCACGTTGATCAGGTATAAGCACATCTTCGTAAATGCGCCGTCCCCACTCATCGGTAAGGTACTGCCCTTGCCAATATAGTCCGCTGTTCCCACCAAGCACGCCTGGTGTGGCGCTCGTAATGCCTAGGATGTAGTCATCTTTGTTTGTGGCAATACGGATCTTGTTCCCTTCAATCGTCACGAAATAACCGACATCAATGGAAGTCCCATCGATACTCTCGAACATTTCAGCAAAGTCACACGTATTACAGTTTGCATTCATACTGACCGTGCCCATAAAACAAGCATCACCAAGACCTGCACCATTCGTCGTACCGCTTATAAAGGCAGCGATGCCGTTGCCAGTTACGCCAAACACTCCTGCGGCTAAGTGCCATGAATTCTCTAGCTTTGCTGTGCCACTGTTCCCCATAATGTGAGCGCTAGTGAGGGTAGCGCCGACAGAGGTGTTGATGCCTTGGGCATGGGAAGCGGTTGCGCCAGCTATGGTTCCACTTCCTTCAGCATGGCTAGAATTTGCCGTTGCTTGGGTAGCAAATCCTTCCGCATGGCTAAAATCTCCACTGGCTGTCGTTCCAGATCCCTCAGAATGTGCAGCTAATCCTCCCGCTACGGTTTCACTTCCTTCGGCATGTGCAGCATTACCGATCGCTCTTGTTCCAGTACCTCCCGCATAAGAACCAGCTCCCATGGCCATCGTATTGCATCCTTCTGCATGAGCACCACTACCACTGGCTGTTGTACCACATCCTTCCGCATGACTATTGAGTCCACTAGCTACGGTTTGAAATCCTTCCGCATGACTTGCAACGCCACTTGCAGTTGTACCACATCCTTCCGCATGAGCAGCGGTTGCACCAGCTACTGTTTCATTTCCTTCGGCGTGAGATGCACTGGCATTTGCTGTAGTTACAACACCTTCCGCATGGCTATTTGCTCCACTCGCTGTGGTTTCAAAGCCCTCAGCATGGCTATTGGCTCCACTCGCTGTGGTTTCAAAGCCCTCAGCATGGCTATTGGCTCCACTCGCTGTGGTTTCATTCCCTTCTGCATGAGAGTTACTACCTATAGAAATGCTGCTTCCTCCTTCCGCATGGGAGTTGGCTCCATTTGCCGTCGTATTATTTCCCTCCGCATGAGAAACAGAACCGCTAGCTGTGGTAACAAATCCTTCGGCATGCCCCGCAAAGGCGTTAAATCCCACTGTTGTACCAAATCCCTCGCTATGGGCACTACTGCTACGTGCCGTTGTGTTTGTGCCTTCCGCATGAGAGTTCGTTCCGATTGCTTTCGTGTTTGTGCCTTCCGCATGAGATGCGAGACCTTGAGATACGGTTAATGATCCTTCTGCATGAGAGATGCTACCGATGGAAGTGCTGCTTCCTCCTTCCGCATGAGAGTTTGCGCCAGTTGCTATCGTATTCGCCCCTTCGACATGGGAGCAACTTCCATTCGCTTCGGTGTTGCACCCTTCACTATGTGAACCAAAGCCATTCGCTGTGGTGCTGGCTCCTTCCGCTAATGATGCTTCACCACTTGCACATGTATTCTGACCGAGTGCGGTGGAACATCTATTCATATCATCTTTTCTATTACAACTCATTTTTCCCTCTCCTTTATGTTGGGGTTGATATGGGTATAAAAGAATCAAGGGTGTTGGTTAAAAATTTCGTTTAGGCACGATTTACTTTTTTGTTTAATTCGGCTAAATGTTCGTGTAGTTGATGAATAGTTTGTTCTGATTCTTTCATCGATTGAAATATAAAATGACGTAATTCTTTATTTTGCTCGTTTAATTTATGTTGCTGTATATATTGATCGCCGTTGAGCAAGACAATCACTTGCTTCTCGTCTGTTCGTTCTATCACTCGATAGCCATAATCTGATTTTGTCGCGATGCCTTGTATATTAGGCATGCAGTAGTCATTCACTTCACAGCTTCCATCATCTCTTACTTGGACCTGCCCTACTAAGCCTACCGGAACCCACTCTGACCTCTCCGCTCTTCCTTCATAAGGTCGTTTCGGGTCATATTGCGGATTGATTGCGAGTTGTTTTTTAACCGTTTGTGTCTTTACGATGTTGCCATGTTCATCGTGTTGATCTGGTATAAGCACATCTTCGTAGATGCGTCGTCCCCATTCATCGGTAAGGTACTGCCCTTGCCAATGCAGTCCGCTATTCCCACCAAGTATGCCTGGTGTGGCGCTTGTAATGCCTAGTATATAGTCATCGTCGCTGTTCGCAATGCGTATTTTGTTTCCTTCTAGGGTCACGAAATAGCCGACATCAATGTTAGTCCCATCTATACTTTCGAACATTTCAGCAAAGTCACAGATGTTGCAATTGGCATTCATACTGACAGTGCCCATAAAGCATGCATCACCAAGACCTGCACCATTTGTCGTGCCACTAATAAAGGCAGCAATGCCGTTACCAGTGACGCCAAATGCACCTGCTGCTAAGTGCCATGAATTTTCTAATCTTGCCATACCAGTGTTACCCATAATGTGGGCACTATTGAGGAAAAAATCTATTGTGGTACCGATGCCTTCGGCATGAGAAGCAGTACCACCGCTAAACGTATCTATTCCTTGGGCATGGCTACTAGCACCACTTGCCATGGTATCGTTTCCTTCCGCATGGCCTCTCTCCCCACTAGCCACGGTCACCATACCTTCCGCATGGCTATCTATTCCCATTGCCAAAGTGAAAAATCCTTCGGCATAGCTATGATCGCCTACTGCAATTGAACTATTACCTTCTGCATGAGCATTTGTTCCACTGGCTGTCGTTAAAATTCCTTCGGCATGAGCAACGGTAGCATTTACTGTTGTTAAAGCCCCTTCGGCATGACTTTGAGCTCCATTCGCTAATGTAGCATCTCCTTCGGCATGCGAAGCATTACCGCTTGCCGTAGTAGCCCTTCCTTCGGCATGACTTTGAGCTCCATCCGCTAATGTATTACTTCCTTCGGCATGCGAAAAGCTAGCGCTTGCGGTTGTTCCCAATCCTTCGGCATGACTATTTATACCACTGGCTGTTGTTCCTAATCCTTCCCCATGAGCGTTATCTCCACTGACTGTTGTTCCGTAACCTTCCGCATGACTATTTATGCCGCTAGCGGTTGTCAAACTTCCCTCGGCATGCGAGTGAGAACCACTTGCTGTTGTTCCAAACCCTTCGGCATGACTATTAGTACCACTTGCTGTAGTCTGATTTCCTTCTGCATGGGATACAGAGCCACTTGCTGTCGCAAAAAATCCTTCGGCATGCCCAGCAAAAACATTAACCTCAACTGTTGTACCAAATCCTTCGCTATGACTGTTACTTCCAGTCGCAGTGGTGTTGCTTCCTTCCGCATGGGAACTGCTTCCTGCTGAGATCGTGCTTGTTCCTTCGGCGTGTGATGCCAGTCCTTGGGAGATCGTTAATGATCCTTCCGTATGTGAGTTACTGCCAATAGATATATTACTCCCACCTTCGGCATGAGCGTTTGCGCCAGTTGCTGTCGTATTCGCTCCTTCCGCATGGGAGCAGCTTCCATTCGCTTCGGTATTACACCCTTCACTATGCGATCCAAAGCCATTGGCCGTGGTGCTGGCCCCCTCTGCTAGAGATGCTTCACCATTAGCACATGTATTTTGTCCGAGTGCGGTAGAACATATATTGATATCGTCTTTTCTGTTACAACTCAATGTAACTTCCTCCTCTATATTTAGGCTGATATAGTGATATAGGGTATGAAAGAAAAAAGAGGGCTGCCTGTGCGATTGCCTAGTAATATATCAAACATAATAATGTTGATTATTTTGAAATTTGGTAAATATGAATTAAATTTTGGTAAACCATTTATTTTATTTATTTATGATTTATATAGCATATGTGATACTTACTCTGACCTCTCGATTCTCTGAAGTAACCCTGTATGAGCATTACGTAATTCTTCTAAACTTTCATGTAATTGATGCATGGTTTGCTCTGAGTTCTCTATTCTCTGAAGTAATATTTTATTCACATCACTTAAATGCTCTGTCTGCTGTAATCTCTTCTCCAAGTGGTGATATTGATGTTTTAGTTTACTGTGCTCAACGTATTGATCCCCATTAAGCAACACAAGCACTTGGTTCTCGCCTGTTCGCTCCATTACTCGATAACCATAATCTGCTTTCGTCGCCATTCCTTCGGCATTCGGCATACAGTAGCCATTGTCTTCACAAGTTCCGTCGTCTCTTACTCGCACCTGTCCCACTAAGCCGACGGGAACCCACTCCTGTCGCTCTTGCCTCGATTGATAAGCCACGTCATCTCGATAATGAGGATTCACTCTTCTTCGTTTCATTTCTTTTGCCGGCACGATAATATCACCATTATCATTGACTTTAGCAGGGATATGCTCTGTATCGTAGACGTACTGTCCCCACTCGTTCATCTCATATTGCCCTTTCCAGTGCATCTCCGATGATCCGCTCACAATGCCAGGAGTGGCACTAACGACACCAAGAATATACGTATCGAGATGGGTGGCAATACGTATTTTATTGCGCTCTAATGTAACGAAATAGCCAACATCAATGGGATTTCCGTCACTGGTTTCGAACATCTCAGCAAAATCACATGTGTTACAGTTACCGCCCATGTTCACCCCATCGAAGCAGGCAAAGCCAGCACTTACACCATCACCACGGATGAAAGCAGCAATGCCATTACCTCCCACACCAAACGCTCCTGCTGCTAGATGCCACGAATTTTCAAATTTAGCTGTACCACTGTTGCCCATCAGGTGGGCACTGGACAAGGTACTACCAATGACAGTGTTGATTCCTTCGACATGAGAAGCCATAGCTCCTGCGATGGTTTGTAGTCCTTCGGCATGCGATGCTTCGCCACTGGCGATGGTTCCAGATCCTTCGGCATGGGAAGGAATACCACTTGCCGTCGTTTCCACTCCTTCGGCATGCGATGCGTCGCCACTCGCGGTGGTACCATTCCCTTCGGCATGCGATGCATCGCCACTGGCGATGGTTTCCAATCCTTCCGCATGAGATATGTTTGCCACTGCCATCGTGCTCATTCCTTCGGCATGGGAAGCAACACCAGTTGCCATGGTTCCAGATCCTTCGGCATGAGCATTAGTATCAGAAGCCATCGTATTCATTCCTTCCGTATGCGAAGCGGTGGCTCCTGCGATAGTAGAATCTCCTTCGGCATGTGATGCAAAACCACTTGCCGTTGTGCCAGTTCCACCAGCATAGGAGCACTCTCCCATTGCTAAGGTAAAGCAACCTTCGGCGTGCGAAAAGTCTCCAGTTGCTGCACTACCAAACCCTTCGGCGTGCGAAATGTTTCCACTTGCTATAGTCTGAGCTCCTTCAGAATGAGAATTAGTCCCAGATGCTACGGTAAAAGTTCCTTCAGCATGCGAATTAGAAGCCATGGCTGTTGTATTGGAACCTTCCGAGTGAGAAGCAGGGCCACTAGCTATGGTTGTGTCCCCTTCGGCATGAGAAGATTGATTGGAAGCTGTAGTTATTCGTCCTTCAGCATGTGAAACAAAACCACTAGCTACGGTTGCTCCTCCTTCCGCATGGGAAATATCTCCGGTTGCCTCAGTAAACTGGCCTTCCGAATGCGAAAAAATACCAGAAGCTGTGGTGCCGCAACCTTCTGCATGCGAAACATTTCCGATAGCTACACTATTTTGTCCTTCAGCATGACATGCAGTAGCTCCTGCGACTGTCTCACTTCCTTCGGCATGAGTAGCTACAGCACTTGCGGTTGTACCAATACCTTCCGCATGGGATACTTCTCCACTAGCAACTGTTTCAAATCCTTCTGCATGGGATGCTTCTCCACTTGCCATAGAACAAAGTCCTTGCGCATGCGAAGAACTACCACTCGCTGTGGTAACCGTTCCTTCGGCATGTGAAACATCTCCACTTGCGGTTGTACCATTACCTTGTGCATGAGAAGCAAAACCCATTGCGTTGGTATTATTTCCTTCCGCATGACTGTTTACATTCGCCATTGTTGAAACTCCCTCGGCATGGGAGTTTGCTTGCAATGCCATGGTCAGCGTTCCTTCTGCATGACTTTGGTTACCTATAGCCATGCTTACTGCTCCTTCTGCATGACCTCTTAAGCCGCTGGCGATGGTATCTAACCCTTCGGCATGCGTACTACTATTGCTGGCAATCGTCCCATTCCCCTCAGCATGGGCGTTTGTTCCACTGGCTGTAGTCTGACTCCCTTCAGCATGAGAAACAGAGCCACTCGCTGTAGTCAGAAATCCTTCCGCATGCCCAGCAAAAGCGTTACTCCCAACCGTTGAGCCAAATCCCTCAGTGTGACTATTACTTCCAGTTGCTGTAGTGTTACTTCCTTCCGCATGGGAACTGCTTCCCGCTGCAATTGTGTTTGTTCCTTCAGCGTGGGATGCCAGTCCTTGAGAGACAGTTAATGTGCCTTCCGCATGGGAGTTACTGCCGATAGACGTATTACTGCCACCTTCAGCATGAGCATTTGCGCCAGCTGCCGTTGTATTCGCTCCTTCCGCATGGGAGCAACTTCCATTCGCTTCCGTGTTGCACCCTTCACTATGCGATCCAAAGCCATTTGCCGTGGTGCTGGCTCCTTCTGCTAGTGATGCTTCACCATTGGCACATGTATTTTGACCGAAAGCGGTAGAACATATATTAATATTATCTTTTCTGTTACAACTCAATGTAACTTCCTCCTTCGTATTTGAGATGTATTAAATTCAATCCCTATTTATTTTTTCATTTAAATGTGCTACTCGTTCATATAACAAATGCATTGCTTGCTCTGATCTCTCTATTCTCTGTAGTAATAATTTATTGACATCACGTAATTGGATAATTTGTTGTCTAAATGCATTTTGCTGTATATGCTGCTCCCCATGAAGTAGGATGAGCACTTGTCTTCCCCCTGTTCGTTCCATCACTCTATAACCGTAATCTGCTCTTGTCGCCATCCCTTCGGCATTTGGCATACAGTAGCCATTTTCTTCACAAGTTCCATCATCTCGCACTCGCACCTGTCCCACTAAGCCGACGGGAACCCACTCCGGTCGTTCTTGCCTCGATTGATAAGCCACGTCATCTCGATAATGAGGATTCACTCTTCTTCGTTTGATTTCTTTTGCCGGCACGATAATATCACCATGATCATTGACTTTAGCAGGAATATGCTCTGTATCGTAGACGTACTGTCCCCACTCGTTCATCTCATATTGCCCTTTCCAGTGCATCTCCGATGATCCGCTCACAATGCCAGGAGTGGCACTAACGACACCAAGAATATACGTATCGAGATGGGTGGCAATACGTATTTTATTGCGTTCTAGTGTGACGAAGTAGCCGACCTCAATGGAATTGCCATCGTGTGTTTCGAACATTTCAGCAAAATCACATGTGTTACAGTTGCCACCCATATTCACCCCATCGAAGCAGGCGAAGCCAGCACTTGCACCATCACCACGGATGAAAGCAGCAATGCCGTTACCTCCCACACCAAACGCTCCCGCTGCTAGATGCCACGAATTTTCAAATTTAGCTGTACCACTGTTGCCCATCAGGTGGGCACTGGACAAGGTACTACCAATGACAGTGTTTATTCCTTCGACATGAGAAGCCATAGCTCCTGCGATGGTTTGTAGTCCTTCGGCATGGGAAGCAACACCAATTGCCATGGTTCCAGATCCTTCGGCATGGGAGGCCAAACCACTTGCTGTAGTACCAGAACCTTCGGCATGGGAGCTAGCTCCACTGGTTATAGTACCATTTCCTTCCGCATGGGAGCTATTGCCAAAAGCAAAGGCGTCAAACCCTTCCGCATGACTACCATCCCCCATAGCGAGACAACTGCCTCCTTGTGCATGGGAAGCACAGCCAGCTGCCATGCTAAATATTCCTTCCGCATGACTTTGTTCACCACTGGAAGTCGTACGGTTTCCTTCCGCATGAGATTGAGGCCCACTTGCGGTTGTACCTTGACCTTCTGCATGAGAAGCCAAACCACTTGCGGTTGTAAGGCTCCCTTCCGCATGACTATTTTCAAAAGCAAGGGTATTATTTCCCTCTGCATGGGCATTGACTAGTATCGCAATTGTATTTGTTCCTTCCGCATGGCTGCTGGTGTCGCTTGCCGCTGTATTGTTCCCTTCCGCATGACTACTGTTACCTATTGCCGATGTGTTCTCTCCTTCCGCATGGCTAGCGCTGCCGATTGCAAATGTGCCTTCTCCTTCCGCATGGCTATCGTTACCTATTGCCGATGTGTTCTCTCCTTCCGCATGGCTACATTCTCCACTGGCTGTAGTACCCGAGCCTTCCGCATGGGAAACAGTACCGCTTGCGACTGTATTCATTCCTTCGGCGTGGGAAACAGTACCACTTGCTACGGTATTCGTCCCTTCCGCATGACTTTGTAGACCAAGAGCCATACTAAGCAGTCCTTGGGCATGTGAGTTTACTCCACTGGCTGTCGTTTCTGACCCTTCGGCATGACTAGATTCTCCACTGGCAATCGTCCCATCACCCTCCGCATGTGCGTTTGTTGCACTAGCTGTAGTCTGACTCCCTTCTGCATGGGAAACAGAACCACTGGCAATAGTCAAAAATCCTTCCGCATGCCCAGCAAAACCATTGGCTCCTACCGTTGTCCCGAACCCTTCACTATGGGCATTACTTCCTCTAGCCATAGTATTTGTTCCTTCCGCATGAGAATTAGTCCCGATTGCAATTGTGTTTGTTCCCTCAGCATGAGAGGCTAGGCCTTGGGAGATCGTTAATGAACCTTCTGCATGCGAGTTACTGCCGATAGACGTATTGTTACCGCCTTCGGCATGACTGTTTGCACCAGTAGCTGTCGTATTGGCGCCTTCTGCATGCGAGCAACTTCCATTGGCTACGGTGTCACACCCTTCACTATGCGAACCGAAGCCACTTGCCGTGGTGCTGGCTCCTTCCGCTAACGATGCTTCTCCACTTGCGCATGTATTTTGGCCTAATGCTGTAGAACATATATTGATGTCGTCTTTTCTGTTACAGATCAACGTAACTTCCTCCTTCATGTATAGGCTACTATAGTGATATAGGGTATGAAAAAAGGAGGGGGCTGCCTGTGCCGTTGCCTATACAATAGCTGTTTCTAAATCAATCCCTAATGTTCATCTAAATGTGCTATACGTTCATATAACAGATGAACTGCTTGCTCTGATCTCTCTATTCTCTGAAGTAGTATTTTATTCACATCACGCAATTCCTTATTTTGTTGTCTTAAAGTATTCTGTTGTACATGCTGATCGCCATGAAGTAAGATCAACACTTGCCTTTCCCCTGTTCGCTCCATCACTCGATAACCATAATCTGCTTTCGTTGCCATTCCTTCGGCGTTTGGCATACAGTACCCACTCTCTTCACAACTGCCATCATCTCGCACTCTCACCTGCCCCACTAAGCCAACAGGCACCCACTCTGGTCGTTCTTGCCTAGATTGATATGGCACGTCATCTCGGTAATGAGGATTCACTCTTCTTCGTTTGATTTCTTTTGCCGGTACGATAATATCACCATTATCGTTGACTTTAGCAGGGATATGCTCTGTATCATAGACGTATTGTCCCCACTCATTCATCTCGTATTGCCCTTTCCAATGCAGCTCCGATGATCCACTGACGATGCCAGGGGTGGCACTAACGACACCGAGAATATAACTATCGAGATGCGTAGCTTTACGTATTTTATTGCGCTCTAGTGTGACGAAGTAGCCGACCTCAATGGAATTGCCATCGTGTGTTTCAAACATTTCAGCAAAATCACATGTGTTACAGTTGCCACCCATATTCACCCCATCGAAGCAGGCAAAGCCAGCACTTGCACCGTCACCACGGATGAAAGCAGCGATGCCGTTCCCTGTCACACCAAATGCACCTGCCGCTAGATGCCACGAATTTTCAAATTTAGCTGTACCACTGTTACCCATCATGTGAGCACTAGCTAGTGTGGTGCCTATTGTCGTGTTTATTCCTTCCGCATGAGAGCCTGTTGCTCCTGCTACTGTTCCACTTCCTTCACTATGGGAAGCTTCGCCACTGGCTATAGTGGCAGAACCTTCGGAATGACTACTTATACCACTTGCGATTGTGGAATTCCCTTCCGCATGGCTGCTAATTCCACTTGCGGTTGTTCCTGCTCCTTCGGAATGCGAAGAATTACCACTTGCAGTTGTATTAAATCCCTCCGCATGGGCAACAACTTCACTAGCGGTTGTCCTAAACCCCTCCGCATGGGCACTACTTCCAGTTGCTGTTGTTGCGGTTCCTTCTACGTGGGATGCGTCTCCACTGGCTATACTCGCCATTCCTTCACCATGACTTCGATTACCCGAACATGTTGTAAATAATCCTTCTGCATGTGCATTTGTCCCACTTGCTATAGTTCTATTACCTTCCGCATGCGACTCCGGACCACTTGCTGAAGTCATAACTCCTTCCGCATGAGAACCAGGACCACTTGCTACTGCAAGGAAGCCTTGCGCATGAGAAATGAAACCACTGGCTGTTGTATTTAACCCCTCTGCGTGAGCAGCGGTTCCACCAGCTACAGTCCCATCTCCTTCTGCGTGACTATTTTCTCCACTTGCGAGTGTATCTTGTCCTTGGGCATGGGAAGCAAGACCACTCGCCGTTGTGCCAACACCTTCTGCATGAGAAGCATTGCCACTTGCGAGTGTATTCTCTCCTTCGGCATGAGAACCGTTACCACTCGCTGTTGCAAAAAAACCTTCTGCATGTGCATTGGTTCCACTTGCTACTGTCTGATTGCCCTCTGCATGAGAAACAGAGCCACTTGCTGTCGTCAAAAACCCTTCCGCATGCCCAGCAAAAGCATTAGCCCCAACAGTTGTGCCAAAACCTTCACTATGGGCATTACTTCCAGTTGCTGTGGTGTTGGTTCCTTCCGCATGCGAACTAGTTCCTACTGCTCTTGTGCTGGTGCCTTCAGTATGAGATGCCAGTCCTTGAGAGACAGTTAATGATCCCTCCGCATGAGAGTTACTACCTATAGACGTATTGCTTCCTCCTTCCGCATGGGAGTTCGCTCCAGTTGCTGTCGTATTTGCTCCTTCCGCATGGGAACAGCTGCCGTTTGCTAACGTGTTACATCCTTCACTATGAGAAGCAAAACCGTTCGCCGTGGTGCTGGCTCCTTCCGCTAACGATGCTTCTCCATTGGCACATGTGTTTTGCCCGAATGCGGTAGAACATATATTGATGTCGTCTTTTCTGTTACAGACCAACGTAACTTCCTCCTTCATGTATAGGCTACTATAGTGATATAGGGTATGAAAGAATGGATGGTGTTGCGTGTGCAATTGCCTATAAAATAGCTGTATCTATATCAATGATCTCAATGTGCTACAACTGGTATAGGTGCGTGCCTAGAGAACGACAATATGTAAAAGAAAGAAAACCATAAATAAACCACCAACATGAACAGGAGAAAAATCATTTCGTTCATATATAGTGGCGTGTAGTTCAAAGGTATGAAGTTATTATTTTTTTATATAGCGCAATATATTTTTCATCTGCTCTTGTAAAACAACCATCTCTACCTTAAGCTTTTGGTTTTCATCATGACATCGTGAAACTTCTTGTCTTAACGTATTCTGCTGCAAGTATTGATCGCCGTTGAGAAGGATAAGCACTTGTCGTTCCCCTGTTCGTTCCATCACCCGATATCCATAATCTGCTTTTGTAGCCATCCCTTCGATGTTCGGCATACAATAACCATTCTCTTCGCAAGTCCCATCATCTCGCACTCTCACCTGACCTACTAACGCAACAGGAGCCCACTCTGGACGCTCTTGCCTAGATTGATATGGCACGTCATCTCGATAATGGGCATGGACTCTTCTTCGCTTGACTTCTTTTGCTGGCTCGATAATGTCACCATCATCGTTGACTTTTGCAGGGATATACTCTGTATCATAGACATATTGTCCCCACTCGTTCATCTCATATTGTCCTTTCCAATGCATCTCCGACGATCCACTCACGATGCCTGGCGTCGCGCTAACGACACCGAGAATATAACTATCGAGATGGGTAGCGATCCGTATTTTATTAAACTCTAGTGTAACGAAGTAGCCGACATCAATGGAATTACCGTCATGAGTTTCGAACATTTCAGCAAAGTCACATGTGTTACAGTTACCGCCCATATTTACGCCATCGAAGCAGGCGAAGCCAGCACTTGCACCATCACCACGAATGAAAGCAGCGATGCCGTTCCCGGTCACACCAAACGCTCCTGCGGCTAGATGCCATGAATTTTCAAATTTAGCCGAACCGACATTTCCCATGATATGAGCACTACTCAACGTTACGCCTATTGTAGTACTGATTCCTTGCGCATGCGAAGCGGATGCTCCTGCAAAAGTACCTATTCCTTCCGCATGTGAAGCATCTCCCATTGCAATCGTACTATTTCCTTCCGCATGCGAAGCCAGTGCTCCCGCTATGTTACTTACTCCCTCCGCGTGCGACGCAGTTCCCCCTGCAATGTTGGTCAATCCTTCCGCATGACTTTCAGATCCGCTAGCCGTAGTCCCTGCTCCTTCCGCATGAGCGCTAGCTCCACTGGCTGTCGTACCAGAACCTTCGGCATGGGAGCTACTACCAGAAGCAACCGTGTCAAATCCTTCCGCATGACTAAACTCCCCCATTGCAATACAATCGCTTCCTTCCGCATGCGAAGCGTCGCCGCTAGCCGTTGTACCCGTTCCTTCTGCGTGAGAGCCCAATCCACTAGCGATGGTACTACTTCCTTCCGCATGCGCAGCAGTGGCACCTGCAACTGTCCCACTTCCTTCCGCATGACTTTGTGGACCACTCGCCATTGTACTATTTCCTTCCGCATGACTTTGGTCTCCACTCGCGGATGTGTTGTCTCCTTCGGCATGAGAAGCAGAACCACTTGCTATTGTACTGGCTCCTTCCACATGGCTGCTGTTGCCGCTTGCGGTTGCATTGTTTCCTTCCGCATGGCTATGGTTACCTTCCGCGGATGTGTTGTTTCCTTCCGCATGACTTTCATCCCCACTTGCGACGGTATCTAATCCTTCGGCATGACTATGCTCTCCACTGGCTATCGTAGCCAATCCCTCGGCGTGGGATGCGGTACCTCCAGCAACTGTTCCACTTCCTTCGGCATGGCTTTGTGGACTACTTGCCACGGTATCCATCCCTTCCGCATGGCTTTCATCCCCACTTGCGACGGTATTTAATCCTTCCGCATGACTTTCACATCCGCTTGCGGTTGTACTCTGACCTTCCGCATGACTTTGTTCGCCACTTGCCTCTGTGTTCAACCCTTCCGCATGGCTTTCTTCTCCACTGGCTGTCGTACCATTGCCTTCCGCATGACAAACAGTACTACTCGCTGTGGTATTCAACCCTTCGGCATGAGAACCATTTCCGCTCGCTGTGGTACTGATTCCTTCGGCATGCGCAGCATTCCCACTGGCTACCGTACCAGTTCCTCCCGCATGTGCGCATACTCCCATAGCCGTCGTATTACATCCTTCGGCATGGGAAAATCTAGCCGTCGCGATGGTGCTGTTCCCTTCTGCGTGAGCACCTCCAGCAAGTGCCATGGTGCTGATACCTTCCGCATGACAATCTGTAGCAGCACTCGTAGCATTTCCTTCTGCATGCGCATTGCTATCAAAGGCGGTCGTTGCATTTCCTTCCGCATGTGCATTGGTTCCACTGGCTGTAGTTTGATTCCCCTCTGCATGCGAAACAGACCCACTGGCAGTAGTCAGAAACCCTTCCGCATGCCCAGCAAAAGCATTCGCTCCGACCGTTGTGCCAAACCCCTCGCTGTGACCGTTGCTTCCGCTAACTGTCGTATTGGTTCCTTCCGCATGGGAGTTGGTTCCAATTGCGCTTGTATTTGTCCCCTCAGCATGAGAGGCTAGACCTTGGGAGATCGTTAAGGAGCCTTCCGCATGAGAGTTACTGCCAATTGCCGTGTTACTCCCTCCTTCGACATGGGAGTTTGCACCGTTGGCTGTCGTATTAGCGCCTTCCGCATGGGAGCAGCTTCCGTTCGCTACGGTGTTGCACCCTTCACTGTGTGAACCAAAGCCATTCGCCGTCGTATTCGCTCCTTCGGCTAGCGATGCTTCTCCACTGGCACATGTGTTTTGACCGAGTGCCGTAGAACATATGTTGATATCGTCTTTTCTGTTGCAGATCAATGTAACTTCCTCCTTCATATTTAGGCTGTTATAAGGTATGAAAGAAGGGAAGGGGCTGCCTGTGCTTTTGCCTATTAGGATGGATGGCTAATCATAGCATTACTTTTACACAGCATGTCAATGTGCAGGAAGAGAGCAGGACGTTAACAAAAATAGCAAAAAAGTTATGTAATAAAACATGAAAAATAGACGCTAACTTCATACTAGAGGTTAGCGTCTATATCTATGCTTATCTATCATCTTTATATGTTTCGGTTCAATTACGTTGTTGTACGATCATTCCAGTCTGCTAAAAACTTCTCTATGCCTTGATCTGTAAGTGGATGATTGCATAGCTGCATAATGACTTTATAAGGAACGGTAGCAATGTGAGCGCCGTTTAATGCCGCTTCGGTAATATGCATCGGATGACGGATGGAAGCTGCGATAATTTCTGTTTTAATTTGATGAATATCAAATAATTGAGCGATGGTAGAAATAAGTTCAATTCCGTTATGTCCAATATCATCTAGTCTGCCTAAAAAAGGTGATACATAGGTTGCCCCTGCTCTCGCTGCCAGTAGCGCCTGATTTGCATTAAATATAAGTGTTACGTTTGTTTTAATATTGTCGTCAGAAAGAGCTTTCACTGCTTTCAACCCTTCTAACGTCATCGGAACTTTGACCGTAATGTTAGGTGCAATGGCGGATAGTTCTTTTCCTTCCTTTATCATTTCAGGTGCTGTAGTGCCAATGACCTCCGCGCTTACAGAACCTTTCACAATGGAAGTAATTTCTTTCAAGCGATCATGAAAGGCAACATTCTCCTTCGCAACTAGACTCGGATTGGTCGTTACGCCAGACAGTATGCCAACAGCATGCGCTTCTTGAATTTCTTGCATATTTGCTGTATCAATGAAAAATTTCATTTTCATTCCCCCTTGTCCACATTCGTGATTACTACAAACATATACCTGTATTATAACAGACAAATGTACAGAGAAAACGGTTTCATTTTCTTTATTTTTCTTGCGAACATGTATGATTAAAATATAGCAACACAAAAAAGACGCCTATGCATGCAACACAGCAACGTCTTCTTCCATTCCTTCATTGTTTATGATGTGTAACGACTTGTCACTCACTTACTTCGTTACGCATTAGATTCCCATTTCTGCTTTCTATCTTTAAAGCATTTGCGACACACGGGAATATAACTTTCGTTTCCTCCCACTTGCAATTGCTCCCCATGGAAAATCGGTTCCCCTTCAAACACACGCATGTTAAACATCGCCTTTTTATTACAATAGCGACAGACAGTTTTTACTTCTTCACGCTTATCTGCTACTTCTAGCAATCTTCTACTGCCGTCAAATAAATGTCCTTGGAAATCCGTTAGCAATCCATAGCAAATGACAGGAATAGAGAGCTCATCTACGATATCTGTCAATTCATCGATATGGTTTTCATGCAGCCACTGTGCTTCATCTACTAGCACACAATCTGGCATAATGGACTTCGCGTGTTGAAACATTTCGCCTTTGTCTTCTTTTTGGATGATGGTAGCGGTCACGTTTCCTATGAGTGCTCTTGACTTGACATATTTCCCATCTCTCGTATCTAATGCGGGTTTGAAAATGATGGTCTTCTTGCCTTGTTCTTCGTAATTATGATTTACCATCAATAGTTGTGCAGATTTGGATGAGTTCATCGTTCCATAACGAAAATATAATTGTGCCATTGTTCATTCCCTCTTCTTCCATTTCAACTTTACTTTTGTATTATACATCATAACGAAGACTTTCGTGGTTTCATTTCATATATGGATGATGACAATACATTTCCGTTATAGAGGAAATATTCATACAATAATAAAACCATTTGTTCTCCACCCAACGATATCCTAACACGCTATTTTCATTGACATGCTTCACATAAAACCAAAATGGTTGCTGCTGCTTCATGGATACATAAATGTGATGATCCACCATGGAAGGCAGCATGGATGCATCCATCAAGCTACGATCTTTTCCGTTGTTGAAGAAAAGAATCTCCTCTGTCGGTGGAGGAGGTATGTGACTCTCTTGTTGCATATTTTTGTGTTGATGTAACAATACATCATTTTGCTTTGCATGGCTATAGCTATCCTCTTTATTACTGTCCATGAACAAATTGAAATACATCGTATATCACCTCTATCACCTACATAGGATATTGTATTAAATGCAAAAACCTGCATAAAGGTGAACCATTGCAACTGCACATCTACAGTTGTACATATAGTAAAATACAAGGTGTAGCATAATGACCAAAGCATAAAGCATTACATTATATTTTTCATTTTTCTTTTATATAAATAGGTGTCGGTTTCCTTATCGTATCCGATAGAGGCGTATCCTTCCCTTTTGTAAAATTTTTGTGCGCCTTTGTTACGTCGATCTACGTAAACATAGACGTGACCATAGCCATTCTCTAATGCATAATGATGCGCTTTATAAAGTAATTGCTTCCCATAGCCATTTCCTTGATACTTCGGTCTAACCGCTAGTAAATCCACGTTCACGTCTTGGTATTTAGGCAATACATGGATAAAACCAACGAATTTAGATTGCTCTGTATCTATCACCCACGTGATGCCTTTCGCTAGCCTTTTCTTACAGATCACCATATTCCATTTGACATGTGGATTGCTTTCTTTCGTATAAGGCAGCAATTGTTCTTCAATCAATGTATAGATATGACTATCGTCTGATTTCGCTCTTCGTAAATGAATCATCAGCATTTACCTCCATTTTCTAATCTATCTATCTCTCATGCTCCATCTATATCACTGTGCGTTGCCTTTCATTTCTTGAACAATCTGCTATAATATATAAATTGAATGAATTTGTTTTATTCATGCAACTTATTAACGCTATACATAAGATGGAGAGATTCTACATTACAATTTTTACGCTTGGATATTATGGCGTAAACTTATTTTTCGTCAATTCTTTATCTTATATATAGACTACGCAACATCACGGAACAGATAAAATATAAAGGTGGGTTAATAATGAATGAAAAAATAGAACAACAACAAACAAAACATGCTGTATTCGCTGGTGGCTGTTTTTGGTGCATGGTACCACCTTTTAAAGATTTAGACGGTGTGATTGCTTCTGAAGCAGGTTATACTGGCGGTGACATGAAAGATCCTAGCTACGAGCAAGTTTGTAGCGGCAGCACAGGACACATTGAAGCTGTCCGCATTGCGTATGACCCAACCAAAGTAACTTATACGGCTTTATTAGAAGTCTTTTTCAAAAATATTGATCCTACGGATGCTGGCGGTCAATTTGTTGATCGTGGAACTCAGTATGAAACAGCTATTTTTTACGCTAACGAAACAGAAAAACAATTAGCGGAGCGAGCAAAAGCGTTTTTTGACCAATCTGGTGTGTTTGACAAACCGATTGTGACTCCTATTGTCCCGCTGACTAAGTTTTACACTGCGGAAGAGCACCATCAAGATTTTTATTTAAAGAAACCTGAACATTATAGTAGTTACAAAGAAGGCTCTGGCCGTGCTTGCTATTTAGAAGACATGTGGAAAAATAAAAAAGCACAAGATCTTTACTTAAAACCTACAGAAGAAGAACTTAAAGCAGTATTGACCAATGAACAATTTTTAATCACGCAAGAAAGTGGAACAGAAGCTCCATTTCAAAATGAGTTCTATGATAATGATAAACAAGGCCTCTATGTCGATATCGTTTCTGGAAAACCATTGTTTACGAGTATAGATCAATTCGATTCCGGTTGTGGATGGCCAAGTTTCTCTAAGCCCGTGAATGAAAAGGTTGTCGTTGAAAAAGAAGACACCAGCCACAATATGGTACGCACTGAAATTAGAAGCTCTGTAGCGGATTCACATTTAGGTCATGTATTCAATGATGGCCCAACAGAAGCTGGTGGCTTAAGATATTGTATTAATTCTGCTGCATTACGTTTCATCCCTGTGAAAGATTTAGAAAAAGAGGGCTATAAGGAATATATAAAATACTTTGATTCCTCAAAGTAATGTTGTCATAAAAAATATATAGATAAAAAAGGAGTGCAGTCGTATTGCACTCCTTTTTTCATGTGCTTCACTTTGCAAATAAAATGGAAAAATGACGTTAAACTTTATGCACTTTCGCCTTTTTTGCATATGATATATAAGATGAAGAAAGAACCAAGTTTGCGCCTCAGTAGCGACGCGCAAAGGTTGTGATATTGAGACTTCTCCATCTTAGTCATCGTGGTAATAAATTGGTTTAACAAGTTAATTCAACTTATAGTATGGATTGATTTGCAAAGAAAGGAGATGAAAGACGGATGAAGCAAGGCAAAGTACAAACGAAGGCGTATACCACTCCTTCTACTTATCCACCTCCGTATCCATATCCCTACCCTTACCCGTATCCTTATCCCGTAGTTGTCGTCCCGAGACCCATTTATCCTTACATCAGACCAAGACCTTATTATTACCCACGTCCGAGGCCTTATTATTACGGTCCAAGACCTAGACCTAGACCACCTTATAGATAAGTGACAGCTTGTACCATAAACGTGTTCAAGAATGGTGTCATTTCTTGACACGTTTTATGATGTAGGAGATGAAGGAGGAGGTGTGGGTGGTTCACCATCTTGTTTGGGTCTTTTGCTTAAATAGGTATCCATCGCCATCGTAATATCTTGCTTCACTTGCGCAATAATTTGCTCTTTGCTCCAAGGTTTGTTCATATATCCTTTAATTCTTGTATCGATTTGTTTTCTAATATCCTCTATAATCCATGTCCGTTCGGACTGTATTAATACAGCTGCATGCTGATTTTCCAATTGAATCATTTGTTCATATACTTCTTCATCTAAATATGCATGAATGGTCTTTTGAATAGAAGGATACCACTCACTAGAGGCTTGTGGCGTCTGATTTGCCTGCATATTGCCAACATTTCCGCCTGGATTCCCTTGATTGGCATTGCCTTGATCCATTTGTGTTGCTTGATTGAATTGAATGGGTGCTAGTCCTTGCTGGTTAAATGGCTGCCCATTTTTCATATTGGCTTGATTAACAGCAAATTCCTCTATCATTTGGCCATCTTGGGGAGATACACCGATATGTAACGTGCCTTCTAACGTCTCTACTTTCAACTGATCGAAATTGTATTCGATTTTTCCTATTTTTTCTTTTTGTTGTTCATCACATAACGTTGCAATTTGCTCTTTTAATGCTTTCATTTCTTTTTCTACATTATTTAATTTTTCTGCTTGCCACATCATATACTGATATATTTGTTCGATCAAATAGTTCATAGATGAGCTCATATTCACGTCCTCCCCTCATCAATATATGCATGTGGATCGATTTTTAGATATAAATAGAAGCCATTCTTTTCAGTCCAATGAAATCCAAGAGAATCAATTATAAGTTTATGCCTCAGTTGCCAACTGGAAAGGTTAACACAAAAATATTGGCTAAGTCCCTATCGTTTGTAGTAGAATATATACAGTCTAAATATAAGGTGAAGAAATGATGGAATACAAGTTTACGCCTCAGTACCCAGGCGTAAAGGTTGTGATGTTGAAATTTCTCCATCTTATGCATAGGGGTAATAAGTTGAACAAGTTCATTCAACTTATCTAAAAAGAATGAAAAAGGATGAGGGTATTGTTTATTGCAACAGATTGGAAAGATTATGAGCTCGTAGATACTGGAAATGGTGAAAAATGTGAACGCTGGGGCAATGTAAAGTTACGCCGCCCTGAGCCACAAGCGATTTGGCCGATTGAAAATGAAAAAAAACACTGGACAAAGGTGGATGCGCATTACCATCGCAGCACATCTGGCGGAGGGCACTGGGAGTATCACCAAACGCTACCTGAAAGATGGACGGTTCAGTTTGGAGATTTATCCTTCTATATTAAACCAACGAATTTCAAACATACAGGGTTGTTTCCTGAGCAAGCCGCAAATTGGACTTGGATTATCAATAAAATTAAAAATGCTAATCGTCCCATTAAAGTGTTAAATTTATTTGCATATACAGGTGGAGCAAGTGTAGCTGCTGCTTCTGCTGGTGCAGAAGTGTGTCACGTCGACGCTTCCAAAGGCATGGTTCAATGGGCAAAAGAAAACTTACATTTATCTGGACTAGGCGATCGCAAAGTTCGTTTCTTAGTAGACGATGTGTTTAAATTCGTACAACGTGAAATTAGACGTGGGAATCATTATGACGCGATTATTATGGATCCACCTTCTTATGGCAGAGGGCCAAATGGAGAAGTGTGGAAGTTAGAAACCCATTTATATGAATTTATTCAAACGTGTATGAACGTGTTATCAGATGATCCATTATTTATGCTTGTTAATTCGTATACAACAGGCATTTCACCACAAATTTTAAACAACATCATGACGCAAACGATGAGTCAAACGTATAAAGGAACATTGACAACAGGAGAAATTGGATTACCGATTACAGCATCACAATTAGTCCTTCCATGTGGGATTGTCGGTCGATGGGAGTCTTAAGATGACGACGTTTCAACCTATCATTCTATTCGAAGACAACCATGTCCTCGTGGTGGAAAAGCCAGTAAATATGTTATCGCAAGCCGATGATTCGAAGGATTTAGATCTATTGACTGCACTGAAACAATTCATAAAAAAAAGAAACGAGAAGCCTGGCAATGTGTACCTTGGTCTTGTACATCGTTTGGATCGCCCGGTTGGAGGTGCCATGGTGTTTGCAAAAACATCAAAGGCTGCTTCTCGCTTATCGGATCAAGTTCGGACAAGAAACATGAACAAAACGTATTTAGCCGTCGTACATGGACAGCCAAAACAAGCAGAAGCAACATTGCAGCATTATCTTGTGAAAAATGAGAAAGAAAACAAAGTATATGTTGGGAATAAACATACGCCAAAAGCAAAAGAGGCTTCGCTAACATACACCATGTTACATAGCAATGATGCATTTAGTTTATTGCGCATCGCGCTGCACACTGGTCGCCCGCATCAAATACGGGTGCAATGTGCTACCATAGGGTGTCCGTTATTCGGAGATCAAAAGTACGGAGCGGAGTTGAATCACCGTGGACAGCAAATTGCGCTGTGGTCACATCAATTAGCGTTTATACATCCAACGAAGAAAGAGCGTGTCGCATTTACTTCTTCCCCACCTGCTACATTTCCGTGGGATTTGTGGAATGTGAAATGATGGATTTGGAAGCATCACCTAAAATATAAATAATAAAGGCGAGGAATATCGACAATGCTTACTACTTTGCACTTCTAAGCAATGTTGTACCTTGCCTTTTTTCATTTCCTATATTACCTATACACCATTTATTTTATTTTTTTATCTAATCTAGCTACTACTTGATGAAGCATATAAAATGCTTGCTCAGACTTCTCAATCCTCTGAAGTATCCTTTCATTTGCATGACGTAACTGATGTATGGTTTGTTCTGATTTCTTTTTTAATTGCATATGTTGTTGTCTTAATGTATGTTGTTGTACGTATTGATCCCCGTTTAGAAGAACAAGCACTTGCTTTTTCCCTGTTCTTTCTATGACTCGATAGCCATACTCTGATTTTGTCGCTATTCCTTCTGCATTTGGCATACAGTAGCCGTTAACTTCACAGCTTCCATCATCTCGCACTCTTACTTGCCCCACTAACCCTACAGCAGACCACTCGGCTCGCTCGGCTCTTCTTTCATAGGGGCGTTTGGGATCATACTTGGGATTGACTGCGAGTTGTTTTTTAACCGTTTGTGTTTGTACGATGTTGCCATGTTCATCGCGCTGTTCTGGTATAAGCACATATTCGTAGATGCGACGTCCCCATTCATCGGTAAGGTACTGACCTTGCCAATACAACCCACTATTCCCACCAAGTAAGCCTGGTGTAGCGCTTGTGATACCTAGAATGTAGTCATCGCTGCTTGTTGCTATGCGAATTTTGTTTCCTTCTAGCGTCACGAAATAGCCGACATCAATCGGAGTACCATCGATACTTTCGAACATTTCGGCAAAGTCACATGTGTTGCAGCTCGCATTCATACTTACCGTGCCCATAAAGCAGGCGTCACCGAGACCTGCACCATTCGTTGTACCGCTAATAAAAGCAGCAATCCCGTTGCCAGTTACACCAAAAGCTCCTGCGGCCAAGTGCCATGAATTTTCTAGCTTTGCTGCACCACTATTACCCATAATGTGGGCGCTGGTGAGGGTGGCACCGATGGAGGTGTTGATGCCTTCGGCGTGAGATGCTTCTGCCATGGCCATTGTACCCAATCCTTCGGTGTGACTGGCATCTCCGCTCGCTATTGCGCTAGAAGCTTCCGCATGAGAAAATACTCCGCTTGCTACAGCTCCGTTTCCTTCCGCATGACAGAGAAATGAAGCCACCGTCATTTCTCCTTCCGCATGGGCGAAGACACCATTAGTTGTTGTAAAAAAACCTTCCGCATGAGAATCTGCACCACTAGCTACTGTACCGTTTCCTTCCGCATGACTTGAACTTGCAGTTGTTGTAGTATCTAGTCCTTCCGCATGACTTATATTTCCTATGGCTGCTGTACGTAAACCTTCCGCATGAGAATCAATACCGATTGCTGTTGTAGTGCGTCCTTCCGCATGAGAAACAATACCACTTGCGACTGTACCATCTCCTTCCGCATGAGAAGCAAAAAGACCACTGGCCATCGCAAAGCGTCCTTCGGCGTGACTGGAAGACCCTATTGCCATCGCATTTTGTCCTTCGGCATGACTTGCTAATCCACTGGAGGTGGTCCCTATGCCTTCCGCATGACTTGCTAATCCAGTCGATATCGTTCGGAATCCTTCGCCATGGCTAGCTGTTGCTCCTGCCAAAGTACCTTCTCCTTCGGCATGAGAAGACATTCCGTCCGCAACCGTACTTCCCCCTTCCGCATGGCTCTGCATCCCGTTAGCTACAGAAGAACATTCCGCATGAGCGTCAGACCCACTCGCTATGGTGAAGAATCCTTCGGCATGACCATACATTCCGCTCGCCACACCACCAAATCCCTCCGCATGACTTGCCGATCCACTGGCTGTGGTTGCTTCTCCTTCGGCATGACTTTCTGATGCACTCGCCACCGTATTAAGGCCTTCAGTGTGACTTAATTCTCCACTTGCTGTCGTTTCCATTCCTTCCGCATGGCTTGCAATTCCACTCGCTGCCGTTTCCAGTCCTTCTGCATGGCTTGCAATTCCACTTGCTGTGCTTCCAACTCCTTCTGCATGACTAGCCAACCCGCTTGCCACCGTATTCAGTCCTTCGGTGTGACTTGATTGTCCGCTTGCTGTCGTCCCCATTCCTTGTGCATGGCTGGCCTCATCTGTGGCCACGGAGTCGCTTCCTTCGGCGTGACTTACAAAATCGCTTGCTGTTGTTCTCAATCCTTCAGCATGACTGACTTCTCCTAACGCCATCGCGCTGTTTCCTTCCGCATGACTATTATCACCCATGGCAGCTGTATTCGTTCCTTCGGAGTGACTCGCAAATCCACTTGCCACTGACACGCTCCCTTCGGCGTGGCTCGTCCCTCCACTTGATACAGTCAGAAATCCTGTCGCGTGGCCTGCCGCTCCACTTGCCACGGTCTGTAGCCCTTCCGTATGCGAACCGAGAATGCCACTCGCGGTGGTCTCGCTACCCTCCGCATGGGATTGCGTACCACTTGCTGTGGAGCCGAGACCTTCAGCGTGACTGTATATGCCACTTGCGGTAGTCTGATTACCTTCCGCATGGGAAACAGAACCACTAGCAGTCGTACTAAATCCTTCGGCATGCCCAGCAAAGGCGTTCACTGCCACGGTTGTACCAAATCCTTCACTATGACTGTTACTGCCGATTGCTGTTGTACTTGCGCCCTCAGCATGCGCACTATTGCCTATTGCTTTCGTGCTTGTGCCTTCAGCGTGGGATGCAAGCCCGTGCGACATCGTCAATGATCCTTCGGCATGCGAATTACTACCGATAGATGTATTACTTCCTCCTTCTGCATGGGAGTTTGCGCCGGTTGCCGTTGTATTTGCTCCTTCGGCATGCGAGCAACTTCCGTTGGCTACAGTGTCACACCCTTCACTATGCGAGCCGAATCCTTTAGCAGTCGTATTCGCTCCTTCTGCTAACGAGGCTTCACCGCTCGCACATGTATTTTGACCGAGTGCAGTAGAGCATATGTTGATATCATCTTTTCTGTTGCAACTCAATTTTTTCCTCTCCTTTGTATTTGGAATGAGCGGAGTATAGATCGTCATGAATATTTTATTTTGTTTTTTCATCCCAACTTGCTACGATGGTATTTAACGTGTGAAATGCTTGCTCTGACTTTGCAACCCTTTGAAGTAATCTTTCATTTGCTTGACGTAATTGCTGAATGGTTTGTTCTGATGTCTTTTCTAATTGTATATATTGTTGTCTTAATGTATGTTGTTGTAGGTACTGATCCCCATTAAGTAGCACGAGCACTTGCTTCTCACCTGTTCGTTGGATGACCCTATAGCCATACTCTGATTTTGTCGCTATCCCTTCTGCATTTGGCATGCAGTAGCCGTTTACTTCGCAGCTTCCATCATCTCGCACTCTCACTTGCCCCACTAGACCTACAGCCGACCACTCGGCTCGCTTCGCTCTTCCTTTATAAGGGCGTTTGGGGTCATACTTGGGATTGACTGCTAGTTGTTTTTTTACTGTTTGTGTTTGTACGACGTTGCCATGTTCATCGTGTTGATCTGGTATAAGCACATCTTCGTAGATGCGACGTCCCCATTCATCGCTAAGGTACTGACCTTGCCAATATAGTCCGCTATTACCACCAAGCACACCTGGTGTAGCGCTTGTGATGCCTAATATATAGTCATCGTTATTTGTAGCAATGCGTATTTTGTTTCCTTCTAACGTGACGAAATAGCCCACATCAATGTGTTTACCGTCCGTACTCTCGAACATTTCAGCAAAGTCACACGTGTTGCAACTTGCATTCATACTCACGGTGCCCATAAAGCACGCATCACCCAAACCCGCACCATTTGTCGTACCGCTTATAAAGGCTGCAATACCGTTGCCTGTTACGCCAAACGCACCTGCGGCTAAGTGCCATGAATTTTCTAACTTTGCTGCGCCGCTGTTACCCATAATGTGAGCGCTAGTGAGGGTAACACCTATGGTAGTGCTAATACCTTCGGCATGAGAATTATCTCCCATAGCCACTGTACCCGATCCTTCGGCGTGTGCGTTGCTTCCACTTGCTGTGGTCATGGAACCTTCGGCATGTGAAGCTATCCCGCCTGCTATCGTTCTAAATCCTTCGGCATGACTACTCATTCCGCTTGCCAGGGTGCTTTCACCTTCCGCATGGGAGAATGAACCACCGGCTGCTGTAGAAAGTCCTTCGGCATGAGAAGCTATGCCGCTTGCTACTGTAAAACTTCCTTCGGCATGACTGGAATTTGCAGTTGCTGTAGTATTCGATCCTTCCGCGTGACTTATATCTCCGATGGCTGTTGAAAACAAACCTTCCGCATGAGAGTCAATTCCACTTGCTGTTGTATTGCGTCCTTCCGCATGTGAAGCAATACCACTTGCCGTTGTACCATCTCCTTCCGCATGTGAAGCAAACAGACCAATAGCCGTTGTATTGCGTCCTTCCGCATGACTGGAAAAACCTATTGCCATCGTATTTTCCCCTTCGGCGTGACTCGCAAGCCCACTTGCTGTCGTCCCTATGCCTTCGGCATGACTTTCATTTCCACTTGCTGTCGTCCCCATTCCTTCCGCATGGCTCGCTCGACCTATGGCTACTGTGTTGGTTCCTTCTGCATGGCTATCTATTCCGCTCGCTGTCGTTCCCATTCCTTCCGCATGACTGTTCAGTCCACTAGCTACAGTACTAAGTCCTTCCGCGTGACTATCTCTTCCGCTCGCAATGGTTGCTTCACCTTCGGCATGACCGTGGACCCCACTAGCTACAGTACCAAGTCCTTCCGCATGACTATCATCTCCACTAGCAATGGTTGTTTCACCTTCGGCATGGCTTCCTGGTGCATTCGCCAAAGTATTAAGTCCTTCGGCGTGACTTTCATTTCCACTTGCTGTCGTTTGCATTCCCTCCGCATGGCTCGCTTCTCCACTCGCTGTCGTTCCCATTCCTTCCGCATGACTTATTGGTCCATTTGCTACCGTTTGCATCCCTTCCGCATGACTCGCCTCACCAATCGAAACCGTGCTATTACCTTCTGCATGACTTTCATCTCCACTTGCTGTCGTTCCCATTCCTTCCGCATGGCTCGCTGGACCTATGGCCACGGTGCTGTTTCCTTCGGCGTGACTTGCTAACCCGCTTGCTGTCGTTCCCATTCCTTCCGCATGGCTCGATCCTCCTGACGCTACACTGCTGTTTCCTTCGGCATGACTAGTGTTGTCCATGGCAACTGTATCCGTTCCTTCGGCGTGGCTCGCAGATCCACTTGCCACTGACCCGCTTCCTTCCGCATGGCTTGCACCCCCACTTGATATGGTCTGAGATCCTTCCGCATGGCTCGCCGCTCCGCTTGCCACGGTTTGAGATCCTTCGGCATGCGAACCGAGAATACCACTTGCGGTGGTCTCATTACCCTCCGCGTGGGACTGCCCACCACTTGCGGTTGTGCCAAGACCTTCCGCATGACTCTCTATGCCACTCGCTGTAGTCTGGTTGCCTTCGGCATGGGACACAGATCCACTAGCTGTGGTAAGAAATCCTTCCGCATGTCCAGCAAATGCGTTCACTTCCACAGTGGTACCAAATCCCTCGCTATGACTGTTACTGCCAATTGCTGTTGTGCTTGCACCCTCAGCATGCGCACTATTGCCGATCGCTTTTGTACTTGTGCCTTCGGCATGTGATGCGAGTCCCTCCGACATGGTTAATGATCCTTCCGCATGTGAATTACTACCGACAGACGTATTACTTCCTCCTTCTGCATGGGAGTTTGCCCCAGTTGCAGTCGTATTCGCTCCTTCGGCATGCGAGCAACTTCCATTCGCTTCCGTGTTGCATCCTTCACTATGTGAGCCGAAGCCGTTAGCAGTCGTATTCGCTCCTTCTGCTAACGAGGCCTCTCCACTTGCACATGTATTTTGACCCAGTGCAGTCGAGCATATGTTAATATCGTCTTTTCTATTGCAAGTCAATGCATTCTCCTCCCCTGTATTTAGGCTAATATAGGATATGAAAGGAAGGGAAGATGTGACTGTGCATTTGCCTATAGGATAAAAAGTGAAGAGTAATCATAAAGAGTGGAAAGTGTATGAAAGAGGCTTGTCACAACTTTTTATGTGGTTTTCATATTTTATGAATAGCTCAGCTCATTTCATTTTTGTCTAATTGCGATAACCTTTCTTGTAGTTGATATATAATTTGTTCCGATTTCTCCATCCGTTGGAGTAGCTTCATATTTTGATCATGCAATTTATTTTGCTTTACGTATTGATCGCCGTTGAGCAACACAAGTACTTGGTTTTCTCCTGTTCTTTCCATCACCCGATAACCGTAATCCGTATTCGTTGCTATCCCTTCTGCGTTCGGCATACAGTAGCCGTTTACTTCACAGCTTCCATCCTCTCTTACACGTACTTGACCCACTAAGCCGACAGCAGACCACTCTGGTCGCTCCATTCTTGATGTATATTTCCGCTTCTTATCGTATTCTGGATTGACGGTGAGTTGTTTTTTCACATGCATGCCTTGTACTAGATGGCCTTGCTCATCATATTGATGAGGTTGAACGACATCTTCGTAGATGCGGCGTCCCCATTCATCAGTCACATACTGTCCCTGCCAGTACAATCCACTATTCCCACCAAGTACACCTGGCGTAGCGCTAGTAATGCCAAGTATATAGTCATCATCATTCGTGGCAATGCGGATTTTATTCCCTTCAAGCGTCACGAAATAGCCGACATCAATAGGTGTACCGTCCATACTCTCAAACATTTCCGCAAAGTCGCATGTGTTACAGCTCGCATTCATGCTGACTGTTCCCATAAAACAAGCGTCACCCAGATTAGCGCCATTCGTCGTGCCACTAATAAAGGCGGCTAGCCCATTGCCGGTTATACCAAACGCACCTGCCGCTAAGTGCCATGAATTTTCTAGCTTTGCATCTCCGCTGTTCCCCATAATATGTGCACTAGTAAGCGTAGCTCCTATGGTGGTGCTAATACCTTGCGCATGCGAGGCAGTGGCTCTAGCTATGGTTTCAAATCCTTCCGCATGGCTTTGATCCCCTATTGCCAAAGTCGCTAATCCTTGCGCATGGCTATTTTCACCGGTTGCTATGGTTCTATTTCCTTCGGCGTGCGAAGCAGTTCCCCCTGACGTTGTTTCAAATCCTTCCGCATGGGATCTATTTCCCCTCGCTATACAGCCCCTTCCCTCGACATGAGAGTTGTTTCCTTCTGCTGTTGTTCCATCTCCTTCCGCATGGGATCTATTTCCCATTGCCATACAGTTCCTTCCCTCGGCATGAGAGGAGAAACCTCTAGCTACACAATTTAGACCTTCTGCATGACTCTGATCCCTACTAGCAATGGTGCCACTTCCTTCCGCATGGGACGCAAATCCAGTCGCTGTCGTTCCCAAACCTTCCGCATGCGCAGCAGTTGCTCCTGCTATTGTTCCACTTCCTTGGGCATGTGAGGCAAAGCCCATTGCTGTTGTTGAAGTTCCTTCTGCATGGGAATTAGCACCCATTGCTGTTGTTGCAATTCCTTCTGCATGGGATACAGCACCGCTTGCTATTGCTGCAAACCCTTCTGCATGGGAAGTATCACCGGTAGCACTTGTTGAAAATCCTTCCGCATGTGACTCAGTGCCCATTGCTGATGTAAAAACCCCTTCCGCATGAGAATTCGTACCACTTGCTATTGTTCGGTTTCCTTCTGCATGGGAAACATTCCCTGTAGCACTTGTTAAAAATCCTTCCGCATGCGATACAACACCACTGGCAGTTGTATTTAACCCCTCCGCATGAGCGTTGATTCCACTCGCTGTCGTACTGTTCCCCTCCGCATGTGACACAGATCCACTTGCAGTCGTGAGAAATCCTTCCGCATGTCCTGCAAAGGCGTTCGCTCCAACATTGGAGCCAAAACCCTCACTATGACTGTTACTTCCACTGGCTATGGTGTTCGTACCTTCCGCATGGGAACTACTACCGATTGACCTTGTGCTTGTGCCTTCGGCGTGTGATGCAAGACCCTGTGACATGGTTAACGATCCTTCGGCATGTGAATTACTACCGATAGACGTACTGCTACCGCCTTCCGCATGGGAATTAGCGCCAGTAGCCGTTGTATTCGCTCCTTCGGCATGGGAGCAGCTTCCATTCGCTTCTGTGTTACAACCTTCACTATGACTACCAAAGCCATTCGCCGTCGTGTCGGCTCCTTCCGCTACCGATGCTTCACCGCTCGCACATGTATTCTGACCCAGTGCAGTCGAGCATACATTCATATCATCTTTTCTGTTGCAACTCAATTTTTACCTCTCCTTTGTGTTTGGGCTAATATAGGATATGAGAGGAAGGGGGGAGTTGCCTGTGCATTTGCCTAGTCAAAAATTAGGCGAAATTTATCTATATACGTTGAAGAAACAAGTTCAACCAACTTATTACCACTATGCATAAGATGAAGAAATCTCAACACAAAACTTTACGCTTGGCTATACTGAGGCGTAAACTTGTATCCCATCATTTCTTCATCTTATCTAGTTGCATTAAGATAACATTTTATTTGTGGCATTTTACATACAAAAAAAGAGCCTCTTTCAAAGCTCTTCTTTTCTAAAATATAAATGTATCACTATGTTTATTTTTCATATCGTTTTATCCGTTGGATACTTTCCCTAGTAAATAAATGAATAACTGCTGATTGTGTGAAGAGATTCGATTGAGACATTGCTGTAAAAATTGTTCTCTTATGTTCGACCCTCTCTCGCACTCTCCAATCCCTTTATCCGTTAAATGTATCCATACAATACGTCGATCCTGCTGATCACGCTGACGTTCAATCAGACCGTTCTTTTCCATTCTATCCAGTAATGTCGTTACCGCAGCAGGTGTGGTGGCTAAATGCTCCAATAAATCTGACGGTTTCAATTGCGTATCTTGTGATTGCAAATAATCTAATACGTTGAATTGCCCCTCTGTTAAATGTGGTGCGAGTTGTTGTTCCATGTATATTTTATATTCCTTGGATAACTTGTACCACAATACAGCAAATTCTTCGGAACTCAATACAGATACCTCCTAGAAGGCTCTACGGATGACGTCAACAATGGAGCTGGAAGCCGAACCTTTCATTATCATTTTTCCTGTTGATTTTCGTTCTGCAACAGGCATCATTTCTGATGAAAAAGGATGCTCTGCACCATCCACATCTATCCCTATGCATGACACTTCATCTTTTACCCATTCGGCGTAAATCAGTTCTGTTCCATTTTTTCTTACTCGTTTGCCTTCTTTAAACTCGAAAGTCAGTACGCCTTTTCCGCCTCTTCCTTGGCGAGGGTAGTCAAAAACAAAGCTTCGCTTCCCATACCCGTAATTGGATAGAACAGCAACTTCGCCTTCATCTCCTTTGACCCAAATAGCCTTGATAAGGTGGTCTCCTTCTTGCAACTGAATCCCTTTTACACCGGTTGCCGCTCTTCCCATCGGGTTGACTTCACTTTCATGGAATCGAATGCTCATCCCGCTTGCAGTAATGAGTAATATGTCGTGATCGTTATCACTTAGCGCAACATGAATAATTTCATCTTCTTTTTGCAGTTTACACCCGACTATTCCATTGGATCTGCTCTTTTGATATTCTTTCAGTTCTGTACGTTTCACTTGCCCTTTTTTAGAAACAAAGACGACGGATTTCCCAAATAGCTCAAAATTTTCAATAGGAATAACAGAGATAACTTGATCTTCTTTCTTTAAGGATATCACATTTACGAGTGCAGTACCCGTATCTTTCCATTTATATTCTGGTATTTGGTGGACCGGGAGCATGTAATATTGCCCTAGCTTCGTAAATACCATGAGTGTATGCAGGGTGTTCATTTCCATAGACCACTTAACATAATCTTGTTCTTTCAGCCCTGGCTCGCCACCAGATCTCGTAAAGGAAAGCATGGAAGTACGTTTGATGTACCCGTCTTTTGTGAGCGTGACCATGACATCCTCACTATTGATCATCGCTTCTAAATTTACTTTCAGCTCTTCTACTTCGTCTTGAATGATAGAACGACGCTCTTGACCATATTTCTTTTTGATCTCTCTTAGATCACCGATGATAACGGCGTATAACTTTTTCTCTTCGTTGAGTATTTGTTGCAGCTCTTGTATGGTCTTGCTGACTTCGTCTTGCTCTTTTTCTAATGTCGTAATTTCCAGATTCGTTAAGCGATATAGTTGTAATGTCAAGATAGAGTCCGCTTGTTTTTCTGTAAAACCGTATGTAGACACTAAATTTCGCTGTGCGTCTTGCCTGTTGCGAGACTGTTTGATCGTTTCAATCACTTCATCCAAAATATTTAATGCTTTGACCAATCCATCTAAAATGTGCGCTCGATGTTCTGCACGCGCTAATTCATATTGAGAGCGATTTCTAACGACTTCAATTTGATGATTGATATACGCTTGCAAAATGGATTGTATACCTAGCTGCTTTGGCGTTTTATTGACGATCGCTACCATGTTAAAGTGATAGGCGACTTGTAAGTCGGTTTTTTTGTATAAAAAATGCAGTATGCTCTGTGCATCGGCATCTTTTTTCAACTCAATGACGATTTTAAGGCCATCTCTACCGCTTTCGTCTCGCACTTCACCGATGCCATCAATTTTCTTATCTAGACGGATATTTTCCATTTGCGTAACGAGTTTTGATTTGACCACTTGATACGGTATTTCGGTAATGATGAGTTGCTCTTTGCCGCTTTTGAGCTTCTCTATATCCACTTTAGAGCGAATGAATATTTTACCTTTACCTGTTTCATACGCATTTTTAATGCCTTCTTTTCCCATAATGATCCCGCCAGTAGGAAAGTCTGGACCTTGGATGATGTTCATCAAATCTTCCAGCTGAACTTCTTTCTTTTTCAGCATATGAATACACGCATCAATCACTTCATTTAGATTGTGCGTCGGAATTTCTGTAGCAAACCCAGAGGAGATACCACTTACACCGTTCACTAACAAATTAGGAAAGCGTGCCGGTAATACGACTGGTTCTTGCATGGAGTTATCGAAGTTATCTTTAAACAGTACCGTTTCTTTGTCCAAGTCACGCATCATTTCCGAAGCAATGGGTGAAAGTCTAGCTTCGGTATAACGCATTGCCGCTGCTGGATCGTCGTCTAGTGATCCCCAGTTACCGTGACCATCAATGAGCGGATGCATCATTTTCCAAGGTTGCGCCATGCGAACCATGCCGTCATAAATAGACGTATCGCCATGAGGATGGTAACTCCCCATGACATCCCCTACCGTTTTAGCAGATTTACGATACGGTTTATCTGCTGTGTTGCCAGCTTCGTGCATGGCATATAAAATTCTGCGCTGAACTGGCTTTAAGCCATCTCTAACGTCAGGAATCGCACGATCTTGTATAATGTATTTTGAATATCGACCAAATCGGTCGCCCACCACTTCTTCTAAAAAAGCAGGTGAAAATTTTTCTGCAGTACTCAATTATTGATCACTCCTCGTACTCTGTGAAATCTACATGTTCTATAATCCAGCGTTTTCTCGGATCTACTTTATCACCCATTAAAGTCGATACTCTTCGCTCTGCTTTGGCTCCATCTTCAATCTGTACTTGCAATAGCGTTCTTGTTTCTGGGTTCATCGTCGTTTCCCATAATTGATCGGGATTCATTTCCCCTAACCCTTTATAACGTTGCAATTCTGCTTTACCTAGCTTTTTCATTCTGCGATCCAAATGATCTTCATCCCAAGCGTATTCTACTGTGGTCTTCTTGCCACTTTTCTTCGATATTTTATACAGTGGTGGCTGAGCAATATACACTTTTCCTTCATCTATCAAACTGCGCATGTAACGATAGAAGAAGGTGAGCAGTAACACTTGAATATGTGCCCCGTCCGTATCGGCATCTGTCATAATAATCACTTTAGAATAATTGCTTTCGCTATGATCGAACTCCGTGCCTACCCCTGCACCGATAGCAGAGATGATGAGTTTGTATTCTTCGTTTTTCAATACGTCAAGCAGCTTCGCTTTCTCTGAGTTCATCGGCTTCCCTCTTAACGGAAGGATAGCTTGAAACTTTGAGTCTCTACCTTGCTTGGCAGATCCACCAGCGGAATCCCCCTCGACGATAAAGAGTTCATTTTTCGTGAAGTCTTTCGATTGAGCAGGAGTGAGTTTACCGCCTAGACTTAGACTTTGGTTTTTGCCTTTTTTCCCGCTTCTTACTTCTTCACGTGCTTTTCTTGCTGCGGCTCTTGCTTTTGCCGCTTGTATCGATTTTTTAATTAATTTCTGTGCGACGTCTGGATTTTCCTCTAAAAAGATAGACATTTTATCTGCTACAACGGCATCTACCGCACTTCTTGCCACAGCACTACCTAGCTGATCTTTCGTTTGACCCACAAATTCGACTTCGCTCATTTTGACGTTGATAATCGCCATCATGCCTTCGCGAAGATCTCCACCTTCGAGATTTTTCTCTTTTTCTTTGAGCAGCATATTTTTACGTGCATATTCGTTCATGACCCTTGTGTATGCTGTTTTAAATCCAGTTTCATGTGTTCCCCCGCTTCTGGTAGGAATAGAGTTAACAAAGGATACGATCGTTTCCGTATAGCCTCCGTTATACTGGATGGCTATTTCCACTTCCACTTCATCTTTTTCCGTTTCAAAGTGGATGGCAGGATGCAAAACATCTTTTTCTTCATTCAAATATTCAACGAACTGCTTCGCTCCACCTTCATAGAAGAATGTATCTGCCTTATCATTGCGCTCATCCAAAATGTTAATTTTCAAACCAGAGTTAAGGAAGGCAATTTCTTGCAATCGCTCAGATAATGTATCGTAGTTCAGGTTCGTTCCTTGTTTAAACACCCTTTGATCTGGTTTAAACGTAATTTTACTTCCTGTCTTTCTCGTGTTGCCAATGATTTCTAACGAGGTTGTAGGTTCACCGACGTGCTCTTCCCCGCTGTCGTCCACCCAGTATTCAAAACGCTGACGATGGATTTTACCGTCACGATAAATTTCCACTTGTAACCATTCAGACAACGCATTCGTGACAGAAGCACCAACGCCGTGTAATCCACCCGATTTCTTGTAGCCTGATCCACCGAATTTACCACCAGCGTGCAACACGGTGAACACGACTTGTGGTGTCGGTATACCCGTTTTATGCATTGAGGTAGGAATCCCTCTTCCATTGTCCTCTACCGTAACGGATTGATTTTTATGTATCGTGACTTTAATTTCAGAACAATATTTGGCTAAATGCTCATCTACGGCATTATCTATAATTTCCCAAACTAAATGATGTAGCCCGGATGTACTCGTATTTCCAATGTACATCCCGGGTCTTTTCCTAACGGCAACCAGTCCCTCTAAGACTTGAATGTCATCGGCATCATAGTTTGTTGTCTGATTTTTTTGTTCTTCAAACCATTTTAATTGCTCAGACATAAAGCATTAATTCCCCTTTCAACTTCAATCCACTGCGTCGTAAAATTCGACCAGCTTCTAGGTCGTAAACTAATTATATATATCCTGTTTCGTGAACACGGCATAGGAAACAATGATTGCAGCAAGGCCTGTTAACGAAAGATTAATTAAAGAAAATGATAGATCCATCCCTGGAACTGGTGGTTTTTGACCAGATAAAAACACAATTGTATTTAAGTTTATCATAAAAAAGTATTTAGCGCTTTCCCAAGAAGCTGCCATATTTGCTAAAATCGTACCTGCGATAAGCGTAGATACCATGACCCCCATGCCTGCTGCGGTGCTTCGTATCAGAATAGACACCATCAGCGCTAAGCAACCAACGACCATGCTGGAAAACCATGCAAGCCCCATGGACATCCAAAGAAACTGCCATTGCTCTACAACATATGCTCCGTTCGTATCAATGCTACTTCCTACTTGCTGGAATCCCATGAACACTGGAGCGTCAAATCCACCGTAACCGAATATGGCTCCGGAAATAAGATAGGCCATAATGACCAGTGAAAATACGGTCAGCGAAACGTAGAACGTAAGGGCAATAAACTTACTCGTCAGCACCTTCCAACGCTTTACGGGTCGCGTCACTAAAATCTTGATCGTCCCTTGCTGGAACTCCGACGAAACTAAGTCAGAAACAATGACTAATACTAACAGCGGTAGCAACAATCCTATGGAGTTCTCCAAGAAAACTCGGGTAAACGTGACTCCATTTGGAGATCGTGGATCTACGTTGTTATCAATATGATACTGCAATCGCTCTACTTCGATCTTATAATACGTCTTCCACTCCTCTAACATACGAGGACTGTTGATGCGGTTGGTATAATCCTGCACTTGTTCTTGTGCACTTAATTTCCAATCGGTTGTACCCATTTGCTCTTGAATATTCGTAGCCAGTTTGTACTGCGCATAGGTAAATATAGGTATCATGACGAGTAATAAAAGAAGCACAACAAAAAATCTTTTTTTCTTCCATATTTTCATGACTTCATTGCGAACGAGTGGTAATATATTATTCAATTTGCTCACCTTCCGTTAAATGAAGAAACATATCTTCCAGAGTTGGGTCTTTCGTATGTATCCCGTAGACAGCTATGCCTGCTTCCATTAATTTTTTATTCACATCAGGAACACGATCGACGTCCATATGAACGGCAATAGGCTCTAATCCATTGACTACAGATTCCATATCTTCTGTAAAGAGCGGTAAGATTTCTACTTCGTCCATCTGCTGTAGTGCCTCTTTGCCTTTTTCTAATGGCGATACCGTCAACAAAATACGATTTTTCGTTTGTGAGAGCAATTCATCCACCGCACCTACGGCTAACGTCTCCCCTTTTTGAATGATAGCAACTCGATCACACATCATTTGTATTTCACTTAATAGATGACTGGATACAAATATAGATAGTCCTTCATCTGCCAATTTTCGTATAAAAGCACGCAAGTCTTTTATACCCTGCGGATCTAGCCCATTTGTAGGCTCATCTAAAATTAATAATTTCGGTTTTCCTAGTAGCGCTTGTGCTATCCCTAGGCGTTGACGCATACCGAGTGAATATGTTTTCACTTTGTCATGTATTCTTTTATCCATCCCTACGATATTAACCACTTCTGCTATTCTATCCGAGGTAATGTTGTGAAGCATAGCCGCAAAGTGTTCTAAGTTTTCCCACCCCGTTAAGTATGGGTACATTTCTGGGTTCTCTACGATACTTCCAACGTACTTCAGTGCTTCTTCTCGTTGTTTACGCACACTTTTACCACAGATGCTTATTTCCCCTTCACTCGGCTGAATAAGCCCTACTAACATGCGAATCGTTGTCGTTTTTCCAGAACCGTTGGGACCGAGAAATCCGAATATTTCACCCTCTCCTACAGTAAAAGAAATATCATTTATAATCGGTTTGCCCTTTATGTTCTTCTTGACATGTTTAACGGTTAAAATATGGTTTGTTCCCACTATGTCATGTCCCCTTTATCTTATAGCTTGCATAATTCGTTCTGCAATACGCTCATGTCCTAAAAAACTTGGATGATAGTTATCAAATGCAAAAAATTCATCACCATGGAATAAATTATCTGGCCTTACGACTAAAATGTTGTCAAATGTTGTAGCTAGCTTAAACACATCGGAATTCCAGCTATCAATTTCAATACTAATTTGTTTGTCCATATCTATTTCCACGAATGGATTATATAAACCAGTGTAAACAATTTGAGCCTCACTATTATATTCTCTTATGAGAGTAAAGATGGATTGCAAATTATTCAACACTTCTGCTCTTCTACCACTTACAACTTCCAAGTTGACTTCTTCTGAAGTCGGAAGTAAATCGTTGGCACCAATGGTCATTAAAATCATATCTGCTTTTTTCACTTCGTCTTTAATGCCTTCTTTTTCATTTAAATCGGACAATACATCAACAGTGGTATACCCATCGATAGCAAAGTTAGCAAAGACAACTTGCTCTATGTCTTCCTCTTCTTTTAAAGCATCTCTAACGATGCTTGCATATCCGCCATTACCAGACTCATCACCAAATCCATTCGTAATCGAGTCTCCAATTGCGATAAGACGGATCGTTCCTGGTTCTACTATTTCTTCTTCTGGCTCTGTGACAACGACCCCTCCGGATGGTGGGAATAAAACAGAGCTAGCAGCATAACCGAATCCTACGATTAACAATACAACCGTAACCACGGATGTGATGAACAATAAGCGCCATATCCCATTTTTTTGATGCAAGGCTATTCCCTCTTTTCTATGCTTTGGCTAAGCTTTGATTTTATTTAATTGCTGTTTTGCTTCTTCTAATGTCGTGACAGACATGTTTTGCTGGAATGTCTGTTGTATCCCTATGACATAATGATGAATAGAGTTTGCACCATCTGTTTTCCATTTGTCTAATTGCTTGTTCATTTCCTCTTCATAAAAAGAAGAAAACATCGTTTGATGCTGCGAAACATGGTGTTGAACCGCTACTTCCCATTCGTTAGCTAACACGTCTTCCAGCTTTTTCTTTCCTTCTTGTTCGAAAAAGTACTTTCCGTTTTTGAAGTATTTCATTAACTGTTGTACCGATAAGGATGGAGGTTCCACATGTTGTTTCACTTCTGGAGTGGGCCAAGCCGTCAGCTCATTTTGTGAAAAAGTATAACCTGTTAGTTTCTCTTTCGTTTCATCTTCCCACTGTTCCAATTTTTGCGTTAACAGTGGCTTGCAAAAGCGTTCAATCCTTAGGCTCGTTGCTAGCAGCTCCTGTGAAACAAAATGAGAAACATCGTGAACTAATTCGTTCCAACATTGTAACATACTTTGTGTCATCTGCTTACCCTCTCTAGACAAAGAAGAAGGGTGGAATGCAGCATTGAATTGGTCGTGAAACTGAAACTTCACTCTCTGTTTTACATAGTAAAGTAATTCTTGCATCTCATTTTCTATTTGCTTTCGTTGTGCCTCAAAAGAGATACCATGCAGCTTTTCCTTCTGCACCTCAGCAACTTCTTGCAGGTGCTGCATACGCGCTTCTCGTTCTACTTCTCCTTGTTCTAGTTCACTAATCCATCCGTCTATATGATGTATAGCGGAGCGTATATAGTTTTGCAAGGAAACGGTAGACATCTGCTTTCTTTCTTGTAATGAAAAAGCAGCCAAGTGCTGTTCTAATATTGGCATTCGTGACTGATAGTAAAGTTGATCGTCCCCTTCACGCTTAGCGCGTAACGCCTGCATACTAGATATAGGAAAAATGTGTGGTTGTACAATCTGAAATGTGGACAAATTATTTTTCACATGGTCTATGACCAATTGCACTTCTTCTTGTGAGGAAGCTAGGTCGATCGCATTGATGACAAAAAACATTTTATCTAATGCGAAATGATCTTTCACTCTTCCTAATTGTTGTAGGAAGGCGCGATCTGCTCTAGAGAAAGCATGATTATAATACGTAATAAAAATGATAGCATCCGCATTTTTAATATAGTTAAAAGCAACATCCGTATGGCGAGCATTGATGGAGTCTGCACCAGGTGTATCCACTAGGACAATGCCCATCCTTGTCGCAGGACAGTCCAAATACCATTCTATATGCGCTACGAACGCAGCATCTTCTTCCTCTGCTGCAAACTGATGAAAGACTGCTTTATCCCCTTGCAACGTTTCACCTAGTTGATGTTGGTGGTCGTTCCATCCCTTACCTACAGCTTGTAAAAATGCAAAATGCCCTCTTCCTTTTGCACTAATTTCTTTTGCATCTAACTGCTCAATGACATTTAAACACTCTGTAATCGAAGTTACGGTGTATCCAAGAGATGCTAATGCATACATCATATCTTGGAGCAGCACATCTTCACTCTTCATTTTTATTCTAGCCGTTTCATGGGGACATTCAAACGTTGGCGGCATGATTTTAATGGTGGATGCCGTCATGGGATGTGGAGACACAGGCAATACGTCCAAACCTATCCATGCATTGGCAAACGATGATTTACCCGCACTAAAAGCACCAAATAAGGCGATGGTAAACTGATTATTGCGAAATTGTTTTGCTTTTTCTGTCATTATGGTTCGTAATGGTGCTAAAGCTGAAAAAGGTTCAATGATTTGTGCAGCTGCTTCTAATTTACTAGCTGATTCTGTTAGTTCAGCTTTCCATTCCATTTCTGGATGAATAGATTCCTGCTTGATGGAAGCATGCAGCTGTTCTTTCTGTTCATCATGATCACTAGCAGTCTGATGGTGCTTTTCAGTCTGTTCTGCGCTCATTTGCTCTATGTTGTCATCACTTCCAAGAAGGTTCTGATGATTGTGATGATTGTGATGATCGTGATGATCGTGATGATCGTTATCATGATGCATCAAGTGTTCCCACATATGCTGCATGACTGCTACATCGCTTACACTAGGTACAAGCGAACGTAAAGATTGTATATGTTGCGCTTGTTCTTGTTCTATATGACGAATGTTAGCTATGATATCCATTTCAGTTTGACTCTGCGCTATCTCCAGCGCTACCTGTTGTGCTTCTTCTGTCGCTTGGCGTTTCTTTTCCTTGGTTACAAGAGCAAGTTGTTCATTCACATATGTTCTGTACATTTTCTTCATTTGTTCTGAACAATGTTGCGCATAATTCATACTATACTGATTAGACCACACTGCACCTGGCTGCTGTTGCTCTATAAACCAAGCTGGATCTAATGGCAGCGTAAATTCAGATTGAAAGATGCTGTACAGATGTTTTTCAATTTGTATTTGAACATGATCTACCATATGCTGATGCAGCATCTGTAATCTTGCTTTCTTTTCTTTCTCGGTTTTTGCAGCAGAAAATATAAGTCCCATTTTAAAGTTTGACTGTTGACTTTCTAAAAAACGATGCATCAACTCCCTGGTCTGTGCAGGAATAATGTTGGCATTTTTTATAACGTCCATGGCCTTATTTTTCAATTCCATGAGCGACTGATCTTCTTGTTCCATTATCCTTTGTTTTTGCTGCTGCAAAGTATCCCATCTTGCTTCTATTTCTTCGACACTGCCTGATAAGGGACTAACCATTGCTTCACGCTGCTTTGCAAACTGCTGCATTCTCTTTTCCCCGTGTTCAGAAATAATCTTGTCCACGGAAACTTGACTGTTATGTTGAATGAGCACATTTTTTTGTTGTTGCAGTGTATGCACTAACTGCATGAATGCTTTCCACTGACTTCGTTCGTGCTGCGGATATTTACTGGATAAAAAAATGTTGCCGTAGGAAACGACACCCCAGTTGGCATACGCTTCCTCTATTTGCTGCGCAAAATCTTGCATGGAAAGTTCTTCTGATACGTGCTTATCGATCTGGTTAATGATAAAAAATACGATTTTCCCGTCATCTAAGAGCCGCTTTGCAAAAGAAAAGTTTTGTTCTGACAGTACATGATTATAGTCCATCACGAAGAAAATGACATCTGCTACGTGCAACGCTGACTCTGTGGCTAGTTGATGCCTTTCATCCGTAGAATCTACACCAGGAGTATCGAGTAATACAGTATGTTCATCTAACCCCGCCAGTGGATATTGAATAGTAATAGAAGAAATATCACCATCTAAGCAATGCTCATCTAATTGCTGCACATCCACTTGCTTAACCACATCTGTATCTACATAAGTCATACTTGCTTGTGCAGTTTGACCACTGCGAATGGAAACTACATTAGCACTTGTTGGGATTGGACTAGAAGGTAGTAATGGTTTGCCACAAAGTTGATTTATTAAGCTGGACTTTCCAGCGGAAAAATGACCACAAAAAGCAATATACAGTTCTTTCTGCTCCCACTTTTCTATTAATTGGTTTACTTTTGCAGCATGTTCATCATCTTCAGCAAGCTTCATTTTAATTGCAATGGCATGCAAGTTATCCTTCAAGTTGTCATTGCTATCTTGATGTTGGTGCTCATTCTGTTTTTTACTTTGTTCCAACAATATTTCGCTCATTTACTTTCTCTCCCATGACGTAGATAGCTCTTACACTCTTTTCTTACCTTCCCTGCATATATCGAGTAATGGACATGCTGTACATTGCGGGTTTTGCGCTTTGCAATGATATCTACCAAAAAAAATAAGTCGATGATGCGTGAGTGTCCATTCCTCTTTTGGAACTTTTTTCATTAACTTTTTTTCTACTTCTAATACAGAATCTTTCCAGTTGCAGATAGCTAATCTTTTGCTCACTCGTTCGACATGTGTATCTACGGCAATCGCAGGTACGCCAAAGGCATTGGATACAACGACATTGGCTGTCTTACGACCTACCCCTGGTAATTCTACTAATTGTTCATGCTGCTCTGGAACTTGTCCATCATATTTATCAAGTAAGAGTTGACATAGCTTTTGAATATTTTTTGCTTTATTACGATATAAACCTAAACTCTTAATATCCTGCTCCAGCTCACCTAAAGGAACGGCTAAGTAATCTTCTGGCTTTTTGTATTTTTGAAAAAGAGAAGCCGTCACTTTATTTACTTTTTCATCTGTACACTGGGCAGATAGCAATACGGCAATCGTTAGTTCAAACGGATTTTGATGATTCAATTCACAATGCGCATCAGGAAACATTTCAGCAAATGTGTCTAAAACGCGTCTTATTTGCACTAAAGTAAGCATGACGTCTCCCTTCATGGTTCATTTCCCTATCATCGCTGTTGCATGATCTGATTTCCTCATGGAATGCACCTTAATAGGTTGATATATAAGATGAAGAAATAATAAGATACAAGTTTGCACCTCAGTAGCCAGGTCCAAAGGTTGTGATATAGAGATTTCTCCATCTTATGCATAGTGGTAATAAGTTGGTTTAACAAGTTAATTCAACTTATATAGTATGTTTTTGTATCCGTCATATACGTCAACAGTTTATATGAATTCAGTAAGCAAATCAAGCAAAAAAAACCATTTTGTTCGTATAAAAAGCGAACAAAATGGTTTCCTAGTAAATGAAGCATGCAGGTGTGGGAAGTTAGTCCTGTACAATTTCAACGACTTCTCCATTTGTTACGTAGATTTCAATTTTATCCCCTTCATCTAGATCACTTAATTTAATCGTATTTCCATCATCATCTTTTACAGTGAGAAGAGAAGAGATGCTAAAAATATATTTTTCATTTTGCAAATTTTTTCGTTTTACATATAGCTTGTCGTTGGACAATTTCCAGAACGTTTTATCCATCGGTTCAATTTCTTGAATCAAGACAAGGTCTGCTGCTGTTAATACTTCCACTCGATCTTGCACGTCAATGTCTACATCATATACGTTTTTAATCGTATAGTTTTGACCGTTGTAATCTTCTAATGAGAACGTATCTAAGTTTTGGTTCATATCTGTTACTCTACCAGATTTAGATTCATTCAAGTACACTTCTTTTAATGATTTTCCAACGTATACGCCGATTAATGTATCTCCTTCATCTAAGTCTGCTAATGTAATTAAATCACCTTTTTGGTTGAAGATAAGGAAAGATGAATTCACTTTTACTTTCTTGTCTTTTCCATTTGCATCTTCAAGTTTTAATTCGTTGTAAGATGTATTAATGTCTGTAATCTCATACCACATTAATGATTTGATGTATACTTTAGACACTTTCTCTTGCTGAGAATCTAACGTAATACGTACAGGAGCTCCTACTTTCAAGTTGTTTTTATTTCCTGTTGAAGCATCGCTGCGATATACAGAGATGTTAGACCCCATGTCAAATACTCTTTCTGTGTCATCTTTACTCTTAATGGTGATCGTATTTTTCGTTAGATTTACTTCCGTAATCAATCCATCATAATCGTTATTCACCGTGATGGAGAAAATTTTATCACCAGACACCATCACATCGACTTTAAGCCCTTCTTTCAACTCATTTTCGTCAAGGGCATCGACGATGTTCAATACTTCATCATCAACATATACTGGTGTGTTTTCATCATAATAATACAATTCATTACTTTCTTTAAAAAACATTCTCATCGTATCACTAGAGATAAAATCTATCGTTTGCAGTTGTCTAAATTCCAAGCTGCGGTTTGGTACTTCAATTTTAGTTACTTTGGAGTATTGATCTAGCTCAATACGTAATAAATCATTACTAGATAAATCTTCTACTGTCGCATAATCTTGACTACCTAAAATGACTGCTACATCTTTACTTACGTAGTAAACTTGTGGCTGATCATTGATACGAATGTTTAAGATGTTAGAATTGAGACTACTATCATATGAAAAGCTAATGAAAAATCCTTCTTTCACTTCTCTTATCGGCTCATTCGGTTCTGTAATCGAAATTTTCTCCAATACATCGGATTCTACAATGTATTCTACTTCATCTTTCAATCCTAACTGTGCACTTGTTAACTCTTTATCTCCATACACAACTTTCATATCATCCGCAACTTCATATGTTTCTATTTCATTGTTTTCTTTATCATGAATGGAAATTTCGTCATCTTCTATTTTTACGATCGTACCTTTTGATTTTTTACTCACAGGTGCTTGAACGAGGACAATTTGTTTAATTTTCCCATCGTCACTTTGCGGATCATAGTTCAGTTTTACTTGACTCTTCGTAATTAAATCACTGAAGTTTAATCCTTTCCCATCGTTGTCTACAAATGTAGTGGAAGACATGAAAGTATAGTCGTTCAATTTACCGTCTTGGTCTAACGTAATCGTTTTATCATCATAGTCCACATCATAAAGGATACCTTCATGCACTTGGTACTTACTTTTATTTAAGATTTCAACATAGTAAGCTGTGTTACTGTGTGCAATAACGGCCACTTCATAAAAAGATTCAATCTCATCTTGTGTTACTTTTTTGTTATTATAAAAATAGTTTGTCGTTACGTTTAAGTCAAACTCTTGCACATCCCCTTCACTGTCGATCACAGAAATGCTATCTTCGGTGATACTATTGACTCTTCCTGTTATATGCAAGTCTCCTAAATCTACATAATCATCTGCTTGACTTAAAAGCGTAGCCATTTGTGCTCTTGTTACGTTATTTTTGGGAGCCAGCTTTCCACTGTTCATTCCTCTAATTAATTCTAAGTTTACTGCAGCATTCATATAAGACTCTGCCCAATCACTAACTTCAGAACGGTCGGTAAAAGTTCCTAATTTGTCTTCCATGTTATCGATCTCATCTTCTTTATCGATAACGCGGATTAAAATTTTCGACGCCCATTCTCTGGATGCTGACTTTGTTCCGAACTTTTCATCGTCTTCTAGTATCATTTTCTCTTCTTCTAGATCAAGTAATCCTATTTCTGTTGCAAAAAACACTTCGTCTTTTGCATAGTCATCTACTTCCACATCCAATGTGAATCTTTTGTTGCTAAGTTCTTTACTAATATCATCATCAGAGTACCCCATGTAACGAAGCGCCATGATAATAACATCTTGTTGTCTCACTTTATCTTCTGGTCTAAATTTCCCATTGCTATCACCAGAAATGACACCGAGTGCTGCTAGTTTGTAAATATGCATAATCGCCCAATGTTCATTTTTAACATCTGGGAACTTCGTCTTTATACTTGCTGCTTGTGCAGATGTTCCAAAGGAAGCAAATGCAGATAAAATTAAAGATAGTGTAAGTAATACGGATAAACTCTTTCTTTTCAAAAAAATCATCCCTTTCTATATGGTTGACAAGCTAATTATACTTCCATTTCAAAATATGTTTTTATTGCATCGACAATGGCTTCAGCTACTCTTACTTGAAACTGTTCGTTTAACATTGCGGCTTCATCTCCAGGATTGGTTAGAAAACCTATTTCCAACAGTACGCCTGGCATCTGTGCCACTCTAATCACTTTAAAGTTGGTTTTCTTCACGCCACGATCTACAAATCCTGTTGTTTCTATTAATTCTTCATGTACGATACTTGCAAATTCTAAACTTTCATCTTGCCAATAATATGTTTCTGTACCATTAATCGACTCTTTATCATGTGCATTACCATGAATAGAGATAAACAAATCAGCATTTACTTCGTTGGCCAAATTTCCTCTATCATATAACTCAACGAACGTATCGTCCTGTCGCGTCATATAGACCGTAACATCCTCTTCTTGTCTCAGTAAATCTTCCACTTTCGTCGTTACACTGAGTACAAAATCTTTCTCATGGCCACCGCTGTGCCCTCTTGCCCCAGGATCATGATCCCCATGTCCAGCATCCAGTACAATTTTAAAATGATATTCCGACATCGTCATCATCACATCACGTTGCACCGCATTAGCATCGATCTCGTAATCTATTTTTTCATATAAATCTAGTATAATCCTAGCGGTACTATCTAGTTGCTCAAAACGTACAGATTGAACCCAATCATTGTTTACACTCATCGTAGCATTGTTTTTCAAGTCGCTTGAAAGCTCCGTATTTGGTAAATCAATGTGCATTCGCTGTGGGTCTTTCCATCTCGTTATTTCTGGTTCCACATAATAGCTAGTATCCCAGTATACTTCATCTCCACTTACTTCGATGTTTAGTAGTTTACTGGTTGCTGGTTGAACTGGATTTTTCTCTTTTAAGAAAACATAAGTGTTGTCGGACATATCATCATACACAACATCAAATCCTATATAACTTTCCCAATCCTTTACAGGTATGTATACTGTGCCTTGCTCTTCGAATGGTTTTGATGATGTGTTTACCTTCTCGTCGTTTACAGTGAATGTGTTATCATCCAAGTCGTATTCCAGCTCGACATCATCCATCTCGATCGTTACGACATCCCCAATTTTACTTGTAGTATCAAACGTTTCTATCGATGATAATGTTTCCAATGACATAAAAGGATCGCCTTTTTTTATCAACAATGGATGTTTCGGCGTTATTTCCTTCCCATTCACAACTAGTTTCTCTTCCGAACTAGCAGCAAGTAAGTGCGGTGTAAATGCAAATGTGCTTACTGCAATAATTAGACCACATGATAGTAATTTCTTTAACATAGCTCCCTCCCCCAATGGTGTATATTTTCTGTGTTATCTTATATACCTTTATATTAGACGTTTTTTTTCATAGAAAGTTGCGTAAATTTACCTTTCATTTATAACAATAGAGGGATTACAATGTGAATAAGCCTATAGGAAAGATTTCGCTTAGTGAAACGAAACATCGTATAGGCTCATTTGTGCATCCACATTCTTTTTCTGCTACGCCTAGCAGCTGAGGCGTAAACTTATATCTCATTATTTCTTCACTTTATATAGCAGGTTGCTGCTTTTCATATGCTGCTATTTTCTCTTCATATTTTAAAGTGAGTGCAATATCATCTAGCCCTTGCAATAAGTACTGTCTTCTATGTTCATCTAAGTCAAACTGAATCTGCAATCCTGCATTGTCTGAGATGATTTTTTGCTCTAAGTCAATGTGTAAGGCGTATCCGTCTTGCTTGGCTGTTGCTTGGAACAATGTTTCTACTTCTTCCTCACTTAATACAATAGGTAGAATACCGTTTTTAAAGCAGTTATTATAGAAAATATCAGCAAAAGATGGTGCAATCACGACTTTGAAACCATAATCCAATATCGCCCAAGGTGCGTGTTCTCTCGATGATCCGCAGCCAAAATTCGCACGTGAAACTAGAATGGATGCCCCTTCATATTTATTTTGATTCAAAGAAAAATCTTCTTTCACTTTCCCGTCCAGCGTGAACCGCCATTCGTAAAATAAATATTGACCAAATCCCGTTCTTTCAATTCGCTTCAAAAATTGCTTTGGTATAATCGCATCCGTATCTACATTTACCCGATCAACAGGTGCTACTAAACCTTTATGTTGTTTAAAAGCTTCCATTCCCCATCTCTCCTTCTCTATGATCTATAAAAAGTCCCAGTTTCTAACGTCAACGAATTTCCCTTTAATTGCTGCCGAAGCCGCCATAGCTGGAGAAACAAGGTGTGTTCTGCCGTCTCTTCCTTGTCTTCCTTCGAAATTCCGATTGGATGTAGAAGCACATCGTTCACCTGGCTCCAAATAATCTGGGTTCATCGCCAAGCACATGGAGCAACCAGCATCACGCCATTCAAAGCCTGCATCGATAAAGATCTTATCTAGCCCTTCTTTTTCTGCTTGAATCTTCACTCTTCCTGAACCTGGTACAACCATCGCATTGACATGGCTCGATACGTGGTATCCCTTCACTACTTTCGCTGCCGCTCTTAAATCTTCTATCCTACCATTCGTACAAGAACCGATAAATACTCTATCAATTTTAATATCTGTCATTTTTGTATTTGGCGCTAATCCCATATACTCCAACGCTTTTTCCGCTGCTTTGCGCTCGTTTTCTGTTGTAAAAGCCGCTGGATCAGGAACCACTTTATCTACATCTGTCCCCATTCCTGGGCTCGTGCCCCATGTTACTTGTGGAACGAGTGCAGCAGCATCAAATTGAATACACTTATCGTAGACTGCTCCTTCATCACTGCGCAGTTCATTCCACTGTTGCACCGCTTGTTCAAAGTCAGCTCCAGTTGGTGCATATTCTCTTCCTTTTAAATATTCAAATGTCGTCTCATCCGGTGCAATTAATCCCGCCCTTGCTCCTGCTTCAATCGACATATTGCATATCGTCATTCTTTCTTCCATCGTAAGGTTGGAAATAACTTCTCCTGTATATTCGATAACATATCCCGTAGCGAAGTCTGTTCCATGCTCTGCAATAATGCCAAGTATAATATCTTTTGCCGTTAATCCTGGCTTTAGCTCACCTGTAATACGCACTTCCATTGTTTTAGATTTTGCTTGATGCAAACATTGTGTAGCAAGCACGTGTTCCACTTCACTCGTACCAATACCGAAAGCTAGTGCACCGAAAGCACCGTGCGTAGAAGTATGACTATCTCCGCATACGATCGTTTTTCCTGGATGAGTTAGCCCAAGTTCTGGTCCCATAACATGCACAACGCCTTGATCGACATCATGTAAATCGTATAGCTTCACACCAAACTCCTTACAATTACGGCTCAACGCATCAATTTGTTGTTTGGATATCGGATCTTTAATGTTAAAGCGATCTTTCGTTGGTACATTGTGATCTATCGTCGCAACGGTCAAATCAGGTCTGCGAACCTTTCTGTTTGCTAATCTCAAACCTTCAAATGCTTGTGGTGAAGTTACTTCATGCACTAAATGCAAATCAATATAAATAATGCTTGGTTTATGCTCTTCTTCGATGATGACATGGTTATTCCAAATTTTTTCATATAATGTTTTACTCATTTTTTATCACCTACACGTCTTATTAAAGTAGTTAAACACATGTTATCATTTCTTTTCTCATTGATCCAAGATATAATATCTATAATCGTGATAGATTGAAACTATAATACTATAATGGAGTAGAAAAGGAGATATACTCATGGAATTAAGACATATGAGGTATGTGCTCAACATTGCGGAACAGAAAAATTTTTCTAGAGCAGCGGAACAACTTCACATTGCTCAGCCTTCATTAAGCCAACAGTTAGCCAAGTTGGAAAGCGAGCTTGGTGTGACGTTATTTAAGCGTAGTACAAATCGAGTGGAATTGACACCAGCTGGAGAAGTATTCATTAAACGATCCGAGAAAATTTTAGACCTTGTACTTGCTCTAACCAATGAATTAGAAGATATGTCAGGTATGAAGAAAGGAAAATTAACGATTGGTAGCTTGCCTATTACGGGTTCCTACATTTTACCTAAAGTGTTGCCTTCCTTTCAGCAGCGTTATCCTGGTATTGAAATTAATTTAGTGGAAGAAGCATCTTCTACATTAGAGCAGCTATTGACTCAAGGTAAAGTAGATATTTGTTTGCTTACCTTACCAATACAAGAGCCATCTCTATCCTATAAACCTCTTATTACAGAAGAAATTTATTTAGCTTTACCAGAAGGGCATGCACTACATTCACATTCCGAGAATACATTACATGAAAGAGTTTCTATTCGCAAGCTAAAAGAAGAGCCTTTTATTGTTCTAAAACAAGGACAAGGCTTTCGAAACATTACATTAAGTTTATGCAGACAAGCTGGCTTTGAACCTAATATCGTATTTGAAAGCAGCAATATTGAAACAGTACAAGCTCTCGTGGCAGCAGGAATGGGAATTGCTTTTGTACCAGATATGATCCGTCATTCACAGCGAGGGGACTTGGTTCCTCATTATAGTAAAATAGAAGGCGCTCCTACACGTACTATCGTGATTGGTTATCAACAAGAGCGATACTTATCCAAAGCTGCTACAACCTTCATAGATGAAATTAGAGAACAAACATTATAAATGTCACCCTATACTCTGATCAACATGAATCAGCGTCAACCAAAGTTACACATTAAGGATATAAAAAAGACTATTCCAGCACGTCACATACATGACATGTAGAATAGTCTTTTGCTTTTAATGTTTGCTTTTGATCACATTTATTTTAATAATGCATGAAGCATATTACTTCACTTTCTTCCATACATCACTTTGTCCTGGTGTATCACCTTGTGTATACCATTTTGCTTCATACTTTGTTCCGTTATAGTCTACTACCATACCACTTGTATATACCGTGTTTGCATTCCAATCTAATGAAGCATTCGTGCTTAACAATTTCCATCCGTTCATTGTATCTGGTTTCACGTTGCGAACCCACCATTTAGCTTCGTACTGCAAGCCATTATACGTGACTTGATCACCAGCTACATAAACGTCATTGGCATTCCAAGTTGGAAGATTTCCATTGTCATTACCGTTATCGTTTCCGTTATCGTTTCCGTTACCATTGTCAGCAGCTTCTTCCGTTGTCACTTCAAGTTTATCACTTGCGTTGGATACGTTGTCTGCTGCATCTACTGCTCTTACAGTGTAACTATAGCTTGTACCCTCAGATACTGTAGTGTCTTTAAACATCGTATTGGATGTTGTACCTATTTGTTTACCATCACGATAAATTTCATAAGATGTAACTGCTACGTTATCTTCAGAAGCTGTCCACATTAACTCTACTAAACTATCTGTCACCGTCATGGTGTGTAAATTAGTTGGTGCCGTTGGTGCTTGTGTATCGTTTTCAACGACTTTATCTGTTGTAACACTTAAAGCGTTGCTAGTTTCAGAGACATTTCCTGCAACATCATATGCTTTTATCGTATACTCATATTTCGTATTTGCAGTTACGTCTTTATCTGTATATGTTGTCGTTGTCGTCGTACCTACTTTGTTACCATCACGATAGATTTCATACTTACTTACACCTACATTATCTGTAGCAGCTGTCCATGCTAATTGAACTTGATTAGAAGTAACGTTTTCTGCATTCACATTAGTTGGTGCAGTTGGTGCTTGTGTATCTTCTTCTACGTTACCGTTTTGCAAGTTCACATCAATAACTTGATAGAATGCATTTGGTGTATCCGCTACATCCCATACACCTAAGATGACATGATAGCCACTGCGATCCGTCGGTACGTTAATGTCGTGTGATAGGTTGTTACTAGCAGCAGATCCATCATGTTCTACTGTCCCAATTAGTTCAAAATCAGAACGTTCTAAAGGATCATTTGGGTTCCAATCTGCTTTCGTAATATAGTAATGCCATTTTGATGTAGCATGAGCTGCAGTATAATTCCAAGTAAACGTATTTACTCCACCTGTCATATCTTGCTTGCTCCAGATACTATCATTTTGCTGATCCAACTTTAAATCTATTTGACCTAATCCACCACCTGCGGATGCAATTTGGCCATCAGCAGGGCCTGCTGCTGGAAAACCTTTTGGTCCTTCTACTGCTTGCGGAGCATTAATAGCAAGACCATATATGGATAATGCTTCATTGTATCCAAGTTGCTGCTTCATCAAACTACCAGTGTAACTTCTTGATGCAGGTTCTTTAATATACCCGTGGGCTGAAGCATCTTCTGCTTGCGTAGCGAAAGCTAAACCGAGGGCTAAAGTTAATACACTTCCTTTGATGACTTTCTTATGATTGTTTTTAATCCATTTCATGTTGATCACCTGTCCCTTAGTTTTTTGTTTTGTATACTTGAACAATTTTTGTATACGACTACAATCCTATTTTCTTTCAAGATCAAAGTCAATAGAATCACTAAAACAACCATTAATTGGATTAATTCACTCCAATTTAGAAACATTAGGTTGTTATTTCTGCCAATTATCATCTGTTACTCTAGTTTCATTTATATAAAAAGGGCATAACTTTTATTTTTCACTCTTAAAATACTTATCATCAGCGCTGTCTATTATATTATCGTACTTCCATCTTTAAAAATTTAGCTTAAATTTATTTATATTTACTCTTTTTATTGTTTACTTATTTATAAAATGCATTTAAAACATTTTTAAATTATATTTATTCAACTTTTTATTAACTGTTTAAACTAATTAAACCATCGCTTTTTTTATTCCACTCTATGCCAATTAAGGTAGTAACATCATGGGAACATCCCCTTTCTATGTGAAATAATATAGATAAGTTGAAGATACAAGTTCAACTTATTACCGCTAATCATAAAATGGAGAAATTTTAACAAGACAACCTTTACCCCTGGCACTTGAGACGTATACTTATATATCTTCATTTTTTATATTTGTTAGCTATTCATTTATATTATGTATTGAATAATGTTCACTACCAAGTTATAATTACTACAGATGTTACATTTTGTTAAATCAAACTAAAATTATTTAACATTCGGAGGCTGTTGTATTTTGAATGTACAATTTAAGAAAGGCTCATTGGAGATGTGTGTACTGATTTTCATTCATGCAAAAGATCGTTACGGATACGAATTAGCTCAACAAGTATCAGAAAGTATCCAAATTGCAGACGGAACGCTGTATCCTCTTCTGAGAAGATTAACAAAAGAAGGATTTTTATCTACTTATTTTGCTGCTTCTTCCGAGGGACCACAGCGAAAGTACTATACGATAACAGATAAAGGGAAGGAAAGAATGAAAGAACTAATCAATGAATGGGCGATTTTCACTAAAAATGTAGATGAGCTAATTCGAAAGGAGTATAAAATTCATGAATAAAGACAAATATTTTAGTCAATTAGAATCACTACTACAACGTTTATCACAAGAGGACCGAAAAGAACTACTATATGATTTACATGAGTATTTTGAGACGGGTCTTGAGGCTGGGAAAACAGAAGAGGAAATTATAGAAGAGCTTGGAGATCCTGAGACAATAGCGAAAGAAATGCTTGCGGATCAACATCCACTACAACATCAAAAGGGCCCACTACCTCCAGTCATTATCACCAAAAAAAAGAAACTGCCTTTTTACATTACACTGTCCGCCATTGTCATCTTTTTTCTCGTTATCACCGTTTCAACGCTCACTGGACTGCTACTAGTCAGTGCGCCAGAGAAATCAATACAAACCTTACAATCACAACAAGAGCCCTTTATTTCTTTAGATGGAATAGAAGAATTCATTAATGACTCCGTTGATCCTTATGTTAATGGCTTTGACTATGATAAATATAGCTACTATAGTAGCTCTGAATATATGGACAGCATTGAAGATATGATCGATACTTCCGTGAATTCAGTCCAGCAGTTTACCGATCAATTTAAAGATTTTCCTATTGAGTCGTACGATGAAGTCGATTCAGCTACTATCGATGTTTTCCGAGAAGAGACCATACAAAACAAAGACATTGAAAACATTAAAATTAGTACCGTCATTTCCAATATTGATATCGTAACATCAGAAAAAGATGAAGTGAATATTGTATTAAATGGAAAAATAAGCGAAAACATCGAAGAATATCTCCTTTTTGACGTCCAATCTCAAGGTGACACCATCACGGTAAAGGTGTCATTAAATTTTCAAAACATTCGTAACATCATCGCGAATTTAAACTTACAAGTTTCCATTCCTAAAGACTACAACTATGAAAATATCGAGCTCTCATCCATATCTGGAGAAACAAAAATAGACGGCCTTCTTACTAATGCATTATCGCTACAATCTACGAGTGGGAATATCGACTTAAAAAACAGCACAACAGAACAAATCAAAATAAACTCCACCGCTGGGAATATTAATTTAGACGATAGTACAACAAAGCAAACCGGCATCAATGTAACCAGTGGAAATATCAATATGGACAATGTAACTGCTGAAAATTACATTTTTTCTACCATATCTGGCTCTGTTCAAATGATAGATGATACATTAACTGGAAATGTGAAAGCGACAACGACGAGTGGAGATGTACAATTAGATATAGAAAAAACCATCCCTTCAGTAAATATAAATTTTGGTAGTATTACAGGTGAGGCGAAACTCGATATAGATGAATTGATATATGAAACAAAAAAAGAGCATAAAATCATCGCTAAAAAAGAGGAAGGGTTATATGAAATCCAAGTGAACACAACAACCGGTGATTTCACATTATTTAACACGCAGGCATCTACAGCGAATTAAATGACATTTATAATAGAAGAAACATATTTATACTATATAAGTTGAATCAACTTCTTCAACCAACTTATTACCGCTAATCATAAGATGAAGAAATTTCAACATCACAACCTTTACGCCTCGCTACTGAGGCGTAAACTTGTATGTCATCATTTATTTCTTTGATATGATTTTTTATATTTGCTATCTATTGATCTATATTATGTATTGAATAATGTTTACTAGTGAGTTATAATTACTACTAAAGTTACATTATGTTAAGTCAGACTACAATTATTCAACATTCGGAGGCTGTTATATTTGAATGTACAGTTTAAGAAAGGTTCATTGGAGATGTGTGTACTTATTTTCATTCATGCAAAAGATCGTTACGGATACGAATTGGCTCAACAAGTGTCAGAAAGCATCCAAATTGCAGACGGAACGTTGTATCCCCTCCTTAGAAGATTAACAAAAGACGGATTTTTATCTACTTATTTTGCTGCTTCTTCTGAGGGACCACAGCGAAAGTACTATACGATAACAAGTAAAGGGAAGGAGAAAATGCACGAACTAATTGATGAATGGGAGATTTTCACTAAAAATGTAGACAAGCTAATTCGAGAGGAGTATAAAAATCATGAATAAAGACAAATATTTTAGTCAGTTAGAATCATTGCTACAAAATATATCCCAAGAGGATCGAAAAGAACTACTATATGATTTACATGAGTATTTTGAGACGGGTCTTGAGGCTGGAAAAACAGAAGAGGAAATTATAGAAGAGCTTGGACATCCTGAGACAATAGCAAAAGAAATGTTTGCTGATGACTCTGCTGATCCCAATGTTAATGGTTTCAAATCGGATAAATATAATAAATACAGTTATCCTCTTGATATGGACAGCTTTAAAGATATCTTTGATCATTCATTTCATTCAGCCCAGAAATTTAAAGATAAACTTAACGAAAAGCTTAAAAAATTCCCTTTTGAATCCTATGCAGAAGTTAATTCAACCACTATTGATGTTTTACGAGAAGAAACCGTATCAAACAAAAACATTAAAGGCATCCATATTCATACCACTATTTCCAATATAGATATGGTAGTTTCAGAACAAGATGAAATACATATCGTATTAGATGGAAAAATAAGCGAAAGCATCAAAGAGTATCTTCTGTTCGACGTCCAATCTCAAGGTGACACCATCACGGTAGAGGTGTCATTAGATTCTCATAACATACGTAACATCAACGCAAACTTAAACTTGCAAGTTTCCATTCCTAAAAACTACAACTATGAAAAAGCTCACCTCACATCCATAACGGGAAAAACAACAATAGACGGTCTTCTTACTAATGTGTTATTACTAGAGTCTACGAGTGGTAATGTTCACGTAAAAAATAGTATAGCAGAGCAAATCGACATGCACGTGGTCAGTGGTAACATCTATTTAAGCGACAGTACAGCAAAGCAAACCAACATTAAAGTGACCAGTGGAAATATCAAGATGGACAATGTATCTTCTGAACATTACAATTTTTCAAATGTATCTGGTGATATCCATGTGATAGATGATACATTAATTGGCAATATGAAAGCCACAACGACGAGTGGAGATGTAAAGGTAGATATAGAAGAAACCATTCCTTCTGTAAATATAAATTTTGGTAGTATTACAGGTGAGGCGAAACTAAATATAGATGAATTAACGTATGAAACAAAAAAAGAGCATAAAATCATCGCTAAAAAAGAGGAAGGGTTATATGAAATCCAAGTGAACACAACAACCGGTGATTTCACATTATTTAACACGCAGGCATCTAAAGCGAATTAAATGACATTTATAATAGAAGAAAAAAATAAAGTATCCTTACTTTTTATGTGTAGGATACTTTTTTCGTTGCATTTTTGCTTGTAAACAAGTAGCTTAAAACATGGCTTTAATGTGATTTCCGTTAAACAATAGGAGCACCTGATTGTTTCCTGTGCGCGCTAACACACGATAGCCATAATCACTTTTAGTCGCCATGCCTTGATCATTTGGTCTGCAATAACCATCCACATGACAAGTTCCATCATCTCGCACACGAAGCTGACCGATTAATCCAACTGGAATCCACTCTGTTCTCTCATCACGTGCAAGGTAAGTTTGGTTTGGATCGTATGTTGGATTTATTATTCTTCGTTTTGTTGTCTGTTGAGGGGTTACGACGTTGTCTGAAGCATCTAATTGTTCTACAACTACCGTTTCATACACATATCTTCCCCATTCGTCTGTCACATATTGTCCTTGCCAATGTAGATCCGATGCCCCCGCAATGACGGCAGGCGTTGCACTGGTAATACCCAACACATAGCTATCACTGCTTGTTGCTTTTCGTATCTTTTTCCCTTGGCATGTGACAAAGTATCCTACATCTATCGCCATACCGTCCACGGACTCAAACATTTCAGCAACATCACAACTGTTGCAATTGCCGCCCATCGATACCGTGTTAAAGCATGCATCCCCTTCATTACCTGCATCTCCGCGAATAAATGCAGCTATGCCGTTGCCAGTAATGTTAGCACCTGCTGCTAAATGCCAGGAATTTTCAAACTTAGCTGCTCCACTATTGCCCATAATGTGTGCGCTAGATAACGTTGAACCTATTGATGTATCGATGCCTTCGGCATGACTAGCGAATCCACTTGCTCTCGTGCTACTTCCTTCCGCATGAGATGAGGTCCCCTCTGCCAAAGTCATGCTGCCTTCCGCATGACTTTGAGCTCCACTTGCTGTCGTACCACTCCCCTCCGCGTGGGCGTTATTCCCCATTGCGACGCTGTTTGATCCTTCCGCATGCGAAGCAATGCCAATGGATGTCGTACTCTCCCCTTCCGCATGACTGTTAGCGTTCGCTATCGTTGCTGATCCTTCCGCATGGGCTTCATTTCCCATTGCTGTAGTAAGCTGTCCTTCCGCATGAGAAAAAGTCCCCATTGCTATGGTGCGAAATCCTTCACTGTGACTTGCGAGTCCTATCGCTTCTGTTGACATCCCTTCGGCATGTGTACTATCCCCACTAGCTACGGTAGCGCTGCCCTCTGCATGCGCACTGTTTCCACTTGCTGTGACTCCTTCCCCTTCCGCATGAGAAGATGCAGCAAGTGCCATACTGTTGTGTCCCTCCGCATGAGCTGCAGTATCACTCGCAATACTCCCCATGCCTTCCGCATGCGCACCTCCTCCCGAAGCGACCGTTCCCATGCCTTCGGCATGAGATTGAGAATCACTGGCCGTCGTTAAACTCCCTTCCGCGTGGGCTGCGTCTCCACTTGCTAACGTTCCTGCACCTTCTGCGTGACTATCCTGTCCGCTACTGATACTATTTTCCCCTTCACTATGTGCATGCTGACCAGAAGCCATCGTATTTAAACCTTCCGCATGTGCAGCAATATTCGTAGCGGTACATCCAACACCTTCCCCATGTGCAGCAAACCCGCTAACAAAGGTCAAACTTCCTTCCGCATGAGAACCTGTAGCCATTGCCATCGTATTTAAGCCTTGGCTGTGTGCTGCTTCTCCACTTGCCATACCATGGAGCCCTTCACTATGGGAAGCTTCTCCGCTTGCTAACGTATTCCAACCTTCGGCATGTGAAGCCTCTCCACTAGCGGTAGTGCCGTTCCCTTCGGCATGTGCAGCCGTCCCCATACTTTTCGTATCTCTTCCTTCACTATGCGCACAAGCACCAAGTGCCATACTGCTACACCCTTCCGCGTGTGCATTATCCCCTTCTGAAACGGTAAGTATTCCTTCTGCATGAGCATTCACACCGTTAGAAACGGTGATGTTTCCTTCCGCATGAGAACAAATTCCATTGGCTATCGTACTGCATCCTTCCGCATGTGCATCATCGCCAACAGCTTCTGTCAGAATGCCTTCGGCATGAGCATTAACGCCTGTTGCCGTGGTGGTATTTCCTTCGGCATGGGCACAAATTCCGATCGATAACGTATTACATCCTTCACTATGCGTAGCAAATCCTTCCGCTTTCGTCCCAGCTCCTTCTGCTAGTGATGCTCTTCCTTTCGCAACCGTATTTTCACCTAATGCGGTGGAGCATATGCCTATCTCCTGTCGATTGCATTTCATCAGTAGACTCCTTTCTCTTCATCCACATCGTAGATGTTTATCCTACTTTTATGTATATTCAACTCTTATCTATATCGTATAGGCACATGTACGTTGGAACGTAATTCATACATTACTTTTTTGATGAAGAAGTTACTTCTAGTTCTCCATTTGAGGCATACACTTGAGGAGTCACTTCTGTCCATTCTTTCTTTTGCTTGCGTTTATGCTTCGGCATATTCACGCCAATTACGCCTCCAATAATGAATAACATACCAATGAAATGATAGAAATAAAATGGTTCATGTAAAATAAGTACACCTGCTAAAACACTCACAATAGTGGTTAAGTTCATAAACACACCTGATCGAGAGGCGGATAATTTCGATAAAGAATAATTAGTCAGTATTGCGGTAAAAAAAGTCGAGGGAATACTAAGATATAAAATAGGTCCTAAAAAGGACATGTCAGTAGCCAGTGCAAAGTCAATTTTTTCTGGGGAAATAAACAGTATTAAATTAAACATCAACATACCAACAAACATCATCATGAACGTCATTTCCATCGGCGAAAACGTAGTGGAGTATTTTCTCGCAAATACAGAGAACAATGCCATTGCCAACGTGGAAAGAACAATGAGTGTCATTCCTATCATATTGGCTTCCCCATCTACTCCCTTCATCACCCCAATGTAAAGTACACCAGCAACCGAAAATAATATTGAAATTTTTTGGAGAAGTGAAGTATATTCTTTTAATAGAAATGCTGAAAGTATCAAAACCATAATGGGGAATAGTGCTGTTATGAGTCCCGCTTCACTAGCTGTTGCATATTTCATACCATATAATTGCAACGTAAATGCCAAAACGGGTTGTAATAAACTAGCAAGTAACAATGGTAAGATACGCTTATTCCTATAATTCACTTTAATAACTTTGAATAACACGAGAACAAACATAAACAGAAAAGCAATACTAAAACGATAAGCCAGTATATTGAGTAATGAAGCAGCATCTACTACTTGTTTTAAAAATAAAAAACTTAGTCCAGCAATGATAGATCCAAGTACCCCAGATAAGATAGGAAGTGTCATGTTTGTACGTGTCGTTAATGTTGATTTCATTATATTTTTCGCCTCCACTTGATTTCATCTCTATTGTTTATATGTCTTATGTTAACTGAAACTATTCTCTGCTTCATCGGCATCATGGTGGAGATGGACATACTACTTTAGAAGGATATACCACTACTCCATTCATAGCACAAAAAAAGAATGCCCGATGAGGTAACCGCTTAGTCATCTAAGCACTACCATCCATCAGACATCCTTGGTGCAACGTATTACAATAAAGTGATTCATGTATGTTGCAAAGCATATATAATGATCGCCATCACTTGCATGCAAAGTTGGCGTTATAACATTAGTTTCGAATAAGGTGATCAAATGCTCCTAGAGCTGCATTTGCACCAGAACCCATAGAAATGATAATTTGCTTGTAAGGAGTATCCGTACAATCTCCAGCAGCAAATAATCCTGGGACATTGGTAGCACCGTGTTTATCCGCCACCACTTCACCAAATTTAGTACGTTCAACAATTTCTCCTAACCAATCAGTGTTAGGTAGTAATCCGATTTGAACGAACACCCCTTGTAATGGGATATGCTTTTCTTCTTCACTATCACGCTCGATATACGTGATACCATTTACATTGTCTGTACCTGTAATTTCTTTGGTTTGCACGTTTTTGAGCACAGTAACATTAGGAAGACTATACAAACGTTGTTGTAAAATCTCATCTGCTTTTAACTCTGGCATAAACTCCAGTACCGTTACATGTTTTACAATACCAGCAAGATCAATCGCTGCTTCTACGCCGGAATTACCTCCACCGATAACCGCTACATCTTTCCCATCAAATAATGGACCATCACAATGAGGACAGTAAGCTACACCTTTGTTTTTAAACTCTTCTTCACCTGGGACACCAACATTGCGCCAGCGTGCACCAGTAGAAACAATGACTGTCTTACTTTTTAACACAGCACCGTTCTCGAGTTCCAGTTCAAAGAGATCTTTCTTTTCCAGACGTTTGGCACGTTGCAGATTCATGACGTCAATATCATACTCTTTCACATGTTCTTCTAGACTTGCTACAAGCTTTGGCCCTTCTGTTTGTTTCACACTAATAAAGTTTTCGATGCTCATCGTATCGAGTACTTGACCGCCAAATCGTTCAGCGACAATGCCGGTACGAATGCCTTTGCGGGCAGCATATATCGCTGCACTTGACCCAGCAGGTCCGCCACCAACAACCAGCACATCAAAAGGTTCTTTATCTGCAAACGCTTCTGCATCGACACCAGAACCTAGCTTCGCTAAAATTTCTTCCAGTGTCATGCGACCGCCACCAAAAAATTCGCCATTTAAAAATACAGCAGGAACTGCCATCACATTGTTACTTTCTACTTCATCTTTGAAGACAGCACCATCAATCATACTATGCGTAATATTAGGATTAAGCACACTCATAATATTTAATGCTTGCACAACATCAGGGCAATTGTGGCAGCTCAAACTGACATACGTTTCAAAGTGATATTGCTCATCTATCGCCTTAATTTGATCGATCACAGCGGAATCTACTTTAGGAGCTCTTCCACTCACTTGCAATATCGCTAACACAAGAGAAGTAAATTCATGTCCTAATGGAATACCTGCAAAAGTGATTCCAGTATCTTCTGCTGTACGATTCACACTAAAGCTAGGTGTTCTTTTTAGTTCTGTTTCTTCTATTGTAATTCTAGGCGACATTGAAGCAAGTTCATTTACTAGATTCATCATATCTTTCGATACGTTATCTGTATTTGCACTAACTTTTAATACGATATCGCCTTCCATTAACTGAAGATATTCGTTTAATTGTGCTTTAACTTTTGCTTCAAGTACCATTGCTGTCTACTCCTTTAAGGTCATTAAATTTTGCCGACAAGGTCAATCCCTGGTGTTAATGTTTCTCCGCCTTCTTCCCATTTTGCTGGGCAAACTTCACCTGGATTGTTTCTTACGTATTGTGCTGCTTTTACTTTATTGATTAACGTGGATGCATCACGGCCAATGCCACCTGCGTTAATTTCTACCGTTTGGATGACACCGTCTGGGTCGATAATAAATGTACCGCGATCTGCTAAACCTGTGTTCTCATCTAAAACTTCAAAATCACGAGAGATAGCTTGAGATGGATCACCAATCATTGCATAAGTAATTTTACCAATTGCTTCGGAGCTATCGTGCCATCCTTTATGTGTAAAGTGTGTATCCGTGGATACAGAGTATACTTCTACTCCTAGCTCTTGCAAGCCAGCGTATTCTTTTTGAAGGTCTTCAAGTTCTGTTGGACATACAAATGTGAAATCTGCTGGGTAGAAACAAAATACACTCCATTGCCCTTTTAAATGCTGTTCCGTAACCTCGATGAAATCACCGTTTTTGTATGCTTGTGCTGTAAAGGCTTGTACTTCTTTTCCGATTAATGACATAATTGAAATTCCTCCTAATATGTTTTTCACGGTAGATGTTAAATTCAAATACCGTGCTAGTTAATAATAATTTTAATCTAGTAATAATTATAATTAAAAAAAATTATTTGTCAAGGCGTTACAAAACAAATAGACGTAATATATTAGTGTATGTGTGACGAAACATTGAAAAACAGCATAAAAAAGATAGTATCCATTATGATCCATACTATCCTTTTAATTTGATTATAAGGTTTATAACCTTGAAAATCAAAAACAGTCTATTATAACCGCTTGCAGCATGTAATATATTTACTTCCGTCTTTTTTTACGACCAGACGTACAACCGGCATTCGCTTGTTTAAACGTAGATCTTCTACTCACTAGTTTCCCTTTTTCATCTACATATTGAATAACAAAACTCTTTCTATTTTTGTTTCTCATCTTAAACCTAAACATTCTTATTATCGTTTTTCCTTTTCTGGAGCTATTGACAATACTGTATTGTAGATACTTACTTGGTGTGAAATAGACAGAACCATCTTTCCTAAAATGCACATTAGCATTAGATATTTGGCTGGATTCTAAATTTAAACATTCAAAAGGAATACCGAAACACAAGCATCGATTAAATTGACTACACGGTCTATTATTTAATGGATTACAAGACCTTCCAGATGGGCAGTTTGCGCTAATTCTTCTTAATGTTTTTACTTTTTTAGTCACTTTCATTGTGCCACTGCTATGCCTTCTTAACATGAATCAAACCTCCTTTTGCTTTATTTAGATGTAAGGATGCTAACATTTGCTTGTGCGATTGCAGCCTGAATAAAATATGGGAATGACAATCAACATCCATATCCTAGATCCACTCTCTTTACATCAATCTAGAATCTTGTTTATATTTACTTCCGTCTTTTTTTACGACAAGACATACAACCAGCATTCGCTTCTTTAAACGTGAACCTTTTATTCACTAATTTTCCTTTTCTATTTAAATTTTGGATTGTAAAGCTCTTTCTATTTTTGTTTCTAATCTTAAATCTAAACGTTCTTACTATCGTACGTCCTTTTCTAGGTGTGCTAATAATACTGTATTGTAGATATTTGCTAGGTGTAAAATATATAGCACCGTCTCTCCTAAAATGTACGTTTGCGTTAGATATTTGACTAAGAGATAAATCCAAACAACCATTAAGCCCAGGAATGAATGGTATTCCTATACAAAGACAAGAATCAAATTGCCTACATGGAAAATTATCGATAATATTGCAAGATCGACCATCTGGACATGGGCGTCTTCTTCTCTGCGCTATCCTTTCCACTCTTCTAATAACATGAACGTGGTTATTTCTTTGACTTCTTATCATATATTTACCTCCTTTTGCTTTATTAGATGTACGGAGGCTAGCATTTGCTTGTGCTATTGCATACTGAATAAATTTGGGTATGAGAAGAAGGCTCACGATCAATAACCTAGGTCTATTCGCTTTTTATCGCGCTCATGATCCAGGTTAGAGATATTTTTCTTTATTTTCTTCTTTTTTTAGCACAAGACGCACAACCAGCATTCACTTCTTTAAACGCCATCCTTCTAATTACTAATTTACCTTTTCTATTCAAATTTTGAAATGTAAATCTCTTTCTATTTTTGTTCCTAATATGAAATCTAAACGTTCTTATGATAAATCGATTTTTTCTAAAATTAATAATACTGTATTGTAAATATTTACTCGGTGTAAAAAAGACAGAACCATTTCTTCTAAAGTGTACGTCTGCATTCGTAATTTGAGCCGGTGCAAAACTTCCACAAACCGGTAATAAGAGGCTTATGCAAATACAACCAGGACCAAAATCCCTACAGGGTCTATTACCTACTACCATACAAAATCTAGCTGGACAGTCTACCCTAGTTTGTTTTAATGTTTTTACTCTTCTACTCACTTTCACTGTGCCACTGCTATGCCTTCTTAACATGAATCTAGCCTCCTTTTGGTTTATTAGATGTAAGGAGGCTAACATTTGCTTGTGCGATTGCATCCTTCTCTCCTAAAATGTAAGTCTGCATTAGATATTTGACTAAGTGATAAGTCAAACATCCAATTAGCCACCTTTTAATTAGTAGGTATCTTTTGTGTTATCCTCTCTTTTTACTACAAGAATTACATCTGTTAGCTTGTTTGAACGTTATTCTTTTACTTTCTAATTTACCTTTACTGTTTACTGTTTGTGAAATGAAGCTTTTTCTGTTTTTATTTTTCATCTTGAATCTAAATGTTCTTACTATAAATTTTCCTCTTTTAGGCGTATTTACAATGGTGTATTGAAGGTATTCACTTGGTGTAAAGTGTATCTCTCCGTTTTTTTTAAAATGCAAGTTTGCGTTTGTGAATAAGCTAGAACCCACTATTCTGCAAACACCAACGACAATACCTTCACAAAAGCAACCTTGCTGGATCGCCCGTCTACAAGGGGAATTGGTAAATTGTTGACAAATACTATCAGTTGGGCAATCCACACTTCTAATCTGACGTAAAGTCACTACTCTTCTTTTCACATGAACGTGTCCAGTTCTTTGACTTCTTAACATAGTTTTACCTCCTTTTGCTTTAGTAGATGCCGGAAGGCTTGTAAGTGCTTGTGCAGTTTCATGATGAACAAATATACAAATCAACCACACATGCAAAACAAAGCCTTCTTTCTATAGAAGTAGAAAGAAGGCTTTGTAGTTATTTTTCAAGTTTAAACCATGCTGTCTTATATACTGCGTTGTTGAATGACTTCTGCATACCGCTTCGCACTGTCTTTCAGGTAACGCTTCTGCGTTTCGAAGTCCACATACACAATACCAAATCGTTTAGAATACCCAAATGCCCATTCAAAGTTATCTAGCAGTGACCATACATAATATCCAGCAATATTCATGCCTTGTTCATTCAGATCTGCCACCACATGTAAGTGCTTTTCCACGTAATCTGTACGCTGGATATCGTGCACTTGCCCGTCTTCTTCTAATACATCTGGATACGCAGCTCCATTTTCCATAATATATATTGGAAGGTCTGTATATTCTTCTCGCAGACGATAGATTAAATCATGAAGCGTCTCTGGGACAACATCCCATCCCATTCCCGTTTTAGGTAGATCGGAATATCCACCTTTATACAGCATTTCTGATGCCCCCGAAAACTCTACTAGAGAACGACTATAGAAGTTCACACCTAAGAAATCACACTCTATCGAAATGAGATCTAAATCCCCGTCTTCCATAAAGTCATAGTTATGAATGAATTTTGAATATAAGTTCATCATATCTGTCGGATATTCTCCTTTAAAAAGGGGATCTAAAAACCATCGGTTCAAATAACCATCACAGTTATTCGCAGCTAATTGATCATTGATACTTTCACTCATAGCGTAAGTGGGACCCAAATTGAGTACAATACCTATCGGTTTTTTGCCACCAAACTGTTCTTTATAAAAATGAACGGCTGCTCCATGAGATAATAAAATATGATGTGCTGCTCTAATGGCTTCATCTAAGTTTGTATGACCTGGTGCATGAATACCTTGGTGATAGCTAAGCAGAGAGGCACACCATGGTTCGTTATGTGTCGTCCACATGGATACCACCTCATCTAGTTCCTGAAAACAAACACTAGCAAAATCCATAAACCAAGTCACAACATCACGATTTATCCAGCCACCAAGCTCATAAGCCCACTGCGGCAAATCCCAATGATATAACGTTACGGCTGGTTGAATGCCTTCTTCTACTAGACGAGTGGCAAGTTTTTTGTAAAATGCCATTCCCTCTTCATTATACTGGCCTTGTTGCGGGAAAATTCTAGGCCATGCGATCGAAAATCGATATGAATCCACACCTAATTGTTTTAATATAGTAATATCTTCTTCCATCCGGTTGTAATGATCGCAAGCAATATCCCCTGTATCGCCATTTAACACTTTTCCAGGTGTACGAGAAAATGTATCCCATATCGAAGGTGTTCTTCCACCTTCAAAAGCTGCTCCTTCAATTTGATACGATGATGTTGCTGTTCCGAAAATAAACTCTTTTGTAAATTGCTTCATGTTTAACACCTCTACTATTCTTTGATTGAACCTGCTGATATATTGTTAATAATATATTTAGAGAAAAATAAGAACGCGATCATAATCGGTACAACAGAAATGGCAATACCTAAGTACAAAGAACCTAAATTCTCCGCGACTTGAGAACCTTTCAAGAAGCCCATTAAAACGGGCAACGTAAATTTATCTGGCGAGAATAACATGACTAATGGAACGAGATAGTTATTCCAAGAACCAATAAACGTAAAAATAGACATCGTAGCTACTGCTGGCATCATAATCGGTAAGGCTACCGTATGAAAAATTCTTAACTCACCCGCTCCGTCCATTCTAGCCGCCTCTAATAAGGATGGATGCAACGTAGATGACAAATATTGACGTAAAAAGAAAACGACAAACGGACTGGCGATGGCTGGTATGATGAGCGGAATATACGTATCCAGTGTGCCAAGAAATTTGTTTAACTCATAAAAGCCAATTAACCCGAGTTGCCCTGGAACCATCATCATGATGAGCATAAATAAGAACAATATATTTTTACCTTTAAATTGGTATACCGCAAAACCGAAAGCGGTTAATGCTGAAAAATACCCACTCAAGAGCGTGACACATACAGATACGAACAAACTGTTTCTGAAGCCAACCCATATGTTCACATACTCTATCATCGTTTTATAATTATCTATAAGGCTGCTTCCGGGAATGAAGCTGAATCCTAGAATGATTTCCTTATTTGATCGCGTCGCGTTAATGATCATCATATAAAAAGGAATAACACTAATGATCGTCAGTACAATTAACAGCACATAAATGATTATTTTTATAGTTTTGTTTTTTGAATTTTTGACTTTCTTCGGTGTATGGATCATTTGGTTTTCTGTTTTAAGCACGTTTTGTGTTTTCATCTTCATTCCCCCCTATTCTTCATCACTTTTGCATCACGGTACATCGATTTAAATGTAACGGCTGAAAAAATGACAGTGATTAAAAATAGTGCATAAGCGATGGTTGCTGCATAACCATAGTTATTGTAACGGAATGCCTGATTATACAAATATAAAACCATCGTATTTAAAGAGCCTTCTGGTTCTCCTAATCCGTTCTTCGACATGAGCATGGGAAGTTCAAATAATTGAAGACCTCCAATTAGCGAAGTAATGAGCACGTATAATAAGATCGGCTTTAATAATGGCATCGTTATTTTCGTAAACGTTTGTCTACTATTGGCCCCGTCCATTAGAGCAGCTTCATAGTAATCTTTCGAAATGCCAGAAACACCGGCCATAATCACGATGAACGTAAATCCAAACCACATCCATGTCAAAATGAGAGAAACGGATAATTGAGCGGTAAAAGGTTGGTTCAACCAATGAATAGGTTCGGAAATAATCCCTATATTTAATAGTAATTGATTAATGGAACCATATTGCCAATCCAACATAATACCGAATAAAAGTGCAACAGAGCTGACCGTAATTAAATTGGGTAAATAAAACACCGCTCGGAAAAAGCCTAGACCTTTAATTCTAAAACGCAAATCGGAAAATAATGCGGCCAATAAAAGAGCAATGCCAAGCTGCAAAATAAAATTAAAACCCCAAATTTTCCACGTATTCATAAAAGCTTCTAAAAAATACGTATCGGTGATGATACGAGCATAGTTGTCTAAGCCGATAAAGGTTGGTTTGCCATACCCTTCGTATTGTGTGAACGTATAGTAAAACGTTAAAAAAACAGGATATACGTTAAAAATGAGGAACACGATAAAAAATGGCGCTATAAAGTAGTATCCTTTGTAGTTAATGTTTTTCACAGTCTATCCCCGCCTTCCTTTGGCTAAAACAAATAGGGATAGTCCTTATCCCTATAGATGAAGTACGCAGTCTTATACTAAGGTGTTTTGATGTTAGGATAAGCGTTCTTTACTGCTTTATAAAAATCTTGAACTGCTTCTTCCTTGGACTTTTTACCGTCAACATATTCTTGCACGTGCGTGCCGAGCAGCGTGTCAATTTCTTGATCATATTTCGTCACTGCATTCGCATCGATTGCTTTGGCTTGTTCTAGGAAAAACTTATAGTTGTTTTGTCCGCTTAAGAAATCTTCACTCACGGTATCTTGGATTTTATCCGTTACAGGTAGGAAAGAGAGAACGTCACCTGTTTCATTCGCCCAATTGGTTAAAAATTCCTCGTCATGAGTCATCATTTTCACAAATTCAAACGCTAAATCTTTTTTCTTCGAATCTTTATACACCCCTAACCATGTTCCTCCCCAAAAATATGGATTCGGACCTGTCGCAAGCCCCCAATCTCCAACCGTTGCTTCAGCATTTTCTTTCAACACACTGTGTAAACCCCATGTCGGTAAGGGATACGCAAATACTTCCGTTTTATCTTTGGATTCTTCATTAACATCTTCCCATCCACCGTTGTAAGCGATTGGACCATCCATCGAAGCAAACCAAGATGGGGACCACTCTGGTGCAAAAGCGGTATAATCATTTTCTCGAAGTATTTTTGCTTGCTCAAAATAACTTACTTTTGCATCTGTCATGATGAGCTCATCATTTTCATTTACCCACGGTTGTGAATCCACACCTCTCGCAAACCAACGTATTGCACCTTCATCCGCGAATAGTCGATATCCTGCTTGCTTCAACTTTTCACCTGCTTCAAACAACCCTTCCCAAGTGCTGAACATTTCTCCTACTTGTTCTGGATCATCTGTCCCTAACACTTCATTCGCAATACTTCGGCGATAGAAAATACCACCTGGCGTCGTTTGCCATGACAGTGCCTTCACATTTCCTTCTGGATCTTTCCCTAGATCAAATACATAAGGAACATAGTCATCTTCCCACTCATCTACGTTGTATGGTTCCGCTGATAAGTTCTCCCAGTAATCTCGCTCTGTCCATTGTTTGATAAAAGCCACTTCTCCAGTAAATACGTCTGGTGCACCTACCCCGCTTTCCAGTGCCGGTCTAAGCTTTGTTGGGTAATCCGCAATGGGGACGATAGTCAATTCTACTTCTATCCCGTGTTCTTCTTCGAATTTTTCAACTGCACCGTATTTTTCTAATTCATCTGTAAAGGACCAAATTTTCAACACGTCTTTACCACTACTACTTTCAGAGTCACTGCTACATCCAGCAGCAAAAACTGACATCAATGTGATTGAAATACATACAATGAAGAACTTTTTCATTTTAAAACCCCCATTTTCCATAATTTTATTGGCATAAAACAAATATAAATGAAGCGCTTACAAGTTGATGCTTACTTTATTTACAAAAGATAAATAAAAATAAATAACGATGAATGACGATATAAAATAACATGGACCAAACTGTAGTTAACGTTACGAAACCGTTTTGTTACGAAACCGTTTTCGATTTAAGTTAAAAAAATTACATCTGCTTTTTTATAGCTTTTTACACGTTTCTCTTATGATAAGTTCTACCGGTATCTGCACAATTTCTATACTTTTCTTTTTATTATTAATTTGCTTAAGTAAAAGCTCCGCAGATTTTTGCCCAATAATATCTGTACGTTGTTTCACCGTGGTTAATTTAGGATGTACAAAAGCCGCTAACACAATATCATCAAAACCAATAAGCGAAAAATCCTTTGGAACGCTGTACCCATTATCCTTTATCGCTTCCATTGCACCAATGGCTAAACTGTCACTAGCTGCATAAATTGCCGTAGGTTTGGTAGGCAGAGATAATAGTTGTTCCATGGCTTTGTAGCCGCCTTCATGAGAAAAATATTCCCCATCGACGATATATTCCTCATTTACACCTAATGAAAGTTGCTTCATCGTTTCATAAAAACCATTTAATCTTTGCTGACCCGCAAAGGTCGTTTGACTTCCAGCAATATGTGCGATTTGAGTATGACCTAAGGAAGCAAAATGTTCTATCGCAAGTTTACTTCCTTGCAAATTATCGGAGTACACGACCGTTGACGTTTTACTATTTAAGTCAATGACAACACTCGGAATAGAGTCTTTCATCAATTCTTTCACTTCTTGATCATCTGTGTTGGAGCAGACAATCACGACTCCATCTACTCCACGATAACGAAAATGGTCTAAGTAACTTTTTTTAGGATTATGCAAATTTCTAGAAGCAAACAGCAAATCATACTCATATACTTCCACTGTTTGCTTGAAACTCTCAATGACTTCATTGAAAAATGGATGTTTGATGCCAATATTTAAAGATTCAGCAAATACAACACCAATGGTCCATGATTTTTTCGTACTCAATGTTCTAGCAGAAGAATTCGGAAAGTAATTCATTTCTTCCACTGCTTCGGTTATAATTTTCTTCGTCTTTTCACTTACATCCGAATAGTTATTTAATACTTTGGAAACCGTCGTAACGGAAAAGCCTGTTTTTTTTGCAATGTCATAAATAGTGACCAAGATGTCCACCTCATCATTTTTACGAAAGCGCTTTCGAACATTATTATAAAATACATTTTTACCATTTGCAACGATTTTTTATCATCCGTAAATTTTTATATTTTGTATTGACGATGAAATAGATTTCGAGTTAACATGGTTTTATCGAAACCGGTTCCGTAATGAATTGCTAGTGTCTATACTTTTGCATTATCATCATCTATTCCAAAAAAATACTGAATAATCTGATATTATTTACACTTTTGAACGCGTGTTTTTCAAGGAGGTGATGTTTTCTATGCTATGTGAGGATGAAACCGATACCATTCGTCATGACAAATATGACTCGTAGATCAACCAATTATGATTCATAGATTTTATAGATTAAACATAATAGGAGGATTATATTTTGAAAAATTTCGTTGCAATATTAAGTATGAGTATACTTTTACTTTTCACCCCTTTTTTTCATCATCTAGCTGAAGCTAATGGTGAAGTGTCAACAGGCGCGGGTTCATATACCACCGTTTTACCTGCAGGAGCGTATGATGTGCAAGACACCATTTACAAGACATCCGATTTAACGAAAAAAATGCCAACAAACGATTGGTGGAGTAATCTGGCTTGGAAGCCATTTTCCGAACGTGAATATCCTCACCCTCTTGTTGTATGGCCAAAGTCACAAGGATTTCAAGTATACTATCCTGGGACCTCTATATTCGCCGATGAAAATGGTATTTTTGGATATATGGATTTCAATGAAAAAAATGACTTCATCTTGGGCCATAGTGCACAATCTACTTTCCCAGATGCTAAAGTAAAAGACTTTAGCGATTGGTTTGTTACCTCTAGTTTTGAAAGCGGTTCCAAGTCAATAGACATCTCCTACGGCCATGGATCTCCTTTCGTTTACGGCATTTTTGAAGGTGGAAATCCAACCTTAACTTTTCCATCTACACCTACCATATGGTCTGGCGATGCCAACAGCCCTGTTTTAGGCATTACAATCAATGATAACCATTACGCTCTTTTTGGTCCTAGTGGTTCCACATGGTCAGGTTTAGGAAGTAGCAAAATAAGCAACAACTTACCTGTAAATGCCGACTATTTTTCCATCGCATTATTACCTGAAAATACTTCCAGTGCGCTAAATCAATTCAAAAAATATGCTTATGCTCATATTTCAGATACGAAGGCGACGTACGATTATGATGAGTCTAGTAGCTTAGTAGAAACGACATATGCGTATACAACCATCGCGAAGGAAGGTACAACGACAGGTACTATTTTCGCGCTTTATCCGCATCAGTGGAGAAATACTTCCCAATCCTTACTGCCATATTCTTATGACTCTGTGCGTGGAGAAATGAAATTAGCGGAAGGAAATGCTTTTACCACAACCATGACATTTTCCGGTGTGCTGCCTAGTCTGCCAGACCAACCATCCATAGATGATGCATCGATGCAACATTTTATTGATGAAGAAGAAGGAGACACTTATCAAGGAAGCACGGATACGTATTGGATCGGAAAGCGAATGGGGAAATTAGCGGTGCTTGCTCCGATCGCAGATCAACTTGGTGATACGACGGCAGCCGATACATTTAGATCTGAAATACAAAGCACACTGCAAGATTGGTTTACAGCGAAAGATAGCAACGGAAATCCCAATAATAGTAACGGAAACGTATTTTACTATAACGATAATTGGGGAAGTCTTATCGGATATCCTTCCAGTTTCGGCAGTGACACTTCTTTAAATGACCATCATTTCCATTATGGATATTTTATTAAAGCTGCTTCTGAAATTGCCAGAGTAGATCCAACGTGGGCTGAGGATGAGAATTGGGGCAGCATGGTGGAATTGCTCATTCGAGACATTGCGAATTGGGATAGAAATGATACCATGTTCCCTTATTTACGAAACTTTGATATTTATGCTGGACACTCATGGGCATCGGGTGACTCTTTTTTCGGTGATGGAAATAATAATGAATCTTCATCTGAAGCGATGAATGCATGGACAGGATTAATTCTTTGGGGTGAAGCCACTGGCAACAAAACGATACGAGATCTAGGCATTTATTTATATACGACAGAAATGAACGCGATTCAAGAATATTGGTTTGATGTAAACAATGATACGCACCATCCAGACTACACCACTTCCGTTGTCACGATGATTTGGGGAGGAAAAGGTGTTAATGCCACATGGTTCACCGCAAATCCAGAACAAATACACGGGATTAACTGGCTGCCTATTACTTCAGGTTCCTTGTACCTCACCCATTATCCTGACTATGCACAAAAAAACTACGCAGGTTTAGTGGATTCCAATGGAGGAACGAATTGGGATGCTTGGAGTGATCTCATATGGATGTATCGAGCTATATCGAATCCAACGGACGCAAAAAATCAGTTTGATGCAGGTATTGCATCGTTAACACCAGAAGAAGGAAATTCCAAAGCGAACACGTATCATTGGATCACGAACTTGACGGAGATGGGGAATGTGGATACATCCATTACAGCCGACTATCCCATTGCTACTGTGTTCAATAAGCAAGGAAGTAAAACGTATGTTGTATATAACATGACGAATCAAACGAGAAGTGTGGAATTTTCCGATGGGAAAGTGGTGCAAGCACAACCCAACCGTTTTTATGTGGAGAAAGAAGATAGCCCAGATGACAATGAAGCTCCAACCGCACCCACCAATCTAAGAAGTTCAAACATTACCACTTCTAGTGTCACATTGTTATGGGATGCTTCCACAGATAATGTAGGCGTTGCAGGTTATGAGATTTATCGAGACGATGTATTCATCGGTACATTCAGCTCTACGGGCTATGTAGACAGTGGATTAGATGCAAATACCGATTATCAATATGTTGTAAAAGCATACGATAACGCGGGGAATGTTTCCGATAGCAGTAATGTGATACAAGCCACCACAAATGAAGAATCGGATCCTAACGATGACATTGTAACCGATGATTATACCGTTTCATTCCAATCTACAGACGATACTCTCACCTTGAAATTTACACCAGCTAGCTTTGCTGCCTTTGTGAATATACATTACGTATTAAATAATGGACAGCAGCTGAATTACACAATGACCGATGTAAATGGAGTATGGGAATTTACGATTCCTAATATAAGTGCAGACGATATTATTGACCATAGCTACACGTATGAGAAAAACGGTTTGGCCTATGATTCTCCTTGGTATGCCTATACGTTTAACAGTGGTGGAGACGGTTCTATAGACAATCAATCACCAACAGCACCTACCGACGTCATCGCGACAAATACAACAAGTAATGCCGTCACCTTACAATGGCAAGCTTCCAATGACAACGTAGGGGTAACGAGTTATGAAGTTTACGAACAAGGGAACGTAGTAGCTACGGCTAATGACACTACTGTCAAGGTTTCTAACCTGCAACCAAACACCACCTATTCCTTTGCGGTGATTGCCAAAGATGCAGCAGGCAACACCTCTCAACCTAGCGAAGTCATACAGGTTACGACGGATGTTAGCGGTGACGATACTGTTGTCACTGATGATTACACCATTCATTTGAAAGAAACGGCAGAGGGAGATTTACACATTACATTTACACCTACCTCTCCCTCTACCTTCGTTGACTTGCACTACACACTTCAAGGAGAAGTGCAGCAAAACGTACGTTGCACTAACAACAATGGCAGTTGGGAATATACGATACCAAATTATGATGGCAGCAGCATGCAATATTTTTATACCTTCATCAAAGACAATCTAGCCTACGACACCGTTACCTATACGTACAACTAGTGTGTAGTCTTACTTTCGTTCTTTTCCTTGATTAGAAAGGAAAAAAGTACACATCGATGGCGTGTCACATAAAAAAATAAGCAGTATGGTTATCGTAAAGAATGTTGCAGAATCACGATAACTATGCTGCTTTTTTCAAACAAAAAGACTTGGTAGAAACACTTCGTGAATATACAGTTTATTATGATTGGAAAAGTGAACGACATATGCTTTATAGGGACAATACTGTTCCTCTTGATGAAACAAGTACTTTTTTTGCCCGCATTGATATAACTCTCTTCGATGAGGCATCATAGCAAGTTGCTTGCCTAAAGGAATATTTTTATCTAGCAAATCATAGTTAAATGTGTCTTTATCGCCAATAGATACCCATACACGATTAGAAGATACAATTTTATTATCGCTAGTATGTAACTGCGATTCTCTCATCATAAATATATTCTGTTTGGAAGGAAGTAGTGCTTCAACAACATCACTAGTAAGTGCCCTGTGCGTTAGTTCCTGTTGAGAGAGCACTTCCACATATAGCTTCGTTTGCAACATCTCTTCTAAAAAAGCAGTCGTAGAACCATTACTTCTTATCAATTGTTCTGCACTGTGATTTAATGTTTTCATTTTTCCCCTTCCTCTCTTTAACATTTCCACTGTGGTATTAACTGGTGATAAGAAAACAGAGCATTCATCATCACTTTTTATGTAACATTTGCATCAAATTCGTGAGGTGCTGTTTACTTTCTTCTAATTGTTCTGCATTCGTGCCCCATAGCATCACGAACATTCGATAATAGTATGACTCGTCCTTTTGGTGCACGTGAAATCCATAAATCAACATATGTTCCGTTGTTATTCCTCCATGAAGCAACATCGCTTGCCATTGTTTAAAGTTGTACTGTTCTGTACACTCCACATCAAAATAGCAATTATGAATGTGTGTGAATCCTCTTTCTATCGCCTTCTCCCTTAGTGATAAAAGATACGTCACCATTGTTAATCTAGCATTAAACTCCACTACCGGAATGATCTTCTTATGACTATCCACGATAGAGTCGATTCCTATTACCCCTTCGTACCCTAAACGGACGAGCAAATCGCCAATTTTCGTTAGCCAATGTAAGTATTCCTCATGAATGGATGCTGGAAGATGTGGATAAAGATGACTACCTTCATATATACCTGTAGAAGTAAGTTGCTGCTGTGTGATCGCAAGCAATGATGCTTTTCCTTTTAAAATGAGTAATTGGGCATTTAGCGTCATTTCAGTGGGATGCCATGTCTCTAATGAAACTTCAAATGGTATATCTTTTTTTCGAGCTAAGTAGAGCATAAGCGAATCGAATTGCGATGTGGAACGTACATGATACATCCCTTTTCCTGACGATCCATATCCTGTCTTAATGACGACCCTGCTGTCCCCACCATGACTGTAATGAAGATAAGCGTCTTTCAATTCATCTGCATTGGAACAAATTTGCCCTTCTGTGACGGGAATTTGGTTTGCTTCACAAATGGATCTCGTCCTTAACTTATGATTTAATTTCAAAGATAAAGCAGCAGACGGTCCCATCATAGTACATTTCTGCTTCTGTAAAAATGACTCTAACTTCTCATCCACAAGATAGGGAAGAATGGTTTTTCCTCTGATGGAGGCAGTATGTTCTTCCATACTACCTATGATAACCTTAGGAAGTTGTATCCCTGCTTGCGTCAAATACTCTAAAAAATATGGATCTACTTGATGAGATACCATGACTGTATCCTCTGCATGTGCTAAAAGCAACTGATGTGCGTCCATTTGTGAAACAAGTGCGTCGATTGCTTTATTTTTTACAGATGGAAACAGTTGAACGGCATTTCCTTCATTTTGTTCCCAATTGATATTGGAAAACCAAACTTTTTCTGTTTTGTTTGCAAGCCAACTAGAAATACTAGCTTGCGGAATCATGATGCAACCTTCGTTTCATCTGCATATTGTTTCAAGAGCAAGATAAAATCTTTTTCTCTCCTGGCTATGTCATCAATAACATGACAAATATTTTCAATGAGTTGTTGTGAGGAATTATTTTTAAACTTTAATAACGAAAAATTTAAGTACATCCATTGTTTTAACAGTTTGTTCATTCCTTGTTCCAACTCTTTATGTTGAGCAGGTGTAAAGAAGTTTACATCCTCATATGCTTGCCAAACTGCTTTTCTCGTCTTTACAATCGCACTAATCATGACATTATGTTGTTTTAGCCATTGCTCTCTTCGCAATGCACTCCATGAATTTAAGTAAGCAAAATCTTTTTTAAACGGATGAAGAGCATGTACACTGTAAGACATATACGTTCTATACACCTCTTGAATACTGGATAAAATTAGTTCCTCTTCGTTTTGTTTGACATCGAGTTTATCATCTAAAGCTAGACACATTGCTTTTCGATGGATGAGATGTTCAACTTCCGTTGCTGACATGGTTCCAACATAATCTTCTGTAGGATCAATAAAATGAAACTGCTCCTCTTCATCGACGTTATAGATGAGAATGGCATGCATAAAGTTTAAATTGTTGAATATTAAATTTTCTCTAGGAAAATAGTTTAATCTATCTGGTCTGCACATTAAAATAACGTGTTGATTGTTATGTAAGCAGTTTACTATGCTTGCCACTGATGCTTCGTAGTACGTTTGTTTTACGCCGTATAGGGAATTTAAATTACTTTTTTTTGTTCCTGACATTAGCACTTGTTGATAGTAAGTCAAATGCCAATAGCTTAATAGAAAGTAACTACTATTTTTTTGTTTCATATTTAAGTACGTAAGAATACATGAGGTGGTACATTCCATTGGCGCAAGATTGAAGATATGTTTTTTATTGATATTATCGTTCATGATTCCTTCCCACCTTTTTCATCAATTAGACTTCGGAAAAAATGTACTTTGCCACTATGTTCGTCACTAACTAATTGCTCTACTCTTGCAATCGTTAACTTGACAGGAGTGCCCAGATACTGCTTCAAAAAAGATTGTAGCTTCGAATAGATACGTTCCTCATCGATTTGACGATCTCCAATATAGGAAAATTGAAAATCATCGGGTGCTTTTTGCAAAATTTGATATTGCTGCATGCTCTCTAATGAAAGTTCATAAAAAAAGCGATCTAAATAACGAAAAATAGAAGCATGAAACTGTTTTTCTGGTAAGGTAATCTGTGACGTTCTCACCGGAAGCAATTGTAGTATTACCTTATTATTTTTCAGTACTAATTTACCTATATCTCCTGTTCGATAGCGAACGAAAGGTAAGCTTTTCATGATAAAAGAAGTGACGAGGACTTCACCGTATTCTCCAGGAGGAAGCGACTGTAAGGTGTCCGGATGAACTACCTCCACAAACACACTATCCATATCCACTTCCAATTCTTCGTGATCATTAGTAAATGCAATTCCCCAAAGCTCTTCCAGTCCGTAATAGTCCATAAACGGAACGTTAAATACGTGTTCCAAAAACTTTTTTTGCTGCATCGTATATGCTTCTCCCCTATTTTGCACAAACGTAAGCTGTGGAGGAATGCTCAATTGATGCTTTTGAATATAGCTTGCAAAAGCGACAAGGCTCGATGCTCTACCTTGAATCATATGAGGCTTGTCCTTCGCCATTTTATTAGCATAATGCAATAAGGAGTTCTCACCGGATAATAATCGATTACTTAAAACGAGTTTGTTGTGCTTTATCGGAAGCCCCCATTTTCTTCTTTGTTTAAAAATAGCTAAGGATAATTTCATATGCTCTTCGGCAGATTTAATACATTTAAATGGCGTACCTGTACTTCCAGAAGTATAAGATACGTAGCTTGCCTCCATCGTTGGATGTAAAAATTGATCATAGTGTTGTTTCATCCACTGCTTATCTATCACAGGAAGCTGAAAGAAGTCAATGGGTTTACTATGTAGTTGCTTTTCTTTGCAAAATGTTTGATAAAATGGATACGTTTCTTTTAATTCACTTGCAAACTGATTTAATTTATTTATCATGTTCTTTACTTCTTCCTCATCTGTACAAAAGATATGAAAGATTGTACAGAGTGAAAAAATGAAGGATTAAAATCGTCTACTCCCAGTTGAATCTCAAACACTTTTTCCATTTGCTCAAACATTTCAAGGAGTTGAATGGAGTCTATACCTAAATCATCCGCTAGTGTATGTTGTAATTGAATTTGTTCACTTGGTATATTGGCTATTTGTGATAAGAGACTTTTCGTTTGCTCTACAATAAACTCGTTTTGTTGGTTATTTTCCATCTTCATCCCCCTCTACTATTTGTAGTAACTTTTTTCTATCTATTTTTCCGAGACTCGTTTTTGGTAATGATGAGAGCAACCTTATTTTTTTCGGTCTTAAAATGGGCTGCAAGCAAGTTCGAAACAAGGAAAACAGATCTTCTTGGGTGACTCTAGTTTCCTCCGGGACAATGAGTGCTATAATTTGCTGTCCCCATACTTCATGCTGTTCTCCCACGATAGCGACTTCTTTAACTAAGCTTTGGTTTAGTAAAATGTTTTCAATCGTTTCTGGATAAATGGCATGTCCACTAACGTTAAGACGATGATCTTTTCTACCTGTAACATACAGCAGACCACGCTCATCTTTGTACCCTATGTCCGATGTATGTAACCACCCATTCTGCAATGTTGAATCCGTAAGCTGCGGATCATGATAATACCCTTGCATCACGTTGGAACCAGCAACGACAATTTCCCCTTCTGTATTGCTATGTAATTCTTTCCCTTCTGCCATAATCTTCACTTGCACACCAGCAACGGGAAATCCCACAGATGAAGGGTTGTCTTTTACCATGTCAGGCGGTAAATAACTCACTCTTGGAGCTGCTTCCGTTAATCCGTAGGAAGGATAAAACTGGATATGAGGTAGCTTCTCTACATATTCTTCTAACATAGTGGCTGGCATTTTACCTCCTGCAATCACCATTTTTCGTAACGATTGAAGATCTTCTGGTTTCCAATTAATTTTGTTCATCGCTATGAGCAATGAAGGAATGGTGCATAAAAATGTTGGATGATGATGCTTAATAAATTGAACCATTTCCAATGCGTGTACAAATGGTTTTCGTAGCAGGGTATTTGCACCACTTAGAAGAGCTACCAACCATTCTCCGCTCCATGAGGAACAATAAGCAAGCGACTTAAAAAGTAAAATTTGATCCTTATCATCCAACCGTACGTATTGTTGAATCGCAATCGCATTCGCTATCATATTATGATCACTTAACATAATTCCTTTGGCTTTGCCTGTTGATCCTGAAGACATAAAGATCATACTCGTTTCCGGTGGAGGATGATACGTTCTTACACGGCGTTGATCATGAATAACTTTATTCATTGTTGCGTCCACATACATACAAGATGAAAAAGATGGTTGTACTAACGATATTTTGTTGGTAGACAGCATAACGATATCTGCTTCTGTTTGTGAAATAACAGCAGCTACTTCACTCTCCTTCATATTGGCGTGAAGCGGAACAGGAATGCCAGATGCATAGATGACGGACAATATCGTTTGTATCATTTCAACGCTTTGATCCATCCAAATAACCGCAATAAATTTAGGTTTTACATGATACGCCTTCCAACGCTCGCTTTGTTTTTTAGCCTGGTGTAAGATACTATAGTAAGATTGAAATGATGGCGGTTTATGATCAGAATTATGCGTGAATACTCCCGCTTTTTCTGTTGCATATTGTTCAAAAAATTGTGTTAATTTCAACTGCATCACCTAATTTCCCATAGAGTGCTTGTGCTGTTTATGCTGAAATTCATTCACCATGGAAGCATATAACGGAGATGTCGCTAATACATGCTCATGTTTTCCTTCCGTTATGATTCTCCCTTTATCCATCACCACGATGTTATCTGCATCCATAATCGTATCTAATCGGTGCGTAGATATAAGGGTTGTTTTACCGTGCATTAGTTGTTTTAATGCTTCCATCACTTCATTTTCTGTCAATCTATCTAAAGATGAAGTTGGTTCGTCTAAAATAAGTATTTCTGGCATTTTGAGAAAAGCACGGGCAATCGCAACACGTTGACGTTGTCCACCAGACAATTGAAAGCCATTATTGTCGATAACCGTATGCAGTCCATCGGGAAGCTGCTCTATTAATGAAGTCAAGTTCGCTTTTTGGGCCGCTTCTAATACTTCTTCTTCTGTCGCTTTTAATCTCCCAATGTTAATGTTTTCTAGTAGCGTCCCCTTGAATAAAAATGTTTCTTGAAACACAACACTTATTTTTTCATTCAAGTATTGCCTTGTTAACTGCTCTATTTCGTTTCCATGAATCCTTAGCTCCCCTTCCTTCGTCATAAATCCGAGGATGGTACGAAACAAGGTGGATTTACCGGATCCACTTCTACCTACAAACGCTACCGTGTCCCCTTTAGGAATACGCACATGCAGTGAATGTAAAATATGTGTTTTTTCATATGTGACACATAGATCTTGCAGTTGAATTGCAGGTGCATGATCTTGTTCTACTACATAATCAGCGTCCATTCGCTCTGCTAAGCTGAGGATGTCATTTGGTTTATGAATAAAGTCCATGATCCTTTTCAAGGCTACTTCTGATTGTTGCAATTGTCCAAAAAATTGATTCATACCTAAAATAGGTTGAAAAGATTGTTGTAAATATGTGATGGCAGCTACCATGGCACCGACTGTCAAGACTTCCGCCATGACTTGCTGACTTCCGATCCAATACACAATGACAATGAACAAACTAATAAACAGCGAGCTTTGCTGTTGCGTCAGAGCCCGAAACATCGCCTCTTTTGTACTTGACTTAACTAGTCCTTTATACATGTTATCATTTCGCTGTTCTTCCCATTCTTCTAAGCCATACGCTTTAATCTCTTTTGATCCATCTATGTTTTCAATTAATCGCGTTCCAATTTCCTCATTATGCGTACGTACATGGTCAATATGTTTTTTCAACGGTTTTTTATACAGTCTTGGGATAAAGAATAAAATGGGAATACAAATACATGCGACTATCCCTAGTTGCCAATCTAGTTGAAATAAAATCACTAAAGCAATGATAAATTGAAGAGATAGGGATACCATCTGCACCATCACATGATTCATAAAATTACCTAATGTTGCCGTATCCATGCCCAGCAATGCAGAAAACTTACCTGCGCCTTCTTTTTCAATTTCATTAATATCTATTTTTCTAATTTTTTTCATGAGAACATCTCTTATATCGAGTGTTTGCTTAATCCCTAAATAACGAAATATAATAGCATGTACTAAAGAAAATATAAAAGATAACAGTGCTAATCCGAAAGACCACGTTATTAAAGGTAATAGCATGTCTGTTTGACGTTGTATTAAAACATCGTCAATCACTTTAGCGTATATTAATGGTTGCAGCATTCTTAAAACGAGTTGAATCATTAAGGAAACATAAGCAACCGTAGTAAGTTTTACTCTAGCATGAATATATGGAATGATTTTTAAATACAGTTTGATGCTATCCAACATGCTCTCCCCCTGCAAAATGACTTATGATGGGCTTCACCATTTTCATCCACGATTCATCATGCACTTGCTCATCTTCTAATAACCGTTGCAAAGGTATGTCATGCACCATCATCATATGCTTCACCTTCTGCATCTCATAGATGTCTTCCCCTTGTGCAATACTGGTTCTAGCTACATTCACCACATCCTCGTCAGCATGAGCTTCTATACCGGTTTGCTGCGCGTTCTCTATCATTGATACGAGTTGTGGCATCACATTTTGATCATCATAATCCTTTGCCCTCTCCATTGCCGTTTGACTTATAGTCTTATACAGTTCGTCATCTTCCATGAGCTTTAAACAAGCATTCGCAACATGCTCCTTATTTACCGTTGGCATGCTCCCTTCCCATGAACAAGGTACCCGTAATCCGTCTTTACCGTGTAACACTAGTTCTTTGAAACCGTTCCAATTACTACAGACAACAGGTAGGCCAATGGTTTTCGCTTCTAATAAATTAAACCCAAACGTTTCTCCCGGATCAGTAGATAGGTTGACTAATATTTTTGCTTTGTTAAACCAATATTTTTTTTCTTCCCCTGTTATCGGCCCTGTAAAATGAACCGCCTGCTCGAGACCATAATGCAATATGGCATCTTGTATTCTCTGTTGATAATGAGCTATTTCTTGTTCATTGTTGCCCGTATACTCTCCCGCTATCACTAATGTTGCATTCGGTACGGCTTTTCTTATGAGATCAAAACTTTCTAATAAGACGTGGATATTTTTCACTACCTGAATTCTTCCAATAGAAAAAATCATATTTTCATTTTTTGCCGCTTTTTTATCATTTAACGCATCGTGACGTATGCAAAGTGGCAGATAACGCACCGTTTCATATTTCCGTGAAATATTCAGTAATGCATCTTTGCAAGAATGGGTGCTAGATAAAATAATATCTTTATTCGTCACCCACGGGGCAACAGCGAGCCAATGTTTTAACCAGTATGGAGAAGCAACAGAATGAGCAATCGATATAAACGTAACATTTAATTTTTTTACATTTCGGCAAAGCATCAAATAAGGAGTCAGCAACGGAACATTAATATATATGGCATCAAGCTTAAACCTCTCGCAGAGTTGTTCTAACTCATGTGCTGATTGTTCTAATCCACTTGGAAAATGATCTACCCACTTTTTAAGCGATCCTCCGAATAGTTTGAAAAAGCGAAAAGGAGGTATCCCAATAAGATTTACATGTTCCCCTAGATACTGTGTCCATTGATCATCGATGACTTTTTCGTTTACTTTTGCTGCACTGCCAGAAATATAAGCAACGTTTAATTTACTCATATGTCACCTTCCACTGTTCAATACAAGAAATCAAATCTGATTTGATGTTGTGTTCTCTCTGCTCTATGTCGTGCACTAATTGTTTTAAGTGCTCCAAGCTACTTGTATTATTGGTAACAGAGGCTCTTATGGCTTGAAAAGCAAAGCCATTCCATTTGCTTGTTAATTCGTTCACTTTCGTGATGTAATGTTCGGAATTATCGGTCTGAAAATATTGAAAAGCAGGAATGTAACTTTTTTTCCATTTAGCAAGAATACCGAGATCACCAAAATATATAGGTAAAGATTTCAACTCCATGCCATCTCTACCATGTTGTATCTGCTCTATCATTTCCAGTACTTTATGTGTTAATGAATGCTGGTCAGCTTGCAACGTAGGCATGATCCATGAAAGTATGTTATCTTTGGTTGGATTCACTATATCTGACGTATCCATAATGTAAGCAGCGCCGAAAGCATTTTGAGCGATAGCATCGTGTATTATTTGTTCTTCTAATGACCCTTCAAAACCTAATGATGGATCATGAACATGTACTCCATTTTTGTCATCCCTAATTATAACAAAGTGTGGTTGATGCTTTTTTTGATAGGTTTTAGACTCATACGGAATGTAGAATAAATCGATTTGCACTACCATATGCCAATCAGACGGTAATAGGGCTAGATCACGTATAATATGCTCATAGTTTTCCTCTTTTGTCATTTCGTGATCGTATACTTCTATTACTCTACCTTGATATATCGTTTCAAATTTTTTTCTATCTTTTTCCGATGAGAGATGCGTAGAATAATATGTCAACTTGTTTTGCTCTGTCACTGCAAATGGCGTATCCCAAGAGCCGAAATATAATGGATTTGGATTCACTTTCGGTTTAATAATAGCGGCTAAGCAATCTAAAAAACAGTGAATATGTATCATTGCACTTCCAACTCCAATTTTTTCATCATGGTACCCGTAATCATCTCTATCGTTGCAAAATGGTCAGCAAGTAATTCTTCATCTTCAAAAAAGATATTCATGCCTTGTTCCAATTGAATAACTAAGTTCACAATCATCACCGAGTCTAATCCGGCAGCAAACAAATCACTTTCCAACGTTAAAGTGTTTTTTAACTCTGGCTTTTCTAACAATTCAACAATTTGATTTGTAATAAAAGAAACGACTTCATCTTTACTGATGTTTTTTTTATTTATCGTAATCACCCCTTTATCGAAATTTCATTCCTCATGTAGCTGTTCTTTGATGGCTTCACATACTGCTGTTATATCTGCTTCACTAAGTGCGATATGCATCGGTAAAGAAAGCATCTCTTGTGAACATTGCTCCGCTATCGGAAAAGTCCCTTCTTCATATGGAAGATACGAGAATGCCCCAGTAAGATGAATAGGTTTTGGGTAATGAGTCGTGGTAATAATACCTTTTTTAAGCAAATGCTTTTTAAGTGCGTCTCTATTTTCCATTTGTACACGAATGACAAAAACATGAAAAACATGTCTCTCGATCTGCTCATAAAACGGCAGGCTCACTGCGGAAGACCCTTTCAATTGTTCAATATAAAGTTCCGCACATCGTTGTCGATGCTTTGTCCATTCATTCATATAATGCAACTTTTCATTTAAAGCGATAGCATGTATCACATCTAAGCGACTGTTAAAGCCCGGACATTGATGATCATATAGATGCTGTCCTCCATGATTTCTTAATTTTTTGAGCTGGGTTGCTAATTCCGTATTATTCGTCACAATACATCCGCCATCACCTAACGCGCCCAAATTTTTACCAGGATAAAAGCTAAAACAAGCGAGATCTCCCATACTACCTGCTTTCATCCCTTCTACATCTGCCCCTATCGCTTGTGCAGTATCCTCAATAATATAGATGCCTCTATCACGTGCCCATTGTGTTAGCTCCCGAATATCCATACATTGACCATAGAGATGAACGGGTATAATCGCCTTCGTCTTTGCAGTGACTTTTTGTTTGACTTGCTCTACATCCATCAAATATGTATCTGCAGTGCAATCTACTAGCACGGGTGTAGCCCCAGTATGATGAATAGCTTCCACCGTTGCAATAAACGTATTCGCTACCGTAATGACTTCATCCCCAGGTCCAACACCTAACGATTTTAACGATAGAAACAACGCGTCAGTACCATTCCCTACACCAACAGCGTGTTTTGTTCCTACATAAGCTGCGAAGTTTTTTTCAAATTGATCAACAGGTCTACCTCCAACGAATTGACCTTTCATTCCTATCTTCTCTACTTCCTGCATCCATTTATCTTTAATGATTTCAAATTCAGACTGTGCCGAAGAAAATAAAACCCCCATAATTCTCCTCCTTTATATTGATACATTTGCCTGTTCATTTTGAATTTGAATATGCTCGAGAATACGCATCCCTTCCACGGCATCTGACAATGGGACATGCAGCGGAGTTCCCTTTATCATAAAATTAAGAAATGATTCGTATATGTGTTTGGCAGAAAGGCGAGAAGGTTTCGCTATACTAAACGTTTCTATTTCACCGTCTATCGTTTTGATGGTAGCGGTTTGTCCATCTATTTGCATCGTGCCTTCCGTACCACCTACCATCCATGCTGGTTGTGGCAATTGTGTTCTAAAGTTTATATTTAGAGATGCCATCATGTGATTTTTCATATGTAAATATACATACACAAAATCATCTACTTCCCCTTCTGCTAAAGGTAATGAAATAGCTTTCCCATCTATATAAGCGATTTCACCTAATTGCAAATGCAAGAGTTGATCTACTAAATGGACTCCCCAATCTAATAGCGCTCCCCCTCCATATGCTTTCTGTACTCGCCAAGATGGATCAAATGACTTTACGCCAAAGTTACTTCCCGTTTGGTTACTATGATGATTTCTTTGCAGAAAAGTTAATGATCCGAGTGTCCCTTTTGCTATCGTTTCCTGTACGAATAAAAAATCTGGATCAAAACGATGATTATGAAAAACGGTAACACCGACTCCATGCTTATCTGCAACAGTTTGCAATGTGAATGCTTCTTGATACGTGCATGTAACTGGCTTTTCTATTAATACATGCTTCTTTCTTTCTATTGCTTGCATCGCTATATCGAAATGAGAGTTTGGTGGGGTAGCAATGACGACGGCATCCATCTCCAGCTGAAAAAATGCATGTAAATCAGAAAAGATGGCATATCCTCGCTTTTCAGCTAATTTCAAACGACTTTCCGTCACATCGTAAACACCGACAATCTCCATCTGCGACTTTAATTTTTGTAAAATAGGAATGTGAATGAGTTCGACAATTCTACCAAAACCAATGATGCCTAACTTCAATGTTTTTTCCAAAGAACATCCCTCCACCTTATGCTGTTTCTGCTTGCAATTGCTTTATAAAGGCTACTAAGTTCCCAATCGTTTGGAATGTTTCTGGATCGACATCTTCCTCAGGAACAGCAACGTTAAACGCTTCTTCCACGTATACTAATAATTGCAATACCATAATAGAATCTATGCCTAGATCCTCATACACTTGGTGAGATTCATTTAATTGCTCCGGTAATTCATGCTCCAAATCCTCTTCAATAATCTCTTTTAATTTTGCAATAATTTCTGTATTTTTCATGACTTCGTCATCTCCAATTCTTGTAAATGTTTTCTACTGATTTTACCCATCTTGTTTCTTGGTATGTGTTCTACGATGTGAATTTCAGCTGGCACTTTATATCTAGGAAGAAGATCTAAACACCAATTCTGTATTTGTTTCTTCTTCTGTTCCCTATTCCCTTTATGGATGACAACCTTTGCCTTTACTTTATCTCCTAATACGGGATGATTTGTTTTGTAGACAACCACTTCTTTTACATCGTCAAGTCGTAGTATCACTTGTTCTACCTCATAAGGAATGACATTCTTTCCGCCTACGAGTATGATGTCATCGATTCTACCATTCAATTGTAAATGTCCATTTTCATCCCAATATCCAGAATCATTAGTATGAATGACATCATCGTGATGACGTACTATAATTTCATTGTTTGATGCTGTTACAATTTCTACAGTTAGATGGGTAAGCGGGGTTCCAACATCTTGTGGAGCGGTAATACGATTACCCAACGTAATGCACCCTAGCTCCGAATTTCCATATTGCTGCATGATGGCTTTTTTTGTTTTTGCCTGCAAGAATTGAAACAATGAAGAAGGCAAAAGAGAGCCGGCTGTAATGATTTTATGGAAGCAGTGATTATCCCCTCCCATTTGAATGAATATTTGAAATAAATGAGGTACGCCATATACGATATGCTGTTCGTAACTTCCTATTATTTTAAGCATATATTTTGGATTTTTTGAAGATACAATGACGGGTTTAACACCCCTTGCCAGCGCAGCTAAAACACCAATCAACCCAAAGGCATGTGTCACTGGAACGAGCATAATGGGTACTTCCTCAGCAGATGTTCTTAGATGACTATTATAGGCATCTATTTCCTCATCTACTTCTTGATAACTTCGACGTATCAGTTTCGGTTGACCTGTCGTTCCAGAACTATATACCATCAGCGATGCTATGGAAGGCGAATTAATTTGAACTGCACTGTCTGTTTCTTCTATGTTTAACCATTGCTCATCATCGCTATATACTAAAACGTCACAACCAGCCTGTGATGCTTTTTGCTTTGCAGTTTCTAAAGGTGTTCCCGACTCAAGCAAAAGCAGTGAAATTTGAAACTGTTTGCAAAATAAAATATACGCTAATTGAAGACTAGGTTTGTCCATACACATGGCAAGAGATGTCACTGCATCGAACGAATGTAGCTTACTGAGCAAAGATTTGTGCCACTGTTCCACTTCTAATGCTGTGTATGATGTTTCGTTCACTTTAAACATACGCTCACCTCCGTTTCAAGTGTTTAACGTATAATGATGGAGCTCAAATAGCGCATTCAACCTCTCTGTCGCTTTCTCCTCATCCTCTTTCCATTCCTGTAATTTGTTCATTATTCTTGTTTCATAATGATCAAAATTTTTAGAAATAAAACATTTCAGAATCATATTAGCGATGGTAAGTACTTTGTTTGCAATATGTTGATAATCTCTTCCTAGTTCCTCTAATCCTTCTAACAGATGTCCGTAATCTAAACATATTTTTGCCATGTTGTTTTTGGAACCCCCATATTCTTTCAAACCATGATAGGAGATATCTACATTCGATCCATCTTCAAAAACCTCATGATGTATGTAGCGTGTAAATGCTTCTACTGCCTCCATGCCATACCATTTCTGATGCTGTTCATCATCATATGGATCTTTACCATTCATGATTTTACGATGAAAATGAAGCGTATCCCATAAATATGGAAGCATATCCGGACTAACAGCTTTCGTTGTATCCAAATAAGCGAACTCAAATGCAGAAACATTATTTTTTTCATTCGTCTTTTCCAATGCGAATTTCAATTGCGAAATAGACATGTTGCCTTCAAACTTATAATAATGATCTACAATTTCAACTTCGTCATTGCCAACATGATAAATTTCAATGGCATGATTATTATGTTTCTTTTGATAATACAACGTATGTGGTAGATCAAATACGTCACTATACACTAACACCGTACTTCCACTTAAAATACGCTCCTTTATTTTTTGTAGAAAAACGGAGAAATCCTCCTCGGTTTGTTTCTTTTTTTCTACATTCAAATAAAGGGATAATGAGTCAGATAAACTAGTGAAATACGGTGTAAATAAGATATTATCTTGCATTTTTTCATAAATAAGACCGGATTGATTCCAAAGCAAGGAAACATCTCTATCATCTAATTGACGTAGTAATATACCCCGGACAGTGAGAAAATAACAATTGAGATTTGGGTCATAGTTAATTTTAGATGGATTCAAATGCTGGAGCCTCCTTTCAGTGTCATAGCAAAAATATGAATAGAAGGATTGTCTGGGAATTTGATCGTATTCCATCGATTACAATCTTCTAACGACACGGTATTTAACCATAAGTATGCTTTACTATGATGTACATCGCCGAATTGATTGTGCATAAATGGAATGGTCATTGCTATTTTTTCGTGATGAATTGGAATATTTGAAGTAAGATCAGGAAAATAAATAGGGACAGTGTAACATAATTTGTCGTCTTGAAAAAAAGAAAGTGATTCGTAAAAGTTTCCGTTATTACTAGCTCCTAGAATATATAAAGTATCGTAATGACTAGTTTCAACCAAAATAGACTGACCCTCAAGTTCCATATTATCTGCATTTTCTTCTAAATGAAATTGAAATGGAATGTCTTCTTTAAGTGTCATCTCTTTAGAAAAATGCTCTCTAGGTAATGAATACCAGCCCCCGAAAGCGAACGAACTTTTTTTTGCAGAAGAAGCAGTTGTAATCCCCTTATTGTTTACAAAATTACTTAGCTCGACATATTTATACACGAGACTCTCTCCTAAATATTTATTATTGTGATAATATAATCATAAGTTAAATAATTCTGAAAACTATGTTGACAAACATATTTAACTAAGTATAAACTATTAATTAAAATAATTAATTTTTATTTTTAATAATAGCATAGGAGGATGAATATGAAAACTAAAAACTTAGAAATTTCAACAAAAAGTGTAAAGTTGGATAACGCATCTTACAAGTACAAGTACTAAGAAACGAATAGAAAAAGTGTTTGCGCTTCCTAGCGTAAACACTTTTTCTATATTCTCTTTTAATGATTTAACCCGACCTTTTACATTTTTATTCTTGTATTTTTATACAAAATTAATTTTACATTTATTAATTTTATTACATAAAATATCATTTTTTGCACTATCGTTGTAAAATAACAATATATCAGATGTCATATTGGAGGGGACAGACTTGACAAAAGTAGACGTACTCACTTTATTTCCACCCATATCAGAAGCTAGATTTTTCCCTTATTTAAGTTTGCCGATGTTAACGTCTTATTTAATGGATAAAAACATTCATGCAGACCAAAAAGATATGAACATTGAATTATGCCATAAACTCTTTCATCCGAAAATTTTTCGGAGTCATTTAGAAAAAATAAATAACAAAACCTCTTTAGACATTGCAGATCAGTACCGAAAATCACTAGTTCTCTATTTAATAGAACAATATCATGCATTATATGAGCCCATTTTTAATACAACATATGATGAAAAACAAACTCATCGTTCAGAAACTGTATTCGTCAGAAGAGGCATTGAGCTTATTTTAGAAGGTTCTCTTTTAACGAAACATCGATATCATGTAGAAGAAATGTTAGAAGAAGTAAATACATTACATATAGATGATGTTACAGATGATGTCCCTATGCAAGTGTTACATCTCATGGTAGAAAGCATGCTAGATGAAGCAAAACCAAACATCGTTGCTATCTCCATTCCATACTATAGTCAATTGTTCCCTTCGCTTATGATGGCAAAATGGATTAAAATAAAATCTCCAGAAACGTTTGTTATTTTGGGAGGTCAACAATTAATGCTCCGACATTCTACTTTACGAAAACTTCCCGATCTTTCAAGATGGGTAGATGCCATTGGTACAAGTAGCGGAGAAGAAACCTTATCTATGTTACATCATTATGTAAAAGGTGAGAGAAAAAAAGAAGAAGTACCAAACATCATTTGGATACATGACGATCCCGAAGAGTCCACCATTTATCAAAAGAAAATGAACATTACCGATGTACCACCCCCCAACTTTACCAACTTACCTCTCAAAAAATATTTATCAGATAATATACAATTTGCTTTGATCACTTGTGTCGGCTGTTATTGGGGAAAATGTGCTTTCTGTTCTTATGGTAACCGCTCTAAATTTGAGCATCATTATCAACAAAAAACCGCATCTCAAATCGCCAAAGAATGCATACATATTTTGGACCTCTATCCGACACATCGAATTAACTTTGTAGATGAAAATACAAATTTAAAACTCATTTGTAAAGCGCTTAAAATTGTTTATGATAAAGGCTATCGCGCTACATTCAGTACAAGAAATCGCCTAGAAGATATATTACTAGACGCTACATTTTGTAAAACATTAAGCCAATACGGTGTTGTACAGATGTCCGTTGGATACGAAACGAACTCGCAACGCTTGTTAAATATGATGAATAAAGGGGTTAACAGTGATAACTACCAACAAATTATAGATAATTTACATGAAGCAGGGATTGAAATTAGGCTATCTGTCATGGGAGGATTACCGTCAGAAACCGATGAAGAAGCACTGGCTTCAGAACAGTTTTTACAAGCAAATGAAAATAAAATTGGCATTGATGTTGTACAGATGCTTGTGATGGAACCCGATACTTTTTTAAGTCGGAATCCAGAACAATACGATTTACAGCAAACTAGCACCGAACAATTGCAAGGAAATCCTGACTTTAGTTATGGTATGGGTCGTGTTGGCTACTCCTTTTCTTATGAAAGTGGCGCTGCTCATGATGAACGTTTGCAGCGACTATATCGACTTGTTGAAAATGTAAATCCGCAATTTAATGATGACGTTCCAAATGAGAGTCACCATAAAGATGTTGTACAAGAAGAAATTCAACTCAAAGACTGGGTTAAAATAACCAAAGCAGAAATAGATGAACAAGGAACAACCATTTCTATTGTTATTGATTTATTATTTGAACGTATTTTTCAAATACCAGATGAAATTGATTGCTGTGAACAAACGATGAGATCCACATCACCAGAAGGACAACAATACTTACAAGACTTAGTGAATATGAACATGGCTGTGTTTCAGTCTCAACATATGCAGACAACCTAATTACACCATAGATATACGAATGTTTGTTTCAAATTAATAATTTAATATGAAATGACTTTGTATGCTTACCATGTTTTCATTGCTTAAAAAATGCAACATTCCTTTTTTATGTTTTTAAAACGCAATAAAACAGCAGACTTTCTGTGTGAGTATGCGTCTTTCGTATCAACTTAAAAGTATACCGTAAAAACATTTTCAAATAATGTAAATAAAGGGATAATTACAACAACTAAAATTTTAAAAGAATAAAACGAAGAGATTTATATGAAGAAGGAGAAAAAGAAGGTTTAGTCAATTTTCAAAAAGATTATTCAAAACTAGAAAATGGAGTTGTAAAAGTGATGAAAAACAAACATACAGAGTCTTTGATAAATAAACTCAAAGAAATAGATTTAGAGATAATGAAACTCATCAATGCAAGAGGCGCAGTGTTGCAAGAAATCAGTAAGACAGAACAACATGCTGATTTACACGCATTTGATCCCATTCTAGAAAAAGAAATGCTAGATACACTTTCACAAAGCAATGATGGACCTTATGAAACTTCTACTATACAACATTTGTACAAACAAATTTTCAACGCATCACTAGAAGAGAAGAAAGATAGCCATAGCAAACAGCTACTCGTCAGTCGTCAATCTCAACCTAACAATACGGTTGTAAACGTAAAAGGTTTTGCCATAGGAAACGGTGAGCCTGTGATCATAGCTGGACCGTGCGCAGTGGAAAGTTATATGCAAGTAGAAAAAATAGCTAAAAATCATCAACAGATAGGGCTACAATTTTTACGAGGAGGAGCTTTCAAACCTAGAACTTCACCTTATGATTTTCAAGGGTTAGGAATCGAAGGACTAGAGATTTTAAAGCGTATAGGGTCAGCATACAATCTATCTGTCGTTAGCGAAATTGTAGCGCCTCAACATATAGAATTAGCTACCGAATATGTAGATGTCATTCAAATCGGTGCTCGAAACATGCATAATTTTGAACTGTTAAAAGCTGCAGGGTCAGTTAATCACCCCATTCTGTTAAAAAGAGGATTATCTGCCACCATTGAAGAGTTTATCTATGCTGCTGAATACATTTTGTCAGGCGGAAATAATAATGTCATCTTGTGCGAACGTGGAATTCGTACGTATGAAAAGGCTACGCGGAACACGTTAGACATATCTGCTGTCCCCATATTAAAACAACAAACACATCTTCCCGTTATCGTAGACGTCACGCACTCTACCGGAGTCAAAGAGTTGCTGCTACCTACTGCAAAAGCTGCATTAGCCGCAGGATCAGATGGCGTGATGGTAGAAGTGCATCCGCATCCTGCAGTGGCTCTATCCGATGCAAAACAACAACTAGATATTCCAGCTTTCAATGACTTATTAAATCAACTCCAAACTTCAGGTTATTTCAAAACAAAAGTAAATAAATAGTAAAAAGGAGTGAATGGTTTCATAGACATTGACCCCTTTTTTATTTTGATGGCTTTTCGTCTTCGTTTTATTAGATGGACTTTTTTCTTATCTTCACCTACTTAGTCACGATTTTAATTTTTAGTTTTGTGTGTTATTTCACTTTATCTTAAACTGTTCATTTTTTTGGTTTTACTTTAGCTACGAACGTACTTGCTTTAGCTCGAACGTTTGTAGGGTTTGCTTTGGAGAAAAAAGGAACGAAAGTATTTTTGAGAGTCGTCAAACCTTGATAATCACCAGTGAAGTAACCTGGTTCTGAATATGGGGCATTCAAGTAGTCAAATCGTTTACCTAGATTGGTTTCTTTACTAGAGAAGCTTCTACCACCATCGAAGGAAAATTTGATTTTATATTGGGTGGGCAAGGTGTTGATAGATTTTCTTTTTAAACTCTGGCTATAGGTCACCCCTACTTGACCTTGATCGTTGACACTTACAGTGGGGGTGAAAGCTGGAGTAAGGAGTGGTCGGTTTACTCTACGCGGTTTACTCCATGTTCTACCTCCATCCCTTGACACCGAGATAGCTACTTCAGGCACTTTTCGATTGGAGAATCTAGCATCCTCCCAAACGACGTACAAGTCTCCATTCTTCTTATTTATTGCTGCTGAAACAGCAAGTGCAGAGCCGGTTCTAAAGGGAATACCTAAAAAGGTAAACGAACTGTCTACATTTCCACCCGAATCTATCTCAAAAGTAAGAGGCAGCGTCACTTTACTAATGGTTCGAGCTTTGGACCACGTTTCTCCTCTATCTCTAGAGGTTTGAAGGAGATTAAAGTGTGTGGATTTGTTGCCATTAAATTTTACAAAAACAAAGAAATGGTATAGTACACCTGTTTTCGGATTAGGAACAATGATACTTCCTATCGTATTGTTGTTTATTCCCGCATTAAAAATATTTCTAGATCGAAACGTCCTTCCTCCATCGGTTGTTTTGGCAAGCCGGGCAGCATTTCTATAATTACCTCCAGAAATAAATTGCGTACGTGTCCAGACTACATAAGCTACGTTAGATTGAATAGGATCTGCTGTCACGGATGGTTTATCATTTACGGCTCGCTTTCCCTTATCTTGCACAATCACTGTAGGTCTGCTAAATGTTCTTCCACCATCTTTTGTCGTCACCACTGAAATAGCTGTGTTTAAGTTAGCTAAATTTGCTGAAATTCCTGATATATATGCTTTCCGATTGGGTCCAAAAGAAACCCAAGGATCTGATGCACGAGGGAAAGGCACACCTCCCCGAACACATTCACTGAAAGGAAGTCCTGTAATTTTCCACGTTCTTCCTCCATTGAAACTTGCTCCAGCTACGAGCCCACTTGTCCCACCATTAGAAAAACGATCTGCCTGCCATACACTGAGCAAATTTTCCTTTCCTGTATTATTCACCGTTTTAGGATTGGCATCGATAAAGGGCTCTACCGCCGAGTTTAAAAAACGAATACCAGGGGTTTGAATTCTACAGTTTGGAAATGGACTTCTCCCAGACACTCGTCTAACCCGCTTTGTATGTTTTCTAATATGGTTCAAATTGATTTTCACCTCCAAGCACTCTATATAAGATGAAGAAATGATCTAATACAAATTTACGATTCAGTAGCCACGCGTAAAAAGTGTGATGTTGAGATTTTTTCATCTTATGCATCGTGGTAATAAGTTGTATGAACAAGTTCATTCAGCTTATATAGATAGTTTATGTAGAAATTTTGTAATGGAGATTTGATATGGCCTTTTTGGGCATCAAAACATAAAACGTAATAGTATGACAACGTTTTGTTTGAGATAAAAACGATTGGTTGTGGAGTTGATGAATGATTGAGAATGGGGACAAAAATTTTAATATGAGGGGCACCAACAGCACAGGACATAATATACCTTTATGAATATATCTTAAGAGGAGGCGATTTTATGATCAGAAACAAAGTAAAGGTAAGTACACAAACGTTTAGAGTTAGACAAACACCTGATAGTGGCGATCCATGTGGGGATACATGTTGTATATTTGATAACAATCCTTGTGGTGGAAATTGTACCTTGTGCGTTTTAATTATCCCTATTCCAAATAATGCTGTTTGCATTGGTTCTGTAACGATAACAAATGCGAATGTAACATTAAATCGTAGAGGTGCGTTGAGCTACACACCTAGTAAAAATTATCAGATTACGATGGTTACTACACCAAGAAAAAATTGTATAAAATTAACAACCTTTGTTTACCCAAACGTTAAAAACAACAGTAGAAAGAGTTTCATGGTTCAAGTAGTTGACGAGAAAGGGAAGCTTATTAATAGTAAAATACCTTTTGCTCTTATAAGAAAGATAAAACGAAAAGCAAGAATGAGGGCAAGAACGATGAAAAGAAATAACCATAAATAGTATGCCATAATCTACTCTATTATCCTTTGAAAATAGAAGCATGCACTTATACAAATTGAATGTAAAGTGGTAAACCACGTAAATTCCATGTGAGAGGTGCATGCTTTACAGTAATAAAATATAAATATATCACTTACTGCACTTAACTATATGTGACTATGAAAGATGGATAAAAAAGAATTTAACTCTTTCTATGCCTTCTGCATTTAGTTCATAATCTTCTTTTACAGTTCCATCTTCTAAGTGAATGACGCGATCACAAGAACTCAGTATTAGTTCAAGATCATGCGTAATAACAATGGTAGCATAAGTATTGTCTTTCATTTTAGCGATCAATTTACTCATCTTTATCATATTCTCATAATCCAAACCGCTCGTTGGTTCATCGTAAACAATGAATTGTTTTTCAGCAATAGCTGCACAGGCGATGGCTACCCTTTGTTTTTGTCCACCAGATAAAGCCATAGGATGGGATTCTTTATCTTCTTCCAAACCTAATAACGTTACAATTTCTTCTAGGGAAGCATTCGATTCATTTTTTACGCTCAGCAACAATTCTTCTTCTACACTTTTGGTAAAAAGTTGGGAGTTAACATCTTGCATAACTAAGAAACTCTCCTTTATACGCTCCTTCATAGACAATAGCATTTCATCCTGCTTGATGATTCCTTTATGTTTTAACAGACCGCTTAAACAAGTTGAAAATATAGATTAAATATTCCCCTATCTTCATTCGTCCTTAGGCAAAACCCTATATCCTGTAACACTTTGAAGCCCATCATCCATCCTTCTCGTAAATCCTAAATAGGATACTAAGCAGCAATAACCCACTGATTAGGTATGAAAATTTGAATTGCCAAACTAGCTGTACTTCCTCTTTCAATTTCCTTCTTATTGCCTTAATGTTGTGCATACTGCTATAATTTTGTGTAAAATAAATTTTTCGGAAGGAATACATATGAGAACAAGAAACGTTGTTGTATTACCTTATGATGAAACTTGGATAGCAGAATTTGAAAAAATTAAACAAGAATTACTCCCAGTGATAGGTGATCTTATTACTGGTATTGAGCATGTAGGAAGTACATCCGTCGTAGGATTGGCCGCCAAGCCGATTATTGATATAGATGTCATCATACCAAACTATGATTGTTTTTCTAGTTTGATTGAATGTTTAAATGGAATTGGCTATCAACATGAAGGTGATTTGGGCATAAAAGGTAGAGAAGCTTTTAAATACAATAACAAAGATCATCTAATGAAGCATCATCTATATGTTTGTCCAGAGAATTCTCAAGAATTAAAAAAACATATTGCATTTCGTGATTTTTTACAAACCCATTCAAAAGAGAGAGAAATGTACGGAATGATAAAATTGGAGGGTGCTAAACTATTTCCAGATAACATAGAAAAATACATAGGACATAAACAGCGCTACATTGAAGAGATTTACTTTAAATGCAATATAGGTGAACAATAATAGCATAATTTTTAAAATTTTCACTGCATTATCATATGCGTTATTTATTTGTGATACGCAATCTCTATCATTTATTATTTTCATTTGTATGACAGTACCAGAGCAAATAAATGGAATAACAGATTCTAATGATGATTTGTGGCTTCGAAAATACAATACTTTCAATTACTGTACCAGCATTTCACTTGTTTGGCATACTCCATGATAATATTTTTTAACTAAAAATTTGCACCTAAGTTATTCTATAGAAGTAAGTAATATCGTGGAATCATGGGTGATTTATTAAGCTTTTTGACAAATGATCTATGTATACAAAAGACACCTCACTTGGTATAATGAAGCTGTGTTAATGAATACTTGGTATACTTAACCACCAATAATGTAAAAAAGAGACAAGCTAGAGATATTCAGCACGGATTGCTGAATTTCTGAACAAATTCGTACTTACCGTATTCGTTGAAACATTGAAGTGGTTTTCAAAACAGTCAAAGTCACTTCTACATTTACAAAAGAAATGAAAAGTATTCTTATGATTTCTTATTCGTCTTCATACAAGTGTCTTCTCAAGGCACATCATCTTGTCTTGGCAGAACCGATGTCACATTGGTCAACGAACACTAGGTGGTTTGTATATCAACAGTTCAACAAAATGTTAAAACTAATTAAAAGCCAACTTTAATATTAAATCGGTAATTCGTTCTATTATTGTCAAGGGTTATACGCCGATTTTAGTTTTACAAGTTTGAATGATGACTTTATACACCATTATTGGTGAAGTCAAAGACGAGATAAGTGAACATGCTGATTAAACTAAAACGTTTAATCATCTACAATTACAATGATGCGATAATAATCGAGAGAAAGGGGTTCTTTACTTGACTGCAATACAAGCATGTATTTTTGATTTAGATGGAGTGATTGTTGATACTGCGAAGTACCACTATTTGGCGTGGAACAAATTAGCAAATAAGCTTGGCTTTACTTTTACAGAAGAGCAAAATGAACAATTAAAAGGTGTCAGTCGTATGCGCTCGTTGGATATATTGTTAGAAATCGGAGGGTTACAACTCGACGATGAAACAAAAAACCAGCTAGCTCAAGAGAAAAATGAGTGTTACCTGGAATATATTCATCAGATGGATGAAACTGAAATACTTCCTGGTGTGAAAACTTTCATTGAATCCATTCGTCAAGCTGGTATAAAAACAGCCTTAGGTTCAGCGAGTAAAAATGCAATGGTTATTTTGGAAAATATGAATATGCTGGATGATTTTGAAGTCATTATCGACGGGAATAAAGTGTCCAACGCCAAACCTGATCCTGAAGTTTTTTTGCAAGCTGCAAAAGCGTTAAATGTAGATCCTAGCCACTGTGTCGTTTTTGAGGATGCCGAAGCAGGTATTGAGGCAGCTATCCGAGCTAAGATGTATACTATAGGAGTCGGTGAATCCAATTCGTTAGAAAAAGCAAATTACAGTATTTCATCTTTTCTAGAGATGTCATTGGACCGTTTACCATTGGAAGTGTAAGAAAAAAAATTTGATCGTTTGTGCAAACGATTTCATCCAAAATATCGTTTATGTGCTTGTATATTCAAGAAAATTCATGCAAAATATCGTTTTTTTGATTGTTTATGCAAACGATTCCATAAAAACATGTTGAGAGGAGCATACCTCATGCACAAATATTTAAAAAGTGATGAGTGGAAAATAATTGAAGAGGGGTTTAATGCTAAGTACCATGAAATATCTGAAAGTCTATTCAGCATTGGCAATGGCCATATGGGACAGAGAGCAAATTTTGAAGAACAATATAGCGGAGAAACCCTACAGGGCAATTATGTTGCCGGTGTATACTATCCAGATAAAACACGCGTAGGATGGTGGAAAAACGGATATCCAGAGTATTTTGCCAAAGTATTAAACGCTACCAATTGGATTGGGATTAATGTTCACATTAACCAAGAAGTATTGGACTTAAACCATTGTGAAGTAAAAGACTTTATTAGAGAATTAAACATGAAAGAAGGTTACTTGAAGCGTAGTTTTATCGCAGTAATGAATGACGGCAAACAGGTTAAGGTAGAAGCGCTGCGATTCGTTAGTTTGGAAAGAAAAGAGCTAGGAGCTATTCGCTATGCCGTTACTCCCCTTAATTTTGAAGGCGAAATTACTTTGACACCATATTTAGATGGTGACGTTAAAAATAAAGATAGCAATTATGATGAAAAGTTCTGGGATGAAGTTTTAAAAACGAACGAAAATGATTGCGCTTCCTTAACGGTAAAAACGAAAAAATTAGATTTTCACGTATGCTCTACGATGCAAATCGAAGTCCATGTTGATGGAGTGAAAGCAGCTTACTCGCCGCAACTTGTGAATAAGGAGAAATTTGTCTCACAGACGTTCACAGTAAAGGCAAAGGCTGGTCAAAAAATTACTTTATACAAATACGTGGCGAATGTGACTTGCCGTGATCATGGAGTAGAACAACTGCAAGCTGTAGCTAAGGACGTATTACATCCTGCGGTGGAAACAGGATTCGACGCGTTACTAGTTGAGCAAGCACAAGCGTGGGCGAAAAAATGGAAAGACAGTGATATCGTCATTGAAGGTGATGTAGAAGCTCAGCAAGGAATCCGTTTTAATATTTTCCAATTAAATCAAACATACACAGGAGAAGATGCTCGTCTCAACATTGGTCCAAAAGGATTCACGGGTGAAAAATACGGAGGTAGCACGTATTGGGATACAGAAGCATACTGCCTTCCGTTTTATTTAAGTACTTCGGACCCAAGTATTGCACGTAATTTACTTGTTTATCGTCATAAACATTTGGAGAAAGCAAAAGAAAATGCGACAAAGCTTGGATTTACAGACGGTGCAGCACTTTATCCTATGGTGACGATGAACGGTGAAGAGTGTCATAATGAGTGGGAAATTACGTTTGAAGAGATTCACCGCAACGGAGCCATCGCTTATGCGATTTACAATTACGTTCGTTATACGGATGACCATGCTTACTTATCAGAATATGGATTGGAAGTATTGGCTGCTATCTCAAGATTTTGGGCACAACGCGTACAGTTTGTGAAGCACAAAAACGTGTACATGATGCTTGGAGTTACAGGTCCGAATGAGTACGAAAACAATGTAAACAACAACTGGTACACCAATCGTATTGCTGCATGGACACTAGAATATACGTTAAAGGTAGTAAAATATATCCAAAGTAACGATGCAGCGAACTACAATACATTAGTGGAACAACTAGGGTTATCAGCAGATGAAATGGACAAATGGCAGCACATGATCGACCATATGTACTATCCTGTAGATGAGGAAACGGGAATATTCCTGCAACAGGATGGGTTCATGGACAAAGATTTATTACCAGTAAAACAATTAGAAGCAAAACATCTACCGTTAAATCAGAACTGGTCTTGGGATCGAATTTTACGTTCTTGCTATATTAAACAAGCAGATGTGTTGCAAGGTTTATATTTCCTAGAAGATCAATATGACCTAGAAACGAAGAAGAAAAACTTTGATTTCTATGAGCCGTTAACAGTGCATGAGTCTTCTCTGTCTCCATGTGTTCATGCTATTTTAGCATGTGAGCTTGGATATAAGGAAAAAGCATATGAAATGTACTTGCGAACATCTCGCTTAGATCTAGATAATTACAACAATGATACAGAAGACGGTTGTCACACGACAAGTATGGCAGGAACATGGATGTCCGTCGTAGAAGGATTTGGCGGGAAGAAAGTGAAAGACGGGAAACTAGTTTTGAATCCTTTGATTCCAGATCAGTGGAAATCTTTCTCCTTTAAAATTGTATTTAAAGGTGCAACACTTAACATCCGCACCACTTCCGAAGAAATTACGATAACAAATGAAAGCAATGACGATACAGCATTGTTGATCTATGGTCAGTCTATCGTTGTAAAAGGAAATGATACTGCAAAGGTTGACTATGTCGGTTAAATAACTAGGTAGTTCATGCTAAAAAAGATTCATTTAGTTGACTACTTGAAGGATGGCATTGTTTAAAGCCGAACCTGTTCCCCACTAACTTCTTGTTAGGAATTGCGGGAACAAGTTCGGCTTTATCTATACTGATCAGGTGATACAATGGATTCTAAGGTTCAATGATGAACCTTACAAAACCAAAACTAGAGCAAATGAAGCCAATTTCGTCTATGTGAAAGCACTCTTATAATATTTACTGCTAACTCTTCATCTGAAATGGTATAGAACACAATATAGTTCTTAATAAACAGCTTTCTAATTCCTTGCATAGCCAAACGTTCATCAGAAACAATCTCGTGGCGAGTCGGCAATGTAGATAAATTCATTATTGCTTGTTTCATTTCACTAATTAAGCTTTTGGCAATAAGAGGTTCTTTTAACTCTTTTGCAATATACAACGCAATTTCTTTTAAATCATTTTCCGCTGGATGAGACACCCATACTTTATAATGCTTCATTCAGTAAGCTCATTTTCAATAAAATCAAAAACATCTTCAGCAGGCTTTCGTTTATTGTTTTTTATCGCTTCCGTACCGTCTTCGATTAGCTTATATAGTTCAAATTTTCCTATAAGCTTTTCATAAGTTTCGATGCTCATAACAGCTAAATCACCTTGTCCATTTTTGGTAATATAAACAGGCTCCGAGTATTTATGACAAAATTCAGATATTTCATTGTATTTATTCCTTAAGTCGGAGCTTGGTCTGATGTTAGGCATTTCTTGCACCTCCAATTATATATGCATATTTTATCAATATAACGATATTTAAGCAAGTGGCATCAAAATGCTAATGTCAGATCAACAACTTCATCTGTCCACTTAATAAAAAAATTCCAAAGAAAGCATTTTTTAATCGGAAAACATCTAATCATTCAAAAATGCATGTTATTTTTCTGCTCAACGTCAAAATCGTTGGTTGACTTTAACTGGTAGAAAAAAACCTTGAAAGGCACAAAGCCAATCAAGGTCTAGGTCTAATGCATTGTTTACTAAATCAATTGAAGCTTATCCACTGTGTACTTCAAAACAAAAATAACCAAAAGCTAAATCTTCATCCTTCAAATCCATTTTATATTTAGCCATTTCCATTAATTTAGGGATTAACTCAAATAAAAATTGATCATACGTTTCAAGTGCTTTTTTGTATCCTTCTACATCATCATAACGACATAATGGGTACAACGTTTTTCCCCATCTGATTTCTTCATCACTAAGATCAATATATGGTTTATCTAGGCAAATTCCGATATGCTCCTCAAAATCTTTGCCATCAAACTGCTCTCTACACTCCATATAGAACATATACTCATCCAATTCTATTTGCCGATTAATTTTTGCATTTCTATAAAATGGATTGAATCTAATATATTCAGTGGTTGATCCAGATTCAATAATTCTTTTAACCAAATTTCTCAAGCCTATAATACTTGGATACATTCTGTATTTTCCATCATGATAAACTGTATGATCGTAAATGATACCATTTATAATGCCTTTTTTACGAGTGACCATATCCTCACCTCTATTTTCTTAAGTCAAAATGCCACACGTCTTCGTTTAAATCTGAAACCTGTATTACTTTACCTGTAACGGCGTCTACTGCTACATAGTGCACATCGTCTACAAAATAAGCTGTAACAGAATTTCCTGTGTACTTGTTCTCGGATTTACCTGTCTTATAGGGACTATTCATTGCATCTGCAATAGAATCATTTGTCCAACCTCTGTCCGCTACTTGGGTTTTATATGCACCCTTGCTGAACACTGAATACAATGTCGGCGGCGGTTATACTTTTACCCGTCCCCTTATTGGAAACAAACACTTATCACAAACATGAAAAAGGCCACAAGCAGATTAATAACCCGCCTGTGGAACAATAATTCATCTAATAACAGGTGTGTTATTTTTCTGCTCAACGTCAAAATCGTTGGTTGACATAGCCTTTCATAACATAAATTCATTTTTTCATTCATTGTAGCAATACTCGTTACATTCCAATTTGTCAACCAACTATGCTAGTATAGAGCCTATTTTTGTTTAAAATATTTTATCTGTTCCTTAATAAAATATGCGGCAAAAGATAGACCAGATAAAATATAAAAAATTGATATATATACATTTTCAGGATACTCAGCAATTACTCTACTTCCATTTCTTTTATGGAATGCTACTTCTTCAGTAATTAGCCCTTGTACTCCACTATAAATAAAATATATACCTAAAAAACAAATTAATATCTTAAATACATTTTTACCGATATATTTCAGAAGAATCTCCTCCTTTTTACATAATTAATTATCAAGTCCTAAATCAGCAAACAAGACATTTAAATCAATAATTAATTGTAGATGAGTTTCTTCATCTAAATTATGGGTTAAATTGCCCCCAGTTGAATAGGAATATTCCAATATCCCTTCATCAGTTAAAGCTTGTATATAGCCAGATGCCAATAAATATTTCGTCTCTAAATTTTCTAGTGTATATGTTTTCATAAGATCTTCTGGTAGTAAATCCTGTACCAAATCATCCATTTGATCCTCATTTACCCAATCCTCAATTAATGTCATTGTTGTCAAAGTACTGCCAAGAAATGTTGTAAACACATTTAATATCTTTGACTTTGTAAACGTCCCTACTGTATCAAGTATAGTAGCAAACTCTGTACCTTGAAGGAATTCCCCATGTTCATGCATATTTAAATCTAACTCATCACTTTCATAATCTCTAGCCCATTCATGTAATTCTTTTATACCAAAATTCAGAGCACTACCAAAAGGGAAATAGCCATAAATAGTGTTAATAGCATCCAAACCCTCTACAGAAGATCTGTAATAATAGTAATGCTGATCAAGACTCTCATCATAATCATAGAAGTACATTGGTTTATGACCATTTGGATCAATGTACTTCAATGGATTATTCTCCACATACGTATACAGATTGTGCGTTAACGGACTAGTAAGTGTGCCCTCATAACTATCTTCATTAATAAACCTACCTACACTAGGATCATACCAGCGTGCACGTAAATATTGCAACTCTGTAGTACTATCCCATAGTTCTCCAGAATAACGGAATGGATTATGCACGGTTTCTTTCTCGACAATTGGGTTACCCCATATGTCATAGCTGTATTCGTTGAGTACGTTCCCTTGCTCATCTCGTAGTTCTACTACATCCCCATGTCCATTGTATAGTACATAGGCTTTGGTGTTATCTTCATATTGTATCGCTTCTAATTTTTTACCTCGAATATACCTTGCTTTTAATTCCGGGTTATCATTGACTATCGTCGCTTCCGCAATAATAACTTGACCGTCATAGTAGTAGCGAGTGGTTTCCCCATCTTCTGTTCTCTCTGTGAGTAATCCATCTCCATTGTAAAGATA
>NZ_QXJP01000008.1 GCF_004115085.1 Longirhabdus pacifica | reverse complement strand
TTGGACGCTTAGCTCAGCTGGGAGAGCATCTGCCTTACAAGCAGAGGGTCGGCGGTTCGATCCCGTCAGCGTCCACCATGAATTTTACTGAAATTGTATGCCGTTGTAGCTCAACTGGTAGAGCAACTGACTTGTAATCAGTAGGTTGGGGGTTCAAGTCCTCTCGACGGCACCACTTTCGGGGTTAGCCAAGCGGTAAGGCAACGGACTTTGACTCCGTCATGCCTAGGTTCGAATCCTAGACCCCGAGCCATTTAATTGGAGCCATTAGCTCAGTTGGTAGAGCACCTGACTTTTAATCAGGGTGTCGGAGGTTCGAGTCCTCCATGGCTCACCATTCAGATATGCGCATGTGGCGGAATTGGCAGACGCACTAGACTTAGGATCTAGCGTCTCACGACGTGGGGGTTCAAGTCCCTCCATGCGCACCATCTTTGCGGACGTGGCTCAGTGGTAGAGCATCGCCTTGCCAAGGCGAGGGTCGCGAGTTCGAATCTCGTCGTCCGCTCCATGATTTGTGCCCTTAGCTCAGCTGGATAGAGCGTTTGACTACGAATCAAAAGGTCGGGAGTTCGAATCTCTCAGGGCACGCCACTTAACATAAGCCATATAAATTACTTCGGGACGTAGCTCAGCTTGGTAGAGCACTTGGTTTGGGACCAAGGGGTCGCATGTTCAAATCGTGTCGTCCCGACCATTAATTTTATATTCGCGGGTGTAGTTCAATGGTAGAACTCCAGCCTTCCAAGCTGGTAGCGTGGGTTCGATTCCCATCACCCGCTCCATCTATTTAAAACAGAAGACCGTAGGGTCTTTTTTCGTATATACTTCCACATTTTTGTGCTTCACTACTCTAATAAATATAGTATAATGTAAATATGATTATACCCATAGGCATTGTATGTTTTAATGATTTGTAATTGTTGAAAACAAAATACTGTTACATCATCTATTCTGTATATTTATTGATTTTTTCTTATTTTTTTAATTTTCTTTATTTTCATGTTGTTTCTAAAACAAATAAAATATATAAAAAATTTACTGGGGTGGATGTATGAGTAAAGTAGATAACAATAGAAATGAATCTGTCAACTTGTTGCGTAGAGATGTAAGATTTCTAGCAACCATACTTGGTAAAGTATTGGTGCATCAAGGAGGTAAAGAATTACTTAACACGGTAGAAAAAATACGAGAGATGAGTAAATCACTTCGCTCTGATTATAAAGTGGAACTGTTTATGCAAATCAAGGACGAAGTTTCAGCATTGGGCCATACACCATTAAGAAGACAAGTAATTAGAGCATTCGCTATTTACTTTCAACTCGTTAATATAGCAGAACAAAATCATAGAGTGAGAAGAAAACGGGACTACGAAAGATCTGCTGGAGAAAACTTTCAACCTGGTTCTTTAGAAAGTGTAGTAGCAGAATTAAAGGAAAGAAATACGTCGGTAGAGGACGTAAAGTCTATATTGCAAGAATGCTCTTTGGAGCTAGTGATGACCGCTCATCCTACAGAAGCAACAAGAAGGGCAGTACTAGACATTCATCATCGGATTGCAAATGAAATGATGCAGCTCGATAATCCCAACCTTACATATCGTGAACGGGAGCAGTTGAAAGACAAGATGCTTAGTGAAGTCATGACGCTTTGGCAAACAGATGAATTGCGTTCACGTAAACCAACCGTTATAGATGAAGTGAAAAATGGGCTTTACTATTTTGACGAGACGTTGTTTGATGTCTTGCCTGAATTGTATAAAGAATTAGAGCGTTGTTTGAATAAATACTATGAGGGCTATGACTGGCATGTTCCATCTTTCTTGCGCTTCGGATCATGGATTGGCGGAGACAGAGATGGTAATCCTTCTGTGACGGCAGATGTGACATGGGAAACATTGCTGATGCATAGAAAAGTAGTACTCAAAAAATATATAGATGAATTACAACATATTAAAGACAATTTGAGTTTCAGTACTAGTATTATTGATATTACTGGTGAATTACAATCTTCTATTGAACAAGATCGTGAGCATATTAAACTTGCTCAAAATGATATTTGGTGGAATGATAGTGAACCTTATCGTATTAAAATTGGATATATGATAGAAAAAGTAAAAAACATCACTGCGAATAAACAATCTAATGTTTATTACCAACAGCCTAGTGAATTAATAGAAGACTTGAAAATTGTAGATCGCAGCTTAAGATATCATTTTGCTGACTATACAGCGGATGAATATATCATGAAATTAATTCGACAAGTCGAACTTTTTGGTTTCCACATGTCGACATTGGATATTCGTCAGCATAGTAAAGAACATGAACTAGCGCTGGAAGAGATGCTCAATAAAATTGGATTGGTAGAACACTATTCACAGTTAACAGAAAATGAAAAAATAGCATTACTAGAGCAATTATTAAGTAATCCGAGGCCCATTACTTCAAGGTATATTTCATACTCTGAAAGCACGCAAGAATGTCTTGAAGTATTCCGCACAGTGCAAAGGGCAAAACAAGAATTTGGTGAGCAATGCGTTACAAGTTATCTCATCAGTATGGCACAAGGTGTTAGCGACATACTGGAAGTTGCAGTACTAGCTAAAGAGGTTGGCCTCTCACCTGACCATGATGCTGGAAACAAACTTCAAGCTGTACCATTATTCGAAACAATAGAAGATCTGCATGCAGCACCTGCCATCATAAATAAGTTATTTTCTATTCCTATATATCGTTCATATTTAGGAAAAATGAACAACGTACATGAAATTATGCTTGGTTATTCTGATAGTAATAAAGATGGGGGCGCTATAACTGCCAACTGGGAACTCAGAATAGCATTGAACGAAATAACGAAAACAGCAGAAAAATTCGGTGTGAAAATTAAGTTTTTCCACGGTAGAGGTGGGGCCTTAGGGCGAGGTGGTATGCCATTAAACCGAAGTATTATGAATCAGCCGCCTCACACGATTGCTGGTGGAATTAAAATAACAGAGCAAGGTGAAGTATTGTCCTCTCGTTATTCTATGAAAGGCATAGCATATCGAAGTTTAGAGCAAGCTTCACATGCCATGATCAAATCATCCTTCTTATCTAAAAATCCAGGCAATGACATCGAAGATGATGCTTGGAAAGATATAATGAGTGGTATTTCTAAAGCGGCACAAAACAAATATCAGGATTTGATTTTTAGAGAGAAAGATTTCGTTACGTTCTTTAAAGAGTCGACACCACTATCTGAAATTAGTGAATTAAATATTGGCTCACGACCTTCAAAAAGAAAAAACAGTGATAAATTTGAAGATTTAAGAGCCATACCATGGGTTTTTTCTTGGACACAAAGTCGGTATCTTTTACCTGCATGGTATGCTGCTGGGACAGGGTTGCAATCCTATTACCAAGATGATGAGAATCGCATGCAGGAACTACAGCACATGTATGAAAAATGGCCATTTTTCCGTTCATTGATAGATAACTTGCAGATGGCACTTGCAAAAGCCGATTTACACATCGCAGAAGAATACTCCGGTTTGATTAGAGATAATAACATTCAACAAAAAATATTTGCTTACATTGAAGCAGAGTATAAGTTGACATCAGACCTCATTCTTAAAATAACAGACCAAAATGAAATATTAGATAATGTACCTGTAATCCAGGAATCCATTCGTTTAAGAAACCCATACGTAGACCCGTTAAGCTATTTACAAGTACAACTACTGACGGAACTAAGAAGCAAACGGGAAGAGGGCGAAGAGGCAACTTCGCTATTACGTCAAGTGTTGTTAACGATTAATGGCATTGCTTCTGGACTTAGAAATACAGGCTAAACTTTTAAAAAAATAGAGAGAGATCTCTATTTTTTTTTTGACCTTAAGTGTGGTAAAGTATATATGTTATACATAAAAGTGCGAAGAATGACAAAAGATTGTGATGCATTACAATGGAAGCCTCATTGTACATATGGAGCAAACATGATAAAACATGCAAACCTTAGTATATGATTAGTTTTTCGTAGCAGAAGCCGGGGGGATGTGCGTGAAGTCTATTGAATCGCAACTGGCTAAGAAAGCGAAAGGCGGCGATCGCAGCGCATTTAATGAATTAGTACAACGATATAGTTCCAAAATATATAACCTAGCTTATAGAATGCTTGGGAACGTTCAAGAATCGGAAGATGTAGTGCAGGAAACTTTTTTAAGAGTATATAAAAACTTAGCAAGCTATAATCCTACTCACAAATTTTCCACTTGGATTTATCGTATAGGTACTAATCTATGCATTGATCGTTTGCGAAAGCGCAAGCCAATTTATTCATTAGATATGGAAAGAGAAGATGGTGAAGGTGTCGATGGCTATGCCGTCATTGCCAGTGATGAAAAAACACCAGAGATGGAACTTATTTTATCTGAGACGCAGCTAAGTATTCGTGAAGCGATTCAATCACTTCCAGATAAATATAAATCAGTAGTGATATTAAAATATTTTCAAGACCTTTCCTTACAAGAAATCAGTGAAATTTTGGATATGCCAGTGACAACAGTAAAAACAAGAATACATCGTGGTAGAGAATACTTAAGAAGAAAATTACAGCATCAGCAATTGTAAAATTAGTTGAAACTTATGATCGACTTCTCCGTATGATAGATATATTACAAACTTTATGGACGAGGAAGGGGGGCTATGCATGGACTGTCGTCATGCCATCTCTTTGATGCACGAATATTTAGATGGGGACCTGGATCATGGGAACTCTGTAATGTTGAAAGAACACTTACAGACCTGTCCTTCATGTAAGCAGCATTTAAATGAGTTAGAACAAGCAGAAGTTTTTGCAGCAACGATACCTCCATTAAAAGTTCCGGCGAACTTAGCAGTGAATATTATTGAATCTTTTCCTCCAGAAAAAAAATCATCCGTTGTTTTCAGATGGTTGAAACGTTACCCAGCGTTATCTGTAGCTTCCATCTTTATCATTGCGATGGTTTCCAGCTACACTATTCAGGGTATGGGAAATGAACCTGAACTCGTAGTGAGAGGGACCGATATCGATAAGATCATGATTGAAAACAACAAAGTGATTGTACCTAGCGGAGTCGAAATTGCGGGTGATCTCGTCATTGAAAATGGTGAACTATGGATACAAGAAGATGCTGGTATTAAAGGTGATGTCGTCATCATTGATGGTGAGCTTGTTGCATCAACCGCTAATATAGAAGGGAAAATCAGAGAAGTCAATGAAACCATCGATCTGTTATGGTATAAATTGATTGGTTTTTTCCGTCCTTAAAAAAGCATGATTATTCAGAAACACCTAACACCTCCATCCAGGAGGTTTTTTGTGTACGTGCAGTGATGTTGTTGATGTGATAAAATAAATTAAATATAATCATACGTTTGTCGATAAACATATGAAACAGACGTGAGAATGGGTACTATCGATAATGGTTAAAGATGATGTGGATACGCTTGTAAGAAGTCCAAATTGAAAAGTCCCAATGGAAACATGATTACGTCAGTGCATTTGGTATAAAATAATGTGTAGAAGTAGACAACCTATCCTTTAACTGGGGGAGTACGGAAATGGACGTCTTTCAACAAATATCCGTAACAGATGGTATAGATATACTCATTGTCAGCTATGTTATATATAAATTAATTATGCTTGTAAAGGGCACAAGAGCAGTCCAATTGCTAAAGGGAATGCTTATTATTGTTGTCGTCTGGGTTATCAGTATTAGCTTTAATCTAAACACATTAAAATGGTTAATGGACGAAATGATAACAGTAGGCGTTCTGGCTATTATCGTTATTTTCCAACCAGAATTAAGACGAGCATTGGAGCAGCTAGGAAGAGGAAAGCTTTTTCAAAGATCTTCTCATACGGATGAGGTAAAAGCATTCCAAAAACAAGTTCATGAGATAATTAGGGCCGTTAATTATTTATCACGTAAAAAAACAGGGGCACTTATTGTTTTTGAAAGGCAGACGGGGTTAAATGATTATGTGGAAACGGGTATTCCTTTGCATGCAAGTATAACGGGGGAACTGTTGATGAATATTTTTATTCCAAACACCCCCCTTCATGATGGTGCCGTCATGATCAGAGGGAATGAATTGGTGGCAGCGGGATGTTATTTACCGCTATCCGAAAATCCTTTTATTAGTAAAGAACTAGGTACAAGACATCGAGCGGCAATTGGCATGAGTGAGGTTTCGGATGCGATATGTGTTGTCGTATCGGAGGAAACAGGACAAGTTTCACTCGCTATAAACGGTCAAGTCGTAAGAGACATACAAGAGGAATCCCTAGTTTCCAAATTATATGATGAGTTAACGCCGAAGTCGAAGGAAAAACAACCCTTTTTCAAGAAAAAGGAGAGTAACGATGGATAATTGGCTTAACAATAAAAAAGTAGTCATACTCATATCTGCTTTAATTGCTATCTTATTATGGGCGATTGTACGATATGATCAGGGTGTTATGCCAACACCTACCAACGTAGTACAGCAGGAGACAAAGGTGTACAAAAGCTTTCCTATCACTTATGTTGGGCTAGATCCTGAAGCGGATCTTATTTTAACGAGTGTAGAATATACAGAAACCGATGTGACCATTCGCGGGACGAAGGACGAAATTACGAGAATGGACCCCGGCCAAAATAATTTTCGCATTGAAGTGGACTTGTCTGGTATTGAAGCAGAGGGAGAATATAGTCTACCTTTAAACGAAGTAGGTTTTCCAAAAGGGCTGATCGTCAATGCAGATCATTTTACTACGAAAGTAGTAGTGGAAAATCTCTTGAGCAAAGAGATGGATGTACAGATTCAGATTATAGGTAGTCAAGCAGAAGGATACGAGCAAGACCCACTACAATTAGATCCATTGAAAGTTACAGTAAAGAGCTCAGAAAGTGTGCTTGGAAACATTTATACCATCTATGGTGAAGTAGACATCAGTGGAGCGGTGACGACGGTAGAGCAGGAAGTCCCTCTCATTGCTTTAGATGAAAGCGGGAATGCAATTGAAACTGTGCAGCTTTCGGAATCCAGTGTAAATGTTAAAGTACCTATTCAAAGTCCTTCGAAAAGTATGCCTCTCATTATCTCATTAATTGGAGAAACACCAGAAGGCTATAGTGTAGTATCATATAAGCAAAGTGTAGATGAAATAACGGTATTTGCTCCACAAGAAGTGTTGGATAGCATGGATCGTTATGAAATGACTTTGGATATTTCTGCATTGACCGGAAACCAAATTGTTAATTTAAATATACCGATTTTAGAAAAAGTTCGGGATGTATATCAAAATCAAGTGGTAGTTGAAGTTGAAATTGCCGCCACTGCATCTAAAATAATACAAAATGTTCCTGTCAACATTATTGGTGCAGGAGAATACGATGCTTCTATAATAGATCCTTCCAATGGGCTCATATCGGTTACGTTGAACGGAGCAGCGGAACTTTTGCAAAACATTGAAGAGGTAGAGGCTACAGTAGATGTGAGTGGTTTTTCTGAAGGGACGTATACAGAGGAAGTTACGTATACATTACCTAATTTCATAAGTGCTACATACACTGAAGTAACCATTGATTTATCAAAAGCTGTAGATGTGAACCCAAATGATGCAGAAGATGGTAGTCAAGTAGGCAGTGAAGAGACAGAGCAAGATGATACCACGGATGATGAAAATGAACCAGCAGAGCAGCCAGTAGAGGTTCCAAGTGAAGAAGAGGAGCAAATAGAAGTATCAGATACAGATACAGATCCGATTATAGAACAACCACTATAAAAAAAGCAACATATCGGAAACGCATGAGTATAACATGATATCATGACAAAAGAAAGACTACGTTTCATTATGTGTGCATAAGTTAAAAGGAGAGTTTATCATGGGGAAATATTTTGGCACAGACGGTGTGAGAGGGATAGCAAACAAAGAATTAACACCGGAGTTAGCATTTAAAATTGGACGATGTGGTGGTTATGTATTAGCAGGTAAAGTCAAAAAACCACAAATTGTCATTGGCAGAGATACACGTATTTCTGGTTCGATGTTAGAATCAGCACTAGTTGCAGGCTTACTATCTATTGGAGCGGATTGTGTTCGCCTTGGCGTTGTTACCACCCCTTGTGTGGCACATGTTACGAAGCAACTAAACGCAGATGCTGGTGTGATGATATCTGCTTCTCATAATCCAATACCAGATAACGGTATTAAATTTTTTGGTGGAGATGGATTCAAACTATCAGACGAAACAGAACTGTTAATAGAGCAATGTTTGGACTCGGATGAAGATACATTACCTCGTCCTATTGGCGATAAAATGGGCGCTGTAACAGATTTGGACTCAGCAAAATTTGACTACATTCACGATTTAGAAAATGCAATACAAACAACGTTTACTGGACTTAAAATTGTGCTGGATGGTGCAAATGGATCAGCGTATGAATTAGCCCCTTATGTGTTCGAAAAGTTAGGTGCAGAAGTCATAAAAATAGCTTGTGAACCAGATGGGCTGAATATTAACGAAGAGTGTGGTTCCACACATATTGATCATTTAAAGGCGGAAGTCAAAGCACACGGTGCTGATTTAGGGCTCGCATTTGATGGGGATGCAGATCGACTGATTGCAGTAGATGAGCATGCAGAAGAGTTAGACGGTGACTATATTTTAGCGATTATCGGTCAGCAGTTACATGAGCAAGGTAAATTAAATCATGGAACGATTGTATCTACTGTAATGAGCAACATCGGATTCTACAAAGCAGTGGATGAACTAGGAATGCAGACGAAGCAAACGGCAGTAGGCGATCGCTACGTGATGGAGGAAATGCGTAAAGGTGGATATAACCTTGGCGGAGAGCAATCTGGACACGTTATTTTTCTAGATCACAGTACAACAGGCGATGGTATATTGACTGCACTAAAATTAGTAGAAGCGATGGTGTTAACACAAAAGCCATTAAGTCAATTACGTCACATCATGCAGAAATATCCACAAGTGCTTGTTAACGTAAAAGGGGTACAAAAAGATGGTTGGCAGGAAAATGAAAAAATTAATGAAGTCATTTCCGGTGTGGAATATAAATTAGGGAATGAAGGAAGAGTACTCGTACGTGCTTCTGGAACAGAACCATTAATTCGTGTCATGGCTGAAGGAAAAGATAGTGCGGTTGTAGAGCAATATGTAACAGAAATCGTAGAAACGATCAAAGATGAAATTTCACTCACCTAGTCATTATTGACTTGGATGAGTGTTAAAAAGTTGCAATTTATATCGCACATGCATAAAATAGAACTATGTGATTCAAGAATGGAAAGGAGCATAGAGGTTTGGTTCATAAGCGCCTGAACTTATACAAAGGGTCGGTCAAAAGCTTTGTTTAAGTTGACGAGGTAGAGGTGTTCGGAATAATCGGCGGGGGCCTCTCGGTACTTCATCTATACCGAAAAGTTGAATCTAAAATGATAGGGCGACCAATCAGACAACCATTCAACTACGATGACAAATCAAAAATAAAATTACAAGCCTAATACCCTCCAAGACATCAGGGTATAGTAATTCATCATATTTTGAACTATGAAAATCACTAGGAATGCAAACAAGAGAATATTTTTATATATACAATATATATGGAACACGCTTCTCTCCTATCGCTTACTATTCTCCTTTTGACATGGAGGGTACAAGGTACAGATGGAGGAGTAATAAATATGTGTGGAATTGTAGGATATATTGGAAATCGTGAAGCGCAGTCTATATTAATTTCAGGTTTGAGTAAACTAGAGTATCGTGGTTACGACTCTGCAGGAATTAGTGTTTACAACGGTAAAGCATTGCAAACTGCTAAGAAAAAAGGTAGATTGGCAGTGTTAGAAGAGCAGTTGCAATCTAATCCATTAAACGGACACATTGGAATCGGTCATACGAGATGGGCAACACATGGTAAACCATCTGACGAAAATGCACATCCTCATAGCGATAATGATCATCAATTTTCTATCATTCATAATGGTATTATTGAAAATTATTTATCATTGAAAGAAGAATTAGTGGCAAAAGGTCATGTTTTCAAGTCAGAAACCGATACAGAAGTCATTGCTCACCTTATACAATCATTGTATGAAGGAGATATGGAGCAGGCGGTACAACGAGCAGTGAAGAAAATGAAAGGCGCATATGCTTTAGTTGTGCTTTCCAAATCAGAGCCGGATAAACTCATTGCAGTGAGACTGGCTAGTCCGCTTATCGTTGGCGTTGGTCAAGGAGAAAACTTCATCGGTTCAGACATTCCAGCTATTTTAGAATATACGAGAAACGTGTACATTCTAAATGACGGGGAGATGGCTGTGTTAACTCGTAACGATGTGCAGTTGAAAGATGTCGAAGGGAACTCGATTTCCCGGGAAATTTATCATGTGGATTGGGATATTGTCACGGCTGAAAAAGACGGATACGATCACTTTATGTTGAAGGAAATTCATGAGCAACCAAAAGGTTATCGTGATACGATGGGAAGTCGCATTCAATCTGATCAACACAAAGTGGATTTGAAAGAGTTGACGTTAAGTAAGCAACAAATTGAATCTATTGATCGTATTCATATCGTAGCATGTGGAACAGCATATCATGCAGGACTAGTAGGAAAGCAAGTACTAGAGTCCATGACGCGAATACCAGTAGAGGTTGACGTTGCTTCCGAGTACCGTTACCGTAATCCTATTATTACGAACAATACGCTCGTGATCATTGTCAGTCAATCTGGAGAAACGGCAGATACGCTTGCTGCGCTTCGTGAAGCGAAATCGCAAGGCGCTACTATATTGGCCATAACGAATGTGGTAGGTAGTTCTGTTACTAGAGAAGCTGATCAAGTGTTAATCACATGGGCTGGTCCTGAAATTGCTGTAGCTTCAACGAAAGCCTACACAACACAATTAATTACGTTTTATTTATTAGGCTGTCATTTTGCGGAAGTATTAGAGACGAAAGATGAGCAATTCATTGCAGAAGTGGTTAGTGCGCTGCAAGTGTTGCCAGAACAAGTCGAAATGATTTTAAGTCAAGCTGAAGATATTAAGCGTTATGCGGAACATATCGCACAGCATGATCATGTGTTCTTCCTTGGAAGAGGTTTGGATTTTGCTGTAGCGCAAGAAGCTTCGCTTAAGCTAAAAGAAATTTCCTACATTCACTCCGAAGCGTATGCAGCGGGCGAGTTGAAACATGGAACGTTAGCTTTAATAGAAGAAGGAACACCTGTAGTAGCTATCGCTACACAAGAAGATTTATTTGACAAGACGGTAAGTAACATACAGGAAGTCGTAGCGAGAGGCGCAGATGTTTTAGGTTTAAGTACAGTAGGCGATGAAGAGTTAGTGAAGTCTGTAAACCAACTTCTGTTCATACCGAAAACATTGCCGTTCCTTACACCAGCGTTATCTATTATTCCATTGCAACTGTTGTCCTACTATGCAGCAATGGCAAGAGGAACGGACGTAGATAAGCCTCGTAATTTAGCTAAGAGTGTGACTGTAGAGTAAAGTATATTAGGTAGAGTTAAGTAAGTTAGTATCGTTTAGCCTATTGTAGATTTAAAATAAAGTCGCGACGTTGATAAAAAAACTTACACCGTTTACCCCTTTAGATATGGATGATCTAAAGGGGTGTTTTTATGTGCAAAAGAAAAAATTCTGAGATGGAGCATTGGATTAAACAAGATCAAGTTACCGGTATTGCCGTAGATTATAAACCTTGATAGTTTAGTGATTTTATAAATATTGTCATTAATAGATGCCACAGACACTACTCTTTTATACTAGGAACCGCTAGCAAAAGTGAGAAGGAGTAGTAGTGTGTTGTAGTAAAACTTCAATAGTTTTTTGTTTCTCCTTTTCAATGAGCTAGGGCTAATTATGCCTAGCTTTTTTTGCTGTGTGATCCAAACTTATGTTAATTCAATTCGTAAGTAATAACTTTTAATTTAATAAAAACAACACATTATTTAGGTATAAAGACCCATTTACTATTCTTTTCACGAGTTCTATAATTTTAATCGTAATAATTACGATTAAAAGAAAGGTGTATGTAGTATGAATCTTTCAAAATATGATTTCTTGTTGTCGTTAAAATCTATAGACTTTCAAATTAGAGAGCTTGAAAAGATGTCCGAACAAGTTGATGTATGTTATGTACTCCTTCGTAAAAAAGTAGATGAATTGTCGTCCTATGTGGTCAATCAAAGGAATCAGGAACTATGGGAGACGTGGTGCGAGGATAGTGATGTGAAAGAGCAAGTTGGATTTATAAGAGAGTCTGCTGTAAATGCGATCTGTAATCTTGAAAAATATGAATCTCACGAGATTATTTCCGGACGTTACGAATCAAGCAGCTATCTAAACAATCTTAGCAAACAACTCAAAGATGAGATAGAGATTTATCGCATGAACAAGGATTCCTATATTCTTTTTATCGGCTCTGGCGCACTACCATTGTCCGCATTAACGATTGCTAAAAATACTGGAGCAAAAATGATGTGCGTTGATATTGATGAGGAAACGATTCCTTTAGCGAGAGAGGCCACAGCCAAGTTAGGCCTTCAAACACAGATTGAATTTACAAGTGATAAAGTTTCACAGCTTGTAGATCGAGGGCAATACACACACGCCGTGATTGCTTCTTTAGTAAATGAAAAGGTCAAGTTGATAGATGAGTTAGCACAATCTATCCAACCTGAAGCGAAGGTGATTGTAAGGTATGGAGATGGCTTAAAATCATTATTCAATTATCCCTCATCATTCTTTCTCTCTTCCAATTGGCAGGTTGAAAAACATGAAAAAGATGATTTTTTTTATGATACAGCTCTCATCAAATGGATACCAACCAACGTAGTTGGAGTGGAGGGATAAGATGAATGCAAACAGAGCAGATCAACATGCAATACAAAATGTTCTTTTGGTTGGGTTGGGACCAGCGGCAGCCCAAATGGCTGTGCTTTTAACAAATATTGGCGTAAAACATATTGATATTGTCACCAGAGCACCGTATAGATCGAAAGAAATTACAGCCGTAGTGACAAAGGACGGATTTCCTCATTTAGCTGGACAAGCAAGGATTAATAACCTAGAAACAGACATGACTAAGTTAGATGGAGAATGGGATACGATCATTTACTGCACGCCTAATCATGTTTATGAAGATATAACGAAAAAACTACTTGAATGTGAGTGTAGAAGTTTAGAGCGAGTACTCTTGCTATCACCAGGAATAGGAGACCACGCACTCGTACAATCCCTTTTACAGGATAAAGCAGTTGTTGTCAGTTTATCTACATATTTCGCTGCAACGAAATGGAAAGCGTCTAACGGATTAAGCTGCATCACGAAAAACATAAAGAAAAAAGTGTACATAGGTTCAAGTAAAGGAGCACGTTGTCCATCTGTGATGTTGTTTAAGCAACTATGGAAGCAAGCAGGTATATGCCTGGAAGTGACGGAGAATGCGTGGATTGCAGAAAGCAGAAATATTACGACATATGTACATCCGCCGTTCTTTATGAACTACTTCGCATTAGAAGATATATTTTTTGGCTCAGGTCCCTTGAAAAGTATGTATAAAGTGTACCCGGAAGGCCCTCTTACGCCTCAAGTCATAAAAGACATGGTTCTTTTATGGAAAGAGATAACAGAGCTTTTACGTATGCTAAATGTGAAGCCGCTTGATTTATTACGTTTTCTAAATGATGATAACTATCCGGTACCAGCATACCTTCTCCCACGTGATCACATTGATGAATTTATGTCCATGAGTCAAAAAGAACAAGAATATGCACTTTATGTGCGATATACAGGCTTATTAATCGACCCATTTTCTACGCCGGATCAAGACGGTTATTATGCTGATTTTTCACGTGTTCCCCTAAAAAGAATTTTTAAATTAGGAGAGGGCTGGGGTATTCCGAGAGTACCACTGGAAGATTACAGAAAGATAAAACGACTTGTTTTGTTAGGAGAAGCGATGGAAGTAGACCTGAAGACAGCTAAGAAACTGACACAACAATTCGAACATTATGTAAGTCGGACAAGAGAAATGAATATCGTTACCATAGATTTAGATACGGTGATCAAACAGTTACAGCAAGAAGCAATTATCATTAGTCAGCAGTTATATATTCACGAGGGTTAGGGGTTTAGTTTATGAAAAACGGTATTATATTAGCTATTGCATCTGCCTTTACCTTTAGCATTATGAATGTGCTTGTAAAAGCAGCAAGTGAAACGATACCTGTAACTGAAATTGTTTTTTTTAGAAGTTTAATTGGTACATTGCTTGTCCTAATTCTCATGAGGAAATATCAAGTGGCTTTTTCTAAAAAGGGAATTCCAATGTTGTTTCTTCGTGGGGCGCTTGGATCTGCATATTTGTTAGCTTATTTCTATACGATCGCGCATATTCCACTTGGAGATGCGAGTATTCTAGCACATATGTCACCATTTTTCGCGCTGATTTTTTCCATAGTATTCTTAAAGGAAAGCGTCAGTAAGCAGGTGTTCCTTTGGATGCCTCTTTTTCTTGTTGGGGCCGTATTCTTATTAGATCCGTCAAGCTTTGATAGTTATACGGTGTATGCTTTAGTAGGGGTACTGAGTGCAATGCTCGCAGCAGGTGCAGCAACTAGTATTCGTTATTTAAGTAGAACCCATCATAAGTTTGAGATCGTCTTCTACTTCCTGGCTACTGGTACGGTGGTCTCGATTCCTCTAATGTGGGAGGGATTTGTGAACCCCTCATGGACGGGTTGGATCTACTTAATTAGCATTGGCATTGTTTCATTGATCGGTCAATTTGTTCTAACAAGTGCTTTTACTCATGAAAATGTGATGGTGGTAGAAGTGGTTAGATATATAGGTATTTTCTTTAACGTGATGTGGGGATTTTTATTCTGGGGAGAAGTCATTTCCTTAGGGTCATTATTCGGAGGAGCATGTATTATTGCAGGTTCGATTGCCTTATCCAGACGGAAAAAAGAAAGAACAGAGACAAAAGTGGCCTAAAATCATTGCAATGCGTTAAATACACACAAGGTTAAAAAGAAGTTATAACTTCATTCATCATCGTTACGATGTATTGCTGTTTTAACAACAAACTAATAAAAATGAATATATCAACTCAAAACATACCGGGGGAATAAAAATGAAGTTTATGAAATCAAAATGTATGATGCTTATCATGGTGCTTTCGTTTGTTTTAGTAGCATGTTCTAGTCATGATAATGAAGAAACAAATACAGGAGGAGAAAGTGAAAATAAAGAGATTACTTTTCTTTCAAATTTTCCCTTTGAAACGATGGACCCTCACTTGAACTGGACGCCAATGAGAGCGGGTGTTGTGGAAACACTAGTAAAAATAACGGAAGATTACAATATAGAACCTTGGCTAGCTTCTGAATGGGAAACAAAAGATAACGGTCAGACATGGACGTTTAAGATTACCGAAAACGTTACATTTCAAAATGGAAAAACGCTGGATGCTGAGGCGGTGAAAGCATCTTTTGAAAGGAATATACAAAACAGTGCAAAGATGAAAGCAGCTTTAAGCATAGAGAGTATGGAAGCGGAAGGACAAAAGCTAACGTTTAGACTAGAAAAAGCTTTACCACAATTTCCATCGGAATTAGTTCATCCGAATGCTTCTATCATCGATGTAACAGAAGAAAATATGGAAACAGCGCCTATTGGTACAGGCCCTTTCCAAGTAGCTACCTTTGAAGCAGGTACTAAATTAGAACTGAATAGATACGATGATTATTGGGGTGGGAAACCAAAGCTGAATAAAGTTACGTTCACATATAATGAAGATGCGAATGCAAGAACGGCCGCTTTACAGTCAGGAGATGCTGACATCGTCTATCGACCAGCAATAGAGAGTCTTGAATTATTAAAACAAGATAAATCTATTGCAACAGAAGTAGTTCCAAGTACGAGAACAACCATGTTGATGTTCAATATGAATGTAGAAACGACACAGGATGAAAATATTAGAAGAGCTTTGGAGGCGTTGATTCATCGAGAAGAAGTGGTTAGTAGTGTAATGGCAGGACAAGCGGAAGTATCACAAGGTCCATTTCTAGCTGATGCTCCATTTTCCCCTTCATATGAAGAAAAAGAATTCGGTGAAGAAATCGCAAAAGAGTATTTGCAAACAGCGGGCTTTGTTATGGAAAACGGCAAGGCTTTAAAAGACGGTAATCCTTTAGAGTTAACACTTGTTACTTATAATTATCGTCCCGACCTTCCAATAGTCGCACAAATCCTCGAATCCAATGCGAAAGAGCTAGGGATAACAATGGACATACAGATTGTAGAAAATATTGATGAATATTTAAAGACAAAAGACGATTGGGACTTAGCCATTTATAGTGCTAACACAGCACCAAGAGGTGATGCAGGGTACTTTTTAAACGCTGTATATATGGAAAATGGTGCGTTAAACTTTGGTGAAGTAAGAGACCAAAATTTAGTGAACGTTATTCATGAGTTCAATGGAACGGCTGAAATAGAGAAACGTAATGAGCTAGCGAAAGAGGCGGTCACTATTATTGATGAGAATAGATACCATTCCTTTGTTGTTCATCCAAGCAACTATGCTGCTTACAAGAATACTGTGAAAAACTATCAAATTAGCAAAAGTGAGTTTTACGTTATAACAAAAGATATCGATATTGGTGAATAATGAAACAAATATTAAAGCGGCTGTTGGAATTTACTTTATTTATTTTAATTTTATCTATTGTGAGTTTTACATTCATGAAGCTAGCGCCTGGAGATCCTGTCAGATCCATACTAAGCGTAGATGATGTATCAATAAGTGAAGCTCAAATAGAAGAACTAAGAAGCGAACTAGGTCTGGACAAGCCTGTTGTGATACAGTACTTGCATTGGTTGTATAGCTTTATTCAATTTGATCTAGGGCATTCATATATGACAAAGCAACCCGTAGTGCATGAATTGTTAGAGAAGCTTCCAGCAACACTTCAGTTAACTATTGCTTCTTTGGTTATAATGATGATGATATCCGTCCCTTTGGGCATTCTATCGGCCATTTATAAAGACAGTTGGATAGATCATGTAAGCAGAATGTTCGCTTTAGGTGGATCTGCCATACCAAGTTTCTGGCTTGGGTTACTGTTAGTGCAAATTTTTTCAGTCAAGCTTGGACTACTTCCTTCAATGGGGAAAGGGAGCTTTCTTCACTTGCTCCTGCCCTCCATTACCTTGGGTATTGCAATGGCCGCAGTTTACGTAAGGCTTATCAGGGCTAGTTTAATAGAGAGTCTCGGTGAGGACTTTATAAGGTCCGCTAAATCAAGAGGATATAGTAGAAGAAAAATATTTTTTCAACTCGCATTTCGACACGCGTTAGCACCTGTTATCAACGTTCTAGGAGTAACTATCGGCAGTTTGTTAGGAGGAACAGTCATCATAGAGGTGATTTTTTCTTACCCGGGTTTAGGTAAGTTGGTTATTGATTCTATTCTGAGAAGAGACTATCCAGTTATACAAGGGTATATTCTCTCTATGGGGATAATCGTTGTCATCGTCAACCTATTAGTAGATAGTACTCACCGTTATTTGGATCCCAAAATACGTATTAAAGGGGGAGAGTAGCGTTGGGAAAAATGAAAACGATAGTTGCTAGAATGCCGATCATGATCTTGGTCATTGTATTACTAAGCATAAGCCTTTTCTTATTTATTGCTCCAATTGTTGCCCCGTATGATCCTTTAAAAGTGGAAATGGGTAGCCGATTATTACCAATAAGTTCAGAACATTGGTTAGGGACAGATCATTTAGGCCGCGATATTTTATCAAGACTATTAGTTGGCGCACAAGTTACGGTGGGATCGACTTTCCTTATTTTATTTTTATCTATTGCTATAGGTTTACCATTTGGGCTTATCTCAGGCTATGTAGGTGGATGGGTTGATAGAGTGTTAATGAGGATAGTAGATGCCATACTGGCTTTTCCGGATTACATTGTTGCCATTGTATTGACTGGCTTGCTTGGTCCGGGGTTGAGTAACCTAGTTATTTCTGTAATTATAGTAAAATGGGTGAAGTATACGCGGCTTGTCAGAGGAACCGTATTATCTGAAAAGTATGCAGACTACATTGCAATGGCCAAAGTGAATGGCTTAAACCCTTTTCAAATCTTAACAAAACATATCATCCCTCATGTCATGGGAAATGTACTAGTACTAGCAACTTTGGACATAGGGAAAACGATCCTTCTCATTGCTTCACTATCTTATATAGGGCTTGGAAATCAACCACCAAATCCAGAATGGGGTTCTATGCTTAATGAAGGAAAACAATTTTTTTACAATGAGCCTCAATTGATGTTTATTCCAGGAATCGCTATTGTCATTGTGGTTCTATTCTTTAATTTATTTGGAGATAAACTAAGGGATTACTATGATGTGAAGAACAAGCAAGGAGGTTATTGATGAGCATATTAACTGTTGAGAATATTAAAATTTCGAATGAAGACCAAATCATTATCCAAGATGTAAGCTTTTCAGTATCTTCAGGTGAATGGTTAGCATTGATTGGGGAGAGTGGAAGTGGGAAAAGTGTCACATCTTCTGCAATTGGAGGCATATTGCCCAAACCGCTAAAGGTTCAAAGTGGTAGCATTTTCTTTGAAGGAAGTAATATGTTACATAAGAGTGAAAAGCAATTACAACCAATAAGAGGGAACCAAATCTCATATATTTTTCAAGATTACCAAGGAGCGTTTGCTCCTTTTTTAACTATTGGAAAACAATTCGATGAAACATTAAAAACGCATACTAAACTCTCGAAAAAAGAGAGGATACAATGTTCGTTACAAGCGATAAAAAAAGTCAGCCTTCCAGAGAAAAGAGTATATGACAGCTATCCTTTTCAATTGAGTGGAGGGCAGCTACAAAGAGCAGCGATTGCACTGGCCATTTTATTAAAACCAAAACTATTAATTGCGGATGAATCAACTACTGCCCTAGATAGTGTTACTACTGCGAGTATTTTGGATCTTATTAAGGATCTAAAAGACCAGATGAACTGTGCCGTATTGTTTATCTCCCATGATTTAAGACAAGTAAAAAAACACGCGGATACGATAGCCATTATGAAGCAAGGTCGTATTGTAGAAACAGGAAAGACAATGGATGTGTTTAATCAACCACAACATGAATATACCAAAAAGCTATTTGCATCTATCCCTCCTTTGAAAAATCCTCCATCCAGATTGTTAGCGTTGGAGAACAAAAAAGTTTGGAAAGAAAACCGTGTCTCCTTGAAGCAAAATAACGAACAAACTATCATATTACAAGCAAATGGAATTTCTAAACGTTTTAAACATCATGCTGCTGTTAAGGATGTCTCTCTGACCATTAATAGAGGAGAATGTGTAGGGTTGGTAGGTGAAAGTGGAAGTGGAAAAAGTACATTAGCCAAATGTTTATTACTATTGGAAAGAATGAATACGGGGGAAATGTCATTAAATGGATTTCCTATGCACAATATGAAGAAGAAAGCACTGTACAGCAAACGGAAAGAAGTCCAAGCTGTATTTCAGAATCCCGCGCAATCACTAAATCCTAAATTAAGAATCATTGACTCTCTTATGGAACCATTAGATGTCCAAAATAAAAAGCAGATTGAATTCTTAAACTTGGAGTGTTATGACCGCAAGCAGGTTGCAGCTAAACTGCTTGATATCGTACATATACCATCTAGGTATATGAACCTTTATCCCCATGAACTCAGCGGGGGTCAAAAGCAGAGGGTGGTTATAGCAAAAGCCATAAGTGTTGAACCATCACTCATTATTTTAGATGAACCTACATCAAGCTTAGACGTTTCTGTGCAAGCACAATTGTTAAATTTGTTAAAAGATCTACAGGAAAAATTCTCTTTCTCTTATTTGTTCATTTCGCATGATTTAGCAGCTGTTAACTTTATGAGTGACCGAACTCTAGTAATGAAAGATGGAATGATTGTTGATGAATGTAATAAAGACAATATGTTTAAAGAGGAAAGAAATGAATATACAAAACAATTACTTCATATTTTTGAATCTTAACGAAACGACGATAATACCAGGTACCATCAATCATTTTGTGTAAAGTGAAATTCTTTTTCATGCAGAAATATTACCTTTTTCTTTCATTAGAACTATAACATCTACAAATGGGTGTTACAGAGGTAGTTGTAAACAAATCAGGCTAAGCATACTGGAGACGGGTAATATATCACTATCCGTCTTTTTTAGTTAATACATCCTATTCGCGCTAGGACTATCACGTCATAACAAGAATTTTTTAAGGTATGAAATAAAAACCTTTCAAATGGAATAATGAACCTAGCTGTTCCAATAAAAAGTGGTCTAATGCTGATAACAGTGAACTTTTTTTGTTAATAGTAATTAAAAACACTTACCGATACACTGTGGTTCATGGTATAATATAATCGAAACGTTTCGATTTTACTTCACACTTAAAAGGGGAAAGGAGCAAACTATGAATAAAGTAAGAATAGTAAGCGTATTTTTGATGTTTAGTCTTTTAGCGAACTTATTTGTAACACCCATAGCTTCAGCAGGAGATATGGAAAAAAATCATGTTTTTGAAACAAAGTTGAAAGCGGTTGCAAAGAAAACATACAAATATTTTAGGCATCATACAGATCCTAATACAGGCTTGACTTATGATATAGTACGTTTTACTGAAGAAGGGAAAGAAGAGGCAACACATACTTCACCTACCAATATTGCAATGTATTTGATGAGTACTGTTTCAGCTCAAGAGATGGGGATCATTACGGAAAAGAAGGCAGTAAAACGTATTAAGGTAACGTTAGACACTCTAGAAGAGTTGGAAACGTGGAATGGTCTATATTATAACTGGTATAACACAGAAGATGGTTCCGTTAAGACAGATTGGGGGCAATTTATATCTCAAGTCGATAATGGTTGGCTTACAGCAGGATTAATCGTTGTTGGACAAGCATATGAAGAGTTGAACGAACAAACGAGTAGATTAGTCGATGCGATGAACTATACACCGTTATATGATCCGGAAGTTGGTCAATTTCGTGGTGGTTTTGATGTGGCAACAGGAGAATTAACAGAACATCATTACGGCATGTTCTACACAGAGCCACGCATTACTAGTTATATTTCCATTGGTAAAGGGGATGTACCACAAGATCACTGGTGGAAAATGTACCGCACACTTCCGAAAGAGTGGGATTGGCAGTCTCAAATTCCGGAAGGAGAAAATGTAGAATATGATGGAGTAACCGTGTTCGAAGGAAGTTATGAATACAACGGCCTGAAGTTTGTTCCAAGCTGGGGAGGAAGCATGTTTGAAGGCCTTATGCCTGGCATTGTTTTAAAAGAACAAGAACTTGGGACGGAAGCATTAGGGTTAAACAACCAACGTCACGTAGAACTTCAAATAGCGTATGCAGAAGAAAAAGGATATCCTGCATGGGGCTTCTCTCCAGCTGCAACTCCAACAGGGTATAGCGAGTTCGGGGTACCAACACTTGGCACATCAGGTTATGAAGATCATGCGACTGTAACTCCACATGCTACATTCCTTGCTTTAGACTATGCGCCTGAAGCTGTACAAAAAAACATGAAAGCATTAAAAAAATTAAAAATGTATGGTAAATATGGCTTCTATGACTCTGTAAATATGGAAACAGGAGAGATTGCAAAAGCTTACCTTGCACTGGACCAAGGAATGATCATAGTATCCATTGCTAACTACTTGGAAGATGGAGTGATACGTGATTATTTCCATAGTGACCCAATTGGGAAAAAGCCAGAGGAATTACTAGAAAGAGAAGTATTCTCCATTCAATAGTAAAAGCAAGCTGAAAATTAAATAACATCTTTAGAAAAATACATGCGTTGTACCCCTTTTGATATCAATATCTAAAGGGGTATTTAATTGTGTTCCACGCATGGCACGTAGATAAATGGTGAGTATTATAGTACCCCTAATCCTAGGGGTAATTTTTTAATATTTAGTTTTACAAAAATTATAAACTGAATTGTTTCATACCTTTTTATTTTGTTTACTATGTTCGCAGTAAATGTAATAATAATGATTGGAATTCCTGTGCTTAAAAAAACATGTAGAAAGAAGGTTGATGTATTGAACAAGAATAAGCTTATTCTAGGCATGATTATCTCATTACTAATACTATTAACCGCCTGTGATATAAATAGTTCTGAAGAGAACATAATAACCTCACAAAATAACATATCCATTGAGGTAGAAGATTCTAATACGCATACTAAAGAAGAAAATAATAATTTTGAAGATGTGTCTGCAAGTAAAAGTGACTATACATTTATTGAGCAAAGTTATATCAGTAGTGAGAACAGTAATAACATTATCATTAACTATCCTCAATTGAGCAATGTTGAAGATATTACGAAACAGAAAGCAATAAATGCAATAATAAAAAATGAATCTTTAAAAGTATTAAGTACTTATGATGCTTCTGTTGAAAATCTAACGTTAAAAATAAATTATGAAATTAAGTTCAACGATACTGATATTATTAGTATCGCTTATTCCGGAGTAGGGTACGTAAAAGGAGCGGCTCATCCAAATAAACTATATTATACAACCAATGTTAATGTGGAAAAAGCAACCAAACTACGCTTGGAAGATATGATTACCTTAGATGAAAAATTTGTACAGAAAATTTTAAATGGAGAGTTTACAGTTTTAAATGAGGATCAAGAAACAGTATTGAGTCTATATACCAACGATGAACTTATGGAAAGACTAACGTATGCAGACACGATGGGGGAAAATGATAGGTATACGTATGCATTTAGCTATTTTACAGAAGACGTATTAGGGATTAGTTTCAGTGTTCCCTATGGTGCTGGAAGTCACTTAGAGATTGAAATACATTATGAAGAGATAGAAAGTCATATGCATGATAATATAACCTTAAATTGAATGGGAAAGACGGAGTCACAAGTTAATAAATCATTGCATGTCAATTTGTTGGATGTGTTACAGTACAGAGGTTGTTCTAACAAATTCATGTTTCTTATATCAGAAATATATGGTAGCATGATGTATAGAGATGTAAGAAAGGGGAATTAGTTTAAACATGTGGAATAACCTTGAAATGATGAACTAATTGGATAGAGACACTGGCGGTCCTTTTTGTTTAAAAGGATTCGTTTATTTGTCTATCTTAAATCATTCAAGGGACACATGGTGCGGACAATCTATTCCCATAACCAAGCAGATACCTTTTGTGTATCTGCTTTTTGCTTTATTTCGGGGAAATTCACATCTCTATTGCTGTAATTATAGTGTCTCTAAAATAAACTACAACGTTTATCCATGTTATGTTAGGAGGGAGTGAACGAAACATGGTTTTATTGCTAAAATGAAACATAAGGCACATTAGTAATGACCATGTTTCTAGTAGCAGATATTTATGGAAAAAGAAATATATCCTTTATTTACTGAATCGATAATTAGAGAGGCTTCAAGACGATTTGGATTAAATTATAGTTCATTAATAAACCTTCATGGCTTTCAAAACTTTGTATATGAATCTACAAGGGATGGAGATAGTGTTATATTACGAATATCTCATAGTTCTCATCGGTCAAAAGAAATGATTTCTGGCGAATTAGAGTGGGTTTCATATCTTACAGACAATGGTATACCTGCAGCGAAACCAGTTCTGTCTTTGAACAATAGATTAGTAGAAGTTATTCAAGGTAATGACTCCTATTTTGTTGTTGCTTTATTTAAGAAAGTACCAGGAAAGCAACCGCCATTGTATGAAGACAATAGTCTTTTATACAAAAACTTAGGTAGGATTACTGGCAAGATTCATTCATTGTCTCGAAACTATAAACCTTCCTCTTTGAGTGTAAAGCGATATAGTTGGGACGAAAATAACTATCTGGTTAAAGTGAAAAAATATGTACCTTTATCCTATCATGTAGTACATGAAAAATTCGAGCTATTATTAAACAACATTCAAAAAATTCCTAAAAGCACCAACAATTATGGATTAATACATGGCGACATTAGCGATGGAAATTATCTGGTAGAGGATGAGATAATATCTATTATTGATTTTGATGAATGTGAATATAGCTGGTTTGTTAGTGATATTGCCATCCCTCTTTTTTATGCTACTCCATTAAAAAGTTGGGGGGAAGAAAAACGAACGCTAGTAGCCAAGCATTTCTTTGAAAATTTCATGGAAGGTTACAGTCAAGAAAATCATTTGGATAATAATTGGATTAAACAAATTCCCTTGTTTTTAAAGTTAAGAGAGATGCTCTTATTTTCTGTAATTTATAGGAGTCTGTATCCAGACTATATGAATGATTGGGGAAATGAATTTATAAAACAGGCAAAAATGAGTATTGAAAATGACATTCCATATTTAGATCATCGTTTGTTTGATCGTTAATCAGTATATGTCCCCTGGTTACCCCTTTAGATAACCCTATCTAAAGGGGTGTTTGTATTGTTATTACAAGAAAATCGTTGTGATAGTTGTTAGCGAATAGAGCAACGTATTTAACCATTGCATCTCTAGCGGGAACATCATTCCAAAAGTTCGTACTTGATTTTGATGTGAATCATATAATACAATATATTAAATCGTAATTATTACGATTAATAATCAACCAACAACTAGACGAAGTATGAACTGGTTTTGGCACACATGTTTTCAGTGAAAAACTTATTCGTCTTCAAAACATATATTTCTAATATCAAAAAGGAGAGAATGATTTTGACAAAAAGAATACCTGTTACCGTGTTAAGTGGATACCTAGGATCAGGAAAAACAACATTGCTAAATCATATTTTGACTAACAAAGAGCAAAAAAAGATTGCGGTTATCGTTAATGATATGAGTGAAGTGAATATTGATGCTTCCATGATAAAACAAGGAAGTTTTTCAAGAACAGAAGAGAAGATGGTTGAGCTGCAAAATGGTTGTATCTGTTGTACATTACGTGAAGACTTAATCATTGAAGTGGAAAGGCTCGTAAAGTCAGGGGATATCGATTATATCGTCATTGAATCCACTGGGATATCAGAGCCAATACCTGTAGCACAAACTTTTACGTACATGGACGAAGAATTGAATATTAACTTAGCAGAATTTTGTAGGTTGGATACGATGGTGACGGTAGTCGATGGCAATCGATTCTGGCATGATTTTGCTTCGGGAGAGACGCTCTTAGATCGTAAACAAGCAACGGATGCTAGTGACCAACGAGAAGTCGTGGATCTATTAATAGATCAAATTGAATTTGCAGATGTGATTTTACTAAACAAAACAGATTTAATTGAAGAGAATGATGTAAAAGAATTACATTCCGTTCTTCAAAAGTTAAACCCAGTAGCAAAAGTCTATAACACAGTAAACTCACAAGTCAGTTTAGATACTGTTCTGCATACACATCTTTTTGATTTTGAGCGTGCAAGTCAAGGTGCTGGTTGGATTAAAGAGTTAAATGAGGAACATATTCCGGAGACGGATGAGTATGGTATATCGTCCTTTGTCCACCGCAGTAAAAGACCGTTCCATCCTCAAAGATGGAAGCAATGGCTTGAAAATTGGCCAGAAGATGTTGTTCGAGCGAAAGGGTTTTTCTGGCTGGCAACAAGAAACGATATGACAGGTTTGATCTCTCAAGCGGGAACATCGATTACACTTCAAGGAGCGGGCGAGTGGGTAGCGGCCTATCCAGAAGATGAAAGAAACCAACTGTTGAAAGAAGAACCACAGCTCTTAGAGTCATGGGACCCTATCTACGGCGATAGAATGAATGAAATTGTGTTTATTGGAGTCCAAATGAGTCAAGAGGACATTTCCGCATCATTAGACGAATGCTTATTAACCGATACAGAGATGGAAAGTGACTGGTCACTTATCAAAGATGAATTACCCGCATTTATTGCAGAATAAATACGATGTATATACGTTGAATGCATTTTTACAACCAACATATTAAGGCTATGTATAAGATGGAGAAATCTCATCTGCAAATAAAGGATGGTACGTACTGTTAATGACAGTTATGTATCATCTCTAAGAAATCAATAGAGAAATATTATTGCAGTGGTAACAGGCTTTGTTTGTTTTTTTATTTATAAGTTTGGTAGAAATAGTTTAAAAAAGTATATGAAATATATACCTTCTATGGTGTTCGCTATCAGTATTGTTTTGTTTTATTTGAAGATGGTATTACTTTCAAAAGGGTATGAGGGAATCTTAGATATCGTTATGATCATCAATCTTTCCGTCGTACTCTTCATTTCAATATTGTTAGCACTCATCATGGAATTATGGTTATGGAATAAAAAACGTAACGGTGAAATGGAGCAATAGGCTTAGTCTCATCAACATTCAAGAAGATACAATGTTTACGTTTTCAACCCTTTGGATAAGTCATCCAAAGGGTGTTTTTTATAGTAAAATAATAATTTTTTTATTCAACAATTTGTTGTTTTTACTTTATGAAGTAATGTAAGCCTCCGATATAAGAAGAGACTAAACGTATAGAGTATATATTATTGGGAGGAAGACTGCATGAAGCAAATTTCTGTTTGCATTATCATCTTATGTATGATCATTACTGGTTGTCAAAATGGCGATCAAGAGAAAAATGCACAGGTAGAAGAAAAAAGAATTGGCATAATGTTAAGTGGTAGTGGTCTTGGTGATGGTGCTTATAATGATGTTGCATTTACAGGAATGGAAAAGGCTCGTGATGAACTAGGTATTATATTTGATTATAGAGAAGATCCAGATGAAAATTATGAAGCACAGCTTCTGGAACTAATAGAACAAGATAACGATCTAATTATTGCATTAGGGTTTAGTATACAAGAAGCATTGGAAAAAGTGGCAACAGCAAATCCACAACAACAATTTTTATTAATTGATGCTGTATCTGAATTAGATAATGTTGTTTCCATTACGTTCAAGGAACATGAAGGTAGTTTTCTAGTAGGTATGGTAGCTGCTATGACTTCTAAAACAGGGAAAATAGGTTTTATTGGTGGTGTGGATATCGAAACCATAAACCGTTTTGAAGTAGGTTACAAGCAAGGTGCGCAATATGTTAACCCTGATATTGAAATCGTGGTAGATTATGCAGGTAATTTTATCGACGCAGCACTAGGTAGTAACATTGCCGAAAATCAAATTGCACAAGGTGTGGATTTCATTTTCCCTGCTGCCGGATTTACAGGCGTTGGAGCACTACAAACAGCCCAAGATAAAGGAATTTATGGTTCCGGAGTAGATTCAGATCAATTCCTTTTAGCAGAAGAGGCTGTTGTGACCTCCATGTTAAAGAACGTAGATGTTGCGGTGTTTAATATGATAAATAATTTGTTGAATGACCAATTAACAGAACAAATGTACACTCTAGGTCTTGCTGAGAATGGTGTTGGACTTGCTCCTGTCCGCATTATGGAGCTAACAGATGAACAGGAAAAAATAATGGAAATGGCGAAAGAGGACATCGTTTCTAATAAAATACAAGTCCAATCAAAAAAATAAGAAGGAGCATCCCTATGAGGTTACAGTTAAGAATGTTTATAATAGGTCTTGTGCCTATCCTGCTTTCATCTATTATGATCACTTACATTATTTTCAACATGTTTCAAATACAAAACGCGGCCGAAGGTGATGTAATCATCTTATTAGAAGCTGAAGAACTAGAGGGTAAGTTATCATCAGCTAAGTTAGCACTTTCTAGCTATTCATTTAATGCTACGGAAGTAAACAAGAATGAAGCCGAAAAGGCATTAAGAGATTCAACAGTACTAATTAGTCATTTAAAAACGATTATTACAGAAGAAGAACAACAAAGATATTTAACATCTATTGATGAAAAGTTTAATGTTATCTTAGCAGAATCCACCACCGCATTAGAAGCTAAAAATCAGGCCAACATTAAACGGCAATCTATTCGTATTAATGGAATATTAAATGATGTCATCATGTTAGAAAAAGTAGCCAATGAATGGTATAGCAACAATCTAGAAAGCACACAAAAACAAATTAATGCTATTGCAGTAAGTAGTACCGTTAGTGTTTTTATTTTAATTGTGGCTTCTGCTGCTCTGGCATATGTGTTATCTATGCAAATTGTTCGTCCTGTTAATCGTATTGTCAAACAGACCGAAGAAGTCGCGAAAGGGAACCTTGCCGTTGTGTTGTCAAAACCTAAACATAGTCAATATGAAATTGATAAGCTCAACGTAGCGTTTGCACATATGTTAGATAACCTTCGTGCAACAGTAGAATCTATCGACAGCACAGGTAAACAAGTGCAATCCTTTACAACAGATGTCAAAACAAAGATGGAAAACGTCACAGAAAGTAGTCGTCAGGTCGCTGTTTCCACAGATGAGCTTTCCCGTGGCAGTCAAAGTATTTCTGAGGATATTCAATCTACCTCCGTCCTGATGTCTTCATTAGTAGAGAAATTTGAGGATAATGTAGCAGAGGGGAAGAAGTCCAATGAAGCGAGTAAACTTGCTTTAATTTCTGTGGAAGAAGGACGTCTATCTGTTGAGAAGCAAATACAGTTCGCTAATCAATTGTCGAATTCATCTCAGCATATTAAAGAGGGTGTAGAGAAATTTTCTGAGTATACAACAGAAATTGAAACAGCGGCAGAAGCGGTACGTGATATCGCAGAGCAAACCAATTTGTTATCTTTAAACGCTGCTATCGAAGCGGCGCGTGCTGGTGAAGCGGGGAAAGGGTTTGCTGTTGTAGCAGATGAAGTGAAAAACCTTGCAGAAGATTCAAGAAAAGCTACTGAAGCCATTACACAGATGGCACAGTCTATCAAGAAAGGCATTTCTTCCATAATAGAAGCTTCTACGACGGGAAGCGATTTATCCCAAAAGCAAGTGGAGAGTATGAGCCAGACGGAAAGTGCGTTTCAAAGTATATCCAATCAAGTATCGAATATCTCGACTCAAGTTAAGACCTTGGAGGAAGCCATGACCTATTCCAGTGACTTGTCTAAAGAAGTGATTGCGTCAGTGGAAAATATCTCCGCGGTTATAGAACAAAGTGCTGCAGGTACAGAAGAGATTTCGGCTTCGACACAAGAACAGTTGAGCTCTTTTGAATTCTTAGTAAAAGAAGTGGAGACGTTAGATGAGATGACAAGCGAAATGAAGAAAGCTTTAGAGAAATTCACTGTATAGAGAATGATGAGTGAAGAGATCAGAAAGAAAAAGAAAGAAGAGTGAAGATGGAAGAAAAAAGAGAACTGCCCGAACAACGGACAGTTCTCTTTTTATGCATTTCTATCTTTTACAGATTCCCTTTCCACTAATTCTGTAGATAATTTATAGTAGTTTTCTACTTTTTCATTGGAAAGCAACTGAAAGATTAAGTGAACGGCTAGCGCACCTGCTTCATACTTTGGTTGTTTCATCGTTGTCAAAGGAGGGGATACAAATTCAGAGAGCTGAATATCATCGAATCCAATGACGGAAATGTCCTCTGGAACAGTAATGCCATTCTCTTTTAGAGCTTGTAGACCACCTACTGCCATTTCATCATTACCATAGAAAATACCTTCAGGAAGATCATTTTGCGCAATGAGCATTTTTGTTGCTTTATATCCACCTTCTCGGGTAAACTCACCTGATATTTTCCATTTTGAACGGTATGGTAATTGATGATGGTTTAGAGCGTTTTTATAGCCCTGTAGCCTCAATTCATTATCATGAGAGTTAGCAGGTCCACTGATGTAGGCTATTTCTTGATGTCCTTTATGAATGAGATATTCTGTGGCTGTAAACGCACCTTGCACATTATCTACCTCTATTTCATTCACAAATTCATTGTCTAGACTACGGTCTAATACTACAATGGGAAAATCTTGACGAGCAGAAGATTGAATAGTCTCATCCTTAATGTTATGAGCTAAAATAATGACACCGTCTACTCGTTTTTCTCTCAAAAATTTGAGGGCTGTCGATGCGGAGCCTCCAATGGAACTACAGGCAATAAGATCAAATCCATGCGTTCTCGTAATATCTTGGACGCCCTTGATGAGTTCAGAATAATAAGGGCCAGATAAATCACTGAGTATGAGCGCAATCGTATTGGTACTTGTTCTTTTTAAATCTGAAGCAAGACCGTTTTTTTGATAATTTAATTCCTCTGCGGCTTTCATCACTTTATTTTTTGTTTCTTCTTTTACTTTATTGCTGTTATTTAAAGCATAGGAAGCCGTTGAAACGGCTACTCCTGCTAATTTTGCAACATCTTTAATGGTTGGCATACTGTCACTTCCTACTACTAGGGTCTGCATGATTGATTCATCGTGCATTAAACATTTTTAACATTTATTTACTCATAATATATCAATGGTATAAGTATACATCTTATTTATTGTATAGAGTAGGAAGAAAACGGAAAGTTCCTACTATGTTTAACAAATAAAACTACTTCACATCCTGATAATGGTTACTTCATACCGGACATCGTAAATCCTTCCACAATATATTTTTGGAAGAACGCAAAGATAATAATGATTGGAACGACCATAAAGGCTGCGCCTGCCATTTGTAAAGCAAAGTTGTTGGCGTACTGTCCTTTAAGTAAAGATAAACCGACAGATAGCGTGTATAATCTTTCGTCATTGGCAATGATCAATGGCCATAGGAAACTATTCCATGAACCGATAAACGTTAAAATGCCTTGAACCGCAAAAATGGGCTTACAAACGGGAACGATCAATTTAAAAAAGATATAAAATTCATTTGCGCCATCCAGCCTCGCTGCTTCAATTAAGTCATCTGGTATGGTCGCCATAAATTGTCGGAACAAGAAAATACCAAAGGCTGCCGCCAAGCCAGGAAGAATGATACCCGTCATCGTATTGGTCAATCCCAACTCATTTAAAATGAGATAAACGGGAATCATCGTCACTTGAGCTGGAATCATCATCGTTGCCAAGATAAGTATAAACAATTTGTTTTTACCTTTAAAATCGTACTTTGCAAATGCATATCCAGCCATCGCATTAAAGAGTAATCCTAGAAAAGATAATAAGACAATAATGACAGTGTTTCGTAGGTACAGCCCAAAATTCATATTGGAAAATAAATTGATGTAGTTTTCCAATGTAGGATTTTGAGGAAATAAAGTAGGTGGCACCTGTAAAATTTCACTTTCTGGTTTAAATGAAGACGTAATCATCCAGATAAACGGAATAGAAACCAACAATCCACCTAAAACAAGCACGATGGAAACGACTATTTTTTCTATGCGTAATTTTATTTTACTTTTTTTGTTATTCATTATATTCCACTCCGATACTGTTTTTTTGAGCGATTTAATAGTCTGTATCAGATTTTCGCAGTTTAAATTGAAGCAAGGTTACAATAATGATAAAGATAAACAATACGAAAGACCCAGCTGCTGCGTAACCAAATTCACTGAATTGGAATCCGTTTTTGTAAATAAATAAGGACATCGAAATGGTACCATCAAGCGGTCCACCTTTTGTCATAATAAACGGCTCTTCAAAAAACTGTAGCCAACCGATAAGTGTCGTTACCGTGACGAAGAAGATGGCGAACCGTAAAAGTGGAATCGTAATATAAAATAATCTTTGGAATCGATTAGCTCCATCTATTTCAGCAGCCTCATAGTACATTTTCGGAATGCCTTGGAGTGCTGCTAAGAAGATAATCATATTAATACCTATCCCTTTCCACACAGCAAGAATAATTAACGATATTTTTGCTATCGTTGGTTCTCCCAGCCAAGGAATTTTATCCACATGGACTAAAGACAGAAGATAGTTAATTAAACCGTATTCTGTATTGTACAGGTATCCCCAAACTACAGCTACAGCGATAATATTCGTGATGGAAGGCATGTAGTATACCCCACGAAATATTTTAAATAACAGACTGCTTCCATAGTTCAATAATAAAGCAATACTTAATGAAAAAAAGATGACTAATGGAACACCGAAGATAACATAAAAGAATGTATTGAAAATAGAGCGATGAAATACCTCATCACTTAATAATGATGCATAGTTTTCCAAGCCAATAAAACTAATGTTAGACCAGTCTGCCAACCCTTTAAGATTAAGATCGGTAAAACTAATAAAAAGCGCTACGACTATGGGGATGATGCTAAAAACCGTTAGAATGATAATTGCTGGGGCAATAAATATATATGGATGTCTATTTTTCATGAGATTTTTTACTGTGCCCATGTTATCCCACCTATCTTATGAAATTCTACCGTAGTGGTTGTTGCTGCAAAAAGAGTTAAGGCGTCCTTAAGACGCCTATAACTCTAATGGTGTATGCATGACCTACTGTATAAGGTAGAGCGTTCGCTGTACTTCTTGTCATGCTACTCTACAATCTCGTTTGCTTTTTCTCTGAATTTTTCTAGTTGCGTTTCTAAATCCTCTCCACCAAGAATGACACGCTCTAGTGTGGATAACAATTCTTGCGCTATCGCTTCAAACTCTGCTAACTGAGGAGAGCTTTTTGTGTTTGCAAGTTGTTCACCAAACGCTAGAAGATGAGGATCTTCTTGTAAAACGGAATTTTCCCATGCTGCTACTCTGGATGGTAATGTGTTGGCAATATCTAACCACTCTAATTGTGTATCTACTTCATTAATGTAAGAAATAAATTTTAATGACTCTTCTACGTTCTCTGAGTTATGGAATATAGATAACACTGAACCACCGATACTGGACGTATTCGTCTCTTGGGATGGCATGACAGCTGTTGTCCATTGTCCTTCTATTTCAGGAGCTTGATCATTAATGATGTTAATCATCCACGGACCACTAAAGAAGATAGGTTTTACACCATTTTTAAACGCTTGGACAATCTCCAATCCTTCTGTTGTAGGAGCTATCCCTTCTTTAAAGAAGCTAGTGTAGTATTCCATTGCGCCTACAAATGCTTCACTGTCAAAGTTCATATATTCCGCATCTGCATCGAACTCATAACCGTTTTGCCATGCAAAAATAAATGGATTGATTTGGTCATTTTGATCAATATCAAGACCATAAAAGTCCTCGCCACGCGCCGTTAACTTTGTTGTAGCATCTTTGAGTTCATCCCATGTTGCTGGTGCGTTGCTGTAGCCCACTTCTTCTAATACATCTGTACGGTAATACATGACGCGTGTATCGATATACCAAGGAATGCCTACGACCTTATCATTAAATTTCATGGTTTCAACAGAACCTGAGAAATAATTTTCTGCTTTGAAATCAGGATAATCATCTAAGTAAGGCGTTATATCTAACAGTGCATCTGCATCTGCAAATTCTGAAACCCATGTTGTTCCTAATTGAAGCACGTCCGGACCATTTTGAGAAGCAACCGCAGTTAAGATCTTATCACGAGCGGTATCCCAAGGTATTGCTTGTACTTCTACTTCAATTTCTGGGTTCTCTGCTTCAAATTTCTCCGTTAACTGTCCGAGTTGCTTACCTTCTCCGCCCATTGCCCAAACCGTAATGGTGGTAGTATCGCTAGAGGAACCCTCATCTCCACTACTAGAGCATCCTGCCAATAAAGTAGACACCGATAATGCACAAACTAACGCTAAAGACCAAACTTTCTTTTTCATGTTTACAACTCCCATTCTTCAAATTTGTTATCAAGCCATGTGATAGAAATGATCAGTTTTGTTTCTTTTTATAAGGAGCTATTTTAGCTTATGAAAAAAGATAATAAAACTCATCCATAAAAACATTGTAACGTTTCGATAATTTGATTATAATTTATTATGTATTCGCTTTCAACATTTTTTACAAAAAAATTATAAAAGAAGAGATGGAAAAGTAATTTCCAATTTTTTTATTGTAATATCAATGTATTTTAATGTATTTTCGAAAAATCACATTGACGGAAGAATATCATAATCGTATAATCTCTTTTATCAAGCCTAATTGAAACGTTTCGAATTACATGAGCCAACATAAGGAGGAAATAGTAATAAAATGGAAGATAATAAATTGGTTTATCTTTTAAATAAAATGACATTAGATGAAAAAATTGCACAGCTTTTGCAACTGGCGACTCCTTTTTTTAAGGGAGCAAAAGATCAGGGAGAAATTACAGGTCCCATGCAAAGTCTGAATATATCAGAAGAAATAGTCGAAAACAGTGGCTCTGTCCTCGGTGCATCTGGTGCAAGCGAAATTAAATCTATTCAAAAAGCTCATCTAGAAACAAATCGACTAGGGATTCCTCTTTTATTTATGTCCGATGTTGTGCATGGTTATGAAACGATATTTCCAGTACCCCTAGCCATAGGTTGCTCATGGGATTTAGAACTTGCGGAAGAGAGCAGTAAAATTGCTGCAATAGAAGCGGCCGTTTCTGGTATTCATGTTACGTTTGCTCCGATGGTCGATCTTGTCCGAGATCCTAGATGGGGTCGTGTAATGGAGTCTACAGGGGAAGACCCTTATTTAAATAGTGAGTTTGCAAGAGCGTTTGTAAGAGGGTTCCAAGGAAAGGATTTACGATCCGAGACGGAACGCGTCGCTGCTTGTGTGAAGCACTTTGCAGCTTATGGTGCGGCAGAGGGAGGAAGAGACTACAATACGGTGGACCTTTCTGAAAGGGAATTGAGAGAGAATTATCTTCCTGCTTATAAAGCTGCTTTAGATGAAGGTTGTGAAATGGTGATGACAGCTTTCAATACCGTATTTGGAGTTCCTGCTACTGGGAATAAAAAGTTAATGAGGCAGATGTTACGTGATGAAATGCAGTTCAACGGTGTATTAATTTCTGACTGGGGCGCTGTAAAAGAAATGATTCCCCATGGCGTAGCGGAGAACGAAAAGGAAGCGGCGCTGAAAGCGATAACAGCAGGAGTGGACATCGAAATGATGACGGCGACCTATGTGCATCATCTCAAAGAATTAGTACAAGAAGGAAAAATGAATGAAAGTTTGATTGACGAAGCGGTTCTTCGTATTCTTATATTAAAAGAAAAATTAGGATTATTTGAAAACCCTTATCGTGGTGCGGATGAAGAACGGGAAAAAGAAGTGATCATGAGCGAAAGTCATCGTGCAGTGGCGAGAGAGTTAGCGACGAAGTCAGCGGTACTTCTAAAAAATGATAACGTTCTTCCACTTCAGTCTGATCAAAAGATCGCGCTCATTGGGCCATTTGGAGAAAGTGGTGACATCCTTGGTCCTTGGTCTTGGAAAGGGTCTAAACAAGCAGCAGTGACATTGAAGCAAGGAATGTTATCGCAAATAAAAGAAGAGCAATTGCTCCTTTCTAAGGGATCAGACGTGGAAACGATCACCGATGAGCAACTAACGGAAGCCAAAAAAATAGGCGAAGCAAGTGATGTCATTGTGCTTGCACTTGGGGAGCACTCCGATATGAGTGGGGAAGCGGGTTGCCGAGCAGACATTCGACTTCCGAAAGCGCAGCTGAAACTTTTATCGCACATGAAAGAGCTTCAGAAACCGATCGTTGTGGTGTTGTTTAATGGTCGACCACTTGATTTACATGGAGTGGTGGACGAAGCAGATGCAGTGCTAGAAGCGTGGTTCCCTGGTACAGAGGGTGGCTCTGCTATTGCAGACTTGCTATTTGGCGAAGTCAATCCATCTGGTCGATTATCCATGTCATTTCCATATAGTGTGGGACAGATCCCTGTTTATTATAATCATTTTAATACAGGTAGGCCGAAGGGAGCTGTCGATGCACAAGAACGGTATGTTTCGCAATACTTGGATATTCCTAATGCCCCACGCTTCCCATTCGGTTATGGCATGAGCTACACTCACTTTGCTTATAGTGAGCCAAAGCTTTCATGTCACACCTTGACGGCGGATTCTCCTATTACGATCACGGTTACTGTGCGTAACACAGGGGATAGGGCTGGGGAAGAAGTTGTCCAGTTATACGTAAGAGATTGGAGCGGGGAAGTAGTAAGACCACTTAAAGAATTAAAAGGTTTTAGCAAGATAGCGCTAGAAGCTGGCGAAAGCAAAGAGGTTACGTTTACTTTATCAGAGGATCAACTTCGGTATTATGATACAGATTTATCTTATGCAAGCGATGCCGGTTCTTTCACTGCGTTTGTCGGTTCAAATAGCCGTGATGTGGTGGGCGTAACATTTACATTAGAATAAATATGAGATGAGGGAAAGTCATGGAACAGACACACATGTTAGTATCGGAGAATATAAACTTTACCTTTTTAAAAAGTGGAGATATAAAAGAAATTTCATATCAACATACGATGATGAATCAAGTCGTAGCAAATGGCATCGATGGCTCCATGAATCAACTATACTTGCGTGTTCATGAGGAGAATGGGATTCAGTTTGCACCAATGATAGGAACTAAATCACGTAGTCACGTTTCCTTTGGAGATACACAAGTGAAATGGACAGGAAAGGAACTTGGCATCCATTATGAAGTGACTTTTACATTGGCTAAAGGTGGTGTTTGGTTCTGGGATGTACAAGTGGAAGGGACAGACAAAGAAGTAGACGTCATCTATGGGCAGGATGTTGGCTTAGCGGACAAAGGTGCTGTTCAATCCAATGAAGCCTATATGGCACAATACTTGGATCACCGTGTTTTTGAAAATGCCGACGGTAGTGTAGCGGTTTGCTCTCGTCAAAACCAACCGCAGCATGCAGGATTTCCTTACTTGCAGCAAGGAACAATCGGTAAAGCATCAGGTTATGCTACAGATGGTTTTCAATTTTTTGGATTATCTTATAAAGAAACGAACGTACCTGAGGCATTATCTAAGGCACTATTGCCAAATGAAATCTATCAGTATGAATTTGCATATACAGCACTTCAGTCTGAGCGGGTACTATTACAAGGTGATCACCGCTTTGTATTTTATGGACTGTTTAAAGAAAATCATGCAGAAGTCGTGACAGTGCGGGAGTATGAAGAAGACATCCAAGCAGCGTGGAAACATGTACAGACTCATAAGGAAGTGTTACAAGAAGCGTTAGCACCACCTTCATCCTTTACGACATTAACGAAGCCACTTCACACATTACCGATGACAACAGAAGAGGTGGAAGCACATTATCCTGATCGTCATAACGAGGAATGGGACGGTACGACGTTACTTTCCTTTTTCACAGCCAGTCATGAGCATGTTGTGTTAAAAGAAAAAGAACTTTTGATGGAAAGACCACATGGTCATATTATCATGTCGGGAAACAATCATACGGTAAAAGATGATACGATCACGACGACATCCTTTATGTATGGTGTCTTCAATTCACAGTTAGTGATAGGAAATACTTCTTTTCATAAAATGTTGAGTAATCAACGGAATCATTTAAATGTATTAAAAACATCTGGACAGCGCATCTATGTAGAAGTCGATGAAACATATTATTTGTTAACAATGCCATCTTGGTTTGAATTAGGTGTCAATTATAGTAAATGGTATTACAAAACAGAGACGGACGTCACTATCGTTACCAATTATGCTGTAGTAGATGCTCAAGAAATCAATCTAACAGTGGAGTCTGCATCTGGTCGTCACTATCGCTATCTCATTACAAACCAAGTGACGATGAATAATAATGAATACGAAGTACCATTCCACTTTGAGGTTCAAGATCATGTCGTGAATATTACAGCAGATGAAAAATCAAACAGTGCAGAGAATTATCCTCACTTGGCATATAAGTTGACCTTGGAAGGTGCTGTAGCTTCTGTAGGGAGGGAAGACAAGCTTGGTGTTACTGTTGAAGATAGTCAAGCTTCCTTGCTGATATATGAACTAGAGGCTACGGATCAGTGGAGGCTCGTCATTCAAGGTTCCTTACAACAAGAAAATAAACCAGTGTTGGAAAGAGAATTTGCGGTGGAAGTAGATAAATACCGCCGATATTATTTGGAATTAATGAATGGCTTTTCCTTATCTATGAACGGTAAAAATGGCAACGATACATCTACATCCCATTTACAAAAATTTAACGCGACAGCTTGGTGGTATACCCATAATATGCTTGTTCATTTCTCTGTGCCGCATGGTCTAGAGCAATATGGAGGAGCTGCTTGGGGAGTAAGGGACGTGTGCCAAGGCCCTACGGAATTTTTCATGGCGATGCAGAAGTACGGTACGGTCAAGGAAATCATTCAAACCGTTTTCTCCCATCAATACGTTGAAGACGGCAGCTGGCCACAATGGTTTATGTTCGATCGACATTATAAAGTACAGCAATATCATAGTCACGGAGACGTGATTGTATGGCCGCTAAAGGTCATTGGTGACTATCTTGCTGCTACAAACGATTACAGTATCTTACAAGAACCGTTACCTTACACTAGTAAAGATGGATATGACTTTACAGATAAACAAGAGACGTTATTGGATCATATGCATAAAGCTATTGATTATATTAAAAACAACTTCTTACATGATACGTTCCTTTCCTCCTATGGAGATGGTGATTGGGATGACACACTGCAACCTGCTAATCAACAATTGAAGCAATACATGGCAAGTAGCTGGACGGTGGCATTAACGTATCAAGTGTTGTCAACATTAGCAGACGTATTACATGGCGTGCATCCAAACGATGCAGATGACATACAAGCCATCGTAGAAGGGATTCAACAAGATTACAACGAATACGTACTGAAAAACGATGTCATTCCTGGATTTTTGTACATGGAAGAGCCAGGAAAAGCAGAATTAATGCTTCATCCTAGCGATACAAAAACAGGTATACAATATCGACTATTGCCGATTAATCGAAGCATTATTAGTGAGCTATTTTCCAAAGATCAAGCAGCAAAGCATTATGACATCGTAAAAAAACACTTAGCGTGCCCAGATGGAGTCAGATTAATGAGCAAGCCTGCACATTATAATGGTGGGGAATCCGTTCACTTTAAGCGTGCAGAACAAGCGTCTAATTTTGGTAGAGAAATTGGATTGCAGTATGTCCATGCACATATTCGTTTTGTGGAAGCGATGGCTAAGCTCGGTAATAAAGAGGAAGTGTGGAATGGCCTAGAGGTTATTAATCCGATAGGTATTCAAGATATCGTTCATAATGCCGAACGTCGCCAAAGTAACGCGTATTTCAGTAGTTCAGATGGTAACTTTAAAACGCGTTATGAGGCAGAAGATCAATTCCATGCATTACGAACAGGTACTGTAGGTGTAAAAGGTGGATGGAGAATTTACTCTAGTGGCCCAGGAATCTATATGAATCAGCTTATTTCTAACGGTTTAGGAATTCGTTTTGAAGCGGAGGATGTCATTATTGATCCGGTATTGCCTACTGAATTAGACGGATTACACTTCCATTTCCGTCTGCACAATTATCCAGTGACCTTTGTATATCATATGAATGCGAAGGAGCAAGGTATCAAAATTAACAATCAAGCTGTGGAAGTGGAACAGGTATCTAATCGATATCGAGCATGTGGGATGAAATTGTCCTACAACCAATTGAAAAAGTATGGTGTGACAAGTGAGGAGAATGTCATCGAACTGTTTATATCCTAATTCATTTCCCAAACCATCATGTATGTCCAAGCCAAGATAAAACTTGGTGTCTAGGAGCATGAAAAAATGAAAAACCCTTGAATAGTGCTGTATTCCAAAAGTGATAGTGTGAAATTAGCTTTTGGGGTGCAGCACTTTTTTGCGTTTTTTAGTGATGTTTCATGGTGAATATCGCGTAGTGAAATTCTATATCAAGCTTATACAAGGGTGTGTATTAAAAAAATAGTTGCAAAATTAATTTCGTTGTATATAATGTATATATATAACATATACAATATAAACAAAATATACAGTTTGAGCTTAAAAAATGGAAAAGAAAGAGGAAATCTATGCAGATTATTATCTCCAACAGCTCTAAAGAACCGATTTACGAGCAAATTACGAATCAAATTAAATCCTCCATTTTAGCAGGTGACCTTTGTAAGGGGACGGCATTGCCATCTATACGCAAACTTGCTAAAGAGCTACAAGTGAGTGTCATTACGACAAAGCGTGCCTATGAGGAGTTGGAAAAAGAGGGTTTTATTTATTCCATCGTAGGAAAAGGATCTTTTATTGCAGAGCAAAATTTAGAAATGATGAGAGAGAAAAAACTAAAGGTGATTGAAGAACAGCTGATGGCTGCGATAACAAACAGTAGAGAAATGGATTTACCCTTTGAGGAATTACAGCAACTATTAAACATTTTGTATGAGGAGTGAAGACGATGGAGAATGTCGTTGAGTTAAAAGGTGTCACGAAAAACTTTAAAGGTTTTTCTGTTGAAAATATGAATTTAGAAGTAAAGCAAGGGTACATAACAGGATTTATTGGAGAAAATGGTGCAGGTAAATCAACAACGTTAAAAATGATCATGAATTTACTGAGACCAGATGCAGGGGAAGTTAACATATTTGGCATGGACTATAAGCAACATGAAAAGGAGATCAAACAACGTATTGGGTTTGTGTACGATAGCAATGTGTTTTTTGAAGGATTAAATGTAAAAGATATTAAACGGATTGTAGCACCAGCTTATAAACAATGGGATGATGCTTTATTTTATCGATATGTGGAGCAGTTTGAGTTGCCACTAAATAAAGCGATAAAGACATTTTCCAAAGGGATGCAAATGAAAGTATCACTTGCGATCGCATTATCTCATCATGCTGAGTTTATTATTATGGATGAACCCACAGCGGGCTTAGACCCTATTTTCAGAAGAGAGCTATTGCATCTGTTACAGGAAATAATGGAAGATGGTCAGCGTACTATTTTCTTCTCCACGCATATTACGACAGACTTAGATCGTATTGCCGATTATATCGCTTTGATACAAAAAGGGAACCTATTATTTAATCACTCCATCCATGAAATAGAAGAAAATTATACACTCGTGAAGGGGAGTTTAGACCTTTTAGATCGGGACACAGAGCAGGCATTTGTTCACGTTCATCGTACATCAACAGGGTTCGAAGCTCTAGCGAAGAATGTACAAAATGTAGAGCATACTTTCGGCAATGATGTTGTCATGGAACGTGCTTCTTTAGAAGATATCATGTATTACTTTAAAGGGGGAATGCAACATGCTTAATTTAATTCGTCGTGATTATATACTATTGAAATGGCAAATATTAATCTTTATTCCTTTTGTTTTATTTTTTATCTTTTTCGGTGATCATCTTGATCCTGCTTTTATTTTCTTGATCGCGAGTTTTTATATTTCCTTTAGTACCTATACTTATGATGAAAAAGCAGAGACGAATAGGTTACTAAACTCTCTACCTTATACACGTAAAGAAATTATTGCATCACGTTATCTTGGTGGTATGGTTCATATGATAGTAGCGATTGCCTTTACAAGTGCGTTGTTGTTTATTTTCAATAAACCTTATACAGTGACGGATATTGCCATATCTAGTGCCCTTTTTCTAGTGTTTGCTTCGTTATTTTTTCCATTATTTTATGTGATAAAAAAAGGTTTTTTTACACCAGTTGTCATTATTAGTTTCCTCGTTATTAGTTTTATAGGCCCTCCCATTGCGTCATTTTTTGCTAATCATGTAACAGCAGTTACTAATTTTATTAACAATTTATCTGTTCCTGCTTTATACAGTGGATCAGTTCTAGTAAGTATGTTCATTTATGCTGTTTCATGGGGCATCTCCGTGATCATTTACGAACGAAAAGCATTTTAAAAAAATCATTTAAAAAACATACTAAATTATAGTATATTAAAAAAATATTTAAAAAGTTTAGTGAATATAGTATAATGCGGCATGAGGTATCGTCAATAATTTCGTGTAAATGGAAACTCCTTTTCATGCAGAGAGAAAAAACTAAAGGTGATTAAAGAGCAACTGATGGCTGTGATAACAAACAGTAGAGAAATGGATCTGCCTTTTGAGGAATTACAGCAACTATTGAACATTTTATATGAGGAGTGAACACAATGGAAAATGTCGTTGAGCTAAAAGGTGTCACGAAAAACTTTAAAGGTTTCTCTGTTGAAAATATGAATTTAGAAGTAAAGCAAGGATGCATAACAGGATTTATTGGAGAAAATGGTGCGGGTATATCAACAACGTTAAAAATGATCATGAATTTACTGAGACCAGATGCAGGGGAAGTTAACATATTTGGCATGAACTATAGGCAACATGAAAAGGAGATCAAACAACGTATTGGGTTTGTGTGCGATAGTAATGTGTACTATGAAGGACTGAACGTAAAAGATATTAAACGAATTGTAGCACCAGCTTATAAACAATGGGATGATGCTTTATTTCATCGATATGTGGATCAATTTGAGTTACCTCTGAATAAAGCGATAAAGAAATTTTCAAAAGGGATGCAAATGAAAGTATCACTTGCGATCGCACTATCTCATCAGGCTGAGCTTATTATTATGGATGAGCCAACAGCGGGCTTAGACTCTATTTTCAGAAGAGAGCTATTGCATGTTTTACAGGAATTAAAGGAAGATCGTCAGCGTACTATTTTCTTCTCTACGCATATTACGACAGATTTAGATCGTATTGCAGATTATATCGCTTTTATACATAAAGGAAATTTAATATTTAATTACTCCACACATGAAATTGAAGAAAATTATACACTCGTGAAGGGGAGTTTAGACCTTTTAGATTGGGAAACGGAGCAGGTATTTGTTCACGTTCATCGTACATCAACAGGGTTCGAAGCTCTAGCGAAGAATATACAAGATGTAGAGCATACTTTCGGTAATGACGTTATCATGGAACGCGCTTCTTTAGAAGATATTATGTACCACTATAAAGGAGGGATGAAACATGCTAAATTTAATATGGCGTGAGTATATACTATTTAAACAGAGTATGTTATTTTTTATTCCTTTTATTTTATTTTTAACCTTTTTTTATGATGGTTTTCATACTGCTGTTATTTTTTTGGGCGGGAGCTTTGCTATTTCCTTTAATTCCTATGCTTATGATGAAAAAGCAGAGACGGATATTTTACTAAATTCTCTACCTTATACACGTAAAGAAATTATTGCATCACGCTATCTTGGTGGTATTGTTCATATGATAGTATCGATTGCCTTTACAAGTGCGTTGTTGTTTATTTTCAATAAACCTTATACAGTAACAGACATTGCCATATCTATTGCCCTTTTTCTAGTGTTTGCTTCGTTACTTTTTCCATTATTTCATGTGATAAAGAAAGGTTATTTTTTAACAGTTGCCGTGAATAGTTTTCTCCTTATAACTATTCCAGGCTCTAAAGTCAGGTCATTTGTTGCAAATCTTGTAACAGCAGTTACTGAATTTACTAGTGGAGCAATGTTGGCGGCGATGCTTATTTATGCTGTTTCATGGGGCATCTCCGTAATCATTTATGAACGAAAAGAATTTTAAAAAATATTTAAAAGTATACTAATTATAGTATATTAAAAAAATATTTAAAAAGTTTAGTGAATATAGTATAGTACAGGTCTAACGATGAAAATATTAGATAAATTTACCAACAGATTAAAGGAGAGAACAAAAACATGCAACAATTTTTACAACAGATCTCAGAAATGAATGTTTTTATCCAACTCATTGCCATATTCATTATTGGCATGATACCACTTTTGGAAGCCCCTTTAGCTTCGGTGTTGGGAATAGCGCTTCAACTTCCCCTTCCATTGGTACTGATGTTAGCTATATTAAGTAATTTCTTGACCGTCGTTATCGTAATTTCTTTTGCCAACCTATTAAAATCCAAATTTAGTAGAAAAGATAAAAGTGAAAGTGGCTTCCTTAACAAACGATTCCACAAAACACAGGTTTATTTTAATCGGTATGGTGTACCGGGAGTTTCTCTCCTAAGTCATTTTATCCTGGTTGGTAATCCCATTTCCGCTTTCTTTTGTATCCTTCTTGGAGGAACTAAAGCTCAAGTGATGGTATGGCAATTTTTGAGTATTGTTTTATGGGGAGTTGGAACAGCTCTATTAGCGCTTGGTCTAATTTCGTTATAAATTGAAACTATTAGACAAAGATGCGGATCGTCCATGTCCATCTCGCTGCAACAGGATTTGAGGCATGAACAGATAATATGAAACTAGCGCAACATACTTTCAGAGATGCGGTTGTTATGAAGACTGTTTCGTAAGAAGATATGCTGTATTAGCTTAAAGGGTTAGAAGATTCTTCTATAGATGGAGGGGACGAACTAAATCACTAGTCCGTCCTCTTGTATTTTATCTTATGCAAAAAATAATTTCGGTTTCATTCTGAATACTTTAGTAAAATATGGTAAATACATTTTCACTTTTTTACTTGTGAGAATGTTCAAGACACATTTTGATGTTTGAGTACGATCCGTTGATTTTTTCTGTAACGGATAAATAAAATAACGGAAATAAGTAAACTTCCGATGATGCCAATAAAAATATTACGGTATATCGCTTCATATGCCAGATTAGACTGCCAAAGTATCAACATACCTGACAATGCTACACCAAAAGCACCTCCAAAAAACTGCACCAGTTGATACATGCCCATCCCCGTTCCTATTTGCGCATCTGGTAAAATTCTTGTCGCTTCATTCGCAATGCTAGACGTTAAGGCGGAAAAGCCCGTACTCATAAATGCATAGGCGAACATAATCCAGTAAGGAGAGACGCTAGAAAATAGAGCAAGTAAACTAGTGGAAATGATTAATAAAGCTTGTCCTAGCATCATAATTGGTATGTTACCAAAACGGTCAATGACTCTACCGATAAATTGTGCGGCAACAGCAGAGAGCATCGCACCTGGAAAGATCATCAGTCCAATGGCAGCAGCTTCTTTGTTGAAAATATTTGCAAGAATAAACGGCATCATAAACAAGGTAGAAAAATGAGTAATAAAGGCGATGAAACTAATAAACAGTAACTTAATATATGCACGATTTTGCAATATGATCGGCTGAATAAATGGGACGGATACCTTGTGGATGTGTTTCCATAGCAGCAACAAACTGACTACACTAGCAATGAGAAAGTAAAATGAAAGTGTAGATAAAAATAGTAAAAAGAAAGTAACGATAGCAGCAGTTAACAATGCACCGATATAATCAAATTTTATTTTTTGAGTTGCTGACTCTTTAGGTAGTAGTTTATAAAAAACAGGAAGTAGTAACACCGTAAAACTCGTCACGACAAATAAATAGTTCCATCCTAGTGCCTGAGTAATCGCCCCTCCAACAACAGGCCCTAGACCAAAACCTAAGGATGCAGCGGAAGAAATAAGCGACATGGCTTTTCCTCTTCTAGACAACGGGATGTATCTACTAGCTAAAACCATCGCTAATCCTGGTACAGATCCAGCGCCCGCAGCTTGTAAAAGCCTTGCTAATAATAACTCTACAAACGTATTAGCCATCCAACCGATAAAAGAAGCGATTCCCAGTAAGATGAGACCAAGCAATAGTAGTCGAGAAATGGGGATGAAATCGGATAATCTGCTGTACGTTAGTGTAGAAATAGCAAACACAATAGAATAACCTGAAACTACCCAAGAGGTAGTAGAAGAGGTTAAGGATAAATCTTGAAGGACGGATGGCAGCGCCACATTAAACATCGTCGTGTTCATGACAACGAGCAATACCGTCATACTCCATAAAAAAATGATTTTATTTTCATGCACTAATGAACCTTCCTTCATTGCAGCTGTATTCATTGGATTAGATCAAACTCCTTGTCATTCATTTACTATATAACATTCATGTACTATATAAGATGAAGAAATGATGGGATAATGTAATAAGTTGGTTGCAAAAGTTCATTCAACTTGTGTAGTATTGCTATACTGTATAAACTATACATCCAGTTTAACATTTCGTCAAAAGAAACATATGACATTCATATTTGTTAATGAAGGGAAAATCTTGTTTCTTGTAAGTGTTTTGATGAATTAAGTGTACACTGGGGTGAGATAGTTACTGTATTGGGGTGCATTACCAGAAACAATATTTTGGTACAACTTTTGAATATTGCTTGTGATTATTCCTTTCTTACCTGTTCCAATAGTTCGGTGATCAATTTTCACTATGGACTTAATTCCAGCTGCAGTCCCACTAATAAAAACTTCATCCGCAGTGTAAAGCTCTGTTCGATCCATGCTTCTTTGTACTGTGTTTATTCCAAGTGAATGTTTTGCCATGGTAATGATGGTATCTCTAGTAATTCCGTTTACAATATCATCAGAAACGGGTGGAGTTATTAATGTTCTTCCTATAACGATGAAAACATTTGTCCCAGTTCCTTCTGCCACATTCCCTGCAGCGTCAAGGAAAATAGCATCATCAAACCCACTTAACCTTGCATTAGATGCTGCAAGTGCTGAATTCATGTAGCCAGCTGTTGATTTAGCATCTGTAGGAATAGCGTTTGTTTGATTTCTTACCCAAGAAGAAATACATATATTTAGTTCATCTTCACCATAACGAACTGAACTTAAATAAATATAGACAACATTATTACTATCAAACAAACGGAGAGCAGTGGCAGTTTCATCAACAAGACAAAGAGGACGAATGTATATGTTTTCTCTTATTTTATTTATTCTTAATAGATCTATCGTTGCTTTGAGAAGCTGTTGGACTGGATTCCAAAAAGCTCTGATGCCTTCTAAAATGCCCAGTCCAAAGTTGACGCTAGAACTTCTAATGCTTATTTTTGTTTTTTCTTCAGGTACAAATTTACCTTGAGCAAAAACAACCATATGTAACCTCCTCAAAGTGTTTACTTACTTATATATAGCATGGTTAAAGTTGTACCATCACGCTTGTGGAATAATTTTTTATTAGGGTGTAGGTGCAGTTTGAAAGACGACAACGGGCAACAATCACATTATACTTATAAATATAGTTAGGAGATATGTAATGATCATGGTCAAATTAGTAGACTACAATCCAGAATGGGAACAACGTTTCTTCATAGAGAAAAAAAGAATGATCGACGTTATAGGTGATAAAGTGAGCGGAATAGAACATATCGGAAGTACTTCCATAAAAGGTATGCCAGCTAAGCCCATTATCGATATACTCGTAGGCATTAGTGATGTAGCGGATGCATTTCAACTTATCGAACCATTCAGTACAATACAATATGAATACGTACATAAGCCGGAATTAATAGATAGAAGATTTTTTAGAAAAGGGGAATGGGGAAGAGGGACGTGTCATGTACACGTATGTGAATATCATAGTAAAGAATGGAAAGAAAAAATATGGTTTCGTGACTACCTCAGTGAACACCCTCCTGAAGCAAAGCAGTATGCAATGGTAAAGAGGACATTGGCTGTGCAATATGCTCAGGATAGAGCGCTGTATAGTAAAAGCAAAGAACCATTCATTCAGGCCGTCATAGAAAAAGCACGCATACGATATGAACAGTAGTGTAGTAGCTAATTGTAGCTAACCTTTGGTTGTTTTAAGCCAAAGGTTTTTTGGGTATGCATACCTTCACTCTAAGTACACATGAAGGACACATCTCCCTCCTATAATACAAACTACAAATAACCTAAACCTTTAGGAGTGTGAGAGATGAAAAAACTTTCATTATTACAGTCATTTCGAGCGATAGCCCCTGTGCTTATTTTGCTCTTACATGCAGCTCAAATATATGATGTCAACTTTATGTATATGTTGAAATTTGAGAAAACGGGTGGTGTAGATTTATTTTTTGTGATGAGTGGCTTTCTGTTATATTACATTTATAATAGAAAGTTCGGGGAAAACGGGCAAGCAAGAAATTTCTTGCTTAAACGAATCACGAGGATTATGCCACTGGTTTGGGTGTTGACGTTGTTCTTTTTTGCAGCTAGTTATATTGGTTTGTGGGAACCATATGCTTCAGATGAATTGCTAGGATCTCTTTTCGTTCTCCCAACGTCAGAACATATACTAGATACGACATGGTCGTTAAGTCATATGGTGTTTTTCTACCTGATGATGGCAATCGTGATTTGGCAGCCGTTATGGAGACTACCTATGTTGGCAATAGTCAGTATCATGACACTGTATCTGTATCGTTATGGATTTTTGGGAGAAGATACGATTCTTTCTCTGTTAACGATGAATTATTATAACTTCGAATTCTTATTAGGATGTATTGCAGCTGCTATCGTGATGAAAGTGAGAATAAGGGGGGCGTTCGTATACCTCATTGCTGGCATCATCGGTTATGCCTATACTTGGTATGTCATGACCAACGGAATCGAGAGTCGCTTGCCATTAGAAATGATGTTTGGTCCTGCTGCCTTTTTACTTGTACTAGGTGGAGCGGGATTAGACCAAACTAGAAATATTAACATTCCGAAACCAATTCAGATTTTAGAACAGTCTAGTTATGCTTTGTACTTATCTCATTACCCTCTGCTTATTATCTCGATGTACTTGTACGATGTGAACAGATGGTTTGAATATATATCCTCTGCTGTAGCATACAGTTTGGTATGTACAGTGATTGTATGTATCAGTACCGGCATTCATTACGTTGTGGAAAAGCCACTAGATCGTTTCGTTCAACGGTTAGTACAACCTTTGTATAGTAAAGCGAAGCCAAAGGATGAGGTAAAGGCAACAGCAGTACAATAGAAGGAAGACGAGATTAAACGGAGGATTAGGAGATGAACACCACGATTTTGTTAGTGGAAGACGAAGTGCGAATGAGAGAGATTGTGAGGGATTACTTTCAAGCCAATGGATTCAAGGTGATTGAGGCGGAAAATGGGGCAGAAGCGTTGGAGAAGTTTCATATGCATCCTGTGGATCTCATCATATTAGATATTATGATGCCTGAAATGGATGGATGGTCTGTCTGTCGGCGTGTGAGAAAAGAATCCGACATTCCGATTATTATGCTCACAGCAAGAAGCGAAGAGGACGATCAATTAATGGGATTTGAGCTGGGAGCAGATGAATATGTCATTAAGCCGTTTAGCCCGAAAGTATTAGTGGTCAGAGCACGAAATATTTTGAAAAGAGCTAAGGGCAAGGAATTACAGCACATTGAAGATGTAACAATAGATAGACAAGGTCAAGTGGTGAAAATAGGGACGGAACGTGTAACATTAACACCGAAAGAGTTCGAATTATTGTTGTATCTTGTAGATAATGAGGGCATTGTGCTGTCACGTGAACAAATACTAAATCAGATTTGGGGATACGAATACTACGGTGATGAACGGGTCGTGGATACACATATTAAAAAACTACGCAAGAAAATACAGAAAAGCGCAAAACATATTCATACTGTTATTGGTACTGGATACAAGTTTGAGGTGTTGACGTGAGAAGGAAAGGCATATCATTTAAACTGTTTATGTTTACATTTGGGATTTTTTCATTTATTCTGCTCGTTCAATTTATTTTCCAAACGTTATTTTTAGGGGATTATTACATCAACAAAAAAAATAATGACATTGAACATAATATATATGATTTTGCGGAATCGTTTACGGAGTCTAATTGGAATTTGTCGCAATTGAATGAACAAATCAGTTTATTTGTAGAATACAACAATGCACCGCTAGTCATTATGGATGAAGATGGGATTACGGATACACAACATAATTATAGTATTGTGATGCAAACGGAGGAAGGTCTTTTTTATAAAATATTCTCAGGTGACATTTATGCACTCGATACTTACGAAGACTTTGAGAAGTTAATGGGTTCGAAGATTCATGTAGAAGGTATTTTAATGAAAGAAGATGAAAGTGTCATAGAACCATTTCTTTTACAGTCAGATGAAGTCAATTATTACAACGAAGACTTAGAAAAAGAGTGGAAAGAGGATCAATTTTCTACCGTTAATGTCACTGGTAAAGTCGTTTATTTTAATGAATTGGTGTACGAAGAAGCATTGATATACAAAAATGATCTTTTGTTAGATGAAGTAGGGTATTGGTTTTACGAAAATAGAGAAGAATTATTGGATCTTGAAATGGGAGAAGTCATCCATTACAGTTTTGAAGATGAATTAAGTGGTATAGAGAACATCGTGTTCATTTACCCGATTGAAGTGCAAAGTAATATGAAGTATATTTTCGTGATGCATTCGTTACAACCTATCAACGAAGCGATTAGTATTATGAATCAATTTACGATCTTTGTGCTAGGTATAGGGCTTGTTTTGATCGTTTTGTCATCCTTTTTATACTCGCGGACGATGACGAAGCCTATTGTGGAAATGAACCGTATAGCAGAGCGGATGGCTAATTTAGATTTTTCAACATCCTCTACGATCCAATCGGATGATGAATTAGGGAATCTCTCTCGTAGTTTAAATACTTTATCTAACAATTTGGACCAGAGCCTTAAAGAACTTCAAGCATCGAATGCTAAGTTGAAAGATGAGATGGAGTTGGAGCGGGAACAAGAAAAACGGCGCAAGGAGTTTGTAGCTAATGTATCCCATGAATTGAAAACGCCATTAGGGATTATAAAAGGATACGCAGAAGGCATAAAAGATGGCATATACGAGGAAAAGAAGGAACACTATTTAACGGTTATTCTAGAAGAAATTGATTCTATGAACGCGCTCGTTCTCGACATGTTGGAGTTGTCTAAACTAGAGGAGGATAGTTTTCAGCTGACGATCTCGACTTTTCCGCTGCAACATTTGTTTAGAAAAATAAAAACTATTTTTAGTCATATGCTGGAAGAGAAACAGATAGCATTTGAAATGACGCCTGTTCAGGTACACGTAGAAGGGGATATGAAACAGTTAGAGCAAGTGCTGCGTAATTTAGTACATAATGCTATCCGTTATAGTAAGCATGGAGAGAGGGTATTTGTTAGAGCAGAAGTGCAGAATACCTATGTGACGGTAAGCGTAGTGAATACAGGTGCGTATATTGAAGAAGAAGAGCTGACAAAAATATGGGACAGATTTTATCGCATTGAAAAATCAAGAAATCGAACTTCAGGTGGTACAGGATTAGGCCTTCTTATTGTAAAAACGATATTAGAACGTCATCGTAATGAGTATGGTGTGAGTAATAGTGAAGAAGGAGTCGTTTTTCATTTCACCTTACCACGGAGCTGAGGCAAAGTAAGGTGAAATGATATTACATTTCTGAATGCTGCTTCATCATGTCACGTTGTAATGATGGACGTCGGTCATATATTTTTTCAAATATAACACCCATCATATAGAAAAATAGCAGGCAGAAGCTAATACGAAGAAATGAAAATAGAGGGCCGAATGAAGTGAGTTCAAAAATAACCACGTGTATTTTTGTGGTGGACCAAACACCTAGGAAAAACACAATATACCGCAGGCTTGCGCCTTTTCTTAACAGTATGACGGAGATGGGAAAAGCAATATAGAGGGGGCCTGCTGCAACAGTACCTAATAACAAAGCAAATACTATGCCGTATAGACCAGCATCTTTCCCCATATATTTTACTAGTGCATCTTTTTCCAACCATGTATCCAGTACACTGACAAAAATGAGTATAGGAGGCAGTAAGAGGAGCATGTCTAACATACTTTTACCGGTTAATTGTATGGCATTCCATCCCATCGTTTGATTCCATAAAGTGACGAGAGAGAGAACGAATAGTAACACAACAAATAAGCGGTATGCTTTGAATGTTTTCATACCATCACCACCCAGATTAACAGTGAAAATAGCAAACACATGAATATAGCAGCTGCATTACGAGCGTATGCAAAACTATTCCCAAATGTTTTCCGTTCCAAAGGTAAAGTGAAGATACCGACTGCCATTAATGAGGACATGAAGGCGGCTACTTGGGGGAGGCCTGCTCCGTTCTCTACTAAAGTATCTCCTAGTGGAAATACAATAAAGCTAGGAATAAGCGCAATAGAACCAATGATGGTAGAAGTGACAACGCCAATCCATCCGGACTGCTCTCCAATCACAGAAGAGAGAAAAGACGGTGTGAATACAGATAGGGACAATCCTACTAGCAGCATAATAGACATCACATCTGGCATAATCTTCGCAAACATGCTCCAGGCATTTTGTACAACCTTTTTAGTACGACTGACACTTTTTCTCCAAGAAAGGATAAGGAGAATCATAGCGATACTGTATAGTATCACTCCGCTAATCATGATGAGATGCCTTCCATTCACTATATTGATCCATGAAAAAAGATAAGTTTTTTATTTTAGCTTGCGTTAAAATATAAAACTCGTCTAGTTTTTGTTTCCCCATCTCCGTTAGTTTGTACATTTTTATCGGTTTGCCCTCTTCCGATGTCATCCAATATGATGTAATCGCATTTTCGTTTTCTAATTTTTTTAATGTGCGATATAAAATAGCGCTATCAATCGGGTTGACGGGTAGTTCATCCTCACACTTTTGTAATAGCTTTCCTCCATAGCTGTCTTCCTGAGCTAAAAATAGTAAAATAAATTCCGCAGTATGTCGGCCTGTATGTTTCATGACGATTTATCCTCCTTTTTGTTCTTCATTGTCACAATGAACTGCACGAAAAAATATGAAAATATGACATGATAAATCAGTGACAAAATGTACTTTTTCTGTGATGCTTTTACTATCATAATAGTGTTATTGACAGTTGAGTGTTACTAACAGTTTAAATAAAATATAAAAAAATGTCAATAAAATCGTTACATCGTTTTTTTCGATTTTTTGAAATGCAATTTTTTGGTCCGTTTCACGAAAAAAATCAAATGAAAATACAGATGAAACAAGAAATATTTTTTAAAATATATATTTCTTGAAAGGTGTTGGATGAGTAACATGTATGTCCATGAAATTGAATCGTTACGAAAACAATTAGTAAAAAAAGTAATTCATTGCAAAAAATTAACCGATGACCAAGTTGTGCAGTTGAGTCAACAGTTAGATACTTTAATTGTGGAAGATCAGAGATGGAAAGCAAAGAAGAGAGTGCGATAATACTCCAAATATAAATATTACTTTTACGGCAATGATGATCTGCAGTGCATGTCAATCCTGTGATATGCTTATGTGCCTGTAACATCTATACCATATTACGTTTCATACGCAGTAATCTATTCATCTTTATGTGACAGGTGATTTTGCCTGTTTGTAGATTTGTATATCATTTCGTATGTTGTATATGCTTTTTTAGATGTTTATTTAATGCCGTCGGTAGATTTACACTTAGAAACTATCTGTGATGGAAGACACTTACCCTATTCACTTCCAAGTCTCGATGAAGCCCATCTAGGCTTTTTGTTTTGTGATTGTCGAAAATGTATTTTCATGTTTCCACTGATAGAAATTGGATTTACATGGTTTCACTTTTTTTATGAATGAGATGATTTATGGTTTGCCGTTGTTACTTTCATCACATCGTCCACCTTCACAACCTTGATATAATAGTATGCAAAATGTCTATGACATCTAGAAAAAGAGGGAGAAACGATGCCATCACACAACAAGTTAAAAAGTAGAGCGGCAGCAAACGTTGTAAGTAACATACAGATTGCAACGAATATCTATGAGATGGTGCTGCACCACGACGACGTTAGTAGAGCGACACAGCCAGGACAGTTTATTAATTTGTACTGTAATGGTAAAGCGACATTGTTACCGAGACCGATTAGTATATGTGAAACGCAGTCTGATTATGGAACGATGAAAATAGTGTACGCTGTAGTTGGTGCAGGAACAGAGGAATTCAGTCAACGGCAACCCGGTGACACAGTGGATATTCTAGGTCCGTTAGGACACGGTTATGACATGCATGAAGGTGTCAAGGAGCATATTATTGTTGGCGGGGGACTTGGTATACCACCGTTATTGGAGCTTACAAAAAGATTGATAGGAAAGAAGAAAGTCGTCCTTGGTTTCAGAGACGAAACGTTCTTAGTGGATGCATTTAAACACTATGCGGACGAACTGTACGTGGCAACCAATGATGGATCTGTTGGGGAACAAGGGACGGTCATCGATATTTTGGAACGCCATCATATTAGAGGAGATATGTTGTATTCTTGTGGTCCCAAGGCAATGCTAGAAGAAGTGCAACCATGGTGTATCCAACATGAAATAGAAGGCCAAATTTCCATGGAAGAAAGAATGGGTTGCGGGTTTGGAGCTTGTGTTGGCTGTGTGACCAAAGTGAAAAATCAGGAAACAGAGCAATGGGAATACAAAAAAATATGCAGTGATGGTCCGATCTTCTATGCTAAGGAGGTCGTTTTTGATGTGTAAATCCATGGAAGTCAACATTGCTGGTATCACGTTCAAAAATCCAGTGATGACTGCATCAGGTACGTTTCAGCCACGGGAATGTGGTGACTATGTAGACATGAATCAACTTGGAGCGGTAGTCGTAAAAGGAATAGCGAGTGAACCTTGGACGGGAAATGCTACACCTCGCATTGCAGAAACGTATGGGGGCATGTTGAACAGCGTGGGACTGCAAAACCCAGGTGTAGACGTGTTTCTACAAGAGGATTTACCGTTTTTAGAGCAATGTGACACAAAAATTATTGTGAATATAGCGGGTAGAATGATACAAGATTATTGCGAAGTAGCGGAAAAATTACAAGGTACGTCTATCGCGATGTTGGAATTAAATATTTCTTGTCCCAATATCAAAGAAGGCGGTGTAGCATTTGGAACGGATGCAAGCATGGTGGAGAAAGTTACACGAGAAGTGAAAAAGTATTGTGACAAGCCCCTTATTGTCAAGCTTAGCCCGAACGTCACAGACATTACGGAGATGGCAAGAGCTGCAGTGAGTGGTGGTGCAGACGCCATTTCGCTTATTAATACGTTGCTTGGGATGGTAATCGATGTGCATCAGAGGACACCTATCTTATCGACCAAGATGGGAGGTCTCTCAGGCCCAGCCATTAAACCGATTGCAGTAAGAATGGTGTATCAGGTAGCCAATGCAGTAGAGGTGCCGATTATTGGTATGGGTGGAATCACAACCGGAGAAGACGCGATTGAGTTTATCCTTGCTGGAGCAGACGCAGTTGCTGTTGGAACTGCTGGATTGATCCATCCTACTGCACTAACCGATGTTGTTCAGGGAATACAATACTATATGGATAGATATAATGTAAAACATATAAAGGAACTCCGTGGATTAGTAAAATAAATAGAATAGATGTTTTTGCTAGAGAATGGCTCCCCTTAAGATAGACAGTTAAAGGATAAAACTGTTTATGACAAGGAGGAGCTTTTTTGTTTCTAAGAAATCCCCATAAAACGATGAGGTCATGCTCTACAATCCGAATATAGTAATAGGTATAAAGAATTATAGTATATATGTCAATTCTACCAACAACACATTATATGTTTAGTATTTGTTAAGTAATAAGTGTTTTAATAAGGTATTGTATATAGTTCTATATTACTATAAAGGGGATAATTACAAAAAATGATGAAAAAACAAGTGTCCATATTCCTAATATTTATTTTATTTCTTCAGTCTTTTATAGGGGTAGGGAAAGATATAGTACATGCTGCATATAATGGGGATTTACAGTTTGCCATACAGCATGGTTCGAAACAGATCGTACTAGGAAAGCAGACTACATTGTATGCGAAAGTGACTAATAATGAAACGAACGATTGGGCTTATAATCTAACCTATGCCATAGCATTAGGAGATGGGTTGGAATACGTGGAAGATCCACTATACCCTGCATCTGATCATTCTGTGTCTACTGATGGTGTACAGAACATCGTGTGGAAAGATATGAAAGATTTAGCTCCCCAAGAGACATATATGTTTCCAATTTCCATTCAATCTTTAGAATCTTATCGCTACCATGAGGATCAACGAGCGGTAGCTTTCGGAGATGATATTGCCATCACCATGTCGGTAGCAGCAAGCGATGATGCTCGTAACCTTCCGCAAGCAGGAGATGGACCAAGTGATGTGATCACCATGGAAATCGTGCCGTTTGAAATTAACGTAAACCATACAGCTGCAGTAAAGGGTGCAGGTCCGAATGACACCCCTCCAGATCATGGACAAAATTGGGGAGAGATGACTCGTTTTATTAATCTTGTTAATAATACACGAACGGAAACGGTCATTGATCTAGAAAATAGAGTCCATACAGCAGTGGAGGTGTACCAGTTGTCGGATGCTGCTGATGAAGAAATAGACAGCACTTCAGATCCAGAGTGGAGGCAATGGGAGTGGTCTAATTTACAATTAGCCGCTGGTGAGACACGCAAACTGTCGTATAAAGAAGCTTTTTTAGAACAATACCCAGATCAAAGTGCTATCCAACATGGAGATACGGTCACGCATACATTAGCTTACACTGCGATAGTCGATAGTGAGAGTTACACAGGAAATATCGATTATACAGCCAATGCGAAAGATATTTCTATTCATAAAGCAGTAGATAAATCTGTGGTGAAGTATGGTGATACCGTCACATATACAATACATATAAAGACCAATGAGTATGAAGATGTTGCTGATGTTGTTGTAACCGATACACTCGGAGATGGACAAGATTTTTTGCAATACTTAGATGTGCAGGGAGTAGAAGGTAATCCACAAAAAAATAGTGATGGAACGACGACGATAACTTGGGATTTAGGTACGCTTGCGAAACAATCTACGATGTCCATATCCTATACAGCTCATATACGTGATGAATGGGCAGCTTCCTATAATGGAGGTCCAATTTACGCTGGAGATAGTATCCATAATGCTGTCAGTATAGCGGGAGTTACTGATGCATCCGGTTACGTTCAACATAGCAGTGATACTTCTATTAGTGTGAATGAACCTCATATAAGTGAAAAAATCGTAAAAATAAACGACGTAGCGATGGATGCCAAAGCTGGATCTGTGACGGTCGGAGATCGTGTATATATGGATGTGAAGTACGATGCTCGTAACATTGGTGCGAAGCAGCATGATGTGGCGTTGTACAATTTTCTTCCTTTAGGTACCGTTTTAGAAAGTAATGACTTATCTTCCTATGCCTTAAATGGAGTTGCTCCAAGTTATGAATCTTCCAATCATTTGTTAGTGTGGGAGTTAGGTGATTTGCCTGATAATACAGGAGAGTTATCTACGACATTGGAGATCATCGTTGAAGATAGTGGTGAATTTGTCAAAGCAGATAAAGGTGCAGAGAACTTGCTTGTACTTTCTTATGCCAATTCGCCACAACGCATTGTGAGTAAAAGAGATAGTGTGAAATTACAATATACAGAACCAGCTATAGAGATGGAACGCAAAGTCAAACAAGTTTCGGTAAAAGATACCCGTACTGTAGATGTATACGGTTCTGAGATGGTGGATATCGCTATTACATTGCGTAACCATGGCGATACAACGGCCTATAACATTCAATTCGTGGATGTATTGGGTGAACAACTGGAAAACCCAACGATCATTCAAGATGATTTTACCTTTAATAGTAACGATAGAACACTTACGTTTGATGAGATAGAGAAATTAGAACCGCTACAGTCCGTAACATTTACGTATACAGCAGATGTCACAGACCCTATCGGATCAGGTTACGTCATTTACAGTAACGCTTCAGCAGATTATTACGGTCAACCACAGCAAATGACTCCTGTAAGAGAGTATACCGCATCAGAAGTCAATAATCCTGTCATGCAAGTAGAGCGACCTGCTGTGACGAAAAAAGTAATAGATACAACAACAGGAAGTAAGGCAAATGTACGTATCGGAGATTGGGTTGTGTATCAACTAGAAGTGAACCTTCCGACTGGAGCTGTTGCGTATGAGCCGAAACTCATCGATACCATTTCGAATAACCAAACGTTTTTAGAAATGTTTACTACCTATCATAGTGATGGGAATGGACAGTGGTCCCCAGCAGGTGAACAGAAGAGTGTTGCAGGCAATAACGTGACGATTTCTAACTTAGCAGTAAGCACAGAAGCTACGTACACTTATTATGTGAAAACAAGAGTAGATGATATTAAAGATGGTGTAGTAAATGAAACGCAAAAATCTACCGCTATCTTTGAATGGCAAGATCCCAATGATAAAGTTGGCAAGCTAGTTGCACAATCTAATCCAGCTGCAGTACAAGTGAGAATACCGAATTTGAGAGCAACAATCACCCCTGCTTCTAAAGAGATGAATCTAAATGATGAAGTGGATTACACGTTTTCTGTTAAAAATGTAGGTAGAAATACGGCGTATGGCTTTACCCCTTCGGTCACTATACCCGCGGGATTTGATATCATTTCCACCCCTGTTCAGACTGCTGTCTATGGAGATGTGAATAAGGGATATACATTGACTTTTGATACCGTATCGACGTTGTTCGTAAATCATAGTGTGGATTACAACTTTACTATGTCATTAGTTTCATTAAAAGACGCAGGAGAGAATGATGCCGTGTATGGGGATACAGGCCCCTATTATACGAATAACCAAGCGTATGTGAATGATACAGATGCAGATCATAACAATAATCCAGAGTTAGGGAAAGAAAAATATAGTAGTTCCAAGGCCACAGGCGTTTTAAACATTCCAAAAGTATGGATAAATAATCGTATTAAAAGGAGCAGCAATGAAGGGCGTATAGATGAAATTCGTCCTGGAGATACGATAGATTATGAGTTAACCGTTACTGTGCCAAAAGGTACCAACGCTCGTAACATTACGATAAGAGATACATTCGATTTGTTGAACATGTTTGATGTTATATCTGTTACCGATGAGAAAGGGCAACCCGATCTTACAGCCACTTGGTCTAACAGTACGTTAAGTATGGTTTTGGGAGACGTTATAGCGAAAGAAACAGATACGGATGCAACTACGATCGTTCGTCATGTTCAACTTCAAGTAAAAAACGATGGTAGCAGTGTGGATACAGGATCGGTAACGCAATTAATAGAGGCTGTAGAAAGTAGTGCGGTTGTAAGATGGGCGACAGAAGAGGGGAAATGGCTGCAAAGTGCTAAATCCAAAACAAACGTGGATGTCGTACAACCTAAATTAATGTTAAGTAAAATAGGTTTGTTACAGAGTGAGTTTTCTGAAACGGTAAACGAAATTCAGATTGGGTATAAGCTTAAGAATGAGGGAGAAACGAATGCTTTTAACGGTGTAGTAGAGGTAGATATTCCTACTGGTTTAACGGTAGTACCCCAGTCCATCTCGAACCAAGGGACACTAAGCAGTGATGGGAACAAAGTGATATGGACACAGCTGCATGTCAATCAGAATGCAGAAACAAACGTCACGTTTACCGTAACTCCCGATACCCTTGCGGCCGGAGTAGATGACATTATCGTACCAGCTACACTCACATCGTATACATCAAAATTCAATACCCCATATAAAACGTATAAGCTTAATCAAACCATACAGCACAAGCTATCGACAGCACCGCCGCAACTATCTGCTGTGATGAAGTACAATACAAATAACGATCAAACCAACGTTACACCAGGGGATGAAGTGACTTATGAAGTTAACATTGATATCCCGAATGGGTTGCATGTGTATGATGCTGTGTTGAAATTTGAACAAACGGAACAGATGATAACGGAAGTGTTTTTACCTAATGGGGATAAGGTAGAGTTGAAAGGCGGAGGATATCATCTTGAACATATAACAAGGGATATGTATGTTACAGTAAAGGCGATAACTCCTACAGATAGTTCGCAAAGTAGCAATAGCTATTATACGAGCTTTGAGCCTATTCTGCATTACGAGACTGCGCTGCAACATGGTGTGTCAAAGCAAGCGACAGTAAGTCAAGCGATTATATTACAAGTAGGGCAACCTGATTTGTCGATCTCCTTAACTTCAAATGAAAGTGAGTTTACACAAGTAGGAGATACCATTACGTACACGTTAGAAGTGAATAACGAAGGACAAAGCACAGCGTATGATGCAGTCACTTATTTGAGTGTAACAGATGCAGTATACGTTACGCTGAAAGAGCCGACAGTGTCCGATGCAGTATATGGTGATGCTTCATGGAACGATGCTCGCAATGAGTTGAAGTGGGACATATCATCATTAAGACTGGGCGAAAAACAGGTAGTGACGTTTGACGCAACAGCGAAAAAAGATACCGCGGTTGGTGCTGAATTACAATTTGAAGCGGAAATCAATCAATATTTCTCTAGACCAGTGGCAGACTACAAACAATACGGACCGGTAAATACGAATAAGGTTAACGCAGTGGTGAAAGGGCAACATATGCTTCTCGGTAATGGTTATGAAGAAGTAACAGCGGGGAACAGTGTGCGATTCACGCATACGCTGCACAATACGGGTGCAGGAAAAGATGAGTTTGCGTTAACCTTTGATAGTCCTTTCCAGGTCACAAGGGTGGATGACGACCGACAAGCAATGACCCTTGCTGCAGATGAAAAACGAGACATTATCATTGAAGTGGTCGTTCCAGAGCAAACACCTTATGACACCACCCATATCGTTACGGTGAAAGCAACAGGCAAAAATAGCGGCAAAGAAAGTACCACGCAAAATACAGTGAAAGTGCTGGGCAGCTTGCTAGATGGTTGGAGTGGATCAGAGCAACAAGCAGATTGGGAATTAACGAACTATGGGGAGAATGACATAGCAACATTTCAGGCGATCAGTGCGGTAAACGTAGAGGACGTTACCGTAACATATGGACAAGGTACGAATGTACAAACCCATGCATTGATATGGATGAATACCACTTCTTATATTTCCGATGGGTACAAAGAGTGGATCGTATCCGTACCATTAGATCAGTCAGTAGCTGCATCCACGCTCTTTACACCAACCTTTCATGGTTACCACAGTCAGAGTCAACAGATAGAACAAGATGCTTATAACGGTGTAAACGGGGCAAACAATCCATTCTACGTGTATCCGACGGTAGATGTTGTTGGCACGATTACGGATATCGTTGATGATGCAGTGATGGAAGGTGCGAGTGTTAGGTTGTTACATCGTTATAGTGAGGAAGAAACTGCAAGGACTGCAACAGCAGCTAACGGTACCTATATTTTTAAAAATGTTAGTGTGGCTGAGTATATACTAGACGTGAGTGCGGAAGCATACGCTGACACACAAGTAGAGTTTTATGCATTACCAGAAAGCGGTGCAGAACAAGTCATTGTCGATGCACAACTTGCACCATACCAAATTACGTTGATGGCTGATCCAGAGACCATTCTGGGTGATGGGAAATCAGAGACGATATTACAAGCCATGATTACGGATCTGAATGGAGAACCATTATCAGGAGCGAACGTCCTATTTTCCTCACCAACTAACAGGGGGACTTTCCCGCAAGGGACAACAGCGATAACAGATGAGGATGGAAAGGCAAGCTTACCGTTTCGTTCGGATGAGATTATCGGTACATCTTCTATCCGTTTTCCTGTATTGGTGGAAGTAAGTGATGAGAAGAAGAAATTATATGCAACAGATCAAATTTATATCGTGTTTAATCCCGGAGCAGTTGCAGGAGTGGTAACAGAAATAGACGAAAATGGTATGAGTCAGCCTGTAGGTGGAGCCATTGTTATCATTACAAAAGATATGGATGGTGATGGGGTCATCGACTTTTCTGCAAAAGCGATAACAAAAGAAGATGGATCTTATCAAATCTCAGTTCCAAAAAGCAACACGGACTATGATATAGAAGTGACAAAACAAGTACAGATTGGAAAAAATACGACACCAATAACGTTTAAACAAAAAGCAGAAGTAGGACAATTTCCGATTTCTAACCATGATGTATTTCCTTCAGATAAGACAGGAGCAGGAATGGTTTTATTTCAATCTGTAGAACAAGAGACACTACAATATCCGAAAGAGCTGTATGAAAAAATGAAAGGATATTTGCTGGATAGTAATGGGGATATCGTATTAAATCATGATCAAAGTATTAAATATTTTTCCATAGAAGAGCAAGGTGTTTTTCATATCCCTAATTTGAAGAATGGTACGTATCAATTAGTTGTGCTGATGGAAGTGACACCGGGTGTGGAGATCATTATTAATGAAGATCGGAATGGAAATTACGCACCATTAATGATTAATCAAGATGGGGAGTTAAATCTGAGTGAAGTGCTCATTGATCCATATGGCATAGTGACGGATGCAGTAACAGGAAAATCTATTGAAAACGCACATGTGCATTTGTATTATGCGGATACGCAGCGAAATCGTGATCATAACATTACACCAGGAGAGTTAGTGATTTTACCTGAACTTGTGGGCTTTGATCCTAATGATAACCGCAACCCACAAGATTCCGATGCATATGGTTTCTATGCTTATATGGTGTATCCATATACGGACTATAAAGTGGTTGTCACCAAGCCAGGATACATTACTTACAATAGTCCTGCAATTGAAGTTGGAACGACGATGGTGCGTCATGATGTGTCTTTAAAACCGATTATAGAACCGAGCGAACCAAGTAAACCGAGCAATAACCAAACGACAAATAGAAAAGAATCGGATTTATCCATCGAAATTTTCTCTGATAAAGCGATGTATGGCGAAGGGGACAACATATATTATACGTTGCAATACCGTAATGACAGCGAGCATGCCGTAAATCAAGTTGAAATACAGGCACAAATTCCACGCTATACTAGTATGGAAGATGCTGCTGGTGGTAATGTGAATGGACAGATGGTGAGTTGGAATGTCGGTACATTGCAAGCTGGCGAGACAGGGGAAATAATGTACAGTGTTGTTGTAGGAGAAGATGTACTACCCCAAGCGGAGGTAATCGTGAACAATGAAGCGAAGATTGCAAGTAAAGCAGCTATACTAGTGAATACACTAAACGATACATCTTCCATTCAAGTCATGTTGCATAGTGATCGATTTGGTTCATCGTTGCACCATAGCTATATTGTTGGTTATCCAGATGGGGAATTTAAACCGAATCGTGAAATTACCCGTGGGGAAATTGCAGGTATATTCGCGAGAATTATGGATTTAGAGCATATCGTTACAGAGAAGAAAATGTATGACGATATCCCAACAGATCACTGGGCAGCAGCATATATTGAAGCCGTTACCCGTGCTGAATTATTTGGGGGCTATGACGACGGGTCGTTTAGGCCTGACCAAGCTATTACCCGTGCAGAGCTTAGCGCTGTTATTGCTAAATATTTAAATTTAAACAATAGTGAGGCATTAAATATTCACTTTACAGATGTTGAAAATCATTGGGCTGTGAATTACATTGAACATATGTACCGACATCATATTATCGTTGGCAATCCAGATGGAAGCTTTAAACCTAGTGATCCAATGATTCGTGCCGAGGCGGTAACAATGATCAATCGCCTGTTGCATCGTGGGCCGTTAACTAATGTGGATGTTTCATTTCCAGATGTCCCAGCAGATCACTGGGCATTTGGCGAAGTAGAGGAGAGTACTAGAACACATCGATACGATCGCTTGGAAGATGGCACAGAACAAATGACGGAATTTATTCCTGATCCGTTATGGTAATCTGACGTCCTCCTTCTTTCACATATTGAAATAGATATAGATAACCAGCCTACTCATACTAATGATAATAGGCTGGTTATTTTTTTCATTATATGTATGAATGTATGATATTGTTGAAAGACTTATGAAAGCGACATCGTATAAAGTGTCAAAAAATAATTAATCATGTTATTTTTTCGATATCACTGTCAATTTGTGTGATATAATCATAAATTATAATCTTTATTTTTGAAGTGATGTTACAGTATTTTTAATTGCTTTTTTAATATTAAATAAAATAATAAGATATACATAACAAAACAGAAATTTAATATTCAGTATATTCTAAAAACAAAACATGAAAGTCTGTCTTAGTATACAAACATCTTTAGTGTGAAAATCGTCATGGGAGTGAAGGAGTGAGATGATGAAAGTTTACATTGTAAATGATGACGTAATGGAAGTAGAGATGCTTCAAAGGCTCCTTTATCATATAGATGATGTGGATATTATAGGAAGTCATGTTCATCCATATAAAGCATTAGAGGAAATAAGAATACTATCTCCACATGTGGTGTTTCTTGATATTCAATTACAAGAAATAACGGGGATAGAGCTTGCCAAACAAATACATCAGATGGATCCTTTCATACATATTATTTTTGTAACTGAATATAGTACACATGCGATTTCGGCTTTTGAGGAGGGGGCTATCGACTATATCTTAAAACCTGTAAGTGAAGCAAGGCTTTTGAAATCCATTGAACGTGTTAAAAGAATACAGATGGCGAGTACGTCTTCATTAATGAAAACAAAATATGATGCAAAATTATGTGTGAAAATGCTTGGTAATTTTGAAGTGTATGGTATAGATGGAGTGAAGTTGAAATGGCGAACTGCGAAAGAAAAGGAGCTATTTGCTTTTCTCGTTTTGCGAGGCACTGCTGGTGTATCACCAGATATTTTGTTAGAAGTGCTGTGGCCTGAAGAAAACCCTAGCAAAGCAAAAGTGTATCTACATACTTGTGTGAGTTATATTCGAAAAAAGTTGCGTCCATACCAATGTAGTAATGCATTGACATATAGTAATAAAAAGTATTACTTGGATCGAACAGAAATGAAGATAGATTATTGGGAGTGGATGGAATATGCCATGGTTCCTAGATTAGGAGAGATGTTATTCCCCCCAATACAAGAAAAGATGAGCATGGCTTTGCATGGCACTTTACTACAAGATTGTGATTATATTTGGGCGGAACAAGATCGTGAGCAAATGAACAGACTCATGATGGAATTTTATATTCGCTCCGCTTTAAATGCATTGGAGAATGGGGAAAAGGATGGAGCGATGCATTTATTGCAATCTGTTATTTTTAAAGATCGCTACAATGAGGAAGCGTATCGATTGTTGATGAAAATATACGTAGAAGAAGGAAGACACGATGCGGTCATGCGTGTGTATATTCAACTTGAACAGGCGTTAAATGAACTGAGTATTAAACCTTCTTATGCTACGAAAAACATATTGGAACAAACGTTAATAACGTAGCATCAACGATACACACACCTAAACTATAAAACAATTATAACTCCCCTTAAGATAGACAGTGGGGCACTGGCATCATAAGGGGAGTAAAGATTTAGTAAAGGGATGAATGGTTTAGATTATGCTTTCTTTCCGTACCAGTGCTTACGGTTCATAATGTCTCGTTCATGTCCAGATTCGAAATCATCTACAATGTAGGACCAAGTGTAATTCATGATACATACTTTAAAAGATCCAAATTTGTGATGGCTCAGTCCATAGTTATGACCAATTTCATGAATCACTGTATGCCATGTTGCAGAGTAAGATTGGTCTGCCATTACACTGATACCTACACTTGGTGCGCTGTTATAAACATATGCAATGCCACCATCTTTAAAATTACCATCGTCAGAGAATCCCATGACAAAGTCGTACTGGCTGTCTCCCCATTCTCTTTGTAAATCAGCTAAAATTTCGCTACTGTTATTACCTTCCGATTGCCATTCTACATAAGAAGTAATATTAAAATCAATTCCAAAATCTCTATTAAACGTATCATCCGCTCTTTCTACAATGTCTTTCGTATATTGTACCCAATTGCTATGGCTTTTACGATATTCTTCATCGGCTGCAATACGCACATTGATGACAGTGTCCCCTGACTCTCTAGCGGAGCTTATCTCATTAAGCATTGCCTTGAAAGTGGCACTAGAATCATTAACTTCGAGGTTACTGCCTGATGTTGTGGTGGCTTCAAATGTTACAGTTTCCTTGACACCATCAGCATTTTCAATGTTTGCATAAATTGCTTTTTCCGTTATACCTTTTTCCACTATAAAATGCTCTGCTGGTGGATTGACTTCTCTAGGTAATGCGTGTACTTCTACTCCATTGGATTCATGTTCATGGCCTACTGCATGCTGGTCTGCTATGGAGACGGAAGAAAATAAAGAAAAAGATAGTGTTACTGCCGAAATAATAGATAACGTTTTTTTCATGTTTATCATCATTGTCACTCCTCTAGTATTGTAAATGATTCATTTTAAAAGCGAAAAATAGATTATCAATTCCCTCCTTTTTATTTTCATCATATAAAACGACAACGCTTTTATGCTTAACTTCACTAAATTAAGCAAATATAAAATAAAAAGGGAATCATTTGAGTACATTAAAATGAAGTAGAAAATAATCCCTTTTATCTTATATATTAGTTATCGGAAGGATAAAACACTTTATTTATAAACGCTAAAAAAGTTTAAATTTTAAAATTATTCATTTTATTTCCATGAAAATACGATATAAAATGGAAAGGTGCTGTACAGTGGAGATTGTACAGCACCTTTGTAATGGAGATAATGAATGCGTTTTTTATACAGATTCGCTGCTGGATGGTAACGGTCGATATTTTTTATTTCCGATATAGTAAAAGAAAGTTGCTGCCAGTGATATGACAGCCATCATTAGAAACAATACCGTTCCATTAAGATGATCTAATACGATCCCTCCCATAAGAGGGCCGAGGAAAAAACCTAAACTAATAAACTGGTAAGAGCCAAAATACGTTCCTTTCATTCCTTCTGGGGCAATCTGATCTACAAATACGCTGCTAGCTGGAAATATCAACATTTCACCTAATGTGTAGACAATCATGGATAATATAAACCACCCAGATGTAAAGGAGAGCCCTAAACCAACATTTCCAATAGCAAACAGCACGCTGCCTATAATAATGATACGCATCGGGTTTATTTTTTCTGTGATACTAGAAAGCTTAAGTTGTAAAACGATAATGGTAATCGTATTGACCACTAGTAAAATCGTGTACATTTTCTCTTGGTTTATGAAAAGGTTAAACATCGAAAAGCCATCATTAAAGTTTTGTGTTAAATGTAGAGAGAGTCCTGTACTCATCTGTGAAAAACTCGTACCGATCAATATACCACCGATAATGAAAAATAGTAGCGGTAAATCTTTGCTAATAGTAAGAATAGAATGTTTAAAAGAAACAGTTTCTTTTTTAGCATCGTAAGTAGATTCATTGATATCTTTTAGTTTTATCGCCATGATGATCGTATACAAGAAGTAGATAGCTCCTGTTAATAGCCATGGGATAAGGATGTTCACCATGGCAAATAATGCACCTAGCATAGGTCCGATCGTAGCTCCAATATTAATCGTTAAATAGCGAAGCGTAAAAATTCTAGCACGTTGCGATGGTTTGGATAAGTCGGTCATCATCGCCTGAGATGCCGGTTCATAGAAACTGCGACATAATCCATTCAAAATGTTTAAAATGATAAACATCCATATGTGTGTGGCTACGGCAAAACAAAAAAACGTTATAGACCATACGAATAATGAAAAAATAATGACTTGCTTTCTCCCTATTTTATCTGCTAAATGACCTCCAAGAAAGCCTCCAAAGGTAGAAGCAAGTGCGCTCAAACTGACAGCAAATAAAATAGAAGTAGGGTTTAGAGGCGTCACTTTCGTCATATAAATGGCTAGGAACGGCAAGCTCATAGAAGAACCAATTCGAGATAGCATGGTGCCAAATAATAAGAAATTAACAATCGGATTATAGTTTTTGAGTTCGTTCCATACATTTTTCATTGTGATTACCTTCTTTTTGTATATTGATATTATTTCTCTTTCATTTTATTTATTCTAGCATGAATTAAATATTTTCCCACTGACCATTAGTAGGAAGAAAGCAAACTTTCATCCCCTACTTTTGTCGTAGAAAACATGAAAGTGATGATAACCACAGCAATTTGTAGATCATCATTTCTACTTTGAATTCCCTGTTTAGATTCATATCTATCGACGGTACTATTTATTATTTTTTGTACAACATTAAAATTTAGTACCTGTATATGAATGGAAGCTTCGAGCTATTTTCCTCAACTATATAAAAAAGCAAAAAAAGATAAAAGAGTTATTCCGTTGTTATTAAAAAAAGCTAAATATAATGGAGAGGTTATTCATTTATATAGTTTTGAGCTCAATCACCCTGAAGCTATTGGGGAATGGTTAGCTAAAGAAGCGAGGAACTATGGTGTATATATCAAAGTGCATTGGGTAAATTACGCAAATGGAATGTCTCTTGCGAATGATGCCGATATCATGTTAGCAAGAGATATTGGTAATAACGATCCGCTCATTTCGTTTTTATCCTGTTTTTATATGAAATCGCTTGTATTTAATCGTTTTTTCGGAGAAATGTGGCTGAAAGTAGAGCCGTATTTAGAGAGGTTACGATATGAAGAAAATGGGGATAAACAAATCGAGTTCATTCAGCACATTGAACACATCATAAGACAGCATCATCTTATTGTTTACTTATTCCACCCAAAAGAAAGTAGTTCCTTTCATTCTCTAATGAAAGAAATACATATGGATCATTTCGGTTTTGCAGATTTGCGGAAACTTTGGTTAGATGAACAGATGAGACTTGGTGACGGTTCGCTATAGATGTGATGACACAAATAGGTTGAAAAAGAATGTAGTAGATAGGATGCATTTACCATTCACAAACTTTTGTTTATATGATAAACTTTTGTTTGTGAGAACGAATGGAAAGGTGATGTACATGGATAAAGAGAAACAAATTATTGAGCACATTAAAAATAATCCATACATTTCACAACAAGAGTTAGCAAACTTGGTAAACATATCACGTTCTGCAGTGGCGGGTTATATCGCTGCTTTAACGAAAAAAGGAATCATCAAAGGAAGAGCTTACGTCCTGCGTGATGAAAAGATCGTGATGTGTATCGGTGGTGCTAACCTTGATCGAAAAGCATATAGCAAACAAAAAGTAACATTGCACACTTCCAATCCAGTGACTATAAAGGAGTCCTGTGGTGGTGTTGCTAGAAATATTGCAGAGAACCTTGGAAGATTAGGCAGTACCGTCATGTTAATGAGCGGGGTAGGAGACGATAAGGAAGGCAAACTTCTTTTACAGAAAACGAAACAGCATGGTGTCGATGTTAGTCAAGTCTGGGTATTTCCAACGCAAAATACAGGCACGTATACAGCCATGTTAGATCAAGATGGGGAAATGGTCGTTTCACTAGCAGATATGGATATTTACGATGCATTAACGCCTGCTTTATTTGCAGATAAATGGCCTCAGATCAATGCTACAGAAGTCGTTTTTATTGATACCAATATTCCAGAAGACGCATTGCAATTTATCATCGAGCGTTGTAAGCAAGAGGACATTCCGTTATATATTGATCCTGTATCTTCCATTAAAGCGCAGAAGCTTCCACATGATTTAAGTGGGGTCAAAGGAATGATGCCTAATTTAGATGAAGCGGAAGTATTATCTGGTATAAGCATTAACTCTACTGAAGATGCCAAGCAAGCATGTAAAATTATGCATGAACGTGGCGTGGAGCAAGTCATTATCACCATGGGCGAAAAGGGTGTGTATTGTTCCACAGAACATGACGATCAACTACTTCCTCCGTTTTCAACCGAAGTTGTGGATGTAACAGGAGCAGGAGATGCATTCGCTTCTGGACTTCTATACGGTATAGTTCAAGCATTACCTATCATCATTGCATGTCAGCTAGGACTAGCTGCCTCGATGTTAACACTGCAAAGCGAACAGTCGGTGTCACCTGAATTATCAGCAGAAAAACTTTATTCCGTTATAAAGGAGCAAACAACATGAAACAATATTTATCTTTTACAGAAGAAGTAAGACAAGCACTAGACAACAATCAGCCTATAGTAGCACTAGAAACAACGATTATTTCACACGGTATGCCATACCCACAAAATATCGAAATGGCTAAAGAAGTAGAGCAAATTATTCGGGACAATGGCGCAGTGCCAGCTACGATTGGCATTATGAATGGGAAAATTAAAATAGGTTTAACAGATGAAGAATTGCAAGAGTTTGCAACGAATAAACAAGTAGAAAAAGTAAGTCGCCGTGATTTCCCGTATATGCTGGCGAGTGGAAAAATAGGAGCTACTACTGTAGCAGGTACGATGATAGCCGCTCAATTAGCTGGAATTAACATGTTTGCAACTGGTGGAATAGGAGGCGTGCATCGCGAAGGAGAAATCACTTGGGATGTATCCGCTGACTTAACAGAACTGGCAAACACCGATGTTGCTGTGGTATGCGCAGGAGCAAAATCCATCTTAGACATTGGAAGAACATTAGAATATCTAGAAACAAATGGTGTTCCGGTAGTAGGATACAAAACCGACGAATTTCCATCCTTCTATTCTAGGGAAAGTGGATACGGTGTAGATTTTAATCTAGATAAACCTGAGCAGGTAGCAGCTGTAATGGCTAGTAAATGGGATTTGGAACTTCGTGGTGGTATGGTTATAGCCAACCCTGTTCCAGCGGAAGCTGCATTGAACTTTAATGAAATTGAAGGGGTTATTGTTCAAGCATTAGAAGAAGCTAAACAACAAGAAATAACTGGAAAAAATGTAACGCCGTTCATTTTAGCTAAAGTAAAAGAGTTAACGAGCGGAAAAAGTTTAGAGACGAATATTGCACTTGTTAAACATAATGCGCAAGTAGCGGCTAACATTGCTGTAGCATATCAGGATATCCAAAAAGATAATTAAGTCATTTGTCCTATTCCCTTACTGTACATTTCCATTACAATGATAGTAAGGGAATTGATTTAAACTATTTAAATTTATGTTTAAATTTGATGTCTTAAGGGTAAATGACTATATTTTATCATTCATCATAGTGGGATCTTTTTTGTTGTAAAAAAGTAAATATGTTTACCATAATATGATGAAAAGTTTGCCCGCAGACAAAGAGGGGGACACAAATATGAAAGTAATGAGTGAGGAAATGCAAATCCAAGATTTTGAAGTGTGGACTACTTATACGAAACAAAGTCATCAAAATATGTGGGAATTTTTACACAACCAAGAACGGTTCAAACAACTCACTACTCCTCAAATTGTTCTAATACAAGATTATATTATTTTACAGGAATTATACGACGAAGCATTATTGAATGATTGGATCATAGATTGTCACCAACACAAACAATGTGTAGAACAAGCTGTGAATATTTGTGCTGTACTTGATTTATTTCCTACATTAGAGCAAAATGATTTATCGAAAACAGACTTGAAGGTGCTAGGTGAGATCATTAGAAAATTCTGGGCTAAGAGTTTTCTTGAACGGTATGGAGATAGAGGAATCATCGTAGATTTGATTGAAGATGAGGAGCATTACTTCTTGTCGGTATATGAAGTTCAAATATAAATATATGTCACTAATATGCTATGAATATAAATAACAATATTATAAATAAGGAAAAGGAAAACAAAGTGATGCCACTAATAGAATTAAAAGAAAAAGAATATTCTAGGATTGAACATTGTTTTCAGTTTAAAAAACAGCATATACCAGCATTATCTGTTATACAGCAACGTTTTCCAAAACAAAAAGAAGCCAGTGAAAAGTGCTCATAGCACCTTCATGAGGCTTCTTTTTGTATGAGGTTAAGTTGAAGTTAACACTTCATTTTTATTGAAGATGACCTTCATTCCAATGGTTTGAATGGTTTCTGCTGGGATAGGGAAGGAGCGCGCTGCTGGATCTTTGGACACAGCTTTTATCGTAGCTTCTAGCTGAGATGCATTAATGTTGTAATCCCTAAAATCAGCTGGCAGATCGACTTGCTGCTGCAACTCTTTTATTTTATGGACACTATCTTTCAGTAAATGTTCACGTTGCTTCCCATTGGTGTCAATACCTAGCGCTTGCGCGAGTTCGAAGCTTTTAGGTAAATATAGTTGAGGAATATGTTCCATCACTTCGGGCAAGAAGACGGCATTGGCTAGCCCGTGTGGAATGCGGAACAATGCTCCATATGCATGAGCAAAGTTGTGAACGGGAATCGCATTCAGAGCGAAACTAAACGCAGTAATGGCAATCAAACTTGCCTGCAACATTTCCATACGTGCCGGAAGATAGGCTCCATCTTTTACAACAGCAGGTAGTTGTTTCGAAATAATACGTATAGCATGCAGTGCATAAGCGTCTGTCAGTACAGTTGCTTTAGGAGATGCCAGTGCTTCTATGGCATGGGTTAGAGCGTCGAATCCGGTAAACGCAGTAATAAATGGAGGCAAGCCAACCGTTAAATCTGGATCCAACACGGCCATATCTGCGTTAATAAAAGGATGAATGATATTGGATTTTATTTTTAATTGCTCGTTGTAAATGACCGCTATTGGCGATACTTCAGAACCCGTACCTGCAGTTGTAGGTACGGCAACATGAGGAATCGACATCGGCTGTGCTTGAGGCCAATTTTCTACAAGGATGCCTCCTGTAATGATGGACTTAATATCTGTAATGCCTTTCGCAAGGCAATACTTCACTCCCTTTACCGCATCGAGAACGCTTCCTCCACCTACCGCAAGTAAGGCATCGGCACCGACTTCACGAGCATAACGAGCCGCTGCATTGACACACTCACTACTAGCATCTTGTTGTATATCTAAATATATACCAACTAGTTCTGGGCCATGTTGCTGCTTAGGTAAATCAAACAGGGAAGCTATTTTGTCTACAATGCCTGCAGATTGTAGTCCAGCATCACTAAATAATACGATTCGTTTGGCATGTAAACCTCTAAAGAGTTCAGGAATCATTGCTCTTGTTCCTGTGCCGCTATGAATAGCAGTTCTTTGACCAAATTGATTATACGTTAATGTCATTGTATTCACCTCAATTCATCATTTGAATTTGAAAATAATATGTTATACCAGCTGCGTTTGTTAAGCTCTGGTGTCATCGACGTGTGGACATGCTTTGTTTGTGTGTATTCATCTAGAGAATGTTTACCCATTTCTCTTCCGATACCACTCTGTTTATATCCACCGAATGGTGCATCTGGTCTCAGTAAATGCCAATCATTAATCCATACCACACCAGCACGTAGCTTGCGTGCCACATCGTATGCTTTATTCACATCTTTCGTCCATACTCCAGCAGCTAGGCCATAAATCGTATCATTTGCCATCTCAATGGCTTCTTCCACGCTGTTGTATCGTATGACAGACAATACAGGTCCAAAAATTTCTTCTTTTGCGACCTTCATGTCATTTGCTACATCTGCTAAAATCGTAGGTCGAATAAAGTGTCCACCTTCGCATCCTGGAACCGTCTCTTTTTTACCGCCACAAATGACTCTTGCCCCTTCTTTTTTAGCCGATTCAATATAAGATAAGATTTTTTCTTGCTGTTTCGCTGAAATAACAGGTCCCATGTCGGTGGAAGGATCAAGAGGGTTACCGAGTTTGAGTTTGCTTGTTTGTTTCACGAGTAAATTAATGACAGTGTCATACATGTGATCGGGAACGAAAAGCCTTGTACCAGATTCACATAATTGACCGCTATGTAAAAATACACCGAACAAGCTTCCAGGAATGGCGATTTCTAAATCAGCATCATCCAGTAAAATGTTAGGGGACTTTCCGCCAAGTTCTAGTGTCGTGTTCTTCACCGTCTTGGCTGCAATGGACATAATCTTACGTCCTACCTCAGTAGAACCAGTAAAAGCGATTTTATCAACATCAGGATGGGCTGCAAGAGACTCCCCAACTTCTGCTCCTGAACCTGTAACGACGTTGATGACGCCTTTCGGGACAACTTCTGAAATAATTTCTGCAAATTTAAGTGTGGATAGAGGGGTGTAGCTTGCTGGTTTAAGAACAATGGTATTTCCCATAGCAAGTGCAGGGGCGATTTTCCATGATGCAATTAACATCGGCATGTTCCATGGTGTAATGGCTGCACAAACTCCAATAGGTTCTCGCCAAACAAAGTTATGTGCTGGACCAGGGAAGAGTGGCATAGGTAGTGTTTCGGAGTAAGGATATTCTAGGACAAATTTACTGAGTGTTTGAAAAAATAGTGCTGTTTGCAACACATCGCTGTTAGAGAGCCTTCTTACCGTTCCACCAGAACTGATAGCGTCTAAGTACACGAGTTCTTTTGCATTAGCTATAATCTTTTGCGCTATCATCAGTAACATTTTAGAGCGCTGTTCTGGCTTCATTTCCCGCCATGCTTCTAACTCAAAAGCTTCACGAGCAGCGGTAACGGCTTTATTTACATCTTCTTTCGTGGCTTTCGCTACTTTAGCTACTAATTCACCAGTTGCGGGATTGCTGACATCAAATGTTTCTCCGTGAGTAGCTGGTGTCCATTCCCCATTAATAAACAGCAAGAATGTTTTTACATCTACTTGTTGCTGTAAAGACATACAATACCCTCCTTCATTATAAATAGTTTGAAGTTTATTATTCTTTCTAATCTGAATTTTCTGGTTTTTAAATGTAATCGTTTACAAAAAAGAAAAATTTTAATAGTATAGTGACTTTTATTTACTTAACATACACTTGCTGCATGCGTTGTTACATGCAGATGCAACGATAATATGATTTCTTCTATCATAGATGAGAGACGTTTTGCCTGTCAAGACAAGGAATAGGAATGAAAAAGACGGATAACCTTATGTCAAGATAGGTTTGCTTGATTATGTAAGTGGAAATGATGGTGTGAGTGCATCTATAAAAAGAAGTATTGCGAAAAAAGCCGATGAAATTCGGCTTTTTTCGTTATGTTCATTGCTGTTCATGGAATTAATCTTTTTAGTTAGTTGACTTCATCTAGAGAGATTTGTTTTAATGTATCATCTCTCTGTTTAAACACCATTTGTTGATCGATGATTGCATATGTTTCATAATCCCCCATGTACTGTTTGCGTTCTAAAGACGCTTGATCTAAATCGTAAGTAATGAGTTGATTCATCTTTCCTCTACTAGTATCATTAACGAGTGAAAAATACAGTTTGTTTTGGTCATATAGTAAATAGCCTATTCGATAGTGTGAAAAGATGGTTCTCATTTCTTCCGTTTTTAAATCTACCTCAATCACTTGTGAGTCAATGACGATATACAACAGATCGGCCTCTTCTAATAGTACATAACTACCACTAGATGGTATCTCCCATCGATAATCTTCATATCTCTCTTTATCCATCTCAATAACTTTCTCAAAGTCACCATTACGTTCAAAAAAGTAAATTTGATGATCTGTCAACACGAGCACTTTATCTTTATAAGGGATGATCGAATCAGAAGAAAGCATATAAGTTGAAGTTTCTATATAATACGTCCGTAGTGTGTTTTCTGACTGGTTATATTGCGTTAATGTACCTCCATTTAGCTGCCACAGGATATCAAGTTCATTATCTACATAGACGAGATTTTCATCTATCTCTTTCTCATTCCAATCTCCAGAGAAGGGTTCGAATGTTCTGGTTTTTTGATTCACTATATTGAGATCATTGTCTATTTCATACGTATGAGCTAAGGACTCCACGATAAGTGTGTCGTCGTCTGACCATTGCACCGCATAGGGAGATAACAGTTCGACTTCGGCAATTACATTAAAGTATGCATCCAATTTCACTAATCTGTCTCCATATGTATCGGCTACAAACCATTGATTATCAACCTGTATAAAATCTTCTGCTGAATAACTTATTCCGTATGAATTGTTAAAAGATGAAGCGTTGTTTACTGGCAATTCTCCTATTTTTTGTAGGTCATTCTGATCATTAATGATATACATTGTATTTACTAAGAGAACATGCCACACGTTATTTATTTGACGCGCTGTGTATGCCAAGGACAAATCTCCACTACCTTCATCTCCGTAAGAATCAATAATGGCTTCAATGTGTTCCGGAATTATTGTGTTGCTTTCACCTACTGTAGGAACAAGTGGGATATTTGTCATCACTTCTTTATTTATTACAACATCATCCTCGGTTGCCTTTAAAATCAACGTTTCGTTTTCAACCCAATAATGCGCAAGCGGTTTTTGATAATCAGTATGGTAGTTACTTGCATAAATTAAATCTTGGAGATGTAATTTCTTATCTGCGCCATCCACTTTAAACGTAAAAACTACTTCTCCTCCCAATTCTTCTTTGTTTGTTAACTTGGCACCGTTAAGAAGATAATAATGATTATTTATTTCAAATTTATTATCTGTTATACGATAAAAGTGGTTATCATCCACATCGTTCCACTTCGTCCAATGACTTGCATCATTCGCTATTTTATCAACTGATGTTGTTCCTTCGTCTTGATGCGATTCCATTTCATCAGTTAATTCTGATGTTTCCGACAGTGCATCTCTCTTCAATCCATCGGAATAAAAACCGATGATAATAAAAATGAGAGATATGAGTATACTGAACAATACAACCTTACGCTTACTTGCAAGCATGATTCCGCCTCCTTTTTTTGAGATTATATCACAATTAAACGAATGATTGTATACTCGTTATATAGTGCATACTTACTATATGGTGAAGGGTATGGAAGAAAAGGTAGGGAGAAAGTTGTGAATATACAAAATATTCCCAATGTCGACACGTTTTTTTGTATAATAGAAATAAGTATATCGTTTTTTATCATGTAACCGTAAAAAGCAAAATATGATGAATTGGAGTGAGATTAATGTTAAATAAGCAATTGCAGGATACGAAAGCAATGCTGAACAAGGCAAAAGAAACAATGCACGATCAGGAACATTTGGTTAAAAAATACTCTGAAAATTCTAACAATATTGCTACACATTCCCAAAAATTGCAAGTGCAGGTATCTAGCATGAAGACATTATCAGATGAAGCGGAACAACATATTAACTTAGGAGAAAAAGAAGTAGCAGAAGTACATCAAAATATTAAAACTATTGCAGGAAAAGCAGCTATGATATTAGAACAAATGCAAGAGCTTGCAAGCTACTCCAAAGATATTTTAAAAGTTGTCGGTGTAATGCAAGAACTGGCAAGTCAAACAAAATTGCTTTCTTTAAACGCATCTATTGAAGCGGCAAGAGCGGGAGAACATGGCAGAGGTTTTAACGTCGTGGCAACGGAAGTTAAGAAATTAGCGGAAAGCAGTAATAAATCTGCCGCTGAAGTACATGAATTGGGAAGTAAAATAACGGGGCAAATTGATGAGTTGTTGCACAAGACGTTAACTGGGGATAGTGCAGCTAATAAAGTCATTGAAAGTATGGGAGAAGTGATGTTTCGCTTTGAACAAATTAGAGATATCACTAAGAAACTGAATGAAAATAGTGACACACTACATAACCAGTCCGTTGAAATGACCGAAGTTAGTGAAGTAGTCCAACATCTAAGTCAACCTATTTCTCAAAATCGCATACATATATCAGAAGGTTTGGATACTGCCATCAAAACGATAAGTGAGTTAGTAGATGAAACTGTAACGTCATGAAAACGTTAATATTGGTAGGGGGTGGACATGCCCACTTGTTCATCTTGCATCAATTGAAAAATCATAAACTAGACAATGTCCAAGTGTGTCTCATTTCGACAAGTACGCATCAATACTATTCTGGTATGCTCTCGGGCTATGCCGAAGGGATATTTCAGCAATCAGAAATACGTGTGAACTTACGTCAACTTTGTAAGCAAGCTGGTGTGATGTTTATGCAGGAAAAAGTGGAACATATCGATCCGGTGAAGCAAAATATTGTAACTTTAAAAGGAAAAGAGATCACATATGACCTCATTTCGTTTAATATAGGTTCTGTTTTGAATACAAGTCATGTGCCTGGTGCGGATCAGTATGCCATGCTGATAAAACCTTACGATCAGTTACCACAACAAATAGAAAAAGTAAGACAAAGTGAAAACGTTATCATTGTAGGAGGAGGGGCATCTGGTGTAGAAATTAGTTTGGCCCTTCAATCGTGGCGAAATCAGCATGACATTCCAAATACTGTTCACTTAATTTCTCAAGGGAACATACTGCATGAAGTTTCAAAGAAAGCAACAAACATAGTGACACAGCGTTTCCAACAAGTTGGTGTTTCCTTACACCAGCATAATCAGGTTTTACGAGTGGAGAAAGATATAGTGCACGTCATCCATACGCAGTCTAAAGCAAAGCAAACACTACCTTACGATACTTTAATTTGGTTAGCTGGTGTAACGGCTTCCTCCATTTTTAAATATCATCATACATTAGAAACGGATGAAGCTGGCTATTTGTTCGTTAACAATCAGTTGCAAAGCACTTCATTTTCCAATGTGTTCGGAGTAGGGGATTGTGTAAGTTTTAAACATCATGCTCATGTAACCAAAACAGGTGTATATGCAGTAAAAGCGGCGGAGACATTGTGGCATAACTTGCTGGCATATGTACAAGGAACCGACCTAAAAACATACAAACCACAGCGACATTATTTAGCTATACTATCTACGGGCCATCGTCAGGCCCTATTAAAATACGGAACATTCGTGGCACACGGACGATGGTGTTGGACACTGAAAAAAAAGATAGACACCTCCTTCATAAAAAAATATATTGAATAACAATTTGCGACTGGCAACTGAGTCGCAAACAATTTGCGACTGGCAACTGAATCGCAAACAATTTGCGATTGGCAACTGAATCGCAAACAATTTGCGACTGGCAACTGAGTCGCAAACAATTTGCGATTGGCAACTGAATCGTACACAATTTGCGATTGGCAACTGAATCGCAAACAAGTGAACATATACTGAAATTTCATTAATGTTTGAAACATTAATGAAATTTGTAAATTCTTTTTGAAGTTAGGTTTTTGTCTATGGTAAAATGGAGAAAAGGAGGAGTTACTATGATGAATTTTCACGTTAGAGGAAACCAAATTGAAGTTACAGAAGCCCTGAAGGATTATGTGGAGAAGAAAATCGGTAAATTGGAAAAATATTTCGACACTCCCCCTGAATCAGATGCTCATGTAACATTAACGGTTGTTAAAGATCTTCATAATGTTGAGGTTACTATTCCTTTACAAAATGTGCTTTTAAGAGCGGAAGTGCGTGGCGAAGATATGTACGCTTCCATTGATTTAGCTGTAGATAAACTGGAAAGACAAATTAGAAAGCATAAAACAAAATTAAATCGTAAAGTACGTCAAAAAAGTGGTCTGAAAGGCCTTTTCAAAGAAAATGGTATTACAACTTCTGCATACAGCGAAGTAGAGGAAGACGATTTGACAGTAGTTCGTACAAAACGTCACTTACTTAAACCAATGGATGTGGAAGAAGCAATATTACAAATGAATATGGTAGGACATAATTTCTTCGTATTTTCTAATATGAACACAGAAGAAGTGAACGTAGTGTACAAACGCAATGACGGTAAATACGGTTTAATTGAACCAGCGCAATAATACAATAAATATGATGTAATAAAAATATAAAATAATGATAGACATGCATAATTGTAATTGAAATGCTGAAAGGAGTCTGGACTTTTAAAGCCAGACTCCTTTTATATACTGATACATTTTCAATCATTTTTTTCCCACCGATTCTAATACTTTTCTACTTATGTTTACCGCGGCTCTTCTAGGTGCTAGTCGATTTGCTTGCACGATGACGTTATTCATTGTTCCAGTTATCACCGTCGATTTACCCCGTAGTAAGCCTCTATACCCAAGTTTAGCTACAGTAGAAGCACTCATCATATACTTTTTGTTCACATCTACCCCTTGTAGACCGTCTCGCTTCCCAAACTCCGTTTCTGTAAACCCAGGGCATAAAGCTGTTACGGTAACACCGCTGTTTTTAAGTTCATTCCCTATCGCTTCAGAAAAAGACAAAACATATGATTTAGTCGCGCTGTATACTGCCATAAAAGGACAGGGTTGAAAAGCAGCAGTGGAAGCGACATTTAAAACTTTCCCTTGTTTTCTCTTTATCATTTCAGGAATAAATAATCTTGTAAGGGCTGTGAGCGATGAGATATTAACGTGAATCATTTGAAGCTGTGAAGAAAGATCACTCTCATGAAAAAGTCCATATGAGCCAACTCCTGCATTGTTTACAAGGGTATGAACGACCAAGTTTTGCTCTTTACAATGATCATAAATGTCTACTGCTGCATGTGTTTCTGCTAAATCTTTTTTTATGATTTGAACATCGATTGGATGATGTTTTGTTATATGTTTCGCTAATGCATGTAATTTATCTTCGCGACGGGCAACAAGGATGAGATGATGCCCATTTTGTGCAAATAGTTTTGCAAGTTCCAATCCAATGCCACTAGATGCGCCTGTAATTAAAGCGTATTCCATCGCTGACACCTCACTTTCCATTTTGTACATGACGATGTTGCTGACGAAAAATAAATCTGTATTCTACACTTTATTGTATGTGCTCTTTATATGAATATTAGTATAGGTCAACATATAAAAGAATATGAACATATACAACATGATCTCCAATAAACAATTTTTAAGCAACATTTTCTTTCTGCAACATATACTAAGTGGTGGAGTCATATTAAATATGAATAAAGGAGCATCAAGCATGAATACAGGCGTGTATAGTGTAGAAGAACGCTTACGGCGTACAAAAAAAATGTTGAAAGAAAAGGAGCATTTGAAACATTTAATCCAAGAAGATGTTAACGAGCTAGAACATGATGTAAAGCAATTGGAAGAAATGTTGGCAAAGGAAACAAGCCAATCCAAACAAAGTGTGCATAGCTAACCAAATCTTATACGATCATAACAGAGAGCCAGATTGGCTCCTTTTCGTTTTAGTTGGATAATTGGAAATGTTTAAAAAAAACGTTGACAAAATGTTTCCAACGGTGATAAGATACTCAACATAAGATTCATACATACATCATAAAAAGGAGGTTACGATCATGAAAGCCATCATAAGAATGCAAGATCTATCTGTTCAGAGTAACAGAACGGGAGTCCCAACAGCAATTAAATATAAGAAAGATCAATTCAATCTTTCATATCGTGACCTGTCTATATCTGTATTTTAAGTTATCCATAAGCGCTAATGTAGAATAAACGTTAGCGAATTACGGTGAACGTAAATCAAAGCGCAGGTCACACTATATCATTCGTGACATGCGCTTATATATTTTTTTGGAACCTAAAGCACATCACTGAAGTGGTGTGCTTTGTTGCATTTAAAAGGAGATGATAACGTGTTTGCAGCACTAACGAAATTAAAATGGTTTTTTGTACTAGAGAAAAAGCGCTATATTGTGGCTATTAGTTTGCTGATATTAGTAGGTGCATTAGAGCTCGTACCTCCAAGGCTGCTAGGGAATGCGGTCGACGAGATTGTCATTGGCTCCATGACCAGTGAAAGTTTATGGCGCTACATTAGTTACTTTCTTATCACGATCGCAATTATTTACATGATTACGTATGTATGGATTTATAATTTATTTGGTGGTTCTTTTGTTTATCAGAGAATGCAACGTTCTTTTTTGATGAAACATTTTTTGAAAATGAGCCCAACCTTTTATGAAAAAAATCGTACTGGAGATTTAATGGCGAGAGCAACGAACGATCTGCAAGCCATATCCTTAACGGTAGGATTCGGAGTCTTAACATTAGTCGATTCTACGTTGTACTTATTTTTTATTTTGCTGGCAATGTGGTTTACGATAAGTTGGAAATTGACCTTGGTTGCACTTATTCCAATGCCAATACTTGCTCTTACCGTCAATAAATATGGAAAAGTCATTCATAAGCGATTTATGAAAGCCCAAGATTCATTTGGAAAAATGAATGACGAAGTGCTAGAATCCGTCTCAGGCGTTCGAGTTATTCGTTCTTACGTCCAAGAGCGAGCAGATGAGCGTAAATTTAAAGGGGCAACAGAAGATGTATATGAAAAAAACATGAATGTTGCCAAAGTAGATGCTTTACTCGAACCAGCAATCAAAATTTTGATTGGAGCAAGTTATTTGTTATGTAACATGTTTGGTATCTACTTGATTTTCCAAACGGAATTAACACTAGGTAAACTCGTAACATTTAACGTCTATCTTGGATTCGTGACATGGCCGATGTTTGCAATCGGACAATTGATTAACGTCATGCAGCGTGGTAATGCTTCTCTTGATCGTATAAATACGACAACATCGTATGAACCTGATGTGAAAGATGAAGGGGACTTAGTGGAAGTGAAAAGGCCAGAGGAAATTGAATTTAGAAACGTAACATTCCGCTATCCTTCCGCTGTAGATGTGAATCAGTTGGAAAATGTATCATTTAGATTGAAAAGAGGACACACGCTAGGTGTCGTTGGAAAAACGGGAAGCGGGAAATCAACGCTAATTCGTCAATTGCTGCGTGAATATCCTGTAGGTGATGGACAAATCAACATCTCCAACGTACCTATTGATAACATTGCGCTAGATACGTTGCATCAATGGATAGGCTACGTGCCACAGGAACAAATTTTGTTCTCTAAGACAGTAAGAGAGAACATTAAATTCAGCAAACCAAATGGTACGGATGAAGAAATGTATGACGCGATGAAATTGGCTGTATTTGATAAAGATGTCGAACGTTTGTCAGATGGATTAGAAACATTAGTTGGGGAAAAGGGAGTCGCGTTGTCAGGAGGACAGAAACAACGTATTTCCATTGCCAGAGCGCTCATGTTAGATCCAGAAATATTGCTGTTAGATGATGCAATGTCTGCGGTAGATGCGAAAACAGAGACATCGATTATACGAAACATTCAAAATGTAAGATCAGGCAAAACGACCATCATTACAACGCACCGCTTATCTGCTGTCCAACATGCAAATTGGATTATTGTGTTAGGTGACGGTGCCATCATAGAAGAAGGTACGCATGAACAACTCATTCAACGAAACGGTTGGTATAAACAGCAGTTTGATCGCCAACAACTGGAACAGAAATTAGATCAATAACATCACTAAAAAAAATATATAGAAGGGAACGATGAAAAAATGATGATACTAACAAAAAGAAGACGTAAACAACAAATATTAGAGGGAACAGGAACGAAACGAAAGCATAAAGACAATGAAAAAATAAACATGAGGCAAATTTACAAGTCATGAAGTAAGTCTGCCTCGATAACGAGGTGAACAGGGTGAACTTAATCTATAAACTTTTGACCATTCATCGATTGCAAATTAATGTATCATTGAACTGGATAAATAAAAATGAGTATCTGGAAGAAATATATGCATATAACCAACGAATGAATGAAATAGAAAAAGAAAAGATGAAATATATAAATGAAATAAGATATTATTAATACAATGGTTAAACTACCATATTATACGGTTTAATCATAGGAGGTGAAGTGGTTGTCCATATCAAGGAGATTACTAAGCTACGCTGCTTTGTATAAGAAAACCATATTAATCGCATTATCTTTATTGATCGTTGCAGCTTCAGCGGACCTAGCTGGTCCGCTCATTATGAAAAATATAATAGATAATCACGTAACAGGTATTGAAAGACCGTGGTACGTATCAGAACAATCCGAAGATGCTGTGCAATATGAAGGAGTTTGGTACAAACGAAGTGATCGTTTTTCAGCAGGAGAATCACAAGGTGCGGAAGTCAATATACTACAAGCTGGAACGACATACTACTTTGTCAATGAAGCCATTTCATCTTCGGATGGAAAGCGAGAATATAGCGATGGGCAATTAAGCATTACTCGTGGGGAAAATGTTGTCTTTTATAATGCAACGCCACTGAGCAAAGAAGAGCTATATTTATTTTACAAACCAGAAATTAATCCGATCATTAAACTCGCATCTATTTTCGGAGGACTGATCTTAATTTCCGCGCTGTTCCATTACGGTCAACGCTATTTATTGCAGCTTGCTGCAAATCGTATCATTCAAAAAATGAGAACAGATCTTTTCGGACATTTACAGCGTTTGCATATTCAATACTTCGATACATTGCCAGCAGGTAAAATTGTATCGAGAGTTACCAACGATACCGAAACGATCAGAGAATTGTTTGTTACGGTATTAGCAAGCTTTGTGACTAGCTTTATGTACATCGGTGGGGCATTAACCGCTTTATTTTTCTTGGATACGAACTTAGCATTAATATGTTTAATTGTCGTTCCCATTATTTTTGCTTGGATGTGGATGTATCGCACGATTGCTTCCAAGTACAATCATAATATTAGGACGTTAATTAGTGATATTAATGCAAACATTAACGAATCCATTCAAGGGATGCCTGTCATTAGAGCGTTTAATAAACAAAAAGAAAGACAAGAAGAATTTGAAACTTTCAATAAGGAACATTTCCATTTCCAAAATAAACTGCTTAATTTAAACGCCATGACAGGACATAACTTAGTAGGAACGTTAAGAAATCTTTCGTTCGTTGCCGTGATTTGGTATTTTGGTGGGGCAACCATCAGCTCTACTTCGATCATCTCCATGGGAGTACTGTATGCGTTTATCGATTACTTAGGTCGAATATTTAACCCACTAGTTGAAATTGTGAACCGTTTGCCAGAGCTGAATCAAGCGATGGTGTCCACGGAAAGAGTGTTCCAATTGTTAGATGAAAAGGGTATCCATGTAGCAGATGAGAAAAAAGAACGTATACAAGGAAATGTAGAGTTTGATGATGTATCTTTCTCTTATGTCAATAATGAATTAGTCCTTAAACATATTTCGTTTGAGGCCAATAAAGGGGAAACGATCGCTTTAGTTGGGCACACAGGCTCAGGGAAAAGTTCCATTATGAACTTATTGCTTCGTTTTTACGATGCGCAGCATGGTGAAATTCGTATAGACGGGGAAGAAATTAAATCGATACCACATCAAACATTGCGTCAACATTTAGGTATCGTACTGCAAGATCCGTTTTTATTTACGGGCACCATAGCGTCCAATGTCAGTTTAAATGATCCGAAAATTACGAGAGAGCAAGTGGACGATGCTTTAAATCGCATTGGTGCAGCTCAAATTTTCAAAAATTTAGAGCATGGATATGACGAGCCAGTATTAGAAAAAGGGAGCACGCTCTCTGCAGGGCAAAGACAAATCATTTCCTTTGCGCGAGCACTTGCTTTTAACCCAGCCATTCTCGTATTAGATGAAGCTACAGCGAATATTGATACGGAAACAGAAGCGATCATTCAACATGCATTAGATGTATTGAAAGAAGGTCGAACGACGTTTATTATTGCGCATCGACTCTCTACTATTAAAAATGCAGATAAAATTCTCGTATTGGATAAAGGGGTTATCGTAGAACGTGGTAACCATGATGAATTGATGCAACAAGAAGGGAAATACTTCAACATGTATCAATTACAAAAAGGGAAGAAACAACAACAGACTCAAGAGAATAAAAATAAACTGGGTAGTAAAAAGAAAAATACCAAAGTAGCAGTGTTATAAAAGTAAAATAGTACAAAATAAGTTAAAAGCGATTTCCTCACTGTAGGAAATTGCTTTTTTTATTGGACTTAAGTCTAGTTACATTTCCGCCTAAAGTTGAGGGGGAATACCCATCTAAAGCCGGTTTCGGCGGAAAACGATAGCCGTTAAACTAAATATACAATAAAAAATAAATACGTTCTAACTCTTGGGGAGGGAAAAATATGCACAATCATACAACAATAAAACAATGGGTTCAACATCGCATTCATCGTCATACACAAAAAAGAACATTAACAAAAATATATGAGAATCAAATACAGTTAAAACGGTTGGAGAGGGAGAGAAGTCGGACATTAATCTATTATCGATTATAATGTTTGCACATACATGTAATATCAACAACATCGTTGTATCAAAGTAACCATAAAATGAATACGTCATTAGTACTCAAAGGTTTGATGATGTTTCACTCTAAAGCGTTTCTCAAATCATGATGTTTCTTCTTCTCTCTATAACTTCATTCATATTTATGCTAAAATATTTTTGTACAACATCTTGTAGGAGAAGGGACAAGAAGAATGAGCAATGTAACCTTGCAAGAAATTATAAACGCGGAGCGTGCACTCAGTAAATTTATTGATCGTACGCCTTTACAAAAGAGTGATTTATTATCTGAAAAATATGAATGTAATTTATACATGAAGCGAGAAGATTTACAAGTTGTTCGTTCGTTTAAAATTCGCGGAGCATATAACGCCATAAGAAACTTATCAGCAGAACAAAGGAAACGTGGAGTCGTATGTGCCAGTGCGGGTAATCATGCGCAAGGCGTAGCTTATTGCTGTAAGATGTTAAATATTAAAGGCAAAGTATTTATGCCTGCCACCACACCACGACAAAAGATGTCGCAAGTAAAGTTTTTTGGTGGTAAGCAAATTGAAGTCGTGATTACAGGCGATACATTTGATGATTCATTTGAAAAAGCAAAAGAATATTGTGAACAAGAGAAGATGGTGTTTATACATCCATTTGATGATATACATACGGTTGTTGGACAAGGTACGGTAGGACTAGAGATTATGGATCAAATACATGAATCTGTTGACTACGTATTCTCCAGCATTGGCGGCGGTGGTTTAGTTTCCGGAATGGGAACGTACATTAAAGCGCTTAGCCCTACAACACAAATTATTGGTGTTGAGCCTGAAGGCGCACCAGGAATGAAAACAGCTTTTGATCAGGGCGGAGTGGTGAAGTTAGATGAGATTGATCCGTTCGTAGATGGAGCAGCAATTAAACAAGTAGGAAAACTGAATTATGAAATGTGTAAAAAAGTAGTCGATGACATTTTAGTGCTTCCAGAAGGAAAAGTATGTACGACGATATTAGAGCTTTATAATAACCATGCTATCGTTGTGGAGCCTGCAGGTGCGCTATCTATTGGGGCATTGGATTTCTATAAAGAAGAAATAAAAGGAAAGAATGTGGTTTGTGTCATTAGTGGGGGAAATAATGACATAGATCGTATGCAAGAAATAAAAGAGCGCTCCATGATTTATGAAGGGTTAAAACATTACTTTATTATTACTTTCCCGCAGCGCGCCGGTGCATTAAGACAATTTTTAGATGAAATATTAGGGCCTAATGACGATATTACAAGGTTCGAATATGTCAAAAAGAATGATAGAGGCGATGGCCCTGCTATGGTTGGTGTGGAGCTCAAACATCGTGATGACTATCATGGGTTAATAAAACGCATGAAAGAAAAAGATTACGCTTATGTAGAAATCAACGACAATCCGGAATTGTTCTATTTCTTAGTGTAAGGAACATGGCATGGTTGTGTATTAAAGGAGAAGAGAAAGATTGACCTGGGATATATGGAATGTTATTGGAACGATTGCGTTTGCCGTTTCTGGTGTTATCGTAGCAATGGAAGAAGAATATGATATATTAGGTGTTTACTTTCTTGGACTGGTCACAGCTTTCGGCGGCGGGGCAACGAGGAACTTATTAATCGGAGTGCCTGTAGATCGATTGTGGGAACAAGGAAATTTATTTATGATTGCTATCATCACGATGACGATCGTATTCGTTATCCCAAATTTGTGGTTCAATTATATTAAACATTGGACTTTTTTTGATGCGCTTGGACTTTCGGCATTTGCTATTCAAGGCGCACTGTATGCCGTGGAGATGCAGCATACGATAAGTGCTGCCATTTTTGCCGCATTGCTAACGGGCAGTGGGGGAGGTCTCATTCGAGACGTGCTCGCTCATCGTAAGCCGCTCATTTTCCGAGATGAAATATATGCGCTATGGGCTATGCTGGGAGGCCTTGTCATTGGTCTTGGTTGGGCGAACGACCCATGGGAGTTATATGTTTTGTTTGCCATCATTGTCAGCTTGAGATTGCTTTCTGTGAAGTATCATTGGAAGCTACCTAAACGAAAATTACATAGTTAATGTATGGATGTGACTTTCTAGAGTTTGGTTGTACTACGCTAGAAGGTTTTTTTTTTGAAATAAATAAATATGATTATAGGAAGGCGATGAAAGGTGAAATGATTGAATTAGAAAATATAAACCATTCATTTGAAATCGGAACTAAGAAACATAAACGAAAAGTACCTGTCCTGCATGATATTCATTTAAAAGTGGAACAAGGTGAGATATTGTCTATTATGGGACGCAGCGGGACTGGAAAATCTACATTGCTACATCTCATTAGTGGTTACATTAAACCACAACAAGGGAAAATAATGATCAACGATACGGAAGTCACCCATTTTACCGAAGGTGAATGGGCCGATTTTCGTTTACAACATTTAGGTTTTGTTTTTCAAAATTTTCAGCTTATCCCTAGTATGACCGCAATGCAAAATGCCGAGCTTCCCCTTATTCTTCATGGCGTTCCTGAAGCAGAAAGAAAAAATAAAGTGACGGACATGATGAAAAGGCTAGATATCGAGAAATACATGGAACATTATCCGAGTGAATTATCTGGAGGACAACAACAGAGAGTGAGTATTGCTAGAGCATTAATGTTAAATCCTTCAATTATTTTAGCCGACGAACCAACAGGAAGTTTAGATAGTGAAAATGAGCAATCCCTATTGCACTTTATTAAGCAGTTAAATGAAGAGCATGGTATTACATTTTTAATTATTACGCATGATGAACAAGTCGCAAAAGTCGGACACCGGACATTACTGATGAAAGATGGCCGCATTGCGGAAGGAGGCCATGCGATATGAAGTGGAAAGATAAATTGAAATTTGTAAGACAAAACGTGAAAAAGAATCGCATGCGCACATTTATGACGGTACTTGCCACAGCAATGAGCTGCGCATTTTTAATTATTATTGCTTCGGTAGGATTTGGTGTGCAAAAGACTGTGGTGGATGAATTGACTGCTGATGCGTTAGTAACGGAAATTGATATTCATAGTCGTATAGACAGTGACTTCGGACAAATAACGTTAGCCGACATACAGTACTTTGAGTCATTAGACCACGTAAAGGCTGTTACCCGCAGCAATTTTACTGGTCTGACTATGGAGGATGACGACGACACTACATCTGATGCATCTATCTTTGGTGAAATTACCGCTATGGAAGCGTTAAAGCAAAGTGGCAAGTTGGAGTTGGCTTATGGCAAATATCCTGAAAAGGAAAATGAAGTAGTTGTTGGTGCACATTTTTCCGATGTTTTTTCAGAACGTGCTTTTCGTAATATAGAAGATACGCAGCAATGGCTGGATAAAACAATAAACATCATGGTAACTGGTGAAAGTACTACAATGGAAGTAAAAATAGTAGGGATTATAGAAGAACCCAAGAAAGAATGGGTTTCAAGTGAACAGATAGTGATTGATGAATTACTGTTACTTAATCATGGTGTATCCTTAGGAGATAGCCAACAATATGATAATGTAAAAGTATATATGGACCATGTAAAATACGTAGAAGAGACAAATAAAGCAATTAGCGAAGCAGGCTATTTTACTTATGCTGTCATTAGTGAAATCGAGCAATTTAGTTCGTTTTTCTTTATTTTTCAAGCTGGGCTTATTTTTGTGGGCGTGATAGCTATCATTATCGCTTCTATCGGGATTTATAATACGATGACGATGGCAGTAACAGAACGTATCCAAGATATTGGTATTATGAAAGCTATAGGGTCACACCCATCCACAATACGTCAGTTGTTTTTAATTGAAAGTGCGTATATCGGTTTTATTGGGGCAATCATTGGGACGAGTGTGTCTTATTTACTGAGCAAAATGGTGAATGTAGCTATGCCTGTACTATTAGAGTTAGCAATTGAGAGACAACCACCAGAAGATTTTATTTTTTCCTATATTCCGCTTTCGCTTGTTATCATTGCAGTAACGATTTGTATTGGCATTGCAATCATTTCTGGTATAAGACCAGCAATGCGAGCAACACGTGTTGATGTGTTAAAAGCACTGAGGAGAGATATTTAAAAAATCATTGCTAAAAGTAAATAAAATGAACCGCATATGAAAATTAACTCCTCACATCATACACCTTTTTATACTTTTACCAAGCATCACATACGATGGTGTGAGAGATCGAGGGGTTAAGCAACCCCTCTTACTTCATTCATTTCTTGTAGTTTTTCTATTCATTGTGTTTAGTTCTTCAATATGAATTTCTCAATCACGTGTTTCACGCCTTCTTCATTGTTTGAGCGAGTAACATAATTGGCAACGTCCTTTAGAGGTGCTACTGCATTCTCCATGGCAACACCTAGTCCAGCAGCTTCAATCATTTCATGATCGTTCCAGCTATCTCCAATGGCGATGACTTCAGCAATATCACAGTCATAATGTTCAGCGAGGAATCGTACAGCGTGCCCTTTCGTTGCTTCTTTGTGGACAAATTCAAGGAAGTTCGGCTTTGATTTTGTCATATGAACGTCTTGGCCAATTTGTTGATCAAGATGGTTTTTCATTTCATCTAACACTTCCGGCTCATCAATAATAATGAGTTTAGATAAAGGTAAGTGGCTTAATGTAGACATATCTTCTTCAATAATATACGCTACATTAGATAAACGACAATACTGAATGAGCTTTTCGTTTTCTTCTTGCGCATAAAGCTGATCGTTATAGTACGCCTGAATGTGAAGGTCATGTTCCTTTGCATATTGAAACATAAATGCTACAACGGTTTGTGGCAAATAACGTTCATAAATGGTGTCTTCATCAAGACAATTTTTGATAAGCGCCCCTTGATAAGTAATAATAGGCACGTTAATGTCCAATTGCTTTGCAATTTTCTTTGCAGAGGCGAACATTCTCCCCGTTGCTAACGTCACCACAACACCTTGATCTGTTGCAGCTTGTAGCGCTTGTTTCGTACCTTCTGTTACTTCATTACTATCCGTTAGTAACGTATCATCAATGTCAATTGTGATCATTTTATACATGATGCTTTTCTCCTTTTTCCTATCCTTGAAAGGGTTGTTTTTATATATAAGTTGAATAACTTGTTTAACCAACTTATTACCACTATTCATAAGATGGAGAAATCTCAATATCACACTTTTTACGCCTGGCTACTGAGGCGTAAATTTGTATTAGATCATTTCTTCATCTTCTATATAGTATACCATGATATGCGTTGCATAAGACGGTACAGTCACGTGTACAAACCATAACAAATCAAGCCTGTACAAACCAACAAAGACGTTTTATTGACAAGAATTCATGCTTAAAAAGTACATTGTTAAATGAAATGAGGAAATGATGAAATTCGTTAAAGACATCTGCATGATAGTGTGAATAAATGGTTACTGCAACGGAGTAACATATACATGAAAAAAATGGGCAACATAACATAAGTAAAAGATGAAAGAGGCATTATTTTACCAAAAAAGCAAAATAGATGGTTACTAACAGGAGGGTATGCAATGGATGAACAACAAATGGATAACAAAATAGGTGCATATAAAATAGGCGTAGGACATATGCAAGATCAATCACCGCAAGTGGTGCAAGCTTATCATCACTTTACAGGCGAGTGCTTTAAAGAAGGGGAATTATCAGCGAAAGAAAAACAGTTGATTGCGCTAGGCATTAGTATGTTTGCTAACAACGAAGTGTGTACATATTATCATGTGCATGAATCCCTGACACATGGTGCAACGCATGGAGAAGTGATGGAAAGCGTCGCTGTGGCAGCTGCACTTGGCGGAGGTCATGTCATGTCGCAAGGGGTGACAAGGGTACAGAAGGCATTGGAAAACCAACCGTTACACTAATGCCTTTTATACAAAACTCAAAAAGTTCTCGAAACTCTCATGCTGCAGTGATTAAACGCTGTAAGTATGAGAGTTTTTTGTTGTTTGTGAACTTTTTAACGGGGGATGGGATTGAAAAATATGAGAGTGGAGTGGAGTGAGTATAAATTATGCTTGAAAAAGAATACATCGAATGTCAAACTTAACATAATACAAACTACGGCATGATTAAAATGATCATTAGGCAAAAATTAGCTGCATACGTATATGGCGGGCTACATAGAGGAACGAACAGTAGGGGGAAATTCATGCTGAAAAAAATGAATGAATCAGAATTAATCACACTACAGACGATTGCCGAACTGTTGAATCAATGTGTGGAAATCGAAGATATGTTGCATACAGTGTTGCAAAAATTGTTAGAGGTCACAGGTTTAACGACAGGTTGGATTTACATGATAGAGGAAGAACCATATTATACATGTGAAGCGGACTATCGACTACCTCCTGCATTGCAAAAAGACGATAAACAAGTGATGGAACGGGGAGATTGTTGGTGTTTGAATCGATTTTGGGACGGAAGATTACAAAACGCAGTAAACATTATTAATTGCAAACGTATCGAAGAAGCAATCAAGTATAAATGGGGGGACACGAAAGGGATTACACACCATGCTACCATTCCTTTGCGCACTGGAGATAAACTGCGAGGTTTATTAAATGTGGCAGCACCAGGCAAAGAACATTTTAATGAGGAAGAGCTGGCATTATTGCAGTCCGTAGCATTACAAATCGGTACAGCATTAGAGCGTGTCACATTATTTCAAACCGAACGGATGCGAGCAGATTATTTTGCTAAGTTAGGTAAGTTGAATAGTGAATGGAACCATGTAGAACAATCATTCGAGATACCTAGTGTGACAATGCATTGGCTACGGGAAAATTTTCAATGGGACTGTTTATTTTTTCATACTAACGATAAACACCAAAGTCCAGACATCGTAAAGAAAGCTTTTCAACAAAAAATGACCATAAGTCAGCATTACGAACTAGCTGTGGCTGTGACCTATGCAGACGATATGATAGGAGCGATATATTTGCGGTTTTCTCCACCTGAAAAAATTGGTGTCGTGGAGAGAGAGATACTTGAAAATGTGTCTAAGCAAATGGTATTGCAAATAGAAAACATGAAAATAAGTCAGCAGCGACATGAATTAATCAAATGGGAAGAGCGTAATCGATTAGCACGTGATTTACATGATTCGGTTAATCAATCTTTATTTTCGTTGCAATTGACCGCCAAAGGAATGGAAGGGTTGTTGCAACAGACACAACAAACAGAACAGCAGGAAAACAAGTTGCCAGCACAAACGTCATTTGCTGAGATGAGAGAAGCACTTGATGATATTCAATCTTTATCTAGCGGTGCTTTAGTAGAAATGCGTGCTTTAATCATGCAATTACGTCCGATGGGTTTGGAGGCAGGGCTGCTGAAAGGTTTTGAAAACTATGGACAGCGGCTTGGTTTGCAGGTTAAAACACATATAAAAGGTTTGAAGAATATGGATCGCTGTATGGAAGAAGCGTTGTGGCGTATAGGACAAGAGGCGTTGAATAATGTGCGTAAACATGCGAATTGCAACACAGTAGAAATCCACCTTCACTGTTCACAGGATGAGGTGAACATGAAGGTCATCGATTTTGGGAAAGGCATTGACAAACAGGAAACCACATCAGGATTTGGTTTACATAGTATGAAAGAGAGAGCGTAAGCTTTAGGCGGGAAATGTGTTGTGGATAGTAACCCACAGCAGGGGACAGTCGTTACCGTCGTTTTACCACTAAAGAAATAAAATAAGAAGCAAGTAATGGGGTGAAGAAACGATGAGTATTAATATTATGCTTGTAGATGATCATAAAATAGTACGGAAAGGGCTTCAATTTTTTTTAAAAACACAAGCAGATTTTCATATCGTAGGGGAAGCAAGTAACGGGCAGGAAGCATTGGAAAAAATAAAACAATGGATGCCAGATGTCATATTATTAGACTTAATGATGCCTGTAATGGACGGAGTAGAAGCGACAAAGGCTATACGGCAAACATATAAAGATATAAAAATTATGGTGCTCACGACATTTGCAGACCAAGATCACGTCATTCCAGCGATTCAAGCAGGAGCAAATGGATATGTACTGAAAGAAATAGAACCAGTTGAATTAGCAAAAGCGATTAGAATTGTACATAGCGGACAATCATATTTAGATCCTACTGTAGCAGGACAGGTGATGAATCAAGTTCAACATCCTACAAATCCAAGTACAGCAGATCATCAAGTGAATGATGAACAGCCAGTAGAAGCGCTTACGCCGAGAGAGACGGAAATATTAAGATACATTGCTTCAGGTCTTAGCAATAAAGAGATTGCTGCAACATGCTCCATTACAGAGAAGACAGTAAAAACACACGTCAGTAATATTTTAGGTAAACTTGGTTGTGCAGATCGGACACAGGCTGCTATTTACGCCGTGAAGCATGGTTTGGATGTGGAAAGTAATACATGATAAACATGAAATCAGACTAAAGTAGTACAAAGTCCGAAGGGTATTCGGGCTTTTTTACGATGTCGAAGTAGACCTTTTCCCCGAGGTCAAGTTGGAAAATACAAGTTAAAATAATTATACACAGGAAGAGGACTAGAAAAGAGGGCGATCAATTTGATTCTAAAAGATAAAAGGCTACATGCCATCTTAACTGCTAATTTATTTTCTTCTATAGGATTAGGTATTTCCGGAACGGTAGTTACGTGGAATTTAATTCAATCAGCGAATGGTGCACAACTTTACGGCTATGTCATTGCGGTTATGAATATTACGATGTTTTTAATACTGCCTTATTTAGGCACGATGGTGGATCGGTATTCTAGGAAAAAAGTCATTATTTTCGCAGAAGTATTTGGCTTAACTATTACGTTTCTCGTTTTATGCTTTGGTTACGTATCTCAAGGCTTGGATGTTTGGCACTTTGTCGTATTACTTATGTTGAGTTATATTTATTACCCTTTACAAATTCCTGCCAAAATTGCACTTTGCCAAGAAATATTTGATGCATCACAATATCGAACGTTGAACAGTGCACTAGAAATTCAAGGGCAAACAGCAGCCATGATTAGTGCAGGTATAACAGCATTAGCGATGAAGTATTTATCGTTGTTTACTATTTTGTGGATCGATGTGTTGACGTATGTGATTGCTATTAGCTTTATTATGTTCATTCCATATACGGCGAAGCAATCAGAGCGGTTACAAAAGTCAAAGGCATGGGCAAACATCTCAGAAGGATTTATGTATTTAAAAAATCGTAAGCGATTATTATTGTTTTTGCTAGGTACTTTCATCCCTTTCGTCATGGTTATGATAGGTAATTATATCAACCCCATTCATATTAAAGATACGCTAGGTGCAGGACTAGAAGTGTTCGCTTCTTTTGAAATGTTTTATGCTATAGGTGCCATTTTAGCTGGGTTTATGATGACAATATTAATGAAAAAGTACGGCGATTTTACAGCGTGTTTTACGATGATGATTATTTTTACTATAGGTATGATGAGCATTATTATTATTCCTAATGTAGCCATGTTGCTTGTGGCATCGTTGTTATTTGGTTTAGGAAATGCAGGAACAAGGGTAGGTAGGAACGTAATCATGATGAAAATTGTCCCAAATGACATCATAGGAAGAGTAAGCAGTTTTGTACAAGGGATGGGTTTGTTGATTCGAACGACGTCTATTTTCATCTTATCCTCCATTATTCATCAAATCAGTACCCTGCATGCTTTTTCCGTCATGACATTCATGTTATTACTAGCCCTTTTTGCAGTTTGGAAAGTTAGGGATACAGTGATAGAGGACAAAGTGAGCGTTACCCATGTAAGTGTGTAATAAGCATCGATAAAGCATGTAAAGTAAAAAGATTTTGTAATACGAAAAAAATAAAGAGACAAGGGAACATCCAACATTAAGTGAGTGGGAACAGAAGCAAATAAGTATATAGTTTAGCGAGCAACGATGTGAAGTAGTAAATGAGAATGCAAATAGGAAAAGGGAGTTTACAAGAAACCAGAATAAAGCAGATAGAAGGGAATATACATGATATACCCTCTTGTCTGCTCCTCCTGAATTGAACATATGTTTTACTCGTTAGTCATTTCGAATAATCAAATAAATGATAATTCCTAGAATGGGAAAAAATATAGTAGCGACAAGTATTAAAATCGCATATTCTTTGCTTTTTCCTTTACGTAAACTGTCACGATATGCCCAAACACTCGTTAAAATATTAATAATAAACAAAACGATAGAAATGATGAAAAACGTTAAAACAATATTCAAAGCGATAAATTCCATATAAACCTCCATCATTAATGTATTCTTTTATCATATAGTAAAGTATAGTATTAATGAAGAGGTATATAGTACTAATGTAATGAAACAAAACATAATAAAAATATATCCCAGGTGATTACCATGGGATATTTCATGTGACTATTCACCAAAGTGATTTTTTACAGCCTCATTAAATGAGCTCACATATGGTTGCAGAGGTTCCCCTCCATATGTTTTTTTAGCGAAATCATCAAATAGGTTCATCATGTCTGGGTTGGCTGTAATAAACACTTCCTGTAATGGGGTGTGATAGGACCTTACACATAATGCTATTTTTTGTTTGAGTATGTGAGAGATGTTTTCTGGTCTTGGTAAAATCGGAGCACTTCTATAATTTTGCATAATTTGGCTTGGGTGTGCGTTGATATCACCGCCTTTGTTTTGGTCTATGGTCTCGCTATTTTTTATACCTGTTGCATTGTTTCTTGTCATGATGGTAACGTAAGCATTTTTATTCGTTACAAATACATAAGCTTGACCCACTCCTTTTATTTTCATGACTTCATTAGATGTAGTTTTTTGAAAGTCTAAGTACTCATTTTCATGATGCTTTATATTCGGTATGGTGTGGCCATATGCTACAGGGCTTTTTTCATATTTTTCATATGCAGCTTTAGAACTTAAGTCACTGTCACTTTGCTCATATTGTTCTCTATAGTTACAAGAAATCATAAATAAAGAGAACAGCAGTAAAATGGAAAGGCAATATAATAGATTCTTATTCATAGAATTTCACGCTCCATTATTAGAACAATTTGTGAACTTTACAAGATTCATTGACAAAAAAGTTTAAGAATTTTATAGTAATAACGTGGTAAGCTTTGTTTTTTGGACGGCTTATGTTCTAATTACTTACAAAATTGTTACATATCAAGGACGAAGTGGGGTTGATATTGTGAAACGGAGAAAGTTTATGATGTTTCTCCTAATGATGTTGACACTCTCTTTAGTATTAAGTGGCTGTAGTTTTACAGAAGAAGCAAGTCCACTTAATCCTCAAGGTAGTGTCGGTGAAAGTCAGCTTTTTCTCATTAATTTATCATTAGGAATCATGTTTGGTGTTTTAGCTGTTGTATTTGCACTGTTTTTCTATGCAATCATACGTTTCAGAAGAAAGAAAAGTGACAAGGACTATCCAGAACAAGTAGAAGGAAGTCACAAGTTAGAAATTATATGGACTGTTATTCCTTTGATCTTAATTACTATTTTGGCTGTTCCTACTGTAATTTATGCATTTGTGTTAGGTGAAGATTTAACGGAAGACCCAGATGTTTTATTAGTAGAAGTAGTGGGTCACCAGTACTGGTGGGAATTTAACTATCCACAGTTAGATATCTACACTGCTCAGGATTTAGTTATGCCTGTGGATAAAACCGTTGCGTTTAAAATAACTGCAAGTGACGTCTTGCACTCATTCTGGATTCCAGGTTTAGGCGGAAAGATGGATGCAATACCTGGTACAGAAAATGTTTTATATTATGATGCCAACACAACGGGTGTTTTAAAAGGTAAATGTGTGGAGCTTTGTGGTCAGTCTCATGCTCTCATGGATTTCAAGGCGGTCGTTCTTGAGCAAGATGAATTCGATACATGGGTGGAAGACATGAAAACCCCTTACCCGGAAGAGGTAGAAAATGTTGAACTTGCTGAAGGATACGAAATATTCAAGAACAATTGTATTAGTTGCCATGCAATCGATGCAACACAAAAGGGTATTTTTCCAAACTTGAAAGGGTTTGCGAATCGTGAAACAGTGGCTGGTTTCAAAGACAATAATGCAGAAGAAATTAAAGCTTGGATTGAAGATCCTAACAAAATGAAACCAGGTGTAAGCGATATGCCTGCTTTTGAAAACGTTCTTAGCGATGAAGAGTTAGATAAACTAGTTGAATATTTACAAAGCCTAGATTGAGGGTTTAAGGAATGATAAGGGGAGGCTAGAACATTGGCTCATAAGGCAAAAAAGTACAAGGGTTTAATGGACTGGTTGACTACGGTCGATCATAAGAAAATAGGAATAATGTATTTAATTGCTGGTGCTTTTTTCTTTGTTATCGGGGGAATAGAAGCGTTACTGATTCGTTTACAGTTAATGTTTCCAGATATTAGAGCATTCGGTGATGATACGGCACAAATTTTTAATGAACTTATAACGATGCATGGAACCACGATGATATTTTTGGCAGCGATGCCGATATTGTTTGGTTTAATGAATGCAATTGTCCCACTACAAATTGGTGCTCGTGACGTAGCATTTCCATTTGTAAATGCGCTCGGTTTTTGGACGTTCTTATTTGGTGGGTTATTGCTGAATATTAGTTTATTCACTGGTGGTATGCCAGATGCAGGATGGACATCCTATGTACCTCTAGCTTCAAATGAGTTTAGTACGAGTAGAGGTGTGGATTTTTATACTATCGGTTTACAGATTGCTGGTATTGGTACGTTAATTGGTGGTATTAACTTCTTAGTTACGATTATTAACATGAGAGCGCCAGGAATGACGTTCATGAGAATGCCTTTATTTACTTGGGCAACTTTCGTAGCATCTATTATTATATTATTTGCTTTCCCAGCTTTTGCAGTTGGTTTGATTTTATTAACATTTGATCGTTTGTTTGACGCAAACTTTTTTGATGTTGCAAGTGGCGGTAGCCCCGTGCTATGGCAACATATATTCTGGATTTTTGGACATCCTGAAGTTTATATATTGATTTTGCCGGCATTTGGAATCATTTCTGATATCATTAGTAATTTCTCACGAAAGCGCTTATTCGGATATGCATCCATGGTATTTGCAACGATGTTGATTGGATTTTTAGGTTTCATGGTTTGGGCGCATCACATGTTTACTGTTGGTCTCGGACCTGTTGCAAACGCATTGTTTGCTGTAGCTACGATGTTGATTGCAGTACCTACAGGAATGAAAGTATTTAACTGGCTCCTTACATTATGGGGCGGTCAAATTACGTATAACACAGCGAATTTGTTTGCGATGTCATTTATCCCTACATTTGTTATGGGGGGCGTGACAGGGGTTATGCTTGCTGTTGCTCCAGCTAACGCGCAGATGCATGATACGTATTTTGTTGTAGGACACTTTCATTACGTTATTGTAGGTGGAATTGTACTTAGTTTATTCGCTGCTGCATATTACTGGTGGCCGCGTATGTTCAATAAAGAACTTAACGAAGGACTAGGTAAATTTACGTTCTGGACGTTCTATATTGGATTCCACTTAACTTTCTTCGTACAACATATTCTTGGTTTAATGGGTATGCCACGTCGTGTATTTACGTATTTACCGAACCAAGGTTGGGATACAATGAACTTGGTAAGTTCTATCGGTGCATTTTTAATGGGTATTGGATTTTTGGCTACGGTGATCAATATCGTGATCACGACGGCAAAGAAGAAAAAATCTGTAGCAGATCCATGGGATGGCCGTACGTTAGAGTGGGCTATACCTTCTCCTACACCAGAATACAACTTTAAACAGCTTCCACTTGTTCGTAGTATAGATCCTCTATTCTATGAAAAAGTGCAAGGAAATAAAGGCATGACACCTGCTGAACCAGTTGGTCCGATTCACATGCCTAACGCTTCTATCTTGCCATTTGTGATGTCATTTGGACTGTTTGTGGCTGGATTAGGGTTCATGTATCAAGATGGTGGATTGAATAACGATTTCTTGAATTTTATTTTTGAGAACTTTATTGTGGCGTTTGTTGGTATAGGCATTACATTACTTTGTATGTTCTTACGTTCTGTTATCGATGATCACGGATATCATATAGAAGTTGAAGAGCTTGAAGATGAGGGGGCGAAAATATGAGTCACGCATCCCATGAAGGAGAAAATAAAATAATGCATCAGCCTGAAAAGGCAACCCTTGAAGGTCGTAATAAAGTCTTAGGTTTCTGGCTATTCCTTGGTGGAGAAACCGTTCTTTTCGGAACGTTATTTGCTACATTTATTGCGCTTCGTGGAGAAAGCAATGGTGTTCTTGCAAAAGACTTATTTGATATGACACTAGTTGCCATCGCAACGTTCATATTGTTAACGAGTAGTTTGACCAGTGTATTAGCTACACAAGCATTGCATAGAGGTAATGCGAAACAAATGATCAACTGGTTAATTGTAACCGTCATACTCGGATTCTCATTCTTAGGATTAGAGATATATGAGTTTTATCATTACGTACACTTAGGACATACTTTTTCGTCCAGTCCTTTTGGTTCATCGTTTTATGCTCTAGTTGGTTTTCACGGAGCTCACGTTGCACTCGGTGTAGCTTGGATTACCATTTTGATTGTGCAAGGTATGCGCAAAGGAATTACGACGTACACTGCTCCAAAGTTTTATGTAGCAGGATTGTATTGGCACTTTATTGACGTGGTATGGGTATTTATCTTTACTGTTGTTTATTTGATGGGAGAGGTGGGCTTTTAATGAATAATCATGTTGAAGAAAAGCCAGTTACAAACATCAAAAGACGAGATAATCACGAAGGTCCAAAGTATCACTTTATTACTTACGCTGTGTCCATGGTTCTCACTTTTTTAGCCTTTATCGCAGTGTTGAATGAGACATTAAATAAGAATTTTGTTGTATTTCTTATTTTGGCTATGGCAGTGGTGCAAGTGGTATTGCAGTTAGCTTATTGGATGCATATGAAAGATCGCGGACATTTCTACGCCATAACTGGTTTAATAGTCGGGACATTTGTTATGTTTACTTGTGTTATTATGGCTGTGTATTGGGTATGGTGGTAGGATACAATAGATAAGAAGTGGAGATAGAAGGCAAATGCTTTCTATCTTTACTTATTTTCTTTGTTTAGTATATTCTATAGTACTCATTGTTGGCTTCAGTATGGGGCCATTTTTCATTTTTATACTATATAGTAGGGGAGGTAGCTATGATGTTTGGATTAGAATATTTTAGTTTTAGTGCAGTGTGGAGTCCGTACGTTATGATTTCATCACTTGCTTTGATTGTCCTTTATTTACTTATTACAGGACCATGGCGACACAAGTTTAAAAACAGTGAGCCCGTTCCGTTGAGAAAAAAGATGTATTTTATTATTGGAATAGCTATTTTTTATTTTGCGCAAGGCGGTCCTTTAGACTTGCTTGCTCATTTAATGTTTAGTGCACATATGATTTCTATGTCGGTTAAATTTATTATTTTACCGCCCATTATTTTATTAAGTATACCTGCTTGGTTTTACCAAGCCGTTTTCAGAGCTTCATTTTTCAAAAAGCTTTCTTTTATTGTTCATCCCATTTTTACCGCTATATTGTTTAATGGATTATTTTCTTTTTATCACATACCGATTATTCATGATGCAGTAATGACTAACTATAGTGTTCACACCATTTACTTGATCATTTTATATATTTCCGCTTTTCTTATGTTTTGGCCTGTTATGAATCCTTTACCTGATACAGACACGTTGAGTGGGTTGAAGAAAACGGGTTATATGTTTTTGAATGGTGCATTGATTACTCCGGCATGTGCGCTAATTATTTTTTCGCCCACGGCTTTGTATACGACGTTTACAGATCCGGCAGAGTGGGCTGTTATGTTAGGGTATTGTGTACCATTAGACGCCAGCACATTGCTTGCAAATTTTAGTGGACCAGAATACTTTACTAACGTTACACCTTTAGAAGATCAGCAGATAGGTGGCGTGGCGATGAAATTAGTTCAGGAATTTGTGTATGCATTCGTGTTAGCATCGATCTTTGCACAATGGTTTAGAAAAGAGAGTAAAAAAGATAAGTTTGATGTGCAAGACAAAACATCATCTTTGACCAACACGCTATCTGACAATAGAGCATAACCAACTAGAGTTGTTCTTAAAGTACATTGATTTTCACTTTGAGAACAGCTCTTTTTTTATGATGACCATGATAGAAACCGATACATTACATATGTAATGAGTCAAGTTAAAGGAGGTGTAAGGTGAATGGTCTCCTCACTCGGTGATAACAAAAAGCTATTGCTTACACTAGGAACAATCATTACTTTTATCACCCATATTATCGTTGCTTCAAGTTTGCAAAACATTTCATTTTCATCACTGTTATGGTTTCTTGTGATTACAATGTGGATTAGCTTCCTATGTGTACTCATATACCATAAAAGAAACCAAAGTTATAGTTTAGGAGAAACGATAGTTGCTTATCGTGTGCAACTTGTATTTGCTTTACTGATAAGTATTATGTTTTACATCACCCCTTTTCCTCGCTATATTGAGGAGTATTTTATCATTTACGTTGCCATGTTTCAATTTGTATACGTTGGGCCAGCTATTGTCGTTTTTAGCATGATCAATAAACGATTGATGCAAGGGGTCATATTAGGTGCTATCATCACTATTTTAGTTAGTATAGCGTGTGTTGGGTCTGTTCTAGTCTCTGTGGGTATTTAATGCATGAAATGTTGTTTTAAAAAGGAGTTGCATGATGGATTTTCCTGTTTTCATTTCTATTGGTTCTTTTACTATTCATCCTCATTTGTTATTTGAAATGCTCGCATATTTTATTGGATTTCGGGTGTATATGTGGACGCGTACTAAAGGTGCAATGAGTTTTGATAAAGCGATTTGGATTGTGATTGGTGCAGGGCTTGGGGCTGCTATTGGTTCCAAAGTGTTATATTGGTTTGAAGATCCGCTATTGCTGTATAATAATTGAAATGATTTAACTTATTTGATGGAAGGAAAAACGATTGTTGGTGGACTGCTAGGAGGCTTGATTGGTGTAGAAATAAGCAAGCGATTTGTAGGGGTCAAACAATCTACCGGTGATGATATGGTCATCCCGATTGTCATCGGAATGTGTATAGGTAGAGTAGGTTGCTTTTTAACTGGTTTATCTGATCGTACGTATGGTACAGCGACAACATGGATGACTGGTGTGAATTTTGGTGATGGGATCATGAGACATCCTACACAATTATATGAAATAGCTGCATTATTGTGCTTTATGCTGCTGCTAGGTTATGTGCATTACATAGAGAAAAAACGAGGTAGTGTATTTCACCAGGGATTCCGATTTCAACTATTTATGCTCTATTATTTAACGTTCCGATTGTTTATTGAATGGATAAAACCAACACCTCATCCATACTTCGGATTGAGTAATATTCAACTTGCAGCGTGCATCGGGATTGTATATTACATTTGGTTAGTAAGGAGAAAGATGAAGAAGATGAACACGATCAAAACGATAACAGCAACGTAACTTACTTCAATATGTCTTATAAATATAATATGACTTGTGACTTATCATTGGAGGTCAAAAAGATGGCGACAAAAAATCGTGATTACTTGTTTTACGAATTAACGAATAGTATTTGTTCTGTATGCTTACGTAAAGTAGAAGCAAAAGTCATCATACAAGACGATAAAGTATATTTATCTAAATATTGCTTCACACACGGACCTGAAAAAGTGCTCATTTCTGACGATGTGGAATATTACAAGCAATGCAGACAATTTATTAAACCTTCCGAGATGCCCCAGCGATGGAACACACCGATTAAATATGGCTGTCCATACGACTGTGGTCTTTGTCCTGATCATGAACAGCATAGCTGTTTAACGTTACTCGAAATTACGGATCGCTGCAACTTACAATGTCCGATCTGTTACGCTGATTCATCATCTGCGCCTCATAAAAGTCATCGTTCGATGGAAGACATCGAGTATATGCTTGATGCTATCGTTAAAAATGAAGGAGAGGCCGATATCGTACAAATTAGTGGGGGTGAACCAACGCTTCATCCACATTTTTTTGAAATATTAGATCTGGCTAAGTCTAAACCGATTAAACATATCATGGTAAATACAAATGGCGTTAAAATTGCACAGGATAAAACATTTGCAGAAAAATTAGCACAGTACATGCCTGGTTTTGAACTGTATGTGCAATTTGATAGTTTTAAAGCAGACACGTTAACATCATTACGTGGAAAAGATCTAACTGCCATCAGGCAGCAGGCACTTGCACACTTAAATGAACACAATGTTTCTACTACGCTCGTAGTGACCGTCAAAAAAGGATGGAACGATGATGAAATTGGAAAAATAATTGATTTTGCATTACAGCAAAAAGCGGTTAGAGGTGTAACTTTTCAGCCTATTCAAAGTGCAGGTAGATTAGAAGACTTTGATCCCAAATTAGATAGATTAACACTAAGCGAAGTGCGGAGGAATATCATTACACAAAGCGACGTTTTCTCAGAGAAAGATATGATTCCCGTTCCTTGTCATCCAGATTGTTTAGCTATGGGGTATGCGTTGAAGTTAGAAGGAGATGTTATTCCGCTAACGCAATTTATTGAACCAGATAGTTTGTTAGAGGGGCAACGGAATACGATTGTATTTGAGCAGGATGAACAGATGAAAGAAAAGGTTTTTAACTTATTTTCCACCAGTCATTCACCTGCATCTTCTGCTGCTTCATTGAAAGATTTACTTTGTTGTTTGCCCAAAGTATCAGCTCCGCCTTCCATAAGTTATGATCACGTTTTTCGTGTGCTCATTATGCAGTTTTTAGATCCATACAATTTTGATATTCGCTCTGTTAAAAAATCATGTGTACACATTGCGCATCCTGATGGACGTATTATTCCTTTTGACACATACAATATATTTTATCGAGATGGACTAGAAAGCCAGTTACAGCAGATTATTTCAGGCTCATCTTCATGATATTTATGATAGAAGTTTCGTTCTAGATTGACATCGATTGACATAAAAACAAGGATAGTGAAAGTATGGTATACTATACGAGTTGAAGGTATGGTAAAAATATGAATATATTATACGTTTCATTATTAAATAAGTTGTTCAACCAACTTATTACCGCTAAACACAAGATAAAGAAATCTCATACAACTTTTACGGCTGGCAACTGAGGCGTAAACTTGTATTCTTATATTTCTTTATCTTATAAATAAGTTGTTCAACCAACTTATTACCGCTAAACACAAGATAAAGAAATCTCATACAACTTTTACGGCTGGCAACTGAGGCGTAAACTTGTATTCTTATATTTCTTTATCTTATAAATAAGTTGTTCAACCAACTTATTTACATACTTTTTCACTGACTTACATTCATTTGGAGGGATAGAAATGATGAAATGGAATCAAATTCGTTATATGTTTATTGCTATAATTATGTTTACTCTAGTTATGCCTACGTATAGTTTTGCAGAAGAAGCACAAGGTGAAACGGGAGTAGTATATGATGAAACAGAAGTAGTGCAAGAAGTCATTCACTTAATTAATGAGCATAGTATTTATGAAAGTGATCTAAATAGAATGATAGATGCAGCTATAGATGGAATTAGTTATTACGGTACAGACGATCCGTATATTAGTTATTATTCACCAAGTGAAGAAGTAGGTGTAGTGGGGACAAAAGCTTACTATTCAGGCAACTACACTGATGCTGGCTTTGATTTTTCTTATAATGACGAAGGAGAAATCTTTGTCTCTTACATTTATGAACAATCCGTAGCGAATGGCAAGCTTCAAGTTGGTGATACCATAAAAAAAATAAATGATATCGATGTGACAAGCGAGGAAGTAGCAGTAGGAGAGATAAGTGTATTCTCTATGATTTATGATAACGTAGAGGGTGAGTTGGTAACGGTTGTCGTTGAAAGAGAAGGAAAAGAAGTTGAGGTTGAGCTGATTATTTCTTCTTATTATGTGCCAACGGTAATGGGTTTGATGGCTGATTCACAAACAGCGTATATAAAATTACATGAGTTTAATGATAAAACAGGCACGGAATTTAAGGAAGTGCTTAGTAACTTGCAGAAGCAAGGGATGAAATCTTTAATACTAGATCTTCGAGATAATTCTGGTGGTTATGTGGACCAGATGCAAGAAGTAGCAAAGAACTTGATGAAAGATAAAGTGATCATGTATGAAGTCGATAATAAAGGGAACATGGAAGCAGTGAAGCTTGACGGAGGTACAGATGCGGAATTCCCTATTACCGTCTTGACGAACTATAATACTGCTAGTGCATCAGAAATTTTGGCGGCTGCACTGCAAGATCATGAAATCGCAACAATCGTTGGCGAACAAACTTATGGAAAAGCAGCCATCCAAAATGGTTATGATTTATCAAATGGCGGTGTGTTGTACTTAACGACCCACAAATACTTAACACCGGACAAACACGATATCGACAATTACGGTATCACTCCAGACATTGCAGCATCTAGTGAGGCAGATCAGATCATTGCTGCTTTGCAGCACGCTGGTGTTAGTAAAGTGGAAGTAGAGTTCACATCGTATCTTGAAACGAAAATAAACGGGATTCCATCTTACTATACATCGCATTATGTGGAACAAGATAATACATTCTATGTACCAAGTTCATTGCTATTAACATTGCTTTCTGCAGAGGTAGAATGGTTAGATGAAAAAAATAATTTACTCAAATATGTCATCAATGATACGGTATTATCTTTTTCATATGATAACGGTGAAGTGATGTATGATGAAGGTGATTTTGAAACGTATATTGCAGTAGATGCCATTGCAAAAAAAATAGACGGTTTTGAATGGAAAAAAGATAAAAATTTCTTTACGATACAGTACGAAGCTAAGTAGTACAAAATCAAGTAAGCAAGTGATATGAGGACTACAAGCAGCAACGGGTAAAATAAAAAATAAGGGGAACAGGAGGTACAGTGCATGAAGGAACTTGAAATTAAAGTAGCAGGGATGATGTGTGAAACTTGTGCACGTTCTATTGAACAATCTGTACGTTCTCTTTCTGGTATTATTGAAGTACAGGGAATCGTAGAAAGTCAATCCGTTATCGTAACATTGGATACCGTCGTCGCTAGCGTTGATAAAGTGGAAGAAGCCATTGAAGCGGCAGGATACGATGTTGTAGGATAAAGTTACAATAAAGCATCATGTACTATACGCTAACTATTTTCATATTAAACACCACTTCTTGCATAGGATACAGCATGGAGGTGGTGTTTGTTGCATTTAACACGCTTTGTGGATCCCCTACCTAGACCGAAAAAGAAGCAGCCATTTAAGCAAGTAAAAGGCAATACGTTATATGAGATAAAGATGTTAGAAAGCAACCATACATTTCATCGTGATCTCGGACCGAGCACGATTTATGGATATGATGGGCAATATGTAGCTCCATATTTTGAGGTAAATCGTAATGAAAAAGTGAAGGTGGAATGGAAAAACGAATTACCATTGAAGCATTTTTTACCTGTAGATAAAACGGTTCATGGTGCAGAAGAAGATAAACCTGAGGTTAGAACGGTAGTGCATGTTCACGGTGGGGTAACGAGGGCAGATAGCGATGGATACCCAGATGCATGGTATACGAACGGTTATGAAGTAACAGGACCATTTTTCACTAGGAAAGTGTATGAGTATGATAATCCTCAGCAAGCGACGATGCTTTGGTATCATGATCATACGGTAGGTATCAATCGATTGAACGTCTATGCTGGTTTAGCTGGTTTTTATATTATCCGTGACGAAATAGAAAAAAAGGCGCAGCTACCGAAAGGAAATGAAGAAGTTTTCTTAATGATTCAAGATAAATGCTTTTTTGAAAATGGGGAAATGTATTATCCTCCTGAACCAACGCCCAATCCGTACGGTGTTTTTCCTTGTATTCTCGGAGAATTTTTTGGAGATTTTATTATTACGAATGGCAAGGCATACCCTTATTTGAATGTCGAAAAGAAAAAGTATCGATTTAGAATATTAAACGCTGCAAATGCCCGTTTTTTTGAATTAAGTTTAGACAATGGGCAGTCTTTTGAAGTGATAGGAACGGATCAAGGTTTATTAGAGCGTTCAGTAAAGGTGAAAAAGTTTTTGCTAGCACCAGCAGAGAGGATCGATGTTATCATTGATTTTTCCCACAGCAGTCAAAGAAGAATAAATCTCCTCAATAGTGCAAGAGCCCCTTATCCATCTGGGGATGAAGTAAATGAATATACTCGTTATGTGATGCAATTTAGAGTGACCAGTAAACAGATCTCTAGTCAATTTGCAAAAGAGCAGGCAGTGCATGATGCCAAACCTTTATTCCTACAGTATCCTTACGACAAATGGAAAGAAGAAGATGCTGTAAAAGAAAGGGCATTATTACTATCCGAAGAAAAAGATGAGTACGGAAGACCTTATATGTTGTTGAATAAAACGACGTGGAGCCAGCCAGTAACAGAAAAGCCTAAACTACATAGCATAGAAATTTGGAAGTTTATAAATATATCAGAAGATACACACCCTATACATATTCATCTTGTAAAATTTTTACTGTTGAGTCGGCAACGTTTTGATAAAGAGCAATACCTTGCAACAGGAGAGGTCACGTATACCGGTGATAAACAACGTCCGCTGATATATGAGAGAGGGTGGAAAGACGTCGTAGCTGCTAATCCAGGAGAGGAAGTGAGGGTGATAACGAAATTTACTCCATATAGTGGTAGGTATGTGTGGCATTGTCACATGTTAGAACACGAAGATAATGAAATGATGAGGCCATATGATGTGGTCCCTAAGTTTCGTTTTGCTAACCCATTTTACTTCATCAATACGGTAGTGAGAACTATAAGCAAGGTAAAGCGTGTCATGAAATAGATGTAAGCTAACCTTGGCATGTCATGAAAAGTTTACTGCTAAAAGGAGACAGAATAACTTCAATTATTGTGGTTACACTACCATTACCATGATAAAGGAGGATATTCAGTTGGAACCAGCTTCTATCGTATTCCAATTTCAAGATGGCAATCAAGCAAAATTAGCTTGGGACACGTATAATGATTTAGGATATAGTCCTGTGATGTTTACAGATACAGAACAACCTTCTCTTAAGATTCATATTGATAAATGTGACTTAACATCTGCTCTAGAAATTGCTTTTATGCATGGTGGGGAATTAATTACGAGCAGCAAATATAATGATTTAGAAATTTTCTCCATGGCATACGAATTCGGAGAAGAATTTATATCTATTCCAGCTCATATCGTCAATGAAGATATCATTCACGATGAGATGACTAAGGACACTGAAAGCAAAAAAGCAACATCGACAGAGGAAGAAGATGAAATGGACGAATCATTACAAAGCATATTGTCAGACCAAGATCAAAAATTTGATCACTTCTCAGCCGATGTTAGAGCCTAGCAGCGCGGCATTTTTTCCCGCCGTAAATCCTGTGGCAAAAGCAGCAGTAATATTGTAGCCACCTGTATAACCATGTATATCTAATATTTCTCCGCAAAAGAAAAGGCCTTGTAACAATTTTGATTGCATACATTTCGGATCAATTTCTTTTAATTTTACTCCTCCACCTGTTACGAATGCTTTTTCGATTGGTAACGTACCATTTACTTGTATGTTAAAAGCTTTGATTTGCATGGCTATCTTTTCCCACAATATATTGGAAATATCATAATTACAACGTTCATGATTGATATCCAACTTATCTAGTATGGCAGGCACTATACGTTCAGGAATGAAAGATTTCAATGTGTTTTTTAATAATTTGTTAGGATTTTCATTGCCTTTTGATAATAACATTTGCTGTATTTGTTGGATCTTTTGTTCTGGAAGAAGGTCAATGGTAATGGTAACAGTAGTATTAACTTTATTTTTCTGTAATTGCTTCACTACAAATTGACTGCATCGCAAAACTGCAGGACCAGATATACCGAAATGGGTAAAGATCATATCTCCTTGATGAGAAATGATTTTTTTGTTTTTTTCATTCCATACCGTCAAGATGACATTTCTTAATGATAGTCCTTGACATTGTTTTTGTTGAATGAACTTCTCATTAGATGTAATAGGTACTTCTGTTGGGTATAACGTCGTAATGGTATGTCCTGCTTGCTCTGCCCAAGCATAACCATCTCCTGTTGAACCTGTATGTGGTACTGATTTTCCACCAGCGGCAAGGATGACGTTATCTGCAAGTATAGTCTCTCCATTTATCAAGACGACACCTTGTAATCTTTCTTCACGTATGAGAAGTTGTTGCACAGGAGTATGGACTTTGATTTTCACCCCAAGGCGACGAACTTCTGCAATCAACGTATCCACTACCGTCTTTGCTTCATCACTAACTGGAAACATTCTCCCATTGTCTTCTTCTTTTAAAGAAATGCCGAGGTCTTCAAAAAATGTAATGATGTCTCTGTTGCTAAACGTATGAAAAGCGCTGTAAAGAAACTTACCATTACCTGGTATGTGTTGAATGATGTGGTCGACGTCTCCATTATTCGTAACGTTACAGCGACCTCCACCAGATATAGCTAACTTTCTTCCGAGTTTATCTCCTTTATCCAAAAGGAGTACTTTTGCACCATTGCGACTAGCAGCGATGCTGGCCATTAATCCTGAAGGGCCTCCTCCAATAACAATGACGTCGTATTTCATGTGTTTCCAGTCTCCTTTCATTGCATTAGATAGTATAGCTTAATGTTGGACAGGAAGTAAAGTAAACAGAGATGTACGTCTTCATGATATTTCATTTCTTTTTGCACATAATAAAGAGGAAAGGAGATGATAAAATGACGCATTCATCACAATCAAAAGCACAACAAGAACATGACAGAGAAAATAAACAAAACAAGCAAAAAGCAAATAAAAAGATCACCGATAAGTATTTAGATGGACCAAATGAACCTGCCACATAAGATGGGGGAACAATGATGAAAGAAAGCAATGATCAAATACAGAACAATGTAGATCGTAATGTAGATAGTGAGGAAAAGTTGAAAAATCTGGGGGATCCGAAGTTAGATCCATATGAAATACAGTTTATGCCCAAGTTGCATATGCAAGCTGTAGCGCCTTTCATGAATCAACATGGAGTAGTAATTGGGGATCATGAATATGAATCTCCAAACTCTCCTCTAACAAACTGGGATGAACATACAGACCCTGCTACCATGGCCGGGGAGGAATGGGTTCATCCAACGAAAGATATTGGCTTTCACCTTCCTAGCAATAAGCAATATTTTGAAAAAGGAACGTACCCAGAGGGGAATAATATTTCCCATCCTTTACATGATGTATCCTATTTCATACACAAAGAAAAAAGACAAAAGGACGATGGATGATCATGATCATCAGGAATTATGGATCTTATCTTGAGTGCATTCCATGAGGATGTGGAACAATCATCATCTCCATGTTTTATTTCTTCTCGTCCAGATGTATAATGGAAGAGTACGAAAGTACAGGATACTTAGAAAGTTAAGGAGGGGAATCTGTTGTCCCAATTTCAATTTTATATGGAAGATATGGTAAGACCTATGCGTGAGGAATTGACAAACATAGGTATTACGGAGCTTACAACTCCAGAACAGGTAAGTGAGAATTTTGAAGGTATGACAGGTACGGCATTACTTGTCGTGAACTCTGTGTGTGGTTGTGCTGCTGGGCAATGTCGTCCAGGAGTAGCAAAAGCATTGCAGCATGCTAAAACACCAACTCATTTATATACGGTTTTTGCTGGTCAGGATAAAGAAGCAACGGCAAAAGCAAGAGAATATTTAGCACCTAATCCGCCATCATCTCCATCCATTGCTTTATTTAAAGATGGAAAATTAGTGCACTTTATTGAGCGTCATCAAATAGAAGATCGCACTGCTGTAGATATTGCTAATGATTTAACTGCTGCATTTGATCAACATTGCTAAACATAGATAAAGATAAGTATATCTAAACGAAGCAAAGAACATCCCCCTTCATATAACATGAGGGGGGATGTTTTATACTTACATTTTATAGATGATCTTGATCGGTTAAAATCATAGGTCCGTCTTTCGTAATCGCAATCGTATGCTCATACTGTGCAGACCATTTTCCATCAAACGTTTTTGCTTGCCACCCGTCATCTTCAACGTAACAATGGGCTGTTCCTAGATTCAACATCGGTTCAATCGTAAATACCATTCCTTCTTTAATACGAGGACCAAACCCTGCTTTACCGAAATGAGGAACATCGGGAGCTTCATGAATATGTTTCCCAATACCATGACCTGAGAATTCCCTGACTACTCCATAGCCTTTACTTTCACCGAACACTTGAATAGCGTGTGATATATCTCCAATTCTATTTCCGATCTTTGCTTGCTCAATGCCGATATATAAAGATTCCTTCGTATCTTTCAGTAAGTTATCTGCTTGTTCTGAAACTTTACCTACTGCATAAGACCAAGCGGAATCAGCTAGCCATCCATCAAGATTGACTACCATATCGATGGTTACGATGTCGCCTTCTTTTAGAGGTTCTTTGCTGGGGAAGCCATGACACACCATCTCATTGATGGAAGCGCATGTGGCGTAAGGATAATCCATGACTCTGCCTCTGTAACCTTTTTGCTCCGGTGTAGCGCCATGGTCTAACAAGAACTGTTCGGCAAAAGCATCTATTTCTAAAGTACTAATGCCAGGTTGGATTCTTTTTTTTATTTCTTGATGACAAGCAGCTAAAATTTTCCCTGCTTGCTTCATTTTATTTATCTCTGATAACGTTTTTAATCTCGTCAATGGAAAAGAACGCTCCTCTCGTACGTTTTATTTATCTTTTTCCGACAGAAGACTCAAGACTCCCACTTCAACGAGTGAGAAGGGCATAGCCCAATGAGTAAGTGGGAGATGAATGTCGGTAAGCGTAGCCTAAGATTGTTTGATTATTATGCAACTGAGGCAAAAGGTAACTTGAGTAAGTAATGATCAGTGTACATACTAAATAATCCTGTAATTTATTATACATAAAAACTGGAAAGATGTTAACTGTTACTTTTGTATAATTTACACTGCTACGCAAAACATACCAGTATAGCGATGGCATATATCGTTGCTGTTTGGCTTTACATGTGGGAATACGGTATAATTTATATAATATGTTACGTACATATATAAGATGAAGAAATGATCTAATACAAGTTTACGCCTCAGTAGCTAGGCGTAAAGGTGTGATGTGGAGATTTCTCCATCTTATGCATCGTGGTAATAAGTTGCATTAACAAGTTAATTCAACTTATATAGATGAATGATGATTTTGTATCGTTATCGTTTAGGAGGGTGTAAACAATATGAGAGAGAAAGACATGCAACAGCACATTATAGAAGCGTTAGGTGTAAAACCAACGATAGATGTAGCAGCAGAAGTGGACAAGCGGGTACAATTTTTAAAAGAACACGTATTAGCGTCTAAAACAACCGGACTTCTCATCGCTATTAGCGGAGGAATAGATAGTGCGGTGACCGCAGGTCTCTGTAAACGTGCTACGGATGAGTTAACGAAGGAAACAGGTCAAGATTATCGTACTATTGGTGTATTCCAACCGTATGGTGAACAAGAAGATATTGAACATAGTTATGCTGTAGCAGAAGAGTTTCAACTTCAACACACCATGGAGACGAATATAGAAGAGGCAGTGAACGAAGTTGCTTTAGAAGTGGAAGACAGTTTGAAATCGATTGGTGTACACCGTCACGTTAGTGTGAAGGGGAAAGGCAACATCAAGGCTCGTACGAGAATGGTAATGCAATATGCGATCGCATTTGAGCAAAATGTACTCGTTGTGGGAACAGACCATGCGTCGGAAGCGTTGACTGGTTTCTTTACTAAATATGGAGACGGAGCAGTAGATATTACACCATTGAGTACACTAAACAAGCGCCAAGTTAAAATGTTGGCGGAGGTTTTAGGTGTGCCACAGCAAATTATTACAAAAGCACCGACGGCTGGGTTATGGGTAGGACAAACCGATGAAGATGAGTTAGGTATTAGTTATGACGATAACAGTGACTACTTGGAAGGAAAAGAAGTACCTGCATCGGTGAGAGAGAAGTTAGAGCAATTATATCAAAATACGCAGCATAAACGTTCCATTATTCCAGGTATATAAGCGTAAATGTTATCATTCACCATGAAATATGAAATGCTAGGGTAGCATAGTACTCTAGCATTTCAAGAAATCAAAATAAATGGTAATATCAATAAAACTATGGTATTATGTTAATGATTTCTTATTTTTTATTAGATTATATGAATAAGGAGGTAAGGAAAAGTTACAATGCAGAGGTATCTGTTGCATACTTGTAATAAAAGTTAATTTATAGCTAATTATACTTTAATTCATTATTGTGTTAAAGTTTTCAGAAAATTTTAAATTATGTCTACAGCAGTAATAGAACGTTCCATGTACTTTAAATTTAGGGAGGACAAATATATATGAAACATATACAGCAAAAAATAAAATGGGTGGCAGCCACTGCGCTCTCATTATGTTTAGTTTTTACATTTATTCCAGTACAAGCAGAAGAAGCGGAAGAATTGCAAGTGATGCCAGCAATGACAGAAACACCAACGGTTGAGATGCACGAAATGGATGACATGAAGATGGAAGAAGCAGCAGTTTACAAATACGTTGCTTTTGGTGATTCCATTACATCAGGATTTGAGCCTGGATGGACTCCAGAATCTGTACCTTATGGATTTGTAGAAAGAGTTTATGAGCAAGCATTATTACAAGGTAGAGCAGAAGTGAACAATTATGGTGTATTAGGGATAGAAACAGATGTATTGTTGAGATTACTTACAGCGATATCAACTGAAAATACAGAAATGACTGCAGAGGAGATTCAAGCTAATTTCTATGATCCTAAATTGACGGAAATACTTTCTCAGTTAGATGTCGTAAAAAAGAATGTGCAAGAAGCTGATCTTATTACGATCACGATTGGTGGAAATGATATTATAGATCTGCCCAATTTATTAGGTGAGAAAACGCAAGAAGAAATTGCAGCGGTATTTACAGAGCGCTTGCAGGCGATTGGCACTAATTTAGCTGAAAGTTTGCAAATCTTGTACACACTAAATCCTGATGCTAAAATCGTTATTTCTGATCAATATCAGCCAATTCCTGAAGTTGCAGTTGGAGAAGAGTATGCAGGTTTAGATTTATTGAGACAAACGATGACAGATCAATTAAGTGAAGTTGTTGCTGGATTTCAATCGTTAGGATTAGATTTATCATTAGCACTAGTAGCTGAGCCGTTTGTAGGTAATGAGCTAGCTTACACACACATTGGTGTTGAAGATATTCATCCGAATCAAATGGGATATCAAAAATTTGCAGAAATCTTCTCACAACAAATCTGGGGAGAGTATAGCGAAATTTCTAGTGTAGAACCTGCTACTATTTTGTTGGAAGGTCAGTTGTTTGAAACAGCTGAAATGCCTGTCCTTTTGAACGATAAAGTATATGTACCGATTAGAGAATATGTGGAAACACTAGGTGCTAAAATTGAATATGATGTGGAAACAGAAACAACTAGCGTGATGAAAGACGGTATGACTACAGAATATAAAGTCACTTCATTTTTCGCAGATGACAACTTTGAAACGTTCACAGAAGGAGTTTTTATCTATCAAGGTAGAACGTATGTAGCTTTAACTTCTTTTGCTGAACAAATGGGATTAGATTTGACTGTTACAGGTAGTGATAAGATCTTCCTACATTCTATGTATAGTAAACCGCTTCTTGAACAAGAGACGATGGAAGTGGAAAGTGAAGATTTTGAATTAGAAATTAACACTGAAGATCTTAAATTAGAGACGGACACGGAAGAACCAATGATGGAAGAAGATACGAACGCAGGAATGTAATGACTGCATGCATATCGTTTAAGAAAGAAAGCCCCTTTAGAACAAATCTAAAGGGGCTTTAGCTTTACTTTGTAAAGCTTTTTCTTCTCTTGCTTACGAAGTAGCTTTACTTTGTAAAGCTTTTAGAAGTAGCTTTATTTCATAAAGCTTTTAGTTACTTTTTCAATTACTGCTTTTGTACGCTCCATGATGTCTGCAATTTGTTCTGTCGTTGTACATAAAGGAAGCCATAAATACAGTGTATCTCCAAGTGGACGGAGTACCAGTCCATGCTTCAATGACTCTAGGTAGACGTGGTAGCCAATGCGTTGTTCAGGGTCAAAAGGCGTTCCATTCTCTACATCTTGCACTAAGTCCCATGCTGCTATCATTCCAATTCCACGTATGTTGGTGACATGAGGAACTGAAATTAGCTCTTCCTTTATATTTTGCAAATAGGCGGCACTTGTTTCCACGTGTGCCATCACTTGGTCTTCCTCAAATATGCGCAAACTTTCTACTGCTACAGCACAGGCGAGTGGATTCCCTGTAAAACTATGACCATGGAAAAACGTTTTGAATGTATCGTAATCGTCATAGAAAGCTTGGTAAATTTCTTCTTTGCATAGTGTAGTGGACAGTGGCATAATTCCAGCCGTTAGTCCTTTGGATAAGCACATGATGTCTGGGCTAATACCAGCGTGCTCACAAGCAAACATTTTACCTGTTCTGCCGAATCCAGTAGCAACCTCATCTACAATAAGATGTACATTATATCGATCACATACTTCTCTAATCTCTTTCAAGTATTGTGGATCATAGATGTGCATACCACCAGCTGCTTGAATAAGTGGTTCAATGACAATACCTGCAATGCTATCTTCATGCTCTTCTAGTATCGCTGTTACATCTTCTATACTTTGCTGTATGCCTACATCTGCTGGTGATTTAGCAAGGAAAGAAGGGAAGAGCAACGGTTTAAATACGGAGTGGAATAGTTCTACTCCCCCGATGCTAACCGCACCAAGTGTATCTCCATGATAACTGTTGTTTAAGTATATAAAATGATGTTTGTTTTTGCGTCCTCTATGTTGCCAATATTGGAAGGACATTTTCAAACCAACTTCTACAGCCGTGGACCCGTTATCGGAATAAAATACTCTGGTAAGTGAATCAGGAGTAATCTCTACTAGTTTTTCTGCAAGTTCAATACCAGGCTCATGTGTCATGCCACTGAACATGACGTGATCCATTTTTTGAATTTGCTGCTCTATCGCTTTTTGAATTCGCGGATGATTGTGGCCGTGAATGTTTGTCCACCATGAAGAAACAGAGTCATAATATTTATTCCCATCTGCATCGAACAAGAACACACCCTCTGCTTTTTCAATCAATAAATGATCGCGTTCTTCGTAATCTTTCATTTGCGTGAATGGATGCCACACGTATTGTCTATCTTTCTTCAATAAATCTATTTTCTTTTGCTTATCCATTAGCTCACCATCTTTCATTATGTTTGATTGCAATACCATGTTGAACGGTAGTACATATAAAGTGATACCTATGTTAATACAGGCAAAACTACCTGTTTATTGTCGTTACTATATTAGTGTACACTATATACAGACAAGATGACATGCTATGTATTTAAATGGAAAAAACCGTATAATAAAAATAAAGATATAAAGTAGAAGGGGTACAATATGATAATTGGAGTCGGAACAGATATCGTAGAATTGAAAAGAATAGAGAAATTGTTGAGTGGTAAAATAGCAGAAAAATTTATACATCGCATCTTGACAGAGGAGGAAGGGGAGAGGCTGTTAAGTATGAGTGAAAATCGAAAAAAAGAACATATTGCAGGTCGTTATGCTGCAAAGGAAGCGATTGTAAAGGCGTTAGGTTGTGGAATTGGGGAAAAAGTTGGATTTCACGACATCATAATGATGCCGAATGCGGATGGAAAGCCAGAAGTTCGGCTTTCACAAAAAGCATTCGACAAATTAAATCTCTCATCAGAACATATTACTATCCATCTTTCCATATCTCATAGCACTGAACAAGCTGTAGCTTTTGCAGTAGCAGAACAGCAAACGGAAATATAATATTCCCTTACTACAAGAGATTATAATGGTTGGTAAGTTCTATTTTTTTGTCTCCAACCATGTTGCAAGTTGATCTATTTGTTCTTCATCTAATTGCGTTTGAGCAGGCATGATGCCTTGACCGTTCGCGATAACGTTTTTAATTTCATCTTTACTTAGTCTGCTTCCTACTTGCGTGATATTGCTTCCACTCATGACTCCTGATAAATCATTGGCGTGACATCCGATACAATTGTTGTTAAATGTTTTCACTGCGTCACCGTATTGTGCTGTGTCTAAACTTGTGTCTACCCCAACGCTTCCACCGTCATCACTTCCACCGCCACAGGCTGTAAGTATCATGCTCATACCTACTACTACCGCCCATTTCTTCATGTTTTTCATGTTTTGGACCTCCACTTCAAAATAAAATAAGGTGCGCTTCATAAAATGAAGAATATGTGTCATCTCAGTCCATAGTTCATGACAAGCCAACTTCAGAAATTCTCCATTTTATGGGATTGAGTTATATGTTGAAAATATGTAATTCAACATATATAGTTAAAGTTACATGCTACATGGATGTCATTAATCATATAAGCTACACTTTACTTTCATTATAATTTAATATCGTATAAACGAGTGTATGATTCCAGTGTTTTCAGTATTTTGTAACAAAAAAAGGAGAAGAAATGTCACATCATCGTCATAATTATTTTGTTGAACAGTTATTAGCGTGGTATAGAGGCAATAAACGAGATCTACCTTGGAGAAAAGATCATAACGCTTATCGTGTCTGGGTTTCGGAAATCATGTTACAGCAAACCAAAGTAGATACCGTCATTCCTTACTTTGAAAATTTTATGAGTAAGTTTCCCACCGTTTCAACATTAGCTGAGGCACCAGAAGAGCAAGTGTTAAAAGCTTGGGAGGGGCTCGGTTATTATTCTAGAGCGAGAAATTTGCATGCCGCTGTGAAGGAAGTAGAAGCGACCTACGGAGGGGTTGTTCCACAAGAGAAAGAGGAGATTTTAAAGTTAAAAGGGGTAGGGCCTTACACCGCTGGTGCAGTATTGAGCATTGCATATAACAAACCAGAGCCTGCGGTGGACGGGAATGTGATGCGAGTGTTATCACGCTATGAAAAAATAGAAGAAGATATTGCAAAAGTCTCTACACGTAAAATGATGGAAAAATGGATTGTAAACGTTATTCCACATGACAGTAGTGGGGATTTTAATCAAGCTCTGATGGAATTAGGTGCGCTAGTATGTACTCCTAAATCTCCGAAATGCGACACTTGTCCAGTGTTCAAACATTGCATTGCTCGTAAAGAAGGCTTGCAAACATTGTTACCGATCAAGAAAAAAGCGAAGCCGCCTCGACCAGAGAGACGTATAGTCGCCTTGATTAGAGGTACAGGAGCGCATAAGGATCAAGTATTGATTGCAAAAAGACCAGCAGAAGGATTGCTAGCAAACATGTGGGAGTTTCCACATTGGGAAGTGAAGAAAACAGCAGATCAGACGTCACATCATCAAGATATGGTGAAACTGAGAAAACATATTAAACAGGAATTAGGCATAGAAGTACAACCTCTAGGATGGGCAATGAACGTCACCCATATGTTCAGCCATATTCATTGGGATATGGATGTGTATGAATGTACTTTGCATGAAAATGATAGTGTGCTAGATGATCGTTATCACTGGTATGATCCATCGAAAATAGAAGCATATACGTTTCCAAATGTCTTTTTGAAAATAGGAAATACGTTATTAAGTAAGAATGAATCGGGAGAGCCTGAATAAGGTGATGGAACAAGTTCATTTAACTTATCTGTATGTGAAAAATAGCGCTAGCCTCCAAGGCTAGCGCTATTAGTATACAACGTAATGTTGTACATTAGTTTATTTTACCGCTGCGTCATAACGTTTGCTTGCTTCATCCCAATTAATAATGCTAAAGAATGCAGCAATGTAATCAGGGCGCTTGTTTTGGTATTTCAAATAGTATGCATGCTCCCATACATCTAATCCTATTACAGGAGTTAACCCTTCCATTAATGGGTTATCTTGATTAGCAGTGCTATGTACGACGAGTTTTCCATCAGCGTTGACACTTAACCAAGCCCAACCACTTCCAAATCTAGTAGCTCCAGCTTTTGAGAATTGTTCCTTAAAGCTTTCAAGTCCACCTAATTCTGATTCAATGGCTTTAGCTAAAGCTCCAGTAGGAGTTTTGCTTCCACCTGGTGCGATAATTTCCCAGAATAAAGAATGGTTTGCGTGTCCGCCACCATTATTTCTAACAGCAGTTTTAGCGCTTTCAGGTACAGCATCCATGTTAGAGATAAGTTGGTTAATGTCTTGCTTCAACAATGTTTGATTTCCCTCTAGTGCAGCATTTAAATTGTTTACATACGTTGCATGATGGCGATCATGATGTATCGTCATTGTTTCCTCATCGATGTAAGGCTCTAACGCGTTTTTAGCATAAGTTAATTCAGGTAATTGAAAAGTCATGAAATATATTCCTCCTTGGCATTGTACTAATCTTATTATCTCTAATTTTTCATAATAAATCAACATATATGTATAGAAAGTACAAGAACTATTTTATGCTAAATTTGCATGGAAATGTTATCCATTCATTCTCAGTTACAGGAATCATTATGCAGCTATGGAAATAACAAAAACGATAAAAGCGCTTACATTAAAATTCAACGTTTTTTTTGATAAAAAATTTTTATAGTAGAAGATTTTCACTGAAAAATGTCGTATTATAAGAAAGTAGTCCTAAGCAGTAGACATCCACACTTGATATAAATATTAATATATTTGCATATTTATTAATAGAAACGTATTTTCGCATTGTATTCAAAAATAGCATGATAGACATCAGATAAGAACAAAACTTCGGTTAGGGAGAGAATATATGTATATACGTACTTTTCAATTAAGTGATTACGTTGCAATATCTCAGTTGTTGCAGACAGAATTAAGTGAACGTTGTTATGATGAAACGAGAAGAGCATTTGCACATCAATTGAACTGGGACTCCGAACTTGTTTTGGTTGCTGTTTTAGATGATGAGATCGTAGGTACGATTATTGGTACGATTGATCATGAAGAAGGTTATTTTTACAGAGTTATTGTTCAATCTAACTGTTTACATAAAAATTGTGAGGTTAGGTTAATTGAAGCGATGAACCAGTGTTTTGCACAACATCAAGTGAAAAGAGTGCTGGTAACGGTAGATGAATACAATCATCAATTACAATTTTTATGTAAATCTTTAGGTTTTGTAACGACAAATACACCTTGTAGTGAAAAAAAATTGAGCATTTTAACAGGATAACACTAAACACTGTTTAAATTAAAAAGTTTAAAATACAGATACAATGAATGAAATAAAACAAGGATAGAAATAACATAACATTCCCGAGACAAACTATACGTTTCGGGATTTTCTTATGCTTAATACTGCTTAGCACCAACCTCTTTCATATTCACAGCACGTATTTCGCGTGCTTTCATGCACTCATGATATAATATGAATGATTGAATACAGTGAGATGGAGGAGTATATGAATAGTCAATTGGATGTAAAGGGTAAGATGAATGTAAATAACCGCAAAAACCTTCATACATTATGGGGGTGGATCAAGTGGGCTGCTACCGTCCTCATTTGCTCTATTTTGATACATCAGTTTGTGTTTCAATTATCGATCGTACAAGGCAGTTCTATGAATCCTACACTGGAGCATAATCAAAGATTGTTTATTAATAAATTCATGTATCAATTTGCTGATCCGAAACAAGGAGATGTCATCGTGTTTAAGCATCCTTTAGACGATGTGAAGGAGAAATACTTGGTGAAACGCGTCGTTGCAGAACCAGGTGACATCGTTGAAATAAAAAAGGGCAGGTTAATTGTCAACGGAGTGGCGCTTGAAGAGCCTTACACCGCGACAAACATTCAAAGTATGGATCAGAAGCAGACGGAAGTAGCAAGCGATCATTATTTTGTCATGGGAGATAACCGTTATGCTGGGGGAAGTACAGATAGCAGAATATTTGGTACGATTCATGAAGATTTGATTGTGGGCCGTGCAGATTGGATAGTATGGCCATGGAGTCAAATAGGAGGATTGTAGGTGATAGAGATTGACCATACAAATGGCAGCAGCATCACGTGATGACTGGATGGAGTTAAAAGAAAAATTAAAACGACAAGCGTCTTCGTTAGGCATAGATAAAATTGGGTTTACATCTGCACGTCCATTCCAAGGACTGAAAGACATATTAGTGCAGCATAGGCAGAAGGGATATGAATCAGGTTTCGAAGAACAGGATCTGGATAAACGGGTAGATCCCAGTCAATCGTTAGGAGAAGCACAGTCGATTATTTCTATTGCAATTGCGTATCCTTCTAAACTATCTCCTGCTCCTAAATCAGAAAAAGATCATTACAGAGGTATGATTGCACGCTCTGCTTGGGGACAAGACTATCACCATGTATTGAAAAAAAGGCTCGTAGCACTTCAATCCGTCTTAGAACAAGAAGTGAGTGATGTGAAAACAGAGTTAATGGTGGATACAGGAGCACTCGTAGATCGCTCTGTGGCAGAGAGAGCTGGGATAGGTTGGAGCGGGAAAAATTGCTCCATCATCTCACCTGAATTTGGGTCATGGATTTACTTAGGTGAAATGATAACGAACATACCTTTTCCACCCGATGTTCCAATGACGGAACAATGCGGGAGCTGTAATAAGTGCATTGAAGCTTGTCCGACCGATGCGCTTGTAGGACCGGGACAATTAAACGCCCAGCGCTGTATTTCATTTTTAACCCAGACAAAGGACGTTATCGATGATTTTTATAAGAAAAAAATTGGAAATCGACTTTACGGTTGTGATACATGTCAAATCGTTTGTCCTATAAATAAAGGAAAACATTTTACACACCAAGAAGAATTACTTCCTGAACCTGAATTGGCCAAGCCGTTGCTAAAGCCATTGCTTTCTATGAGCAACAAACAGTTTAAGCAAAAGTTTGGACACACTGCTGCTGCATGGAGAGGGAAGAAGCCGATTCAACGTAATGCGATTATTGCGCTAGGGCACTTTAAAGACCAGTCCGCTTTGCCTGATCTCATGCCCATACTCCTTCGTGATGAGAGAGAAGTGATGAGAGAGAGTGCTGCCTGGTCATTAGGACAAATAGGTGGTGCAGAAGCAGAAAGTGTACTTCATCAAGCATCGGAAAAAGAAGAAAGTGAAGTCGTTTTGGACGCCATACACAAAGCTTTACAAAACATACTATCCACAGCTGAGGAAAATCATAATAGGATTGAATCATGATGGTGGTCATGCTATCATAAGGGACGGATAAATTAATTAGGGGTGAAAAGGAAAATGTGGAATATTATTATACCGATTCTTACTTTAATTGTCGGTTTGATTCTAGGGTTTGTGATAGGTGTATTTTATTTACGTCAGCAAATGACGAAGATGCAAAATGACCCTGCAATGATGCAAAAAATGGCAAAACAAATGGGATATAACTTAAACAAGCAACAAATGAACAAGATGCAACAAATGATGAAAAATAAAAAGTTTTAATACAAGAGGGGAGTGATCATTGTCACTTCCCTCTCTTTTTTCTATGATATAATGTGATATGGATGATTTTTTCTTTTATCGGGGTTAACGATGGAATTGACGTTTATGTTTGATTACATTGTTTACTCCGTTTTTTTATCTAATGTATCTAATGAACCTAGTAAACTAGCTAAACCTCTGTACCATGGTCTCATGTCATATCCTCCAATGCCTACGATGTCCGTATGATCTACCTGACTTAACACTCCTAAATAGTTCCACTTTCCTATTTGCGCCTTTCCATTGTAAAATACAGCAGCATCACTAGATCCGAAACTTGGTTTATCCATGGATACGGTGCTCACTAGCCCATCATTTTCCCACCAGCTTTGATCAATATTGACACTTCCGTTGTGCGTATATTTACCCATCAAATAACTTGTAGGTGCAAACAATGGATTCATGAACAGTTCTGGGTAATGATGTCCTGTGAAAAAACCAGAATACGTTTGTTCATTGGCAACAGAGAAATAGTAGACATCAGGCTGTGCTTCTACCCAACTATTTAATTGTTTTGCACCTTCCGGACTTAAATCATACTTACTAATATCACTTGTATCCCAAATATGACTATTCATGACACGATCAAAATAAGAGGAGAGTTCTTCACCATTTCCTCGTGCTAGTCCCCATTGTTCAAGCTGGAAATCGTATAGATCATTATCGATAACACCATTAAATGCTGCTAATAACGTAATCAATTGTCTAGTAAAAGGCACTTTATCATCTAAAATATGAAGCAATGATGTACCATCATGTGGTGTAGATATACTCGTTGCACTGTGTACCCATGATTTACCTCCTGTAAACAAAGGAGATATGCTGTCAGCGGAAGTCAAACTTGCTTCCTCTGGATGCCCATCAGATAAAAGCTCCGTTAATACGCGAATCGTTTGTCCACCCATAGAATGTCCGATAAGATGAACTTTATTGACTTCCCCTGTCTCTGGATTGATTTCTCCCCATTCTGGGTAAAGCCCTTCGTAAGTGATGCCGTATCGATCATGTCCATGTAATTTGGAATGTGCTTCACCGTAGTCGACGGTTCCCCCTTTGATCTGAGCGTACAATTCACATGCGCGATCCCAATTGCTAGAAACAGCACCGATACTAGCTGTTAATGCACGGTAACCACTGTTACTTAAATACGCTTCAATATCGCGAAATCCCCCCCAGTATAGAAGGCCAGCTGCTTCCTCTCTACCAAATCCCATTAATCCGTGTACAAGGATAATAGGATAATCATTTTTCCTTTCTCCTTCTGCACTAATTCGAAAAGAAGGGGTCATGGTTCTATTATTTTGTGCCCCTTGTTCTAGTTGAAAGATTTCCACATCGTTATCTAGTTCCAATAATGGAGCAACATCTTGTTCCATTTTCATAGGTTCTAGTTGTACTCCCTCAGCAGGCGTAGCACTTACAAAGTCAAAAGTGAGCGTAAACATAAATAGACTTAAAATAAGTAGAGTAATTTTTTTCAATATAAACCCTCCTGTTTTGATAAACGTATTTTTGAAAAAATGAAAAAACGAACTTAAAATCAAAAAAATGACGAATAAACCTTAAGCGTATTGACGTTCTGACCGTATAATCAAAATGGTCAAATTAACACATAAAAAGATGGATGAAAAATTACATTTTTTGAAAGCGTTTTCAAATATAGATTTAAATAAAAATGACATCAACATGCTAGATAAGTTCTACTTTCTACGAAATGATGAGTAAACGTTATGAAAATAATAGACTGAAAATACTGAAAAAACTGAAAATAATTTTAAAAAGCTGCATCAAACTATTTCATCACGCTCCTTTCATAGTGGCATTAAAAATATCATGTTAGGTATGCTGGAGTAATTTTAAAATATAGTAAAAAAGTCAGGTTGTCAATATTTTATTAACAAGTTATTACTTTATATATCATAATTAGATATTGAACTTAATTTTCCAATAATTGATTTCAAAGTGTGAATGAAAAATATACTATGTCCATTCATGTTCATTTTTGATAAACTATATGAGTTAGATAGGTAGGGTGTACTCTGCCATCTTAATGTTTAGTGGTAATAAGTGGATTGGATAAGTTCATTCTACTTATCTACAAGATTGACATGATGAAACTATTTGTAGCATGATGTATAAATAAATCGAAAACATTCATCTTTTTAGGAGGTATGGAGACATGGCTGGTTTGAAAGATTATCATAATACTATGGCTGAGCAAAATAAAGAAAAGCTTGAATTTCATATAAAAGAAATCTTGAAGTTAGTTGGGGAAGATGTAGAAAGAGAAGGATTGCTAGAAACGCCTACTCGTGTAGCTAAAATGTACCAGGAGATTTTTGCAGGATATGAAGTAGATCCTCGCGATGCATTAGGTACAGTATTTGATGAGCAGCATGAGGAGTTAGTGATCGTGAAAGATATTGTTTATTACAGCCAATGCGAACATCATATGGCTCCTTTCTTCGGTAATGTTCATATTGGATATATTCCCAGTGGTAAGATTGCGGGATTGAGTAAGTTTGCTAGATTGGTGGAGGCGGTAACTAGACGCTTGCAAGTGCAGGAGCGTATTACTTCACAAATAGCGAATATTATCGATGAAGTACTTTCTCCACACGGGGTGATGGTTGTAGTGGATGGACAACACTTATGCATGTGTGCAAGAGGGGTAAAGAAGCCTAACAGCAAAACGATAACTTCTGCTGTAAGAGGCCAATTTGGTACAAGTTCAGCTCTTCGTTCAGAATTTATGTCTTTGATTAAAGAGTAAAAGTTAAACAATAAAAGAATAAACGTACAAGCACATTAATATGGTTGCCATTTTAATGTGCTTGCTTTTGTAAATCGCTCATTGACATGACTCCAATTGACGATGTTCCACCAAGCATCCACATAGGAGCCACGATCCGCTTGGTATTGTAAGTAATATGCATGTTCCCATACATCCAGCACGAGAAGAGGGATGACATCCCACTGCGTTAAATTTTGATGTTTTTCTGCTTGCAGTATCTCTAGTCTTCTACTGCGTGGACTCCAAACGAGAATCGCCCATCCACTTCCTTCTACCTTTTTCGCTGCTTCACTAAAATGCGTTTGAAAAGCCTCGAATGACCCAAAGTCTTTTTCAATTTGTTTACCTATCGCTTGTGTAGGCTCTCCTCCACCATCAGGGGACATAATATTCCAAAAGATGGTGTGCAAGTAATGTCCTGCACCATGAAATGCAGCCTGTCTTTCCCAATGTTGAATTAGATCGTAATCTCCTGTGATACGAGCTTGCTCCATCATTTTTTCTGCTGTATTTAAACCTTCGACATACGCCCTATGGTGAATATCGTGATGAAGGCGCATAATTTCCTCATCAATATAAGGCTCAAGTGCATCGTAAGCATATGGTAAAGGTGGTAGTGTGTGCTGGCCAATGCCCACAGCTTCATTACGATGGTCAAACATATACGATGTCCATAAACTTTCATTCGTTATAGGAGAAGTAAATGCTTCGTTTTCGTTCTCTGGTGTAGGCTGATGTGGAATGTTAGATAGGTGAAGATGGTTAGGATTAGGATTGACAGTCGCTTCATGGTTTAATGATTCGACATCATCCACTTTCCCTACTTGTTCCATGACATAAATATAATATTGTGATTGTTGAATAATATGGTTGAGAATAGGCGTTGTATGTTGCTGTGATTTTATCCCACGGCTTTTGTCCATTAGCTTTGTTAAATGTTGAATAAATTCATAGGAATGTGTATTTGCTTGATGTACAAAATGTTGTAAGGGCTTAGAAGTTTCCATTGTAGGATGAGATCTATATAAATGATGCTGAATCGCTTGATGTGCGGTAGATTCCGTTTTGGCAAATACAACTTCCCAATCACTTAACAATTTTTCATATTCTGGTTCTAATGTTGGACAGGCTTGTCGAATTAAAATGGTATGTTCTTTCTCCATCATTTTCCAAAAACGTACTTGTTCTAAAATGCGAAGAGGCATTTGCCTTCCGTACACAATTAACAAAATACCAACCCCTTCAGTCTCCCTTTGTGAATATAGCTCCTCATTTACTTATATTCCACAGCACCCTTGTTTATGATTAAGGAACACTGTATTGCAATGAACGGTCAAAACATTTGCCTTTTCATTTAAGATAGAATCCGCTATACTATATAAATAAGAAACTTAGTTTCATTATACGAAACTGACTGTGAGGTGAGTGGTTTGGAAGATAAAAAATCTACCGTACGTGCAGTAGATCGAGCATTAGATGTATTATTATGTTTTACACAGAAACCTTCACTAAGTTTAACGGATATTACGATGCTAACTTCCCTACATAAAAGCACCGTTCATCGATTACTTGCTTCTTTAGAAGAAAAAGGGTTTGTTGTTCGTAGTGCAGAAACAGATAAATATACATTAGGTTTTCGTATATGGGAACTTTCTACACATTTGCCTCAGGTGGATGATCCTGCTACGATCCTGCTTCCAGAGATGGAGAAGTTAGGTGATTTGCTAGGGGAGACGATTAGTTTATATATTAGAGACGGCAATGAAAGGGTTCGTATTCAAGCCGTGCAGAGTAAACAAGCCATTCGTAGAGTAGCGCCAATTGGGGCGAGACTACCATTATATGTAGGCGCTTCTAGTAAAATATTAGTTGCATACGCAGATGACGAAGCACAAATATCATTGCTTTCCAGTATAAACTTTCCGAAGTCTTCAGATAAAGAAAAGTACTTAATACAGCTAAAGCAAATCAGACAGGACGGTTATGCAACGAGTATTGAAGAGAGGGAGCAGGGAGCTGCCGCAGTAGCTGTGCCCATATTCGATCAGTCTGAAAAGCTAGCAGTTGTGCTCTCTGTATCAGGTCCATCTAATCGATTGACTTTAGAGAAAATGCAAGAACATGCCCCGCAAATGATGGAAGCAGCCGCTAGAATGGGTAAAATGCTACGTTAGGGTAGTATGCAAATACCATTTAACGCGTTGCTTTCGCAAGTGTGTTGCTTAAACGCTTCACGTGTTTCTCCATATGCTCCAGATCTAAATGAGAAAAGCCAAAACATGCGCTTGGTACTGGATGATGGTAATAATACGATGTACAATCTGTCCAGCTTATACCTTGCTGTAGACTATATGTTTTGGCTTTTTCATATGCTTCTTCGCTTCCTTTCCATTCCGCAAATACGTGTAGTCCACTATCTGAAGCATGAAATGAGAACCAAGTACGACAGTATGTTGATAATAAATGAAAAAAGTACGTTTGTTTACTTTTGTAAACTCTCGTCATTTTTCTGATATGCCGATCGTAATGACCTGTTTTCATAAAATGTGCTAATGCTCTTTGTTCCAATCCGTTACTCGGATGGGGTTCAAACAGTTTTTTTCCTGTAATAAACGCCTGCACCAGTGAGGGAGGAAGAATGACGTAACCGATCCTTAGGGCCGTCATCATTGTCTTTGTAAAGGTGCCGATATAAATGACACGCTGTTCTTGATCCAATACTTTTAGCGGCTCTATCGGTTTACCTTTGTATCGAAACTCACTATCATAATCATCCTCTACAATATATGCATGTTGCTCGTTTGCCCAATGTAGCATGTGTTGTCTACGCTTGAGGCTAAGTACCGATCCTGTAGGGTATTGCCGACTCGGTGTTGTAAATAGCATTTTACTAGGATGCGGTTCAAACACGACTCCATCTTGATCCACAGGTAGTGGAATGGGCGATGCTCCTGTGGTCGCAATCGCATTTAAAATGCCACTGTAACATGGGTTTTCTATCATGACATGATCTTCAGCATCTAAAAGGAGCTGAGCCAAAATGGCAATCGCTTGCATAGAACCGTTGACCAGTACAATCTCTTCCGGTGTGCAATGAATGCCGCGGTGGTGGCGAACATGCTGACAGATTGCTTCTCGCAGTGCTAGGTTTCCTTGTGTATCATATAGATCGTAATGCGGATGATCTATTGTTTCTCTGACACTTTGATATAAGCTTCTACTCCACAATGCTTTCGGAAAATGTCTTTGATCTGGCGTTCCAACATGAAAATGCAATGTATTCTCCTTAGCATCCACTAACGTATGAACTAGCGTATGGTCAAACTTTGAAAGTTGTTGGCCCCACTTGGAGAGCGGAATGTCTGGCTTTTTTTCCGTACATTCTACAGGGGACGTCAAAGCAGTAAAGGTAACATAACTTCCTTTTCCTACTTCCGAAAAAATATATCCTTCAGCAGTTAGCATTTCATATACTTGATTCACGATACCTCTAGAAAGTTGGTATTGCTTTGCTAGCGCTCTAGTTGAAGGCAGCTTCGTGTGATTCGGGATGTGGCCAGAGGTTATGGCATCGTGCAGCGCATGATACAACGCTTTGTATTTATACGTATATCTTTTTTTATACGCTTCTAAAGGAATGAAAAGAGGCATAATGTTTACTCCTGTAAAATTGGTCTCATAAAACAAACTATTAATGGTACTTTTATTATACCCATTTTCTTTTTACGATGTAAGTATAAGGAGGGAAAGAAATGGGAGTAAACATCAGTGAATTACGAGGACAAACGGTGATGCTACGAACGATGCAGCCAACAGATTTAGATGCCTTATATGCTATCAGTACAGAGGAGATATGGCAGTATACGCCGATGCGTGTGAAGCATAAGGAGGATATGAAATGTTGGATGGAATATGTGTTAAATGAACAGAAGAAAGGTATGCAACACCCTTTCGTTATACTGGACACCCATAACAATATCGTAGGGAGTACTAGTTTGCTGGATATTCAACCTGCTCATCGCAAAATAGAAATAGGATGGACTTGGCTTGCTCGTGACGTATGGAAGACGAGGATCAATAGTGAATGTAAATATGTATTGTTGTCGTATTGTTTTGAACTGTGGGAAGCGGCAAGAGTGCAGCTCAAAACAGATACAAGAAATAAACGATCACAGCGTGCTATAGAGCGCATTGGAGCGAAGCAAGAGGGGACGTTACGCCAAGATCGTATTCTATGTGATGGCCATATAAGAGATACCGTATATTACAGTATCTTACGCGAAGAATGGCCTAGTATAAAACGTCATTTAAAGATGAGTCTGGGCTTGAAATAAAGGTAGATATGATTCTGCCCGACCTAAGTCATGATGATGTCATACATATGTAGAGAGTAGCCTTTCACGATAGGCTACTCTTTATACTAAGAATGGAAGAAGGAGTAAACACTCACCGATTTCATATTGATAGGATGTTGCATGCATGAAGTGAGCAGCTACAATAGGATCGCATGATGGGAGGTCGAAGGAGGTTGTTTTCCCATATGCTGATGCCAAGGTAGGTGATAACGTTCATTAACTCCTCGTATGACATAAATAAAATTATTGTCTCTTGGATGTGCAGCGTAAAGCAATAATTTATTTATGTTCTATATCGTATGAAGTGGGGTCAAGTATTGCTTGTATGAATATGGAGTTAATAAAAATTTAGTGGGATGCTGATGAGCTTTTATATGTATGGCAGTGATAGGTGTCTATACCAATTTTTTCGCTTGAGAGTATGATGCAGGATATTAAACTTTGAGGTGGTATAGATGATTTGTAATAGGAATGCTGTAGGAATTTGCTCTGATGCCACGGGACAAAACACATTTGCAAATGGGCAGGCTTCTCATGCTGAGGGATTAAATAATACATCTAATGGGGTTGCGGCACATAGTGAAGGATGTAGCACTTTAGCTGAAGGGTTGTGTTCACACGCAGAAGGGAATAGCACCAAGGCAATCGGTGCTAATTGTCATGCGGAAGGAATTTTAACCATTGCAGAAGGGGATAACGCTCACGCAGAGGGATGTAGCACGTTTGCATCTGATATATGTTCTCATGCTGAAGGAAATCTGTCCATATGTTGTGGGGTGAATGGACATGCTGAGGGCATTCAAGCTGTTGCTGCTGCAAGCAATACGCATGCCGAAGGAAATGACACGATGGCACTTGCTGAACAAGCGCATGTCGAAGGGTTGAGATCAATGGCAACTGCTCCACAGGGACATGCAGAAGGAACGGATACATCAGCAAGTGGAGTAAGTGCCCACGCAGAAGGCAACATGACACAAGCTAGTGGTAATGGCTCTCATGCCGAAGGGTGGATGTCTCTTGCCATGGCTCAAAATAGCCATGCAGAAGGAACAGCAGTAGCATCAGGTATGAATAGTCATGCCGAAGGATTGTCGAATGCCACAGGAGTAAATAGTCATGCTGAAGGGATATCGAATGCCTCAGGAGCAAATAGTCATGCGGAGGGTGCGTCGATTGCCTCGGGTGTTGTTGCGCATGCGGAAGGGGATGCAACGATAGCTTGTTCTGATGCTGCCCATGCCGAAGGTAGCTCTACGATGGCAAGTGGTGCTTTTTCTCATAGCGAAGGAATGTTTTCCATTGCTACTGCTGTCACTTCTCATGCGGAAGGATTATGTACATTTTCTATGGGAGAAAGTACTCATGCCGAAGGTGTATTATCTATAGCCATGGGTGATCGTTCTCATGCGGAAGGATTTGAGGGAAATGCGATAGGAGAGGCTTCCCATGCGGAAGGAAGTCAAACAACCGCAAATGGGAACAATAGTCATGCGGAAGGAGAAGCTACCTTTGCACAAGGCAGATGTGCGCACGCAGAGGGAACGTTAACGCAGGCGATTGGAGAGAATGCGCACGCCGAAGGAATTTCTACGACAGCAAGTGCAGATCATGCACACGCCGAAGGGAATCAAAGTGTTGCGAGTGGGACTTCTTCGCATGCAGAAGGAGTAAGTTCACAAGCCACCTCTTTAGCTGCACATGCAGAGGGATTTATATGTACTGCCACCAATATCGGTTCTCATGCGGAAGGTCAATGCACAGTTTGTACAGGGGCTGGTGCACATACAGAAGGTGTAAATACGATGGCTGTGGGAGAAGGAGCGCATGCAGAAGGTGCAAATACGAATGCAGTCGGAGACGATAGTCATGCAGAGGGGTGTGCAACGACTGCTACTGGTGTTGCTGCCCATGCCGAAGGTGTAATGACAGTTGCTGGTGCTAGTGGCTCGCATGCGCAAGGAGTAGCTACTAGCGTTGGAGCAACATTAGTTAGTGCGCATATTATGGGTAACAGTGGAGCTGCTAAGTTCGAAAATTCCTGGCACTTGGCTGCTGGGGCATTTGGTGTAACCGGTAATGGATTAGCAGCCTTTATTAGTGGAACAACAAATGGGGCTAACTTAGGCGATGCATGTTTTATGGGAACTGTTTCCATGAACAGTAATTGTAATGCTTGTGATTTTGCAGAAATGTTTGAGAGTATGGATGAGCAAGGCATTGATGTTGGTTTTTTTGTGACGCTAAAAGGGAATAAGATACGCAAAGCAACGAGCAAGGATTCATATATATTAGGTATTACAAGTGCGACTCCTGGATTGTTAGGTGGTAATGCATCATTGCATTGGCATGAGCAATACATGATGGATGAATGGGGAAGACGTATATATGAAGAAGTGCCCTCATGGCAACAGCAAAAAAACCGGAAAATTTTAAAAGTTAACCCAAATTATAATTCGTCGTTTTCATATACTCCGCGGAATGAGCGGGCGGAGTGGGCTGCTGTAGGATTAGTAGGTCAAGTTCGTGTTAGAGATGATGGTAGCTGCCTTGTCGATGGGTATTGTTTACCTAATGATGAGGGCATGGCTACGAAAGCATCCTTTGGTTATCGTGTTGTAGCACGAACAGGAAGCAATCAAGTGATGGTGCTATTGAATGGAGATCACTATACAGAGCAGCAACAACAAAGAAGAAAGGTACAACAGATGAGAGAGGATATGGATTTGTTACTCATGAATAGAGATATAGAAATACAATCTTTGAAAAAAGAAGTAGAGCAGTTGCGTCAAGCATTAAAAACAGTAACGGTACAAATGAAAAAGATGTTATAAAAACTATATAAGATAAAGAGATTTCTTCATCTTATGAGCAGAGGTAATAAGTTGAACAAGTTCATTCAACTTATCTATAAGATAAAGAAATATTGAAATACAAGTTTACGCCTCAGTAGCCAGGCGTAAAGGTATGATAAAGAAAAAAGCCTTAGTTCCACTAATACCCTTTAGAGGTTGGGAAATAAGGCTTTTGCCATACTATATACATTACATAGGATTAACCTGATGGTGTATCCTTCATCATTTGACGCAACACTGTTTGTAAAATACCACCATTACGATAGTAATCAATATCTACTAAACTATCTAGACGTAAAATAGCATCGAAATCAAACGTAGTACCATCTTCTCTGGTAGCTTCCACTTTCACCGTTTGTCCTGGTTTGATCTCATTATCTAATCCAAGAATAGAGAACGTTTCTTTCCCTGTAATGTTCAGTGTTTTCCAGCTATGACCTTCTGCGAATTGAAGTGGTAACACACCCATACCTACAAGGTTACTGCGGTGAATACGTTCGAAACTTTCTGCAATAACTGCTTTTACCCCAAGTAAATCCGTTCCTTTTGCAGCCCAGTCACGGGAGCTTCCTGTACCGTATTCTTTACCAGCAATGACGACAAGCGGTGTGCCGCTTTCTTGGTATTTCATCGAAGCATCATAGATTGGCATCACTTCATCTGTTGGAAGATAAGTCGTGAATCCACCTTCTGTACCAGGAGCCATCTGATTTCTAATGCGGATATTGGCAAACGTTCCACGCATCATCACTTCATGATTACCACGACGGGAACCATAGGAGTTAAAGTTTTTACGCTCTACGCCATTTCCTGTTAAATACGTGCCAGCAGGACTGTCTGTTGCGATGTTGCCCGCAGGTGAAATGTGATCCGTAGTAACGGAATCTCCTAGCAATGCTAATGTTTTTGCACCTTTTATTTCTTTAATATCTTCTATTTCAGGGCTCAATCCTTCGAAGAATGGAGGATTTTGAATATAAGTAGATTTGTCATCCCACTCATATAGTTTTCCTTCGGCGACAGGGATCTCGTTCCATCTTTCATTTGCAGTAAATACATTTTTATATTTATCTGCAAACAACGCAGGGCTCATCGCTTCAGCTACCGCTGTTTTTACTTCTTCGTTGGTTGGCCAAATATCTTTTAAATACACCGGTTTGTTTTGTTGATCGTATCCGATTGGATCGTTTTGTAAGTCGATGTTCACATTTCCCGCTAATGCATAAGCCACAACGAGTGGTGGAGAAGCAAGGTAGTTAGCTTTTACCTGTGCGTGAACACGGCCTTCAAAGTTACGGTTACCACTGAGCACAGAAACGACAGTCATATCATGGTCTGCAATTGCTTTGCTCACTTCGTCAGGAAGTGGTCCGCTGTTTCCGATACAAGTTGCGCAGCCATACCCAGCAACGTGGAAACCTAATTGTTCAAGGGATTCCAATAAACCAGCTTTTTTCAAGTATTCCGTTACGACTAGGGAACCTGGAGTTAAACTGCTCTTGACATACGCAGGTTTAACCAAGCCTTTTTCCACCGCTTTTTTAGCTACTAATCCTGCTCCAAGCATCACGCTAGGGTTGGATGTATTCGTACAACTTGTGATGGCAGCAATAACGACAGCACCCGTTTCTAATGCTGATTTTTCCCCATCATAATCGATACTTACTTTTTCTTTCATTTTTTCTGCTGACAGTCCGTATCCACCTTTATCAATTGGCGTGCTGGTGATATTTTGGAATGCTTCTTGCATTTGAGATAATTCAATGCGATCTTGTGGACGCTTAGGACCTGCCAAACTTGGAACAACAGAACCGAGATCCAATTCAATACTGTCAGAGAAAACAGGGTCAGGTGTATCATCTGTACGATACATGCCTTGGGCTGTATAGTACGATTGAATGAGTGCAATTTGCTCTTCACTGCGGTTCGTACCACGCAAGTAATTCAGTGTTTCATCGTCGACAGGGAAGAATCCCATCGTAGCGCCATATTCTGGAGCCATATTTGCGACGGTAGCTCTATCTGCAAGAGAGATGTTACTTAAGCCTGAACCGTAGAACTCTACAAATTTCCCAACTACACCTTTTTTACGAAGCATTTGTGTGACAGTAAGCGCTAAATCCGTAGCTGTTGCACCTTCTGGCAAGCTTCCAGTTAATTTAAAACCGATCACTTCAGGTGTAACAAAATATAGCGGTTGACCTAACATGCCTGCTTCCGCCTCAATACCACCAACACCCCAGCCCGCAACACCAAGGCCGTTGATCATGGTCGTATGAGAGTCCGTTCCTACTAAGGAATCAGGGTAGACGTAAGTTTCACCGTCAATGTCTTTCGTTGCGGCAACAGAAGCTAAGTATTCTAAATTAACTTGGTGAACAATGCCTGTTGCAGGAGGGACTGCACGGAAGTTATCGAACGCTGTTTGTGCCCAACGTAAAAAGCGATAGCGCTCTTCATTTCTTTCAAATTCTAAATTCATATTCGTAGCTAAAGCATTTTCATTACCGAATGCATCGACCATGACAGAGTGGTCAATAACGAGATCTACAGGAACGAGTGGATTGATTTTTTGTGGATCTCCACCAGCTTTCTCCATCGTGTTGCGCATTGCTGCTAAGTCAACGACAACGGGAACACCTGTAAAGTCTTGCAATACGATTCGTGCCGGAATAAAAGGCACTTCTTTTCTTTCTTTATTTGTCGTCCAATTCGTTAGTTGTTGTAAGTGCGTTTCTGTAATTGCTCTTCCATCAAATTGACGCAAACCAGCTTCCAATAACACTTTAATGGAAAAAGGTAATTTTTCAATGTCACTTTTTTGTTGTTCAGATAATTTAGCTAATGAAAAATATTGATACGATTTCCCATTAACGTTCAAAGAAGATTGCGTTGAAAAATGATCTTTATAATGCATGGGTATGCCTCCTAACTTGATTTTGTTTCCATTTTCGTTATAGTTTCACATAATGAAACACAATTTCATATTATGACGTCTTCTTCAGTATACCGTTTTCTCTATGTCAGGTAAAGGTTTTTTTATCATGTGTTGACGAAGATCCATGCATGATTCATATTTTGCTGGTGTTCATCATATAGTTATACAATCTTTAAACATGGTGGAGGATGCAAATGGAGCGGAATGTTTATCCTTTGATCAAACAGTATGTACAGTTGAAAAGTGACATGAGGATAGGTAATTTTAAAGATGTGGACTGGATTAAAGATCAATTATTTAAGTATAGAGCGATGCAAAAAACAAGCCGAATACGAAAGGTATATCAAATACGTAAAGTGACTCCCATACACTGTCAGATGCATGCGGTGGTGACGAAGGTAAAAGAGGTAAAAGAAGAGACCACAATATACTTAGTTACGAATTGGAACCTAGTGTATACGCAAGGTAATACGATGTTTGCTGATGCAGGAAGCGAGACAGAAACGATGGTACTGAAAAAGGAACACGCTGCTACTGTCATGAAAAGTGTGGTGGTGGACGATATAGAGCGCTGTCCTTTTATATATCAAGCAACGCAACAACATGATGTATTATATTTGCACATACCTGCAAACGAGCATACAATGAAGCAAGGTCAAGAGGAGCTTGTGCAAGAGGGAAGTATGGATCACAGTCAACTGCCAAGTAGAAAAGTAGCATACGATCGGCAAAAAGCAGCTAACTATGCTGACCAGTGGTGGAACAAAGGAAATGAACAGTACATTCATTTTGATGTGGATTGTACCAATTATGTTTCACAATGTCTCTATGCAGGCGGAGCCCCAATATATTATACTGGTAAAAGAGCAAGCGGTTGGTGGTATAAGCAATATGGAAAAGGCGCTTCCTGGAGTTTTAGTTGGACCGTTTCTCATAGTTTATATTTATATTTGACGAATAATAAGCAAGGTTTGCAAGGCGAAGTAGTTTCCGCCCCTGAAATGCTCGATATTGGAGACGTTATTTTTTATGATTGGAATGGCAATGGAAGATTTGAACACAGTGTCATCGTGACAGATAAAGACGCGCAGCACATGCCGCTGGTGAACGCACATACTTTAGATAGTAAGCATCGGTATTGGAACTATCATGACAGTCATGCATGGACAGAAAGAACGACATATGCTTTCGTACATATAGCAGACTATTTTTAAATAACGAAATAAGTATATACATCATAACGAGTTGACGGAGGTTGAACATGAAAAAAACAAGAGTGGGGATTGTGTACGGTGGAAGATCAGGGGAACATGAAGTCTCCTTAACGACAGCATTTTCGGTCATTTCCTCATTAGATTTTGAGCGATATGAAGTCGTTCCATTTTACATTAATAAAGAAGGTCATTGGTTTAGCAGCAGCCCATTATCCGCACCTTTACAACAACAATCACAGTTATTATTACAAGAACAAGGGGAATCTTTAGCAAGTCCGCTGCCAACTTTATTGGGCCAACATAAGGATAAAGATCAGTCCATTGATGTCATGTTCCCTTTGCTGCATGGTACATACGGTGAAGATGGTACGATACAAGGTTTCTTTGAGATGCTGCAAATGCCATACGTAGGGTGTGGCGTGTTGGCATCTGCTGTAGGGATGGACAAAGTGATGATGAAGAAAATTTTCGCGGAATCTGGGTTGCCACAAAGTTTATATCGTTACTTTAACCGAAACCAATGGGAAAATAATGCCGAATACTACATTATGGAAATTGAAGTGACGCTTGGATATCCATGTTTTGTTAAACCAGCAAACCTAGGTTCCAGTGTGGGCATTAGTAAAGTACAGACAAGGGAACAATTAATGGAGGCAGTGTCTTATGCACTTCAATTTGATCATAAAGTGATCGTGGAAGAATTTGTGGATGGTAGAGAAATCGAAGTGGGTGTGCTTGGAAATGACAATCCAGAGGCTTCTGTACTGGGTGAAATAGGTTCAGACGGAGAATTTTATGATTATAACGCCAAGTATAAAGAAGGCAAAACAGAGATGATCATTCCTGCTGAGCTACCTTCAGAGCAGGTACAATATATTCAGCAGCTTGCCATTAGAGCCTTTCAAGCCATTGATGGAAGTGGTTTATCTAGAGTAGATTTCTTTATCGGCCGTGATAACGACAAAGTTTACATTAATGAAATTAATACGATGCCTGGATTCACACCTTATAGTATGTATCCCATGTTATGGCAAGCCAGCGGGGTAAGTTATACAAAACTATTAGATACGTTAATTACACTCTCTATAGAAAGATTTAAGCATAAAAATCAGCTTCGATATGAACTAGAGTAAGCATATGCTCTATCTGAATGATGTCATATCATGGTGAAAGCTTATGTTCTAATTATATATCGTAGTGTAAAGGAGAATGGATGATGGGATTTTCAACTGAATTTAATAGTGTATGTAAATTTAAATCGGAACAGGAACTGCATGAATTATTGGAATACGGTAAGACAGCGATGGTAAAAAAAGGACTTCGTGTATATCCAACAGGACAAAAGGTGATTGCTTATACTCCAAATAACAAAGCTATCGCTATCGTGCAAATTACCGCAAGTATTGCAGAAATAGTGGAAAACGAAGAGGTTACGAAAGTAGAGATGGATCTCATCCGCAAATTAACAGAAGAAGAGTCTACTGTACAGACTGCGCTTGCACATGAAATGTTTTTTGGTGATCATACAGGATAAAGTAGGGGAAGTCATTCACCCATCATATATTGACAACGTTAATATAGTAGATTGTCCATGATATACGGCAATCTACTTTCGTTATGTTGCAGCAAAGTTGTAGTATGCATAGATGATGATCGTGATGTACAGACATAACGTCTATGCTAGTGTATGCTGATTCGTATGAATAGAGAAAAGTATAATCAAGCGTAATCAAAAGTTATTTAGCGTTATCTTGATTATACAGGAGTAATTATCGCATTTTTGTTTTATTTGTCAAAAAAATGAAACCATTCACTCCTATTTGCGTATTATTAATTGTGAAGCAAACAACATAAAACATAAAACAATGCTTCCATCACGTGATTGGAATGGAAAGGAGGATTTGCACTTGGCTACATTATACTTAGGATGTTTTATTTTCGGTGTACTATTTGTAGTAGTCACCGTTGTTTTCGGTGATATCGTAGGAGGTATATTTGACGGTATATTCGATTTTTTATCGTTTGAACTGGCATTCATACAGCCACTAACGATTGTAGGTGGGTTAGCGGCATTTGGTGGTAGTGGTTTGCTATTGGATCAATTTAGTTCGTTATCATCCTCTATCATTTTCCTTCTTTCACTCTGCATTGCTGTTATTGCTTCCGTTATGAGTTACATCCTTTACATTAAACCGATGTCAAAAGCAGAAAACTCATTAGCGTTTTCGATTCAAGATTTAGTAGGTCAACTAGGAGAAGTATCTATTCCTGTGCCGAATGATGGATTTGGTCAAGTGGAAATCAAATCAAAAACAGGTAACGTATATGAAATTGCAGCAAGTTTTGATCAAAAGGAAATTGCACTAGGACAAAAGGTTGTCGTTGTCGAAGAAAGAGAAGGGGCGCTGTACGTCTCTCCTTTGAAAGAAGATGAATTATAATCATGTACTTTTGTTAATCAATTTTTTATTTTATACTGTTTCATATTATTCATAATTTATAAGGAGTGGTTTGAATGGGTGTTTTCGCGTATGGGGTACCGGTAGTTATTATTGGAATTATAGTGATATTAGGATTGGCATTTTGGGCTCGGTATAAGACGGTTGGTGCAGATGAAGCGATGATTGTAACCGGTTCGATGTTAGGAAGTAAAAATGTGATTTCTGATCAAAGTGGAAGAAGTATTAAGATCGTAAGAGGTGGCGGTGCGTTTATTCTACCTATTTTTCAGCAATCTGAATTTTTATCGTTGCTATCTCACAAACTGGACGTTTCCACTCCAGAAGTGTATACCGAACAAGGTGTACCTGTCATGTCAGATGGGGTAGCTATTATTAAAATCGGTAGTGCAGTAGAAGAAATTGCGACGGCTGCTGAGCAATTTTTAGGTAAAAAATCTTCCGAATTAGTGCTTGAAGCACAGGAAGTACTAGAAGGTCATCTGCGTGCGATACTCGGTTCCATGACGGTAGAAGAAATTTATCGTAATCGTGACAAATTTGCACAAGAAGTACAGGAAGTAGCTGCAAGAGATTTGAAACGAATGGGTCTATCCATCGTATCCTTCACGATTAAAGATGTACGTGACAAACACGGTTATTTGGATGCATTAGGAAAACCAAGAATCGCAGCAGTAAAAAGAGACGCAGATATCGCAGAAGCAAACGCAGTGAGAGATTCTAGAATTAAAAAGGCGCTTGCCGACGAAGAAGGGATGAAAGCAGAACTACTTCGCGATACAAATGTGGCGGAAGCGGCAAAAGAAAAAGAATTGAAAGTAGCTGAGTTTAAGAAAGATCAAGATATGGCAAAAGCAGAAGCAGACCAAGCGTATCATGTGCAAGAAGCGATATCTAAACAGCAAGTGGTGGAAGAACAAATGAAAGTAGAACTTGTTCGTAAAGAGAAACAAATTGATATCGAAGAGAAAGAAATTTCTCGTCGTGAAAAGCAATATGATTCCGAAGTAAAGAAAAAAGCAGATGCCGATCGCTATGCAGTAGTGCAAGCCGCAGAAGCAGAAAAAGCAAGACAGCTTACGCAAGCAGATGCGTTGCAATATAAAATTGAAGCGGAAGCAAAAGCGAATGCAGAACAAAAACGTTTGGACGGTCTTGCGATCGCAGAAGCAGAGAGAGCAAAAGGTACGGCAGAAGCTGATGTTATTCGCTTGCAAGGTTTAGCAGAAGCCGAAGCGAAAGAGAAACTTGCGGAAGCATTTGAGAAATTTGATGATGCAGCTATCGTCGATATTATCGTTCGCATGTTACCAGAATTAGCGGAGAAAATTGCGCTTCCGTTGCAAAATGTAGATAAAATTACGGTAGTAGATACAGGCAATGGAGAAGGAGCAGCGCGTTTAAGTAATTATGTAACGCAGCTGATGGCCACAGCTCCAGAAATGGTGAAAGATGTGTCAGGTATAGATATGAATCAATTAGTAAAGAAATTAACAGATAAACAATCTCAATAACCTCATCATATAGGGCTGTATTTTCATATCTTTACAGCCTTTACTACTTATCCTATATCCATATAAGTACATTACAACATGAACGATAATAAGCTGGAAGTTTATGAAACCATAAGTAAAGTTTGTCGTATAACATAATAACAAAACAGTATTTCATTTTGGAAATACGTTATCATTAGGAGGAAAAAAGGAATGGGAATTTTTAAACGTATTCGTGACATCTCTTCAGCTGCAATTAACGATGTGATTGATAAAGCTGAAGATCCAGTAAAAATGGTCAGTCAATATATTAGAGATATGGAAGATGATATAGCAGAAGCGGAAATTGCGGTAGCAAAACAAATTGCAGTAGAGAAAAAATTGAAACATCAAGCAGAAGAAGCGCAGGAAATGGTTGACAAGCGAATGGAGCAAGCGAAAAAGGCACTTGCATCTGGAAATGAAGACTTAGCTCGTAGAGCGTTGGAAGATAAAAAAGAACACGAGCAAAAAGCAGAAGATTTCCGTACGCAATATGAAAATGCAAAGTCCAATGCAGATAATCTTCGTGCACAATTGAAAGAGATGAAAGACGAATTCGAAAAAATGAAAAACCGAAAAGACACGCTCGTTGCACGTGCTGAAACCGCAAAAGCACAGAAAAAAATCAATCAAACGATGTCAGGATTCGGTAAAGGTTCAGGAGTGAAAGGCTTTGATCGCATGAACGACAAAGTGATGCAGATGGAAGCGGAAGCAGAAGCAAGTGGAGAATTGAAAAAATCCAATCGCAGCTTGGATGATGAATTAGATGCATTAGGCTCCAGTGATGTGGATGATGAATTGGCAGCTTTGAAAGCAGAGTTAAATAAAGATACTAAATAAGCATATACCATCCATATACATCATGTATAATAAATAAGGTGAGGCGTCCATTCCTCACCTTTCTGTACGTCTAATCGTAGGTTATAATAAAAAAAGCTGGGGAAATAACAGTTATGTACAATAAGGTGGTGTTTCATATTCCAAAACGATTAGGAGCGATGATAGCCGTTCTACTTTGTTTTGCACTTGTATTATCTGCTTGTGGAAATTCTGCATTGAATACGTATTTAAACAATGCATACGAGTTTGAAGACAACATAGAAACGGACGACGGCTCGAAGGCGATGGTATATCGAGCGCAGGGCACTGACGTAGAACAAGTTTCTAACCAAATTCAAGGGTGGAAGAATCCTGTCCAAACTAGTCCGCTTAAGGAAGAAAGAATGTTTCTAGTCTACGATGAAGAACTTGTTCAATTGATGCCTGATGCGAACAGTCCTACCGATACGTTAATTGAAGTATACGATCAAAAATTTGTACGCAATCATTTTAGTATGTCTTTGTTGGAAACGTACCTTCTTGTTAGTATCGTGGATGATTTATTCGACATTGCCAGAAACAGAAAAGGTACTGGTGGATACGGCGGCTATGTAAATAATGACGGCAAATATACGAAAACTGTAGGCAATACTGGTACGATTCGCTTTGGATCATCCAATGCTTCGGTGCGTGGAGGCGGACCAGGAGTAGGGAAATAAAACGATCTGCATGTTAAACAAGTGAATGTTTTGCAACGATACGAGGAGGGTATATATGGATTTTATTTATGAAAATGATTTTTTGTTAACCGCAGCATATTTTATGATCGCAATCATCGCCATTGTGATTAGTTTGGTGATTTTTGAAATTGTAACGAAATATAAAAATTGGGTGCAAATTAGACAAGGAAATGTTGCCGTTGCGATGGCTACTGGCGGTAAAATATTTGGTATCGCGAACGTCTTCCGCTTTTCTATTGAACACAATGACACGATACTAAAAACAGTAGTGTGGGGCGGTTTTGGATTTGTTTTACTACTTTTAGCTTATTTTATTTTTGAATTTTTAACGACAGGATTTAAAGTGGATGAAGAAATTGAAAAAGGAAATACCGCAGTAGGGTTAATCTCTTTATTTATATCTATCGGTGTATCGTACGTTATCGGTGCAAGTATTACTTAAATAAAGTAAGGCTGATACATAAATAAGAGGAGGAATCGATATTGGTTTTTTCAAGATTTTTTAAAAAGAAAGACAAAGAAACGAAACCTAGTCGAGGTCTAAGACCAGTAGAGGAACAAGTATTTCACCTAAGAGTCAATGATATTGTTGAATATGATTTAGAAGATTACGTTGTCATCGGTAAAATCGTGTACGATCACGGTGGATACAAATGGTACGCATATCAACTCAAAGGAGACCAGCAAAATATATGGCTCTCTGCCGAGATGGATGATGAATTAGAGCTTGGTGTGTATCAAAAAGTGAAAACGAAAATCACGAAAGTACCAGATAAAATGGACATGGACGGAGATACGTATTATCTGGAGGAGCAAGGAACGGCTAGAATTGTAGAAGTCGATGGGCAAGCTGGCGCTGTTGTAGGTCAGCAAGTACAATACTGGGAATTTGAAGCAGATGAAGAAGAGCGTTATTTATCTGTGGAGAAGTGGGGCGGAGACCTCGAAGTGAGCAAAGGATACCCGATTAAAAGCAAAGAAATTAAAATTCACCTTGGCAGTTAGTGAAGGTAGGATGAGGATCGATGTATCATGACGAATACAAGAAAAATCTATATTGCTAGTGGTATCGTCTCCATTTGTGGTATCGTTTTTCAGGTTATGCTTGGAGCACTTGGCTCGTACACACTTGGGGACAGCGTAAAGCAATATGCCCTCACGATTGGATTGTTTTTGAGCGGGATGGGCATTGGTTCTGCACTTAGTGAAAAAGTGATGAAGCAACTCATTCGTCGCTTTGTGCAAATTGAATTGTTGATTGGAGTAATCGGAGGATGTTCATCCTTCGTTTTATTTTTTATTTTAGCTTATGGAGATTTTACAGCAGGACAATTTTACTTGTATTTGGTCACCTTAATTATTGGCATGTTAACGGGGCTAGAAGTACCGATTTTAATTCGCAGAGCGAGTGAAATTGGCGTAGAGTTAAACAAGAGTACGGCAAGAGTTTTATTTTCTGATTATGCTGGAAGCTTAGTTGGTGCGCTTGCGTTTGTTTTTTTACTTCGTCCGTGGCTCGGTCTTATTAAAACTGCTTTTCTCATCGGCATGATCAACATTGCAGTGGCCATTTGGCTTATTTATGCTTTCCGTAATGAAATGGTGAACAGCAAATGGCTTAAAGGTTTAAATATGGCCTTGTTTTTACTTTTATTCGCTGGATTTTGGTTTGGAGAAAGCTACGTATCTATATTCGAACAAAAATTATATCGTGATCAAATTGTGCGTTCTTTCGATACAAGTTATCAGCGCGTCGTTGTGACGAAAGAAGGGCCAGATACGAGACTGTATTTGAATGGCAACATTCAATTTTCTTCATCGGATGAACATCGTTACCATGAAGCTTTGGTGCATCCCGCTATGAGTGCAGCTAAAGCGCATCAACATATTTTAATTTTAGGCGGTGGCGATGGCATTGTGATGCGTGAACTGCTCAAATATGATGATGTGGGACAAGTGACGATGGTGGATTTAGATGAGGAATTTGTACAATTTGCGAAAGAAGACCCTCTGTTAACTGCGGTGCATGAAGGGTCGCTGCAAAGTGATAAGCTGCGCATCATTCATGAGGATGCATTTCAATTTATGATGCAGGATCGCAGTTTGTACGATGTGATTATCGTCGACTTGCCTGATCCGAATAGTGAAGCGTTGAATAAATTGTATACTTTGCAATTTTACAATATGGTACAAAAACGCCTGGCTCCAGATGGTGCCGCTGCTATCCAATCCACGAGCCCACTGCATGCGGTGAAGGCGTTTTGGACGATTCATACGACGATTAAGGAAGCGGGCTTACACGCGCAAAGTTATCATGTAGAAGTTCCTTCGTTTGGAAACTGGGGCTTTACGCTCGCTACCCGTAACCCATTGGATATAAACCATTTACAAGTGGAAGTAGATACAAAATATCTTAATAATGAAGTGCTGCCATTGTTATTTTCATTTGGTGAAGATGAGGATGAGTACATTGAAGAGAATGGAAGCGTGCTGAAGCTAAGACCGAATACGATCAATGACCCCATCTTAATGCAATATTATAATGAAGCATGGAAGTTTTATTAAAACAACCCCCTTCACAAGAAGGAGGTTGTTCGTCATGCTTCACATTACAGCGATAGTCATATGCATATATGGTTTTATAATTTTAGCAGATCCTTCAGCAGGTTAAATATTAATTATCTAAAGTAAAATCTCCCGAAGTTGTTCTAACTTTAACTTCAAATGCTCCATCATTTTTAGTGCCAAAGAATGCATGATCTCCGTTTTTTTCGTTTGTGAGTCCATCTATGTTCTGATCTATACTGCCAGAACTTCCGTCATAATCTAACGTAATGGAAGCAATGGGATCTTCAAATGTTAAATTCACATCCCCGCTTGTTGCTTTAGCGTATATGTTTCCTTTCAATGCTTTATTTTCAATTTCTATATCTCCTGAAGTAACTTTCGTTGTTATGTCTTCTGCGACAATATCTTCGGCTTCAATGTCACCGCTACTGGTATGCAGTTCTATTTGCTTACTGTCCATTTGCTCTAGTGATATAGTACCACTTGATGTGTGGAGTTGAATTTGGACACCTTCCACTTCCTGCGCCGTTATATTTCCACTTGATGCCTTTACTAGCATATCCTCTGTATTAATAGTGCTTATTTTTATATCTCCGCTTGATGATTTCACTTCAAACTGGTCATCTGCTTGCACAGCTGAGATATGTTGATTTCCCGAACTGGTGTGGGATATGAAATCATTACTATGAACTTGTTGAACCTCGATGTCTGTACTGTAGGTATCAATCTCCACCGCATCGTATACTTTGTTTGGAATGGTAATATGTAGAGTGCTGCGATGTTCATTATTTTGGATTACATTTATTAAGCTACCAATACCATCTATATTTACAATAGATAATATATTTTGAGTCGTGCTGACATTCACATACAATGTGTCTTGCTTGGATTCTACTTCAAACTCCATATTTTCCTTTTCGCTTTGGCTCAACGTTCCTTCTAGTGATACTTGTATTTCTTCACTGTCCGTGGCTTCTAGTATAATATGCTGAATGGAAGAAGATTGAATGTTAATGTTTTGTATGTCTTTACTTTCTTCTGCTGTTACTGTTTTTTGTTCATTTATTTCTGCAACGTTGGAATCGGAGAACACCGCCGTACCTGATACAACCATGCCTACAAATCCGACGATAATAAGTAGTAATGCTATTTTTTTCATTACTTTCCTCCCTTAATCAGGTTTCTGTTAAATGCTATATAGCGCTGCACTCCATGTTTGAGCATGCTACCAACATATTTTGCTACAGGAAATAATAACATGCCGATCCCGCATAAAAAAATAGATGTAAATAAACTTAAGCTGTTAGCTGTTTCAAAAGGATTTTGAAATACATATAACTGTATCACGATCTCGATAAGTGCCAAGATTGGACTAAATATAAGCACACATGCCACCATAAAAAAAGCGATCACTCCCAAAAAGCCAGCTGCAAACGGCGCAATAAGAAAAAGATGGAGAAACACCAATCCAATCATACAAAAAATATAGCCAATGGATCGTTTATCACGATGAGTACGTTCAGCTTGGATAGTGTCAGTATGCATGGGTTGTATGTTGCTTGTTTTCGGTTGCTCTGTTTTGTTTAACTTGTACTCTGCTATGAAGTCATTAGCAACGACCATAGGATCAGCTAGTTGTTGTAAGATTTGTGTTTCTGATTTGCCTGATCGTTGTTCTTTATTGAAAAAATCCTTTAGATCATCGAACAAAGGTTGTTGCTCTTTGTAAGGAATGTCAGTAAGTAAAGTTTTCAATTGATCTTTATACATTTTTAAAGTGACTTCCATGTCATGCTCAACTCCCAATTTGTTGTATTACGCTTTTTGCCATCCTATGCCGTCTTCGTTAAGCAAAAGAGTAGGCACTATCTTCATATATAGTATCGTACAGCATATGATGAACTTTAGTATTTATGTTATGGCCATCAAAATGGCATATGAATCCTTTATCAATGTGAGTAAAGTATTTGTTTGTTGTGAAATCAAAAGGTCTTACTAAGCTTGGATGTTGTTTGAAGTAGCTGGATCCAGAGCTATTCAGAATGAAACTGACAAATTGAGAACAAAAATAAGCATTGTTTTCTTCACTTTCTTTCCCCGCTAAATTTTTAAATAAGCCGTAAAAATTGTACTTCCATTTGTGTTTGTTGTCTTTGAAATAGTTTAATTTATTAATCATCTTACGTTTTTGTTGCTCTGATACAAACGTGACATAAAGCGAATAATGGATCGTATCTTGATATTTGCAATAAATACCCTCGTGAATACTTTCTTTCACAAACCCTCCGATAAAAGGGTTGGATGGGTTTTTCCTACCGAAGCTGTACATTTCAGAAAGTGAGCTATCAAAGGATATACTCACGTGACTATAAGGCGCTCTTGTAATAGATTTAATCGTATTCGCTAACACGGTCCCTGTATGAGTAAGCAGGATATAGACAGGAACTACTTTATCTTGGGTGTGGTGAGCGGAGCTTATATCATGAGGTAATTTCCTTGTATCAGCAAATAGATGATTTACATGTTGGTTATTGCTGTGTTTCTTTTCTGTCTTATTATAGTGATGTTGCGTGCGCTGTTCTGTGTATGTAACATATGTATGATCATCATTATTCTCTTTATTTGGCGTATTTTGATCATAATAAGGGAATGTTATTTTTTTAAAATAGTATTGAAACTGTTGTACGATATGGTTTGTGACTGTGTTAGGATGATGAGCCTTTTTTATATGATGTAAAAGTTCGGCTTTACTTTCAAAAAGTTGAGCGCATATGTTGCAAGTAAACATGAATGCTCCTCCTTTCACTATACTTACTATAGTTTTAGTCACTTTTTAATGTATATTGGTGTTATTATAATATTTTCAATTCACGATTGTCAGTAAATATTTTCATTTAGCAGATGATTCAAACGGCTTGTTTGTTGAAAGTACAATACTTATTATATCTAAAATTTATTAAAGTGGTATGGACTATGGCATTGTTTTGTACTGGCTTAAAGTAGAGGTCTAACCTAGACTTTAGTCTAGGTTAGGTTGAACGTTCTCACTACCAACAACAAAAAAAGCTTTCCCCTAGATCTACATCTACTTTGGAGGAAAGCTGTAATATGTTTGTATACGTGCAGATGCTGCGCGTGTTAAAAAGTAAAAATGTGTTATCGATTTTTTGTACTACTTGATTAAACTTTTAGCAATACGTAAATTGAGTTTCATATATGCAGCAACCCACTTGATAAGTTTTCGACCGAATTTCATGACCAGGGGAAACAGGAGTATACCTAAACCACACAAAAAAACGGACAAAAATATTTCTAGCCAATGGATATTATTAAAAGTCAGCGAAAAGAAATACAAATCTAATATGACATCACCTACGGTTAACAGTGGTGTAAGCACAAATACACCTGCTAAGATAAAGAAAGCGATAAAAATAAAAAATCCAGCAATAAAGGGAGCGATGAGCAAAAGGTTAAGAAAACTTATGCCAATTACCGACAGAATAGGAGAGCCGTTTTTGGGAGCTGGTTCCGGTTCCTGTGGATTGTTTACATAGTATTCTGCTATAAAGTCGTTTGCAATATGGAGTGGATCACCTAATAGGGCTATACTCTGTTCTTCTGTTCTCCCCATTCTTAAGCCTTTATCGAAAAATTCCGCAAGATCTTCAAAAAATGGTTGCTGCGCTTTTAAAGGTATTTCTTTGAGTAAAGCCCTTAATTGGGCAGCATAAAGTTGTCTGTTCATCCCCAGAAGGCTCCTTTTTTAGTCGTTATGATGATAGATATTCATAAAGGTTCTTATGTTTTGTGTATGCTTATCGTTGTACATTTAGAATATACTACTTGCAATCTGTATATCAATAGTTTGTTTATAAAGCCCATAACAATTCATGGCGATAGGCATATAATGAACTATGTTTGCCATGTAAGCCATGATACTCACTACCTTTCATTGTACAATTTATTTACTTCGTTAGGAGGTCAGCAGTGATGACAGTAAAAAGAGGAACACCTGGTGCAGTTTATTTAGCTAACCTAAATAGTAATGCATGTGTGACGTTTTGCAGAAATGTATGTAACTTATTTTCGTCAGGTCGTAGACAATGTCGCAGCGATTGTTTGAATTGTACGGACTCAAGTGCTGCATTTAAAAAAATACATCAAAATAAACGATCTAAAGTATACACAAGACCAAAAAAGAAAAATTGTGGTTGTTCCATCTAAACAAAATAGAATAGATTGTACTAACGTGTTTTAGAACGTGAAGAATTTGAAACCTTCTTGGTTGTTGATGACTTATGGGTGATACAACATCAAGAAGGTTATACATAGGTATACATACGAAAAAGGCATAGAAGAAAAACAAAAAAAGGACAAGCAGTAAGAACAAATGTTTGCATATTATTTTTATTTCGTGAAATACTAAGCATATAAACGTTACACATATTTAGGAGGTAAAGGGGAAGACGATGAACACGACAAAAGGTCAACACCATAAAACGAAAAAGGAGGAGGTTCAGATGACAGTGTATGAAGCCATGTCGTTAATGGTTTCGTTTGGGATATTAATTATAGGAATATTAGCTTTCCACAAACATAAATAACTTATAACATGACAACATATGGAAATTTATCTGATTGTCATGTATAGTAGAATCCATAAAGTATGTGAAATATGTACAAATAAACATATAGAAGGGGAGATGACATGCAGAAATTAGTTGGGGATAACGTTGTAGTAAGAAAATTAGAAGAAAAAGATCTCCCTTTATTGTGGAACTATAGATATGGAGAAGAAAATCCAGAGTGGAAAAAGTGGGATGCACCGTATTTTGAACTAGAATATGAACCGTTAGAAGATTATATAGAGAGCATGAAGCCATCTATAGAGCACGAAGATTGTTACGTCATTGAAGTCAATGAAAAGGTCGTAGGCTCTGTTGTGTATTATTGGGAGTATCAGCCTACGAGATGGTTGGAAGTAGGTATTGGTATTTATGATCCTTCGTATTGGAATGGAGGGTATGGAACAGAAGCTTTACAGCTATGGGTAACGGAAATATTTCGACGCTTCCCTCGTATTGCGAGAGTAGGATTAACAACATGGTCTGGCAATCATCGCATGATGAACGCAGCGGAAAAAGTAGGAATGATACTAGAAGGTAGAATGAGAAAATGCAGATACTATAACGGCGTATATTATGACTCTATACGCATGGGTGTGCTGCGTGAAGAATGGATGGAAAAGAAGGAAGGAATAGAGGAGAAAAAATAAGGAGCTAACGTTGTTTAATACTGAAGTAGTGTATGAAGGAGGAAGGAAGATGAGAAAACGAGGTAGCTACTCGATGCAGTTAAACAGGAGGATAGAGTCTGTATCGAGATAATGAAATTCTATCTGTGAACTGCATCGTCCATCATTAAAAATATGTAGAGGATGGATGAGTATGACAACAAAAAAATATCGAATGCAAGATGAAATGGATTTATTAAAACAATGGGAAGAGCACGAAAAGATAACCTTTTCTGGATGGGACTTTACTCATATTAAAGATAGCTGGGAAAATGAGCCTCTTCCATGGGACTATAAAAATATAATAGAAACTTACTTGTCATGTGACATGAAGCTACTCGACATGAGTTCTTCAATGCGAAGGAAGTGCATAGGGTTCTAAAACCAAATGGAATATTCATTACGCAACAAGTGGGCGGTCAAAACGGAAGACGCTTATCAAACATGCTTATTCCTCACTTTATCCCTAAGTATGAGGAATGGAAGCTACACAACACATCGCAACAATTGCAGAAAGAACACTTTGAAATCATCTATGCCAATGAATATCATCCTTACCAAAAGTTTTTTACGATAGAAGCACTTATTTATTATGCTAAAGTAATACAATGGGAGTTTCCTGATTTTACTGTAAGCAATAACTTTCAACAACTACTAGAAGCTGAGAAAGAACGATTAGCGAAAGGGTATATTTTAAACTACCAGCATCGATTTATCATCGTCTCAAGGAAACGCACCTAATAAGTAAACCTTTGCAGGTAGAAAGTAACGTAAATTACTTTCTACCTTTTCTAGTTTTTTTGAGTTTTTAAAGTGAGTGAAAATAGTAATGTGAAAATGCTTAACGCAGACACGGACATTTTTTTGGTTTGTTTGGTTTAGTATTTCTGAAGTAAATTCTTTTGTTTGTTAATATGCCGTTGTTATTTAAAGACTGAATTAACGCGCTTTTTTTATTTTTATTTTTAATATTAGTGAATTTAATTGTTTTTACTTCTAATTTTCCTTTTGAAGAAGCATTTAAAATGGAATATTGTACATATTTACTTGGTTTTAATATGGCGATTAGTCCATTTTTAGTTTTCTTAAAAGTAATATTTGCATTGGAAACGGTTGTTCCTGTCAATTGTCCGCATACAAATAAAACGCCGCCAAAGAAACATATGCAAGTAGGAAATGGACAATGATTACAATTACTTGCAACACAATTTTTTTCAGGTGGTACAGGTACACTTTTTAAATTGTATACTTTCCTAGTAACCACTTTGTTTCTTATCATTAAGATCACCTCCAACTGTTATATGTTATGTATGTTAACCAGAGCATGCCTGTACATTTGAAGCATTATTTAGTTTGCATGCTTTCAATAGTTAGCCAAAATATTTAGAGTTAATCATGACAACCTTTGTCACTATCCCCATCTATAATATAGACAAAAGTAATGGATAATGAATGAGGAGATGGTGATACCATGATTCAAATGAAAAAAGCTAAAAAAGATGCTATGATGCTAAGTGGAATGATGACAAGAACAAACAATCAACGAGAATTTGAAGGAAACGGAAACATTCAAAAACTATGGGAACAATTTTATGCACAAGATACGAACGAAAATCAAAGAAATCAATCACAGCCAATATATGCGATCTACAGTGATTACGAAAGTGAGGAGTTTGGTCATTATAATTACACCATAAGTACGGAATGTAGTAGATTTCCTCTTACAAATTTTACGATGCATATTCCGAAGCAAAACTATATCGTATTTACGACAGAAAAAGGACCAATAGCTGAAGTAGTTCCTAATGCGTGGGAGGAAATTTGGAATTGGTCAAAAACATCAGCAGAAAAACGCTCATTTACGTATGATATGGAAGTATACGATGAGCGCGCGCAAGATCCAGCAAATGCCATAGTAGATATCTATATTGCTATAGTGTAAACCATTTTTAAAAAGCAGTGGGTCTCGAAAAGGAGACAAACTGCTTTTTGTTTTTATATTGTAAACTTGTTTATAAAAGATGAAGAAATGATGAAATACAGTTTACGCCTCAGTAGCCAGGCGTAAAGTTTGTAATGTGGAAATTTCTCCATCTTATGTTAGCGGTAATAAGTTGCCTGAACAAGTTCATTCAACTTAATATAAGATGAAGAAATGATGAAATACAGTTTACGCCTCAGTAGCCAGGCGTAAAGTTTGTAATGTGGAAATTTCTCCATCTTATGTTAGCGGTAATAAGTTGCCTGAACAAGTTCATTCAACTTAATATAAGATGAAGAAATGATGAAATACAGTTTACGCCTCAGTAGCCAGGCGTAAAGATTGTAATGTGGAAATCTCTCCATCTTATGTTAGCGGTAATAAGTTGCCTGAACAAGTTCATTCAACTTATGTAGTATCGTTCAATGAATAAGCATAAAGTTATGCATTGCCAAGAGATAAAAAAAAAGATAATATATAAAGTGCGAATAGTTAACCTTACATGGAAAAATTGGTTAACATTTTTTTTGCAACTGTACATATGAAATAGAAGGTGGCAAAAACATGCATACAAAACAAATATTCATCACTGCGACAGATACAGAAGTAGGCAAAACAGAAGTAGCTGCGGCATTAGCAGGAATGTGGAAAGAGCAGCATAAACCAGTGCAAGTATGGAAGCCTGTCCAAACAGGCGTGACCGTAGGAGCACCAGATGCAGATAGCTATCGTTTAAAATGGGGAAGTGGAACAGAGCAAGAGGAGAAGGATATTGCTACATATACGTTTAGTCAGCCATTAGCACCATGGATCGCTGCACAACATGATAAAAGAGAAATTGATTTTTCGTCATTAATAGAAGAAGGCAAAAATAGGTGTGAAAATTCTGAATATTTAATCGTGGAAGGAGCAGGAGGCTTAGCTGTACCAATAACAGAACAGCACCTCATGTCCACATTGATACAAGCGCTGTCATTACCTATCATTATTGTAGCTAGAGCGGGATTAGGTACTGTAAACCATACATTACTTTCCATAGAACATGCAAAGACATTGCAAATTCCTATACTAGGCGTCATCTTAAACCAATCCACACCGCAAGAAGAAGAGAGAATCATAGAAAACAAAACCATGATAGAAACCTTTGCAAACGTACCAGTAATCGGCATCTTGCCACATATGAAACAAGAAAAAGACCAAACCTTACATCGTAACAAGTGGATAAAAGCACTACAAAACCAACCTAAACTGCTTGAACTATAAGCAGAAGAAGTATAAGTGGCAGAAAAAGCAATGGGGCCCCGACTTTTGCGGTTCTCAGCAAGTGGAGGAAGCCACCTCCCGTGAGCAACACCCAAAGCCAACTGAAAGTAGCGGAAAGAGAAGTGGCGCCCCGACTTTTGCGGTTTCCAGCAAGTGGAGGAAGCGACTTCTCATGAGCAACACACAAACCCAACCAAAGGCGAGGAAAGAGAATTCGCGCCCGACTTTTGCGGTTTCCAGCAAGTGGAGGAAGCGAATACACTTTCCGAGCAGTTAGGAGAAATCACATGCAAACAACAATAACAAATTGGAACGAACTAGCAGACAAAGTATTACAAGGGGATAGCATTACAAAAGAAGAGGGGCTATCCATACTACAAGCAGATGACGAACAAGTTTTACCTTTAATGAATGCAGCATTTAAAATCAGACAGCACTACTATCAAAAGAAAGTAAAACTAAACATGATCTTGAACGCTAAAAGTGGCCTTTGCCCAGAGGACTGTGGGTATTGTTCTCAATCGATCAACTCCACTGCACCGATTGAAAAATATACGTTACTAGAAAAAGATGAACTCCTCAAAGGAGCACAAAAAGCACTGGACATGAAAGTAGGTACATATTGTATCGTTGCTAGTGGAAGAGGCCCTACGCCAAAAGAAGTGGATCAAGTCATCGATGCTGTAACCGAAATTAAAGATACGATGCCGTTAAAAATTTGTGCGTGCCTTGGTATCCTTTCCGATGAACAAGCAGTACGGTTAAAACAAGCAGGTGTCGATCGTTACAATCATAACATCAACACCAGTAAATCCAACTATGGCAACATTACGACGACACATACGTACGACGACCGTGTAGACACAGTAGAAACCGCAAAAGCAGCGGGTATGTCCCCTTGCTCCGGTATTATTGTTGGTATGGGTGAAAAAGACGAAGAAATCATTGAAATGGCAGAAGGATTAAAAGCGCTAGATGCAGATTCTATTCCTGTTAACTTCTTGAACGCCATTCCAGGGACGTTACTCGAAAAATACAACTACCTTACACCGATGAAATGTTTAAAAGTGTTGGCGTTAATGCGCTTCATCAATCCATCGAAAGAAATTCGCATTTCAGGTGGCCGTGAAGTGAACCTAAGATCCCTACAGCCACTTGGACTGTACGCGGCAAACTCTATTTTTATCGGTGATTACCTTACTACGGAAGGTCAGCAAGGATCAAAAGACCATCAAATGATAGAAGATATGGGATTTGAAATTGAAGTTTGTGCATTGTAATAGTGGGACACCATGCATGATGACGATGGAAAAGAGTGCTTGCCTATGAGTAAGACTAAGAAGTCGACATTAGACTGGATGCACAGAAAACTAGATGATTTGCAGCAACAATCCCAATATCGGACGCTAACGGAAACGACCTTGTTGCCAAATGGTTGGCTCATGCGAAACCAGCAAAAAATGCTGAACCTAGCATCGAATGACTATTTAGGTTTAAGTTTGGCTCCTATAGCGGATCAAGATTATAATCATATTCAATCTAGTGCATCCAATCTAGTATTACCGCCTGACAAAGGGCAAGAACAACATGTTCCCATTGGTGCAGCCGCTTCGAGGCTCATCAGTGGACACTCTCTGCTATACGAAACATTTGAACAAGATTTTGCAGCGTATAAGCAGACGGAAAGTGCATTAATATTTAATAGTGGCTATATGGCAAACATCGGTGTCATCAGTGCTATTGTTGGACGTGGAGATATTATTTTTAGTGACCGATTAAATCACGCGAGTATCATAGACGGGAGCATATTATCTCGAGCAGAAGTGAAGCGTTATCGGCACGGTGATCTAGATCACTTGCAATCTCTACTAGAGAAAGCTCCAGCGAAAGCGAAAAAACTTATCATTTCAGACAGTATTTTTAGTATGGACGGTACCGTGGCCCCCATAGCATCATTAGTGGAACTGAAAAACAAATATGGTGCGATGCTGATGATAGATGAAGCACACAGTGGTGGTGTTTACGGAAAGCAAGGAGAAGGACTAGTTCATGAACTTGGCTTGACTAACGAAGTAGAAATTCATATGGGTACATTCAGCAAAGCATTTGGTAGTTACGGTGCCTATATTGCGGGTGACCAAGTGTTAAAGGATTACCTTATCAATCATGCGCGCAGCTTTATTTACACGACAGCGATGCCCCCGCAATGGATGGTTACGCTGAGAAAGCAATGGCAAACACTACGTGATGAGCAATGGCGTAGAGAGGCGCTGCAAGAACGAGCGTGTTGGTTCCGCAACCAACTTCAACATGCTGGATTACACATAGGAGCATCTACGACACATATAATCCCTGTTATTGTAGGTGGCAATGAGGAAACATTACAATTTGCAAAGCGATTGCAAGAAGAAGGGATAGCAGCGGTTGCTATAAGACCGCCTACAGTTCGGCAGCAAGAGGCGAGAATAAGATTCACGTTAATGAGTGTGCACCAGTGGGAAGATTTACAATGGGCTGTAGATACGATCATTACTACAGCGAAAGCAATGGATTTGATCTGACACTTTCCCGCCTGTATAGGTGGGATATTTTTTCTAACAATATAGTAAGGAGTTTGAAGTCATGGAATCTATTATTTGGATCCCTGGTTGGGGCATGTCTCCGCTAATCTATCATGCATTGGAGAAAGATTTACCCACTATTCGTCATCATCATGTTGATTTTAAAGATTGTAACGATGTAACAGCATTTCAACATAAAATACATAGCGCGTTACAGCAAGCAGAGTCTAACGTGACAATAATCGGATGGTCGATGGGGGGCATGCTTGCACTGCAAACGTTATTCCAACAAAATAACCATCTCGATAAACGCATAGACCGTGTCATGATCATCTCTAGCTCATTAAAATTTATAAGTAAAGAGCGAACGCTCGGATGGCCGATGCGTATGGTGAAGGTGATGCAGCAACGGTTGCTGGAACAACGCCAATCAGTATGGGACTCCTTCACCAAGCTGATGTTCAGTAAACATGACTTGCCTCTCATTACTCAGGATCATAAGGAAATACTTAGAACGTCGGATTGGTGTCATCAAGCATTAGAAGGTGGGCTACAATATCTAATGCAAGTGGATTTGACCACGGCATGGGAAGCTTGGAGAAAACATCATCCTGATTTCCCTCTGCGTTGGATTCATGGAATAGAAGATGCAGTATGCCCTGTGCAAGCATTGCCGCAGTCGTTACATGAAAAGCATAAACTCATCTTAGAACATACAGGTCATGTGCCTTTTATTTCTTATCATGACAGGATGGTTCATGAAATAAGGAGTTTTATTTATGGTAGTGAATAAACATCAAGTTCGACTTCATTTTGATAAAAACGCATATCAGTATGAACAATATGCATCATTGCAAGAACAGATGGCGCAGCGATTAGTACATACCGTGTTATCCCAAAGGGATGCAACGCAAATCCATCATATATTGGAGATCGGAAGTGGAACAGGGCTTTTAACAAGGAAGTTGTTGCAGTATTTTCCCCATGCTATCATCACCGCAATCGATATTTCCTCTCATATGATAGAGCAAGCACAAGCAAGCCTGTCTAAAGCGCAACGAGCGCGTGTTCATTTTATATGTGAGGATGCGGAGCATATGGAGTCTATTCAAAATCAATGGAGTACTTTAGATCCTCACCATGATAACGTAGACCTCATCATCTCCAACGCATCTTTTCAATGGTTTAACGAACCGAAGAAAACGATAGGCCGCTATATTCATCAATTTTTAGATCAAGGTTTGTTTGCATTTAGTACGTTTGGACCGCGAACGTTTCATGAAATGCATCACGCTTTCGAGGTAGCAGAGCAGATAGAAGGAAGAAATGCACAGCGAAGAGGACAACCGTTTGTATCCCTGCCCTATTGGGATGAAGTCATGACGGCACATCACGGGGTAAAATTAGCCCTGCATACAAGGGAAGAGAAACAATACTTTAAGTCTGTATTAGACTTTCTGCGCAGCATCCAACGTATTGGAGCATCGAGTGCCAATTCATCTTCTCAACAAGCGTATTTATCTAAAGCGTTGTTAAAAAGCATGACAGCGCAATACGAATCATTATACACTACATCTCACGGGATAGAAGCAACGTATGAAATCATTGAAGGTTGTTATGCAATAGGATGAAGAAAAGAAGTAGTCGCCAAGCAAGAAAGCAACTGCAACAACAGATCGTATACGACTACATACGAAATATAGTTATCCATGGATGACGCACAATGCAGTCAATGCAGTGCTGGAATCTATAGAAAAATATATAGATGCTGTAAAGCTGAAGCCCTTTGGTTTCAGTTTTTTTATGATCTTATCCATCTTACCTTCTATTTATTTACATAAAAATATAGGTTAGTACAGTATATTACAAATGAATAACGGTATAAGTTGTACGAAATGATGTTTGATTGCCTTTATAGTACAGACCGAGGTTTTAACATTAAAACGGGAGAGGTGAATAACGTGAATGTAGAGTTTGATATGTTAGGTTACTTTTCTTTATATGGACCGTTTTCAGTACTGTTTGTAAGTTTATTTTATTGGACATTAAAAACGTATACACACCGGGAGGATATTTATCGAAGAGAATTGCAAGAAATGCGTAGTGAAATAAACACGTTTACGAAGCAATATAATGAAAGATCAAAAGAGTTTAATGAGGTTATTATAAAATTTGCCGATAAATTAGAATTAGTAAATGAAGTCTATAAAAAAGTGAATAACATCGAAACAAAATTAGACAACAAAGAAATATGAAATATATACACTATACACTTTAATTCTCCAATTAACCCTATTTATCTCATGTAAAAATACGATGTATAATGACAATTATCATCGTTTTTCTGTGCATTTTAGGATACATACTTTTATATTAGTTGATAAATTGCTCGATTTTTGTCTGTTTTTAATTAAGTAAACATTTTAATACATATTATATTTATTTTAATAGAAAATAAAAATATTTTATTATAAGCACAATTTATATTACATTCTTCTTAAATTGGTTGTAAATTATGAACCATAATCTACCTATTTATGTAGAGACGTGAAAGGGAGGGGAAAATAATATCTAATATGATAGAAATAGAAGAATGTCGAATATTTTTAAGAAGAACGGCGTGGAAATTACAGTATCGTTCTCGTGTACAGCGAAACAAGGAGTCTTTTTTATTTCAAGATTATTTTACTTCTCAACCTGGCTTTGAAAATGATTTAGTTTTAAAACTACATGTAGAAGAATTGCTGGAATCCATCTCTTCACATCGTGGGAAATATATTTTAATTAGACTGTTTTATGAGCAAGCAACAGAAAAAGAAATAGCTTCAGAATTAAATATATCTCAACAGGCGGTGAGTAAATGGAAAAAAAAGATTTTGCAGTCTATACAAATGAAGACCATATGATTGAAAGTTATTTTGAAAAAGCTAAAACAGGCGACAAAAAAGCACTTGAAATTATACTCGCTTACTTTGATGAAGAAATACAGTATTTATCTAAATATATTAGACTTCCTAAAGAAGATGCAATGCAATCGATACGAACAGAACTTATAGCATACATTCTCCAATTAGATCAGCCTAAATAGATGGAATTATAAAATAATAATGATGATTGCTTGCTATTGTTAGCAAGCTTTTCTTATGTCGTACTGTCCTGCTTTGTTCATCCTATGCATTTCATAAGCTAGTTATTTCCTATCAATAATTTCATCATACATCTTACTTTGAGATGTTGTTATGTTTTATTAAGGGCTTAATGATGAGTTGAGCATGGTCTAATTTTCCTGTTATATATTTTATTTTTGTAATAATTAACCTTTTTTATTTATTTTAGTTGTAAAAAAGAGTTATTTTTTCCTTAATATTTGAAAACACAATAAAACAACATCAACTAAGGTGGAGTTGATTTTTGTTTTACCACCAAGTGTTTGAAAGTGTAGTTGAGTCACTTGTTTCGGGATAAAGGCACGTGATTTATATCCTACTATACGTCATTATATTAAATTTTTTGGAGGTCATGAGAATGCCAAATTACAAGTTATCCGTATTTTTCGATGATAAAGATCTAGAAAGAATTTGTTGTGCAAAACAAAAAGTTGTATTAATAAAACAATCAGGAAAAGGTTCTCCATTAGCATGGGTTACCTTTGATCCATTCGAATTAACAGAAATAACGTGGGAGGATAAATATGGGGTATATGCCTCAGCCTCTGCGACACAAAATGGAGCAACTATTTCCAAACATTCCAGTAAAGACGCTATATCTGAATATTGTTACACGTTTAGTTGTGGTAGATTTACACAAAATTTTGGAAAAGGAAAAGGTCCTTTCCCAGAGACAGTAATTCCAGCCGATGGGTACGGTGTATATAATCAGTCTGGTCGTGATCTGACTTTCGGTTTATATCAAGATGTTTCTGTAAATGGTGCTTCTTATCCGAAGTCCCCAATTAATGCAGTCAAGGTACTAAACGAAGATGTAGATACGTTCTCTCCTTTAGAAGAAGTACAAATCTTTTTACAGTCGAATATCCAGCAAGGACTAGTACTTTCTGACTTAACTAGTCAGCGTACCACGCTGGAATTTGGGAATGGCACGGATAGTATCGGGGTTAAATTCGACGGTGCTCGATTTATTCAAGTTTAATGTTTATCGTTTCTTCAAACGATTTTAATAGAAATAAAAGGTAGTACTGTATGCATCATTAATCGTAACTAGGGATCAGTATAAATTTAAAATCAAGTTAAACTAGAGATGGGGGAATGGTTATGCCTACACCAGTATGGCCCTATAGTTGGCCTTCTAAAGATATCACGTTTAAAATTGATAGTGGCACAACATATTATAATGCAGCCGCATCAAGATGGAATAATGCAACGAATGTAACGATGACTTCAGGAGATAGTGATGTTTTCATAGCAAAAGAAGTCAATGCAGGAGAAACAGGATGGGATGGTATTTCTCAAAGATCAAGTTCAGGTAGCGAGATTACGGGATGTACGGTAAAGTTAAACACTTTTTATACAAGTCAAGAAAAATATACGGAAGAAATCATAAAAGGTATTGCTACGCATGAATTTGGACATGCCTTAGGGTTAAAACATAGTGACGAGGGTCCAGATAAAACCATTATGTACCCTAATACATTTTCAGCAGATAAAGTTAGGGTAACCACGCCACAGCAACCAGATATTGAAGCAATAAATGGCAAGTATTCTTCTGGACTTCAGGCTGCTCCGTTGGATGTGGATACAGAATATTCTGTTATTACACCACATTATACGACAAACTATGAAGGGTATATATGTGATGCAGATGTGATCGTAGAAGGGATCGTAGAGTCTGCAGGAGATGGTAGTGAGCATACTTTTGGAGACGATAAAGACACTTCGCTTATTTACACAGATTTTGATATTAACGTGAAGGTTGTATATGATGGTTCTATTCCATGTGGTATGCTAACGGTTCATCAAATGGGCGGAAAGTATGGAGGAAAAGAACATAAAGTAGAGGGCAGCACGCCGTTCACCATTGGACAGAGGGTATTGTTACACCTTAGATGGTTAAATGGGCATTACTATTTAATAAATGAAGATGAAGGTGTGCATATCAAACAATGTGGACACGAGTACGTAAATGTAAAAACAAATAATAAGATGCACAAGTTAACATTTCTTCAGCAGTTAGAAGAAATAAAAAATGCAAGAAAATAATGTATAGTGATTAAAAAATAAGTAAGAGAAAAGAGTGGAGCTTATGTGATTGCATGAGCTCCACTCCTATTTTGTTTACGTAGAAGATAGCATTTGCCTTAGCGCAAAATCTACTGTCGTAATCGTTTTTTCAATATCTGCTTCCGTATGGGCGGTGGTAATAAACCACGCTTCATACTTGGATGGTGCTAAGTTAATGCCCTGCTGCAGCATGTATCGGAAAAATGCTGCAAATTGCTCCCCATCTGTATCTTGTGCTTCCTCATAATTCGTAACAGGGTGGTCGCAGAAGTGTGTAGACAATGCGCCAACAATTCGATTGACAGTCATCGGAATGCCATATTTATGAGAAGCTTCTACAATGCCTTGTTCCAGCATCGCACCTAATTTTCCTAACTTTTCATACGTTCCTTCCTGCTGCAATACTTCCAAACAAGCAATGCCCGCAGAGATGGAAGCGGGGTTACCAGCCATCGTCCCTGCTTGATACGCAGGACCCAGCGGTGCGACTTGCTCCATAATTTCTTTTTTACCTCCATAAGCACCAATGGGAAGTCCACCACCGATGATTTTACCTAGCGCCGTAAGATCAGGTTCTATCGCTTTATGGTCAGGGAAATAGGAGAAAGTCTGCGCAGATCCATAGTGAAAGCGAAATGCACTGATGACTTCATCATAGATGACAAGTGCTCCATGCTGCCTCGTCACTTCACATAACTGCTCTAAAAATCCTGGCTCTGGCACAACCATGCCGAAATTACCGACAATCGGCTCGATCATCACGGCTGCAATTTCGTCACCCCATCGTTCTAATGCAGAACGCAATGCATCGATGTCATTGAACGGTACCGTGATGATTTCCTGTGCAATGGTAGGCGGAATGCCTGCGCTATCTGGAATACCTAACGTAGATGGTCCTGATCCTGCTGCGACAAGCACTAAGTCAGAATGGCCGTGGTAACATCCAGCAAACTTAATGACTTTGCTTCTACCTGTATAAGCACGAGCGACACGAATCGTTGTCATCACGGCTTCCGTACCAGAATTAACAAAGCGGACTTTATCCATCGATGGTATCGCTTCTTTTAACATGGCAGCAAATTTATTTTCTAGTACGGTTGGCGTACCATACAATGTACCGTTTTCGGCAGCTTTGCAAATGGCTGCTGTAACATGCGGATGAGCATGTCCAGTAATAATCGGTCCATAAGCTGCTAAGTAATCAATATAGCGGTTATCATCTTCGTCATAGAAGTACGCACCTTCCGCTCGCTTCATGTATACCGGAGCACCGCCGCCTACTGCGCGAAAAGAGCGAGAAGGACTGTTTACCCCTCCTACGATATGTTCTAAAGCTTGTTCATGTAATTGTTCTGATCTTTTCCGTTGCATGTGTCACACACCTATCTTGTTATTAATATGATGATCATGGTTGAATGGGTATTGATTATATATAAAAATGTAACGTACCTTCACTATGCAAGTGATGGTTACTCTGTGGTATTACCTTCTTGCTCGTCATTTTGCATGTCATCTTCCGTTTGTTCTGGAACAGGAGGTTCAAACTGTTCTTGTACAAAATCTTTGATGGCAGTTGGAGAAACCGTAATGACACTCGCGCCCCCGATCGTCGTTTCGTTCAATAACTCTAGCGGTGGTAACTGCACAGATTTTATTTCGCTCGTATTTAATTCAAGTGCAAGGGAACCTAATTTTAGCATGTCTGTTGCAGATAAATTCGTACGAATGTAGTCTTTTGTACCATTTAAGATGTCAGGTATTTTAAAAATGCTAGACACAGATTGCATTTCTTTCATAATCGCAGATAATAGCTTTCTCTGTCTTTCTGTTCTCGTATAATCACTTCCAATATCGCCGCGATATCGAACGTATTGCAGCGCTTTTTGACCGTCTAATTCTTGCACACCGGCCGTTAAATAAATGTCTTCTGGATGATTATACTTTCCATCGTAATTGACATCATACATCATGTTTTTTTCTATTTCGTATTCTATGCCACCTAACGCATCGACTAAGCCGACGAAAGTCTCGAAGTCGACAGAGGCGTAATATTGAATAGGGATGTCTAGCCATTCGCTAATGGCTTTCATCGATAATTCCGCACCACCAAGGGTATAGGCTGCATTCGCTCGGTTAGAGCCGTAGCCAGGAATAGGAATATAAGCATCTCGTAATACGGACATTAAAATAATTTCATTCGTTACAGGATCAATGGAAGCAACGATCATCGTATCTGTTCGTGCAGCTTGCGTCTCATTCCGATTGTCGCCGCCCAATAATAAAATGTTTACTCTTTCCTTTCCCTCCCATTCTGGAGGTATATATGTCTCTTCCTTATCATTGTTTTGTTCATTTCCAGTAACATCTTCCTCAATCGCAGTTATCGTCTGATAAAAATCATAAAATGAATACGCATAATAGGCGACAAAGCCAAAAACTACAATAAAAACTAACGATACCATTCGTTTGAAAAACTTCTTTTTGTTTATTTTCATGTCATTAGCATGTCCTCTCTAACAGTATGTTTCTCTAAGTTGCTGACATGGTGCACGTTCCTACATAGTCAAAAAAACCGTAATCCGTTATAATCGGATAGGATAAAAAAATATTTTTATGCGTGCAACCTTACCATATTGTATAGAAACTAGATCATGATTTCAAATAAATTTGTAAGGGGAGGACAAAAAGTGCTGGCAATCGAAGTAGAAAATTTACGCAAAGAATTTCGCGTACAACAAAATAGAGAAGGGTTGAAGGGCGCTTTTCGCGACTTATTTAAACGTCGTTACAATCATGTCACTGCTGTAGAAAACATTAATTTCCAAATACCAAAAGGGGAAATTTGCGGCTATATAGGGGAGAATGGTGCCGGCAAATCGACAACGATTAAGATGCTGACCGGCATTTTAGTACCTACATCAGGTAAGGTGGTCGTAAACGGTTACGTTCCTTTTCAAGAGCGGGAGAAATATGTAAAGGAAATCGGTGTCGTGTTTGGCCAACGGAGTCAATTGTGGTGGGATATTGCTGTGATTGAATCGTTCCAATTGCTGCGAAAAGTATACCGAGTACCTGAGCAAGATTTTAAAAAGAGAATGGATGAACTAGTAGAACGACTACATTTACAAGAAGTATTGCATCGACCGGTGCGTAAATTAAGTTTAGGGCAACGGATGCGTTGTGAGCTGGCAGCATCGTTACTGCACAACCCATCTATCGTATTTTTAGATGAACCTACGATCGGATTAGATATTGTGGTGAAAACAGAAATTAGACAATTTTTGAAAGAGATGAATAAAAAATACGAAACGACGATCTTGTTAACGACGCATGATTTACAAGACATTGAGGCGTTATGTTCGCGTGTCGTCATGCTGGATGAAGGGAAAATCATTTATGATGGTGACCTAGAGCAATTAAAACAGCGATGGGGCAAAGGGAAGGAAATTGTGTTTCACTTTGCTGAAGCGGTCAACATGCAAACATTGCAACAGTTGACGCAAGGCATGGAAGTAAAATGGCAGCAAGATCATCCTTACGAAGCGAAAGTGTGGGTTCCATTTGAGCAGGAAAACGTTTCAGAAGTGATGCGCAGCGTGGTGAGTGAGTTAAATATTAACGACATGAAAATTATTGAGACGAATACAGACGATATTGTGCGGGAGATCTATAAATCAGGTTCTGCGGAGACGGCAGGAGAGAACCATCATGCTTAGTGCTTATGTGGATATGATCCGTATTCGCTTTTTGATGATGCTTGCGTATCGCGTCAATTATTTTAGTGGCATTATTATTTATACGTTAAACATTGGTGCGTATTATTTTTTATGGAAAGCGATATATGGAGGGAATGACACACTCGCTGGCTTTACCGTATTGCAGATGACGACTTATATCGCGATATCGTGGATGGCGAGAGCATTTTATTTTAACAATTTAGATCGTGAAATTGCGAATGAGATCAAGGACGGTAGCGTAGCTGTGCAAATGATCCGTCCATATCAATATTTAATCGTGAAGATGATGCAAGGCTTAGGAGAAGGGCTGTTTCGTCTGTTGCTGTTCTCTGCGCCAGGAATGATAATTATTACCTTTTTATTCCCTATTCAATTACCAACGGACGTCATGACATGGGCTATCTTCATGGTGATGATATTTTTTAGTTTCTTAATTAATTCGCAAATTAATATTATGGTCGGTTTGTTTGCTTTCTTTGTGGAAAATAACGAAGGGCTGATGCGCATGAAGCGAGTGGCTGTGGATTTATTTTCAGGACTTATTATTCCGCTCAGTTTCTTTCCCTTGTGGGCAGAATCAATCTTGCGCTGGCTGCCTTTTCAAGCGATTACCTTCTTACCTGCATCGGTGTTTACAGGTAGAGTAACGGGACAGCAAGTGTACGATGCACTACTGACGCAAGTGGTGTGGTTTATCGTACTCATTTTACCTATCGTGTTCATATGGCGTAAATCTAGACAGCGTTTATTCGTGCAAGGGGGTTAGCATACCGTGTATTATGCAACTATTTTTTGGGATTACACGAAAACATACATGAAAACTCGCATGACGTATCGAGCAGATTTTATCATTGAAGTGCTGACCAACTTAGCGTTTCAGCTGATGAATTTATTGTTTATAATCGTCGTGTTTCAGCATACGTCTTTCCTTGGCGGGTGGAGTAGAGAAGAAATTATTTTTATTTACGGTTACTTCATGCTGCCATATGGTGTGTTTATGACATTTTTTAATTTATGGGACTTTACAGAGCGCTATATCGTGAAAGGTGAAATGGATCGCATATTAACACGTCCAGCATATAATCTCGTTCAATTAATGTTGGAAAATATGAACCCTTCTTCGTTGTTTGGTTCTTTAACGGGAATGCTCATTATGGGTTATGCATGGCTGCAACTCGATGTGACATTACAGTGGTATGATCCGTTTGTATTACTGCTCTTTGTAGCGGGATCGGTGATGGTGTACGGTGGTATTTATATTTCGATCACGGCACTTTCGTTTTTTTCTGATGCACCAACGGGTATTCACGCTCTGATGTGGAATATTCAAAACTACGGCAGGTATCCTGTGAACATTTACAATAAAGTCATTCGTTTCGTTTTAACATGGATATTGCCATTTGCGTTTGTGGGCATTTATCCGTCTGCATTCTTCTTAGATAAAGAAGTAACGACACTGTTCTCCTTTTTAACTCCAGTTGTCGGATTGGCATTTCTGACAATGGGGATATTGATTTGGAACTTTGGTGTAAGGAAATATCGCGGGGCAGGATCGTAATTTCAACTTTTTCATGCTGTTTGAAAAAGTTTAGTTTGTGATCCTTTTGTGTCATCGTAACAGATAACAGCAGTAAGACATAAAATTGTAGTTGGGAAAGTGGCAGAAGCGATGAAATCATGCCGTTCATCATTTTGTCACTTTTTTATTTTGAAAAGTTTAAAGTTGGGTTTAATAAATTTGAAAATTATGTTTAATAACCTTAGAAGTCAGTCATATCAAGGGAAGCAACATTCTGGTAAAAAATAGAAATATAAAAACCGTATTGTACTATCTATTGGAGCTAAAAACGTGACAATAAAATGCAAAATTAAATATTGCGAACAAAATAAAGCTCTAGTAAAATACAAACAGTTGATTAAATGAAAGGAAAATTTAAGAAGTAGTGAAGTGGAAGAGAGGGGATGTACGTCGTTGCCAGCGATGTAAACACGCGAAGACACTATAGAATAAAGTAGTACATTACTGTGATAAGTAGCTTTACTGACATGCTGTAAATTAAACGTTTTTATTTATTTTTAAATAACTGAGAGGTGCATGAGAAGATGAATAACGGATCGAAAAAAGTGTTTGCAATCATATTAACATTAGCGATGTTAGTAGGTTTTATTCCAATGCAAAAGGTGGAGGCAAGCACACCGACTCCTATAGGATCGGCATTTGAAACTATACAGAATGAACAAGATCTAAAGTACGAACGAAAAAGTTTGAGTTTAGAAATAGTTGGCGATAATATGTACGCCGTTGGTGGTTTTAATGGAAAGTTTGCATTTGCTAGTGGAACAGTAGAAGCATTGGATGTCAGCAACACACCATCTGCATGGATACAAGTAGATAGTATGGAGACAACTAGATATAACCATACCACTGCAGTCGTAGGGGATAAAATATATAGTATGGGTGGAAATAAAACAAGTGGTAGTGATCCAGATTCAAGACAGAGTGTAGAAGTATATGACTCCGTTCAAGATAAATGGACGATGATATCGGAGCAGCTTAATACAAGTAGAATACATGCAGAAAGTGCCGTAGTAGATGATAAAATATATGTGACTGGCGGTAGTTCAGCAACAGTAGAAGTGTTGGATACTAACAATCAACAAGACGGATGGAAGATGGCTGATTCCATGTCTTATGTTAGAGCAAGTCATGGAATAGCGGTAGTAGATAAAAAGATTTATGTCATAGGTGGAGATGCAAAACAATCGATGGAAGTGTTTGATACACAAAATCCTAGCCAAGGTTGGACAGTTATCGGAGAAGATATGTTAAATGGTAACTGGGGAAATATTGAAGCAGTAGTAGTTGGAAAAAAAATATATGCTGTAATGGACACTGATATCAATAGCAAACCGGTTCTTTCTTTGCAGGTTTACGATACTACATATCCTGAATTAGGTTGGATTACATTGCCGCACAATATAAAGCCTAGAACTTCTTCCAGTGTGGCAGAAAAAGACGGTGTTCTTTATATTGTAGGTGGTTATAAAAATGATCCTTATAGCGCGAATAGAGAGTTTTTAAAAACAGTACAATCCTTGGATTTGAATGGAATTACAGACATGCCCCAGAACGTCAATGCTTCCATGACAACGGGTCAAGTGGATTTAAGTTGGGATGCGGTGCAAGGTGCTACAGGCTACACCATCAAGCGATCGACGCAACCGGAAGGTCCGTATACTTTAGTAGCACAAACACTTACGGAATTGACATACCAAGATCAAAGTGTAAATCCAGGCACAACCTACTATTATACGATCACAGCTTATAACGGAAAAGGGGAAGGAATACGTTCCCGTGTGATGCAAGCTTCAGAGCAACTTGTTAGCCCTGTATTGTATGCACAAAGTGAAATAGAGGCTGTAAAATTAAATTGGAATACGGTAACAAATGCAACGTATTACAACGTAAAAAGATCCGATGTGCAGGGTGGAAGTTATGCTACAGTAACTACAACTACGTATGATTATTATGATGATATAGCTGTAACCGCTGGGGATACTTATTACTACGTCGTTACAGCAGTGAACGCAGTAGAAGAGAGTGCAAATTCTAACGAAGTTGTTGCAACACCACAATCAGCGCAGCAGAAACCACAAGCACCAACAGGATTGCAAGCGATGGCTGGTGACGGAGAAGTAGAACTAAACTGGAACAGTGTAAACGATGCAACATCATACAAAGTGAAGCGTGCAACAACACAAGGAGGAAGCTACGTAGAAATAACAGCAACATCGGCAGCATCCTACAAGGATACAAGCGTTAGCAACGGAACAACCTACTATTACGTCGTAACAGCTGAAAATGCAGCGGGAGAGAGTGGCGCTTCTAACGAATCCACTGCAACACCACAAGCACCGCAACAGAAGCCACAAGCGCCAACAGGATTGCAAGCGATGGCTGGTGACGGAGAAGTAGAACTAAACTGGAACAGTGTAAACGATGCAACATCATACAAAGTGAAGCGTGCAACAACACAAGGAGGAAGCTACGTAGAAATAACAGCAACATCGGCAGCATCCTACAAGGATACAAGCGTTAGCAACGGAACAACCTACTATTACGTTGTAACAGCTGTAAATGCAGCGGGAGAGAGTGGAACTTCTACCGAATCCACTGCAACACCACAAGCACCGCAACAGAAGCCACAAGCCCCAACAGGATTACAAACGGTAGCTGGAGACGGAGAAGTAGAACTAAATTGGAACAGTGTAAACGATGCGACATCATATAAAGTGAAGCGTTCAGAAACACAAGGAGGAAGCTACGTAGAAATAGCAACAACGACGGCAGCATCCTACACCGATACAAGCGTAAGCAACGGAACAACCTACTATTACGTTGTAACAGCTGTAAATGCAGCGGGAGAGAGTGGCGCTTCCAGCGAATCCACTGCAACACCACAAGGGACAACACAAAATCCTTTAAAACCACAGATTACAAATGCAACATGGGATGCAAATCAAAGTGAAGTCGTGATAAATTGGAATACCATAACC
>NZ_QXJP01000007.1 GCF_004115085.1 Longirhabdus pacifica | reverse complement strand
CTATGTGCACTGGTATAATCATATTCGAATTCATGGAACATTGGGCTACATGAGCCCTGTTCAATATAAACTAGCTGACCTTAAAAAAGTTGTCTAGCTTTCTGTTGACAATCCAAAGCAAGAAAGAGTGTATAATGTGATTCAGTATATTAATAAATATGGAATGGATTGGATGGAACAGCTAATAGAACATGAACTAGAAAAACCATTTCAGCATCAGCTTGTTTATGTGTAAAGCAATGTAAAACATAAAACATCTTTTAAATCCATGTCATCATCCATAAGCTATAAATTTTATATTAAAGGATGGATGAGTTGAGATTCATGTATGAGAGGGAGGAATTAGAATGAGTAAGTTGCAAATGAATGAAAGTATAATCGCAGATCCATCATTAGCGCATAACGGACACTTGAAAATTGGGTGGGTAAAAGCGCATATGCCAGTACTAAATAGTATAGTAACACAATTTGAGAAGGACCTTCCATTTAAGGGTTTGAAAGTTGCTATTTCTCTTCATTTAGAAGCTAAAACAGCTTATTTAGCAAAGGTAATTCATGCAGGTGGAGCAGAAGTTACGATTACTGGATCTAACCCTTTATCTACACAAGATGATGTGTGTGCAGCACTAGTGGAAGATGGTATAAGAGTATTCGCCAAATACAATCCTGATCCTAAAGAATATGAGCAACATCTACTAAATACATTAGAAACTAAACCTGATCTTATCATTGATGATGGTGGAGATCTAGTAAGCATATTACATTCGGATAGACAAGATTTGCTTGAAAACGTTCGCGGAGGAGCGGAAGAAACAACAACGGGAATTCTTCGCTTGAAAGCATTAGAAAAAGAAGGTAAATTGTCATTCCCAATGGTTGCCGTTAACGACGCTTACTGTAAATATTTGTTTGATAATCGTTATGGTACGGGACAGTCTGTTTGGGATGGTATTAATCGCACCACCAATCTAGTCGTAGCAGGAAAAACAGTCGTTGTTATTGGTTACGGTTGGTGTGGTAAAGGTGTGGCCATGCGTGCAAAAGGCCTTGGTGCTAAAGTTGTCGTGGCTGAAATTGATGGCATCAAAGCAATAGAAGCGTATATGGATGGTTTTGAAGTGATGCCAATGGCGGAAGCAGCTAAAGTGGGAGATTACTTTGTCACTGTAACGGGCAATCGTGATGTCATTCGAGGTGAGCATTACGAGGTAATGAAAGATGGTGCCATTTTAAGTAATGCAGGACATTTTGATATTGAAGTAAACAAAGATGAACTAGATGCTCTTTCCAAGCACAAAAAAACAGTGAGACACAATATAGAAGAGTATGAACTTCAAGATGGAAGAAAAATATATTTGCTCGCGGAAGGTAGATTGGTGAACTTAGCTGCTGGAGATGGTCATCCTGCTGAAATTATGGATATGACATTTGCTCTGCAAGCATTGTCACTGCAATATGCCAATGAAAATGCTAAACAATTAGGTTCAAAAGTAATTTCTGTTCCGTATGAAATTGATGAAAAAGTAGCTAGAATAAAATTACAGTCATTAGGAATCGGTATTGATTCGTTAACAGGAGAACAACAAGCATATTTAGATAGCTGGTCTCATTCTTAATGTTACTTTAACTTTGTTAAAACATTAAAATATACCGCTAATCATAAGAGGCAGAAATCACCACATCACCCCCTTTACTGCTGAGGCGTAAACTATAATTTCATTATTTCTTTATCATATATTTATTAAAAAAAAATAAAAAAAATTTCTGCACTTGCAGGAATTTTTTTTTTTATATAGAATTAAATTAATGATTAAGTGGTGAATAGTGGGTCAAAGTGGTAGAATTGGGGGAGACCAAAATGTTTATGGGGGAATATCATCATAGTGTGGATGACAAAGGCAGAATGATTATTCCTGCAAAATTTAGGGATACCCTTGGATCTACGTTCGTTATGACTCGCGGACTTGATCAATGTTTATTCATATATCCAAACGAAGAATGGAAACTACTAGAACAAAAATTAAAACAACTTCCATTAATGAAATCTGATGCAAGAGCTTTTACACGTTTCTTCTTTTCAGGTGCTACAGAATGCGAATTAGATAAACAGGGAAGAGTAAATATACCGAATAATCTAAGAGAACATGGAACGATACAAAGTAATGCAGTTGTTATTGGTGTTTCAAATCGTGTGGAAGTGTGGAGTAAAGAGATTTGGAATGATTACGCACAACAATCAGAAACATCATTTAATGAAATTGCTGAAAAACTGGTGGATTTTGATTTTTAACTTTGCTTTGTATTGCATGCAGTGAACCTGAACAGACATCGATATGATGGTAAAGTCTCCCCATCGTAGCTTAGCATTTTGCTAAGATGCAATGGAAAAATGGACTAACATCTTTGGAAATTACACATCACGCATATAGTTTTTTAAAAATAGGGGGATTATCTTTGTTTCATCACATTACAGTGTTAAAAGAAGAAGCAGTTGCTGGATTAAACATAAAACCTAACGGAATTTATATTGACTGTACTTTGGGCGGAGCTGGACATAGTGAACTGATTGCATCTCAGCTAAGTGAAGAAGGCTTACTGATTGGTTTAGACCAAGATGAGACCGCACTTGCCCATGCACAGCAAAAATTACAACCATATAAAGAGAAAGTGAAATTGATTAAAACAAATTTTAGTGCATTAGAGCAGGTGTTGCTTGAATTGCCCTATATACCAAAACAAAATGGAGTTCCACAAGTGGATGGTTGTTTATTTGATCTAGGTGTATCGTCTCCACAGCTAGACGAGGCAGAAAGAGGATTTAGTTATCAGCATGATGCTTCACTCGATATGAGAATGGATCGAAGTCAAAGTCTGTCGGCATATGACATCGTAAATAACTGGTCAGAGAAAGAGTTGGCCAACATCATTTTTAAATACGGCGAAGAAAAATTTTCAAGAAAGATAGCACGTCAAATCATTTCGCATCGAGAACAGCAAGCCATTGAAACTACACTACAACTAGTTGACATTATAAAAAATTCAATTCCTGCTGCGGCAAGGAGAACAGGACCACATCCTGCCAAACGTACATTTCAGGCTTTACGTATTGCAGTGAATGACGAATTAGGCGTTTTCGAATCTGCAATAGAACAAGCGATTACGTGTTTAGCTCCAGGGGGAAGAATTAGCGTTATTACTTTCCATTCATTGGAAGATAGAATTTGCAAGCAGTCCATTGCAAAATTTGTTGAACGGTGTACTTGTCCTCCGGATTTTCCTGTATGTACTTGTCAGAAAAATGCAGTGTTAAAACATATAAAAAGAAAACCTATACTACCAAGCGAACAAGAACTTACAGATAACCCTCGGGCAAGATCTGCGAAATTGAGGGTTGCAGAAAAAATATAACCGTATAGCAATGAAGATTGAAAATAACAGCAGGAAGGAGTGGTGAAAGTGCCAGCTTATTATGATGGGAATTTAGCTTTGAAAAAAGAAGAACCTAAAGTAAAATACCGTGAGACCAAAACGACCATTACTAGAAAACATGGACTGCCTATACGGGAGAAACTTTTATATTTGCTCGTTGTTGTTTTATGCTGTGCTATCGCTGGTTCAGTTGTTTGGAAATACAATGAAATCTATCAACTGAATTTATCGATGCAACAAATGCAACAAGAGATTGAACAGTTAAAGAAAGAATCAGCAACGTTAAAAATAGAGACGCAACAAATGCTAGCGCCTCAGTCTATGATTATGCTTGCGGAGTCAAAAGGAATGATCTACATGTATGATGAAGTAGAACAATTAATGGTAAATAATAATGAAAGTATATTAGCCTCCGTAAACAACGCAAATGAAGATGGAGCAGTTAGCAATGAATAGATGGAGTGAGTGGCGATGTTAAAAAAAGTAAAAGTGCGTTCATTGTTGCTAGGAGGGTTTATTACCCTCCTTTTTATTGCATTAATTAGCAAATTATATTGGCTGCAAGTCATTCAGGCTGATGAATTAATGGAAAAAGCGAGAATAAATTGGGAAACTAGTAATATTTTGAAGCCGGATAGAGGTACCATTTATGATAGAAACGATCAAATTTTAGCTGCAGATTTGACCGGATTTACGGTGGTTATTAACCCAGACAAAATTAATAAATCTGGCAGAGCAAATGAGATTACAGCTCTATTAGCAGATAAGTTGGAATATACACCTCAAGGAAGAGTAACCTTGCATGGGTACGTAACGAAAATGGTGAATGGAAAATATGTTCAACATCAAGAGATAGGGATGAAAGGGAAAAAAATAGACAAAGAAGTGAAGGAAGAGATTGAAACAGAATTGGCTATGCGCGGCATAACAGAAGGAGTAGCTTTTATTGAAGAAACAAAGCGTTATTATCCAAAGCAAGAACTTGCAGCACATGTAATAGGATATTACGACAAATATGACAACCCTGGTCTAGGAATAGAAGAACAATTTGATGATATTTTAAAAGGTGTACCTGGTTCCATCAGCTATAGGAAAGATAGATCTGGTATTGAACTTCCAGATCGAAGACTAGAATATACTCCTCCTGAGCACGGTCAATCCGTACGGTTGACGATTGACGAAAACATCCAATCTATTTTACAAGAGGCGATGGAACAATCGTTTTACGCCTATAGTCCACAAAGCATGACTGCTATCGCTGTGAATCCGCATACGCTAGAAGTGCTTGGAATGGCCAATTACCCAACCTTTGATCCTACTGAATATTGGAACATCGATAATTATAACAACCATGCTATCATGTCACAATACGAGCCTGGATCTACTTTCAAAATTGTTACGTTAGCTGCCGCCGTTGAAGAAGGAATATTTAATCCGAACGAAACATTTATGTCGGGTTCTATACTAGTTGGGAATAGAAGATTGCACGATCATAACTATGTAGGTTGGGGCGAAATAAGTTATTTAGAAGGTGTAAAGCGTTCTACTAACGTAGGTTTTGTTAAATTAGGTTATGAACAACTTGGAGCAGAGAAATTCAGACAGTACATTACAAACTTCGGTTTTGGAGACAGGACCAATATTGGTTTAAAAGGTGAGATTACTGGAGCCATTAGCTTTAGAGATAATATTGCTACAGAAATAGCTACTGCAACATACGGACAAGGAAGGGTAACCGTTACACCTATCCAGCAAATTGCTGCCATTTCAGCTATAGCCAATGGTGGGAAATTAATGAAGCCGTATATTGTAAAAGATATTATAGATTCAGAGACGAATGAAGTGATTGAAAGTTTTGATCCAGAAGAAGTAAGAACGGTCATCTCAGAAGAAACAGCACAAGAAGTAGGTAGTTATTTGGAAGGCGTCGTATCAGATCAAGAAGTCGGTACGGGAAGAATGGCATACATTGAAGGATATCGTATTGCAGGAAAGACAGGAACAGCCAATAAAGTTGTTGGTGGGGAGTACAAGGAAGGTGCTTATGTTATATCCTTCATTGGCTATGCACCCGTTGACGATCCTCAAATTGCAGTGCTAGTTATTGCAGATGAACCAGATATCCAAGGAGATTACCGCCGCGGTGGTGCAGTGGTTGGCCCTGTATTCAAAGAAATTATGCAGCGTAGTCTTCAATATTTAGAATTTGAACAGCAGGAAGATATTCAACAAGAGGTGAGTGATACAGAAACAAGTCAGACGATTTTAGTGCCAGATGTGCAAGAATTAGATGCCTACGCAGCAAAAAACGAAATAGAAATCGCAGGACTGAATGTTGAATTTATAGGAAATGGAAACAAAGTGTTGTCACAATCTCCTCAGCCTCAAACACAGTTGATAGCAAAGCAAACAGTATATTTGATTACACAGTCTGACTTTGTGCCAGATTTTACAGGAAAATCATTAAGAGATGCATTAGAGTTAAGCACAATCTTAGGTATTGAGGTTAAAATAGACGGGGAAGGATACGTATATAACCAGAGTATCACTTCTGATGTAAATCAAGATACGCAATTATTGTTGCAGCTTAAACCACATGATATGCCTATTCCAGAAGACGTGGATCAGGTGGACGAAGAAAACGGTGAAGAAAGTACAGACATAGAGCAAGATGAAAACGAATAGTCTTTAAGAACTGCTTGTTCTAACTTGTACCCCCATTGAATACGTTGATATAAATAAGACGTTGCAATCATTCAGATGGGGGAGGAGTGTCAAAATGAAGGTAGCTAATGTAACAATGCGAAAAAGGATTTTTATCGTTATCGTTGGTGTAACAGTCATGTTTTTAGCAATGATATTTAGGTTAGGATACATTCAATTATGGACAGGGCAAGATCTTGCCAATAAAGCAGAAGATTCATGGCGTAAAAATATACCTTTTACTGCGAGTAGAGGTGAAATCCTTGATCGTAATGGCATTCCACTAGCTTACAACGTTAGTTCACCAACCGTTATGGTTGTTCCTGCTCAAATTAAGGATGCTCCTTCTACTGCAAAACAACTAGCCTTCATATTAAATATGAACGAAGAGAAGCTGCTTCAAATGATCACAAAAAGACAACTCATTGTTAAGTTGCAGCCAGAAGGTAGAAAAATAACGTTAGAAAAGGCGAATGAAATTAAAGAATTAAATTTATCCGGTGTTACTGTTGCAGAAGATAATCAGCGGTATTATCCGTATACAAATTTAGCCTCTCATGTCCTAGGCTTCACAGGTATTGACAATCAGGGTCTGACAGGACTAGAGTTATATTATGATGAATTTTTACAAGGTTCATCTGGAAGCGTCTCTTTTTTATCCGATGCAAGAGGAAAAGAAATGCCTGGTTCATCACAGCAATATACGGAACCTAGAGATGGATTGAATTTACGACTAACACTCGATAAGCATATACAAACGATCGTAGAAAGAGAACTGGATGAGGCGATGATAACCCATCGTCCTGATCACGTATTAGCCATTGCCATGGATCCTAATAATGGGGAAATCCTTGCTATGGCCTCTCGTCCTGATTATGAGCCTAGTCAGTATCAGGAATATGATATCGAAGTCATTAACCGCAATTTACCGATTTGGATGACTTATGAGCCAGGGTCTACATTTAAAATTATTACCATTGCAGCTGCCATCGAAGAACAAAAAGTGAACCTGAAAACAGAAACATTTTTTGACCCAGGTTATATCGAAGTAGCTGGTGCGAGACCTCGTTGTTGGAAGCGGGGAGGTCATGGTAGTCAGACGTTTCTGGAAGTCGTGCAAAATTCATGTAACCCTGGATTTGTTGTCTTAGGTCAACGACTCGGAAAAGAAAGTTTATTTGAATACATTCAAAACTTTGGTTTTGGAAAAAAGACAGGGATCGATATGAAAGGAGAAGAGAACGGTATTCTCTTCAATTTAGAAAATGTGGGTCCAGTTGAACTTGCCACCACTTCTTTTGGGCAAGGTGTATCCGTTACGCCTATACAACAAATTGCTGCGGTATCGGCTGCGATTAACGGTGGTAAACTATATCAGCCACAGATTGCGGACGCTTGGATTCATCCTGAGACAGGGAAAGTCGTAGAGGAAATAGATAAAAAGTTAATACGTGAAGTGATTTCTGAGGAAACTTCTAGTGAAGTGAGAGATACACTGGAACATGTTGTCGCAGAAGGAACCGGTCGAAATGCTTTTGTAGACGGTTATCGCGTGGGTGGCAAAACGGGAACAGCACAAAAAGTAGTGAATGGAAGATACTCACCTACCGAACACATTGTATCTTTCGTTGGTTTTGCACCTGCTGATGATCCACAGATTGTCATATACATAGCAGTAGATAATCCAAAAGGGTTACAATTTGGAGGGCTAATTGCAGCTCCAATCGTTCAAAATATATTGCAAGACACTTTACCTTATATGGGTGTAGAGCCAAGACAAGAGCAAATTGAAAAGAAGTATATTTACGGGGACACACCGCTAGTAGAAGTACCAGATTTAATGGGTAGGTCAAAACAAGAAATATATGAGATGTTGTCTTCTAATTTTACCCTTTCTACTTACGGAGTGGGAAGTACAATTATTAATCAGGCACCAAAGCCTGGGACGAAAGTACAACGAGGTTCATCCATCAAAGTATATTTGTCTAATCATATAGAGGAAGAACATGATCATGCACATGATTAAAAAATCGTAAAACCAGAGTTTTACGTTATAAAGGGGCAATAAGAATGGAACTTAATCAATTACATGAATATATTGTTACGTCTAAACTAAGAGGTCCCAGCGTGCAGTTTACTGGGATACAACACGATTCTAGAAAAATACAAAAAGGTGACTTGTTTATTTGTATTAGAGGAAATCAAGTAGATGGACATCACTTTGCAGCTACAGCAATTAATAAGGGAGCTGCTGCTATTGTTGTAGATCACGAATTGGATATTAACATACCACAGCTTATTGTTCGGGATACAACAATTGCAATGGCCATCATAGCTAATCTGTATTATGGGTTTCCATCTCATGAAATGAAAGTCATAGGCGTAACAGGAACGAATGGAAAAACAACGATTACGACTTTAATGGAACATGTGCTGAGAGAAAAAGGCTTTGAAACAGGCTTAATGGGAACAATAAACATGAAAATAGGCAATGCATACCATGAAGTAAAAAATACAACACAAGAGTCTCTAGCCATACAGAAAAACTTTAGAGAGATGCGGCATTTAGATACACAATATTGTATAATGGAAGTTTCGAGTCACGCACTTACCTTTGGTAGGGTCAATGGAATTAAGTTTCGTACCGCTATTTTCACAAATTTGACACAAGACCATTTAGATTTTCATCGAAGTATGGAAGAGTATCGCGATGCCAAATCATTGTTGTTTTCAAGATTAGGTAATACATTTGAGCAAGATGATGCAAAACAATTTGCAGTCCTCAATGCTGATGATCCTGCATCTGCTCATATGGCAAAAGTAACGTCAGCGCAAATCGTCACGTATGGTATTGATCAACATGCAGACGTACGCGCAACGAATATTCATGTAACAGGGAAAGAAACTACCTTCCACATGCAATCATTTGCTGGCGATATGGATCTTAACATAAAAATGTTAGGCAAATTTAGTGTATACAATGTATTAGCAGTCATTACCGCTTGTTTACTGGAAGGGATCAAACTTGGAGATATTAAAGAAGTATTGGAAAAAATAGATGGAGTGAACGGCAGATTTGAAATGATCGATGAAGATCAAGATTTTTCCGTCATTGTGGACTACTCACATACTCCAGATAGTTTAGAAAATGCATTGAAAACCGTATCTCAATTCGTCAAAGGAAAAACATATTGTGTTTTTGGCTGTGGTGGTGATCGGGATAGAACAAAGCGTGCGATTATGGGGAAAGTAGCTGCGAAATATAGCGATGTTATTTTCGTTACATCAGATAACCCGAGGAGTGAAGATCCTGACCTCATTTTACAAGACATTGAAGAAGGGCTCAACGAGGTGCAATTTCCATCCCAAAATTATGAGCTCATTGTCGACAGAAGGGCGGCTATAGAAAAAGCCATTGAAAAGGCAGGCAAAAACGATGTAATATTAATCGCAGGAAAAGGTCATGAGACTTATCAGGAAATCAAGGGCGTTCGCAATGATTTTGACGATAAATTGGTGGCAAGAGAGGCGTTAAGGAGCTTATTAAACAAATGAAATTAAAAGTAGAACAAATCATTCAAATGGTGGAAGGCACGTTCTGTGGTGATGCACATTTACTTTCTAACGTGGTGTTTGGAGTGACGACAGATTCTAGGAAAGTAAATCAAAATGAACTTTTTGTCCCGTTAATCGGCGAAAAGTTTGACGGTCATCGATATGTTGACATTGCTCATGCGGAAGGTGCCCTCATTTCTTTATGGCAGGAAGATAGAGGAACGCCTCCTGAACATAACCCTGTTATCGTGGTGAAAGATACACTACAAGCGTTGCAACTGCTTGCTAGACGTTATCGCGAACAACGCAATGTTGTAGTCGTTGGGGTGACAGGAAGTAATGGTAAAACGACAACAAAGGATATGATTGCTGCAATTTTATCCATGAAATATAATGTATGTAAGACAAAAGGGAATCTAAACAATCATATTGGTCTTCCGTTAACTTTACTTCAGATGGATGAAGAGACGGAAGTTGCTGTCGTGGAAATGGGAATGAATCATCGAGGGGAGATTGAACTTCTTTCCACTCTTGCTCAACCAGATATTGCTGTTATCACAAATATAGGCGACGCTCATTTAATGCAATTAGGCAGCCGAGAAGAGATAGCCAGAGCCAAATTTGAGATTTTGGTAGGATTGAGAGACAATGGGACGCTTATATATCCTCAGTTGGATTCTGGTGTGAGTAAAGTGTTGAATGAATTAAACTTAGATGATTTACATCGTAGGCATACTATTCAAGTTGGAATGGATGAGGACAGTGATGTTTATCCAACACATATGGAATATGAGCATGACGGTATTACCTTTAAACACAACCAGCTGCCTGATGAGCAAATATACGTTCCCTTGCTTGGGAAGCATAATGTATGGAATGCCCTGCATGCGATGACGGTTGGAAAGCTACTTGATATCGATCAGGAAATGATAAAAGAAGCACTAGCAAGAGTAAAAATTACGGGCATGAGATTAGAAAAAGAAAAAGGGATAAAAGGGTGTACGATCTTAAATGATTGTTATAATGCTAGTCCGACATCATTAAAAGCTGCATTAAAATTATTAGAGGACTCCAGTTCCTACTGTCGTAGAATTGCGGTTTTAGCAGATATGCTCGAGCTTGGTGAAAAGGAAGTTTCCTTACACCGCGAAATTGGGGAGTCCATAGATGGTCAGCGATTGGATTATTTGTTTGTGTATGGAGAGCTAGGTAAACATATTGCAGAAGGTGCAGAGAAAGTAATAGCTAAAGAAAGAATTTTTGTTTATCAAGATAAAATAGCCTTAAGTCATCATCTTATAGAGCTTGTCAATCAAGATGATCTTATTCTATTTAAAGGTTCAAGAGGTATGTTTTTGGAAGAAGTAGTATATCATTTAAAAGTAAAGTAGACTGGGGGGGTAAGGGATGGAACTGACTTCAATTTTATTCACGATACTATTATCATTTGTGCTATCCGCTATTTTAGGACCTATATTCATCCCCGTCCTTCGTCGCATGAAATTTGGACAGCAAATTAGAGATGATGGACCACAAGCGCATTTGAAAAAGCAAGGTACACCAACGATGGGTGGCATCATTATTATTTTGGCATTGACCGTTGCTTATTACCGTTTTGCACCGGAACAAAACGTGCAATTTTATATTCTTATTATTGCTGCTGTAGGCTATGGTTTCGTCGGATTTTTGGATGATTATATAAAAATTGTATTTAAGCGCTCTTTAGGTTTAACAGCAAAACAAAAGTTGTTCGGTCAATTACTGATTTCCATTATCGTTTGTTATTTGCTGTATACCATTGGACACAGCACCGAAATTTCTATACCCATCATCAACATTGCCTTTGATTTACAGTGGTTTTATTATGTGTTTGTTATTTTACTTATGCTAGGTATTTCAAATGCCGTTAATTTTACGGACGGTCTGGACGGATTGCTTTCTGGGACAAGTGCGATTGCGTTTGGTGCTTATTCTATCATTGCCGTGATGCTGATGAATGAAGAAGTTGCCTTTTTCTCCGCTGCGATGATTGGAGCGGTACTAGGGTTTCTTGTATATAATGCACATCCTGCAAAAGTATTTATGGGCGATACAGGGTCTTTAGGCATCGGTGGTGGATTAGCTGCTGTTGCCATCTTAACAAAAACAGAAATATTACTTTTCCTTATTGGTATTGTTTTCATTGTTGAAGTGTTATCTGTCATCATTCAAGTGGCATCTTTTAAAACAAGAGGGAAAAGAGTGTTTAAGATGAGCCCTATTCACCATCATTTTGAGTTAACGGGATGGTCGGAGTGGAAAATTGTCGTTGTTTTTTGGTTAGTAGGACTTATATTCGCGGCATTAGGATTATTTATACACGAAGGGTTGTAATAAACAATGAAACATCCCAGTCATTATAAAGGAAAAAAAATTGTGGTCATTGGTCTTGCCAAAAGTGGACAGGCCGTGGCTCTTCTGTTTCATCAATTTCATGCACATGTGATTGTGAATGATAAAAATAAACAGAGCGAGAGAGAGTTAGAGCTGCCTAAGGATATAGAAATCATAACAGGGCATCATCCAGAAGACTTAATCAGCCCGGACGTTGCGCTTGTCGTAAAAAATCCAGGCGTACCTTATCATATTCAGCCTATCCAAAAAGCGATGCAACTTGGCATTGAAGTGGTTACAGAAGTAGAAGTAGCTTATCAGTTGACGAAAGCGCCTATCATAGGTATTACAGGTTCCAATGGTAAAACGACAACCACGACATTAGTGGGGCAAATGATGGAAGCAAGCAATAAAAAACCTGTGGTCGCAGGAAACATTGGGAAGCCGCTTTCACAAATTGTTCAACAAGTAAAGAAAGATCAGTGGATTGTGGCAGAACTAAGCAGCTTTCAGTTAAAAGGCATTACATCATTTCATCCTAAAATTGCCTGTTGCTTAAATCTTTTTGAAGCCCATTTGGATTATCATAAAACGATGGAAGATTATCAACATGCTAAAGCTAAATTGTTTTCTCAACAAACAGAAGATGATATTGCAGTATTAAATAAAGATGATGATTTTTGCAAAAAAGTAGTAAATAATACAAAAGCCCAAATTTTGTGGTTTTCGGCGAAACAACATTTAAAATACGGCGTATATATTGAACAAAGCCGTATTGTTTATGCATGTCATAAAACAGGAAGTGTGGAAGAAATACTACCGCTTTCTAAACTGAAGATGATTGGTGCTCATAACGTAGAGAATGCCCTTGCGGCATCCGCTATTGCCATCGCTGCTGGAGTAGATCTTCAAGCTATAAGTACAGTATTGCAGCATTTTAAAGGCATAGAACATCGCTTGGAATATGTAAAGCAAGTACAAGATATCACTTTTTATAATGATTCGAAAGCAACCAACCCGCTTGCGGCTTCCATGGCCATCTCTTCATTTGATGGAAACATTATTTTGATAGCAGGTGGAATGCATCGTGGGGGAGATTACTCCGAACTTTTACCCTTGTTGACCTCGAAAGTTAAAGGCGTTGTGTTATTAGGTGAAAGTCGTACACATTTAGAACAGATTGCCATAAAAGCAGGGATACCGCATATTAAAGTTGTTAACAATGTTAATGATGAAGAGGCAATGAATGAAGCTATAACAGCCGCAGTCACCATGTCAGAACAAGGAGATACGGTATTGTTATCCCCTGCATGTGCAAGTTGGGATATGTATACGTCTTTTGAAGAGCGAGGACGCATTTTTAAACAGGTCGTGCATACCTTAAATTAAAGGGGGATGCCAGTCCCATTTTGACTCCTCCTGACAAGAATGCGGATCGAGGTGTTTAAAATGGTTAAAAGTCGGAGCGCTCCAGATATACTGCTAATACTATGTACGCTGTTATTATTGTTAATTGGAATTGTAATGGTTTATAGTGCTAGTGCGGCGAATGCTTTTTATGATTACGGAGATCGTTTCTTTTACTTGAAAAAGCAACTTATTTTTGCTGTGCTAGGATTAATTGCAATGTATGTCATGATGAAAATAGATTATTGGACATGGAAGAAGTATGCCAATATCATCTTAATTGGTTGCTTTGCACTTTTAGTGATTGTTTTAATTCCTGGTATTGGAGATGTTCGTGGAGGCGCTAGAAGTTGGTTAGGAATAGGCTCTTTTGGGGTTCAGCCTTCAGAATTTATGAAACTAGGAATCGTTATCTTTTTAGCAAAAATGTTATCAGAAAAACAGGAAAGCATCACTTATTTTTTCAAAGGATTAATGCCCCCTTTACTTATTGTTGGGGTTGCATTTGCTCTCATTATGCTACAGCCTGATCTTGGCACAGGAGCGGTGCTAGTAGGAGCCGCTTTAATCGTTATTTTTACAGCTGGAATGAGATTAAAGCACTTGTTTGGTTTTGCAGCTGTGGGATTGGTAGGGTTGACTGCTTTAATCATTGCAGCTCCATATCGATTAAAGCGTATCACTGCTTTTCTTGATCCATGGGCCGATCCACTGGGTGCAGGCTACCAATCTATTCAATCCCTCTATGCGATTGGACCTGGTCAGCTACTTGGTTTAGGCATAGGGATGAGTAGGCAAAAGCATAGCTATGTACCTGAACCTCAAACTGATTTTATTTTTTCGATCCTGGCCGAGGAACTAGGTTTTCTTGGAGGATCATTCGTGTTATTATTATTTTTATTGCTTATTTGGCGAGGATTAAGAGCCGCTATCACAGCTCCTGATGCATTTGGAAGCTTTTTGGCGACGGGTATCATATCTATTATCGCCGTGCAGGTTGTTATCAATATTAGTGTTGTCATCGGTTTAATGCCAGTTACAGGCATAACGCTACCCTTTATCAGTGCGGGTGGGTCGTCGTTGACTGTATTGTTAACAGCTGTTGGAATTTTAATTAATGTGACGAGATATAGTAAATAGTTCACTTCAATATATGTTTGAACCTGTTTAGGCGTTTGTAACACACTTTTATGTCATTACATAATATACAACATGAACGCGCAATTCACCAACAGTTTTAAGTATGGGATGACTTGTTTTCAGCTTTGACTGAGGAAGGTTCACTTTTGTTGGACAATTTACAAGGAGGAGCTGTTTCGATGCAAACGATGATAAACCAAATACAATGGGATGAAGTTGGAGATGTTTCTCAGGACGTGTATTTATCGGAACACACGACGTGGAAAATAGGTGGGAAAGTGGATTTGTTCCTCGTTCCTCACAATATGAAACAATTACAGAAAGCTATAACAATATTGCATAAAAATAGCATCCCTTGGATTCAAATTGGAAGAGGCTCAAATGTTTTGGTATCCGACAAAGGTGTTCGTGGTGCAGTAATAAAATTAGGTAGCGAATTTGAACATATTACATTTGGAGAAAATACGGTTCATGTAGGTGCTGCTTATTCTTTTATTAAACTTTCTGTTATGGCTGCGAAACAAGGGTATACAGGATTGGAATTTGCAGGAGGAATACCAGGATCAGTTGGTGGAGCAGTATGTATGAATGCTGGAGCACTTGGTTCAGATGTATCACGTGTTCTTTTACAAGCTAATATCGTATCGGAAACTGGCGATATTGTTCAAATGAATGCTAATGATTTTAAATTCAATTACCGATATTCAATTTTACAGGGAAAAAACAGCATTGTAACGGATGCTACTTTTGCACTGAAAAAAGGAAATCGCGATGAAATTATGAAACAAATGAATGGAAATAAAGAACGACGTTTACAAACACAGCCACTACAGCTTCCAAGCGGAGGAAGTGTATTTCGTAATCCAGAAAATAACTACGCAGCGAAATTAATAGAGGAAGCTGGACTTAAAGGACTTCGTAGTGGAGATGCAGAAATTTCTCAAAAACATGCAAATTTCATCGTTAACCATGGAGATGCAAAAGCTGAAGATGTACTTTCTTTAATACAACATATTCAAAACGTCGTCAGAGAAAAATTCGGGATTGAGCTTGTGCGTGAAGTATTGTTTATTGGAGAAAGTTGACATCGGAGGTGAGACATTGGAGAAATTAATCATCGAAGGAGGACGCAAACTCACTGGAACGACTACGATACATGGAGCAAAAAATGCAGCTTTACCGATTTTAGCAGCTAGTTTACTCGTACGTGGCAAACATTATATACACAATGTACCTCATTTACTTGATATAAAAGTGATGGTAAATATTTTACGAGAATTAGGGTGTAGAGTGGAACATTTGGATGAAACTATCGTATTAGATAGTGAAGGCATTCACTCTCATCATATTTCAAAGACGTTAATGCAACAAATGAGGTCGTCTATTTTTCTTATGGGCCCTTTGCTCGCAAGGATGGGAAAAGTTCAATTCTACCAGCCTGGTGGATGTGCGATAGGACAAAGAAAAATTGATTTGCATCTAAGAGGATTAGAAGCATTAGGTGCAACCGTGAGTGAATGTGATAACACGATAGTATGTACTGTCGATAAGTTAGTAGGTGCCCCGATTAAGTTGGATTATCCAAGTGTAGGCGCTACTGAAAATATTATGATGGCCGCAGTTTTAGCAGAAGGAACAACAACCATTTATAATGCTGCCAGAGAACCAGAAATTGAAGACTTGCAAAATTATTTAAATATTATGGGAGCAGATATTACTGGAGCTGGCACGGATACGATTAAGATTCATGGGATAAAGCAGTTGAACAAACAAGACTATACTGTTATTCCAGATCGTATCGTAACAGGGACGTTAATGATTGCTGCTGCAGTAACACAAGGCAACATAACACTCAAAAATGTTAATCCATCTCACCTTAGTGCATTGATACATGTATTAAGAAGATGCGGTTCTCAAATTGAGGTCGACGGTGATATAATTAGAGTTAGTTCATCACTTCGTTTAAAGCCATTAGAGCAAATTGTGACGATGCCATATCCTGCTTTTCCTACTGATTTGCAAGCCCAAATCATGGTGTTGTTAGCACTTTCAGATGGAACAAGTATGTTGAAGGAAACGGTTTTTGACGGTAGATTTAAACATGTAGAACAACTAGTAGAAATGGGTGCTGATATTAAAGTTGCTGATAAAATTGCCTATATTAACGGAGTAAAACATTTAAAAGGCAGCACCGTGTATGCTACGGATCTACGTGCTGGAGCAGCATTGATTATCGCTGCACTTGCGGCAAAAGGAACTACAATCATTCATGATATTCATCATATTGATCGTGGATATGACGGCATTGAACATTATTTTAATCAATTAGGTGCTGTAGTAAAGAGGTTGTCAACATCGGCTGTGGTCAATCAATAAATTGCAATGTTTTCCATGACTCACTGGTGGGAGTCATGGGAAATTGTTTTATGAGGATGGTGGACCCTGGTGCATAATAATAGGAAAATACCTGTCATAAAAGAACAAACAAAACAGAGCAAAACAAATCGTAAATTGATTTTATTATTGTTTGTATTTTTTTTCATATTATTAATTGTGTTATTCTTTCAGTCCTCTCTCGCAAAAATAACTAACATTCAAATTGATGGGGTTCAAATAACACCTTCAGTGGATATTGAAGAAAAAATACCTTTTTATGAAGGAGACTCATATTTCTTTTTAGATGAAGCACAAGTTATTTATGAATTGAAGCAACTACGAACGGTTGAAGGGGTGTCCATAAAGAAAAAATTTCCTGGTAAAATCATGATCACGTTAGAAGAAAGCAAGCCAGTCGCTTACCAGTATAATGCACTCGGCGAGCTGCAAATGATATTATCCAATGGACAAGCATTTGACCCCAGTGAATTAGATAGAATGCTAAACGTTCCTATACTGTCTGGTTGGAATGTGGAAAATTTAAGTGAAGATTTTACTGAGCAAACACTAGATACATATAGTAAATTTACACCTATACTGCATTTACCAGTAGTACAACAATGGGAGCTTAACAAAAGAAAGAGCGAACTGTGTAACGTTTTGAATGAGATCCCTGAATATCATTTGAATGATATTTCAGAGATTGTTCCGCTGCATGGTAGTAGTATATATCCAGATAAAATAAAACTGTATACACGCTCTAATTTTGAAGTGATCACGACGACACAGTTTCTACAAGATGGAATCGATACATTATTTGATAAGGTTTCTTATCTTATAAATGAAAAAAATATTTTAACAGGTCAGATTATTTTGTTAGAAGCGCAAACACATCGCCCTTTTACTTCGGAAAATGAGGAAGCAGGTTAATTTCAAAAAATATAAATATTTTATAAAAATTGGACTATTAAATATATTTCAGTGATGATAGAATAATAGTTACGGGATAAAATATCCTTTTTTATATTGAAACATCATTTTCTTAAAGTTTACATTTAATTTTTTGTAGAAAAAAGAGGAAAAATAATAAATTGTGTTGAATATTTACAAATGACTAAGGTTGTTACTATTAATCAGGAGGTGCCAAAGGTTGAGCAACGGTGACATCATTGTAAGTTTAGACATTGGTACATCCAAAGTCAGGGCTATTATCGGTGAGTTGAATAATGGTGCCGTTAATATTATAGGAGTAGGATCATCAGATTCTATTGGAATTCGTAAAGGAGCAATCGTTGACATAGATCAAACTGTGCAATCCATTCGTAAGGCTATTGATCATGCTGAACGAATGGTTGGAATCCAAATTTCTGATGTTTATGTTGGTATATCAGGAAATCATATTGCACTTCAGGCTAGTCATGGAGTAGTGGCTGTTTCTAATGAAGATCGAGAAATAGGTGATGAAGATGTGGAACGCGTATTGCAAGCCGCAAAAGTCATCGCATTACCACCTGAAAGAGAAATCATTGGAATCGTACCTAAACAATATTTGGTAGATGGACTTGACGATATTCATGATCCGAGAGGCATGATTGGTGTTAGATTAGAAGTCGAAGCTACCATTATTACTGGTTCTAAAACTCCCGTACATAACCTCATTCGTTGTGTGGAGAAGTCTGACCTGCATATTTCTGGTCTTGTCCTAACTTCTTTGGCATCAAGTCAGCTTGCTTTATCGAAAGATGAAAAGATACTAGGAACTGTACTTGTGGATATAGGTGCCGGTGCAACTACTATTGCTATTTTTGAACAAGACAATTTGACTTTTACTACTACTTTGCCTATTGGTGGAGATTTTATCACCAATGATATTTCTATTGGGCTAAGAACGGAAAAAGAAATCGCTGAAAAAATAAAGTTAAAATATGGTTGTGCATTAATCGATCAAGCAGATGAGAATACCACATTTAGTGCCAATCGTATTGGCAACCATGAAGAAAAAGAATTTAATCAATTAGAACTTGCACATATTATTGAGCCAAGAGTGCAGGAGATTTTTCAACTCATTCATAACGAAGTACGTCGTTTAAAAGGGAAGGAACCTGCTGGAGGATACGTCTTGACAGGCGGGGCAGTACTGATGCCAGGTATGATTAATGTAGCAGAAGAAACATTAAATATGCCAGTCCGAATAGCAGAGCCTGACTTTATTGGTGTGCGTGATGCATCTTATACAAATGGAGTAGGAATTATACTGCATTCCACTAACTATTACAAATGGAATAGCAATAATCAAAGCAGTACGGTAACAAATCAAGCTTCAAAACCAGCGAAAAAGAACGTGATACAAAGAGTGAAAGATTTTTTCAAAGAATTTATTTAGACTAGAGAACATAAGACATGAGATCATATGGTGTTTTTTTAATACTCTTGGATCAATTGGAAGTAGACAGATAGGAGGACAAAGGTATGCTTGAGTTTGAAGTTGAACAAAATCAACTAGCCCAAATTAAAGTTATTGGTGTTGGTGGTGGAGGAAGTAACGCTGTCAATCGAATGATTGATTTCGGAGTACAAGGTGTTGAATTTATTACTGTTAATACTGACATTCAAGCTTTAGACTATGCAAAATCAGGGATTAAGCTACAAATAGGTGAAAAATTAACACGTGGTTTAGGTGCAGGAGCGAACCCTGACATAGGTAAAAAAGCTGCTGAAGAATCAAGAGAACAAATTATGGAATCTTTAGCTGGTTCTGATATGGTATTCGTTACTGCTGGTATGGGTGGCGGTACAGGAACTGGAGCGGCAAGTGTCATTGCTGAAATTGCGAAAGAAAGCGGAGCACTTACTGTAGGTGTGGTGACAAGACCTTTCACATTTGAGGGAAGAAAAAGAAGCTCTCAAGCTGAAGAAGGTATTGCGGCGTTAAAGGAAAAAGTAGATACACTCATTATTATTCCAAATGATCGACTATTAGAAATTGTGGATAAGAAAACTCCGATGGTGGAAGCGTTTAGAGAAGCAGATAACGTATTGCGTCAAGCTGTACAAGGTATTTCTGATCTTATCGCTGTACCAGGGCTTATCAACCTTGACTTTGCAGATGTAAAAACAATTATGTCAGAACGTGGTTCTGCATTAATGGGAATCGGTGAAGGAACTGGAGAAAACAGAGCGGCTGAGGCAGCCAAGAAAGCAATTAATAGTCCATTGCTTGAAACATCTATTGAAGGTGCTCGCGGTGTTATCATGAATATTACTGGTGGATCAAACTTGAGTTTATTTGAAGTTAATGAAGCAGTTGAAATGGTGACTTCAGCATCCGATCCAAATGTAAATATGATATTCGGTGCAATCATTGATGATGAAATGAAAGATGCGATTAAGGTAACCGTTATAGCAACTGGGTTCGAGCAGAAAGCTAGTGCAGAAAGTAACCCACCTTTACGCAGAGGTGCTAGCATGCAAAATGATAGTCAAGCAGCTAACTTAAGACCTTTTGGAGCATCACAACAAAGTGATCAACTCGATATCCCAACATTCTTAAGAAACAAAAAAAATAATATTGAATAAGTTGAAACAACAACATACCCTTACGTCTGGCAACTGAGACGTAAGCATTTTTCACACATAATGTAAAAGCCTTTTTGACGATAATTTTATTGTCAAAAAGGCTTTTTTAGTATCGACAAAAAAATAGGAAACAGTAAGCAAGTTTAGACAGACTTTTGAATATAACTTATATATACTAACTTCAACGCAAAACAATGGGTGTGTTGTCATTATGATTGTTTATGTTGATATTATTTTTATACTAAATCTCCTCATCAATACGCTCACTTTACAAACTACAGCATGGATACAAAAGAAAAAGGTGAAGCCATGGAGACTGTTTGCAGCAGCTGCATTTGGTGCCGCCTATGTTGTAATGATGTTTGTGCCACAGCTTTCATTTTTATTCACTTTCTTTATTAAGATGATTTTTTCCATTTTCATGTGTTGGATCGCATTTGGTTTTCAGCAGTTCATTATATTCATACGATTGTTCATCGCATTTTATATCGTTAATTTTGTTGCAGCAGGCGGAATATTTGGCGTTTATTTTTTTCTTTACAGTCAACATGATGTCATCAACGGCTTGTTATACACATCCTCTGGTGGCTTCACCGTTCATTTCCAGCTTGGATTTATATTTGTCTGCATCGTTTTATTTGTTGTCTTAAAACTATTTACTTCTCATAGTACGGCTTCTAAAAAGATACAACATGTTAGCGATCTTTCTTATACGATGAGTCTGCATGTTTACAACGATAAAATAACATGCAGAGGATTACTGGATACTGGGAATAGATTATTTGACCCTATAACAAAAACACCAGTCATGATAGCGGAAGCATTTCTTTTTCAATCTATTTTTCCTACCTCATTTCTAGAAGGGATGAAAAGTAATCCCGGTGATGAATGGATGCAAATGGAACATTTAGAGCCAGATCTTCAACAAATATTACGACTTGTACCTTATAGGGGAATTCATCATGGCACACAATTCATGATCGTCATTAAACCGGAGAAGGTGGTGATTCATATAGAGGATGATATCAGGAAAGATATCGAAATCTCAAATGTACTTATTGGTTTAAAAGGTGAGCAGCTAAGCAATGATCGTTCCTATCAGGCCATTATACATCCCGATATGATGGATCAAGAAATAGTATAAGTGAAAAAAATGAAGAGAAGTTATCATAATCAGGGGGTACTGTATGCTTTGGAAATTGAAAATGACATTTCGCATTCATTATTATCGCATTTTAATTAAACTGGGAATCAAAAGTGAAGAGATTTATTATATTGGGGGAAGCGAGGCATTACCACCTCCACTTACACGTGAAGAAGAGGAACATCTACTTGGCAAACTATCTTCTGGAGATTCGGCTATTCGAGCGATGCTTATAGAGCGAAACCTTCGATTAGTAGTATACATTGCACGAAAATTTGAAAACTCAGGTATTAATATCGAGGATCTAGTATCTATCGGAACGATTGGGTTAATAAAAGCGGTTAACACGTTTGATCCTGAGAAAAAAATAAAATTAGCGACATATGCTTCTAGGTGTATTGAAAATGAAATATTAATGTATTTGAGGAGAAACAACAAAATTAGAACCGAAGTGTCATTTGATGAGCCATTGAATATTGATTGGGACGGTAATGAACTGTTGCTCTCTGATGTGTTAGGGACTGAAAGTGATATTATTTATCGAAATATTGAAGAAGAAGTAGATCGTAAATTATTAGTCAAAGCACTAACAAAATTATCTGATAGGGAAAAATTAATTATGGAATTGAGATTTGGCCTAAGGGGTGGAGAAGAAAAAACACAAAAAGATGTTGCAGATATGTTAGGAATTTCTCAATCGTACATTTCTAGATTAGAGAAAAGAATTATAAAACGACTTAGAAAAGAATTTAATAAAATGGTTTAAAAAGTGATGAGTTGTCATAAACAATTAATTCCACCTACATAGAATAAAAAAATCTGCCTAGGGGATACTTACCATTAACTGTTTCTCCTTAGGAGGTTATCACATTGGCTCGAAATAAAGTGGAGATCTGTGGAGTTGATACCTCAAAGCTGCCTGTGCTTAAAAATGCTGAGATGAGGGAATTGTTTGTACAATTACAACAACATAATGAAAAGTCGGCAAGAGAAAAGTTAATCAATGGAAACTTAAGATTAGTACTTAGCGTCATACAACGATTTAACAATCGAGGTGAATTTGTGGATGACTTATTTCAAGTTGGTTGTATCGGTTTAATGAAAGCCATCGACAACTTTGATCTAAGTCAAAATGTTAGATTTTCAACGTATGCTGTTCCTATGATTATAGGTGAAATTCGCAGGTATCTAAGGGATAATAATCCCATACGTGTATCTCGCTCTTTAAGAGACATTGCCTATAAAGCACTTCAAGTTAGGGATTCCATTACCAATAATAAATCAAGGGAACCTACTATTTATGAAATAGCGGAAGAGCTTAACATTCCGAAGGAAGACATTGTATTTGCTTTGGATGCTATTCAAGATCCTGTATCCTTATTTGAACCGATTTACCATGATGGCGGAGATCCTATATTCGTCATGGATCAAATCAGCGATGATAAAGAGCAAGACTTGACATGGATTGAAGAAATAGCCATTCGTGAAGCGATGAATAAACTGAATGGCAGAGAGAAAATGATCTTATCCAAACGATTTTTCGAAGGAAAGACGCAGATGGAAGTAGCGGACGAAATTGGAATATCTCAGGCCCAAGTATCTAGGCTGGAAAAAGCAGCTATCCATCAAATGCAAAAACACGTGAAAGTATAAAATATAATGGTTGAAGGTTCGAATGTGTCACTACTTCGAACCTTTTTTTAATATATAAGTTGGATTGTTAAACCAACTTATTACCACTATGCATAAGATGAAGAAATCTCTACATCACACTCTTTACGCCTGGCACCTGAGGCGTAAACTGTGTTTCACATTTCTTCATCTTATATTAAGTTGGATTGTTAAACCAACTTATTACCACTATGCATAAGATGAAGAAATCTCTACATCACACTTTTTACGCCTGGCACCTGAGGCGTAAACTTGTATTAGATTATTTCTTCATCTTATAATAAGTTGGATTGTTAAACCAACTTATTACCGCTATTCATAAGATGGAGAAATTTCAATATCACACTCTTTACGCCTGGCACCTGAGGCGTAAACTTCGGTTCCATTATTTCTTCATCTTATATGTCTCCGCATCTGTTGATATTTTAAGGGACATTTTATCCCATTCCTACATATATTAAAGTAAGTGTATATGATAAACGATATCGTATATGAAAAAAAACAGACGTGGTGAGTTCTCATGAAAATTTCTGATTTTCAAACAAAAGATGTCATTAATATCGTGGATGGAAAAAAATTAGGACAGATTAATGATTTAGAATTGGATTTGCGTAGAGGTAAAATTGATGCTATCGTTGTTCCAACACAGGGTAAATTTTTTGGCATGTTCGGAAATGGAACAGAAGTTATTATTCCTTGGACCAATATTATTAAAATTGGGATGGATGTTGTACTGGTTAAACTAGAGGATTCACGCATGTATCGTTCCAACGAAGAAAGTGAAATAAAAAGTGAATATTATCAGGGTTCCCCATATAAAGATGCTTAATGATACGATAAAATAATTCATCAATAGGGAGATCATTGCAAAACAAAACGATAACAGATAAATTATGATATAATTTGAGCTATAAATCTTTTTTGAGGTGTTTATATGGAGCCTTTCCCAATTTCACATCATGATAATGGACTACAGTTATTGTTTTTACAAAAATGGATGTCACAATTTTCATGGTTAACTGTAGGTTTTACAACACGTCACGGAGGTAGTAGTACAGGAAATTATGAAAGTTTGAATTGTGGACTACACGTTGGTGATATGCAGGAAGATGTAGTGATGAATAGGGTCAAGGTTGCAGAACAACTTCGTTTTCCTTTCTCGTATTTCACCTGTGCAGAGCAAGTACATGGCAATCAAGTCGCTGTTGTAAATGAGCACAATAGAGGAAGTGGAAAAGATAGCTTACATGATGTAATAGCTGGGGTAGATGCTATTGTCACCAATGTACCTAATGTGTTGTTGGCTTCATTTTATGCGGACTGTGTTCCTTTATTTATTATTGATCCTGTACATAAAGTTGTCGGACTTGCTCATGCTGGATGGAAAGGAACATGTCTAAACATAGCACAAAACACAGTTAACACCATGAATGAACATTTTGGAACAGATGCTAGTGAATGTGTCGCTGCAATTGGACCTTCCATTGGTGGATGTTGTTATGAAGTAGGAAAAGAAGTCTGTGAGCAAATAAAGCTAACGTGTACTGATGAAAAATTAATCCAAAATGAAATCATAAAAGAACAATTATCAGGAAAATATCATATAAACTTGAAAGAAATGAACCGACAGATTATGATGAAAGTAGGTATTTTACCGAATAACATCGAAACGTCATCTTGGTGTACATTATGTCGATCTGATTTATTTTTCTCTTATCGACAAAACAATGTAACAGGTAGAATGATGAGTTGGATTGGTTTGCAAGGAGAGAGGATGTTTACAGGTTGAGTATAGCAGACAAAAAAAGTGAAGTAGAACAAATGATGATAGAAGCTTGTAAACGCAGTAATCGTCAAATAGATGACGTCAACATGATTGCAGTAACAAAGTATGCATCACTTGAAACAACAAAATCTGTATTAGATCATCATATGTTACATATTGGAGAAAGTCGCTGGCAGGACGCGAAATCCAAATGGGAACAGTTAGCAGATAGAGGAACTTGGCATTTTATTGGTCATCTTCAATCTAATAAAGCAAAAGATGTAGTAGGTAAATTTGATTATATTCACTCATTAGATCGCATCTCTCTTGCTGATGCTATTGAAAAAAGAGCAGCTCAGTTAGACATCACAGTCAATTGTTTTGTTCAAGTAAATGTATCTGGAGAAGCTGCAAAGCAAGGCATAGCGCCTGAGCAATGTGCTGAATTTTGTCAGTCATTACTTGCATATCGTCACTTGAATATATGTGGCCTGATGACGATGGCACCATTAGATGAAAATACAGAGAATAGTAGGGACGTATTTCGAGGATTAAGACAACTTCGTGATGAATTGAATCAAAAAGCTATTTTTAATCAACCAATACACCACTTATCCATGGGGATGTCTAATGATTTCCAAGTTGCTATTGAAGAAGGTGCTACATGGGTAAGAATAGGTACTAGATTGGTAGGTAAGGAGGAGTAGGTAATGGGAGTTATGAATAAGGTGATGAATTTTCTAGGTTTGCAAGAAGAAGAGGAAGTAGTAAAACAAGAAAAAATCGTGGATATGGAAGATGAGCATGCTAGTGAACTTCCTCCACAATTCAATAAAAACGTTAAAAACAATGTGGTTAGTATTCATGCTAAAAATAACGTAAAAGTGCAATTGTGTGAGCCGAGATCTTATGATGAAACGCAGCATATCGCCGATCATTTGCGCAATCGGAACCCAGTAGTTGTAAATTTACAAAGGGTGAGACGTGAACAAGCTATTCGTATTGTTGATTTTTTGAGTGGAACCGTTTATGCTTTAAATGGCACAATTTCAAAAATTGGCAACGATATTTTCATGTGTACACCTGATAATGTTCCAATTGAAGGAGCTATTTCAGAGTTATTAGGAGACAATCAAGAATAAATGGACAAGATGGGGTGAAGAATTGAGCGAAGTTCAATATTATATTAGTACATTAGTGAATATTTATTTTTGGATGATTTTTATTTATGTATTTATGTCATGGGTACCTAATGCAAGACAAAGTTTTATAGGGGAATTGTTGGCAAAGTTTGTTGAGCCATATTTAAGTGTATTTAGAAGATTTATTCCACCATTAGGCGGTATGTTAGACTTATCCCCAATTATTGCGTTGTTCTCGCTAAGATTGATTGCTTTAGGCTTAATGGGTATCGTTGAATTTTTATTTAACTCATTTGCAGGTTAGGTGCAGTAAAATATGAATAACATATACGTACATTATCATCAAGACGAACACCATTTTGTTGATCGTTGCATGGAATGGGCGCAACAAGCTGAGGAAAATCACAAAGTAAAACATACAGATTTTCTTGATCCACGTGAACAGCAAATTTTGCAATCTATAGTCAGCAAATACCAAGATATTCATATGATGGATTGGGGTGGCCATGATGATGCGGAGAGAAAAAAAGCGATCATTGCCCCTCATTACGTTCACATGGATGAATCTTCGTTTTCTGAACTCATACAAGTAGTGCAAATTCATAGTGAAGATTCAAAATATGATCAACTTCATCACGGAGACTTTTTAGGGTCTTTTTTAGGCTTAGGGCTAAAACGTAATAAACTAGGTGATATTCAATTGTTACCACACGCATGTCAAGTTGTTGTGGACAAGGATATCGCACATTATATTTCTTCGCAATTGTTAAAGGTAGGATCAGTTAAAGTAGCGACAGAGGTCCTGCCTATAGACCAGTTACAACCGATGCAAGTTCGTTTTTCTTCCAAGGCATTTACGGTGTCTTCACTACGACTAGATAACGTCGTAAGTAGTGCCATCAATCAAAGTCGTGCTAAAGCAATGCAACTAATTAAGCAAAATAAATGTAAAGTCAATTGGAAATGGACAACCCAACCTTCTCTTTCTTTAGAAAGTGGTGATGTTATTTCTTGCAAAGGATTTGGAAGATTTAAAATACAATCACTTGAAGGACCCACGAAAAAAGGGAAGTTTCGTCTTATGATAGGTTTTTATGACTAAGGCTATGAAAAAATAATGAGATGAAGGTAAACACATATTTTTGTCGAATAGTAAAGAGATATACATTGAATTGTTTATCTCATACTTAGGAGGTGTTTTTATGGCATTAACCCCGTTAGACATTGAAAATAAGGATTTTCCTCGTAGCTTTAGAGGTTACGATATCGATGCCGTAAATGATTTTTTGGACCAAGTCATTAAAGATTATGAATTGTCCATTAGAGAAAACAAGGCATTTAAAAATAAAATTGAAGAATTAGAAGAGCAATTGAATCACTTTAATAATATAGAAGACACATTAGGAAAAACCATCATCGTTGCACAGGAAACAGCAGATGATGTGAAAAATAATGCAAAAAAAGAAGCACAACTTATTATTAAAGAAGCAGAGAAAAATGCAGATAGAATTATTAATGAGTCTTTAAGCAAATCACGAAAAATTGCATTGGAAATAGAGGAATTGAAAAAGCAAGCAACTATTTATAGAACGCGTTTCCGGACACTTCTAGAAGCGCAACTGGAAATGCTCGATAATCAATCTTGGGATACACTAGAAGATGGTGAAAAAGTCGTAACGACACCCGAATAAAGTATTGATACGCTTCTCGTCCATATGCGATGAGAAGCGTTCCATTTGGATGAGCATAATGAACATATAACAAGCAGTAGTAACCACGTTGATGATATGGGTCATACCAGCAACTTTTGGTCATAATAACATTATCTTTACTTGACCAGAGGAGATATCAGAAATGAGCCATTCTACGAAACAAGATAATGTGAACAAAAAACTTGAGCAGCTAAATGAAAAATTAGATGACTTTGCTATCAAGATGGAAGCATCTCAAATTTCTGAGTACATCTATTTGCTTAAACATCCAAAGAAATTAGTGATTAAAAATTTGGTTGCAGGTGTTGCTAAAGGTGTCGGCTACGCTATAGGTTTTACTGTTTTTTTAACATTTTTACTATATGCCTTGCAATACATTGGTGCATTGAATTTACCGATATTGGGAGACTTTATTGCCGATCTCATCAAAATTGTTCAATTACAATTAGAGATGGATGGATATTGATGCAGTGATGACGGATTACAACTTCATTGTACGTTCGTTTTCTTTGTCTAAATTCTCCATCCATTCATAGTACTGTTTATTTCGTACTACCGATACATGATTTCCGTATAAGTCCGTGGCTACAAAGCTTTCTATCGGTTCAACAAAACCAATGGCATCATCTGGTTCATTGTCTATTTGGTACCATTCTGTTGCATCATAAGCACTTGAAGTGGCTGTACCCGTACTTTCTACAATTTCCCATGCATTGTCTCCATTGTTTGAGTCATTGTCTGGACGAAAATCATAGTTGCTGAATGGTGGGGATAAAATTTCTTCCTCAATGGGTCTTCGATGTGACTCATACTTCTCAGTGTGCTGTATACAATGTTCTGCTGCTGGATTAGCATGCAGTCTTTCTAATGGAATGGGCTGTGTACAAATGGAACAATAGCCATAAGTGCCTTCTTTCATTCGATTTAGCGCTTTGTCTATTTCTTCTATTCGGTGCTCCACATGTTCATTTAATGCGATATCTTTACCTTTTTCGAACGTTTCACTGCCCATATCGGCAGGGTGATTATCTACGACAGATAATTCTCCCGTGGCTTCTTTTTCTGATGAACGCAGTCCGAAGTGGTCATTGTTTTGTAACTGTTCTTCAAGCGATTTTTTTTCTTGCAACAACCGTTGTTTGAGTAACGTTATTTCTGAATCTGATAAATTTTTCATAATTTGCCTCCTCATAGGATTGGCCGATCGTATATATATTTTTGGCGTTTTTATCGTTTTTGAGTAAGGTATTTTTTTGTTAAACAGAGAAAGATTATTAAAAGTTATGATGGAGGAGAATGTATGCGACTTCGGAATTTTTATTTCATTGCAGTTGTAGTCATTGTTATAGACCAGATAACAAAGTATTTAGTGAAAAATTACATGGAATTGCGTGAATCCATTTCCATCATAGGTGAGTTTTTTCGTCTAACTTCGCATCGTAATAAAGGAGCTGCATTCGGCATTTTGCAAGATCAGCGTTGGTTTTTTATTGTTACTACTGTAATTATTGTAGGTGTTATTATCATCTACATGAACATGATGGCTAAACAAAATAAAAAGTTACTTCTCACTGCACTTTCATTAGTTTTGGGAGGTGCAATCGGTAATTTTATTGACAGGTTATTAACTGGAGAAGTCGTTGATTTCTTCCATTTTTATTTTAGAAGTTTTGACTATTCCTTTGCCATTTTCAATGTAGCAGATATGGGAATTGTTATCGGTGTAGGCCTAATTATTTTGGATATGATCTTGGAATGGAAAAATGAAAGAAGAGGTGCTAAAGTACAACATGAATCACAATGATGCATTACCACATATGCAATTTAACGTAACAGAAGAAGAAGCAGGAGAACGAATTGATCGTTGGATAGCCAATAAAATACAAGATGACGTATCACGAACTCAAATACAGCAATGGATAAAGAACGGTAATATTGTTGTTAACGGAGATAATGTAAAACCAAATTATAAAGTAGCGGCAGAAGATGCCGTGGATTGTACGATACCAGAAGTACAAGAAATGGAAATTGTACCAGAAGATATTCCTTTGGATGTGTATTATGAAGATGAAGACTTAATTATAGTCAATAAACCCCGAGGTATGGTCGTTCATCCAGCACTAGGACATTATTCCGGCACTTTAGTCAATGCACTGCTCCACCATTGTAAAGACTTATCTGGTATCAACGGCGTCATTAGACCTGGTATTGTTCATCGTATTGATAAAGATACGTCGGGACTCATCGTAGCTGCAAAAAATGATAAAGCGCATCAGTCATTATCTGCACAATGGAAAGATAGAGACGTGGATCGAAAGTATATTGCTATCGTGCACGGTGTGTTATCGCACAATGAGGGTACCATTAATGCACCGCTAGGAAGAGATGATCGAGATCGAAAAATGTTTGCAGTGACAGAGAAAAATAGCAAGCATGCCATTACCCACTTTGCTTTGCTAGAGCAATACGATAAATTTGCTATGGTGGAATGTAAATTAGAGACAGGAAGAACGCATCAAATACGTGTGCATATGAAGTTTATCGGTCATCATCTTGTTGGTGATCCGATGTACGGCAGGACAAAGGATATTTCATTCCCAGGGCAGGCTTTACATGCCGCTAAAATTGGTTTTAGACATCCGAGAACGAACGAATGGCTTGCTTATGAAGCACCACTACCAGAGGATATGAAGGAATTAATTGCTAGAGTTAAAAGTTGATGCAAAATACAAATATTTATACAGTAACTCCATTTCGTCCATCTAGGTCATACCGTTAAAATGATGATGAATCGTAATGGGTAAATATAAGGAGATGAAATTGATATGACAAACGAAAGTTACATACAGCAATTGTTTGCTGAGCGTATCGGTGGTATAAATTACGGGAAAGATACAGCTATATATAAATTTGAAAAAATAAAAAGAGCAAAGTTGGCAGCAAAAAAAGAACATCCAGAAATAGCGTTGATCGATATGGGTGTAGGTGAACCCGATGAAATGGCGGATGCTGGAATTATAAAGACACTTGCGGAAGAAGCGACAAAACCAGAAAACCGTGGCTATGCAGATAACGGTATACCTGAGTTTAAAGCAGCAGCTGCACAATATTTACGTGATGTTTTTCATGTGGAGAATATAAATGCAGAGTCAGAAGTAAACCACTGCATTGGAATCAAACCTGCACTTGCTGTGTTGCCTAGTTGTTTTATTAATCCTGGTGATGTGACGATTATGACTGTACCTGGATACCCAATTTTAGGAACACATACAAAATATTTAGGTGGAGAAGTATACAATACGCCTTTGCTAGCTGAGAATAACTTTTTACCTGACTTAAAATCGATTCCGAAAGATATTGCTAAAAGAGCTAAACTATTTTACGTCAATTATCCAAACAATCCTACTGGTGCAAGTGCAACAAAAGCGTTTTTTGCGGAGCTTGTTCAGTTTGCAAAAGAAAATGATATTATTATCGTTCACGATGCTCCTTATGCAGCATTAACGTACGATGGGGAGCAGCCGTTAAGTTTTCTTTCTATACCTGGAGCAAAAGAAGTAGGGGTAGAATTACATTCATTATCTAAATCATACAATATGACAGGTTGGAGAATCGGTTTTGTTGCTGGTAATCCATTAGTCGTTAAAGCTTACAGTGACATGAAAGACAACAATGACTCCGGACAGTTTATTGCGATTCAAAAAGCTGCGGTCTATGGTTTGCAGCATCCTGAAATTACGCAAAGCATTGCGGATAAATATTCACGAAGACATGATATGCTCGTACAAGCATTAAATGAAGTAGGTTTCAGAGCTGAAAAACCAAAAGGATCTTTCTTCCTGTATGTAGAAGCGCCTAAAGGAATTAAAGGCGGGCAACAATTCGAGACAGGAGAAGACTTCTCCCAGTATTTAATTCGTGAGAAATTAATCTCCACTGTTCCTTGGGACGATGCGGGACGTTTTATTCGCTTCTCCGTTACATTCGAAGCAGATGGAATAGAGCAGGAAACAGAAGTGATTGCAGAAATTAAACGTCGTTTATCAGACGAGCAGTATGAATTTTAATATGATGATGGAACCATATTTAAAATGATGGAAACTAGAGGCTGTCCTTATGTGTAAATGAAAAAGGACAGTCTTTTTACTTTAATAAAATAAAACATACGCTTTATTTACTTTTAAATTTCATATATAATGATGAGTATAGAAATTAAAAAAAATAGAAAGTGGGAATATTCATGGGTATGTCAGGATATTTTTATATCGTAGATGCAGAGGATAAACAAACATTTGTCGAGGATCACTTGGATACAATAGATGATGCTCTAGATATCGATAAAAGCTGGGATGCACTGTATAGAATGGCAGGGGATATTGATTTTATTCCATCAGCTGAACAGTATGTCATAGATGAGCAGGATACAGATTACCCAATATTTTTCGTTGAACCACAAAAAGTAAAAGAGATAAGCGCTCAAATAAACAGTATAGATGAAAAAAAATTGCGTGAACTTTACGATTTTGATACCTTGTTAGAAAACGGTGTTTATCCGATACAAGAAGATGAAGATCCAGAAGAATTTTTTGAGTATATTAAGGAACATTTTGAAGCATTAAAACCGTTCTATGAGAAAGCTTCGTCAGAAAACAAAGCGATAGGCTTTATTTTATTTTAATACATGGTCGACAGCCCCTCCACTAAGCAAAAGTATAGTCATACATTTTTTTGCTTACATACCTTGACTTTATATGTCGAAAATGCGATAATCGCATTAAGTTCATAAAGACCTTTAAATCAGCCCCGTGAGGCTGGCAAGGTAATCGCTTAGTGGAGATAAAGTGGCTGTTCATGCCATCTTCCACCAACACTGTTCTGTTTTCTTCTGCGCGAAGAATAAGAACGGTTAATAAGTATACTCCTTGCCACCGTGGCTAAGGAGTTTTTTTATACCCAAAATAAGGAGGTAGAAGCATGGCGGAAAACAGACAAATCATGGATGAACTAGCTATCAGACGTGCACTAACCAGGGTGGCCCATGAAATCATAGAAAACAATAAAGGCGTGGAAGACTGCGTATTTATTGGAATTCGCACACGAGGCATATTTTTAGCAAACAGGGTTGCTCAAAAAGTAAATGAAATTGAGCAAGTGAACGTACCTGTACAAGAAATCGATGTGACCTCCTACCGGGATGACTTGAAGAAGGGAAATAAACTCCATGCTGCAAGTATGGATGCAAATTATATAGAAAATAAAAAAGTCATTTTGTTCGATGATGTACTTTATACAGGAAGAACGGTCAGAGCAGCGATGGATTTAATTATGGATCAAGGCAGGCCAAACATGATTCAATTAGCCGTCTTAGTAGATCGTGGTCACCGAGAGTTGCCAATTAGACCTGATTATATTGGAAAAAACGTACCAACTGCACGCAAAGAAGAAATTATAGTGTTGTTACATGAAACAGATGCTGAGGATCAAGTCATCATAAATTAACGAGTGTGAGGTGTCATCATGTCTTTAGTGAAAAGTAAGTCTACCAGTTTGTTGGGCTTAAAAGGATTAAGTAGCGAAGAGCTAACATCTATTTTGGACCGTGCTGCTCATTGGGAAAATAAACAAGATGAGATCTTGCCGACATATCAACATAAATTTATCTCCAATATGTTTTTCGAAAATAGTACACGCACTCGATTTTCGTTTGAAGTGGCAGAAAAACGTTTAGGAGCACAAGTATTGAACTTTGATGCGGCAACTTCTAGTGTGCAAAAAGGTGAATCTATTATCGATACAGTGAAAACGCTGGAAGCGATGGGAGTAGACGTTGGCATTATACGCATTAAACCAACAGGGGTGCTGCAAGAAGTTGCGAGTAAAGTGAACATCCCGCTAATTAATGCAGGGGACGGTAACCATGAACACCCAACACAAGCGTTGTTAGATTTGTATACGATGAGAAAAAGGTTCGGCAGTATCAAAGGACTAACCGTATCCATTATTGGAGACATCTTGCACAGCCGTGTGGCTCGCTCTAATCTGTGGGCCTTGAGAGAAATGGGAGCAAAAGTACAATTCTGCGCCCCTATCAACATGCAAGCACCAGCGTTAAGTGAGTATGCAGCGTATGTATCAATGGAACAAGCGTTGCAGGCAGATGTGGTAATGATGTTACGCGTGCAATTAGAAAGGCACAACACAGGGATGTTTACATCTTCAGAACAATATAGAGAACATTACGGGTTGACGGTGGAAAGAGCGGAGCAAATGCAAAAACATGCTATTATTATGCATCCTGCTCCTGTCAACCGAGATGTAGAAATAGATGATCCATTAGTAGAAAGCAAAAATTCTACTATTTTCGAACAAATTTCGAACGGGGTACCAGTACGTATGGCCGTTATCGAACGTGCATTGAAGATATAGGAGGCGAAAGAGTATGGGTATTTGGATTATAGATGGTTTGGTGATGCAACACAGCAACAATGAAATGAGAAAACAGCATCTTTTTATTGAAGATGGAAAAATAACAAAAATATTAGATGGAAATGAAAACATAGATACGGGAGACCATCAAGTCATCCATGCAGAAGGGAAATTAGTGAGTGCAGGCTTCATCGATATGCACGTTCACTTGCGAGACCCAGGATTTTTGCACAAAGAGACCATACAATCAGGGACGCTTTCCGCTGCAAAAGGTGGATTTACAACGGTCGCTTGTATGCCAAACACGAGGCCAGTCATCGGGGATGTGGAAACTGTAAACTACGTACTTAATAAGGCAAAAGAGGAGGGCGCAGTAAGAGTCCTGCCTTATGGAAGTATTACGGTGAATGAACTAGGAAGAGAGCTAACGGATTTCGAAGCACTTGCCGAAGCAGGCGTGATTGGTTTTACGGATGACGGTGTTGGTGTGCAAAATGCTCAAATGATGAAACATGCAATGGCAAGAGCGAAGAAAATCAACAAACCGATTATCGCACACTGTGAGGATGACTCCCTCGTTAAAGGAGCTCCTGTAACAGAAGGACAATTCGCTACTAAACACAATTTAAAAGGAATACCAAATGAATCGGAAGCGATTCATGTAGGAAGAGATATTTTACTAGCGGAAGCAACGGGTGCACATTATCATGTGTGTCACGTGAGCACGAAACAATCCGTCCGATTGATACGACAAGCAAAACAGCTTGGCATTAACGTGACCGCAGAAGTGTGCCCGCATCATTTACTGCTTTCTGAACAAGATATACCTGGACTAGATGCAAATTGGAAAATGAATCCTCCACTTAGATCACAAGAAGATGTGAAGGCGATGATCGAAGCGATTGAAGATGGCACGATTGACATGATTGTTACCGATCACGCTCCTCATAGTAAAGAAGAGAAAGAACAAGGGATGGAGTTAGCACCTTTTGGCATCGTTGGTTTAGAAACCGCGTTTCCTCTACTGTATACTGCATTCGTAAAAAGTGGTAGATGGAGCTTGTCGTTCTTACTAGAAAAAATGACGATAGCACCAGCAAAAGTGTTTGAATTACCTTATGGTCATATACAGGTCGGGTCTGAAGCAGACATTACGATCATTGACTTAGAAGAGCAAAAGCAAATACATCCAGCACAATTTGTATCCAAAGGCAGCAATACACCATTTACAGGTTGGAACTGTAACGGTTGGCCAATAGTAACGATCGTTGCTGGTAATATAGTATGGTCATCATCCACGACAAACAAGGAGTGAGAGAATATGCAAGCAAAATTATTGCTAGAGGACGGCACATTATTTACGGGTCAATCATTTGGAAGCAACATCGAAATGACTGGAGAAGTTGTTTTTAATACAGGAATGACAGGATATCAGGAGATCTTATCGGATCCATCCTATTGTGGGCAAATGGTAACGATGACGTATCCACTGATCGGTAATTACGGGATGAGTTTGGAAGACTTTGAAGCTCTAAAACCTCATATTCATGGATTTATCGTTCGAGAGCATGAACAACTACCGAGTAATTGGAGAGTAGATTATTCACTAGATTATTGTTTAAAACAATTTGATATCCCTGGTATATCTGGGATTGATACGAGAATGTTAACGAGGAAAATACGACAAGTTGGCACGATGAAAGCCATCATCACAACAGAAGATTATACTCAAGCAGAACTGATGAAAAAGCTAAACGGTGCAACGTTCAACACGGATCAAGTGCTTAAAGTTGCTACCAAGCAAACATACATCGTCCCAGGGATGAAAGAGCGCATTGTCGTCATGGACTTCGGTGTGAAGAGCGGCATTGTTAGAGAATTAGTCAAGCGTGGTTGTGAATGTATTGTCGTTCCTCCACAAACTTCTGCAGAAGAAATTGCAACATATAAACCAGATGGCATTTTATTATCGAATGGACCTGGTAACCCCAAAGATGTGATGTATGGTGTAGAAACAATTAAAAGACTATTAGGAAAATATCCGCTTTTCGGAATATGTATGGGACATCAGCTGTTTGCACTAGCTTGTGGAGCCAATACGGAACGACTTAAATTCGGACATCGCGGTGGGAACCATCCTGTAAAAGATATAGACAAAAATAGTTGCTACATTACGTCTCAGAATCACGGTTACACGGTTACACCAGATATTCCAACAGAGGAATTAGAAATAACGCATATTAACAACAATGATAAAACAGTGGAAGGTTTAAGGCACAAAGTACACCCTGCCTTTTCCGTACAGTATCATCCAGAAGCTGCGCCTGGACCGTATGATTCAAGTTATTTATTCGATGAATTTCTTACGATGGTCAAGCAGTTTCAGCAAGCGCACAACCTAACCCCTAGACAAAAAGAAATTTACACAGCAGCATCGAAAGGAGTCTGAAGCAGCATGCCAAAAAATAATAACATTAAGAAAATACTTGTTATCGGATCAGGACCGATTGTCATTGGGCAAGCCGCGGAATTTGACTATGCTGGAACGCAAGCATGTCAGGCGCTAAAAGAAGAGGGAATGGAAGTTATCCTGATTAACAGTAATCCTGCTACGATCATGACAGATACAAACATGGCGGATAAAGTATACATTGAACCGATTACGCTTGAATTTGTAACGAAAATTATTCGTCAAGAGCGCCCAGACGGATTACTCCCTACACTGGGTGGACAAACGGGCTTAAACATGGCGGTAGAACTGGCGAAAGCGGGAGTTTTAGAAGAGGAAAACGTAACGCTACTAGGAACGCAACTATCTTCCATAGAAAAAGCAGAAGACAGAGATTTGTTCCGTGAGTTAATGAGAGAGCTAGAACAGCCTGTACCGGAAAGTGATATCGTATCTTCTGTGGAAGAAGCATTGACTTTCGTTGAAGAAGTTGGCTACCCTGTCATCATTCGACCTGCTTACACGCTAGGTGGAACGGGTGGAGGTATTGCACAATCGGAAGAAGCATTGATAGAAACGGTGTCCTCTGGTCTTCGTTATAGTCCTATCAATCAGTGCTTAATAGAGAAAAGTATTGCAGGGATGAAAGAAGTAGAGTATGAAGTTATGCGTGATGCTAACGATAACTGTATCGTCGTATGTAATATGGAGAACTTTGATCCAGTAGGCGTACACACTGGAGACAGTATCGTCGTTGCTCCTAGCCAAACGCTGTCAGATAAAGAGTATCAAATGTTGCGAAGTGCTAGTTTGAAAATCATTCGTGCCTTGGAGATCGAAGGTGGATGTAACGTACAATATGCGCTTGATCCACAAAGCTTTCAATACTATGTGATTGAGGTAAATCCAAGGGTAAGTCGCTCCTCTGCGCTAGCTTCCAAAGCAACAGGGTATCCAATTGCAAAGATGGCAGCGAAAATAGCGATAGGTTACGGACTAGATGAACTGATTAACCCGGTGACAGGTCAGACGTATGCATGTTTTGAACCTGCTTTAGATTACATCGTTTCAAAAATTCCACGTTGGCCATTTGACAAATTTACAAGCGCTAACCGCAAACTGGGCACGCAAATGAAGGCAACTGGAGAAGTGATGGCGATTGGCCGTACGTTTGAAGAATCCATGCATAAAGCCATTCGCTCTTTAGAAGTAGGAGTACATCGCCTACATTTTAAAGGAATAGAAAAGATAGATAACAGCACGTTGGAGCAAAGATTAGTAGAAGCAGATGATGAAAGAATATTCTTAATTGCCGAAGCATTCCGACGTGAATATGACTTGCAGCACATTCAAGATTTAACACAGATAGATTGGTGGTTCCTTCATAAACTATACAAATTAGTAGAGATGGAGAAAGAAATTCAACAAGAAGAATTAACACCAGCAATACTTTACAAAGCAAAACGTAATGGATTCAGTGATGAATCGATAGCGGAACTGCGCCGAAACGCTAATCCATCTTATGCCTACACTAACGGCAACGATGTGAGAGCTTTGAGAAAAGAGCAGCAACTCATTCCTGTATATAAAATGGTCGACACTTGCGCTGCGGAGTTTGAAGCGACAACACCGTATTATTACTCCACTTATGAACAGGAAAATGAAGTCACTCCTTCTACAAAAGAAAAAATACTGGTGATTGGATCAGGTCCAATTCGAATAGGCCAAGGGATTGAATTCGATTATTCCACAGTCCATGCCGTATGGGCCATACAAGATGCAGGGTATGAAGCGGTGATTATCAACAACAATCCAGAGACGGTTTCTACTGATTTTAGTACTTCCGATGTATTGTACTTTGAACCGCTAGTATTTGAAGATGTCATGAATGTCATTGAACAGGAAAAGCCAGCCGGAGTTATTGTACAGTTTGGTGGGCAAACAGCAATCAACTTAGCAGAGCCGCTCATGAAAGCTGGAGTTCGGATTGTGGGTACAAGCTTAGATTCTATCGATGCAGCAGAAGATCGCAAAAAATTCGAAGCACTGCTGCGTAAGTTGAACATTGCACAACCATTAGGGAAAACTGTCACTTCAGTAGATGAAGCGGTAGGGACAGCCCAGCACTTAGGATATCCCGTTCTGGTGAGACCGTCTTACGTCCTTGGCGGTAGAGCAATGGAAATTGTGTATTCCGATCAAGAGTTGCTGAACTATATGGAACAGGCAGTAGAAATCAATCCAGAACATCCTGTCTTAATCGATCGTTACATGCTTGGAAAAGAAGTGGAAGTAGATGCGATCTGTGATGGGGATACGGTATTCATACCAGGCATTATGGAACACGTCGAACGAGCAGGAGTGCATTCAGGAGATTCTATCGCTGTGTATCCTCCGCAATCATTATCTGAAACAATAAAACAACAAATTGTGAAGATTACAACGGATATTGCTAAAAACTTAAAAATTATGGGATTGCTTAATATACAATTCGTCATTCATCAAGATAAAGTGTATGTCATAGAAGTGAACCCTCGTTCCTCTAGAACGGTTCCGTTTTTAAGTAAAATTACAGATATACCGATGGCCAACATTGCTACAAAAGTCATCTTAGGACAGAAATTGGAGCAGCTAGGATATAAAGAAGGCTTATGGCCAGAGGCAGACTATGTTTCCGTTAAAGTACCTGTGTTCTCCTTCGCAAAATTAAGAAGTGTAGACACGACGCTTGGTCCGGAAATGAAGTCTACTGGTGAAGTCATGGGTCGAGATGATAACTTTGCCAAAGCATTGTACAAAGGGCTTATTGCTTCCAATATGAAAATACCACTTGCTGGAACGATTATCGCTACCGTGTCCGATAAAGATAAAACGGAAGCCATCCAAGTGTTAAAAGGATTTTATGACATGGGATTCAAGCTGGTAGCAACAGGTGGAACAGCATCCTTGCTAGAAGCAGAAGGCATGAAAGTGAACGAAGTCAAGAAGCTGAGCGAAGGTTCTCCGAACATCATTGATCTCATTCGTAAAGGAGAAGTACAGTTCATCATTAACACACTAACAAGAGGGAAAACGCCTGCTCGAGATGGGTTCCGTATACGAAGAGAAGCAGTGGAAAATGGCATCGTATGCTTTACCTCGCTGGATACTGCTAACGCCTTGTTAAAAATGCTAGAGAAATTGCAATTCTCTTCAAAAGCAATGCCAGTAGGTTCCCGTTCATTAGATTCACTTTAATTTGTTTCATGGAAAACACGATAGGAGGTAAACCAATGGGAGAAAGTGCAATGAGCGAAAAAATAATTGTAGCCTTAGACTATCCGCATGTGGATAAGGCAAAGGTGCTGCTTGAACAATTAAAAGGTATCCCTTGTTACATGAAAGTGGGGATGGAGTTGTTCTATGCAGCAGGCCCCTCCTTTGTGGAGCAATTAAAAAAAGACGGATATCGCGTTTTTCTTGACTTGAAACTGCATGACATTCCCAACACTGTGAAAGGTGCTGCCCGCAGTATTGCTTCCTTAGGTGTGGATATATTGAATGTTCATGCTGCTGGCGGTGTAAAGATGATGGAAGCAGCAATGGAGGGAGTACAAGAGGGTGCTAACGCTGCATTTCCCTTGCCAAAGGTCATTGCTGTGACGCAACTAACGAGTACAACTCAACAAATGATGAATGATGAAATCGGCATTCAGGGCGCTGTGGAAGAGAACGTGCTGCACTATGCTAAACTTGCACAAGAAGCGGGACTACATGGCGTAGTCGCTTCTCCTCTTGAGGTGAAAAAAATCAAAGAGCGGTGTGGAGAGCATTTTGTAACCGTAACACCTGGTATTCGTGCACATGACGCTCCGTTGCAAGATCAAAGCCGAACGATGACACCTGCTGAGGCTTTTCAGCAAGGAACAGACTTTATCGTAATGGGAAGATACATCACACAAGCGAAAGATCCAAGAAAAACATTAGAGGACATCATAGAAGGGTTGGGATAAAGTGAGTCATGATCCATTAGCAACATCCATAGCACAACATTTATTAAATATTGGTGCTGTAGCTTTGAGTCCGAAAGCGCCGTTTACATGGGCATCTGGTATGAAATCTCCAATTTATTGCGACAACAGACTCACATTATCTCATCCAACGGTGAGAGATGAAATAGCTTCTGGCTTTGTAAAACTGATCCAAACTACATTTCCTGACGTGGAAGTGATAGCGGGAACAGCGACAGGTGCTATTGCGCATGCTGCTTTCATTGCACAAAAAATGGAACTCCCAATGGTGTATATAAGAGATAAGGCAAAAGGACACGGCAAACAGAATCAAATCGAAGGAAGATTGACGGAAGGTCAAAAAGTCGTCGTTATCGAAGATTTAATTTCAACTGGTGGAAGTTCATTAAAGGCAGCGCTTGCTGTGAAGGAAGCACAAGCAGAAGTGCTAGGAACAGTATCCATATTTACGTATGAATTTGCGCAATCTAAAGCTGATTTTGCGGAACACAATATCCCGCTATATTCTTTATCCAATTTCTCTACTTTAGTTGAAGTGGCGAAGGAAAAAGGAGATATTAGCGAACAAGAATTACAATTGCTCCATGCATGGCGACAAGACCCGCAATCTTATCGCTAAGGGGGAGTAAAGGAAAAAGAGATTACACCTTGTTGCTTCGGTATGAACTCCGAAAAGCTAGAGTAAACATCTAGCTTTTCGGGTGCAATACCTGCTTCAAGGAGGTAATCTCTTTTATTTTCCTGATCCTATTTTCCTCATATTTAACGCTTACTTACCTATTTTCTGGTGTATTCCAACGGAAAAATTTCAATGCAATCACAAACGTAACGACCATCCATGCTAGTAATACTCCTGTGTTTAGCCAAAAGTCTGCATTGAATATTCCCATGCCATACAACATACTGTCTCGTATGCCATTGACAAAATACGTAAGCGGCAGCACATCAGATATCGGTCTCAGATAGCTAGGCATCATGGAATAGGAGAAGAATACGCCACTTAAAAACATCATAACAAAACTTAATATATTCGCAATTCCCATATAAGCATCAATGGAACTGGTGATAGCCGCAACGAGAAAACCGATAGCAACAAACGAAACCGTTCCAACGATAAATATTGGGATAAGACTTAGGAGATGAATATCAAATTGCACCCCGTAAAAAAAGATGCCAATGAGTGCTAATAATACAATTTGAATAGTAGATAAAATAAATCGAACGAGTAAATTACTTAAACTGTACATCGTTAAACTCATAGGGGTCATTTTCAATCTTTTAAGCAACCCTGTGCGTCTCATCTCCACAATGGAAACCATACCAAATAATCCACCTTGTGCGATACTCAAAGCAATAAACCCAGTAATCAATACGTCAGTGTATGAAAGGTCGCTTTCGCCAGAGGATACATATGTTTCTTCAATGGTCGTATCTGTCGGCTGCGTAGGGTTATTGATCTCACCTACAACCTGATTCAATATACCATAAATGATTTGAGCAGTCATAGAATCTTCATCTTCTAAGTTCATTATAATTCTCACATTACTATTCTCTTCTGTAGGAAGAATAATTGCTGCTTCAATTTTTTGATCTACGATCCACTGTTCTGCTTCTTCTTCTGTTAAATCAGATGTTGATTCCACCTTTTTGAAAGCTGAAATGGAATTTATAGCTTCATTTAAAGGCGGCAACACGGTGTTTTCTGCATGGATTACCGCTATGTCTGCTTCAAAACTACTGGAGTCATTTTGCCCACTGAAAATAGAAAGAAAAATAACAGTTAAAATAACAGGAAAAAGAATAGACCAAAATATCACTGACTTTTCACGGAATGTCGTTTTGAAGTTCGTTTCAAACAATTTTATAAACGATTTCATGTTAATCTCTCCACTCCTTTCCTGTATACGTAATAAACACATCTTCTAAATCAAGTTCATCGATAGATACTTGTTCAATGGAAAGATTGTTCGCTCGGGTGTAATGTAAAATATGATAAAGACTTTCATCAGGGTGTGTCGATGTGATTGTAAAGAGGTGTTCTTGATGCTGCACTTCGGTGATGGATTCGTGCTCTTTTAAGTGGTTTATCATCGGAGTAATATAGTCTGTGATCTCTTCATTCATTAGCAACTGTATTTTTCGCTCATGAGTAAGTTGATTAATTAAATTTTTTGGCGTGTCTATAGCGATAATTTTTCCTTGATCCACGATACATACGCGATCACTCAGCTTAGACGCCTCTTCCATGTAGTGGGTTGTGAGAATGATGGTCTTGCCCATCTTTTTAAAAGATAAAATAATATCCCACACGTTCATTCTTGCTTGTGGATCTAAACCTGTAGTCGGCTCATCAAGAAAAATGAGATCAGGATCGTTTACCATCGCAAGCCCGATAGTCAACCTCTGTTTTTGTCCACCAGATAAAGCTTTTACTTTTTGCTTTCGATGATCTTGTAAATTGATCAAATGTAATATTTCTTCAATAGGTCTTTTCTTTTCATAGAAACTGGAAAATACATCTAAATTCTCATACACCGTTAATAAATCAAATAAAGCACTCGATTGTGGTTGGATGCCTATCATTTGTTTTATTTTTTTTTCGTGCTTTTTCCACTCTAAATCTTTTATTTCTACCGTTCCAAAATCAGGCTTTTGTAGCCCTTCGATCATTTCTAATGTCGTCGTTTTTCCTGCTCCATTTGGACCAATGATCGTGAAAATTTCACCAACTTCGACGGAGAAAGAAATATCTTTCACTGCATGAATGGCACCAAAAGATTTTTTTAAATTGTTTACTTCTAAAATACCCATATGGTTCCTCCTCATTTCATAGACATCTTATCGCAAACCAAAAAAAAATAACTATTACCACTATTTCAAAAAAATTTTATGTATGCGGATTGCATTTGTTTATTATACAATACTTTTTGCAAATGAATCATTTAAATATATATGTGAAGATGACGTTTTATATATATAGGATGGTATGCTTTTGTTGATTTGTCATTTATATGAAAGGAATGAGTTTGGATGCTTGTAGCTAATTTGTGAAATTTTTTTATTATTTTCATGTAACTTTTATGAAATAATTACGTCTAATAGTATTGAGGTAAATAGTAGAAAAATTAAGGGGGGTGATTGTGATGCCTTGGTTACTAAAAAAGAAAAAAGAACCTTCTGATGCTGTAGATAAGATAAAAGAAAAGACGGAATCAAAGGGAGAAACAAATTCTTCGATACATACTCAAGTTAAAAAACTACACGACCCAGTGTTATCTGTGCAAGGCGTAGAGCGAGAATTCGTAGTTAGTGGACAAACTATACCGGTACTGAAAGGTATTGATATGGAAATTAAACCGAATCAGCTCGTGATGTTGAGAGGTAGATCTGGCTCAGGTAAAACAACGCTAATGAATATATTAGGCGGATTAGACCAGCCAACAAAAGGGAAAGTATTTTTTCAAGGTCGTCCAATCCACGAATGGGATGATCATGAAAGGACGATCATTAGACGAAAAGAAATTGGTTTTATATTTCAAACTTTCGCCCTCATGCCACTTCTTTCGGCATGGGAAAACGTAGAATTATCGATGAGAATGGCGTCTTTGCCTAGATCCCAATGGAAAGATAGAGTAGCACATTGCTTGGATTTAGTAGGACTTTCGAAGCGAACAAAGCATCGACCTTACGAAATGTCGGGAGGAGAACAGCAGAGGGTAGCAATCGCGAAAGCCATTGCCCATCGTCCAAATTTATTACTGGCGGATGAGCCAACAGCAGAATTAGATTCTCAAATGGGCGCGCAAGTCATGACAGTGTTTCAAGAAATCATTAAATCGGAACAAATGTCCATCTGTATGACGACGCATGACCCTACAATGATGGAGGTAGCAGATCATGTCTATGAAATGGCAGATGGAAAATTTATCAAATCATAAAAAGAAAAAGCACAAAATACATAAAGTAATGTTAACAGGTTTCATGTTGTCTGTTATATTATCTGGTTGCGCATTGTTTCCAGAAGAAGAGGATATTGAGAAACTTCCAGATATCACGGCTTCCAACGTTTCACAAAAACCGACGTATACAGTAGAAGAAAAGACGCTGGAAGTACCACTTAGTGGTGCAGGAGAAATCATGTCCAAAGTGTCTGAAAATGTAGTATTCGAGGAAGGTGGAACGATAAAAGAAGTATACGTGAAGAAAGATGATATCGTAGAGGCAGGACAGCTCATTGCTGAACTTGACGTAGAAACGACAGAAGATGATTTGAGAAGTAAACAAATTGCCTTCAGGGAAACCGAATTAGATATTAAAAAAATGAATCGTGACGGAGATACGATAACCGAAGAAGCGAAAGAAAGAGCTAGAATTAATTTTGAAAAAGAAAAACTTGCTATTTTAAAATTACAAGAAAAAATAGAAGCAGCAAAACTCTACGCTCCTTTCTCTGGCACGGTCATCAATGTAAGAGTGGAAAAAGGGGACAATATAGGAGAGTATGATAAAGTTGCTCAACTATCCGATACCAGTCAATTAATTGTTGCAGTCGATTTCAGTAGTGATGAAATTGATAAAATAGCTATAGGAATGGATGCGGTCGTAGATATAACAGGGTACAACGAAGATTTAACAGGTAAGGTAGTACAAATGCCTGTAGAGGAAGAAGAGGAAGACGATTATTATAACAGGAGAAATAGAGAGGAAACGACCGAAGATTTCACACTCATTCAATTGGATCAACTTCCTGAACAACCGTTAAGTATTAACACCAAATTAAATGCAAAAGTGATTTCCAAGAAAATTGAAAATGCAGTTGTCGTTCCACCTTCCGTGTTAAAAACATACGGGGGAAGAGAGTATGTAGTCGTGGTAGAAGAAGACGGTACAACGCGTGAAGTAGATGTTGAAGTTGGTGTAAGGTTATCTACAGAAGTAGAAATTATTAAAGGACTTGAGGCAGGACAGAAAGTGGAGGGTAGATAATGCAAAAGTCATTATTACGATTTTTGTTCCGCAAAATGTGGAACACGCGTTGGATGACATTCAGTACATTACTCGGTTTAATTATCGCCGTTGCTTTTTCTACCAGTATTCCGCTGTATTCTAATGGCTCGTTAAAAAATGTAGTGGAAAATTCACTGCAAGAAGAAAATGAAGGGTACCCAGCAGGTTCCATGATCATTAGTTATCAGACCGTGGGTATTAACAACGCACCTGATTTAGCAGACGTACAAGCAGTAGATCAGTATATTGCTAATGAAGTGCCAAATAGTATTGATTTCCCTACTTATAACTACGTTCGTACTTACTCACTGAATTCTTCAACTATTAAACCGGTAGACCCTGATGCCGATTCTAGTAGAAAGCGTGAGATGAAAATTGTAAGTTTTACTGATCTAGAAGAAAACGTAGAAATCAATGAAGGCACCATGTTTTCAAAAGAAGTCAACAACGATGTGGTAGAGGCTGTTGTGCTCAGAAATGCCCTTTACCGCAACTATATTGCTGTTGGCGATGAATTTTTGTATACCGTGAAAGGCGCAGGCAACAAACAAGTAAAAATTAAAATCGTAGGTTCTATTGAACAGAAAGAGCCAGCGTCAAGTGACGATCGATATTGGTTTAACAGTGAAGAATCATTAACAAATGCGCTTTTCATAGATGAGGAAGTTTTCCAGCAGCATTTGCTAGAGGAAAAAAACATTTCTCTTGCGGATGCGAAATGGTATTTTAATTTTAATCTAACAGATATACAAACAAGTCAATTGGCTGGTATGGTCAATGCAATAGAGCGAATTGAACTTGAGGTCTACCAACAATTGAAAAACACGAAACTCATTCATTCATTTAAAGACATGTTAATTGAATTCCGAGCAACGAGCTTGCAGCTTCAATCTTTGTTATTTATGCTAGCTGCACCGATGATTGCTATGGTCATTTATTACATATCTATGAATGCGAAACAGGCGTTGGATAGACAGCGGAGCGATATTACCGTATTCCGCAGCCGCGGTGGATCCACTAGACAAATCTTTTTCCTATACTTGCTGGAAGGCATGATATTAGGTGTCATTGCACTTGTCATTGGACCTATCTTTGGTTGGTTTTTAGCAAAAGGTATTGGTTCTGCGAATGGGTTTTTAACTTTTGTTAATCGACAATCAATACCAGTAGATATTAATATGGATGCGATCATCTACGCGCTTGTGACGGTTGTGATTGCCATAGCGGCTTCCGTCTTACCTGCTATATCTTATTCAAAACAGTCCATCGTAGGACTGAGAAAAAGTATGGCAAGAGGAGATAAAAAGCCTTTTTGGATGCGTTGGTACTTGGATGTTGTATTAGTGCTTGTATCTGCATACGGATGGTATTTGTTTGATACGAGTAGTTACTTACAAATGCAGTTATCTTCGGAGCAAATGCAAATTCAGCCGACATTATTCTTTTTCCCAGCACTCACCATTTTTTCTGTTGGCCTTGTATTTTTACGTATTTTCCCGTGGATACTTGCGCTAGTGAGAAAAATGACAGGTCGCGTGTTGCCTGTGCATTTCTATTTAACGTTAGCTCAATTATCTCGTTCTGCAAAATCATATTATCCGTTGATGATTTTGCTTATTTTAACGATCGGACTAGGTGTGTATAATTCATCTGCTGCAAGAACCATTGATGTCAATTCTACTGAACGCTTGATGTATCAATATGGAACAGATTTAGTAGTGGAACATGTCTGGGAAGGGTTTGCAGATCCTGAAGCCTTGCGACAACAACAGCAGCAAAATAATTCAGGTGGTGGTGAAGGCGGAAATCAAAATCAACAAAGAGATATTCCGATGTTGTTAAGAGAACCTCCTTTTGAAATATTTAAGACACTACCAAACGTGCAGGCGGCCTCACGTGTACTCGTTACAGATGGTAACCCATCTATTGCTGGAAAATCAGCTGGTAAAGGTACCGTAATGGGGATAGACAATGTGGATTTTGCCAGTGTTGCTTGGTTTAGAGAGGATACATTATTCCCTCATTCCTATGCTACGGTATTGTCCCAACTTGGTAAACATGAAAATGGGGTTATCGTGCCTCAGTCATTAGCAGACAAGTTTCAGTTAGAAAGAGGCGACACTATCAATTTGACGGTGGAGCAAAAAACGATGGAGCTGGTCGTTGTCTACATTACACCATATTGGCCATCTCTATATCCAGAGGACAGACCGTTCTTCGTTATGAATCTGGACTATTTATATAGTGAAGTAGAGAAGAAAATTCGTTACAAAGTTTGGTTGAAGATGGAGGAAGGTGCGAGCGCAGTACCTGTGATAAATCAGTTGGACGAAGCAGGAATTGAATTAGTAGACGCAACTGATATGCGCTATGAATTGCAACAACAACAGCGACAGCCTTCTCGTGGTGGTGTATTTGGTATCTTGAGTTTAGGTTTTCTCATTTCTGTTGTTATATCGCTTATTGGATATATCATATACTGGTTCTTCAATTTGTCCAATCGTATTTTACAGCTAGGTATTTTAAGGGCAATGGGGCTATCGCGTAAGCAACTAACCGGTATGCTCTTGTTGGAGCAAGTATTCACAGCTGGTATTGCTATTGCGTTAGGATTTATTATAGGTCGTATTGCTAGTATTATTTACTTGCCTTTCCTTGAGACAATGGAATCTACTAAAAACTTAACGCCTGATTATCGAGTGATTACGAGTTCGCAAGATTTAATACAGCTGTTTATCGTTGTAGGCGTGATGATGTTGATAGGAGCAGGATTGTTATTCATGCATATTCGCAGGTTGAAAGTGCATCAAGCGATTAAAATGGGAGAGGAAAGATAAGCCATGATTGAGTGCGAAGGATTAGTTAAAATTTTTAAAACAAATGATCTGGAAGTTGTCGCGCTTCAAGGGTTGAATATTAGCATTAAAACAGGTGAAATGATGGCGATCATAGGGAATAGTGGTAGCGGTAAATCTACGTTACTTAACATTCTTGGCGGACTTGATCGCCCTTCCGCTGGGCAAGTAAAAGTGGGAGATTGGGATCTGTTGAAGATCACGGATAAACAGCTCGTGGAATATAAACGCCACACTGTCGGTTTTATATGGCAAAATAATGCACGGAATTTACTCCCTTATTTAACAGCGCTTGAAAATGTAGAAACGCCGATGATGTTGAGTGGGAAAATGGATAGAGCTTATGCGATGCAATTGCTTGAATGGGTAGGACTAAAGCATCGAATGCACAACAAACTACAGCAACTATCAGGAGGAGAGCAGCAGCGGGTAGCGATTGCGATTTCTTTAGCTAATCGCCCCAAACTGCTTTTAGCCGATGAGCCAACAGGTTCCGTAGACACGAAAACATCGGATATGATCATGCAGATTTTTAGAAAAATGAATGAGGAATTAGGCGTAACGATCGTCATTGTTACGCATGATCTATCGTTAGCTGGCAAAGTAGACCGTGTCGTTGCCATACGCGATGGATTGACAAGTACGGAGTTTGTAAAAAGAAATCCAAATTTAGATTTGCTAGCGAGCAACAGCAAAATAGAAGATGCACACGAAGAGTACGTTGTCGTGGATCGCGTAGGACGATTGCAAGTTCCAAAAGAATACTTGCAACATCTTAACATTGATCAAAAAGCGTCGATGGAATTTGATGGGGATAAAATAATAATTAAATCCCCGAACGAATTGGAAGATAAGGTATAATAAGGTATAAATCTATTTTATGTTAATTATGTTTTGGAGGAGAGATAGTATGAAAAAGAAAATTGTATTGATGTTTTTAGCGATAATGCTGGTGTCATCACTATTTTTATCGGCATGTAATCAAGAAGAAATTCAAGATACAGAAGAAGGCGTTGTGACCGTGGGGTTAATAGATTCCTATCGTGATTTGGATTACTATAATAGTCAATTTGAATTATTTGCACTGCAATACCCTAACGTAGAGTTAGAATTCGTATCTGCTATTCAGGATAATCGTCGATATCGTTATATTGACGATGAGGAAGAAGTAGATAAAACGGAAGCTGTGCGACAAATGCTAAATGGAGATAACCCTCCCGACGTATTGTATATAAACAGGGGCAATGGCGAGGATATTGAGATTTTGCAGGAACTGATCAATGAAGGGTATTTTCTTTCCTTACAATCCTTCATTGAAGAGGATGAAATGGATATGAGTGCCTTCGTACCAAGTGTCATTACAAGTTTGAAGGAACTTGGAAATGGTGAATTATATACGCTGGCTCCTTCTTTTGAGAGCGAAGCATTAATATACAATAGCGATATTTTTGATGAAGCAGGTGTAAGTTATCCTGAAGATGGCATGACATGGGATGAAATCTTTAATTTGGCTTCACAAGTGAGTGCGTATTTTCAGAACGATGAAAGGCTAATATATGGATTTTCATTTGATGAGTACTTTTGGAATAGTGATTTATTTGAAAGTGCGATGACGTATTCAGCTCAACTAGAACTTCCTTTGATGGATGAAAATGAAGAACAGTTATTGATTAATAATGAACAGTGGATTGATACGTTCCGTACGATGATGAAATTGCAAGAAGAAGGTGTATTACCAAATAGGGATGATAGTGAGTTGTTCGAGTCACAAGATTACAATGACTTTTATGATGATGAACTATTTATGTCAGGTAGAACTGCAATGATGCTTGCCCCATCTTACTATTTGAATGAATTGATTTTTAGTCTCGAAAATGCAAATGAGGGAGAATTAGAAAACTTTAATTGGAATGTTGTAACTTACCCTGTTCATGCTGAAGCACCAGAGGTGGGAAGTGATATGGACTTTAATCAATTAATGGCCATCTCTACTACTGCGCAAAATGTTGATGGGGCATGGGATTTAGTTTCTTTCATTAATGGTGATAAATATGCAAAAATCAAATCAAGAAGCAATAGTGACTTAATGTCTAGAATAGCTTACATCAGTCAGCAAGATGGCTACGATGTTAATATGGAGGCATTTACCAACGCTGCTGCCAGCGTTGTGATAGGATCTTCGAGAAATATGGATTGGGAGATCGAAAATATAGGATCAGATTTGATCAGGTTTGTTGAACAAGAAAAATTAACTTTAGAAGAAGCGTTCGCCAAGTGGGAAGAATTAGGGAATGAAATGCTAAAGCTGCAAAAAGAAAATCCAGACGAAGATACATGGGAATTATATGATGAAATTTATCAAAGTCTTTGGGAGCAATATGGTCAATAATATCGTTTAATTAGGGGGAAGTAAGATGAAGAGAAAAATGATGCTACTTAGTTTAGCTACGCTATTAATAACTTCTTTATTTTTAAGTGCATGTAATAATGATGGAGAAGACGCAAGTGATGAGGAGAGAGTGTTACGTGTTGCTTACGTAGAAGGCTATGGCGATATGGACTGGTATCATAATCAAACAGAATTGTTTGAATTTCAGAATGAAAATATTGAAATAGAATTTGTATCTGCAGTAAATTATTCTGGTCGTTATTTTGGCGACAGTATGGAAGAAGTAGATGAAGTAGAAGCAATGAGAGAATTAATGGACTCACCTAATCCACCAGACGTTGTCATTTTCGAAAGTGGAAACGTTAATGTGTTTAAAGAATTAATCACAGAAGGGCATTTTCAATCACTAGAAACGTTTATTAGTGATAGTGACATGAATTTAGATGATTTTGTGCCGAGTGTAATCGAAGGGTTGAGAACATATGGCAATGGGGAATTATATGCGTTATCCCCTCATTACACATCGACAGCAATGATTTATAATAAAACATTATTTGATGATGCCGGAGTTCCATATCCAACAGACGGCATTACATGGGATCAAACGTTAGATTTGGCCAAGCAGATTACCTCTTTTTATGAAGAGGATGAAGTCACGAAATATGGGTTTGCGTTCGAAGGATACGGCTATTCTGATTTAATGGATCGAGCTGAAATCTACTCAGCTCAATTAGAGCTAGAAATGATCGATGAAAATAAAGAGTATGTATTAGTAAATAATGATCAATGGAAGAAAGTCTTTACAGATCTTATTGAACTACAAGAAAATAATGTAGTTGCGGGTGATGATTTTTTTGAAATCATGTATTCCTCTTATGAGAATGATGAACCCGCTGCTTTTTATGAAGAAGATATCTTCTTGTCTGGAAGAACGGCGATGACATTAATGGAAGGCTCTTATCAATTAAATGATTTTGTTTCCATGTTGGAGCAGGCGAAATTGGAAGAAAATTTTAATGAGTTTGATTGGGACTTTGTTACGTATCCTGTGCATGCAGAAAATCCAGAGGTTGGGGGACCAATGTCCATGTACCCTATATTGACGGTAGCAAGTAATGCGCAAAATGCAGACGATGCTTGGAAACTAATTGAATTTATGAACAGTGAAACCTATGCAAAAATCAAATCAAAAAGCAACAATGATTTGTTGACGCGAAAAGAATATAATAATAAGCTTGATCAATATGATGTCAACATGGCGGCATTTACAGACGCTCCCGTTTCAAGTATTACTGGGGATTATTATAGTTACGGGGATCAAAATTGGCTTATTCAAAGACTGGGTAACAGGCTTTTAAGATTTGTAGATGATGATGAGCTGTCATTGGAAGAAGCTTTAACTTATTGGGAAGATTATGGTAATCAGATGTTGCAAAAAATAAAAGAAAATCCTGAAATAGATATTGACGAACTTCAAGAAGAAATATATGAATATACAAGATCTTTACAAGAGGAATTTTGGAATCAGTAAAATGAAGCATAAATGGCTTTGTAATGCTCATGATAGGTCATCACCTCTTTTTACATAGTTGGGTAAGTTGAATCATTTAAACAAATTCAAATTATGTTACACTTTAGCTATGATAGGAAGAGGCAGTAACACAGTAGCATATCACACGGTATAGAGGTAAGCTGCTGTATTACTAATGGGATATTTGGTTGTGATGAAATGAATAAGTAAATAATGAAAAAAATACCCCCATTCTGGTTACAATAGGACAGACGAATCCTAGACCAAAGGTGGGGGTGATTTTTTGTGAATTGGATATATTGGGCAAGATTGTATCGAAATAAAGTTCAAGCTTCATGTTTAGCTAAACGTCTGGAGGAAGATTGGTGGGTGTATGGCTACGATTGCCCACAAGAAGTAGAAGTATTTCGTTCCAAAAAAGGTCGCTTCGGAGTAAAGTATAGCTTTACAGTCAAAAAAATGTAATGGATGAGGTCAATATAAAATGAATTTCACTAATCTGATCTTGTTTTAAAGATACAGAGCTATGGCATCATGGGAACATAAAGATCTTTAGTTTTATTAAAAATTATAGATGTTAAAAACAATAAATTAAAATAAAAACAAATATTTTTTATTGATATGATTAGAAAAAGGTGAGTCTCAAGTAGGCTGGCAACATAAACAAAATGACTATAATTGGTATTATTCATACAGAAAATAAAATGAAATGGATACGATTAGGCGGGGATAAAGCTTTTTTAATGTTTTTTAATTTTTTTTTCGAAATTCCTTGACTCTATGTATCGATATGGTGTATAGTTGTTCTTGTCGCTGCGAAACACAGCATTTCACACAGACCACAAAGCAGTGCAAACAGTAAGTTTTTTAATGACGCGGGGTGGAGCAGTCTGGTAGCTCGTCGGGCTCATAACCCGAAGGTCGTAGGTTCAAATCCTGCCCCCGCAACCAAAGATGACCAAAAGAATGTAAGGGCCTTTAGCTCAGTTGGTTAGAGCAATCGGCTCATAACCGATTGGTCGGGGGTTCGAGTCCCTCAAGGCCCACCATATGAAAGTAAGCCGGGGTGGCGGAATTGGCAGACGCACAGGACTTAAAATCCTGCGGTAGGTGACTACCGTACCGGTTCAAGTCCGGTCCTCGGCACCATGTATATCATAATAAGATTTAGCAATGATAAAAGTACATACATAATTCTTTGGTTAAAACAAAAGCTTGGCTACAGTGCCAAGCTTTTTTTAGTGTTATTTTTTGATGTTATATGTTTGTTTTGTTTATAAGGATTCAACATACTATTGTAATCACGTTTGTTGTTGGCTTTATTATTCCTTCGCTTCTCCTTCATGAGGTAATGTCCTTTTTATTGGCACGCTGATAGTAGGCGTGGTAGTAGGCATCTGTTTAAGGATTGGCTTATAGTCGCTTGCAATATAAGTTGAGATTTTTGGATAAGTAATGACTGTTAAATAGTTCATGCCTTCTTGTGGGTAATGCAATGTATAGTAGATATGTGCTTCTTTGTTTTGTTTAAACTCAATTTTTTCAATAGAAATACGATAGCCTGAATTTGGTTTTTCTCCCCATGAGAGGGTGACTTCGTTAATTTCATCACTCACTGCATTTGTCATCATGGCTACGGCACTGTTATCTGGTAACGTAGTAACATCGTCTGTGTTCGAATTACCAGCTTCTAGAAATTGCATCATACGATGAACGATAACAGCGGCATCTTCTCGTGTAATCACCGTGTCAGGATTTAGATAACCTTGATCATCTAGTTCTATAATATTACCGTTGAGAAGAGCATTAATACTTTGAAGATACTCTGCATTTATTTTTTCTCTATCTTTAATGTCGAAGGCTCTTTCTGTAAAAGCATAATTACCTTTGCTCATAATGCCTTTGTAAATGTAATGAGAAAACATTTCGTAAGTTAACTTTACATCTGGATCAAAATCGTTTACGGATGTAATGTTGTGTAAGGATGCAAGAATTAGTGCATCTTTGTACCATGAAGTTGGAATGTTATCGTATGCATTCACATCATACGTAGTGTATGCAGCAATTCCCAAGGCTTTTACGATTAAACTAATGCCTTCTGCTGCATTAATATTTTCGTAGGGAAGAAACATATCATCACTTATTCCATTCACAATGCCTTGCTTTTTTAAGTCCATGATTTCCTCCTTTCCATTACTATCTTCAATATCTTCAAATGCCAATGCACTTCCTCCCGTTATTGTTAAGCATATTGCTGTTGTGAGCGAAATCATCGCATTACGGGTCTTTTTCATTTATCTCACCTCTTCATATCATTTTAACATGTGTTCATTGTATTACTCTAATTATGTAACGAGATAATGGTGATGAAGGTTGCATGTTTGCTTGATCTTTTCATTCATTATCTGCTACAGTAGGAAAAGAATGCTAGTAAAAGTAGAGTCTACATGATAAAAATAGATGGGAGAGATGTTACATTGGCTCATTCATTTGAAATGAAGATGGATACAAATCGTTTTATCAGAGGTAATTATTCTTGTGAAACAAAGCAAGCTAAAGCAAATCTTATTATCGCTCACGGTTATAAAGGTTTTAAAGATTGGGGTATGTTTCCATATGTAGCTGAAAAATTTGCCTCCTATTACAATGTATTTACTTTTAATTTTTCTCATAACGGAATAGGCGAAAATTTTTTTGAATTTACACAGTTAGAGCATTTTGCAAGTAATACATATGAAAAAGAATTGGAAGATCTAGCTTTCTTAGTGCAAAACATTAAAAAAAATAATGTTGAACAGGTAGACATTGATCCTGCATTACCGTTGTTTTTGCTTGGCCATAGCAAAGGCGCAGGCACGAGCCTGATCTATACGTTTGAACATCCTACAGAAGTAGACGGCGTGATAAGTTGGAATGGAATAACGAATGTGGATTTATTTACAACGGAGCAGAAGCAGCAAATGCGTGAAAACGGTATTTCATTTGTTTTAAATGGGAGAACGGGAGAGCAAATGCCGTTAAATAAAGTTATTTTAGAAGATATGGACAAAAATAAAGCGAAGTATGATATATTAGATCGGGTGCAACATAATCATGTTCCAATTATCGTCATTGAAGGTACAATGGACGGTGAACATTTAATAAAAGGCAATGACAAATTATGTACGCAATCACCATCTGTTCAGAAAGTGATGGTACAAGGTGGTAACCATACCTTTGGTGCTGTTCACCCTTTTCAAGGAACAACGGAGTATTTAGAGAGTGCTTTAGGGCATAGTGTTGCATTTATGGAGCAACAGATAACGGATATCGTTTCTCGATGATTTCTTGAACAGTTCGTTGTCTTATTTGCTGTTCGTTTTCACATGTCATCATGCTAATACAGATGTCATCTGTTATAAATCTAATTCTTTAACTACATCAACTTTAATTTCATCATCATAGAGAGGGAAGAAATATGTTATCAGGAAAGCATCTGTTGTGGATTGTTTTAATGACAATAGGAGGATTGTTTGCTGCTTATGTTACGGGATTACCACTAGCTGTTGGTTTTTCTTTAGGTCTACTATTGCTTAGTTTTTATGCCTTAAGAGGTGGAATGCAGGGAAGAGAGCTTTTTCCTACGATGGTCAAAGGCGCTTTGCAAACAAAAGAAGTAGTATATATTTTATTACTTGTAGGATTGCTTATTCCTGCATGGACAGCAAGTGGCACCATTCCTTATATGATTCATACGCTGTTATCTTTTATCGATCCATCATATTTTTTAGTTTGCAGTTTTATTTTATCAGCAGTCATTGCGATGACACTTGGTACATCAACAGGAGCTTTAAGTAGTTGTATCCCGCTAATTGGCTTGGGTGTGTTGTTAGAAGTTCCGATTGCCTATACAGCAGGTGCACTGGTTTCAGGGGCGTTTGTTGGTGATCGTACGTCTCCTTTGTCAAGCGCTTTTAAACTTGTTGCTGCTTCAACGGGAACTAATGCGCAAAGTCAATATAAAGCGATGTGGCCAACGACCATTGCCGCGCTTGTCATAAGTGTTTTGTTTTATTTTATTTTAGATGTTTCTCATGATTGGGGTAGCGGCATTACACCAAGTGTTACAGATGAGTACGCCTCATACTTTACTTGGTCTCCGCTGTTACTGATACCACCAATCCTTTTAATAGGGTCTATTGTACTTCGCCTAGGTGTACTTTATGCTTTTATTTTTTCTATTCTTTCTAGTGTGATATTAGGAGCATACCTACAAGATATAAGTATAATACAATGGCTCTCTTATTTAGTCAGTGGTTATCAGGAAGGGGTTTTTCCCGAGTTAGAGAGCAAGGGATTAAAAGATATGTTATGGTTAGTGGTTCTTATTTCGTTAGCAGGTGCATTTATTAGTATTCTGGAATATACGAAAGCCATTGAAAAATATATACGTAAATTTATCGGATCTTCTCGCAGCATGCTTTCTTCTACTTGGAGAATTATGTTGTTTGGAACGGGTTTGAATGTGGTGTCTTGTACGCAAACGTTACCGATTATGATGAGTGGAAGAATGGTGCTTCCCATTTGGAAAGAAAAGTTTGAGGCTCCACAATTAGCTCGTGTAGTAGCGGACACCAGTCAGGTTATTGCAGGATTAGTACCCTGGAATATGTTAGCTATATTATGTGGCATGATTTTGGGTGTTCCTGTCGTGCAATTTATTCCTTTTGCTATATTTTTATGGATTTTACCTATCCTTACTTTGATCGTATCTTGGTATTATGATAAGCGCAAACTAGGAGTAAGCAACAGTATAAAAGGGGTAACGATGAAATCGAATTAACAATAATATTGAATAATGGAAGCTAATTGTCTCTTTGGTCTTTCTCCAACCCACTTTCTAATTGGTTCACCTCTGTCATATAAGATGATGGTTGGGAAGTTGATTGCATTCATTTTTCTTGTGTACGGCGTTTTCTTTTTGATTTCCAAATAAGCAAATACGATGTTGGGCTTTAGTTCTTCATTTAATTCTTTTATTGCTTTTTTCATTTGAACGCAATGATCACAAGTCGGTTTTAAAATGGCTAGTAACACATGATCGTATTTGTTGACTAAACTTTCAATGTGCTCTTCTTTTACTTTCATGATTTTCATTGTGCATTCTCCTCTATTAGTGGATTGCAATGTTACACGTGTCATGCTTATTGTGTTCATATTCCCGTAAGGAAGCACCACCTCAATGGATGAGGTGGTGTATTTTTTAATGACTAACAACAGATAGAATGTTCAAAATTAGGGGGATGAAATATGATATTCGGGTCATTGTCATTTGGTGAGGGATTATTGAGTTAAGGAGTGATGACAAGCAAAGCAGCAAAGTAATGTATGCATGATGTTAAATATCTATAATAGCCATCGTACAGCGGGATACACAAACTAACTTCTCTTCTTCATCTACAATTTTTATATCCCAAACCATCGTTTTTCTTCCTCTATGAAGTGTTTTTGCAATCGCTTTCACTTTTGAGCCTACTTTTTTAGCGCGAAGATGGTTGGCGTTGATTTCTAATCCAACACAATTTTGTTTCTCTTGATCGATTAAATGATACGTACCAATACTTGCAACAGATTCTGCTAAAGCTACAGAAGCCCCACCATGGAGAATACCGAATGGTTGTATGGTTCTTTTATCCACCGGCATCGTTGCTACAACCCCTTCTTCATTGAGTTGAATAATTTCAATGCCAAGATGATGAACGAGTGTATCATCAAAATTTAAAATTTCTGACATATTATAAAGTCCTCCTTATGTAAGTGTACATTTGCAATTTAAATTAACGATTAGTTTTATTTTAGCATAATTCGCATGCCTAAGTGGATTGGCAGACTAAAAAAATAATACTATCTTCATTTAAATAGCAACTAATTCCAGTGTATATTTTTTTAGTTATGACATATAATAAGAACATAAGTTCTTAAAACATTTGTTCTTATATACTGAATGAGGTGATAAGGTGTATTTACAAAAATATGTAGGTGATACCGTTGCTCTTATTTATATAAATCGTGATAAGGAAATTTCTCATCGTTATATCCGCATTAAGGCCATTAAAGAGAATGGCACATGGATTCAAGCTTATTGTTATAGAGCCAAGGGACCTAGAACATTTCAAATTCGTAATATATTAGCATGGCAACCTGCGAAATATCAATGCATAAAGTAAAGGAGAATCGTATGAATGAACAATAAACTGACTGTAGGTGAAAATCTTCGCTGGGAAGCTTCGCGAATGATGCTACCAGAGCATAGAGAAGCGCTGTTACAGCAGCAGCGAAAAGGTAAAGTGAAAAAAAGACCAGAAGTTTGTGAAGAAGAGCAGGAACAGATCGGTATTGCACTGTATGAATCGATGTGGACGGGTAAAGAAGTGACGTTGACGCTATTTCAGGAGCTAGGGGATGATACCGTGTTGGAAGGGGTAGTGATGAAGATTAATGCTACCACTCGTCTTATTCACATGAAATGCATCGAAGAAATAGAGTGCATTCATTTTCAAGAAATTATACAGATTCATTGACTTATTACTGAATAGTGATTATAATTTATATTGCTATAAAATTGATCTGATAGCTCAGCAGGGAGAGCGCCATCTTGACAGGGTGGAGGTCGCAGGTTCGAACCCTGCTCAGATCATACTTCTATTATAAGTTGGAAGCCTTGGTGTACAAGGCTTTTTTTGTGTTTTATTTTATTGAATTAGTCGCTAATATTAAATTTATTAAATTGGTGCTATTTTGGTGCCCAATCGAGAATTTGTATTCTGATCACTAGATATACGTACAATCATTTCTATTACATTCAACATATAGTAAGCAAGCTGTTGTTAAACATAGAGAAGGTGAAGAAGTGATTAGAAAAAGAAAATTCAAAAAAGTATGTAGCAAAATAGCAACTATACTAGGGTGGACTAACTTGGGAGTGACAGCAGGTTTTTGTGATGTTGCTACTTCTAATCCTTTTCCATTAACCATATCTGGTCGAAGAGCAACAGGGGCTCCAGTTACCGATACTTCTTTTTTAAACATTGGTAAACCAGATAGAACAGGAAGATCACTCATTATTGGAAGGATAGCTTCATCCGATAGAGATTTAAATAGAATAATTAGTAGGCTTCAAAAACAGAACATTCCTATTTCCACTGTTAGTGCGCCTTTCATATTTGTGAGACCTGGACTCAATTATGTTCGCATAGAAGCACTAGACAGACCATTAGATTTTGCCAAAAGACTCCGTAGGGCGTTAAACAGGAATGGAGAGCAAGTAATTTCTAAACCGTCACGTCGATGCCATCGTCTTGCAAACATAATAGGTGGAGATAGTTTAGGTTTAATTAATGGTTTTTGTAACGTCATTAAAACTCAAAATAAACCACTAACGATTTTAGGACGAGATGCAACAAATGCTTTCAATGCTACTACTATCGTTTTAAATGCAGGAAGGCCAGATAAAAACAATAAGTCATTGAATTTAGGGCGAATTCCTGTGCTTGCAAGGAATACATCCAAACTCGTAAGAGCTTTACGGAAGAGAAATATTACGATTGGATCCATCATAACTCCATATAAAACTGCTAGACCTAACTTGCAACATGTAAATATACAATCTGTTGAAAACGCCTTCGTATTCGCGAGAAAAATTGCAGAAGTGATACGCATACAAAAGTTGCATTAAGACTTTCATTCACCGTAAAAATCTTGCTAATTTAATGAAATGAAATAAAGTAGGATCTAGAAGCTAAGTAGCTTCTTTTTTTATAACTGAATTTTTATGTTAACCATATAAAAAAGGTGAGTTGTATTTATTGTACTTTGGATCAATATATTGCAGAAAGAAGTATACATAAGCTAACCCAAGTGAGCTACAAATGTTAATAATTTAACAAATAAAATTATAACTAGGAATAAAGTGACAATATAGTGATATGACAATAATGACTTGAATTATATAATAAGGGTATTTATACTAAAAATATGGTATAAATTTTAAATTATCATAAATTTTTATAGAAAAAGGAGAAGGATGAAGATGAAAAAAATAGTAGTAGGGTTAGTATGTTTATGTATGATGCTGGGCTTTACATTACCAGCGGAGGCTAAGACTGGTTATTATACAATAAATAAAGCTGAAGTAACATATAATAACCAAAAGGTACAACTTGAAGCTCGATTTATTTATTTTACAGATGGTAGTTCTCAGGTAAGAAGTGGCATGAACCCTGATGATTACGCCGCAGATCCTGGTTATGATTTTAGTGTATCTGTACAAGGCTATAATGCATCAAATAATTTGGTTTACAGTAGGTTTGACGATGAGAATTACAATAGACGTTATTATTGGTTTGATAGTGATAATCATACCAGAAGCATTGAATATTTTAAATTTACTTTTACTATTTTCCCTAATGATGGAAGTGGATACCCAACTACAACAAAAGTATTATATTTATATAATATAGATGAAGTCGTTGAATATGTAGATTCATGGCCTGCCAATTAGAAGAGCTACCCTGATATGAGAACTGTAATCGTTAAATAAAGATACTTATCGGCTCAAACGTGTGACAGGTGACAAAGTCAATATGAATGTATAGACTATATAAAATTTACAATTTGAAAATAACAAGAAAAAGACTAAGGTTTAAAAGCCGGTATCGCCTCCTAGATGCTTTCACTTTTAGGGCAACCACCACCTTGGTCTTTTTTGTATCTACAAGACTTAATTTACGAAATGTAAACATAAAGTCCTGGAAAATTTTCAGTTGATAATCAATCATTAAAATGTTGTCTGACCTTAAGAATCGATGCTCCAAGCCAGTACTAAGCTATCTTTTCCACCGTGTACACCGATGGTAGGACTTAATGGGCCAACAAGAATATGAAGATCTTTGTACATATTTAATATATGCTGCTTTAGTTTATTGGCTTCCTCTAACGCATCTGCATGCAATATTTGAATGTTACTGATTTGGAAACGATCCCTGGCCGAAGAAAACTGTTCTAAGATAGCTGCTACAGCTCTTTTTTTCGTCCTCAACTTCCCGAATATGTGTACTTTTCCTTCTAACACTTGCAATACCGGATATATTTTTAATAAACTTCCTATCATCCGTTGAAAACTATTGATTCGCCCACCTTTTTGTAACTGTTTTAAATTTCCTACAATAATGTAGTTATTCATATTTTGATGCTCAGAACGAAGCACTTCAGCAATTTCTTTAATCGATAATCCTTGTTTGTGTAATTTCATCCCTTTCATAATCATCAGGGTAATCGGATAAGAAAGAATTTTTGAATCCACTACTTCAATCGGGAAATCTGTCATTTTTGCGGCAATACAACTAGACTGATAAGTTCCACTAAATTCACTAGATAAATGAATAGAAATAATAGCGTCATAATCTTGCTGTAACTTCTCATACATTTGTATAAAAGCAGCAAGGGGAGGTTGAGATGTTTTTGGAATTTCACTTGATTTTTCGATCATATCGTAGATTTGCTCATTGGAAATATCTACTCCGTCTTGATATGATGTTTGATCAAAAATAATGGTTAAAGGAATTACGTATATATCTTTATGATCTAATAAGTCCTCAGGAATATAGGCGGAGCTATCCGTAACCCAGGCAATCTTTGTCATTTGTACTTTCTCCTCTCTACTAGATGCAGCGTCATCAAGTAACATAAACTAATTTTACTTTATCATGAACATAAAAATTATACAATACCTGAAAAAAACTGTACAACAGTTATACAAATATGTATAATAAAATCTAACAAATATAATGAAGGAGTGAATGGTATTGCTTTCTTTTCTTTTAATCGCTTTTTTATGTGTTCTTCTATATATGACTGTATTTTGGTTGATTGCACAATGGAAGAATGACCTTTCTGTTGTAGATATCGCATGGGGTGGTGGATTTGTAGTCATTGCAACCGCTTTACTTTTTACAGCAGCAGATTATCATATTAGGCAAATCGTTGTGACTGTTTTGGTAGCGATTTGGGGGTTGCGTCTATTAGGTTACTTGTATTTACGCAACAGAGGTACGGGTGAAGACTATCGTTATACAGCGATGAGGAAGCGTTGGTTAGCTAAAGGTAAGAGTGTAAAGTTAACAAGTTACGTAAGAGTGTATTTAGGACAGGGTATTATTATGACTATTTTAGCATATCCCATCATTGCCGTACACGCTTGGGATGAAGGAACTGCTTTAGGAGTGTTGGATTATGTAGGTATTGCACTTTGGATAACCGGATTTTTGTTTGAAATGATAGGGGATGCACAGCTTGCTGCATTCAAGAAAAATCCAGCGAATAAAGGTAAAATCATGACAACAGGTCTTTGGAAATATACGCGTCATCCTAACTATTTTGGCGAAGCATTATTATGGTGGGGGGTATTCGTCATCGTCATTAGTGTTCCTTCAGGATGGAGTGCCATTTTTGCACCAGCTGCACTGACATTTTTATTAATTAAAGTATCTGGAGTAAGACTGCTTGAGAAAAAAGCAATGCAAAAACCTGAATTCAGAGCTTATGCAAAAAGAACAAGTGTGTTTATTCCTTGGTTCCCTAAGAAAGAGAAAGGTACACCCACACCATTAGATGTATAATGGAACAATGTATGTGAAACGTTACGAGTAAATGAAGTAGTATGATCTCACTAGATTTAACAACATAATGAGAAAGAGAGATGGACCACATGTATAGCATGAAGGTCGTTTCTGAAAAAGTGGGCATACCTGCCATGACATTACGTGCTTGGGAAAGGCGCTACGGACTTGCGCCTTCTAGCCGAACAAGTGGCGGGCACCGCTTATATTCAGATGAAGATATAGAAAAGTTAGTTTGGCTTAAAACACAAATGGATAAAAAGGGAATAACGATATCGCAAGCGATTCATTTACTGCAGCAATCGGGAGGGTTGCATGAATCATTATCTGAGGAATCAAGCACAACCTCTCATCAGTATGAAGAACTTGGCAATCGACTGTACGAGGCTTTAATTCATTTTAATATTGCTGAAGCAAACGATGTAGTAGAGTTTGCATACTCTTTGTATCATTTTGAACGTGTGTTTCATCAATTATTTTTGCCAGTTGCCTATCGGATTGGGGATGAATGGGAAAAAGGTAAAGTCAACATAATGCAGGAACACTTTGCCACCCAGTTTCTGTTGCAACGTGTATACAAGTTGATTGATTTATTTACTCCAAAACCGAATGGTGCGCGTATGATTGCTTTGTGCCCAGAAGGAGAAACACACCAATTAGGACTGTTGTTCTTTGTATTATTTCTAAGGAAAAAAGGAGCTCATGTCTTATATCTTGGGCCAGATACTCCAATGAAAGAACTTCATTCTCTATTAAAGGTGGAGGAAATTCATTGTATATGTGTATCCCTTTCTAAATCAGAATCATTGAACAAGGTTGCTCATGCAATTAAAGATATTTATCAACAGTTTCCTCATTTGCAATTTGCTCTTGGGGGAAAAGGGTTTAGAAATGCTAAAGATTCGCAATTGGAACATTGGATTCTGAGAGACGATTTACCGTATTGGGAGCAGTGGTTTAATGAACGCTTTGAGAACATGGATGCATCGCTTGATATTAAATTTAACGATAAGAGGTAAGGTAGGGTGATGTAAGCCTTATCATGCCTTTCTGAGAAAGATATGATCCAAAATCAATATTAGTTTTTACACTTTCACCATGCTATCATGAAGATGATAGGAGGTGTAAGAAACTAATGGAAAGACAACTTTTACATGTCGATCAAGATTTTGATAAAGCAATGAATGATCAAAACAGGGTGGAAATTTGCAGATATGGAATGACCGTTGATTACGGAGGGAAAATAGAAAAACACGATGAAGAGTTTGTAAAAATTAATAATCAGTACTACCCAAAAACTTCTTACGAATTTATTGTTCGCTAAGAAGTTTTTTGTTTTATATATATTAAATAAAGAAATAATGAGATATAAGTTTGCGCCTCAGTAGCCAGGCGTAAAGGTCTTGATATAGAAATTTCAATGATTTTACATGACAAGCTACTACCTACAGAGAGGAAGCGCCTTTATGTATAAGCCTCATGTTGTGTTGTATCTCACCCTTGTTGTTTTTTTCTTTTTTGTATCTCACAACGTTCATGCTGTGCCCATGTATTTAAATGAATCCAGTACCAATCATACTCATAAAGCCAACAAAGCTTACCCATCGCCTCAGGTTTTTATTGATGTTGGACATGGTGGAGTTGATGGCGGTGCTGTTTATCGTCATTTTCAGGAAAAACATATTAACCTTCAAGTAAGTAAAAAACTATATGATCAACTAAGTAGCAACGGGTATGATGTTATATTGAATAGAGATGGTGATTATGCACTAAGCGAAGACAATCAGTGGCTTCGCATACCTTCCAGACATCGAAAAGATTTAGCGCAGCGTAAGGAGTTAGCTAATCACATCAACCCGCAAATGGTTTTAAGTATTCACGTCAATATTTCACAATCTAAGGCTTCTGGACCGATCGTTTTATATCAAAAAAAAGGGAAAACACTGCAAAGCTACCGTTTAGCAGTGCTTATTCAGCATCAATTAAACGATGTGTATGATAAACAAAGACGCACGGTTGTCGGTAAACCGTATTATATTTTAAATTACGTTCAAGCTCCTGCCGTCATTATAGAACTCGGCTTTATTAGTAGTGAACACGATCGACGATGGTTAACGACTGATAAAGGGCAAAGCCAATTAAGTGATGCGATAGTAATGGCAGTAGAACAGTATTTCATATTATATGAGTAATAATATGAGTAGCGAGAATCGTAATCTGGTTTATCACATAGGGTGCCTCATGATATAATATAGAAAAGAGATAAAAACATGGGAGTGGACTAGTGTAGATGGTAAAACAGCATATATTTTTTGATTTAGATGACACCTTGGTACATTGCAACAAATATTATAGGGAAATTCTTCACACATTTACAGAAGAACTAGATAAGCTCATTCCTGAGTCTTCATTTAAAAAGCAAGATGTTTTAGACAAACAGTTACAAATCGACATGGAAGGTATTCATCAAGTAGGTTTAACAAAGGAAGGTTTCCCTGAATCGCTTGTGAACACCTATGTTTATTTCGCAGAGCAACATGGTGAGGACGTTTGTCATCGTAGAAAAAAGATGTTCCATGAACTAGGATATTCTATTTATGACCGTCAAATAGAGCCTTATCCGCAAATGGCACAGTCATTAGAACAACTGCAAAACGAAGGTCACCATTTGTATTTGTATACGGGTGGAGACGAAGAAGTTCAAAAAAATAAAATCAATCAACTACAATTGGGCTCTTATTTTCAGGACCGGGTTTACGTTACAAAACATAAAACGTATGAAGTTTTTGATGCTATTTTAAATCGGAACCAAGTCAGTAGAAATCACACATGGATGATCGGTAACTCTGAACGTACCGATATTATGCCTGCACTAAAAGCAAACGTACATGCTATTCATATTCCAGCAGAAAAAGAGTGGGAATATAACAAGTTTAACATTGACCACTTAAAACAGAATAGGTTTTATCAATCTCAAAACTTGCGTCAGGCAGTGTCCATTATTACAGAACATACAACAGGAGCTCATCGACCAGCATCAATCTCTTCGTAAACGGGAGGTGTGATTATGTATATCGATGCAAAGTATGTTGTCCATACTCATCCCATCATTTATCATCCTATTACTCCTCAGAGGCGTATATCAAAAGTTACTCCGATATTTCCATATAATCGTAAACAGCGAAATGTAGATGAAGAGCAGCAAAAGCAACAGGATGCTCTATTCAAAAAAACGCTAGGCAATTATGTGGACTACAGCGTATAGTCTTATACAGTTAATGCAAATTCACAAATTTCTTTTCACTAAAATAGTCAATAATCCAAGCCGAACTCCACGTTGCACATATGATATAAAAGAACACGGTAATATACTAGATAGGAGGAGGCTTGGATAAGTGAATCAAATTTACCCGATTTCATACAGTGGTTGTCAACCTCATATAGGAAGACCTGTATGTGCTGTGCTGCAAGATGGGCGCTATGTATACGGTACATTAAATGAAATAAATCAAACTGGACTATACATCTCTCAAGGATTTGGTGGGCCAGGGAGAATATCTACTAATGCAAAAAGGGCAAAAAAACAACTTTCTCAGATGAATAGAAAAGCAAAAGGGAAGGCGACGATATCCACATACGGAGGATATGGCGGATACGGCGGTTATGGTGGTTACGGAGGATATGGTGGATACGGGGGATATGGTTATCCTGGTAGAGCGTTTTTTTCATTCGCAGCTTTAGCACTGCTTTTCGCAGTACCTTTCTTATTCTTCATTTAAAATAGGATGGTATACTCCAAAAAAATGAAGCCTTCTAGTGGATAATGTGAACCATCACTAAAAGGCTTTTTTTATAGTATTTTATATCATTTTACTTTTCCACTAAAGCGGATTGTATGTTAGAAACGGTAATTTGTCGATGAGAATCGTTCCAAGCTGCTTCTTGATTTTCTAATAATATGACTTGTGGAGATTCATGCTTCACATCCAAATCAGCAGCAATTTGATTGGATACTTCTCTGGTTTCGATGACTTTTACTAATGTATACTGTACATGAGTTGGAGGGTTCTCTGATAGAAATTGCTCATACTCCTTTAGTGCTTGGGCACTAATAGGACACGCCGTACTATGTTTAAATACAATGGTAGAGTGTTCTTTGGAATCTTGTAAAACTTGTTCCCATTGTTCTTTACTTGTGATTTCTTTCCACATGGCTAATGGTTCCTCCTTATTGAATGTTGCGTATATAATCACAAATTGTATCATATTTCCTTTTATAATTCTACTTTGAAGTAGCGGACAGTTGCATGAAGCAGAGCAAGCGTAATACAATGAAAAGGTAATAGAGAAATGTTCTCAATCGTTCATGTCTTTTTACATACATATTTTTATACATAAAGGAGGGAACCGATTTGGAAAAGATGGATGTATCTCCAGATTCCATTGTTCAAGTGAATTATAAGAGTGGGGTATATGTTGCGAAGTTAGTGGAAAAAAGAGAAAGTACTGCTATTGTAGAAATATTGGCCGTATTAGAGCATCCTAAGCAAGGAGACTTACATCATCAGTACGAAACAGACGTAGCGATGTTTCACCAGAGAAAAGCACTTGCCTATTTAGAGAAAGCACGAGTGGCTAATGCACAAATAAAAAAATACATGGGACAAATACCTTCATATGATGTTTCTCTTCAGGCAGCTTTGCAAAAAGAGATCGCCAGTATGGAACACCTAGTGAAATGGGCACAAATGTCATTACATCATTTAAGTGATTTGCAAAAACAATATTGAGGTGAAACCAGTGAATATACTTTCTATCGAGCCTACACCGAGTCCGAATACGATGAAATTAAATATGGATGAATCGGTTTCAAAAGCTAGAACGTATACAACAGAACATATAGATAAAGCTCCTTCATACATTACGAAGTTACTTCATATTGAGGGAGTGAAGAGTGTTTTTCAAACAGCAGATTTTATTGCAGTGGATCGTGTGGCCAATGCAGATTGGTTGTCCATCCTTAATCAAATAAAACAAATTTTTGGAGAGCAAGATGGTGGAGAGCAAAGCGACGCACAAATGACAGATGATTTCGGTGAAGTCCATGTATATGTGCAAACGTTCCGCAAAATACCGATGCAAATTCGTGTCAAAACGGAAATGGAAGAAGTAAGAGAGTCTCTTGCACCAAGATTTGTAGATGCAGCGATGAATGCAGGTATGGCTTCCCCTAATTTAATCAAGGAAAGAACACTGGAAGACTATGGCGTTCGCTATGGTGAATTGAAAGAAATTGCATCAGAAGTGTTGGAAGAACTAGAAGCTGCTTATGATGATGAGCGTTTAACTGCATTGCAAACACAAGCTCAAAAAATAAAGCCAGGGGAAGAAATCAACATCATAACAAAACATATGAGTGTCGATGAGGTATTGCACATTTTCCAAGACACAGATTGGAGAAAACGATACGCAGCACTGGAGCAAATGGAACCTACATTAGAAAACAGAACCGTGATAGAGAAAGCACTTGCGGATGAAAAAATGACCGTCAGAAGATTAGCGGTTGTTTATCTTGGAGAAATTGGTGGTAAAGTGGTACTGCCTTTATTATATAAAGCGCTACAAGATCGCTCTGCTGTAGTAAGGAGAACAGCTGGAGACACACTTTCTGATATTGCAGATCCAGACGCTATAAAACCGATGGCAGCTTGTTTGTCGGATGATAATAAATTAGTGCGTTGGCGTGCTGCTAGGTATTTATATGAAGTAGGAGATGAGACCGCATTAGATGCGCTGAAAAAAGCACAGCATGATTCGGAATTCGAAGTGAAATTACAAATACAGATGGCCATCCAAAGAATTGAAAGTGGAGAAAAAGCTGCAGGTACAGTGTGGCAGCAAATGACGAGAGTAAGACAAGGTCATGATGAAAACGAATAGATAAAAAGTGGTGGGATAATGACAGAAATCATACAAGTAAAAACAGAAGAAGCATTGAATGAGTGCTTACATATTCGAAAAGAAGTGTTCGTAAAAGAACAACATGTAGCATTAGATTTAGAAATCGACGAATATGATCAGCTTGGACAAGCTCATCATATTTTACTTCAACAGGGTGGTGAATCTGTTGGTACCGGTCGTTTGATCTCCTATAAAGATGCTTCTACCGCAAAGCTACAACGCATTGCGATATTACAATCGTGGAGAGGAAGCGGGAAAGGCAAAGTTCTATTAGTTGGCTTAGAGGAACTTGCAAAAGATTTAGGTTACACTGCAGCAATATTAGATGCACAGTGTCAGGCAAGGACATTTTATGAAAAACTAGGGTACGTAGCAGTTAGTGAAGAAGTGTTTCTCGATGCGAATATCGAACATATACGTATGCAAAAATCTTTAGTCTAATAACATTAGTGTGATACCGAATCTTTTTCATGTTTTTGGGTAACATTAATACTCTTAATCATGTAAAAGGAGATGGATTTATCTTGCAAAATAGAGAAACATTTTCCGCAGTTAGAAAAAATGCAGATGGGGACATTGTTGCATTCCAAACGTCTGGCGGAAGACACTTAGATTATGAGCAGGCACTGCAGGAAGTAAACAACGGCAATGTGCTTGGGGCGAATGTATTTAAAGGGAAAAACGGTCTGATGTATATTCGAGGTAATGCGGACGGAGACCCGACAAATAATTTGGATAACCTCCCATTGTTTTAAACGAAAGTTTGCATTTGTATTGCAATGTATATAAAGATGAGTAATATTCCTATATGTTAGAAATATAGGTGTGTTATTCATCTTTTTTTGTTTCTTTACTGTATTTACAATATAAATTTTATTTGGAGACGCAACAAATGCGTCATACTGGAGTATAAACTTATAAATAATGCGCGATAGTGGAGGAAGATATAATGAAAAAAGTATTTGGTGTGATGTTGATACTTGGATTGGTTGGTGCAGCTTCTGTTTATGCGGTGGATACCTTGCAATCTATCAATGTAAAACCAATTGAAGTAAATTTAAATGGCGATGATTATGACGGATGGATTTATGAGAATAATACGTACGTAAAATTACGCGACATTCAAAATAGCACGAACGGTGTAACAGATTGGAATCAGCAAGAAGAGAAGTCTTATCTATACAACCCGAATGTGCATATCACATTACAAAATGCATCAGATAAGCTTCCATTTGGTGATGTTTACAAAGGAAATTACGAATTTATTATCAATACGCATATAGATAGTGTACAATTATCTCTAGATAGTGTAAAAGCCACCATTGAAAATCCAAGTGGCACTGTCGTCTTTGAGAAGGAAGAGCAGGTATCTAATCTCGGTGCAGGAGTGAAAGGGAGCATGTGGTTCAACATCTCCAACATTTCTTTGTCTTTTGAAGAAACAGGGAAATATGCTGTTAATATCTATATGAAAAAGGCAGGTGATGATGAATATTACTTAGTTTCTCAACGTATTGTTCATTCTGTAGAAAAGTAACAAACTGTTTGGGGGGATTTAATGTATAATGTACAAACGAATGAAAATGAATGTATAATGGTCTCTATTCCAGATCAAAAAGGGAATGTAGTGCAATTTTTTATTGCAGAAGTATTCAAATTTAACGGAAACTATTATGCTGTCTTACTAGAAGAAGAAAATATTGAAGCTGGAGCTATGTTACTTCGTATTGAGAAAAAGCCTGAGGGAGAATTATTAGTGGAAGTGACTGATGAGACGGAGTGGAGTGGAGTATCAGAAAAATATTTTCAACTCGCATCTGAATCTTCTCGTCATTAACACATGAATATAACTTACTCGCATCTTCATATTTACAAAGAAAGCAAATGCAAAAATCGCCTCTGCATACGTCAGAGGCGATTTTATTTTAAACCATTCTATTTTCTAGGATTATAGTATAAAATTCTTCCATTGAATAAATGTAGTTCTGCTTTTAGTTTTTTGCCGAGATGTTTGCAAATTTCATTTGCTTTTGCTTTATCCCCGTGCGTACTTCCTTTTGGCAATACGACATGAATGTAATGTTGTAAAGAAGTCTCTTCTTCATTATGACTTTCGCTTTCGGTTTCAGTATCTTTCTTTAATTGTTCTGAACCAATACCTAATAATATGCTGTAGTATTGATCGTTTTTACCGCGCAAATAAAACCAATCTTCCCCGCCTTCAGGGCTAGTTTCAAATGTATAAGGAAATGAAGCGTTTTCATAACTCCAACCCAATTGTTTTCCAGTGGTCACTAATTGATTTTGATAATGTTCTAGTAAGTCTCGCAATTCATTTATACTTACAGATGAAACAGAAGATCCTTTAACCAATTTAATATAAGCGCTTTGACTCATGATCCCACCTACCTTTTTACTTCTTCCTACCATATAATAGCATGATCATACATCGGTGACAATTCAAATCTTATTTTTGCACCTTTTGTCTTCTTTATGACAATCACAACGTAACAGTAGTAGGACATATTCATTCATGATATAATATCTTTATACAAAGACACGCATTGCATTATTCTCTTTATAACTTTGTAAGCTAAAGGAGGAGTGTTATGTTTGATCGGTTATATACTTTAAATGAAAATTGTCAGGTGCACTTTGTAGGATTTGCTTCAGAAGTTGCTAGATACGATATTGCTATCGTCTTTACAGAACAATTTTTTGGAAAGCCGCTAGTGGTATGTATGCAAACAGGCAAGTCTGCGCTCCTTAGTGCCGAGGATTTATCCAATGTAGATTATTTACAAAAAACGTTTAATACGCAAACGAAACAAGAAGCAAAGGAATTATCTATTTTGTTGCAAAAACGTCTACCAATGATAGAATTTCAAGATCAATATTAATGGTACAGTCATATGATAAAGCAGCAATACATGTTATCTACAGAAACATGTATTGCTGCTTTATTTTTTATTTTAGTTAGATTTGGTTAAATTATATTTAAGATTTGAACCGAATTATCGTTTAGATTGGGTTTAATTTAAGGCTCATATGATGGATCAAGTTATGACTTAAGTTAAGTTATAGCAGACTTTTCAACGATTACTTTTACGTTCTCAATCGTCTTATCTTCAGGTCCTTGTACAGGATATCCTGCCTCGATATGTTCTATGACGTAATCAATATTCGTCTGTGATATGACTTCCCCCGGAATAACAATAGGGATACCGGGTGGATAAATCATTATAAACTCAGCCATGATTCTTCCAGCAGCTTCTTTTAGTGGAATAAGTTCCGTCTCTGCATAAAATGCATCGCGTGGCGTGAGAGAAAGCTGTGGAGTATCTGGTGTTTTTAATGAGATTTGAGTCATTGCATCATCGTTACCGACCTTACTTACACAAGTTTGTATTGCTTGTACTAATGCATCAATAGTTTCGAACGTGTCCCCAGCGGTTATAATACATAATATATTGTACATATCGCTTAATTCAACTTCGATGTTGTGCTCATCTCGTAAGAAAACCTCAACTTCGTGTCCCGTTATTCCAAGCTTACTGACATGAATGGTGATCTTAGTTGGATCATAAGCATACGCTGCATTGTCATCTAAAATCTCACTGCCAAAGCAATATAAACCATCAATATTATTTATTTTTTGTCTAGCGTATTCGGCTAATTCAATCGATTTTTCAGCCATGTCATAACCGTGTATCGCTAATTGTTTTCTAGCGCAGTCGAGTGAACTTAATAAAATATAGGAAGTGGAAGTTGTCGTCAGCATACTAAGTATCGACTGGACTTTGCCTGCATCTACTCTGTTCCCTTTTACGTTTAAAATGGAACTTTGCGTTAGTGATCCACCGAGCTTATGAACACTAGTCGCAGATAAATCTGCTCCGGCTTGCATAGCAGACATAGGGAGATCATCGTGAAAATGAATGTGAGCTCCGTGTGCTTCATCTACTAACACAGGTATATCGTAGCTATGAGCAATATCCACGACTTCTTTTAAGTTCGTACTAACACCATAGTAAGTTGGATTAATGACTAATAACGCTTTTGCATCTGGATGTAGCGTCAGCGCTTTAGTAACAGAGTCCGTACTAATCCCGTGGGATATACCTAAAGTTTCATCCATTACAGGTGAAATGAAGACGGGCTTGGCACCTGCAAAAATAATAGCGGTCATTATAGATTTATGTACATTTCTTGGTACAATAATTTTATCTCCTGGTTTGCATGTAGACAAAACCATGGTCATAATAGCTCCACTTGTTCCTTGTACAGAAAAAAAGGTGTGGTCTGACCCGAAAGCATCGGCAGCTAATAATTGTGCTTCTTTGATCACATTTGTTGGCTGGTGTAAATCATCAAGAGGTGCTATATTTATAAGATCTATGCTAAGTGTGTTATCGCCAATAAAGTGCTTGAATTCATTCGACATAGCTGTCCCTGATTTATGTCCAGGAATATGGAATTGCAAAGGTTTCTTCTCAGCGTGATCGATAAGTGCAGTGAATAAAGGTGTCCGTTGATGATTCATTTTCTTTAGTGCTCCTTTTGGTATCAGATAGGTTATAGTATTATGTTTTAATCATGGTTTAACATATTGTTTAATATTTATTAAAAATGTCTAATCATGTTGCATAATCATGCTTGAGTATACCAAAAAAATGTTTTATTTTCATTACTAAAATGAAATCATAAGTTAAAAAAAAGTAAAGTTTACACCATATTTATTTTTCAGGAGGAAATGTTAATCAATGAACATGAAACAAATGGGTACGATCATGGTTTTACTTATCACTATGTTTTTAGGATTTGGGATCATCATTCCTCTCGTACCAGAAATTTTAGAAGGTAATAATTCTATACATTTGGGATTGATGTTAGCCCTATACTCTGCTGCATCGTTTATAATGTCCCCTATCTGGGGTGGTTTATCAGATAAATACGGACGAAAACCTATTTTACTGATTGGTACTATAGGATTTAGTATTAGTTTTTATGTTTTTGCAATCGGACTTGATAGTTTGACATTGATGTACCTTTCACGCATTTTAGGTGGTTTATTTTCGGGAGCGGTCATTGCTTGTGCTGTCGCCTATGTGGCAGATATCACAACAGATGAGACGCGAACAAGAGGAATGGGACTTGTAGGGATGTCCATCGGTTTAGGTTTTGTATTTGGACCTCCTATTGGTGGATTACTTAGTACTATTAGTTATGCTTTTCCTTTCTATGCTTCATCTATTTTAACCGTTCTTTTATTTTTCTTTGTACTGGCCTATATTAAGGAACCAGTGAAACAAAAGAAAGAGAAAGAAGAAAAAGGGAAGCAGTCGAAAAGACAGCGTTACGGTGCTGCAGTAGCTGGACCGATGAAGTATTTGTACATTTTAGGGTTTGTCGTTTCTTTCACTTTAGCTGGCGTTGAGGCCACTTTTCAGTTTTATCAAATCGTTAAAATCGGAGCGACTCCTGCACAAGTTGGTATCATGTTAGGAGCTAGTGGATTACTAGGTGCATTGATTCAAGGGGGTATTGTAAGAAGAATTAAACCTGGCAAGGAAAGTCAGTTTATTATGCTCGGTTTAATATTGACTGCATCAGGCTTTTTCTTGATTCTATTGTCCAATAATGTGTTTACTGCTGGGTTGTATTTATGTGTGTTTGGTGCAGGGAATGCGTTGTTGAGACCATGTATTACTTCGCTTATTACGAAGAAAACAAAAGTAGAATATGGTGTGGCAACGGGATTGAGTTCCTCTATGGATAGTTTGGGCAGAATCGTAGGCCCTGTTCTAGGAACGCTACTATTTGATTGGAAGGCTAATCTTCCATTTATTGTATTTGGTGTTATTACCATAACAGCAGTATTGATTGTATTGCAATATCGTAAATATGAGAAATTAGATACGCTTCAAGCTGCAGCTTGAAGGTACTATCCTATTTACCGGTCATGCAGCAATGATATCGTGATACTAGCTGCAAAACAAAATAAAGGACAATCAAGGTATCTTACCTTTGGTTGTCCTTTTTGTTTGTATTTTTATGGTTGAAAGTGGATTAATTCTTTCCTATCTCTTCATTATTTTATACTTGAATCCGATAAAATATAAATAAGATGATATTTTTTTATGAATCATCCATTATACAATATTTATTCTCATACTCATCGTATATAATGGAAGTAAAGTGGAAAATGTATCCTCTATCGTATTCAAGAACTTTGTTCCATCATTTAAAAGAGGGTCGTCTTTAAAAATTTGCTTTCCGATAAGCAACTCTGCTTTTTTTACATTAGAAAACCTCTCCAGTGATTGTTGGAGAGACATGTTTGCTATCGACTGAGCTCCTTTTTTCGTATGATCCATCGATATCACATACTGTTCTGGTAAAAGCGCCTGGATTTCATCGATGGAATGTAGGAAGTGCTGTGCAATCTCTTTTTTATTTGGAAGTTCATAAATATATGCTAACCAAATAAACACATGATCGTCGAATAGCCCAACTTGAAAATGGGGGTGCATTTTATAACCGCGTTTGTTGTGAGAAAGAGCTAACCATGTATCATTTGGTGGATTTTTTGTTCTCCTTGCATGTTGTGCAATATGAACATACATCTCATTGCCAGTGAGCACTGATAATGAAGTGCTTAATGAATCACCTATGATTTTAAATTTTGGTTGAATTCTACCGCGAATGGCTTCCATTCGCTGCTCTAATCCGTCAATTGAAAAAGTGGCAAAATCATCTGCTGTAAAACCTTCGAAATTCATTGTAAGTCTCCCTTCCGCTTAACTTAGCACTTTTATAGTATACCACTGGGGAGATATTTTGTATAAAAACATGGGAGGAAGAAAAGTGAAAAAGAAAACGTTTATTTTGTTTAGTTGTTTTGCGCTGTTGCTCAGTTTTACCACTGGAGTATGGGCAGAAGATGCAAGAGAATCGATTAAAGCGTATTTAAGTTCCAATATTAAATTAACAATCAATAACGAAGAAGTGCAATTAAATTCAGCACCAATTGAATACAATGGAGAAACTTACTTACCAGTATCAGAATTGAATCGAGTATTCGGTATCCGTGCTGAAGTGGTTAATAGCGCAACAACGATTAAGATTACTTCAAATCAATGGACCAACACTTCCACATCAAACAATAACAACAACAATACGGGCTCTAATAGTAACAATTCCAGTGAACAAGGCTACGCTAATAATTATAAGCCAAATGAGAATGGAACTACGATTGCAAGAGAAGAAATCCGTTTGGAAGACGTAATGATTTACGAATATGAATTCAAAAATGAAGAATATAGTGTTGTAGGAAATGAATATAAAGGAACGATGTATTTCCGTTATATGGATGTCGAAAAAATGAACTTGAAAAACTTTACGCCAGAGACATTCTATAAGGAAGAATACACAGGACAAAAATATATTGAAGCAAGTGAATTTGGAGATTATTTTAACAACAGTAATTATGTATATCCATCTGCTAACACAGTTAGCGATCCAGTAATGACAGGAGTTACAAAAAGTAAAATTAGAACAGCATTGAAGAAAAAGAAATCGTCTAACACGTATTTCTATTACCCTCATAGTTATGCTGATGATATTTATTACATGGTATACGAGACTCAGGGAGAATTTAAAGTTAAAAAACTAAAAATAAAGCAGTATAGCAGCGGTACTTATTATGCTAGCGTAGTATCTACAAAAGATATGTACGACGATGATGACGATGACGATGATGATTAAAGATCAGTGAACAATAATGTAATGCAAAAATAAATGGAAAAGAAGAGCTGCTTTTGCAGTTTTTCTTTTCCATTTTTCAAATAAAATAAAGTTGCTATTTGATAACATTAAGTATAAGATAGGTTTAACTGAGATAATATTGATAATGGTGGACAGCTTTTATACAAGTGAATAGGTCAGGCTAGAGTAATGATTAAATTTTCAAACTATTCAGTTATATATTGTTATCAAGGAGGAGTTGCGGTGTTTCCATATGAAGTGGAATATAGCAATGTCGAGATTTACTTCGATCGCCGGCGAATCCATCAATTTATTGCAGCATTAATGGATGACAAATATACAGTATATTGGAACGAAACAGATGATGAATTTTCCTTAATTATTGTAAAGACAAAAGTCATCACAAAGCTTAAATTTAAACGCAAAGAACATCAGTATAAAATGGATGGTAACTATAGCTTTAAAGATAACACATTGGCGAAGATGGTGGAAAAATTAATTGAGGATTCAAAAGGGCACGCGATTGTCAAACGTTTTCACGAGCATCAAGTGAAAATAGACAACATATTGTTCGGTGAAGTCATTCGTACGGTCAAAATTAGTGATGTTTCCCTTAACAAGGAAAAGAAAGCTGTTGTCACGATGAATGATGTATTACAAGCTTGGCAGTGTAACCGCATACAAGAGAGGATAAAGTTTATTTATTTAGAAATAGACGAACAATTGTTATTACTTCATAAGTACCTAGAGCGCAATGAACTTACGCTAATAGAACAATGCAAACAAAAATTAAAAGCACTTCAGCATGAGATGTTTACAATGGAATTATTTTAAATGACGGATGATGAGATTTCAAGGTATACTTGAAAGTAGACTATTCATCGTTTTTTGAAGTAGGGTGGGTTGATCCCCGCCTTACTTCATGTTACCATTTTACGATATAAAAAATTTGAATAAACATGAAAAACTCTGTAAAATATGATGTATTAGATATAAAACAAATAGATAAGGTGGAGAACAATTTAATGGACAAACAACAAATAGGTGTTATTGGTCTAGCTGTTATGGGTAAAAACCTAGCTTTAAACATAGAAAGTCGGGGATATTCTGTTTCGGTATATAACAGAAGTTCACAAAAAACGGAAGAAATGATGGCAGAGCATGCGGATAAGCAGGTAAAACCAACGTATAGTGTAGAAGAATTTGTGCAATCATTGGAAGTTCCACGCAAAATCTTTATTATGGTCAAAGCTGGGAATCCAACAGATGCAACGATTGAGCAACTTATTCCTCATTTAGATCAAGGGGATATTATTATAGATGGTGGTAACGCATTATTTACAGATACGCAACGAAGAAGTGAATATTTAGAACAAAAAGGATTCCGCTTTATCGGTACTGGTGTTTCAGGAGGAGAAGAAGGAGCACTCAAGGGCCCATCTATTATGCCAGGAGGACAAAAAAGTGCTTACGATTTAGTTGAACCTATACTAACCGCGATATCAGCTAAAGTAAACGGAGATGCTTGCAGTACATATATTGGTCCAGATGGAGCAGGTCATTATGTCAAAATGGTACATAACGGAATTGAATACGGGGATATGCAGTTAATATCCGAAGCATACCACTTACTGAGTCATGCTTTAGGATTAGATGCTCAACAATTACACGAGATATTTGATGAGTGGAATAAAGGTGAACTGGATAGTTATTTAATTGAAATTACAGCAGATATTTTTACGAAGGTAGATTCAGAAACGAATAAACCGATGGTGGATGTTATTCTGGACACTGCTGGGCAGAAAGGTACTGGAAAATGGACAAGTCAAAGTGCCTTAGATCTTGGAGTACCTTTATCTATCATCACGGAATCCGTCTTCTCTCGTTGTTTGTCAGCATTGAAAGAAGAACGTGTTCTTGCAAGTAAACAATTGGTGGGCCCAAACACTTCTTCATTTGAAGGGGATAAGGAAGTCTTTATTGAGCAAATTCGCAAAGCATTGTACGCAAGTAAAATTTGTTCTTATGCACAAGGTTTTGCACAGATGAAAGCTGCATCCGAACACTATGGTTGGGATTTGCAGTACGGCAAAATTGCGATGATTTTTAGAGGTGGTTGTATCATACGTGCAAGATTTTTGCAAAACATAAAAGACGCGTATGATAAAGATCCAGCGTTAACGAATTTATTACTAGACGATTATTTCAAAAAGGTTGTACATGACTATCAAGAAGCATGGAGAAACGTCATACAAACAGCTGTGGCTTATGGTATACCAGTACCTGCTTTCTCTAGCGCATTAGCGTATTACGATAGCTATCGTACAGAAAGGCTTCCAGCTAACTTATTACAAGCGCAACGTGATTACTTTGGTGCACATACATTTCAACGCCTTGACAAAGAAGGTTCATTCCACTATCAGTGGTTTGAAACAGAGTAAGTGAAGATTTGGAGATAGAAGATGCAACATAAAAATATTATTTTAATAGGTTTTATGGGGACAGGAAAATCAGCTGTAGGAAAGCGACTTGCAAGTGAATGCGGCATGGTATATACAGATATCGATCATCAAATTACTGAGTACGAAAACAAATCCATTCCCGATATTTTCTCTCTTTTTGGTGAAGATTATTTTAGAAAAGTGGAAACGAAAGTGCTTACTGACGCATTGCAAAATAAAAATCAAGTCATAGCAACAGGTGGGGGAGCGGTTCTTTCCCCACATAATGTACAGTTGATGATGCGAAATGGACTGGTTATTCATTTAAAAGCGGATGAAACTACGATTTTTGAAAGAGTGAAATCAGATTCCGCTCGTCCCTTGTTGCAAGGTGACGCGAAAGAAATGATATCCAAACTGTTGGCAAAACGAGAAGGGATGTATGATTTTGCATCCCAATCCATTGAAACGGATCACCGCACTGTAGATGAAATTGTGGAATATATTACTACATTCATATCAGAAAAAAAATAAGGCTGAAAAGGAGGAAAGCTATGTTTACACAACATCGTTTTTCTCTTTTCGCTATTGGTATAGCTGGCAGCTTAGGATCATTACTTCGTTATAGTGTTTCTTACTTTTTGACTATCGAAACTTCCCATTTTCCATGGGCAACTTTATTATGTAATTGGACAGGCACTTTCGTATTAATGTGGATGGTCACAGCATGGTCTAATCATACGTGGGCACCTTGGTTAAGGACAGCAATCACTACGGGTTTAGTTGGATCTTATACTACGTTTTCTACGTTTAGTTTAGAGACAGTGCTTCTCATACATAATCATGCTTATGGCATCGCTCTTTTGTACGTTATAAGTAGTATTAGTGGGGGAATTTTGTTTGCTTGGCTTGGATTTTTAATGGGACATAGGAAACAAAAGAAATGATGTGTAAGGAGCAGAAAGGTGAGTACTCATGTATACTTCATGGTTAGCGATCATGGCTGGTGGTTTTTGCGGAGCGATTTCAAGATACGTTCTTAGTGTGAAAATCTCCTCGGCTTACAAAGGCGTATTTCCTTATGGAACATTAACTGTAAATAGTGTAGGCTGCTTTTTGTTGGCTTTTTTATGGGCCATGCATATTCATGCTGGAAATGTATGGTTGTTTTTAGGAACAGGCTTTATGGGTGCTTTTACTACATTTTCAACGGTTCATATGGAATGGTTTACTATGGCCGTGAAGAAAAAGTCTAACAAAGGTTATGTGTACATTACGCTAACGTATGGTTTAGGAATTGGTTCAGCTTTTTTAGGTTATATCATAGGCGATAAGATAATTGCAATATTTTAAATGGAATAGATGAGAATACTGTGTCCCGATATGTTTCATATTTTAATGAAAATATCGGAGAAAAGGAGAAGAAAATGAAAGCAATAGTAAAACCGACAACACATTTACAAGGAGATATGCAGGCTCTTTCTTCAAAAAATTATACAACTAGATATTTATTGGCGGCTGCATTAAGTGAAGGGGTAAGCGAAATATATTATCCTGCACACAGTGAAGATAGCGATGCCATGCGACGTTGTATTCAGGAATTAGGTGCGAAACTAGAAGAAGATGAGCATAAAATAAAAATTAAAGGTTTTGGAAAGAAGCCAAACAAGAAAGTTACACTAGATGTGGGGAATGCAGGTGCAGTCCTTCGTTTTCTAATGTCTACCGTTACGTTTTGTGAGCAAGCTGAGTTCATTAATCGTTACCCAGACTCGTTAGGAAAAAGACCACATGATGATCTTATTGATGTTTTGCAACAAATGAACGTAAAAGTAGAACATGTACAGGGTAAATTGCCGATAACTATATATGGAGGATCTCCTACGGGAGGAAAATTGAAAGTATCTGGAACCATTAGTTCGCAATATCTAAGTTCTTTATTATTTTTAGCTCCATTGTTAGAACAAGATACAGAAATTACGGTAACTCATGATTTAAAATCAAAAATTGTCGTTAGTCAAACATTAGACGTATTACAACAAGCTGGTATTACATTTGAAGCTGCAGAAGATCTCATGCACTATAAGATACCAGGCAATCAATCTTACCAAAGCAGAACTTACGAGGTAGAAGGTGATTATCCTGGTTCAGCAGCTATTTTAGCTGCAGCAGCAGTGACAAACTCAGATGTAAAAGTGAGAAGACTACTTGAACATAGTAAACAAGGTGAGCGTGAAGTTGTATCCGTATTAAATAAAATGCAGGTACCATTAACGCATCAAGACGGTGTAGTGCATGTAAAGGGAAATGGCAAGCTTGTTGCTGGTGAATTTGATGGCGATGAATTCACAGATGGTGTTTTAGCTATGGTAGCAGCGGCTGTACATGCAGAGGGAACATCTCGTTTTTACAATGTGGAGAACCTGCGATACAAAGAGTGTGATCGAATAACTGACTTTTTAAATGAATTGCGCAAAGCTGGAGCTAATGTGGAAGAGCGACAAAGTGAGATTATCGTACATGGAACTCCATCTGGAGTTGCTGGTGGTGTGGAAATAGATGCTCATTATGATCATCGAGTCATCATGGCTTTATCCATTGTGGGATTAAGATCAGAAAAAGGTCTTATTATTAATGATGCAGAACATGTAGCAAAATCCTATCCTCAGTATTTTGAACATTTAAAAGCACTAGGAGCAAATATCCAATTAAGTAAAGCGTAATAGATAAGTTGAAGAAACAAGTTCAAGCAACTTATTACCACTAACATAAGATGGAGAAATTCCTATATGAACCTTTACGCCTGGCAACTGAGGCGTAAACATATCTTGTTATTTCTTCATCTTAGATAAGTTGAAGAAACAAGTTCAAGCAACTTATTACCACTAACATAAGATGGAGAAATTCCTATATGAACCTTTACGCCTGGCAACTGAGGCGTAAACATATCTTGTTATTTCTTCATCTTATAGATAAGTTGCAACGTGTTCAAGCAACTTATTACCACTAACATAAGATGGAGATATTCCTATATGAACCTTTACGCCTGGCAACTGAGGCGTAAACATATCTTGTTATTTCTTCATCTTATAGATAAGTTGCAACGTGTTCAAGCAACTTATTACCACTAACATAAGATGGAGATATTCCTATATGAACCTTTACGCCTGGCAACTGAGGCGTAAACATATGTCTTATTATTTCTTCATCTTAGATAAGTTGAGTGAACTTGTTCAAGCAACTTATTACCACTAACATAAGATGGAGAAATTCCTATATGAACCTTTACGCCTGGCAACTGAGGCGTAAACATATGTCTTATTATTTCTCCATCTTATATATAAGTTGAGTGAACGTGTTCAACCATGTTATATAGAACGGGGTGTTGATTAACTTGAAACTCATGTTCAAAAAGCTTGGTATCATACCAACGATTATATTTGTTATTTCCGTAATGCTGATGAGTAGTGCCATGACAGTGATTTTATACGATCAATATATGCATAAAACAACAGCGAATGTCATTTATACAATGGATACCACAGTAGAGGCGATGCAAACGGTGCCCATTGAGCAAAATGTGTTGGATATTCCACATTCTGCGGAAGCTATGGTAACAGCGCCTCATGTACTGCAATATCCCGAGCTTCCACGTGGCTGTGAAATCACTAGCCTTACAATGCTATTGCAGTATAGTGGTTTAGATGTAGACAAGCTTAAGTTAGCTGAAGAGATGAAAAAAGACACGACGCCACTCGTTCGAAACAAGAGTGGAGAAATAGCATACTGGGGAAATCCGAACGTTGGGTTTGTAGGTAATATCACACTAAATGAACCGGGATTCGGCATTTATCATGCAGCTTTGTTTCCGTTGTTGCAATCGTACATGCCAAGTGCAGTGGATTTAACGGGTAAATCCTTTGCAGAGTTAGAAAAACAAGTAGCCGATGGCATCCCTGTTGTCGTTTGGACAACCGTTGAATACAATAATCCAACAGATTGGGTGATTTGGGATACAGATTTAGGTCCTATTCGTACGACGTTTAAAGAACATGCCGTTTTACTTGTTGGTTACGATGAAGATCATGTGTACATTAATGATCCGTTGAAAAAACAATTCCCTGTAAAAGTAGATAAGGAACAATTTATCGTAAGTTGGAATGTAATGGGTAAACAAGCTCTTTCTTATGAAAATAATGATAAAGATGAAGATAATGTATAATATTTGAACTTCCTATGTTCCATGTTAATTGGTAAATGTTGAGATACAATTATGTAACAAACTTCCTCATAATTTTTGTGATATGTGAAACACTATACATGCAATCACTATAAAGGACTTCATGACATTCATGAAGATTTATTCACAATAGGAGGAAGTTATGTATAACCAACAATCTGGAGGCAAGCAGAAGTCTGGATACCAAGCGTCGTCACAAGGATATGGACAAAGCATGAGCACACAGCAATACGGTGCAGGTGCACAACAAAGCCAATATCAGCAGCAACAAAGTCCAAGTCAGTTCCATACATCAAACTATAAAGGGAACCAATCAGGATACAACACAAACCAATATGAGCAAGCATATCAAACAAATGCACAATACACCGCTCAATATGGTGCTCAAGCTGGTGCTGGTATGCAACAAGGAATGGGACAACAATCTGGTGGACAGCAAGGTCAATATCAACAACAAAACCCAAGCCAGTTCCACATGTCAAACTACGTGGGAAATCAACAACCATATCAGTACAACCAGTACAAAGAAGCTTCTGATCAACAACAATACGCAGGTCAAGGTCAGCAGTATCAAGAGCCTCAACAAAGTGCAGGCCAAGGACAATCGTATCAGCAATCTGCTGGAGCAATGGGAGGCCAACAAGCTGGTCAATCATATCAAGCTAGTACTGGACAATTCCACCAATCCAATTACAAAGGGAATCAACCAGGATACAACGTGAATCAATACTATCAACCAGCTTCAACTGGTGGTCAACAAAGCCAACAATAAAGCAACAAACTCCGGTGTTTGCCGGAGTTTTTTTATTGTGCAATTGTTGTAATTTACATAATTTGCAGACATTGCAGCAAAAGCAGAAAGAATGAATCGATAATATTTGAATGTATAATAATAATAAATGCATAAAAATTTAATTTTTCAAATTAATAAACCATAATAAACAATGAAAAGACGGTATAATATTCTTTAAAATCTTAAATATTCTGTAAATAAAATTAATGAAATATATAATTAAACACATTTTTTAAAAAATTAACCTTAGTTTAGACATTTGAATTTTCCAATTTCACATAAAAATATATTCAACATTCAGTTGAAACAATAGGATGGTGTATAAAAAATGAATAAACAAGAGATAAGGTTAGCATTGAAAGATTTTCATTGGATGGAGAGTGAAATATTAAGATTGTATGCTGAATTACATGTAACATCAAGTGGGTCAACATCACGATATGAAATGGAATCTATGATGATACAAGAACGAGCATGTGCTGATATAGTTGGTACTTTTGTAATTAGAAAAGACCGATATCGAAAGATCATACATAAATTAGAGAAGAAAGTGAGGATGATACATGATCATACAGAAAGTATCAAAGAAGATCGAATGACAGCGGTGTTATATTGCATTTTGGATGGTATGACGATTGTTTCTATATCCAAACATTTAAACATAAGTGAACGCAACATATACAATATTCGGGATGCCATAATCAATCATATTTATGAAAGTATACACAAACAAAAAGAACATCTAGATAGGTTTAATAATGTTATAACTGTCTAATATGTTTGCTGTATATGCAGGAAAAACAGGAAAGATGCATGAAAAAAGGGGGATGAGATATAATGATGGCAAGAGTAGAAGAGTAGAAAAACAACATGATTGAGATATCTTCAACTTTATGGGATGGATTTTCTTATGTCTAAATATAGTGCAGATGTTGCAGGAAAAGCAGTAAAGATGCGGAACTTCGATGTTGTTTGTTAAAATAAAGATAGGACAAATTATAGTAATCATATTCAATGCAGAACAAATGTTTGGTATAATAAAAGAATAGTAAGTTAATTAATTATGACAGCAGATAGTGACAACATCGATGATAGCTAAATTATTAAATAAATATTTCTTTATATAGAAAATAATAACCAATAAGATATTATTTTTTTATGTTTCATTCATCAAAATGGATTGGATGGTGTTGTGTATGAATAAAAAAGAAATTAGAGAAGCACTGAAAGATTTTCATTGGATGGAGAAAGAAATTTTAAGACTGTATAAAGAACTTGATATGACACCGACAGCATCCACTTCACAATATGGAATAGAAGCAAGCATGCCTAAAGGAAGAGGGAATCCTACAGATAAAGTTGCAAATTTTGTCATAAGAAAAGACCGTTATGGGAGCATCATTTTCAAGCTAGAAAAAAAGGTAAGACTGATTAATGAGCATACGGAATCCATTAACGATGATAGAATGACAGCAGTGTTGCATTGTATTTTAGACGGTATGTCCATCGTATCTATATCTAAACATTTACAAATTAGTGAGCGTAATGTGTACAATATTAGAGATGCTATTGTGCATCATATTCACCGAAGTATGCAGAAGCAAGTAAATGCAAGTAATCATAAAGGGCAAGCAGTAATCAAAGTAAAGCGGTAATTTGCAGTTGTTGCAGGAAAAACAGGAAAGATGCAGGCAGTACGCTTGAACTGATAAGATAAAGACAAGAAAAAAATATCTTCCATATAGTTGAATGCCATGTACACCCTTTGCGGATGTGGATGGCATTTTCCATTGAAAGGAGGTGAAAGTCATTGTTTATCGTCATAACTCGAAAATGGATATCTTTTTCTTATGATTAATTAAGATGTTATTGCTACTGCAAACGCTCATCATTTGCTTAAGGAGGGAACCAGATGGCAATTGCGGAGTACTTTCAAGCAATAGAAGATGTGATAAAAAGTCAATTCCCTACAAAACAAGTAGTAAAACATCACTTTTCAAATACGATAAACGGGGACACATTTTATATGTATCATGTGGAAGATAAGAGAGAAAAACAAATGCAGCAACATATGATCATACAGCGTCAATGTCGTATTGAATACGTAGACGTTAGTGCGGAACAGGCATTGATGGAAATGGATAAACTGAGTGAGGTTTTGCATCAAGTACAAGGCATTCCGATTTCGACGAATCAAAACCAACATAAGCAGGCTAATAACGGAATAGCAGTAGAATACTTCATCATAAATGAAGTAAAGCAGATACCGCAAAATGAAGACTCCCAAACTACTGAACAAATTGGGATGCACCAATGCACTGGAGTGTTGTTGACCACGGAGCGAGTGCCGATGCAACAACAATCATGGGATAAGATGAATAAAATGTACGTCAATAATAACTTGATTGCACAGGCCGAAATATAATAACTTTTCATAAAAAAATAAATTATTTTAGGAGGAATGTAACATGGCAGGAGGAACATGGGATCCAACAGCTTTGAAAGTAAGACCAGGTCTATATATTAATTTCGAGGAAGCAGCTGCAGCACAAATTAGCGGTGGTGCGCGAGGTACGGTAGCGATGAACCTATTTTCCTACGCAGTTGGTGATGATAAAGCTGCAAATGGAAAAGTGTATACGATTGAAACGTTACAGCAAGCAAATGATTTATTCGTAAAAAAGACAGATACTACTACTGTAGGAGATATTACTTCCATTGAAATGGCATTGCAAGCAGGTGCGAAGAAAGTGCTTGTGTACACTGGTGCTGTGGGGGATAGTGGTGACGTTTCCGCCATTGTCAATGCACTAGAAGGGTATGATTTTAACGTATTTGTTTTTGATGGAAAAGATAGTAAAGTGAATGATGTTGCAAGATATAAAACTGCGTTTTGGATTGAAAATAACATGGACGCAGGCAAGCATTTTATGGGCGTGTTTGGAAGAGATGATGATACATTAGCCATAGGTGAAAGTACTGTAGATTCGGATGGTAATTCAATTTCATATCAACTTCCAAATTATAATAATGGTAAATACATTGTGCAACTAGTCAACGGTGTAGTAAATAACGATATACAATATAACTCACAGGTATATGCGCCGTATATTGCAGGATTAATTGCTACAACACCAATTAATAAATCGATTACTTATCAGCAAGTACCAGGTTATACCGTTAATCAACGCTTTAGTAATGCAGCGATGGAAGATTTCTTAAATGCTGGTGCATTAGTAATGGTTCACGACGGAAACAAAGTGAAAGTGGAGCAAGGGATTACCATGACAAAAGATAAGATCCGTGCCATTCGCGCACGACAAGCTGTTTCCACCGATATTAGCAATACAGCGAAAGATTCCTATATTGGTAAACTAGATAATAGTGAAGATGGGCAAAAAGCACTTGTAGCAGCAATAAAAGCTTACTTAGAGCGTTTAGAAACAGCAAGTGTACTAACGGATATTGTGGTTACATTAGATGCTGAAAAGTCTATTAACGACCAGGTATTTGTTAACATTTCATATCGTGAATTAGATTCAATGGAACGTATATTTATTACTATTGATGTTTAATATACTAAATGATAAAGGAGAAGTGATGTAACATGGCACTAGATTCAACCAAAATAATTAACGGAACATATGGGGAAGTATGGCAAGACGGTGTGTGGCTAACGAATATAAAAAGTGCGGAAGCTACAGTAGAAATTAATAAAGAAGAAATTCAACGTGCAGGTACTCGTTGGGTCTCTCATAAAGTGACGGGGCTAACAGGGACAGGTACGATGACAGGATATAAAGTAACGACTGAATTAATTGAGAAGATTGGTTCAATTGCAGATGATAAAAGCGGAGTATTTTATAGTACAGAATTAATTTTAGCGTTGAAAGATCCAGAATCTTTCGGTTCTTATCGTGTACGTCTAAAAGGAGTGCAATTTGATAACATTCCATTAATTAACTATGAAGTGGGTTCTATTGTAGAAGAGGAGTTACCTTTTACTTTTACGGGTTATGAATTAATCGATACCATTGCTTCTGTTTAATGGGAACGATGCAAAGATGTGACGGGTGATATTCACTCGTCATTTTTCTTTGTACAAAAAACGATAAAGGATGATGTGATTATGACTATGCATAACGAAAACGACGTACTTCGTTCGCTTTTAGATACAGATTTGAAGCCAGAGAAAAATATATTCATGAAACGTTTCGGTGTTTCTTTTACCATTCAAGCGTTAGATGGAAAAACAATCAACCGCATTCGTGAACAAGCAAGTTTCCCTATTAAAGGTGGAAAAGAGCTAGACGAGGAAAAGTTTGGTGCACTTATTATTGAAAAGGCTTGTCTCATTCCTCAATGGTCTTCGTCAGAACTAATAGAAAAATTTGGCCCAACTCCAGCAGATGTTATACAAAAAAGATTGCTGGCAGGGGAAATTTCAAAACTGTCAAATGAAATCTTATCATTATCAGGTTTTTCAGATGAAGAGGAAGAAATCGAAGAAATAAAAAACTAATACAATCAGGTGGTAAAGCTTATTTATACCATGTTATTTTTCAACGGCATGGACTACCTCCTGATGAAATTTACAATAAATCAATAGGAGCAAAACATTTTATGTTCGCCTCTACCCTGCTTCAACTTGAAGAGGAGCAGAAGGAGATACAGAAAATAAAGCGAGCTCAGAAAGGAGGACAATAAATGTCATCGCTCAATTTAACGAATAATGTGTTAAGTGACATGAATAGAACATTAGATAAGCATGGTAAGCTCATTAAAAAAATGCACAAACTCATTGCTTCCATAGAACATATGCAACAGGACAATAAAATGTGTTCAAAACAAACAAAAGTAACCAAAATAACAAATATTAAAAATATTTCTAATATATCTAACACAAACAAAATAGTAAATATTTATCAAGCTACTGCTTCATCTAAAATAATGTCCATGAAGGGTAGTGGAATAACCACAAGCAATGCAGCAGGAAAGAAACCGGGGTTATCTTTAATAGACGGTTTCAAACAAATACTAGGAGCAAAAAAAGCACTAGATCATGTTGAAAAAGCAATCAAATATATCACACATGGTATTGACTCAAAAGCATTCAAATCCCTTTCAACTGCTTTTAAGCCATTGGGCAAGTTAATCAATAAAAAAATATTTAAAAAGGCACATTTACTCTTACGATTTTCAAGAAGAAAATTCACCAAGCTATTAGGTCCAGTTGGGAAAGCGATAGATATTGGTGAGAAAATTTTTAAATTTTCTAAAGCCAAAGACAAAGGTGAGGCAGCAGCTGATATTATCGGTTCTACACTAGGAACTGCCTTAGGAGCAGCAATTGGATCATTAGGTGGTCCCCTAGGTACTATGATAGGAGGTACTATCGGTGGGGAGCTTGGTGGGAAAGCAGCAAAATGGGTGTATAAAAATTGGAGTAAATTACCACAGTTTACTGAAAAAACGGGTCGTTTTTTATTCCGTGATGCTGGCGCGAAAGTGGGAAAACAGGCTGGTCAATGGATCATAGATCGCTGGGATGGAATAAAGACTGCTGCTGCATCTATGTGGAAGGCAACTAAAACATTGTTTGGTGGTAAAAAAATAAAAAGTGCATATACCGTAACAAAAGGAGACAACTTATGGAATATTGCCAAACAGCATTATGGAGATCCGATGAAATGGAAAGAAATATATGCAAACAATAAAGAGATCATAGGAAATAATCCAGATTATATTCTTCCGGGACAAAAGTTAATTCTACCAGGTATGAACAGTAAAGAACCTAGCAAAACGAAAAATAATGCTTCATGGAATGCTATGAAACAGATTTTTGGAGCAAAAAAAATCCTAGATAACGCGCAGAAAGCGATAAAGTTTATCACGCATGGTGTTGATACTGATTTATTTAAAAATATGACAAAGAAATTCAAACTGCTAGGTCGAATGACAGAAACGAAAGCTTATAAAAAGTCACATCTTTTACTTCGCTTTTCAAGAAGAAAATTTACTAAATTATTAGGTCCAGTAGGAAAAGCAATAGATATAGGAGAGAAAATATTTAAATTTTCTACAGCAAAAGACAAAGGTGAGGCAGCAGCAGATATTGTTGGTTCATCCATAGGAACGGCATTAGGGGCAGCAATAGGAACTACAGTGGGAGGACCTCTGGGTACGTTAATTGGAGGAACGATAGGAGGCGAACTCGGTGAAAAAGCAGGAAAATGGGTGTGCAAAAACTGGAGTAAATTACCGAGCTTCGGAAAGAAAGCTGGAAAATTTCTTTCCAGAGATGCTGGAGCAAACAGCAGTTATGTCGTTCAAAAAGGAGATAACTTATGGAATATTGCTAAACAGAGATACGGAAACCCGATGAAATGGAAGGAAATATATGCGCAGAATAGAGCGGTGATCGGCTCTGATCCGAATCTTATTTTACCTGGACAACAATTAATGCTGACAAGTTCATCACCAAAGTTAGGGACTGTAAAAGTGGATAGCACTTACAATGCAACCAATCCAGTAAGAAAATCATTCGAATTTGGTGCACAAGGAAATGTGAATAATACATTTCAAATTCATATTAACTACACCGCTCAGCAAGAGACGCAAGAAAAAGATGTAGATCATTTTACTAGATTATTAGTCAACAAATTAAAAGAAGCAAGCATGTCCTATGCTTAGGAGGTGAATTCTATTGCAAATATGGCTAATCTACGAAAAAGATAGTGAGCAAGAGCAATTTCAGTTGCCAGTTAATCCACCTACTATTAAAATGACATCGCCCCATCACTTTAACGATTTGCAAGTACCGCAGCTAGGTGAATATACCGTCATAGGGGACAAGCAATTAAGAGAATTTAGTCTATCTTCTTTTTTTCCTCGTGACTATCATAGAGGGTACTGTGAGTATGATGATCTAGCCTTACCTTGGGACAGTGTCAACTTAATAGAAAAATGGCAGCGAATCGGCGAACCTATTCGGTTGGTTGTTACAGGGCAAAATAAAATTAATTATCCCGTTACGATTCGCTCCTTTCAATATGAGGAAAGAGCGGGGAGTCCTGGAGACGTTTATTATGATTTGCAGTTAAAAGAATATCGCTACCTCACTTTTGAAAAAATAGAGGAACAAGACGGCGGTAAAAAGTTACAACAGAAAAGACCGAGCACGAAGAAAACGCCTAAAACTTATATCGTAGTACCAGGCGATTCACTATGGAAAATCGCTCACAAAATGTATCGAGACGGAAGCAAGTGGCAGATAATCTATAACGCGAATAGAAAGACAATAGGGGAAGATCCCGATAAAATTTTTCCAGGTCAAAAGTTGGTGATCCCAGCGTGAATATAAAAGTAGAGTATAACAAAGAGACTGTTCTTAATCCCATTGTGAACCGTATTACGTGGTCGGGTAATCAAGATCAACCATTTCGAAAGTGTGAAATAAACGTTCATAATACAGTGGATGGAAAATCTACCTTCATCGATTTTGAACCAGGAAAGTCTCTCCGACTACTAAAAGACGATCAAGAGTTATTTCGCGGCGTCATTTTTACCGATCAAATGGATTTGCAAGGAAGCATGAGTCTAACGGCATACGATGAAAATGTGTATTTAACAAAAAATATAGATACAAAAAAATTTGTAAATAAAAAGGCATCCGATATCGTGAAACAATGTTGTAAGGAATTTAACATTCCTACTGGAACGATTGTCGATACCACTTATAATATACCGAAGCTTCTACTTCGAGACAGAACGCTATGGGATATGATGAAAACGGCATTAGCAGAGACAGAAGATCACACAGGCAAGAAATATATCCTCTCCTCTAAGCAAGGTAAGTTACATTTGTTAGATGTAGCAGAGGAAGAAGTGGAATGGAAACTAGAACAAGGTGTAAATATACTTTCTGCTTCTCATTCTAAATCGATAGAGGAAATGAAAAATAAAATCAAAATTTTAAGTAATGATAACAAGAAAAAGCCCATGGAAGTAGTAAAAGAAGATGCTTCCCTAGCAAAAAAATATGGTACAATGCAGCACCTACAATACGTCGGGATGGATAAGAAGAAGGAAGGCATGAAGCAGCTAGCAAATCAATTGCTCAAACAAAGGGGCAAGGTTACCCATGAAACTCATCTTGAAGCACTTGGAAATGAAGCTGTCATTGCAGGAACCGTTGTAAACATTCAAGCTGGCATGACCAAGATGGAAGGGCTATATGATGTCATAACCGATCAGCATACATTTGAAAACGGTTTGCATAACATGTCCTTAACAATAAGAGAACATGCTAGTGAAAAGTAATACAATACCTATCCTCTTTCACAAAGGAGGGAGACGATGAACAAACTAGAGGGAAACGCATACAGTCAAATGGTGCAGCTAATGAAAGAAGTGGGATACAACAAAGACATCGATATCGAACTAGCAACCGTGCTGGAAATCGATGCAGATCAAAACATATTAAAAATAAAAGTAGACAACATGGATGTAGTACTAGAAGGGGATGACTTAATCGTAGCGGAACATTTGTTACATCATACACGTCAAATGGAGATTGTAGATCAAAGTCTGATTGTAGATGCGACGAGTGATGGAGTAACAGAACATGACATCGCTGCAAGTGGTAATTTCTCTGGAACAATAGGTTCCTATACAGGAAATGGAAATATAAATATCACTACAGATTCAGTACATTTCACAAAATTAAAATTATTAGCAAAGATAAGCACTAAAGTTGACCAGCCATTAATGCATAAAATTCATTCTCCTTTACAAGTAAATGACAGAATTATCGTTGCTTCAATTGATAATAACCAACATTTTATCGTTTTAGATAGAGTGAGCAAGGAGGAGTGATATGAAAAAGTTAAATGGTGGTCCTCTTAATCAATGGATACAGTTGTTTAAATTCCTAGGTTATAATGCTGACATTGGATTTGAATTAGCTACAGTTGCCTCTATAAATCCATTTAAGATGAAATTAAATCGTATGGAAATGGAGTTAGATGGAAGTGATATTATTATTTCCGATCATTTAGTAGATCATAAAAGGTATATAGAAATGAATGATCAATTACTAAAGTTTATTGAAGGGGAAATATACACAAAAGATGTTAATGGACATGATATTTCAGCTACAGGAAATTTTGTTGGAAGTTATGATAATCCAAATCCCCCACCACCAAAAATTCCTGTTGAAGGCGACATGAACCTTTCAACTAATCTATTTACCTTCACTTCGATGACACTGAATTCCGCTGTTTCCAATGCAAAAGATAATGATGGTAACGTCATTCCAATGGAAGTAAAAATACTTTCCCCACTAGCAGTAAACGATACGGTGATCGTGGCGGTCATTCATGACCAGCAACACTATATCATACTAGATAAGGCGGTGATCTTATGACATTTAGTCCATTGCAAGATTTTGATAATGATGAACAACGAGATGACGAGTTGGAAGAGGATAACCCGATGAGAACATATCGTATAGATTTTGAACTAGGAGAACTTGGTGGTTATGTCGATGGAATGGATGCTCTACGTCAATTTATTCGTAAAGCTCTCATCACTGCAAGATACAACTACCTCATTTACGATGATCAATACGGTTCTGAACTAGACTCCTTAATTGGGCAATCTTCTACCTATGATTTAATGCAAGCTGAAATACCCAGATATATTGTGGAAGCGCTCGTCTATCATCCTCATATTGAGCGCGTATATGATTTTCATATTGAATCGAACGGAGACGGTGTATACGTCTCTTTTTTTGTGGAATCTGCACTAGGTACATTTGAAGAGGAGGTGACATGGCGTGGCATTTGAACATAAAACAAAAGAAGAAATATTAAGTCATATGCTTATGAAAGCGAGCGAGGAGCAAGACATAGATACTTCGCAAGGCTCCATCGTCTACGACCTATTGTCCCCAGCAGCATTGGAATTAGCAGAAGCTTACGTGGCTATGGATAGAGTGTTGAAACTAGGCTTTGCTGACTCCACTTATGGTTCGTTTTTAGACAAGCGATGTAACGAAATGGGAGTTTATCGTAAACAAGCACAAAAAGCATCAGGAGAAGTCACATTCACTGGTAAGGTAAAAGATACCAAGATATTGCAAGGTACAAAAGTAGGAACGAAAGAAGATATTTACTTTGTTGTCACGGAAGATGGGAAATTAGAAGATGAGATCATGATAGATAACATCAAACACTATCAAACAACGCTTTCCGTACAAGCAGACGAAGAAGGGACATCAGGAAATATTCAAGCGGGTCAAATTACTGAAATCAACGATGTGAACGGGATCACAGTAAGCAACAGCAAAGACTTCTACGGGGGACTAGAAGAGGAAAAAGATGAAAGTTTATTGCAGCGTTACTTAGAAGTAGTGCGTCGCCCAGCGGCAACAGGAAACAAATACGACTATATTAAATGGGCAAAAGAAGTTAGTGGAGTAAAAGATGCAAAAGTATTACCCATTACACCTGACCCAGGAAAAGTCAAAGTCGTCTTGCTCGGAGAAGGAAATAAAAAGCCGGATGCACTTACCATACAGAAAGCCAATCAAATGATACAAGCAGAACGTCCTGTTGGCGCGTATGTAGAAGTGGTGGGCGTAGAAGAAAAAGAAATCAAGATTGAAGTTGAAATAGAAAGAACATTGCAAGCAAATACAGCAATCGATGAAGATGCATTAAAAGAAAAGTTAGTAAGTGTGATATCTGAATATTTATCTACCTTAGCATTCAGTAGTTCTGTCATTAGATATGCTCATATTGCTAAGTTCATATTAGATATGGAAGAAGTAAAAGACTATCGTAACCTTAAAATTAACGACGACATGATTAACATCCAAATCGCTGATACGGAAGTAGCTACCCTCAAAACCAATAACATTACCATTACTTTTGTGGAAGGAAGTTGATCGTAGTGAAAAACATGAATGCCTTGCAAACGATGTTACATTACCTTCCTTACTATTATCAGGATTCCAAAAAAGTACATTTTATAATGAAAAAAGAAGCACAGCAGCTCATAACGATAGATGATGCAATAAACAAGCTGCTAGATGAGTTTTTCATTACAACGGCCACGGCAGATGTTGGATTACCGTATTGGGAAAAAGTATGCGGATTAAATACAGATGAAAATGAAACGGAGGCAAGACGTCGCCAGCTTATCCAACTAAAGTTGAAACGCAATACGTTAACGACAGCATCACTTAGGGATACGGTTGCAAAATACTTTGAACTAGGTTCAGCTAATGTGGAAATCATAGAGCAATTTAATACAAATATCGTGCGAATCATATTGAGAGGAAAAAAAGGACAACCAAGCAGCTTTCCGCAAATTACACATGCAGTAGATGAAGTCATTCCAGCGCATTTAAAAGTGGAGTATGTATTCACCTACATTCTTTGGAGTGACCTAGATGCATATCAACTCACATATCAAACATTGGACGATGAACAAATAACATGGGATGAATTTCAAATATTTGATCCTAATAGTTGAAATACAATAGGGGGAGAAGATCAATGAGCGAAGCAAACACACATTCACAGCATTTGAAATTAAAGTTACCACAACCAAAAGATCAAGTATCAAGACAAGATTTTGTGGACAATTGGAACAAGATAGACGATGGGTTCGGGCGAGTGCCCATTCAATTATATAGTGGCACGGTAAGTTTGAAACAACAAGTTCATATTCCTTTAGATATAACGTCATCTGATGATTTGAAACATGTACAAATTCAATTATTGAAATATATATCCAACATTCAGTCAGATAGATATGAAATATACACAAACTATGATATTAAAGACTTCACACAAGACCCTAACTACAACAGTTGGATTTTAACAGTAAATCCTGAAACGAATAGAGAAATTGGTTACTTTAATATCATAAAATTTGCTTAAGAAAGGAGATACAATATGTATTTTTATGCTGTTCTAATGAATAATAAGGTAGTTGCTATATACAGGTCGGTTACAGAAATTTTAAGTAATGCAGTTATATCGATCTCCGAAGCGGAATTTAAAGACAGTCTGATTGGTACAGAATATAACGCACAAACGAAGCAATTTTCAGGTTTGAAAGCAGTGTTATCTTTACATTCTCCACCTACCATTCATTCTAGTCATCATAATGTCAGTATAGATCGCATTGAAAATGAGGACATAGAATTAAAATGTAGCATCATGACTTGGGATGGAAATCCAGTTTCTGACTATCAGAGTACGATTCAATTTGAAGTTAACGAAACGGAACATACTGTTTCAGCAGAAAATGGTGTTGCTACATTATCATTACACGAACCCGGAGTATATGAAGTGAGTGTCATAAATCACGATTTAATTACACACGGTAGCCATATGACGGTTACTGTGCATTAAATTTTAATATAGATATATAGCGGTTGCTACGTTACGTCTAGTAAAAATGAAAGACTAGATGGAATGAGGCTATCGCTATTTTTACATGAAAAAAGAGTAGAAAAGAACTTCGTCTGTTGTAGAAGTTCTTTTTTTAAGGAGGAAAGCAGCAATGTCCATGGTAAAAAGTAAATTCGTATTGTTAGATCAAGCTGACTGGGGAGACAACATAAGTGATGTTCAAACTAAGGCAGCAGGTGAAAAATGTGAAGTAGGTCAAAATGGTGTCACCGTCATAGCAACGAATGAAGTTTCACTTAAACTTGCAATGGAAATGCCAGTAGACCCGCAGAGTGTATATGTAGGGAGAGTCAAAGTAAAAAGTGTAAGTAATAGTGGTGGGACGATAGCGATAGGGCAAATCGGATTAAATGAATCTTTTGAAGAATGTTCAAATGAGTACAATAACTTCGTAGTGAATGAAATTGCATTGCCGACAAATCAAGAACAATATGTTGAAGGGATGATCACAGGTCAACATGCACTGGGTGATCACACACATCATCAATTTCATCCTGATGCTAAGTATTTCAATATCGGTATCATATGTAAAGGCAAAGGTACATGGCAAATACAAGCACTAGAAGTATATAAGATGGATAAGGCACCGCATGTAGACTATGAGCCTGATACAACCACGATAAAAGGAACAACCATTCTCGATGCGAGTAGCGATGAAAAACAGTCGAAACTAGAGATTACAGAACATGGTTTGACGTATAAAGGAAGTCAAGTAAGTGAACAGTTTTCTATTGCAAATGAACAATGGCAGCAATGGCAACAGTCCATATATTCTTATGAAAGTAAAAATTCACAACAAAATCCCCAACCGATTCACTACAAAGAATTAAAAGATAGCAACGGAAGTGTAATAGCAAAAGGATTGCAAGTAAACGGGGAACTATGGATGAAATTACGCATGCAAATGCCAGTAGATGGGCAAGGCGTATATATTGGTAAAATAAAAGCGCGCAAGCTGACTGGTAATGGATACACCTATGCTGGACAGATTCCACTAGATGAACAAAAAAATGAAATAAACTCTACTGATAAAGCCGTCGTATACAACTATTTTATTACAATATCCAATACATTTTCTCCGTCATCTTCCGCAGAAGGACTCATTACAGGATACAATCATGAAAAAGAAGGAAATCATCAAAAATTTGATCCCACTGCAAAGTACTTTGACATTTCTATAATCTGTAACTTTATTAAAGCTGGTGGAAGTCTGTCTGAGTTAGATCCCAATGCTTCCACGCTAATTGAATCATTAGAAGTATATAAACTGAATGATAAAAACAGTGTAGTAGTTAGGGACGAACATGGAGCCGTCTACAGCAAAGAAGCTAGAATACCTACGATAAAAGGAAACACGGTTATTGATGCGAGTAGTGGAAGTAAGGCCTCTAAGTTAGAATTGACAGAGTCAGCCATCACATACAACGGACAAGCGCTCGCTCTAAGGGATGCAAGTCATGGGAACGATTTTTTCTTAGGCAATACAGATTGGTCTTCTCTTATTTATAGTAATACAGAAAACGCAACTTACTACTATAAAAATGATGGAAACGACATGGGAATGGTCGTAGAAGGTAAGGCATTTTTAAAAGTTCGGATGCAAATGCCCATCGATCCAGATAGTATGTATGTAGGAAGAGTAAAAGTAAGACCACTAAGCGGAAAAGGACGTTTTTATGCTGGTCAAATTGCACTAAATGAAAAATTAAATGAATTTAGAAGTGATCAAGCTCATTCGTACAATTATTTTATATCGGAGTATGGACTAGCAGAATATAATGCCACTACAAACAAATCCCTTATATTTGAAGGTAGAATCTCTGGGTACAATGCTCCAGATGAAAGTAATGATCATAAGTTTGATCCAAATGCAAGTTATTTTGATCTTGTATTGCTTTGCAACTTCTATCCCGAGGGAGAAAATGTATCCACATTAATTGAATCCATCGAAGTCTGTCGTATACCAAATATAAGACAGAAAGAGCTAGTACATCAAGGGAGCAATTTCATATTAGGAAACAATGACTGGTCATCGCTTATTTATTGGAGAGATGGGAATGACACTAAAAAGTTTTATTACTCTAGTGAACATAAAGGTATGATAATAGATGGAGACATGTGGATCAAAGCACGTATGCAGATGCCGATCGATCCAGAAAGTAAATACATTGGTAGAGTGAGAATGAGGAAGTTAGATGGAAATGGTAAATTTTTTGCAGGTCAGGCAGCATTAGATCATCACTTTAACAATATCTCTAGTGATAAAGCAACGGCATATAACTACTTCATAGCGAATGGAGTGACGGTAAGTCCACAGCAAACAGAGTCACAAATTTTCGAAGGTTCCATTACAGGTTATAATACAGCAACGCAAGGAGATCATCACAAATTTGAACCGGGAGCAAGTTACTTTGATCTCGTATTTGTTTGTAATTATAAAGGAAGCGGGAAAACACTAATTGAGGCGGTAGAGATATGTAAGGTTCCGAAATCCTATGGAGCTGAGCATATTACTATTAAAGATTCAAAAAATTATTTTGCATCAAACAATATAGAAGGAGCACTATCAGAACTTTTTCAAAATGTCAGTGATGGGAAAAAGAAGATCGCTGCCGCTATTACTGACATGGGACAAAGTGCCAATGAAAATCAATCATTTTCACAAATGGCAGCGGCAATTAAAAAAATAACTACGGGGAAAAGGCACGCGCAAGGAACGTTTGAACTTGATATAAGTTCAACATATAGTGATGCTATTACCATTTCTTCTTTGCCATTTAGTCCCTCTATCATTAGAGTGTATGGAATCGATTCAGATTATAATGTAAATCCTTATAGATTGGTGACCCCAGGAAGTGCGGTTTATTTTGGGGGGTCATTCTCTTCACAAGGTATTTTTAAATTTGGTGAGATCTTTGACAATAGTAGTATACACACGAGGTATCTTGACAGTATTTCACTATATTCAAGGACGAATGGTTTTAAATTTTCTCATGAAGGTGCTCATGATAATATTCTTAACGGTAAAGTTACGTTTAAATGGATTGCCGTAGAATAAATGTTGTAGCAAAACGATAGAAAATAACATAGGAGGTCAGTGGTATGGATATAAGCAACGATTTTATTGACTTCTTTAGCATCTATGGACCGTTCGCGGTCCTTTTTGTTTCCCTTTTTTACTGGACGCTACGGACACATACGCAGCGGGAAGAGGTTTACCGTAAAGAAATAGCGAGCATGCGAAAAGAGCACGAAGAAAGATCCAAAAGATACTATACTTTGCTCAATAAGTTTGCAGAGAAATATGACATCATTATCGACAAAATTCTTGATATCGAACAGAAGCTTGACGGGAGGGAATAATATAGTGCAGAAAATTGTCATGGATGCAGGTCATGGTTACTTGACAGCTGGTAAACGTACTCCTGACGGTACGTTAAGAGAATACCAATTCAATAGCGCTGTAGCAAAATACGTAAGAGAAAAACTATTACACTATGAAAAAGTGGAAGTGCTGTTTACACACTCAGATGAAAGAGATGTTCCACTTATAGAAAGAAGTAATACAGCAAATGAATGGCATGCGGATGTATTTATTTCTATTCATGCCAACGCTTTTGGTAAAGGCGACTGGAACAACGTGAGCGGCATCGAAACATTTGTTCATATATCCAAGCCTTCAGAAGCACTGCAATTAGCCAGATGTGTGCAGCAACAATTCATTCAACAAACAAAACGTAAAGATCGTGGCGTGAAGCTAGCAGACTTTCACGTGCTACGTGAGACGCATATGACAGCGATATTAGTAGAATGTGAATTTATGACCAATCGAGAAGCAGCGTCTCTTTTGAAAAGCGAACGATATCAACAAACTTGTGCTAACTCCATCGTACAAGCTTTAGTGGAAATGTATCGTTTAATTCCAAAGAAGCAACCAGAGCATGAAGATCCTCTTCAAGACGAACATCAAGAGGAAGAAGGTCATGATGTAGATACATGGTATCGCGTACAAGTGGGCGCATTTCGAAGCAAACAGAAAGCGATGGAGTTACAAGCAAGGCTTAAAAAAGAAGGATATGCTGCTTTTGTAAGATAACAGGATAGGAGATAATATGATGGATATACAAGTATATGATATTGCTATTTTGCCGTTAATTGTCGGATTAGTTAGCATGACTAAAGCAATAGGATTACCACAAAGGTTTGCCCCATTCATTGCCATACTACTTGGAGTATTAGCGGGTATTTTTTACGTTGCTCCCCATAACATGAACGAAGGCATTCTTGTTGGAATCGCACTAGGATTAGCAGCAAGTGGTCTATATAGTAGTACGAAGACATTGGCGGAAAAGCGCTCATCAACAAAATAAAGAAAAAAGCAGGATTTAAAGCGCTTACAGCGAATATTTATGAATAGAATAGAAATATAGTCACTTTTTTATGTCTAACCAATATGACAACGTTTAAAAACTAGTTGAATAGTGAAAAGGAGGAATTGGATGCTGCATCATGTTTTTCAACCGATGACATTAGCAGGCATGACGATACCGAATAGAATTATTATGGGATCAATGCATGTGGCGTTAGAGGCATTAGATGATGGTGTAAACCGTCTTGCACAATTTTATGCAGAAAGAGCAAAAGGTGGAGTAGGGTTAATCATTACAGGTGGTATTGGTGTATGTCCGGAAGGTGGAGCAGGCGGGCACTACGTGAATGCTTACAAAGAAGAGCATATTGAACCTTTAAGCGCAATAACGGAAGCGGTACATCGTGAAAATGGAAAGATTGCCATGCAATTATTTCATACTGGACGATATGCCTACTCTATGATGACAGGGCACCCTAATGTTGCGCCATCCGCATTGCAAGCACCAATTAATCCAGATGTGCCAAAAGCGTTAACTGCCGAAGAAGTGGAGCAAACTATAGGCTATTTTGCGAATAGTGCGAAACTTGCGAAAAAAGCGGGGTTTGATGCTGTAGAAATTATGGGTTCCGAAGGCTATTTAATTAATCAATTTTTATCTCCAGTAACGAACATTCGTACAGATGAGTGGGGTGGTAGTTTCGAGAAGCGTGCGCGCTTTGGAGTGGAAGTTGCAAAAGCTGTCCGTGAAGCTGTGGGAGATGATTTCCCTGTTATTTTCCGCATGTCAGGTCTAGACTTAATCCCTGACAGCACGACGATGGAAGAGACGGTACAATTTGCTAAGATGCTAGAAGAAGTTGAGGTAGATGCATTAAATATAGGTATTGGTTGGCACGAATCCAAAGTACCTACGATTTACATGAGCGTACCACGTGCATCGTACGTATGGGTCGCTAAAAAAATTAAAGATGCTGTTAACGTTCCTGTCATTGCTAGTAATCGAATAAATGATGTTCGTTTAGCAGACAAAATACTTTCTGACCAACAATGTGACTTGGTTTCCATGGCGCGGCCATTACTTGCAGATGCACATATAGTGAATAAGAGTAAGGAAGAGCAGTATGACGATGTCAATACGTGTATTGCTTGTAACCAAGCTTGTCTTGATCATGTGTTCCAAGGTATCCCGGCTTCTTGTCTTGTCAACCCGATGGTAGGTAGAGAAGTAGAATGGGAAATTCAGCCTGTGAATGAGAAGAAAAAAGTCGCCGTCATTGGTGGAGGGCCAGCAGGAATGGAAGCGGCCCGTGTATTAGGAGAAAGAGGCCACAATGTTGTCTTGTTCGAAAAAAATAAAGAAATTGGTGGGCAACTCCTTTACGCAGTACAAGTACCTGGAAAGCAAGAGTTTAATGAGACATTAAGGTATTACACCACACAGTTTGAAAAATATGAAGTGGATGTTCGCTTAGGTTGTGAAGTGAATGAACAGATGTTATTAGACGAGGGATTTGACGACGTTGTTTTGGCTACGGGTGTAGTACCACGTGTACCTCAAATTCCTGGGATAGATCTCCCTCATGTCACGATGTATAGTAGTGTCTTCGAAGGAAGAGCTATGGTAGGAGAAAAAGTCGCCATCATTGGTGGGGGGGGTATCGCTTGCGATATTTCTCATTTCTTACTGCAAAATGAGTCATTTAGCTCACAAACAGGACAATATTTAATGCACTACGGTATTGTAGATAATGCGGCGGCAGTGGCGTATCAACATAGTGGTCGTCAAATTACACTGTTAAGAAGAGGCGATAAGTTTGGCGAAGGACTTGGCAAAACGACACGTTGGGCTGTATTATCTGATTTAAAACGCGAAGGTGTCAACATGATAGGTGGCATAGAGTACGATCGCATTGTTCCAGAAGGAATTATAGTCAGTAAAGATGGACAGCAACAGCTTATTGAGGCGGATACAGTGATTGTGGCAGCAGGCAGTACTTCCGATAATCGATTGCAAAATAAGCTAGAGGGTCGTATACCAGTACACGTGATTGGCGGTGCGAAAAAAGCAGGACAATTAGATGCGAAGCGAGCCATTTACGAAGGGGCAAAAATAGCAAGAAAGATATAAGATCATCATGTACTTAATATGATGTACTTTGTGCTTAAAGTCTTTTGCCAGCCAATGACTTCATATTATTGACTTTAAATAAAATACTTGAAACACGAAAAGGATCTCTAGGAGGTCCTTTTTTTTATATAAAATGAACAAATAATGAGAACCAGGTTTACGCCTCAGTAGCCAGGCGTAAAGATTTTGTATGCACCCAAATTAGAATGTTATGATTATATTAGAAGCGATTTTGTCCAACAATAGAGGATATCGTATTTTCATGCTATAATTTAAATATATAACTTGAAAAAAAACATAAATGAAAAAATAACACCTTTAGGAAACAAAACAAAGTCAGTGCGCTTTTCTTACTTATATTGTTCTAACTGCTGGTTATTTGAAATCATTTATGATTTGATGTATATAAGACATGAAGGAGGTAGATGATGAATCTACAAGGGAAGAAAGTGTTGGCTTTTGTTGATATAGAATTTGAAGATTTGGAAATGTGGTACCCTGTTTTACGTTTACGAGAAGCAGGTGCATGTGTGGATATCGTAGGACCGAAAGCAAAGCATACATACGTTGGAAAATATGGTGTTCCTATAGAAAGTGATTTTGATTTTTCGCAAGTAGAAGAAAGTGACTATGATGCATTATACATACCAGGGGGCTGGGCTCCAGACAAACTCCGTCGTTATGAGCGGGTATTGGAACTTACGAAACAGTTCCATCAAAATGAAAAGCCGATAGCTCATATTTGTCACGCTGGGTGGGTTCTCTCTTCCGCTAATATTTGTAAAGGTTATACGATGACCTCTACACCTGGGATCAAAGACGATTTAATTCATGCTGGTGCAAACTGGGTAGATGAAGAAGTCGTTGTGGATAGAAACATTGTTTCAGGACGAAGACCACCAGATCTCCCTGCTTTTATGAAGGCGTTTATTGAACTTATCCATGCAAAATAAATGGAAGGTTTTTATAGTGAGGTGGGCACCTGCCTTCATCGTGATGTCCATGATCTATTATTTATCTGATCAACCTGATCAATCGTTGAACACATGGTTGACTGCTTTCCAGCAATGGGTGCCTTGGATGGATAGTTTCAATTGGGGTCATCTAGTGGCTTACTTTACTTTAGCAGTGACTTATTATTGGGCTTTAGCTAATACTTTTCATCCTGTTATAAGTAAACTAATCACCGTTGGTTTATGCGTGTTATATGGATTAAGCGATGAATACCATCAAACTTTTGTTGAAGGAAGAATGGCAGATTGGTATGATATACGAAATGATACGATAGGAGCAATGATAGCCGTAATTATTTTATCACTCCCACCGGTGAAGCAATGGTTTAGTTATTGCAATAATAAATGTAAAACAATATTTTCATAACATGATACGAACGTCAAAAGGCAAAAAAAAAATAATAAATTGGAGAGATTGAATAGTGACCGTTACCATTTATGATGTAGCTAGAGAAGCAGCCGTGTCCATGGCGACTGTTTCCAGAGTCGTCAACAATAACCCGAATGTAAAACCGCAAACAAGGAAAAAAGTATATGAGGCGATTGAACGCCTTGGATATCGTCCTAATGCTGTGGCAAGAGGATTAGCAAGCAAAAAAACAACCACAGTCGGTGTTGTCATTCCAGACATATCGAATTCCATTTTTGCTGAAGTAGCAAGAGGGATTGAAGATATTGCCAACATGTACAATTACAATATCATTCTATGTAATGCGGATAAGAAAAAAGAAAAAGAAATTACGGTAATTAATACGTTATTAGAGAAACAAGTGGACGGATTGCTATTTATGGGTGGTACTGTCACAGAAGATCATGTCCATGCGTTTCAAACGACGTCTGTACCGATAGTGCTGTGTGCGACGATGGATTCTCAGCAAAAATTCCCGTTCGTCGATATTGATCATGAAAAGGCAGCTTACGATGCTGTAAAAATGCTGATTGAAAAAGGCCACCGTAGAATAGCTATGATCTGCGGGAAATTAGAAGATTACGCCAACGGAATGGCGCGCTTCCAAGGGTATAAAAAAGCAATGGAAGCTTACGATATTTCTTTGAAGGATGATTTGGTACTAATAGGCAACTACCGTTATGATTCAGGTATGGACATTATGGGTAAATTTTTATCCTTATCGGATCGACCAACAGCTGTTCTTTCTGCAACAGATGAGATGGCGATTGGTGCCATACATAAAATACAAGAACACGGTCTAACCGTACCAGATGATATTTCTGTCGTGAGTATTGGTAATACAAAAATTTGTTCTATGGTTCGCCCTAAATTAGCTGCTGTAGCACAGCCGATGTATGATATTGGTGCAGTATCCATGCGTTTATTAACGAAATTGATGAACAATGAGAAAGTGGACATGGATAAAGTCGTACTACCGCATGAATTCATTTATCGGGAATCGTTAAAGAAATAAACAGTAAACAATGAAACAGAAAAGAAAAAAAGCGGTTGGTTACGGTAAAGTGGAAAGGGAGAAACAACATTGAAAACCTCATGGGATAAAATTGCTATAATAGGAGCAATGGATGAAGAAATTCACTACTTTCAAGAAGAAATGAACGTAGTAGAAAACATTCAAATAGCAGGTATACACTATATTAGTGGCACTTGGCTTGGACAAGATATTGTACTTTGTAAATGCGGTGTAGGTAAAGTGAACGCTGCTGTATGTACACAAGTACTAATCGATAAATTTGCTGTGGAAGCTATCATTTTCACTGGTGTAGCAGGCGCATTAAATCCTGCATTGGATATTGGTGATATTGTCATTAGTGTTGACTGTTTGCAGCATGATATGGATGCTTCGCCACTCGGCTTTGAAAGAGGGGTCATTCCTTTTCATGAAAGGTCAACCTTCACAGCAGATCGTTTTCTAGTGGACAAAGCATATGAAGCTAGTAAAGCAGCTTTTTCTGGAAAAGTAATAAAGGGTACCATTCTGTCAGGAGACCAATTTATTGCGGATAGGACAAAAGTACAGTGGCTGCACGAACATTTACATGGAGACTGTACGGAGATGGAAGGGGCAGCTGTTGCACAAGTGTGTGATATGAACGATATCCCATTCGTTATTATTCGTTCCATGTCTGACCGTGCGGACGGTGCTGCTGATGTGAATTTTACAGAGTTTACAAAACTAGCGGCTGAACATTCATTCCAAATTGTCAGGTTGCTATTATCAAGTCAATCATGAATAAAACATCGTGATGATAAGCATAAAATTTTACCAAACGACGACAATCATTGAATATAGGAATGCATACATGAAGAAACATTTGCATATCGCTGCAAATGTTTTTTTTGTTTGTTTATCATATCCCAATAGAAAAACACCACTTCGTCGTATCGTGTATGTAACCTACACTATCAGACGGAAGAGGTGTCTCTCTATATTAAGGACAGAATCCATTCAATTATAATGCTCTGTATAAACGCTAATTACATTTATGTTACGATGGCTGCTTCATTTCTTTCTTTTTTATGTTTAATTTTTACTTAAATCACCTTTGTAATAATATCCCACGACTTTAACATCATAGTGTCCTTCGTCTAACCAGTCACTAGTGTTGGATTCCATGTAGAGCAAGTATCCATCCGTTACTGGGACGTACATGAATCCACTGTGTGTAACAGATGTTGGGATTTCTCCATTAGCATCTCTTGAAGGTGACGTCCCCAAATCCACGGTATGATTATTTACTTTCAGTTGTATCACGTCTCCTCCTGCATCTACAGCAGTAACATTCATGAGATAACCTGTGGGTTGCTTTTTAAAAACATCACTGTCCAATGCAGTAGCCCAGGTTCCAAAATCAATATTCGCTGGCATAGATACTTGTAACGGGTTATCCAATTGCTCGTATACCCATTCTCCATCTGGAGCGTAGTAACCGATAATTTGTATCTCATAGGAAGCTGAGGACGCTTTGTCTACGAAATGGTTGTCTATTGCAATGTTCACGTTTATTCTAGAAGGGTTTGCATCGTTTGCATTTACGGTCATGAGATGACTGTGTACAGGTAATTCATCTCCACCTGCATGTAATCCGAGTGCATGTGTAGGTGCCGTCCCTAACTGAGCAATATCTTCGTTTAGTTGTACTTTAACCTGGGATGAACCTACATCTTTTGAAGTTACTTTGACTAAATAAGCTGATGCATCTGTCACACCTGTGTTCAACGTATAGCTTCCTGCATTATCATAGCTCCATCTCCCTGTAGATTGGGAATACGTTTGGAATTTGTGTGCTGCACTATCTGTTGTAAAGTATCCATTTAACCATATTTCATAATCATTCCCGTAGGCCCTGTCCGTACCTGTAATATTTACACCTGTGATGTCTTCCTTGGATACGATCATGGACGAGTTGTGAATGGGGAGCTCTGCCGGAATCCGGGTAACGAATTGAATTGAAGAGATGTTATCATTCATTCCGTAATTTCCTAAATTCCCTATATTTTTATTGATAGAAACTTGTTTCCCCCCATGCCTGCCGTAATTGTAATCAACATGTTCATAACCAACTAAGCCGATCTCTGGCGAAGGGTTATATATTTTGACAGAACTGAATTTATCGTTAAAGCTTGACTTATTTACTAAATCATCATTACTTCCATAAAAATCCATGTAGTTCCCTTTATATCCATGATGTTCATAAAAGCGATAGACGGGACCGGTGTATAGTTTCCAAGAAGATACACTGTCATGGCCTAATTTCGTATTTCCCATGTTCGGTATGTCTTTATCTACAACAATATAGTCTCCATTGAAGTGGGCATCCTTGTATAAGAACAACTTATAGTTCGTATCTAAATCACTATTCAACATTTTGACAGAACTAATTTTATCATTAAAAAAATACGTGTTTGCATCAGCTAAAATAGTATCATCAATGATAGTTACATCTCTATAATATCCTGAATAGTTGCTACCTTCATAAAGGCGGAAAGTTGTACTTTTTTTCGACTCAATGCCAGCAAATTCATAGTTTTTATTCAACTTACTTATACTATGTGATGCAAATTTTTCAGCATTTGACTGATAATTCTCATACAACACAATGTTGAATTGATCTTTAGCATTGCTTATGATTTTAGCAGATTTGGCACGAAAGCCGTTTAAATGACTCACTTCTCTCACGTCAATTGAATCACCTTGAAAATTTTCTTGTGCATATAAACGTAAACGAGGTCTTTCATCTTGACCAATGATTTTATAAGAGGTAGTCACATCGTGAAAATCAGTAGCATAGAAGCTCTCCGTATCTCCTGTATACCCTTTGGCTTCACCTAAACCAAGATTATCTTTATACAGCACAACACCTTGTCCGCTTCCTTCATGGCGGTTAAACTGTAATGAACTTGCTTTATTATTCATAATGCTATATTGTGTTCTAAAATCGATCATATTTTGATTGTAACTAAAAGAATCGCCATTATAACCACTATTTTCAAATAATTTAATTTCAGGGGTTTTATTAGCGGGAACGTTAAATACTTCAAACGTATTGTTTGTACCGAGATAACTGTATTGATCGTTAAAGCTTACTTTCACACCGTCGTCAGCAACGCGATTTTTTTGGGCGATGATGGAGAACGCATCGGCTTCCGGATACTGTGCAGTTAAATCACTTACATTATTAATTTTAACTGGAGAAGGCAAAGCGACATACCCCATTCCAGGTATCGTAGTTGAATCTGTCAATATTGCAGTAGAAGATGAATTTCCATTTACATCTGTTGCCGTTACAGTTCCATCGTAATCCAAATCAATAAAAGTATCCTGCTTTTCCGATGTATATAAATAAGGAACATCTTCATCTTGTATGAGTGGGATTGTCTTCACTTTCCCTGCTACTTTCATTGTTGCCATTACACTGTCAATTTCTACTCCGTTTTGAAGGACAATCGCATGTACTTCTTTGGCTTCATTCGTATAAAATGCCCCTTGAAGAATTGGAGCTGCATGTTCATCAGGTTTCTGAATAATAATTTTCATCGAAGGGTCTAATACGATATCAAATAAATTAACATCGTCTGACATGTCACTCAATTGCTCTGCAATGCCTGGACCACTTTCTTCATTAAAATTAAAAATCCATGTTTCATCAATTGCTTGGCCATTGATCAAATATTTTAATTTACCATTTACTTTTACGGGTTGAGCATCAAATGTAATTTTTAACGCTTCCCCCAGTGTCATCTTCGGTCGATTTGGATTAAAATCATCCCCTGCTACGACTTTGGCATCCTCAGCTCCTGTAGATGGACTGATGAAAGAAATATCAGCAGTAACTGCATCAATCTCCCCTTTATAAAAACCCCACGGTTGACTAGTGTCGTAGTTGCCTCCACCTATATGCCGTTTAACATAGGCTTCCACCTGATTTAGTGATGTGCTGAATGCAACACCCGATTGAATTAACTTCAATTGATCCATCGTTAAATAAATGGGTGAGCTTTTCGTATCGGATATTTGATTATCTGTAATAGCAATGGATCCGTTAGCAGGATATCGTGTTCCAGGATAAAGTCCATCAGCAACACCATTTGCTGGCACTTCTACTGTCAAAGATGTTGTATCGAAAATACGAACAGAAAAGTTTGGTTTAACAAAGAAAGCAGGTGCTGTTCCTTTATTTTCATAATGTACACTCAACACTGCTGTTGCAGCTTCAGATGCATTAGTAGTGGTAGCTTTACTCCAATTGCTAGAGTCTATTCCGGAAGTAGAATCCGTTACGGATAATGACTTAGATGAAGTATGGTTTGCACTGTACTGGGTGGTTACACTTCCACTAATTTTCGTACCTCCAACCAAGCTGAAATTTGTTTCCCATCCGACGGTATTACTAACCCCCCAGCCATGGGTAACAGAAGTAGCATCACTATTAGATACAGCATTAGACCAACTTGATGATGTTGTTGTACCGTCAGATAGTGTGATCGTATCATTGGATGTAACCTGAAGACCAGTTAATGTCACTTCAAATACAGGTTGTGCTGGAACTAACGGGTGATCACCTGGTGCCATGACAGATGCATCCATATTGATTTTTGTTACTTCCATAAAGTCACTGTATGGATCTTTATCGGAACTCCAATCTACTGGGGAAGTAATGTATTTCGTTAACCCTAAATCTGCGTGGATAGCATCATTCCATTGTACAAGCATGAGGTTATGAAAAGTATATCCCATCATTTCAAAAAGATCAGGAATCCCATCACTGTCAAAATCACTTATGCTAGAGGAACCGACCATTGCATGGTTATCAGAATCACTTAACCTAGAAAAAGAAACAACTGGATTTTCATATGTGCTGTCATGTACGCTGGTTCTTTGTATTATTTTATCTTTTTGCATTGATTCCTCATATAAAGGTGGGAATAAATAATTGCTGGAGACAATTTCTTTTTCCTGCTTTTCACTTGACCAATAAATATTCAATGGTTGTATACTGTCTTCCTTGGTGTATGCAATGCGGATAGTATACTGCTCTCCTTGTTCTAAAAATATATTTTGAAGCGTATCACCATCTAGGATGAGTCGGCCATCTATCCATAGTCTGGTACTGTCATGATCAGAAGTTAAAAATGTATACTCGTCACTGTAAGGTGCCTCGATATAACCATTCCATTCAGCAGACGAAATGGAGTCTACTTTATTTTCACTCATCATACCTAATTGTTTTAAGTCTTTAATGCCATATGACGCATCTGAATCTTCGAATTTTATCGCTATTAACTCAGAAAAATCAGAGCCACTGTAATACCTTCCTTCTAAGCCATGACGTAGATCAATAGATTCATTTTCTACAGTACTGTTCTCAAATTGTACCTCTGCATTGTTATCAGAAAAATTAGAATTATTAGCAAATAAATGGGGTTGAGGTACAATCATACAAAATACTAGCATGGTGATTAGCAAAGTGGACCACATATTTTTTTTTGATTTGTTCATAGTTATCATTTTCTCCTCTCCATAATAAAATTGCTTTAAACGATTACGTTTTTTACGCTTATCACCCCTTATTGATTTCGACATCATTAGACATATTGCAATTTTATTATGATAGATCCAATAATGAGTGTCAATATAAAAATGCATAATAATTAGTTTTTATTCTATTTTAAATAATTAATTACAAAAAATGGTTTATTATGGATGTGAAATAAAATTTATAATTAAATTGAAATGGAAACGAAAATGAAAGAATAATAGTAAATATAATTTTTACACTTTTCTGAATAATCATCATGTTATATAATGAAACTTACATGTAATGTTTTACATTTTAAACTTTGAATGCGCTTTTATAATACGAAATTGGAGAACAAAAAATGTGGAAAAACGATCTGTTGAGGGGGAGAAGGGATGCAAGAGAAGTTAAACGTTGTGGCTACGGAAGCGAATATGCAACATTATGAGCAGTCCTATGCATCGTTTTCATGGAAAGATATTGAAGCACAATTTTCATGGCATAAAACAGGTCATATCAATATGGCGTATGAGGCGATTGATAAGCATGCCGAATCAGAGAGAAAAGATAAAATCGCTCTCTTGTATAGTGATGAGCAGCGAGATGAACAGTACACCTTCGAACAGATGAAGCGCAGAACAAATCAGGCAGGCAATATGCTGAAGCAGTTAGGTATACATAAGGGAGATCGCGTGTTTATTTTCTTGCCTCGTATTCCAGAATTGTATTTTACATTACTAGGAACATTGAAAATTGGTGCTATTGCTGGGCCGTTATTCGAAGCATTTATGGGAGACGCGGTAAAAGATAGAATGCTGGACAGTGGAGCAATGGCATTAGTGACAACACCAGAACTTTTACAACGAGTGCCAGTAGAATCATTGCCATCACTGAAAAAAATTATTTTGATTGGAGAAGATGTAGAAACGGGACAAGGAATATACGATTATACTTTAGAAATGGAAAAGTCATCTACAGACTTAGACATAGAGTGGATGGATGCAGAAGATGGGATGATTATACATTATACGTCAGGTTCTACTGGTAAGCCAAAAGGGGTGTATCATGTTCATCATGCCATGATACAACATTATTATACAGGAAACATCGTACTAGATTTGAAAGAAGACGACGTGTATTGGTGTACGGCTGACCCTGGATGGGTAACGGGTACTTCATATGGCATATTTGCACCATGGTTGAACGGTGTGACGAACGTAGTACGAGGTGGGAGGTTTAGCCCTCAAGACTGGTATGAAACGATACGTAAAAATAAAGTTACGGTGTGGTACAGTGCTCCGACGGCATTTAGAATGTTAATGGCAGCAGGGGAAGCGTCCGTACAGGAAGCCGATCTATCTTCCTTGCGTCATGTCCTTAGTGTAGGAGAACCGCTTAATCCAGAAGTGATTCGATGGGGAATGGAAGTGTACAAACATCGAATTCACGATACGTGGTGGATGACGGAAACAGGAGCACAGCTCATATGTAATTATCCAACTATGGAGATTAAGCCAGGTTCAATGGGTAAGCCCATTCCGGGTGTAGAGGCAGCTGTGATTGATGATGATGGAAATAAACTTCCTCCGTTCGAAATGGGACATTTAGCTATAAAGACACCATGGCCTTCAATGATGAGAGCGATCTGGAAAAACAAAGAGAAATATGATGAATATTTTAAAATGGATGGTTGGTATTTGTCTGGTGATGAGGCGTATGTAGATGATGACGGGTATTTCTGGTTTCAAAGTCGCAAAGACGATGTCATTAATTCAGCTGGAAAACGTGTAGGTCCATTTGAAGTAGAAAGTAAGTTAGTAGAACATCCCGCAGTAGCTGAAGCAGGAGTTATCGGAAAACCAGATGATGTACGTGGGGAAATAATCAAAGCGTTTATCTCCTTACGTCATGGTTTTGATCCGTCAGATACGTTGAAGGATGAAATATGTACGTTTGTAAAAGAACAATTGTCAGCGCATATGGTGCCTAAGGAAGTAGAGTTTAAACAAAAGCTACCTAAAACGCGCAGCGGAAAAATTATGCGAAGGGTACTAAAAGCATGGGAGCTAGATTTACCGACAGGAGATTTATCTACGATAGAGGATTAATAGCAGAGTGATGGCAATCAAACATAAAGAACACAACATTTCAATAAAAACAAACTAAAAAGTTCCCCTATATAAGAAAGGGAGAATGATCAAAGGAGATCATACCCCATCTATTTAGGGGAACACATAAAAACGATTTTGTTAAAGTATCTGAGATAAGAAAGCCTTCGTTCGCTCATGCTTTGGATTATCGAATAATTGTGCTGGCGTACCCGTTTCTACAATTTCACCGTAGTCAAATAAGATGATGCGATCTGCTACTTCTCTCGCAAAGTTCATTTCATGTGTCACGACAAGCATCGTCATTCCAGACTCTGCTAGTGTTTTCATGACATCTAGTACTTCTCTTACCATTTCAGGATCCAGTGCAGATGTCGGTTCATCAAACAGCATGATTTTAGGCTGCATCGCAAGCGCTCTCGCAATTGCCACGCGTTGCTGTTGTCCACCAGATAATTGCCCTGGAAATTTTTCTGCTTGTTCTGGAATCCCTACTCTTTCTAACAGTTCATGTGCTATTTTTTCCGCTTTTGCTTTTTTCCATTTACGAACCCAAATAGGCGCTAATGTGATGTTTTTCAAAATATTCATATGAGGAAACAAGTTAAACTGCTGAAAGACCATGCCTGTTTCTTTTCGTATCTCATCAATATTGCGAATATCATTCGTTAAATCAATACCGTCAACCTCAATTTCACCTTCTTGAAATTCCTCCAGTGCATTAATAGTACGGATAAAAGTAGATTTACCAGAACCAGAAGGACCAAGGATAACGACCACTTCACCTTGTTTCACCGTTAAATTGACATCTTTTAATACATGTAATTTACCAAACCACTTATTTAAACCTTTTACTTTTATAATATCTTTCCTTTCTTCCAAAGGAGTCGATATCTTTTCAACTGCAAATATACTATCCATTCTGTTTTCCTCCTATCGTTTGCCGACACCTAGTTTGACTTCAAGTCTTCTACTTACATAGGACATCAAATAGCAGAAGATAAAAAATACGAACGCTGAAAATAAATAGATTTCCATATCTAATTGGAAATATTCTAAATTAGAAGTAATTTTTTTCCCTATGCCGACAATATCACTCAGCCCAACAACTTGGACTAAAACCGTATCTTTAAAAATACCAATATATAAGCCAACGATAGCTGGGATAACCGTTCGAAGCGCTTGTGGCAAAATGACAAACAATGTGCGAAAGGTTGCGTTTAATCCCAGTGCGTGTGCAGCTTCAAACTGCCCTCTAGGGATCGCTTGTAATCCACCACGAATGTTTTCAGCGAGATATGCACTAGCAAATAAAGTAAAGCCTACCATCGCTTTAAGCACATCATCCAGCTCAATTTTTCCTCCAAGAAAAAACGGAAGTAAGTAGGTCGCAATGAACAAGATGGTGATAAGTGGCACAGCGCGAATTAATTCAATATAGGCGATGCTAAACCAACGTACAACAGGCAAATTGCTCCTTCTTCCTAGAGCGAGCAATACACCGAGTGGAAAGGAAAATACAATCGACACAAATGAAATGAGGCAAGTCAGTAAAAATCCACCCCAAGCACGTGTGCTTACTGGTGTTAACACATTAAAGCCCGCCAAAAAGAATATAAGGACAGGGAAGAGAACGAACCATCCGATAATAATCGTTAGTTTGAATCTTTTAAACGATACATAATGTCCGATAACATAACCCGCAATGACAAGCACAATATTCATGATCAGCCATATCCTTGATGCCATCGCTACAAAAGGGAGAAGGGAGCAAACTGCCATTACAGCTAATAGTGTCCAAGCGACACTTCCCATAGGGTCTTTCCACTTTGCCCAAGAAAGTCCAAGCAACAAGGAAACATAACATAAAGGTGTCCATACTCTCCATAATTCTTCAATTGGATATCGACCAACCATCAATTGGCGAAAGTTATCCGACACAGCGGACCAATTGGCATCAACGAAAATAAATTTACTAGCCCCAATAATGATGTATATCGTGATGGCGGAAAAAATAATCGTTAAAATGGTATTGAACCAACTACTGAATAAATTATGTTTTAGCCATTGAAGTAATTGAAACTTAACTTTAGGTGAAGACCGTGGCACAGGATTGTCTGATTTGTTATTTGTGACTATATTTTTATTCAAGTTTCACACCTACCTTTCCACCAATTGAAATTTACGATTAAATATATTCATAATGAAAGAAGTCAGGAGATTAATAGACAAATAAACGGCCATTAAAATGAGAATGACTTCAATCGCATGACCTGCTTGGTTAATAATCGTATTTCCAACGCTCACAACATCTGGATAGGCAACGAAAACGGCTAAACTTGAGTTTTTGATTAAATTTAAATACTGACTGGTAACCGGTGGAATAATGATTCGGATAGCTTGTGGAAATATGACGAATCTTAAAATAGCAGATCGCTTTAGTCCCAGTGCATTTGCTGCTTCTACTTGTCCTTTTGCTACGCCGAGAATACCGGCCCTTACGATTTCCGCAATGTATGTCGAGGTATACACCGTTAATCCAAGTAAAATAGCAATAAATTCAACAGATAATGAATATCCACCTACAATTCGCACATCTTCTACTACAGGAGTTGAAATCTGAAATGGTGAGGAACCCGTAATAAATAGGAGAGCCACAGCAGTAAGGATCACAATACCCACAGAAGATAGGATGGGGTATAACCTTTTTCCTAATTCTATTTGTTTCTTCACTAACGTTTTATAACAGATGAAAGATAAAAGGATAGCGATAAGCATGGTAATCCCCCACGTGGCGGAAAAATTAGAAAACCATGGAATGCCAAAGGCACGGTTGTTAAAAATGAATGAGCCTATGTTGATACTTTCTTTAATGTGTGGAAGCTGTAAAACGACAGCCGTGTACCAAATAAAAATTTGCACAAGAAGGGGAGTGTTACGAAAAACCTCAATGTATATACTAGCTAGTTTTGCTACAAGCCAGTTAGAAGATAAGCGGGATACCCCCGCAATGACACCGATAATGGATGTCAGTACAATACCGATAAGCGCTACTTTTACAGTATTTAAAAATCCAGCAAAAATAGCACGTTTATATGTATCCGAACCACTGTAATCAATCATCGTCTCTTTCAAATCAAATCCAGCTCTGTTATCCAGGAAACCAAAGCCGAATTCAGCATTCAGTTTGTTTAATCCATTCACTGTATTATTGAAAATGATGACAGCAAAAATAACAACAAATATAACGAATATGGACTGTAATAAATAAGGAATCACTACTTTATCTCGCCAGAAAGGAGTGGTCTTTTTTTTCATATCATCACCTCGGTTTGCTTCTGAATATAAGTTGAATTAACTTGTTAAACCAACTTATTACCGCTATCTATAAGATGGAGAAATTTCAATATGATAACCTTTACGCCTGGTAACTGAGGCGTAAACTTGCTTCTCATTATTTCTTCATCTTATATAGTATGTAAGGTCTGCTCTGACAAACTAAGCAGACCTTATGTTTTTCTTTATATATTTTTTTGTGGTAAAACTACGTACTAATTAAAAGGAGGGGAGTAGAGTAATCCACCATTTGTATATAAGTCGTTGTATCCTCTTTCCAATCCCATCCCACCTTCACCAAGGTGTCTATCGAATATTTCACCGTAATTACCAACTTGTTTAATGACTTGGTATGCAAAATCTTTAGGAAGACCTAATTGTTCACCGAAATTTCCTTCTACACCTAAGAAACTCTTAATTCTTGGGCTATCACTATCTAGAAACTCATCAATGTTTTGTGAATTCATACCGAATTCTTCGGCTTGAATGGTAGCGTTCACGACCCATTTTACGATATCATACCATTGTTCATCATGACCGATGACACCCATAGCCAACGGTTCTTTTGACATCGTTTCAGGCAATATTTTGTGAGCGGAGGGATCTTGCATGACAGATTGTCTTGCGACTAACCCGGATTTATCTGTTGTCCATGCATCGACACTCTTCTGCTGATACGCAGCAACTGCTGCATCGTCCCCATCAAACGTGACGGCTTCATAACTGATACCTAGTTCATTCATGACATCCGCTAAATTTTTCTCTGTCGTTGTGCCTTGTTCCACTGCAATACGTTTGCCATCTAAATCTTCTAATGATGTAATGCCGCTGTCTGCATGTACCATCATGCCTTGGCCATCGTAGAACGTCACAGGAGCGAAATTTAACCCTAAATCAACGTCACGTGTAGTGGTTACAGTAGTGTTTCTTGATAATAAATCTACATTGCCGGTCTGTACAGCGGTAAAACGCTCAGCTGCTGTTAATTCTTGAAACTCTACTTTGGATGCGTCACCGAATACAGCGGCTGCTACTGCATGTGCAAAATCAACATCAAACCCTACAAAGTCATTATTCGATTCTAAATATCCAAATCCAGGAAGTGTGCCGTTGATGCCAGCATTAATGTGACCTCTTTCTTTTATTTGACTGAGCAAGGATGATTCTTCACTACTACTGCTGTCTGAACAACCTACAAATAAAGATCCAAATAATAATATGATTGCGGATAACATGATGATACGTTTCATTCTATTTCCCTCCTATGTAATGGGTCTTCTTATTATTACTTATGAATACAAGTATAAATGAATAATAATAAGATCATATGAACATGTTAAACCATTTACATATAATTTACAATAATCAGTTTTAATGAAATCGATTACAATTTTTAATTGAACATTCTATGTTTTCATATCATTAATGATAATCGGTATAAAAAAACACCCTTCCACATTAAATGGAAGGGTGTTGAAAAGTGTGTAAATATTAGATGTGGATGAGGTTTTAGCCGTTGTCTGTATCTGTATCTGTATCTGTTTCATCATCATCATTATTGTCGCTGGTTTCATCGCCACCAGATGGCTGTTGCGTATCAATTTCATCATCCGAAGGTACATCAGTATCTTCGTTGTTATTAGGATCTTCATTGTTATCGGATGAATCTTCATCCTGGCCATCTTCACCGTTTGGGTTAGATGGTTCGTCATTGTCAGTACCTTCAGATGGATCTTGCTCATCGTCATTGGTGTTTTCATCATCACCATTGTTCTCTTGTTGCTCACCATCGTTTGGATTACCATCATTTTGCTCGTTGCCATTCTGGTCGTCACCGTTTTGGTCTCCATCGTTTTGACCACCATCATTTGGGTCATCGCTGTTTTGATTATCTTCGTTGTTCTCGTCTTCCTCTAAGTATCCGTCACCTTCATTTTCAGGATCTTCAATGTCAGTATAAGGAAGATTATCAACGACGTTACTATTTTCAGATTCATTGCCTGCAATATCCACGGTACGAATGACATAAGACAATTTCCTTGATGGGTTTGGATAAACGAGTTTCGAAGTAGAATCACCTAGTAAAATGGAATTTAACAACGTATACTCACCATCATCTATTGCTCTATACAAGCGATATCCTGCTACATCAGGGCTAGCACTTTCAGAGAAGGAAATAAGGTAGTTTCCTTCCTTTTCCGTCAATGACACACTAGCTGGTGGGTTCGGATTATTTCCATCTTCTTCTCTTGGATCTTCTTCCATAGGTGCCGTATCTTCAGAATCTGAAGGATGGTACCTTTCTATAGGTAATGAACGAACACCGTAAGGTAAACTTTTAATTTCTTCAAGAATTTCTTGTAATGAAGCTTCTTTACCATACATGTATCCTGTGCGATTTGTAATTAAATCGCCTTCTCTAAGCATATCAGATGGTGTACCAGCTTGTGGTAAATAGTTTAGACCATCTACGTTAATAAAAGTAACTGCTTCTTTTTCACCCTTGGCATTGATTTTTGGGAAATCGCCGTCAAGAACACTAGAAGCCGTACCTTCATTCGTATAATCTACAACGTCTTCGGGACGTGGGAATGTTTTGTTTGCAAATAGCTCTGGCTTCATTTCTATCGTTAAATCCATTACATTCGCCCATACATCCATTGCTCGGTTTCGTCCTTGGCCAGCAGGGATAGGATCGTTGTCATCAAATCCAGCCCATACACCGAAAGTAATATCTGGCGTATAGCCCATATACCATGCATCTCTATCTTCCTGTGTAGAACCTGTCTTTCCAGCAATTTGTATTTCGTTATAATGATCAAAGTTTCTACGTACATGTCCACCTGTACCGCCACTGATAACAGTGGATAACATGCTTGTCATGTCTGCCGCAGTTTGAGCAGAAAATACTCTTTCTGGTACTACTTTATGCTCGTAAATAATTTCTCCATTAGCATCGGTTATTTTTTCAATCATGTACGATTCCTTGTATTGTCCATAGGCCGGAATAGCAGAGTAAGCACTGGATAACTCTTCAACAGATACCCCTCTAGCAAGACCACCAATAACCCCTGTTTGAGCGTTGTAGTCTGATTCTTCTAGCGTCGTAATACCTAGTGACTCAGCGAATTTCCATGCATTATCGATTCCGAGAACATAGTTATACAAATAGATTGCTGGGATGTTATAAGATTGGTTAACTGCGGTTCTCATCGAAATAAAACCGTGATATTTTTGATCCCAGTTTTGTGGAATATGTGCACCTTTTGAACCATCACTCAAAATAATCGGAATATCATCAATCGTTGAATTCGTACTGATAGCATTGACTTCTAATGCTGGTAAGAAAGCACCAATCGTTTTCATCGTAGATCCTGGTTGCCTTACCATCGTTGTAGCATGATTATATTCTTCAATACCGTAATCACGGCCTTCTATCATACTTATGATCGCTCCGGTGTTATTGTCAATCATCACTGCTCCAACTTGTTCCACACCATTTTTATAGTCATCAGCTTCAATACTATGTTGATCTGGTGTGAAATTTTCTGGATTTTTGGCGTAATCTTGCATCATTCGATATAAATCTTTATCAATCGTGGTATGAATTTTGTATCCGCCTGTTTGTAATTGTTGAATGGCTTCATTCACTTGTTCTTCATACTCTTTTGAAGATAAATCTCTATAGGTTAGATCAGGATTGTTTTGCATTAACAGTAATTTTGCTGCTCGTTGCTCTACTTCAATCATAAGAAATGGATATGTAGAGTAAGCACGTGGCTTAGAAGCAGCTAAACTTGCTTTAATATCAAATTGCATCGCTTCATCATACTCTGCTTGCGTAATTTTGTTTTCTTCTAACATACGTCCTAAAACAAGTTGCTGACGTTGGATAGCATATTCAAAATTTTTCTCTCTAAACTGACCATACCCATCAAAAGCAGAGTAAGTTGTTGGATTTTGAGGTAAACCAGCTAAGTACGCAGCTTGCGCTATATTAATGTTATCTAGATTTTTAATATTAAAAATACCTTCAGCTGCCGCTTTAATACCACTGACGTTATATCCAGAAGAACCGTTACCGAAAGCAATTTTATTTAAGTATCCTAAGAAAATTTGTTCTTTACTTAAGTATCTCTCTACACGCATAGCTAATAAAATTTCTTTCGCTTTTCTTGCATAACTTTCCTCAAAGCCTAGTCCGTATGTTCTTCTCACAAACTGCTGTGTGATCGTACTTCCACCAGTTGTGACTGGGTCGTTATTTACTTGCTGCATCACGGCGCGAGCTGTACTTTGAAAATTAACACCGATATGTTCAAAAAAGTTTTTGTCCTCTGTGGCTAAAAATGCATCGATAACCACATTCGGAATTTCATTCCATTCTGCTAATCTTCGGTCTTCATCTGTTCGTAATTGCCCCACTAATGAATCATCATTAAAATAAACAAATCCTGATATATCATCTTTATACAATTCGGAAGTGATGAGTTCTTTTGAGCGGACTGGATCATCTTTTACCAAGTCTGTAACGAACCCATATACAGCACCAGCTGCAAAAAATCCAACTACAAAAAGTATAGCGAATAGCCACTTTGTTGAGGTCCAAGCTATTTTACCTATTTTTCTCCCTCTGTGACTTGATGATTTTTTTCCTGGTGTCTTTTTTGATTCAGTCATTGTTATCCCCCTTTTAACCAGCTATATTATATCACAAACAGTAAATGTGAGCATAACAAAGTGAAAAACCCCTTATGCTGCCTAGAACATACTTGTATGAAAGAAACAATCGAACGGGTGCACATCTAAAATAACCATGATTTAATGTTTCTTTAATTTTTTATACGCACAGTAAAGGAGAAAGTTTTTCATACAGGTTGAATTCATATTAACTTGGAGCATGCTTGACAGTAGAAGCGAGTTTGTGCTATAAAAATAAAAAAATACGTTAACGATAAATAACTTATATATATAAGATGAAGAAATAATTTAATACAAGTTTACGCCTCAGTAGCCAGGCGTAAAGCGTGTGATGTGGAGATTTCTCCATCTTATGCATCGTGGTAATAAGTTGTATTAACAAGTTAATTCAACTTATATTGATGAAAAAGTGTGAAGTGTTTTATGTATAAAGTATGCACGTTAACATACATACAGAAAATGCAATGAAGGATAAAAGTAGGGCGAAGAAGTGTTTTTAGAGAGTCGGTGGAAGGTGTAAACCGATATCACTATTCGTAGCGAAATACAATCTGGAGCAGGGGAGGTGAACGTAGTAGCCTCCTTCCGGGTGACCGTTATCTTAATGAAGTGCGCCTATCTTAATTGCATACGAAGCAGAAGATAGGTGAACTAGGGTGGTACCGCGAGCGCATCCTCGTCCCTAATGCAGGATGTGTTTTTTTATGTGCTTTTCATTACATTTTAATGGAGGAAATCAAATGACAGTAACGTGGGAACAACTGACACAAGAGCAACAAAGCGAAGTAAACAAGCAATGGGAAATTGCAAAGAGAGGCGTAGCAGAAATCGTTCCTGAATCAGAATTGAAACAGAAAATCATGACATCCCTTGCTACAGGTACTCCGATGAAAATCAAATTAGGTCTAGATCCATCTGCGCCAGATATTCATATTGGACATACTGTCGTGCTGCATAAACTGCGCCAATTCCAAGAACTGGGACATCGCATTCAAATCGTCATCGGTGATTTCACCGGACGTATTGGTGATCCAACAGGTAAGTCAGAAACGAGAAAACAGTTAAGTGTAGAAGAGATTGAGCATAACGCGTCGACATATAAAGAACAAATTTTTAAAATATTAGATGAGGAAAAAACGGAAGTACGCTACAACGCAGAATGGTTGAGTCCATTAACGTTTGAAGATGTGGTGAAATTAGCAGCAAATGTTACGGTCGCTCGTATGTTGGAGCGTGACGATTTCACGAAACGTTTCCAATCTGAACAAGCGATTAGTGTGCACGAATTTTTCTATCCATTGATGCAAGGATATGATTCCGTAGCATTAGAAAGTGATCTCGAACTAGGTGGTACAGATCAGAAGTTTAACTTGTTGATGGGACGTACGTTGCAAAAAGATTACGGACAGAAACAACAGGCTACGATGATGATGCCTATTATCGAAGGATTAGATGGCGTGCAAAAAATGAGTAAAAGCTTGAATAACTATATCGGTGTTTCTGAAGCTCCTAATGAAATATACGGTAAATCGATGTCCATACCAGATGAGCTCATGGTGAAATATTATGAGTTAGCAACGGACATGACGAATGAAGAATTAAGTGAACTGAAAAAAGGATTGGAAGATGGAAGCATACATCCAAGAGATGCTAAAATGAAATTGGCTCGTACTTTTGTACGTATGTATCATGATGAGCAAGCAGCAGAGGAAGCAGAACATCACTTTAAAACCGTCTTTCAACAAAATGCTTTGCCAGAAGATATAGATACCATTAAACTTTCTTCCTCCTTTTTAGCAGGAGAGATTCGCATTGTAGATTTATTGATGGAGCTAAAATTGCAAGCTTCGAACAGTGAAGCGAAAAGAAGTGTTAAGCAAGGTGCCGTTCGTATGAATGGAGAGAAGATGGTGGACATGCAGCAAGTGTTAACATTAAATGATGGGGATATCGTGCAAGTTGGTAAACGGAAATTCGCAAAAATTTCTTTATAACATAGATATAAAATAAAAAGCTTGATTTGTCTATTTTAAAATAGACAAATCAAGCTTTTTTTAATTACCGAACCAGTCATTCCATACATCATTAATGATCTGATTAGGAAGTCGAACATTATTCATAACTACATCGCTATTGTCGGATTCATTACCGTACATATCAACGGTACGAATGATATATTCGTATTTTCTCTTATTGGAACTTTCATCTGAGAAATACAATTCGTCTCCCATGAGTATGCTGTCTAGTAGCTTGAACTTGTTACCGTTTGTGGCTTTGTAAAGACGATAACCAACCACGTCAGGGCTAACACTTTCAGTAAAAGATATCGTATAGGTACCATTACTTTGTTGATCCAGACTCACATTAGTTGGAGGAGCTGGTATTTCTCCATCTTCTTCTCTTGGATCCACAGCAGAAGGAGCAGTGAGTGCCATATCTGTGGGTGCTATCGAAGCAGAAGTGTAGGATTGCATCGTCTCCATGGCAACATCAAGATCCATTTCTTCTCCTTTTACATAACCTTTGCGATCCGTTACCAGTATAGCTTCTCTGACCATGTCTTCTGGTGTTTGCTCATGTGCTTTATATTTTTTGCCATCGATAATGACATACTGTACGTTTTGATATTGTGTATCTTCTTTTGTTGGTATGAATGCTTTATTGAAATAATCCGTAACAACTTTCCCATCTTTTTCAATTAAAGATGAGGGCAACAAGCCACTCACACTGGATACGGTTGCTGTGACCACATTATTTGGTTGATCAAAGTACTTTTGCTGCACTAAATCTGGTGCTAGTTGTACGGTTTCATTTAATATTTGAGCCCAAATTTTATTGGCCCTATGTTTACCAGCGGCAGATAATGTCTTATTATTGTCGTAACCTGCCCATACACCTACAGTAATATCTGGAGTGTATCCGACAAACCATGCGTCGCGATCTAGGTTCGTTGATCCTGTCTTGCCGGCAATTCCTTTTCCATTGTCAAATTCACGATAAGATGTAAATTCACTTTTAATGATCGTGCCGGTTCCTTCACTAATGACGGTACTTAGCATATCTGTCATAAGAAAAGCTGTTTCTTCACTATACACTTCTATAGGTAGACTTTCATGTTCATACACGACCTCACCGTTTGCATCTACTATTTTTTCAATCATGTAAGCATCGTTGTATATTCCTTTGTTCGGTATAGATGCGTATGCATTGGTCATCTCTTCAATCGTTACGCCATGTGTTAATCCACCAATAACACCTGTCTGTGCCTGCATATCATTATCTACTAAACTCGTAATACCCAGCTGTTTTGCAAAATTCCATGCATTTTCAATCCCTACAGTATAGTTGAACAAGGATAAAGCAGGAATGTTATAAGATTGGTTCACTGCTTCGCGAACGGTAATGAGTCCATGGTACGTGTTATCCCAATTTTGCGGAATGTGTACAGATGCGCCACTAGACATCAGGATAGGAACATCATCTACGATAGAGGCAGGCGAAATAGCCCCCATCTCTAAAGCTGGTAAAAAAGCAGCAATCGGCTTCATCGTAGATCCTGGTTGGCGTTGCATCGTTGTAGCATGATTAAACTGCCCATATTCAAAGCCACGACCTTCTATCATGGATAAAATGGCCCCAGTTTCATTGTCTATCATCATTGCTCCGATTTGTTCCATCCCTTTTTCCTCAGAATCTGAAGAAAAGTAATCGGGGTTACTGGCAATGTTTTGCATTGCATCATACAGCGGCTTATGAATGGTCGTATATATTTCATAGCCTCCCGTTTGAATCATCGTTGTCATGTCATTTAATAACATTTGATTTTCTTCTAAAGCCAAATCTTCATCACTAAGCGTAGGATGTTCGAGTTCAAGTAATTTTTGTGCTGCTCGTTGTTGTATTTCAACAAGCAAGTAAGGGTAGGAAGTACTCTCTACTTCTTGGTTATCTACTAAACTTTCTTTTATATTAAATTGAACTGCTTGTTCATATTGTTCATTGTTAATGTATTTTTCTTCTAACATTCGCTGTAGCACTAATTGCTGTCTTTGTATGGCTAAATCAAAACCACTTTGATTGAAATTTCCTTCTGAATCAAAAGCAGAGTAATCATTAGGATCTTGAGGAAGTCCAACTAAATAAGCCATTTGTGCAATAGACAGTTGGGAAAGATCTTCTATACCAAAAATCCCTTTTGACCCAGCCTTAATTCCGTAAGTATACGTCCCATTAGAATTGTGTCCGAATGCCGCCGTTTTATTTAAGTAAGCTAATAAAATTTGTTCTTTACTTGCAAAGCGTTCAATTCGCATGGAAAGTAGTATCTCTTTTAATTTCCTATCTAATGTAGGTTCACGACTTAAAAAAACGTTTCTAGCTAATTGTTGTGTAATTGTACTGCCACCCGTTTTAACTTCTTCGTTAAAAATTTGCTGGTATACAGCACGAAGTACTCCATTCATATCAATACCAATATGGTGTTTAAAATTCGTATCTTCTATGGCGAAAAGAGCATTTAACATCATAGGTGGTATTTCGTTATATTCAACTAACAATCTATTACCGTCAGACTTTAGATTGCCAACTAGTTCTCCTTCATTAAAATATACAAAACTCGTTAAATCAGTTTTAATAACTTCGGTTACAATCTCATCTCTTGAACGAACTGGCTCGTCTTTGACCACCTTGGCCACGTACCCGTAAATGACTCCTGATACCATAAAAAAAGAGAGAAGTAGTGTGAAAGCTCCCCATTTACCAATTTGTAAAAGTGTATGCTTTCTGTCTATTTGTTTTATATATTGCTTTAATCTTTGGATGCTTTTTTTGCATTTTTCTTTCACTAGATTTATTTTTTGTGACATTGTTTGTTATTTTCCTCCTTCATGATATGTGCGTCGTTAGTTGTTGGCGAAAAATAAGGATCGTATAACAATAAGATGAAGAAATACATCCTGTTCTCTTTATGAGTGCATCGCTTTGTACAGGATAAGTCCATCGTTCTTCATCTTATATATAGTCGTTGTAGGTTCTCACGATAAAATTTAACCTTTACAGCTTGGTTAATTATATTATACGTTGTTACCATTCAAAAGTTTTTATCCAAATGAAAGATAAACTAAATAAATAATAGCAGAAAAAATATAAATAAAAAAACAACCGCGCTTTATTAGCAGCGGTTGTTTGATCATGCAGAGAAAGTTAAACCACTTATCTACTGTAGAACTCGACGATTTGTTTCTCATCAATTTCTTGAGGAAGCTCAGCGCGCTCTGGTAAACGAATAAATTTACCTTCCATCGCTTTTTCATCAAATTCTAAGTATGCAGGCATGAAGTTATTGTTTTCAATAGCTTCTTTAATCACTTTTAAGCTTCTGCTTTTCTCACGTAAGCCAATAACATCTCCTGGTTTTACGCTGTAAGAAGGAATGTCTACTTTTTTACCGTTAACTGTAACGTGTCCATGAGCTACAAGCTGTCTGGAACCTGATCTAGAATTAGACCAACCTAAACGGTATGCAAGATTATCCAAACGTCTTTCAAGTAAAATCATGAAGTTTTCACCTGAAATACCTTGCATGTTAGAAGCTTTGTCAAATAAGTTACGGAATTGTTTTTCACCTAAACCGTACATGTGACGAAGTTTTTGTTTTTCTTGTAACTGCAATCCATAGTTACTGATTTTCTTTCTTTGAGTAGGACCATGTTGTCCTGGTGGGAATGCGCGTTTTAGTTCTTTTCCTGTTCCGCTTAAGGAAATTCCTAAGCGACGGCTAAGTTTGAATTTAGGGCCAGTATATCTTGCCATATGTTTTATTCTCCTTTGTTTTTAAGAAATGTAGATTAAAGCAAGTTGAAAAACTCCGTTTAATCTTATATTTAATTGTTATCACCTTGTGTATTTTACTGCATTATAACAACGTTATAACCTGATAAGATGTTCAGCCGCAGCTCACCAGTCAGTAAAATTTTTTGAGGGTGAAACACAAAGGTTCTAGATTAAGGAACAATATTTTATTGTTCAACTATATTAGTTTATAAATTGGCGTAGCAAATGTCAAGTTAAAAATGTCAAGTTCAATGGGTTCACTATCAATTATATTCATTTAATGATGTTTTCATAATATAGGTACTTTTTTGTGATATATTATGATATATTACATAACTAGTATAATAGTTTTAGGACAAAAGATACATATGTGATGATGATGGTATTAAATAAGAGGCGGCGATAAACCATGTTAAAGCTAAGTAATAATGGAAATGTACAAGCTCCTTCCCTTGTGGATGCCACCAACTTAATTTTACAGTTTGCAAGTAGGCTGCACTCTATAGATGATGTGGAAGTGGTAATCAATGAAGTTTTCGATGGTGTTCAACAATTATACCCTACATCTCGCGTCAATTTATATATGTCACAAGATTACGAATTAACACACAAGGATGTAAAATTGTTGTCCATGCAAGATGAACGAAACCACTGGTGTAAGACAGCATTTATAGAGGGGAATACGGTGAGTTATACATGGGGTAATGGACAAACTAGTATTGCAGCTCCATTGAAAGGAAAACAAGCAGTGTATGGTGTTCTTGAAGTTTCATTGACCTCGCATGATGCTCAAAAAGATGCCGATACGATGACTATGCTGTCTAATTTTGCCGGAACTGCATTTGAAAATGCAAAGTTGTTTGAGCAGTCTAATGAACTAATAAAGGAACTTATCATCATTAACGACATACTAAAAAAACTAAATGAAAATAATGATGAAGAAGAAATTTACGACTTTGCATATAACGAATTACTTCGTGTTTTTAACGCTGATTACTGCTGCATTATAGATGTAAAAAATATTAACAATATGAATATTCGAGCCGCTAATTTTGATGATAATATGGAGGATTTATTTACTTTAGATCGTGGATATTTAAATATCGTTTACAATACGAAAGAAGCTATGATTATATCGGATTATAGTAGTGCAAGTTTGACCCATTCTACATTTATGGAAAAAATGCAAGCAGAATCATTTATGGCAGCGCCGATTATCGCTCAGTCCAAAGTGATAGGCGTCATGATGTTAGCTGATAAAAGGAAAAACTTCTTTACATACGGAAACTATAAATTTTTTCAAGTCATTACTAGTCATTTTGGTATGGCCATCATCAACGCATCACTGTTAGCGGAAATACAGAGAATGGTGATCACAGACAATTTAACCAATTTGTATGAGCGTCATTATTTTGATGAGCAAGTACAACAAATGCAACTAGAGCACTATAGTGGTGGATTGATTGTACTGGATATTGATTATTTTAAAAAAATTAATGACACGTATGGACATCAAACAGGGGACGATATATTAAAGCAAGTCAGTTCTATTATACAGTCCAGCATTCGAGAGACCGATATAGCAGCGAGGTGGGGAGGAGAAGAGATAGCTATCTATTTGCCAGATGTTAACTTGAAACAAGCTTATCAAGTAGCGGAAAGAATTAGGTCAAAAGTAATGGAAGAAACAACACCTTCCGTCACCGTTTCGTGTGGAGTGGCGCATTGGAATCATACAGATGACGTTAAGAATGCTCAAACGTTGTTTTATAATGCAGATATGGCATTGTACAAAGCAAAGCAAGCGGGTAGAAATCAAATTAGAGTGGGATAATACATAGGATGCAAGTACGCAATTACTTTCCATGAGACTTTAATTAAAGTATAATGGACATAGCTTTGGAGCTAATATATTTCAGTGCTTATATGATGAAGGGAGAAATGCAACAATGAAAGATCCAAGATTACAGCAACTTGCTAAAAATATCGTTAACTATTCTGTAAACATACAACCAGGTGAAAAAGTATTAATACATATGATTGGGCAAGAGAGAGAGTTTGTGAAATGCATTATTGATGAAGTATACAAAGCAAAAGGACAACCTTTTGTTGAAATCGAAGATAGAACGGTGGTTAGAGCATTAGTGCAACAGGCGGGCAAAGAACAAATAGAAGCCATGCAGCGTTATCACTTACCTCGTATGCAAGAAATGGACGCTTATATCGCTATTCGTGCTGCGGAAAACGCGAACGAGCTGTCTGATATTGCCGCAGAACAAATGAGTATGTACGAAAAATACTACATGAGACCTGTGATGAACGAACGTGTCAATAATACAAAGTGGGTTGTGATGCGCTATCCAAATGCTGCTATGGCGCAATCAGCTAATATGAGTGTGCAAGCATTTGAAGACTTTTATTTTGATGTTTGCAATTTGGATTACGCTAAAATGTCAAAAGCAATGGATGCGCTAGTAACATTGATGGAGCAAACAGACAAAGTTCATATTAAAGGACCAGGTACAGATTTACGCTTCTCTATCAAAGGGATTCCTGCAATTAAATGTGCTGGCAACTTCAACATACCAGATGGAGAAGTGTATACTGCTCCTATCTTAGATACCGTGGAAGGAACTATCTCCTATAACACGCCAAGCGTATATCAAGGCAAAACATTTGAAAATATATGCTTCCGCTTTGAAAAAGGTAAAATTGTTGAAGCGACAAGTAACGATACGAAAAGTATAAATGATGTCCTCGATATGGATGAAGGAGCACGTTTTATCGGAGAATTTAGTCTCGGGTTCAACCCACATATTTTATACCCAATGAAAGATACATTGTTCGATGAAAAAATTGCTGGTAGTCTTCACTTTACACCTGGACAAGCATACGAAATAGCAGACAACGGCAATCGTTCTGTTGTCCATTGGGATCTTGTATTAATTCAACGACCAGAATTCGGTGGTGGAGAAGTATATTTTGATGATCAATTAATTCGTAAAGATGGCATATTTGTGCATCCAGCACTAGAGCAACTAAACCCTGAGAATTTAAAATAACATCATAGGGTGTGATTTTTCTCCTTTTTATAAGATGAAAATTATGGTATAAAGATAATAAGTCTTAATGAGAGGGAGAGAGGAGCATGGTTGAAATGAACAAAGCCATCGTCGACATCGCACAAACTGCAAGTGAATTTTCTTCATCTATTGTTTTGCAATATGATAACAAGTATATTGATGTGAAGAGTATATTGGGGTTATATACTTCATTAGTTGAAGTAGATAAGTATGAACTACACATTCACGGTAAAGATGAAGATGCAGCTAAAGCGAAAATGAAAGAAGTGTTTTCTAAGTACGGTTTAACCGTTGTTCTTATATAAGCATAGCCACTGTAAACCTCATTGTTTATGGTAAAAGATACCCTTGAAATATCAAGTGGTATCTTTTTTTTATACTCTCTTGTCTAATGCGCTAGTTTAGTCTAAACTAGACAGTATAAGCTTGGTTAGTCTCTGCAAAAAGGAGGAGTTAAGTTCAATGTCGTCATCAGAAGTAACTAGTTTAAATGAAAAAGCACTATTACTGCTAAATGCTGAAGCAGATAAAATAATAAAATTGATTAAAGTTCAATTAGAAAACTTATCTACACGTAAGTGTCCTTTATATGAGGAGGTTCTAGATACACAAGTTTACGGTTTTTCTAGACAAGTAGACTTTGCTATTAAGGCCGAGATGATTGAAGAGCAAACGGGTAAGCAACTCATAAATGAATTAGAAAGAGAGCTTGCTGTCTTGTACGAAGCGCTAAACAGTAAAATGTAATGACACGCAGCTAAATTCTATACATGTCTTAAAGTGAAAATAACCATCAATATTTTGCTTTTACCGCATATATATTAGTGTTAGTAAGCGGCACGAGGGAGGAAATCATGAAAACATTTGTAATGATTCTTCAAATATTATTGGGTGTTATGTTTTTATTTTTTGGTTTCAATGGCATTTTTGAATTTATGGAAGTACCTGAATATGATGGAACGGCAAAATTGTTTATGGATGGACTTGTTGCAAGTGAATACATGTTTCCATTCATCGGTGTAATTGAAATCATTGCAGGTATAGGCCTTATTTTTAATGTTTTTGTTCCTCTAGTGCTCATTTTAATCTTCCCAATTGTAAGTAATATGGTGATGTTTCATATATTCCTTGAGTTAGAAGGCATCGGTTTCTCCTTAGTTTTATTCATTCTCGTCATCTTTTTTATGTTCGTCAATCTCAAGAATTACAAACCTCTGTTTAAAGCAAAAAAGTCAAATACTAACACTTCTTATTACACATAACGCATAGAAAATAACAGGATAAAAGTAATAAAACGTATCCCCATGTTAATGTCTTCATATTGACATGGGAATATTCATATAACAAGGTTGATTTTGCCTGAATTTGTCGGTAAAATTAGAATTATATATTATTATTTAATGCTTTCATTATTTACTTTCATAACAAAGGATGTCATTTTAATTTTTTGAGAATACATAAGGGGTGATTTGAAATGGAAGAAGTAATCAAGATGGGAAAAACGGGAAATGTAAAAATTTCAGAAGATGTTGTTTCTACTATTGCTGGTCTCGCTGCTGTAGAGACAGAAGGTGTTAATGGCATGTCGGGAGGTATCTCAGAAGGATGGGCAAAACGACTTTCAGGGAAAAACGCCCAAAAAGGAGTTCACGTTGAAGTTGGTGAAATTGAAACAGCCATTGATCTCAGAGTCATCGTTAATTATGGCGTAAAAATTCAAGAAGTTTGTACTGATCTTCAAGCTAATGTCAAAGATGCTGTTTCCAATATGACAGGACTCAAAGTAGTAGAAGTGAATGTGAAAGTGGAAGGTGTAGCATTCGAAGAAGATACACCAGAAGAGGAAGAGCCTAGAATTAAATAATGATAACGATGGATAAACATATATAGTTTTTAACAATAACATAAGAGCAGATCCAGACTATGCTTTGGATCTGCTCTTATTTTCTACTGTTTTATCCACAGGTTGTTTCCGAGAAATACTTAATAATATTCCTATTGCAATTAATGAAGCTAATAAAGAAGATCCACCTGCACTAATGAGTGGGAGAGGTACTCCTGTCATTGGAATCAAATTGATGACTCCACCAATATTAATGAACGCTTGTATTCCGAGCATCGCGACAAGACCACTACCTAATAACGTTCCAAACGTATCGTTACAGCGTAGAGAAATAATTAATCCTCTCCACAAAAAGGTAAGATATACGAAAAGAAAAATACAAACGCCAATAAATCCATACTCTTCTCCAATGAAAGCAAAAATAAAGTCGTTATGTATCTCTGGCACGTAATATTTTTGTATGCTCTGTCCAAATCCCGCCCCAGTAAGTCCGCCATGACCAAAAGCCATCATCGATTGAACGGTCTGGTAACCGAAACCTAACGTGTCCGACCAAGGATCAAGAAATGTCTCGATACGTTGAAAACGTAAGTTGGTCGAAAGACTTTCTCCTCCGTTCATCAGCAGCATGAGTACAATGGCAAATCCACAAAAAGCAGCAACAATCATCGAAAATTGAAAAAGATGCTTCATGTTCACTCTACCAATGATAATGACACTGAATGCGGATAGAACGAGAATGATAGCTGTTCCAAAATCCCCTTGCAGCAAAATAAGAAGCGTGATAAAACCGACTACAGTGACAACAGGAAGGAATCCTTTCTGGAAATCACGAAAGTTTTCTCCTTTTTTACTAATGAGCGCGGAGATGTAAATAATGACGATAATTTTAGCGAATTCAGATGGTTGTAAAGAGAAGTTTCCCATGATGTCAATCCAACTTCTAGCACCATTTCTTTCGTCAGCAAACAGCAATACGAATAATAATAAGCCAATGATGACGATAAATAATAGCAAGAACCATTTTTCAAATTGTCGATAGTGAATGTTCATCGTGATTAACATAATGAACGTTCCACCAGTAGCGATAATCATTTGTTTGCTAGTAAAATACATCGGATCATTTAATATCTTCACTGCTTGTAATGTGCTTGCACCGAATACGGAAACAATACCAAATCCAACAAGAATAAACGTTAAAAATAAAAGGAGAAAATCAGGAGTACCTCTTTTTTGTTGCTCCATTTATCGTTGTCCTATGTTAATACTGTTTTGAGTTTGTCTAATTTTTTGTTTACTAACGTATTGACTTTGTCTGGAATGGAAGTGTTGTAATCTAACCCGTGTGGGAACGTAGCCAGCCCAACATATACCGCTTCAATTTCCAGCACTGCAAATGGATTTTCTAGCTTTCCTTCTATTGCTCTTGTATTTATTCTTAGAAAATAATCAGAACCGTTATCGGAAATTTTAAAGTCGTAAGTAGCTCGGTTGTACTCCCATTGCCATCTCACAAAACCTTCTTGCTCCAGCACCTCATCCAGATGAGCGAGTTCACTTTTTGCCTTTAAAATGCTTGCATTTTCTAAAATCATAGATTTCTTTCCCCTTTGTATATAATTTCTAGTCTATTACTGTTATGTATTCAAAGACTTGCAGGACTAGATCCAATTGATTGTATTTTCTCTCTATTATATGATAGTATGTTTAACCAACTTGCGCAAGCAAAGGATAAGAATATTCATTGAACAATAAATCTGGTAAAATAGTGAGCATAAACAATATGGGAAAAGGAGGGCTTACTATGCATACATGGATGACAAGACTCAAGGAGCTATATCCCGAGATGGTGGAATGGCGTAGACATATGCATCAGTATCCAGAACTATCGTATCAAGAAAAAAACACCACGCATTATGTTGCGGAAAAATTAAAAGAATGGAATATCCCATATCGTTTTGGAACAGGGGGGAGCGGCATTATCGCTGATATTACATCAGACAATACCGGTCCTACCATAGCATTAAGAGCCGATATGGATGCATTGCCTATTACGGAGGAGAGCGATTTTGAATTTCGTTCCCAACATGAAGGAATTATGCATGCTTGTGGACATGATGCGCATACCGCTACGTTACTTGGCATAGCAAAACTATTAAACGAAAATAAAGCGAATTTACCTTATCATGTAAGACTTTTATTTCAGCATGCTGAAGAATTACCACCTGGTGGAGCCATCTCGCTCATTAAAGATGGTGCTTTAGATGGCGTTGACGTTATATATGGCGTGCATATTTGGACACCACTAGAAGTGGGAAAAGTGAGCAGTGCTCCTGGTGAATTAATGGCAGCAGCAGATGAATTTAAAATCAAAGTAATGGGTAAAGGTGGACATGGTGCCATGCCCCATCAAACGATAGATAGTACACTCATTGGCGCTCAACTCACGGTGCAATTACAATCGATTGTAAGTCGAAATATAAATCCATTAGATCCAGCTGTAGTCACGGTAGGTTCTTTGCAAGCGGGAACGGCATTTAACGTCATTGCAGATACTTGTGAAATGCAAGGTACTGTACGTACATTTTCAGAAGATACAAGGCAGTTTATTCGTCAACGTATCATGATGATGACGGAGCATACTTGTGCATCTTTTGATGCTAAACATGAACTGGATTACATTATGGGATACCCAGCTGTAGTGAACGATGAGAAAGAGGCTGCACGTTTTTTTGACGTTGCCAATAATATGTTTGATAAAGAACATGTTTCGTTATCAGAGCCGGTGATGGGTGCTGAAGATTTCGCCTATTATCTAAAAGAAGTACCTGGCTGTTTTATGTTTGTTGGTGCTGCGAATACAAAGAAAGGGTATGTTTACCCTCATCATCATCCTAAATTCAGAATTGACGAAGAATGTATGTTCAATGCAGCGATGTTATTCCTTGCAATGATGGATGATTATGTTGCTGAAAAATAAGCTATTGCTCAAAAATAAATAAATACAACATGATTGTTGTGCATGCTCCTCCTTCAAAATGGGAAAGTTAAACTTGTAATCTGTACTACATTTTTGAAGGAGGTTTTGTTGTGCATACGTTAAGAGATATTATGAGCACGGATTGTGTTACCGTTGCAGAAGATAGTAGCTTATACGAAGCAGCATGCAAAATGAAAGACAATGATATTGGCTTTGTTCCTGTTGTTGAAGGAGATCGAATGGTTGGCGTTGTAACGGATAGAGACCTGGTTGTACGCGGATACGCTGAAAAACATTCTGGTTCCACCAGCGTTAACGAGGTAATGAGCAACTCCATTACGACAGCATGTCCCGACACTTCCATCGATGAAGCATCTCAAATGATGGCACGTGAACAAATAAGAAGATTACCGATTGTAGAAGAGGAACGTTTACTAGGTGTTGTGTCTATTGGGGATCTTGCAACGCACAGAAGCTCTGAGGATGAAGCAGGAGAAGCATTAAGTGAAATATCTGAGAAACGGGTCTATTAAGACATTATAACGTATTTACTACAATACGTACGTGTATGAATATAGGTATAAACGAACTGGATACAATCAGCATCATCCAGTTCGTTATCTAGTTCGTAAAAATAATATGTGAGGTTACACCATGTATTTTAACGATGAAAAAGCCCTAATCATACAAGAGGACGGCTGCGTTCAACTAGAAGTAAACCATCCTGACTATGAGCAAATGCGGAAAGAACTGATTTGCTTTGCCGATTTGATGAAAACACCAGAGCAATTCCACACATTCCATATTACAAACACATCGCTTTGGAATGCAGCTGCTATGGGTAAAAAAGCGGAAGAAATCAAACAGTTTTTGACCACCCATTGTAAAATGAAAGTGCCGCTTTCTGTCATTCAACAAGTTCAAAAGATGATGCATCGTTATGGAACATTACAGATAAATAAAGAGAATGAATCACTCTACATCAACGCCGACACCTCATTGGAACAGGACTGGGTACAAGACAAAGAAATTCGCTCTCTTTTAGAAGAAGAAATAAAAGAAGGTAAGTGGAAGTTAAAGAAACAAAATAGAGGGATATTGAAAAAAGTAATGACAAGTAAAGGGTATCCCGTGATAGATAAAGCAGGATACGACGACAGTGAGCAACTACCTATTTCATTACGGGATGTCACGAATTCAGGTGAAATGTTTCACATACGTGATTATCAAAAAGAAGCCGTGGAAGCTTTTTTAAATTCAAAGAACATATTTTCTGGTAGTGGTGTAGTTCATCTTCCTTGTGGTGCTGGAAAAACGATGGTAGGTATATATGCGATGGCAAAGCTACAATGTGAAGTGTTAATCCTTACTTCCAACAAAACGTCGGTGAAACAATGGAAGCGAGAAATTGCAGACAAATGCAATATTTCCACGTCTGCTATCGGAGAATATACTGGAGATAATAAGCAAATAAAACCAATTACCATCTCAACTTACCAATTGTTAACATATAGGAGAGACAAACAACATGATTTTAAACATATGAAACTTTTTTCTAGTCGAAAGTGGGGGTTAATAATATACGATGAGGTCCATTTGCTTCCTGCTCCAGTGTTTCGTGCTACAGCAGATTTACAAGCCACGAGACGCCTAGGTTTGACGGCAACATTAATTAGGGAAGATGGACGAGAGACTGATGTTTTTTCTTTAGTAGGACATAAATGTTATGAATTGCATTGGAAAGAGCTTGAAGCAAAAGGGTGGATTGCCAAAGTACAGTGTCATGAAGTTCGTATTGATTTATCTGAAGCAGATCAAAAGCTATATTGGGAAAGCGCTGCGAAATACAAACATCGTATTGCAGGAGAAAATAGTAATAAATTACAGTATATTCAACGTATTTTGCATCATCATGCTCATCAGAAAATATTAATTATAGGACAGTATATTACCCAGTTAGAACATATTGCAGATGTGTTGAAAGCACCTGTTATTCATGGTAAAAGTAATAATGAAACAAGGGAAGCATACTACAATGCATTCAAACAAGGTAAACTTAACATATTAATTGTCTCTAAAGTAGCTAATTTTGCTGTTGATCTTCCAAATGCTACAGTGGCCATTCAAGTGTCTGGAAGCTTTGGCTCACGTCAAGAAGAAGCTCAACGACTTGGGAGAGTGTTGCGACCAAAAAAAGGAGACAATGAAGCTCATTTTTACAGTTTAGTGTCGAAAGACACAGTAGAGCAGGAAAACAGCATGCATCGGCAACTGTTTTTAGTAGAACAAGGGTATACTTATGACATCAAAGAAGTATCTGGTGATGAGAAGGATGGGATGTACCTTGTTCAGTGAAGAATGGATAAATACGATACCGCTTTCGTTGTTGCAACAAATAAGGGAACATGCTTCGTATCAACCACTATTGCAAGATGGAGATGCTATCGAGCAGTTGTTGCAAAACAAATCTAAGCTAAAGCAAGCTTTTCAGCACTTAGATCCTTATGTAAAACAAAGCCTTACATACATCCTTATCTATTTTCCAGCAAGTTTTTTTACAATAGATCAACTGCTTGCATGTGACATAGATGATGTAGCTGGGGCAGAATTAAAAGCAGCTGTCATTCAATTGAGTCAGCTTGGCATGCTATATGTTTTCCACCGTCATCGTCAACAAGAACGATGGTTCATTTTGCCACAAGATTTAGTATCTCATTGGTTTTCTGTATGTTTTTCATTGGAAGATCACTTTTCATCTATTGCGAAAGAGAATACGATGGATAATGACATGATAAGCTGTGATGGATTTATGGAAGATGTAATTACAATCTTGCAGTTCGTACAATATCAACCTATTACGTTAACTAAAAAAGGGGTATTGCCCAAGCGTATCACGCATATGCTGCAACAAGAAATTCGGTCCTTAGATGAACATTTTCAATTTGTTAAATTCAAAGAAGAAAAATATGCATCTTACCCTCCTTATGTTGCTGTGCTGTTAGATTATAGTCTCCGTTTAGGACTAACAAGCATATCAGATGATCAATTACATATACAACCTTCTGTTTGCAATGAATGGTTGCAAGGATCAGAGCAGGAGCATCAAATATGGATGGAAAAATTCATTCATGAAGTGTTTTATCCCAGTACTATTTATGTTCAGCACCTACTTTCTATTATTCCACTACTTTCTCCTCATTCATGTTACGCTGTTGCAGACATCATGAACCAAGTGAGAAAAGAACTAAAGTGGAAAGATGACCAACTAGAAGATGAGATACTGACACAATTTCATTTACGTTGTTTAAAACCGTTGCAAGCTCTGGACTGTGTTCTGTTACATTATGATGAACACGACGATCTTTATATATCGCTTTCGGAAAAAAAACGCATAGCCATGCTATATTTGCAAAGTGATTTCTCCTTATTGAAGCCTCCACATTTACAATTAGATGTACAGTTTGAATTGCAGTTAATGACAGAAAAGCAGGATCAGCAATATAAAATTACAAAAAATAGTGTAATGAAAGCTTGCTTAGCGGGTCGAGACGGCAACTATCTGTGTTCCTTTTTACAACAAGTATCCAAATATGGTTTACCTAAAAATGTAGAAAAATGTATGATGGATTGGAGTAGGGATGCTCACAATACCAATCATGGCTCCATACATACACATAACATGCATGAAATGACGAGTCAACGGCAGCAATATCAGCATGTACCTTTATTGTTTTCAAACTCATGTCAGTCAGCTGAAGCCATAGATGTATACAATTACATGTTGGATTCACAAGAAATAAACAGTATATTATATAGTAGGTATAAGGATTTTCAAGGATCTATTGAGAAAAAATATCTCACGTTTGACGATATATATGCTTATCCTCACGTCATTCCCTCGCACTGGATGCATGCATATCGAAAGTACCATATTGCAATAAATGTACAAATAATTGAAACTGCGCTTCATCTTCATACGTATATAATGGTGAGGCATAAAGATGAGAATGTATATTTTGTACCGAAAAGATTAACAAAATGCGATCAAGCTTGGAAAGTAGAGGGGAATATCAAGGGAAGAGGCCAATTGTCATTTCACAGTAGTGATTGGCAAGAAATAAAATTAATTTTACCAGGAATGAATGATAAAAATAAATAATTTGTTTTTTGTTTAATTATTCATTTAGATTGTAGAAAAAAGAAAAAAATTGTTGTAAGCTTAGAGTTAATACCTTTAATACCTTTCTATATATTTGATCACAAATAAAGATCATACCATAAATATTAAACTTGCAGGAGGGCAATGGATGGATTCATTAGATCAAAAGTTTGATGTTTCTCGTTTGATGATCAATGCATATGAACTTGCAGATATGGTTAACCATTCTGAAGTACTAGATCGTTATTTAGCGCTTAAATCATTGTTGCGCAATGATGAGACTATACAAGAAGCAATCAAAGAGTTAGATAAACAGAAAGAAAAATTTGCAGAGTACGAGCGCTTCGGACAATATCATCCTGATTATCATAAAGGAATACAAGAAGTGAAAGATGTAGAAGAGAAAGTGAATCAATATGATTTAGTAAAGCAATTTAAAGCCGTGGAAGAAGAACTAGATGATTTGTTGTATTCCATAGCAAAAAATATTGCCCATACCGTATCACCTACGATTAAAGTCCCATCTAATACGTTACAACTAGATGAAGGGTGTTCTACTGGTGGATCATGTAGCGGGAAATGTGGGTAAATAAAGGGGGAAGAGCATGTTTCCTAAACGTAATGGATTAATAATATGGTTTCAAGATATGAAAAACACTCGAGTACTTGAAAAATATGGAATGGTACATTATGTTTCTAAAAAAATGGATTATGCCGTTTTGTATGTATTTGAAGATAAAATGGAAGAAATTCAACATAAATTAATGAAGCTGCCGTTTGTTACTGGTGTAGAACCTTCTTATCGTAAGCATTTAAAAACAACTTACGATGGCAATATTGCAGATAAAACGAAGTTTTTTGTTTTTTAATTCTAGACTATAAGAAAAATAACCAAACATCTATTACAAAAGATCTACTACAAAAGACCAATGAGAAAGACGAATAACATATCAAAGGACTTCTATTAATAGAATGATAATAGTCAAAATTGGAAAGGAGATGATAGTATGAGGGACAAGATCATGAATCGCTGGAGTACGTACGAACCATTTTATGTGGAGTTAGGTGATAAAAAAATAGCAGATGTGTTTATTACGAATCATGCACATTTTCGCTGGAAGGATCGCATTGACGATAAAGAAACAAGCATCGAACATATTTGCAACTATATGTGGGAGCAATTAAAAAATGGGAATGTAAGTCCTTACTATCCGAATGAAAAAGAAGTATTTTTAGTAGAGAATGATTTAGTTATGGTTGTTGAGTTCTCCGTTTTAAAAGATGAGTTTGATATTTCTGGAAATCCATTGCACAAATTAATCGTTGTTACCTTTCTAGGGAAAATGTCAGAAACGATAGAGCTTCGTGATCTAAAATCATACTATTCATGGCTCCGCCACTCTAGAAGAATGACTTTGATAAAAAATTATCGGAAGAAAAGGTAAAGTGAACAAAGGAGTTGTTGGAAGTGGCTATGAATTTTCACCAGCTTCATATATTTTATACGGTGGCACAAAAAGGGAATTTCTCTGCCGCCGCCTATTCCTTACATATGACGCAGCCGGCAGTAACGATGCAAATTCAAACATTAGAAGAGCATATAGGTTCACAATTGTTTATAAGGACAACGAAAAAAGTATCACTCACAGAGGCAGGACAAGTTCTTCTTCCCTATGCAAAACGCAGTATTGATTTAATGAAAGAAACAGATAATGCGATGGCGCATTATACCAATCGATTGAAGGGAAGATTGGACCTTGGTGCAAGTTTAACCATCGGAGAATATATCTTACCTCCACTGCTTAAATCGTTCTACGAACAACATGGACATATATCCGTCGGTATGAAAGTGATGAATACGGCACAGATTGTGGAAGATATCTTAAACTATAAATTGAATTTCGGATTAGTGGAAGCGCCGATTGATAATCCACAATTGCATACAGAGGCAGTCTTGCGAGATGAGTTAATGTTAGTTATGCCTAAAAATCATCCATTAGCAAAAAAAGAACAAATTTGCATTCAAGATGTACTAGACTATCCATTTATTTTGCGTGAGCAAGGATCTGGAACAAGACGAATAATGGAAGATGAATTTCGTAAGCATCATATTAATTTGGAGCAAATACATATTGCAATGGAATTAGGAAGCACTGGAGCAGTTAAATCCGCAGTAGAGTCTGGGTTAGGCATTGCTATTTTATCTGACTCATCAGTAAAGCATGAAGTGGAACTTGGCATATTGCAAACACGACGAATTGAGGGTTGCTCCTTTACACGTCGTTTTTTTGCCATTTACATCGATGCTTCCATGCTACCGATTGAAGCATTAACCTTCCTAACATTTATACGAAAGGCTTAGCACAGGCTTAGCTTCGCTAAGCCACGTCGAAAGCATGAGGAAAAAAAGTGAAACTGTGTTTCACTGATTCCTACAGGCTAAGCATAGCTTAGCCACTTCGAAAGCATGAGGAAAAAAAGTGAAACTGTGTTTCACTGATTCCTACAGGCTTAGCTTGGCTAAGCCACATCGAAAGCATAAGGATAAAAAGCTAAGCTTGCTTAGCTGGATCCTACAGGCTTACCAAAGCAAAGCCACTTCGAAAGCATAAGAAAAAAAGCTAAGCTATGCTTAGCCTTTGGATGCCTAAAGGTTATGTAAGCGGTAATAGGTTGTACTCACTCAACCTATGTCACATACCGCTTATTTTGGTACCTAAAAGTTACACTATTTACAGCACAACATAGAAGGAGGAATACAATCATTTTGTTACAACAAGTGGACTTACATACACATACTACTGCATCGGACGGTAAAGAATCTCCTTCCTCTGTCGTGAAACTAGCTAAAGAAGCCGGGCTACATGCTGTGGCTATTACAGATCATGATACGGTTGGTGGAATAGCAGAGGCGATATCAGAGGGAAAAAAACAAGGAATAGAGGTCATCCCTGGTATTGAAATCAGCACCGCAGCAAGAGGACATGAATTTCACATTTTAGGCTATTTTATGGATTGGAAAAATGAGCAATTTCTTACGCGCATAAGCAATCTTCGCCAAACAAGACAAAAAAGAAATGAAAAAATAATACAGAATTTATCTAGCTTAGGCATGGATATATCACTAGATGAAATTCGAAAGTTAGTAAATAAAGAAGGAGAAACACAAGATTCTGTAGGGAGACCTCATATTGCAGATATGCTTGTGAAAAAAGGTATTGTTGCAAATTTGCGCGAAGCTTTCGATCTCTACTTATCTAAAGATGGGAAGGCATATGCGCAAATTGAGCGCATTCATCCTGCAACAGCGTTGGATTGGATAAAAGAAGCTGGAGGAGCAGCGGTTATTGCACACCCGGGCTTGTATGATGCGGATGAGATGGTGGAGCGTTTCATTCGCTATGGAGTGGATGGCTTAGAAGTATACCATTCTGATCATACCTCAGAGGACGAAGTCAAATACAAAAAAATGGCAAAGCAGCATCATTTGATTATGACCGCAGGATCAGATTTCCATGGGACAAGACAAGGTGAAGTATTTCATGGCCCGTTAGGTGGGAAAACCGTATCCTATGATGTTGTCACAGCGTTAAAACAGGCAGCAAAGCAATGTTAATTTATTATTGAGATATAACGGTGAAGGAGGAGTGTAAGAGATGAAAATTGCTGCACTTTATGACATTCATGGAAATCTACCAGCACTGAACGCTGTGCTGGAAGAGCTGAATAATGTACAGCCCGATCTTATCGTTATTGGTGGAGATATTGTTTCTGGGCCAATGCCTATTGAAACGTTAGAACGTTTACTACAGCTAGGTGACAAAGTTCGTTTTATTCGTGGAAATGGAGATCGTGAAGTGGTTCTGGCTTATGGCGGTGATCCGCTTCACCAAATGTATGAGAAGGGAAGAGAGAAGCAACTTTGGGTTGCTAAGCAGATGAAGCAATCTCACTGTGATTTTCTTTCCCAATTACCAGAAGTAATAACGATCCATTTAGAAGATTTAGGAGATATTTTGTTTTGCCATGCGACTCCACAGAGTGACGAGCACATCTTTACACCCCATACTTCGATGCAGAAACTTACAAGTATTTTTGATGGTGTGGATCAACGTTATGTTGTTTGTGGCCATACTCATATTCAATTTAAACAGCAAGTAGGAATTCATACCGTTCTTAATTCTGGTAGTGTAGGCATGCCTTTTGCTGATCAGCCCGGAGCTTACTGGCTTTTACTTAGCTCTGAAGGTTATGAGTTTAAACGCACGTTGTACAATAAAGAAAAAGCAGCACAGCAAATCACAGACAGTGCCAGTCCACATGCTGAGGAATTTATAGAGACAAACGTATTCAATGTTCTGACAAAAGCAAAAGGGATGGAGTTATTAGAAAATTTAGCAAGAAGACAATAGTGAAAGTTTAAAACAATAAAGGAGATAGAAGGGCGTGCTAAAATCAAAGGATAATGAAATCAGAGTCGTTATCGGTGCAGGGGAATTCAACAACAACCCAGGTTGGATACATACACAGGAAAACGAGTTGAACTTGATAGATCAGTCCACTTGGAGCAAGCGTTTCAACTATAATTCTGTCACTGCTATTCTAGCAGAGCATATATGGGAGCATCTTACATATGAAGAGGGAATAGAGGGAGCTAAAATTTGTTAAGTCATAAAATAGTATATGACTATATTTCTTTATCTGAGATGTTTAAACAGGCTGGATTTAAAGTCTGTTTATTGGAGTATTTTGATGAGCAAGGTACATTTCACTTTCATGATTGGGATGAAAGAGATGGGGTTATTTTTCGATCTAAAAAAATAGACCCAAGAAACCAAAATGGGGAAATGGTATTTCCGTCGCTGCTTATTGATGCGGTGAAGGATGAAAAATTGGTTTGACAGAAAATCATTTCCTACAAAATAATGAATTATGATACAAAATAGTCTTCCATTTTACAATACTAGCAACGTGTATTGGACTGTTTAAAATACTTATTCAATGTGAATAATGAAAGACAAACGGTTCAGAATGGAGGCTTTTGTATTGATGGAAGAAAAAAATAAAGATATACATGAAGAAGAAACATTAACGACACGGCAAGGACATCCTGTTTCAGACAATCAAAACGTACGTACAGTGAGTAATAGAGGTCCTATGACGTTAGAAAATTATCATTTTCTTGAGAAAATTACTCATTTTGATCGTGAGCGTGTTCCTGAACGTGTTGTACATGCTAGAGGGGCTGGAGCACATGGATATTTTGAAACATATGGAACAGTAGGAGATGAGCCTGTATCGAAATACACTCGTGCAAAATTGTTTCAACAGAAAGGAAAACAAACACCTGTTTTTGTCAGATTTTCGAGTGTTATTCATGGTGGACATTCCCCAGAAACGCTGCGTGATCCAAGAGGGTTTGCTGTGAAATTTTATACGGAAGATGGCAACTGGGATCTAGTGGGAAACAATCTTAAAGTTTTCTTTATTCGTGATCCGCTAAAATTTCCTGATCTTGTACACGCTTTTAAACCTGATCCAGTGACGAATATTCAAGATGGCGAACGTATATTTGACTTTATTAGTAACACACCTGAAGCGATGCATATGGTCACTTTCTTATTTTCTCCGTGGGGAATACCAGCAAATTATAGAGAAATGCAAGGCTCAGGTGTCAATACATACAAATGGGTAAACCAAGATGGTGAAGCGGTTCTTGTAAAATATCACTGGGAACCGCAGCAAGGAATTAAAAATTTAACACAAGTAGAAGCAGAAGATGTACAAGGTAAAAATTTCAATCATGCAACGCAAGATTTGTATGAAGCTATTGAGCGGGAAGAATATCCGGAATGGGAACTTTGCGTACAAATCATGAGTGATGATGAACATCCTGAATTAGATTTTGATCCACTAGATCCAACTAAACTGTGGCCGGAAGATCAATTTCCTTTTCTACCTGTTGGAAAGATGGTATTGGATCGCAATCCAGTCAATTACTTTGCCGAAGTGGAACAAGCTGCATTTGGAACCGGCGTACTAGTAGACGGGTTGGATTTTTCTGACGATAAACTGCTACAGGGTAGAACCTTTTCTTATTCTGATACACAGCGTTATCGAGTAGGAACAAATTATTTGCAGTTGCCAATAAATGCGCCACGGAAACATGTGGCGACAAATCAACGAGATGGTCAAATGGAATATCATGTTGATTTATCTCCTGGTCAGAACCCTCATGTTAATTATGAACCTTCGTCATTAGGAGGACTAAAAGAAGCAAAGCAAGAAGGAGATGATCATACACCTCACGTTGAAGGGAACTTGGTGAGGGAAAGTATTGATCGTACTAATGACTACAAACAAGCAGGGGAAAGATATAGACTGTTTGAAGACTGGGAACGAAATGAGTTAATACAAAATTTAGTTACGACATTAGCACCATGTGAGGAACATATTCAACATAAGATGGTTGAACACTTTACCGCTTGTGATCGTGACTATGGTCATCGTGTTGCTGAGGGACTGAAAGACACAAATAAAAATCATTCATCAAGTAGAGGGCCAATAGGGAATACAGGAGCAAGTGAGGCAGTGCAAGAAGCGGAGAAAAAAGGACACGAAGCAGATCCTTATTAAGGTTTATTTAGATGCAAATAGTAAAACATAATCAGATGGATACTATCCATCTGATTATGTTGGTGTGTAATGAATGCATGCTGTTTATACTGTAGACGTATTTATATGTTGATTCACATGAATGAATTGTAATTATATTATACTAGATGACTTTGTGCGGATGGTTGTGCTACATATGCTTGTTAAAGAATTTTGTAATTTCCCGATACAATTTAATTTCGTTTTCTTTTTTAGCAAAACCATGACCTTCATCTTCAAATAGAATATATTCTACTTCTCGACCTTTATTTCTCAGCTGCTGTACAATTTGATCGGACTCGGCTTGCACGACACGAGGGTCATTGGCCCCTTGGACAATCATCATTGGCTTGGTCATACCGTCTACATACGTATGTGGAGAGTGTTCCGTTAACATGTCTTTATCTTTTTCCGGATTTCCAACAGCCTTATCCATTATTGGTTTCCAATGATCTGGTACCGAATTTACAAACGAAAATAAGTTGCTAGGACCGCAAATATCTACAACGGCTTTAAAATAATCACCATGCATACCGTGAAGTAAGAGTGCCATGTAACCACCGTAGCTTCCGCCCATCAGAAATACTTTATCGCGCTCTGCTAATCCTTGTTCAAATAAGTATTCTAAGCCTGCAATATTGTCTAACCTCGGTTCTCCTCCCCAATTTCTGTCCACCATCTTCATGAAAGATAAACCGTAATCCGATGAACCTCGAAAATTCGGTGCAAAGAAACTAAACCCACAGTAAGGTAAGAACTGAAACAAAGCAAAAAAATCTTTTCTATGAGAGGACTGTGGTCCACCGTGCGGCCACAAAATAACATGACCATTATCTACTTCTGGTTTCGGTCTGTACAGTAATGCTTCGATTTCTAATCCATCTACAGAAGGGTAGGTAATAATATCTGGTTCTATCATTTCTTCTATAGAAACACCAGGCACAGTATTATTACTTAATGATGACCAATCGTCTCGACCCACTTCTTTCATATAGATGTTTTCTGGTTTCGTTGCCGTGCTGCCTAGTACGTATACATTTCCAGAATCGGCAACTTTGAGACTGGTTACACAATCTATAGGCATGGAAACAAGGGTATGTATGTTAGTCGTGAGATCGTATTGATATAAGCAATCTACTACCCCTTTGCCAGCAACGACGTAAAGGAAGTTACGTTTTTTATCGAAAGAGATATTTTTAATATCTTCTTTTTCCAATGACCATATTTTCGTAGATTGCATGGTAGTGAGATCCAATTTGGCTAAATAACCGAAGTCAGCACCTTCTGTCGTTGTATAGTATAATTCGTTGTTGTTGGTGAACACATTACTGCATATTTCACCAGAAGTATGAGTAAAAGAGATTTCTTCCCCGTCTTTTAGTAATACCATCTCAGTTTCTGTATTCGATGATGATTTTAATAGAACGAAACAGCGCTCATCAGGGCTTACATTTTTTAAATCAATGGGAAGATCTTTTCCTTCATGAATAAGTGTAATTTCCCCACTGCGAAAGTCTTGACAGTATAGATTTAAATACGATGGATTGTTTTTAGTGGAAGTGTAATATAGTCTTTGTCCGTCATCGGATAGGATAAGGTCAGCATGTTTTTCCCCTTCTTCTACACTTACAGGAACGACTTCTCCTCCTTGCGGTGAAATGGCATATAGTTGTGTGTTCTCGTCTCCATCTTGGTCTATTCCTACAATGATAAATTTCCCTTCTTTGTCGTGTCTAATATAGTGACAGCTTTGATCTTGAAACGTGATCTGGTAAGGATACGTATCGGGTAAATCCATTGCCCATAAATTAAACTTACCTGTGATGTTGGTGCTGAATACACATTGTGTCTCATCATGATTGATAGAAAAATTCGCAATAGTCTTTGTGTTCAGAAATTTTTCTACGTCTGTTTTTTCAAATGTAATCATGGTAACACTCCTTTATTCCAATAATATATCATCATACATACAGGTAGTTTAATTCATGTTTCTATAAAAGGTAATTTAATCAAATTCAAGACTATTGTATTACATATACTTGTTAAAGAATTTTGTAATTTCCCGATACAATTTAATTTCGTTTTCTTTTTTAGTAAAATTATGACCTTCATCTTCAAAAAGAAGATATTCTACTTCTCGACCTTTATCTCTTAGCTGCTGTACAATTTGATCGGATTCGGCTTGCACGACACGAGGGTCATTGGCCCCTTGGACAACCATCATCGGCTTGGTCATACCGTCTATATACGTATCTGGTGAAAATTTCGTTAGCATGTCTTTATCTTTTTCTGGATTTCCAATAGCCTTATCCATCATTGGTTTCCAAAACTCTGGTACCGAATTTGCTAACGAAAATAAGTTGCTAGGACCGCAAATATCTACAACGGCTTTGAAATAATCACCATGCATGCCGTGAAGTAAGAGTGCCATGTAACCACCGTAGCTTCCGCCCATCAGAAATACTTTATCGCGCTCTGCTAATCCTTGTTCAAATAAGTATTCTAACCCTGCAATATTGTCTAACCTCGGTTCTCCTCCCCAATTCCTTTCCACCATCTTCATGAAAGATAAACCGTAGTTTGATGAACCTCGAAAATTTGGTGCGAAAAAACTAAACCCACAGTAAGGTAAGAACTGAAACAAATTTACAAAACTTTTTCTTTCAGAATGCTGTGGTCCACCGTGCGGCCACAAAATAATATGACCATTATCTACTTCTGGCTTTGGTCTGTACAGTAATGCTTCAATTTCTAATCCATCTACAGAAGGGTAGGTAATAATATCTGGCTCTACCATTTCTTCTATAGAAACACCAGGCACGGTATTATTGCTTAATGATCTCCAATCATCATGATCCACTTTTTTCATATACATGTTCTGTGGTTTGGTTGCCGTGCTGCCTAGTACGTATACATTTCCAGATTCGGCAACTTTGAGACTGTTTACACAATCTACAGGCATAGGTACAAGGGTATGTATGTTTGTCGTAAGATCGTATTGATATAAGCAATCTACTACGCCTTTGCTAGCAACGATGTATAGGAGGTTATGTTTTTTATCGAAGTAGATATTTTTAATATCTTCTTTTTCTAATGACAATACTTTCGTAGATTGCATCGTAGTGAGATCTAATTTGGCTAAATAACCAAAATCAGCTCCTTCTGTCGTTCTATAATATAATTCGTTGTTTGTGGTGAAGATGGTACTGCACAATTCACCAGAAGTATGAGTAAAGGAGATTGCTTCCCCATCTTTTAGTAGTACCATCTCGGTTTCTGTATTGGATGATACTTTTAATAGAACGAAACAGCGCTCATCTGCGCTTACATTTAATAAAAAAGTGGGAAAATCTTTTCCTTCATGAATAAGGGTAGTTTGACCACTGCGAAAGTCTTGACAGTATAGATTTAAATACGATGGATTGTTTTTAGTGGAAGTGTAATATAATCTTTGTCCGTCATCGGATAGGATAAGGTCAGCATGCTTTTCTCCTTCTTCTACACTTACCGGAACGACTTCCCCTCCTTGCGGTGGAATGGCATACAGTTGTGTGTTCTCGTCTCCATCTTGGTCTATTCCTACAATGATAAATTTCCCTTCTTTGTCGTGTTGAATATATTGACAGCTTTGATTTTGGAACGTAATTTGGTAAGGGTACGTATCGGGTAAGTCCATTGCCCACAAATCGAATTTACCTGTGATGTTCGTGCTGAATACACATTGTGTCTCGTCATGATTGATAGAAAACGTCTTTATACTCTTTGTATTCATAAATTTTTCTATGCCTGCTTTTTTAAATGTAATCATAATAACACTCCTCTATACAATTTAAATAATATGTTTATATTAGATTGGTCTAATATAGTATGTCAATTTCAACATGTTTCCCAACATGTTTGGATGGAATGAAGCATAGTGTATACTGCCCTTTATGATGTATTCATCCAATGTTCACTCGTCACTCATTCATTACTAGCTGCACTGTATTACATATACTTGTTAAAAAACTTTAAGACTTCCCGATACAATTTAATTTCGTTTTCTTTTTTAGCAAAACCATGACCTTCATCTTCAAATAGAAGATATTCTACTTCCCGCCCTTTATCTCTCAGCTGCTGTACAATTTGATCGGATTCGGCTTGCACGACACGAGGGTCATTGGCCCCTTGAACAATCATCATTGGTTTGGTCATACCGTCTATATACGTATCTGGCGAAAATTTCGTTAGCATGTCTTTATCCTTTACTGGATGTCCAACCCATTTATCCATTACTGGTTTCCAATGATCTGGTACCGTATTAATAAGGGAAAATAAATTGCTTGGGCCACACATGTCCACAATGGCTTTAAAATAGTCACTATGCATACCGTGAAGTAAGAGTGCCATGTAGCCTCCATAACTTGCGCCCATAACAAATACTTTGTCTCGCTCTGCTAGTCCTTGTTCAAATAAGTATTCTAACCCTGCAATGTTGTCTAGTCTGGGTTCACCGCCAAAGTTCCTTTCCACCATTTGCATAAAAGATAAACCGTAACCCGATGAACCTCTAAAATTTGGAGCAAACACACTAAACCCACAGTAAGGCAACAACTGAAATAAGGCTGTAAACATTTTTCGTTCAGATGCTTGCGGCCCACCGTGAGGCCATAAAATAACATGTCCGTTATCTACTTCTGGTTTCGGTCTGTACAGTAATGCTTCGATCTCTAATCCATCTACAGAAGGGTAGGTAATAATATCTGGCTCTATCATTTCTTCCGTAGTAACACCAGGCACTTTATGATGAGTTAACGACGTCCACTCATTAGCATCTACTTTTTTCATATACATGTTTTCTGGTTTGGTTGCTGTGCTGCCTAATACGTATACATTGCCAGATTCCGCTACTTTGATACTGTCCACGCAATCGACAGGCATAGGTACAAGGGTATGTAAGTTAGACGTGAGGTCGTATTGATATAATTGATCTACTACGCCTTTGCTAGCAACGATGTAAAGGAGGTTATGTTTTTTATCGAAGGAGATCGTTTTGAGATTTTCATTTTCTAGTGACAATATTGTTGTAGACTGCATCGTAGTGAGATCTAATTTGGCTAAATAACCAAAATCCGCACCTGCTGTCGTTGTATAATATAATTCGTTGTTTGTAGTAAACACAGTACTGTATGCATCATAAGAAGTATAACTGAATGTCACTTCTTTTCCGTCTTTTAAAAGGATCATCTCGTTTTCAGATCTCGATAATCCTTTTAATAGAACGAAACAGCTTTCATCTGGGTTCATATTTAATACATGAGTTGGAAAATCTTTTCCTTCATGAATGAGTGTAATTTCCCCACTGCGAAAGTCTTGACAGTATAGATTTAAATAGGATGGGTTGTTTTTAGTGGAAGTGTAGTATAACTTTTGTCCATCATCTGATAGGATAGGATTAATATGTCTTTCCCCTTCTTCTACACTAACAGGAACGATTTCTCCTCCTTGCGGTGGAACGGCATATAATTGTGTGTTTTCGTCTCCGTCTTGGTCTATTCCTACAATAATAAATTTGCCTTCTTTGTCATGTGTAATATATTGACAGCTTTGATCTTGAAATGTGATCTGATACGGATACGTATCCGGTAAATCCATTGCCCATACATTAAATTGACCTGTAATGTTCGTACTAAATACACATTGTGTCTCATCGTGATTAATAGAAAACATGGAGATATACTTTGTATTCAGAAATTTTTCCACGCCTGTTTTTTCAAATGTAATCATAATAATCCTCCTTCATTTTTTTGATTTTAATAATATGTTTGTATAAAATTTTCCTGATGTAGTGTGTCCATTCCAACATGTTTGGGTGGAATAAAGGACAGTGTATACTGCCCTTTATGATGTATTCACTCCATATTAACTCGTTACTAATTAATCAATGATTCATTACTAGTTCAATCACTAGCTCATTACAAAAATGAATTGAAAAACTTCAAGATTTCACGATATACTTTGATTTCATTTTTTTTCTTACTAAAACCGTGACCTTCATCTTCCATGACGATATATTTTACTTCTCGCCCTTTGTCTTTCAATTGCTGCACAATTTGATCTGATTCCGCTTTTACAACGCGTGGGTCGTTTGCACCTTGGATAATCATCATTGGTTTTGTCATACCGTCGACATATGTATGTGGGGAAAACTCCATAAGCAGGTCTTTATCTTTCTCTGTATTACCGACCCACTTGTCCATTAGTGGTTTCCAATGTTCTGGTACGGTATCGATGAAGGAAAATAAATTGCTAGGACCGCAAATATCTACTATGGCTTTAAAATATTCACTATGTCTGCCATGTAGCAAGAGCGCCATGTAACCGCCGTAGCTTCCGCCCATAAGAAATACTTTATCTCGCTCTGCTAGACCATGCTCAAATAAGTACTCTAAGCCTGCAATATTGTCTAGTCTTGGTTCTGCTCCCCAGTTTCTTTCTACCATCTTCATGAAAGATAAACCGTAATCTGATGAGCCACGGAAGTTCGGGGCGAAGAGGGTGTAGCCAGAGTATGTGATGAATTGAAACAGTGCGCGAAAGTTTTTTCGCTCGGATGCCTGAGGCCCACCGTGAGGCCATAAAATAATATGACCATTATCTACTTCAGGTTTAGGTTTGAAAAGCAATGCTTCAATTTGTAAGCCATCCACAGATGGATAGGAAATGACGTCAGGTTCTACCATTTCTTCAATTGAAACGCCAGGTACGTTTATGTTCGATAGTGGTGTCCACGTTTCACCCTCCACTTTTTGCATATACAGGTTATGAGGTTTGTTTGCACTGCGTCCTAACACATATAAATTGCCGGATTCCGCTACTTTGATCTGATCCAAGCAATCCACAGGTAATGATACAAGGGTATGGCTTTGAGTATGGAGATCATAACGATATAAATGATCTACTACTCCTTTCCCAGCAACAATGTAAATACATTGATTTTGTTTATCAAAAGAAAGGGACGTAAAGTCTTCTTTTTCTAATGCTAATATTGTAGTAGATTGCATGGTGTTTAGATCAAATTTCGCTAAGTAACCAAAGTCAGCATTTTCAGTCGTTGTATAATACAACTCGTTATCACTAGTAAAAACAGCACCCGCTGTCGTGACTGAAGTTGTGGTGATATGATGTTCTTCTCCATTTTTCAAAAGCACCATGTTCGCTTCTGTGTTAGATAATATCTTCAATAAAACAAAACTGCTGTCATCTGGGCTCTTGCTTAATACACCCATAGGTGCATCTTGGCCTTCGTGTAGAAGTGAGATTTCTTCCGATTGGAAGTCATAGCAGTATAAGTTAAAGTAGGTAGGATTGTTTTTAGTAGAAGTGAAATATAGCTTTTTCCCGTCAGCAGATAACATGGGGCTACTATGCTTTTCACCTTCTTCTACACTGATAGGGACAAGTTCTCCTCCTTGCGGTGGAATAGCGTACAATTGCGTATTTTCATCTCCATCGCGATCCATACCAGCAATAATAAACTCGCCTTTTTTATCGTGAACAATGTACTGGGTACTTTGATCTTGAAAGGTGATTTGGTAAGGATAAGTATGAGGTAAGTCCATGGCCCATAAATTCTGTTTACCTGTAAAGTTCGTGCTGAATACACATTGTGTTTCGTCATGATTAATAGAGAATGTGGTAATGGATTTTGTATTGAAAAATTTTTCTACATCTGTTTTTTGAAATGTGATCATAGTAACACTCCTTTGTTTAATGAATACATGGTGGTACATATAACTACTTTATTCCTATTGGTTGCAAATAGCAGACATGTAATGAAAATAGTAATTACAAATAGTAATTGAAAAACTTCAAAATTTCACGATTTAACGTCATTTCATTCTCTTTTTTATTAAAATCGTGCCCTTCATCTTCAAATATAATATATCGTACTTCTCGCCCCTTATCTCGAAGTAATTGCACGATCTGATCTGATTCCGCTTTCACGACGCGAGGATCTTGTGCCCCTTGAATGATGAGCATGGGTTTGGTCATGCCGTCCACATACGTATGAGGAGAAAAGGCTGTAAGCATTGCTTTATCTTTCTCTGGATTCCCAACCCAGTTGTCCATCAATGGTTTCCAATGTTCTGGTACGGAGTCGATGAAGGAAAATAAATTGCTAGGACCACAAATACCTACTACAGCTTTAAAATAATCCGCATGTCTACCATGTAGTAAGAGGGACATGTAGCCACCGTAACTTCTACCCATGAGGAAAACTTTATCTCGATCTGCCAGCCCTTGCTTAAACAAGTATTCTAAACCAGCAATATGATCCAGTCTTGGTTCTGCTCCCCAATTCCTTTCTACCATTCTCATGAAAGATAGACCGTAATGAGACGAGCCTCGAAAGTTAGGAGCGAAAATGGTATAGCCAGCATAGGTGATGAATTGGAAAATAGCACGAAAGCTTTTTCGCTCACATGATTGCGGCCCACCGTGAGGCCACAAAATAACATGTCCATTATCTACTTCAGGTTTAGGCTTGTAGAGTAACGCTTCGATTTGTAAGCCATCTACAGAAGGATAAGAAATCACGTCTGGATCTACCATCTGTTCAAGAGAAACACCGGGTACGTTATGGTTTGATAATGGTGTCCATGTTTCGCTGTTGACTTTCTTCTTATACAAATTATGAGGTTTGTGTGCGCTTCGACCCAATACATATAGATTGCCAGATTCCGCTACTTCGATGCTATCGACACAGGCGATAGGTAGAGGGATATGAGTATGCTTTTGAGTATGCAGGTCGTAACAATATAAGTGATCGATGACTCCTTTTCCCGAAATGATGTAAATACGTTTATTTTTTTTATCGAAAGCAAGGGATCTGAAATCTTCTTTTTCTAGTGACAGTATTTTCGAAGATTGCATCGATGTGATATCCAATTTCGCTAAATATCCAAAATCACTACCTTCTGTGGTGGTATAGTACACTTCATCTTTATTAATGTATACGACACTGCATACCGCTCCAGATGTATTGGTGAAAGGGTGCAATTCTCCGTCTTTTAATACTGTTAATTGTGCTTCAGAATTGGATGATGATTGTAATAAAACAAAGCTGCTATCATCTGGGCTCTTGCTTAATACACCCATAGGTGCATCTTGGCCTTCGTGTAGAAGTGAGATTTCTTCCGATTGGAAGTCATAGCAGTATAAGTTTAAGTAGGTAGGATTGTTTTTAGTAGAAGTGAAATATTGCTTTTTCCCGTCAGCAGATAACATGGGGCTACTATGCTTTTCACCTTCTTCTACACTGATAGGAACAAGTTCTCCTCCTTGTAGTGGAATGGCGTACAATTGCGTATTTTCGTCTCCGTCGCAATCCATTCCAACGATAATAAACTGTCCTTCTTTGTCATGAATAATGTGTTGCGTACTTTGATCTTGAAAGGTAACTTGGTAAGGATAAGTTTGAGGTAAGTCCATGGCCCATAAATTATATTTACCTGTGATATTGGTGCTGAATACGCATTGTGTTTCGTCATGATTAATGGAGAAGGTCGTGATAGATTTTGTGCTAAAGAATTTCTCTACATCTGCTTTTTGAAATGTGATCATGGTAACACTCCTTTGTTCAAGTAATGTTATTAGGATGAGCTAGTAGTATTCTAGTAGATGACTTACTCATGTATGTAATGAAAATGGTGAAATGAGATGGTTCCTGGTACTGCTTTAGTTTTAACTATAACTTTATTCTATCTTTATCTTGATCTTATCTTTATATCATAGTATAAGAGATGGGGCCTAGGCCAGATCAATACGTTTTTATAAATAAAAATTGAAGTGAAATGGCATAAACAAGGTGTATACCCCATGTTTTTTGGAGTATGAAAAAAAGATGACTCCTCTATCTTGAAGTCATCTACATGTAGTCATGTTGTAGACGGTTTTAACATTATGCATTAGGTTGTTTTCCTACAAAGGACCAAATGGCATCCCTTAAAAATACAGCGGTTCCTGCCACGTCTTTGTCATAATAAGCTGTGAAACGTTCATCTTCCACGTACATTTGCGCTACGCCTGCATGTGCCTCTTTGCTGTATGCTTCCCAGTAAAAGGATAGCCATTTCTTGTGGTATGTTGCCGCTCTCTGTCCCATTTCGCCAGCAGGATCTTCTCCATCTACAACTGCTTTATGCAATATTTCGAATAAGGCGGACTCTACCTGGTTTAGCTCATCATGTTGTGCTGAGGTCATCTTTTTTAATTTTTCATTGGTTTGATTTATTTGCTTATCTCCATACTTTTGCCTTAATTCTTTTCCGTATTGTTGTTCATTTTCTGCTAGCATTTTTTGTTTCAATCCTTCAAATTTCTCTTGATCCGTCATCGTTGTTTCTCCTTTCTTTACTAATATTGTTTTTTCTACATTGGCGATAAGTGTATCTAGCTGTTCTTGTTGTTGTAAAAGTTGCTCTAGATGTTTCTCCAATGCTGCTGTCACATTAAAATCTGGCGAGGTGATGATGATTTTAATTTCATCTAATGGAACGCCTAATGCTTTGTAAAATAAAATTTGTTGCAGACAATCCACTTCTGCTTCCCCGTAAATGCGATAACCCGATTCGTTTATGTTTGCTGGTTTCAATATATTTATTTCGTCGTAGTATCTTAATGTGCGAGCACTGATACCAGCTATATTCGCAAGTTTTTGTACGGTGTATTCCAATGTGATCACCTCCTACAAATGATATTACACGTTTACGTTGCGTAAATGTAAAGACGATTGTATTAATATTTTTTTGGAAAATATTAGATATCTAAGTATGATATACTGAAAATAAACTTTACTTTCCATGATACAATAAAGAAAACGCTTTCAGTTATGTGGTCAACACGTCATAAAAGAACTATAGAAAGGAGCACAGGATGAATACAAAAAAATTTAATGAGAAATCTGAAATGTACCAAAAGTTTAGACCGTCTTATCCAAAAGCATTCATCGCTTATCTCTATCAACAATTAGGTGTACAAGAGCATCATTCCATAGCAGATATAGGTTCAGGAACAGGAATACTTACGGAACAATTATTACATAAAGGAAACAAAGTGATTGCGGTAGAGCCCAATGAGGAAATGCGTCTAAGTGTTGAAAAGAGGTTGAAACATCATCCTAAGTTTATTTCTATTAACGCAACAGCAGAGCAGAGTAGTATATCCGAACATAGTATTGATTTTATTACGGTAGCTCAAGCATTTCACTGGTTTGACCATGATAAATTTAAAATTGAATGTCAAAGAATACTGAAGCGTGATGGAAAAGTTATTTTAGTGTGGAACAATCGTGTGGAAGATGATCCAATTGTGATCGCAAATCGAAGCCTATGCGAAACATTTTGCGAAGGGTTTACAGGGTTTAGTGGAAAAAGTGAAGAGGAAAGGGCAGAACTAACTGCTTTTTTCAAAAAAGGGGAATTTGAGGAACAGTCTTTTGACAACCATATCGTATGCAATCTAGATGGGTTTATTGGTAGGAATTTGTCTGCTTCGTATGCCCCAAAGCCAACGGATGCGAACTACAAACCGTTTGTTATGGCTTTAACGCAACTTTTTTATACGCATAGTGTAGATGGTGTCATTACACTCCCGAATATAACGACTAGTTATGTGGGAAAAGTATAACATGGGATGGATAAACTGATATTTTCAAAAGGTACACTCGTGGAAGTAGATAGGATGTATAAATAAAATAACAGGATACAATACGCCATATCATCAATCCTTATGAAATGTTTGCTTTACTGTGCTGATTCAATATAGTAACATGTAATGTGCATCATAGTAGAAAGTAGTCCCATTAGCGTATAAAGAACAGCGGCATGGGAGCATCACATTGGAGGGGTAGATATGAAGACAGAGCAAAAGCTCGTTGTAAAAGGCATTGAGTTACAGGTGGAAGTACAGCAAATGCCAAGTGGACACTTCACCACAGTTCGTAGCGAAAGAAAGATAGACATAGAGGATAGTATAGCTTTAGAAGAAGATGTGATATGTTGTATAAAAGTTTATTCTGATTGCAAATTTTTCGCGGAGGCTATACTGCACACTTGGATGGATCAAACAGGAACGGTGATAGATTCACTAGAAGAAACAGCTAAAATAATTGGACCATTCTCCTTGTTTAAAACAGTGGAAAATGAACCTTGGGTTATGGCAAGTGTATTTCCTTCTGAAAAAGAATACTTACTGCCCTTACGTGACAGAGAATCCTTAGAAAAGCAAAAAGGAAAAAGAGAATTTGTAGGACATTTTGTTGGTTATATCGATCAACAGGTTTTTATGTATGCTATAGATTCATGGGACAATAAAAAGCAGGATAAATTAAGAAGAATACATTTGGAAGAGAATAGAATCATATCAGACAAAATCAAGAAAGTGCCTAAACCAATAAATAATAAAGTATATATCCATGATAATGAAATACATGTGTTGAAGGTTGTACATGATGAGGGGTATACACTTCACAGACAGATAGATATAGCATGTAATGTGTTGCAAGAGAGGAAGCTGGACCAACTTGTTGTACATGGTGTACAAATCATGCATTTGCATTTTGACAGAACAAGTCACATTGTGTTTAATAGAGCTCACACTATGTGTGTTGGCGCAATCCATGCAGACGGGACAGTGGAAATAAGTGAGCTCTTTACCGTAGAGGATATAATATATAACATATATAAAGCTGAGAAATTAGCTAACGGTAAATATTTATTTGAATTTAGAACCGAAATGAGTAGGGGATGGTTTGTAGTCAAAGAAGACAAACTGCATCAATGTTTTATTTGGAGTGAAGAAAGAAGAGCTTTTATAGATCAAATAAGTCATGAGGTAATTGATTTTTCCCATATTTCAGTCACTCCAATCATCAAAAGCTATAATAGGATAGGGGACTACGGTTACAGCGTGATATGCACACCACCACATATGTCACCAATTGAAAAGGAAGGTATAGACAACGAAATCTACATTCTCACCATGTCGTGTTGATAGATGATAAGAATCTACCATTTTTATAAGATAGAAGGTGAAATAAAGGGATACGATCTGGAGCATTATGAATAATCAAGATCACAATGAAAGGATGAAACGGACATGTATACAGGAACAAAAGTGAGATTAAGAGAACATCGTAAAGCAGAAATACAGCAATCATTAAAGATGATTAACGATCCTGAAGTGATGAAAAATCTGGTGGGGAAAACTCCTTTCCTCTTTACGCTAGAAGATGAGGAGAAATGGTATAAGGAGAATAGTTCTTCCAATGATACATATAACTTTGCCATTGAGACGCTAGAAGACGGTAAATACATCGGAGGCTGTGGCATTAATGGTCTGGATTGGAAGAACAGCAAAGCGACGGTTGGTATTTTTATAGGCGATAAAAATTACTGGAGTCGTGGATATGGAACGGACGCGTTGAAAGTACTAATACGATTTATATTTGAACAAATGAATATCAATAAAGTGAAGTTAAACGTATTCTCCTTTAACAAGCGGGCGATCAAAAGTTACGAAAAGTGTGGTTTTAAAACAGAAGGAGTAATGCGCCAAGAAATGTTTAGAGACGGCAAGTACTACGATGATATTCATATGGGATTGTTGAGAGAGGAATGGCTATTGAATCAGTAGCATTCCTCGTTACATTTTTTGATTCCAATACTGTTCACTTCCAGGTAAATCATCGAACCAAGCAGCAGTAGGGGGGCAAGGTAATATCATAAATTTGCCTTCGTCCCCATCACGGGATTGATGATATTTTAAGTATGCTTTTCCGTTTTCCACTGCTAAAATTTCAATTTTCCCCGAAGTATGACTCATCACTAACTTTACCCGTTTTCCAAGTCCAGATACGTTACTTTTAGCTTTTTCTACTAGTTGATACACTGCTTCTAAGGAAAGGGCAAAGGAGTGGTTACCAATGACAGGACGGTTCATGAAAAAGTAGTACGGTGCAACCCCTGCATAGGACAGTTTGTTGAGTAATGATGACAGTACGTCTGCATCGTCATTGATTCCTTTTAAAATAGGGGTTTGGTTTGTTAAAATGGCTCCAGCTTGATGCAAGCTTTCAAAGCCTCTTCTAGCCTGCTCCGTAATTTCATGCGGATGATTGATGTGTGTCATGATGTAAATGCGTTTATTAGCATTCGAAAAGTCAGCAATAGTTTGCAGCAATGCTTCATCTTCGTAGATTCGCATAGGGTTAAATACGGGCATTTTACTTCCTATTCGAATAATGTGAACGTGGGGTATGTCTCTAATTTGTTCCAAAATATTTTTGATTCTTGCTGTGGATAAAATAAGCGGGTCTCCTCCAGTAAGCAATACGTTTGAAATTTCTTCGTGCTGGGAAATATAGTCCAGCCCAGCTGCAATATGAGATGTTGCCTCTTGCACATCAGGTTGAAATAACCTTTTTCTAAAACAATAACGACAATAAGCCCCACATACTTCGGAAACGATTAATAAAGCTGTAGCTTTGTATTTATGCTGACATCCTTTCACCACATAATTCGTATCTTCATCTGATGCATCCCATCGACCATAGTCCGTTAGCTCATCTAAGTTGGGGATCACTAACTTACGTAGTGGATCTTCCGGATTGGACCAATCAATGAGATTCAGATAATAGTCATTTACACGAAACATAAACTTCTCCGTTACGATTTGTAATGCAGCTTTTTCTTTTTCAGTTAAATAAGGGACATTTTCAATTGAATGAATGTATTTTGGTTGCATGATCATCATCCCATCATCGTGAAATGTTTAGCCTAGTTATATTATTGTATGGTGTGACAGGAGAAGGTATGATGAGTAGTGCTGTATTATAAGTGTGCTGACAAAGTGAATTACCGTACATTGTCACTTACATGATGAGCATTATTTTTCTTCCTTTTATTTTTTATGATTTGTCTTCGGTTTTTTCGTTGCACGACAGGAGATCCTCTGTGAAGATCTTCCACGTATTGAAGCAAGTGAACAAAGTACTGCTGAGTTCTGTGCGATTCAAAAGTTTTCAAAAACGAAACTCTCAATGTGCGAATGTTGCTTTCAATGTGCCACGGTTTATATTTTTTATCGAGTGCAAAATCAATCCCTACCTCTCCAATTCTCCCTAAATCCGCTTCTAATGTTTTATGAATTTGTATGAGTGTCTTTTCAATTTTTTGTCGTAATTGTTGGATTTGTTCTTCATTTAATGATGTATATTTGCTCATAAAAGCACCAAAAGGCATCGTAGTAGATTTGATTGTAATTGGAGATCGTACTCTTCCTATTCTGGCACTAATACCCATAATATGAACACTACCATCGTAACCACGTATGAGTTCAGCTCGAAAGTCAATTCGCTGTTTTTTGATTTTAATGACATCAATAGCATGTTGAATGACGACATTTTTGTTTTGTAATAATGGTGTGAGGGCTTTGATCATATCGTCGATCGTCTTTGTTTTTCCTGCTACTAGTTTCGTATTATTGTAACTATATACGTAAGCATGTTTAGATATTTTGTTCATATAGACGACCTGTGCGCCTCTAGAGGAGTGATCCCCTTTCATGTATAAGCTTGGGGAATGTGCAAACATTTGAATTAAGGTCTTTTTTAATTTGACTTTCTTGTTAAATGCCATGAACGTGGTGCGGGGTAAATACGGTTTAACGAGAGGATTTTTTTCTAACAATTTTTGCTCTTTCCATTTATATAAAATAGCAGTGGGATTGAAAAATTTCACCTCTGCTTTTTTTAATTGCTGTCGGATGGATAACACTTTCCTTCTGTCTGTTTGACTTGTAATGTAACGGTCATATACCACGTTGGGTAGTGGAAAAGACTTTTTCTTCCACGTTTTTTCTTTCTCGTTATAGTATGTTCCGCGAATTTTTTTTTCACTGAGATGCATATCTTTTATAGAAAAAAAGTAAATCGTATGTTGCGTTACTTTATTGGCATCCATTAATCCCTTTAAATATGGAATAGTGTATTCAACTTGGTTCAACAGACGTTCAATATGCTTTTGATTCACAAAAATACCTAGTAAGGTTGAGGAATCTGAACGAAGTTTGACTGGTTTACGTTTTCGTTTACTACCCACTTGATGAACCTCCTTTTGTTTGATGAACCTTTATTACAGCATATGTGGGTAGATGTTATTCGTCCACGGCCTGTATCGTGGGACATATATACTATTTTGAACGAAAAAAAACACCCCTTATGCGTCATCTGTCCTGTGTGACATTTGACAGGTTGCATAGGAGGTGTCGTGTACGTATTTCAGTTTTAACTCTTTTATTTCATTTCGTGTTTCAAGCGCTGAATCTTTTCTTCATCTGGTGTGATGTATAATGTTTTTTGATTATCGTAAATGACAAAGCCAGGTTTAGCGCCATTCGGTTTACGTACGTGCCTAATAAAGGTATAGTCCACGGGAACTTGGCTTGATTGTCTTGCTTGACTAAAGTATGCAGATAACATCGCAGCTTCTTCTAACGTTTGATCCCCAAACTCACTGCTGTAAATGACAACGTGAGATCCATGTATATCTTTGGTGTGCAGCCAAGTATGGTTGGAGCGAGCAAATCGCATGGAAATATATTCATTTTGTATATTGTTTTTCCCTACATAAATCGGAATGCCTTCGCTAGAAGTATAGCAGTGCATGGTTGGTATGTTGTTTTTGTTCTTTTTTTGCTTGCCTTTTTCTTTTTTATTTCTTTTTTTGATATAACCTTGCTTCACTAACTCATCTCTAATTTCTTGCAAGTCGTTTATATCTGCGGTCATTAGTTGCTGTAATATATTTTCAATATAAATGATTTCTTGTTCCGTTTGTTCTATTTGCTCATTTACGATGGTGAGGCTGTTTTTGTATTTGCTATATTTTTTAAAATATTTTTGTGTATTCTCCGAAGGGGAGAGCATAGGGTCTAATGTGATCTTTACTTTTTCTTGATTCTCATCGTAGTAATTGATCACTTCTATTTCTTGATCACCCTTCGTGATCTCATGCATGGACGCAGTGAGCAATTCCCCGAATATACGGTATTTATCTGCTTGGTTTGCTTCTTGTAATGTACGAGCTAATTTGATTAGCTTTTTTTTATTTTTACTGTTTTCATTTTCTAATTTTTTGATAATGTCATTTGCTTTTTGTTTTATCGTGTCACGTTCTGCCTTTTCACTATAATAAGCTTCTAGACAGTCATGTATCGATGAAAAATGCTCTACAGTGCCGTTTAAGTGTGTTAATTCCGTACAATAAAAATAATATTTTCCTTCTTTACTTTCCGTAATGTGGGGCGTAACTGTCCCGCTTTGTATTTGTTCAATGAATTGTTTCAGCTCTGTTGTTAATTGTTCTACTTGCTCCGGTGTAAGCTGTCCTGTTGTTTGATCCAATGGGATGTGACTACGATACAATATTTCTTTTGCAGCGAGTGGACTGATGCCACTACATTGATCTACGATCCACTTGGCAACAGCGAGATCACTGTCTGCTTCTGTGATGCTATCCATCATTTGCGCCCAAAGCTTGTCCGTTAATACGAATGGGTTTTGCTTGTGCTGCTTTGGCGGAGTGACATATTCGTAGCCAGGCATAATGACACGATAAGAACTAATGGCTGGTGTAATGTGATGAATACCGTCTAATATTTTATTTTCTTTAGGATCAATGAGAATGATGTTGCTATGTCTTCCCATGAGTTCAATAATTAGCGTTTTTCGCGTCATGTCACCGAGTTCATCTCTTTTTTGTATATGGATATGAATGACTCGTTCCGCTTCCATTTGTTCAATGCCTTGAATGATTCCACCTTCACAATGTTTGCGTAGTAACATGCAAAACATCGGAGGTTCTTGCGGATTGATCGCTTGTCTCTCTGTCACATGTACACGAGGATAAGTAGGGTGTGCGGATAGTAACAATTTCAATGTTTGACCCGCAGCACGTATATGAAAAATAACATGATGTTCGCTTGGTTGATGAATTTTATTGATTCGCCCTTTAACACATGGTTGCATTTGCTTGCTTAAGGTGTGAACCATCATACCGTCTAATGACAAAGTAAACACTCCAATCTTTTAAAAAAAGCTGCACCTGAATAAAGGAGCAACTTTTATATTATATCACAGTGGAAGTGCATCATGGAATATACAAGGAGGACGTAGCTTTATCGGTTTTATGTCATAGGGATACAAGGAAAAGCTGTTTCCAGCATGATGGTGATGAGCAGGACAAACATAATCATATTTACGACTGATGATGAATACATGTATATAGAGGCTGTCCAATTGAAATGTGGAATAACGGTATTGGGAGGGTAAAGGATGAGCGAGCATAAATGGTACGATATGAAACGGGAGGAAGTAATACAAACTTTACAAGTAGACGAGAAACAAGGACTCTCTCCAAATGAAGTGAAAGAAGCGGAGAAAAAGTACGGGCAAAATATGATAGTGGAAGCCGAAAAAGCATCCCCAATTGCTATTTTCTTTAGTCAATTTAAAGATTTTATGGTGTTGGTGCTGGTGGTCGCTACACTAATCTCTGGATTATTAGGAGAGTACATGGATGCGATTACGATTATCGCTATCATTTTAATTAATGGTATTTTAGGTTTTATCCAAGAATTTAGAGCAGAGCGGTCGTTACAAGCATTGAAACAATTGTCAGCACCGCTATCCAAGGTCATGCGAGATGGGAAATTACAAGAGATACCTGCCCTGTATCTGGTTCCCGGTGATGTAGTCATGATGGAAAGTGGAGATAGAGTTCCTGCAGATGTGCGTTTAATGGAAGAGAGCGATATGTACGTGGAAGAGTCTGCCTTAACCGGAGAATCCGTTCCTGTTTCTAAGCATAGTCAACATATTGGGAAAGAGGATGTGGCACTCGGCGACCAGAAAAATATGTCTTTTATGGGCACGATGGTAACGAGAGGAAGAGGGAAAGGGGTAGTTGTTGCAACAGGCATGCAAACAGAGATGGGGAAAATTGCAGAATTAATTCAAAACACGGAGACGATGCAAACACCACTACAGCGCCGTTTAGATCAACTCGGTAAGCTGCTTATTGCCGTAGCTATTGGATTGACGATTATGGTTGTTATTGCAGGTATTTTGCATGGTCAACCGGCATACGGAATGTTTTTAGCTGGTGTGAGTTTAGCGGTTGCTGCGATTCCTGAAGGTTTGCCGGCTATTGTCACGATTGCACTAGCGCTTGGAGTGCAGCGCATGATTAGGCGCAATGCGGTCATTAGAAAATTACCTTCTGTAGAAACGTTAGGCTGCGCATCTGTCATTTGTTCAGATAAGACGGGTACGATCACACAAAACAAAATGACCGTAACTCATTTATGGGTAGAAAATACGGTCATTGAAGTGACTGGCGCTGGTTATGAGCCGAGAGGGGAAATGCGGAAGCGTGGAGAGGTGATGAACACACGTAACCATCAAACATTGCGCCGTTTAATGCAAATTTCTGCCTTATGCAATAACGCAGAGCTATTTCAGGAAGAAGTAAAGAAAGAGAAAAAGAAGAGATCAAACGCAACGCAGCAAGTATGGAACATTAAAGGGGACCCGACAGAAGGTGCTTTAATGGTACTTGCCGCCAAAGCAGGATATCATCGAGATTCGCTGGAGCAATCGTATGAAAGAAAGCAGGAGTTTCCTTTTGATTCTGAACGTAAATGTATGTCTGTCATTGTACAGCATCAAGGCAGACAATTAGTGTTTGCTAAAGGTGCTCCAGACGTCATCGTGGATCAATGTACGTATGCGATGTGGGAAGGCAAAATGGTTCCGATGACCAGTGAGCTGAGAGCAAAAATTATTTCTGCCAATGAAGCGATGGCCAGATCTGCATTGCGTGTCATTGGTTGTGCGTTTCGGGATGTGCGTAAAACAGAAGCTTGCACAACAGCAGAGCAAGCGGAGAAAGGATTGGTTTTTGCTGGTCTAACGGGCATGATTGATCCACCAAGGCAAGAAGTAAAGCAATCGATTCAAAAGTGTAAACGAGCGGGAATTAAAACTGTCATGATTACAGGGGATCATCAATCGACAGCGGAAGCGATTGCCAAAGACATTGGACTCATTCCTGAAGGTGGCATGGTCATTAACGGTAAACAGTTAGCTGCGATGAGTGATGAGGCGCTTGCGAATAAAGTAGAAGATGTATATGTGTATGCGAGAGTATCACCTGAACATAAATTGCGAATTGTAAAAGCGATGCAGCAGCAAGGTCATGTCGTTGCCATGACGGGTGATGGTGTGAATGATGCTCCTGCTATTAAGGCGTCAGATATCGGTATATCGATGGGGATTACGGGTACGGACGTAGCGAAAGAATCCGCTTCTCTTGTATTACGCGACGATCATTTTGCGACGATCGTGGCTGCAATAGAAGAGGGGAGATCAATATACGAGAATATACGCAAGTTTATTCGTTATTTACTTGCTTCTAATGTGGGTGAAATTTTAGTCATGTTTATGGCGATGATGCTAGGCATGCCGCTACCGCTTGTCCCTATACAAATACTGTGGGTTAACCTCGTCACAGACGGTCTGCCAGCGATGGCATTAGGTGTGGATCAAGCGGAAGATGATTTGATGGAACAACAACCCCGCAATGCGAAAGAAAATATTTTTGCCCGCCGATTAGGTTGGAAAATATTAAGTCGAGGTGCCATGATTGGTGTATGTACGTTGGCCGCGTTTTGGATTGTATTGCAACAAGCTCCACAAGCGTTAGATAAAGCGCAAACCGTTGCTTTTTCTACACTGGTGATGGCACAACTTATCCACGTATTCGATTGTAGAAGTTCTCGCTCTATATTCCATCGCAACATGTTAGAAAACCGTTACCTTGTCATCGCAGTATTGTCTTCTATCGCGTTGTTGCTCATGGTCGTGTATGTCGATGCATTTCAGCCCATCTTCCATACTGTGGATCTGAATGTTCGGGACTGGATATTAATTATGATATTTGCAGCGATACCTACGGTGGTGTTCGGTATTGGTAGTGTGCTAAAGAAAAATAAAAAGGGAAAATTAATCGTTCCTTCTGCTCCTCATCATGCAACGAGAAAATAGTAAAAAACCTGTAGCACAAATAAAATTAACATAATATAAAAGCTTTGGCGTGTATCGTTATCGATAATCCAAAGCTTTTCGTTTCCTTTCTATCCATTTCCTTTCTATTCATTCATGAAGATGAATACTTTTTAATGTCAAACTGGTCATCTAACAGCAAAAAATTCTGTGGGAAAGGATAGCCTAATACCCAGTAAGCAATGCCCCTCAAATTATATTTTTTTGCCGTATCAAATTTGGCTAATGCACTCCGTGCGTCCTCAAACCATACTTCGTGTGCTCTCCCTTGCTCATCATAATATTGATAATAAGGAGACTGAGCGAGAACGTCATATTGAATCGCTGCATTGGATTCTATGGCTCTTTGCTCCGCTTCTTGAGGACTGAACGTTTGCGCTTCTTGTCCTTGCACATGGGGCAGTAGCCAATCTCTAGCGTAGATTTGAAACCCCATGACAATCTTATCTCTAGGCATAACGGATACAGCATAATCTAACACTCGCTCAATTTGATTGATAGGCGAAATGGCTTGTGGAGGCCCTTTGCGGTAACCCCACTCATACGTCATTAAAATGACAAAATCAGCAACGTTGCCATGGAACGCATAATCGTGTGCTTCGTAAAGCAAGCCTTTTTGATCTGCACTGTATTTTGGAGCGAGTGAAGTGGAAACAAAGAAACCTTCTGGATGAAGCATATCTACAGCTAGCTGTACAAACTGATTGTATTTTTCTCGATCTTCGGGAAGTACATTTTCGAAGTCAAAATTAATGCCTTTATATTGTTTTTGTTTCATGATTGCGATGGCTTCGGTTAAAAGTTTCGTTTGCAACGCTTCACTGGATAAAAGCGTGTTTGCTAATGTAGAACCTGGATCATTAAAAGTGAAATTCGTGACAGCCATGATGGGTACAATATTTTCTTGTTGTGCGGTTTGAATGACAGGTTCATCGTTTAGCGCATTCAAGCTGCCATCCGCTGAAAAAATATACGTGAAGGGGATGATAAAGGTGAGATAAGGATCTACTTGAGAAACTAATTGTGCACCTTCTTCTCCCATGTCTAAAAGAAACGCGCTGACTTCGATTTCATCTCTTTTGAAAGGAATGATGATGGACGAGCCAGCTTGAATCAGATTAGGGTCTGTTATCTGGTTTGCGTTGAGTAGTTGTTGCACGGTCACTTGATAATCTCTTGCAATTTGTGAAACGGACTCACCCATTTTTACGGTATGGATAGTAGGGGGAATAAGAAGCCGAACACCTGGATAAATGAGTGCGGGATTTGTTATGTTATTAAGAGTCACAATAGCATCTACTGTTGTACGGTATTGTTCAGCAATACGGTATAGCGACTCTCCTTCTTGAATGACGTGATATGTATATGGTGAAGGGATTACTAGTGATTGCCCGACTGCTAATTGATTTGGATTTCTTAACTGATTGGCTGATGAAATTTGATTTGGATTGGTATTGTATTGTTTGGCAATAGACCACAAGCTCTCCCCGCTCTGCACAACATGGATTAACATAGCCACCTCTCCCTCGTTACACTAAAATAACTGTGGTCAATATGAATGGTTATGTTATTATATATTCTCGTACTCGTTACTTATGCTTAGACGTTCTTGTTTGTGAACGGCTTTGATAATAAGTTAAATAGAAAATGTAAAGCGATATGTGTAGAAACGAAGATGATTGCTGCCAATGAAGATATGAACAATCCAAAGACAATAAAATGTAAAGAAAAAAATGGAATAAAATACAGAGAATATATGAACAATGCAATAAAAAAATAAGTCATGATGATTTTAATAGTGAAGGTATTCATCTTTCTGTTCTTTTTTACTATGTCTAAAAAAATAAACAAAATAGCAATAATTACAACAGGCACACTTTGATACACAAAATGAAATATAAATAGTTCAGAAAAAGAGAAATAATAAGTGCCTTCTCTTCGTTCAGATGCTGGTGTGTAACTTACTATAAACATGAAAGTACTCATCGCAGAATTAGAAATAATAATGAAAATAACGCTTCTTAGAAGAGCGCGCATATTTATAACCTCCAAACATAGGTGAAATGCAGCTACTACGTTCTTTATTTTACACTATGTCCTCTATGCAAGCATAATATATCATATACTGTGGATCACTTTATACTACTAAATCCAAGTAAAGTAATGAAAATATATTTTCTTTCATAGAGATAAAGTATAGTATATAAGAGATAACATCTATGATGGACAGTGTAATAGTGGAATGTATAGGGGATAGGCGCAATAAATATACTATATATTCAGAATATTTAAAATTCAATATAATTCAAAGGAGATGTTGCACTACATGCCCACTATGTTTTTATTCATTTATTTTCTGATGATGCCGGCTATTATCATTTGGGCCTGCATCCAATTTTCTGCCATCCGTAAAATAGGGATCGTTCTGTTGTGTTATTTTGCAGGATTATTTATTGGCAACGTATTTGACTTATCACACATACCGCCAGCTGATCTTGAAACATTTTCTGGCATCATGATCATGATCGCACTACCCTTACTTTTATTTTCATTAAATATTCGAAGTTGGTTTAGTGAATTAGCAGGTAAAGCTTTATTATCGATGATCTTGGCTATTACGTCTGTCACCATTATTGTTGGAGTTTTAACGTTTTTCTACAGTGAACGGTACGCAGAAGAAGCGTATCAATTAGCGGGCTTATCTGTTGGCGTTTATACTGGTGGAACGCCCAATCTTGCCTCTATTCAAGCTGCATTGGATGTGAATTCCGACTTATTTGCTGTTTTTTTAGCTTATGATACCGTCTTATCCCTATTATTTATTGTATTTGTGTTGACGATAGGGAGGAGTGTATTTCAACTCATCTTACCTCGTTTCAAACAGCAAAATGAAAGCGCTAACAATAATGGGGATATAGCGGAAATAGAAGATATCACACTATATAAAGATCTGATTAAACCGTCTTATTTGAAATATTTACTTGGTGCATTGTTGTTATCTATCATTCTGTTTGCTATCTCATTTGGTATTAGTTCATTTTTTGCATCATCTATGCAAACGGCAGTCATTATTTTATGTATTACGACGTTTGGTGTAGCCATTTCACTCATAGATAGGGTGAGGCAAATTCCTCGTACCTTTTCATTTGGTATGTATTTTATTTATATATTTTGTATCATCATCGGCTCTATGACGAGACTAGAAAATTTAAGTTTTGTTAATGGAGATATTTTCATTTATGTCGGCACTGCCATTTTCGGTTCGATGCTGCTACATGCCCTGTTTTGTAAAATTTTCTCTATCGATACGGATACATTTCTCGTCACTTCCACGGCAGCTATTTGCTCGCCTCCATTTATTCCACTTGTGGCTGCATCTATCAAAAATCCTAGCGTGATTTTGTCTGGTTTATCCATGGGAATTTTGGGATACATTGCGGGTAATTATTTAGGTATTTCTATCGGTTTATTATTTCGATCATGGATATAAAGATATAAAGATGAAAGGGAGATAAAACAATGAAAACATTAGTAGATGAAAATGTGACGCTACCGAAAAAAGGAATAGCGAAGGAAAGTATACTGGAGCAATTAAGAGAGATGAAAGAAGGCGATGTCAATTATAAAGATGGGAAGACATGGAGCCTTGTATACTATCTAGGAGAAGAACATCAGCAATTTTTACATGATGCTTTTACGACGTATCTTTCTGAAAATGGTTTAAATCCACTCGCGTTTAAAAGCTTAAAGAAAATGGAGTCCGAAGTCGTTAGAATGACTGCGAACATGCTTCATGGGGATGAGAACGTATGTGGCACGATGACTTCAGGAGGAACGGAAAGTTGTTTACTAGCAGTAAAAACGTACCGAGATTATGCAAAAAAACATAAGCCATGGATTAAGAAACCAGAAATGATCGTACCTGAATCCATTCATGTTGCCTTTGAAAAAGCCTCCTCTTATTTTGGGGTTAAATTGGTACGTATTCCGCTCGACGATGATTACAAGGTGAAAATTGATATGGTGAAGCGGAAAATAAATCGCAATACGATAGGCATCATTGCCTCAGCACCTTCCTATCCACATGGGATGATTGATCCTATTGAAGCATTAGGTGAGATTGCGCATAGTCATCGTTTACCGTTACATGTGGATGCTTGTCTGGGAGGTTTCTTGTTGCCTTTTGTAGAGAAATTACAGTATAACGTACCATTATTTGATTTTAGGGTAAAAGGAGTGACTTCTATCGCCGCAGATATACATAAGTATGGGTATGCAGCGAAAGGTGCTTCTATCATCGTGTATCGCAACATGTCCTATCTGGAATCGCAATTTTTTGTGAGTGAAAACTGGGCTGGTGGAGTATTTGCATCCCCTGCATTGCTAGGTACAAGAGCAGGAGGAGCTTTTGCAGCAGCTTGGGCAGTGTTGCATTATTTTGGTGAGGAAGGTTACGTAGAGAAAACAAAAGTCATTATGGATACGACAAAAAAAATCATGAACGGGATTCAAGAAATAGATGGGCTAGAGGTCATGAGTACTCCACCTATGAGTGTCTTCGCTTACCGCTCTACAGACCCGAAGCTAAATATATTTGCTGTTGCCGATCGGCTGGAAGCACGGGGTTGGCATATAGATAGACAGCAGAGACCCGAATGTCTGCACTGCATGGTGATGCCTGGACATGAAGTGATCGCGGATGAGTATATTGCAGATATTCAACATGCTGTGAATGAAGTTCGTGATAATCCGCATTACGCTTATGAAGGTGGAGCGGCAATGTATGGTATGATATCACGCGTACCATTGAGAGGTATGGTGAAAAAACAAGTGCTGCAAATGATGAGAAATCTATATAGTCCGAGAGGAGAACTTCCTGCTGATTTAGCTCCTCCTGAACAGGAAGTAGAGGTAATGGAACAGGCTGGTAAAGGGGCTTCAAAAACACAGCAAAAAATTAGTTTGAGTGATCGTTTGGGACATGTATTTATTCGATGGAGACGTAATAATCAAAAATAACCATGACGCAATAACCATGATCTTAACACCAAAAAGCTGCTCTGTAAGGAAAATGAACCTTACGAGCAGCTTTTTGTACATAGTATGATATTTAAGATGTTTCCACTGCACGTTGTTTTCTTTGCCAGAGCCAGATGGAAAATATGAATATACTTAACATCATGACACTGCCACCGACAGTAAACGGTGCATTGATTTGAATATCGAACAGTACACCAGCAAGCGCTGGTCCAATCATGTTACCAAGACTCATATACATGTTGTTCATTCCTGCAACAAAACCTTGTTGTGAGCCCGCCATTTTTGAGAGTAACGTGTTGAGTGCTGGTCGCATAAGGGAAGTAACAGTAAAGAAAACCATTGTGCCGAGCAAGATTCCCCAAAACGTAGTCGTTAAAATAAGGGCGATACTACAAATTGCAGCAATGAAAAAACTCCAATTGATCACTTTTGCTTCTCCAAATTTGTTGACCAGTTTATCTACGGCTAATGCTTGTATGACTACCCCTATTAAAGCACCGACGGTAATAATAATGGCGATATCTGTAGGAGTAAATCCTAGTTTTCGATCCACGTAAAGACCAAAAATGGCTTCTAGATTTGCAAGTCCAAATGACATCGTAAATACAAGAACAAGTAACACAAAATAAGGAGCACCGAATGATCTTACTAGCTGCTTAAGCATATTCTCTTTTTGTCCTTGTAGCGATCGTTTTTTCATTCGTGCTTCTTTAGATAACGTTTCAGGTAACATAAAGAAAGACAATATCGTAGCGATGCCTGCAATAATAGCAGCAATGTAAAATGGAGTCCGAATGCCTAATGGTGCTAGAAATCCTCCGACACCAGGACCGATGACAAAGCCTAATGACATACTAGCTCCGATCAATCCCATTCCTTTGGCACGTTCTTTCTCTGTCGTAATGTCTGCGATATAAGCTAACATTGGAGTAGTGACGAATGCGGCTCCGACTCCGCCTAACAATCTGGATATGTATAGCACCCAAAGTTCCGTTCCAAATGCGTAAATAACTTGTGATACAGTAAAAATGAACAATCCGAATATAATCGGCAATCTTCTTCCCCATTCATCCGACAACCTACCGGCAATAGGAGAAAATATAAATTGTGCAAAAGAAAAGAAGGCCACTAGTAAGCCCATGGCTACTCCAGGGTTTTCGAATCCTTGCAGAAAGGTTGGTAAGACAGGAATGATAATACCTACACCAACCATCGTAATAAACATATTGAGCATGAGAATAAACATTCTCATTTTATTTTGTGATAATAATGAAATAATAGTCCCCACCTTTTGCGTAACTTAGCATCATGCTACTTAAGAATAATATAAAAAAGATAATTAAAAGTATATTAACCATATGATAAGAAAACATACATAGGCCAGCCATAGGTCAAACTAAACTCCTAATAGAAAAAACCAGATAATCAATGATTATCTGATACAGTATACAGTGAATAACAATAGTATACATTGCCCACATGATCTGAACGACTCTTATTTCACATCGTTATGGTTTTCTTTTTGCAGCATTAACTGTTTTAATTCATCAATCTCTTTCATGACCTTATGTAAATCTTGATTGTCTTCCTCTATTTCTTCGGAAAGTTTTTGCGCATTGTTTACAATCTCCCCGACGATGAGATTCAAGATAATGAAGGTAGATACTACAATAAAGGATACAAAATAAATCCATGACCAACTCACTTCTGCAAAAATAGGGCGGAAGACGCCGCTAGCCCAACTCTCCAGCGTAAATACTTGAAATAAAGTGAGCGCACTTAATGACAAATTACCAAAATATTCAGGAGCAACTTCATTGAAGAAAGTAGCACCAATAATAGCATAAATGTAGAAAATGATACACATCAATACAGTAACCGATCCAATGGCAGGAATAGCCATAAACAAGGCATCAACGAGTCTACGTAATGAAGGAATAGCAGATATCGTTCTCAGTACTCTTAATACGCGTAAAATACGAAGCACACTTACAAAATTAGAGCTATACAATACTAAACTACCAAACACGATGGCAAAATCAAGTATATTCCAACCATCTGCGAAAAATTTTCCGCGATACACAATAAGTTTTAATGCAATTTCAATCGTAAAGATGGCTAGAAATACAATATCAATCATCGTAAATAACGAATGATAGGATTGATATAAATCGGGATCTGTTTCCAGTCCAATGATAATGGCATTAATAATAATAATCGTTAAGATAAAACGTGAAAAAATAGAATGTTCTACAATATGTTTAAGATTCATTACCTTTCCTTTCATTTTAAGCGTAATAAGTTAATACAGTGTATTCATGGATATCCGGTTACAGCACCAATAAATAGAATATCATGGAACAGCTTTTCTTTCAAAGTTTTCCCTGTAAAAATTCGTTACAAGAGAAGAAATCATACATGACTAAAATCGATAATATGAGATAAAATAACAAAAATAATTATAAATATTGACAAAAAATGCTTTACACTTATATATAAATTAGTCTATACTCATATTTGTTTGATTATTTAAATTATTATGAGAAGGAAGGTATTACATGTCATATTGTACACATTGTGGTGAGAAGTTAGATGCTAATACAAAGCATCACTGTAACGAAATTGCAGCTACATCTGAGTCTAGTCCTATACATACAAATTCTACTAATACAAACTCTACTAATGATAAGACGAACACAAACGCATTGAATGAAAAAATGAAGGATGCAATACAACAAGTGGATAAAAATAAGTTGGTTGACATCATTCGCAATCCGATAGGAAGTTTAACGTTAACTAAAAATGATATGGTATATGGTATCATAGGTATAGCGGCTTCTGTTCTTTCTTTTTCTTTTTTAGGTTTTGCAGCAGGTAATAAATTAGGCGCTTTAACACTTTACTTCTATGATGTAAATGAATTTTTGATTGCGATGAGATTTTTACTATTAGGTGTGATATCTATTGCCGCATTGCTAGGTATGATGTTTTTATTCGGAAATCGATTTGGAAGCAAAAAGTACACGTGGAAAGAAAGTTTAACATCTTTAGGTGCGATACAAACTGTATTTGCTGCAGGATTTCTGTTAAGTGGATTACTTGGTTTTTTTGCAGCTAATTTATCGTTATTCATTTTAAGTATTACTTGTTTAAGTGCGCTATCTTTCACGGTGCTGTTTGGAGTGAAGTTTTTTAGCGTAAAGGAGAATAAATTATTTTTATTTGTTATACTATCTATTACCGGTTATTTATTGATCGTATATATCCTGACTCAACTTGTTATAATTTAACGTTTTCTGAAATGAAGTTGAATCTATTTGTAGGTGATGGTAGTGAAACTATTTTTCAAAGATAATTTTTTTAACGCTGGCGAAACGGAAATATTAAATGAGAGTGCAGAATTAATTGGCATGCTTGATTTGAAAAGTGCGTTTGGTTCTTCTTTGGAAATTTGCGATAGTAAACGAAATCTCATTTGTTCTGGATCTTTCCCATTTTTCTCATCCAAGTGGAAAGTCATCGATTCACATGACAATCAGTTGGGGTTATTAAGAGCGAGGCTGTCCATGTTCTCGAAAAAATTTGAGTATGAGACAGAAGATTCTAGCCTATATGAAATTAAGTCCCCAGCGTTCTCTAAAAGCTATGAAGTTTTCAAAAATGATGGTACTTGCATCGCACAATTCGAAAAAGTCAATGGATGGCTTCAGTCCGATGCTTATTGTTTAGACAATCATAGTGAACATATAGATGACTATGAACTTATAGCTGTCATTATGGGAGTTAATGCCATACAGAAACGTCAAAACAATAGCTCATAGGCAACGACTTAAAATCTTTTCCAGCATCAAGCCAAATAAAACTTATCTGATCACGTATGGATTACGTATGAAGATAAGTTTTTTGTTTTCTACTGCATTTTCTCATTCTCATATTCAAGCACACTAGATAATATGGAAAATTAAGGTTAAGTTAGTTAGAATGAATATATTAAAACTAATGCAAGATGATAAGGAGATGAGACGGTGAAAAGTAGATTAAAGTTGTTACTAGTGGCGATCTTGATATGCATAGTATTAAGTGGTTTTTCTTTCACAGCAAGTTCATCCAATATTAAAGTGCTTTTGAATGCTATAAATATCATGATCAATGATGAAGTAGTCGACGTTGATAATATACTTTACGAAGGAGTAACTTACGTTCCTTTAAGGGATATGTCTGAATTATTTCAAAAAGAAGTGGCTTGGGATAGCCAAACCAACACAGTAAACGTAAAAGATAGCGAAGATTGTAACCCACCATGTCATAGTGGTCATTTAGAAACATTTCTAATCACAAATATAAATGCTGATCGAAATTTAGAATTACAGTTGATACTTCATAATCCAACCTTGGAAGAGGTCACGGCTACTTTCGATACTAAGTTATACTATGATATTGTGATTTACAATGATGAAGATGAAGAAACGTATAGATACAGTGACGGTTTAGATTATGCAACCGTAATTTGGGATGAAGTCATAGGCAGTGGTAAATCGTTCATTACTAAAGCGAATATTGATTTATCAGATCCAAACTGGTCTGTTAGTGAGTTATATAAAGTGAGATTTGATATACATTACGAAATAAAATCCGAGAAAAAGGATTATGAAGTATACGAAGAAAATTATTTTATGATACAAAATGAACAATAATCCTCATCAACTGCATGTAGAAAATTACTTATCTGATCACCTATGGATTACGTATGAAGATAAGTTTTTTGTTTTCTACTGCAATTTCTCATGTTCTACGTCAATAAGGGTAAGATAACCTCTATATGCACGGGACGAATGTGATGTTCGTCTTGTTCAAGGAGGAGCTATCATTTGACCTTACCACTAACACCAAGACCAACAACAACCAATAAGGAGCAACAACTCTCCAAGGAAGAGAAAGGAAAAATAATCCCAAATCATACATATGTTAAAGATAAAGATCCCCATAAAATAGGTCTTGTGCTAGAAGGGGGAGGGATGAAAGCTTTATACACGTCAGGAGTTTTAGATTATTTTTTGGAAAAAGATCTTCATGTTCCTTACATCGTTGGTGTTTCTTCTGGTGCATGCAGCGCCACTTCTTATATTAGCAAGCAATCAGGGAGAAATAAAAACATAATTGTGAACTACATCGACCATCCCCAGTATATGAGTGTTCGAAATGTTTTGAAGCAGCGAAGTATATTAAAGTTGGATTTAATCTTCCGAACGATTCCACTACAATATGAACCGCTTGATTTCAAGACATTTGATGCATCTAACCAACATTTTTTGATTGGCACAACAGATGGGCACTCAGGAAAACCAATTTACATTAGTAAAGAAGATTGTAGCAGCAATGAATGGGATTTACATGAGGTGTTGCGCGCTTCTTGTAGTTTGCCATTTGCACTACCATCTGTGAAACTGAATGGAAAAACGCTGTTTGATGGTGCGATTTCTGATCCACTTCCCATCCGTAAAGTTTTTGAAGATGGAAACAAAAAGGCCATCGTTATTTTAACAAAAGATAATACGTTTAAAATTAAAGCTTTCAAACGTAAGCGATTAGTTCGATTTTTCTACCCTAGATATAGAGGGTTAGCATCATCGTTGGTTAAGCTAGCGGATGCATACAATGAATCATTGCGATTGTTGAAACAGTTAGAACAACAAGGAAAAGCGTTTATTATTCAACCGCAAGAAAAAGTAACGGTAGGAAGAGTGGAAAGAAATAAAGAACGCTTGGAAGGGCTGTATGCACAAGGCTATGAAGACGCAAAGCATTGCTATGAACGCTTGAACCGTTGGTTGGCATGGGATTAATAGGATAGCAACAAGAAAAAGGAAGATGTTCGTTCCCTTTTCTTGTTGTTTTTGATTTTAGCTTACTCTAGTTCTATATCATATTCCATAAACGTTGCCGCTTGTGCTGCAACTTCTTTACCTGTAAGTCGTTGGAGTAGATGGAATGACATATCTAATCCTGCGGATATACCAGCCGAAGTCACCACATCTCCTTCGTCTACAAATTTTACATTTTCCAACACTTCAACGTCAGGAAAATACGCTCTGAACACCGATATGACTTGCCAGTGTGTTGTTGCAGTTCTATCGTTCAGTACCCCATGCTTCGCGATGAGAAATGCGCCGTTGCACACTGAAGATAGGATGTCGACTTTCTTACTTTGCTCTCCGATCCATTTACTAATGTCTTCGTCATAGAAAATAGGTTCAATTACTCCACCAGGAACGATGAGAATATCTAAATCAGGTGTGTTTTCCATACTATAATTCGGAGTAATAGCTAGTCCATTATGTGTTGTAATACCATTTCCATCCTTACTTATCGTTACCACTTCAAATGGTTTGTCTTCTTGTGGTGCATCAAACATCGTAGTTTGATACGAAGCTACAGAAAATACTTCGAAAGGTCCTGCAAAATCTAGCTCTTCTACGCCCTCATAGATGAAAATGCCTACTCTCCACTTTTTATATGGTTCAAGTGCATCATCATGAATAGAGGATACAGCCACCCCAATACCATGTTCCACCGCAAGGGAGGTGGCCTGCTGTTCAGGATCATCTGCAAACACATAATTTCTCATGGGAATGCCAATATTTAATTGTATAAGATCCGTACCTTTCATCACAGCTCCATCCATAGCAGCGACAACTTCATCCGCATAAATGGTTGAATCCGATTCAAATAATGTCGTAGTTTGTATTGTGGCATGACGCAATACTTTTTCGTTTTGAATGTCGTTTTCGATCGGTTGTTTCGTTCCTATTGCGTTTACTATCATGCCTTGACCTGAGCTGCCTTCATCTTCCCATTGTTTTATGTGTTGAATCAAATCAGGACTGTAATGCATTGGTATTATTTCATCGGATACATCATATGTGTTTGCGATGTGCACTGCTTTTACTTTCGGTATGTTTTCTAACTTGTCAATATCGCCATACTTTATGTCACCACTAAAACCATAAAAGACAGTGGAAAATTGATGCTGTAGTTGAAATGAAATTTGTTGTTTTTCCATTTCGTCTAAGGTGTACTGCTGCCTATTGATTAGTTTGTTTTGCAGTTGCTTTTTTGTTGCTTCATCTGCCTCACTGTAGGAAAGTTGCTTCTCGTCCATTTGCGTTAAGCCCGGCTTTTCTTTTAGTTCCACAATCACACGAACCGTATCTTCGACCGCATATGGTGCTGTTTCTTTTAGACTCTGTTCCTCTGGATTTGTGTATTCATTCATTTCATTTTCACTTACAGCGGAATTGCTTTGGTCATCATTTCCATTGGCAAAAACAAAACCAGCAGAAAAAGCCAGAAAAAAAACAATAACAAAAATAGTAAAATGCTTTAACTTCACGTTCATCAGTCTCCTTTTACATAGTATAAAATAATCCCTTGTTTAAAGTTGATAAACGATTGATTAAAAACTCTGAATATTCAATCTTTAAAAGTTAGCTTTAAATACAAGGATAGTACTGCTTTCGTACTAAGCATTATGTTAGATGATTTTATTTAGGTAGTAAAGTAGCTGAGTAACAACATTTGCGACGATTTAATGAACGTTTAATAAAATGGTTATTCGTTACATTTTTTACTTCTATGATGTTTTATTTTGACTTGACAAAATGTACAAGTGTGGCTACACTATACTAAGTGTACTAGTTCAACTAATACACTTCATATTATATTTTATATAACATGACCTATAGGAGGTGACAGTGACGTGCTGATTCATATTGATCCTAAAAGTAGTACTCCGATATACGAACAAATCATTCAGCAAGTAAAAGAATGGAGACTAAAAGGAATTTTGCAAGATAACGAAAAAATTCCTTCGATTAGGGAACTATCGTCTCAGCTATTAGTGAATCCAAATACGGTAAGCAGAGCTTATCAAGAACTAGAAAGGCAGAATGTGATCGTGACCATAAGAGGAAAAGGAACATTTATAGCCGAACAAGCACCCTCTGTAAACAATGAGGAGAAAAAAGAACAGTTAAAGAACAAACTAAAACAGCTCATTGTCGAAGCAAAATATTTAGGTATATCTAAGGAAGAATGGATGTCATGGGTAGAATCTCAATACATGGAATTAGGAGGGGAAGCAAATGCTAGAAGTACAAAAGTTAACAAAGACCATACATAATAAAAGTGTATTCGAAGATATATCCTTTTCAATCGAACCAGGTCAAATTATTGGCTTAGTGGGTCGCAATGGGGCAGGAAAAACGACATTGCTTAAAAGTATGGTAGGTATTTTTAATCCACAAAGTGGAGATGTCAAATTTGAGGGAGTCAGTGTGTACGATAATCCTTCGATAAAGAAACATATCGTGTTTGTGCCTGATTCACCAGAGGCATTGAAAAGCTATACCGTAAAAGAAATAGTGAAATTATACAATGATATATACCCACAGTTTGATGAACGTTATTTTTATGAATTGCTACAGAGATTTTCTTTATCAACAAACGTGAAAATTGGAAACTATTCAAAAGGAATGAAAGCACTATTTGCGCTAGTTCTTGCGTTTTCTACAAAAGCAAAACTTATTATTTTAGACGAGCCGACAGATGGACTAGATGTCATCGTAAAGAAAAAAATCATTCAATATATCGTAGAAGAAGTAGCAGAAAAGCAAACGTCCATCCTCGTGTCCTCACATCGATTGGATGAGATTGAATTTATTGCGGATAAAGTATTAATGATGAAACAGGGGAAACTAGATTCACAGACAGAATTAATGGATATGAAAAGTCACTATAAAAAGGTGCAGGTTGTATTTAAAAAAGAGTTGCCACCATCGCTACAAAATGCAAATGGAATAGATGTTTTAAATCAAACTGGTAGAGTGTATACGTTATTACTTTCAGGAAAACTAGAAAAAGCTAACGAAATGATACAAAGTGAGCAGCCGTTACTATTTGAAGAACTTCCGATGACGTTGGAAGATGTGTTTGTTTCCAAGCTCGGAGGTGATGGTGATGTGGCATAAAGCACTGTTTAGAAAAGATTACAAGCAAACGAAGTTTATTTTATGGGCTATCGTACTAATCTGTATATTAGCATTGCCACTGAATACAGCAGTGCAGCTGGAAGAGTTACGTATAAAAGTAGAGAAAGATGAATTAGATGGTGATTTCGCTAATGACACGGAAAAATTTGAAGTTATATCACGCTCAATTAATTCCTCTATACTTCCCGACACTATGGCGATGACAAATGTTATTTTGAGTGTGATGATCATTTTATTAGCTGGCGTTATGATTGGTGCGGAAAGAGGCAATAAGACAAATGATTTTACCTTTACACTACCTTTTAGTCGTAAGCAGATTTTTTTATCAAAATGGATGATGGGTAGCGCAGTGATTGTCGCATCGTATATCGTTAATTTTATTCTTGCACAATGTATTATTTATTTTTCTGAATTTGGTCAGCATATGATTTGGAAGTTATCTTTTTTCTATTTGATTTATCCCCTTGTTGGTTTACTTGCAATTTATACGTTTTCATTATTTTGGGGTACTGTAACGGGTGGTGTCATATATCAAATTGCCGTGTCGATTATTTTTCTTATTTTCCCACTAGGCATCATTATGCTGCTGTCCAGTTTTCTTGATGCTAATACCGTATCTTATTATTACTGGGATGAGTGGGCATTTCTAAGAGGGTTAGATTCTGTTTTAAATCACACTTTTTTGTTCAAATATAATATTGCATTAGAAAACTTACTGTATGACTTTAACAATAGATGGTTTGATATGCCGATACAAGACATGAAAATCTATTATACGCATCTTCTCATTCCGCTCGGATATATCGCAACTTCTCTATTTCTAGGTGTGATGTTGTACGAGAAAGGAAACATAGAGCATAACGGTAAGTTTATTTTATTTGATAAACTGCAACCTGTTTTCCAAGTGGGAATGGTTGTGTGCTTTGCTCTATTAGGCGGCATGCTGTTAAGAGAGTTTACACCATATAATTTAAGTGAGAGTGAAATTTATTTCTATTATGCAGGATTTATTGGAACAGGGCTGTTATTTTATTTCATCTCTAGAAAGCTGTTGAACATGAAGCTGCAACTGTTCAGCAGATAGCTTAGCATATTTGATGCCCAAACTTGGAGGTGGAGACGATGTGGAATAAAGCATTGTTTAGAAAAGATTATAAGCAAACGAAATTTATTTTATGGGCCATCGTACTGATCTGTATATTGGCATTGCCACTAAATACAGCAGTGAAGTTGGAACAATTGCGTGTTGAATTAGAGGAAGAAGATTATAATAAATACTATTTTTTAGATGAAGAAAGTGAAATCGTTGACGTTGATCAATATACTGTGGAATCTATATACCGAAGAGTGTTGGATTCTAGTATACAGTTAACAAATATTCTTTTATTTATTATGATTGTTTTATTAGCAAGTGTAATGATTGGTGCGGAAAGAGGTAATAAGACGAACGATTTTACTTTCTCTCTGCCTTTCAGACGCAAGCAAATCTTTTTATCGAAATGGATGTTAGGGAGTACAGTTGTTGCGGCATCGTATATTGTAAATTATTTTCTTGCACATTGTATCATCTATTTTTCTGAATTTGGAAGTTATCTACACTGGGATTTGTCTTTGTATTTTGTTGTTTATTCCCTTGTTGCATTACTTGCAATGTATACATTTTCATTATGTATAGGTACCTTCACGGGTGGTGTCATTTATCAGATTGCTGTTTCTGTTATTTTTCTAATCTTTCCAATGGGAATTATTTTGCTGTTAGCCAGTCTTTTTGATGCACATACGGCATCTTCTTATGTTTCTTGGAATGAATGGGCATTTTTAAGAGGATTAGAACGTGTGTCATATGATATCTTTTTATTTCAATATAATATGAATTTACAAGGCTTGTTGTATGACTTTAACCATAGATGGTTTGATATCCCGATCCAAGAGATGAAAGCTTCCTATATACAACTACTCATTCCACTCGGATACATTGCTGCTTTTGTACCTCTAGGTGTGTTGTTGTACGAGAAAGGTAATATAGAGCATAACGGTAAGTTTATTTTATTTGATAAGTTACAATCTGTTTTTCACCTAGGAATGGTTGTGTGCTTTGCTCTTTTAGGAGGTATGCTGGTAAGTGATTTTACACCATATAATTTAAGAGAAAGTCGAATTTACTTCTATTATGCAGGATTTATTGGGGCAGGGTTGTTATTCTACTTCATTTCTAGGAAGCTATTGAACATGAAGCTGCAGCTGTTCAGTAAGTAGATCTCTATAAGCTCTAAATAAGCATCCAATATAGGATATATAACTAACTAAATAAATAAAAACAGATTTAAATATGAATAAGTAATGGGAAAGGTTTAATTAAACCATTTATAAAATATAACTAACGAATAGCATATACAGGAAAATAAAAATAAATAATCACAATTGACGTAGTAACAACTAACTAAATAAGTAAATGAAAACGAATGAGCAAAATAAAATAGTAAATATATAAATAAGTAATGGGGAGTAACAGATGAAAAAATGGACAAGTATATTCATTGCAATGACGTTGATGATTATATTGATAGGTTGCAGTAACGGGAAAGTAGAAGAATCAAAAATGGAGCCAAAACTACTTAAAGTGTTGGTGAATTGGGACGAAGATAACTTTTATCGAGACTATGCGAGTTACTTTACGATTCAAAATCAGAATATTGAGTTTGAAGTTATTACATTAGAACAATTAAGAGAAAAAAGATATGATGCATATGATACAGATGAAGAGTTTGATTTTGATAAGGAATTCAAACTATTTGTTGAAGAGCATCAACCCGACGTGTTCATGGTGGATGACAATGAATATTATACTCTAGCAGAAGAAAATCGCTTATATGACCTTTCTATTTTAATAGAACAAAGTGAATTTGATATCGAAAATATGGATACGAATGTGATACAGTATTTAACTAAAAAAGGGAACGGCACATTGTATGGTTTAGCATCCGAGTTTTATTCTAATGCGCTGTACTATAATAAAGATCTTTTTGCAGAATATAATGTTCCCTTGCCAACCGATCAGATGTCTTGGGATGACATTATTGAAAGAGCAGCGATGTTCCCTTCAACAGATGATGAAGATGCAATTTATGGGTTTGAAAAAGCATGGGGAGATCTTTTTGGACTGATAAGTGGAATGGCTGAAACGTATGGATTGTCCTACGTTGATCCTGATGCAATGGAAGTAACGATGGATACAGAGGCATGGAACAAAGTGTTTGAAACGGCAATAAATGCTTATCAATCTGGTGCAGTATACTTACCAGATGAAAAGACAGAAGAAGAAAATGAAGCTACAGGAGACATATATTATGAATCTCAAGAAAAATTTACTCTTGGAAAAAGTGCAATGATCATCAGTGGAGTTTGGTATATGGATTATATCGATAATAGCGGGTATAGCGATAGTGATCCTATTAACTATGATATTGTGACTGTTCCGGTAGATCCTATGCATCCGGAAAAAGGCGGAAGCATGAACATATCTAATGTATTTGCAATCAATGCACAATCAGAACATATCGATGCAGCGTGGGAGTTTATACAGTTTGTAAATGGGGATACATTGGCTAAAGCAACTGGCAAATCCACATATGAGCTCTTAACACGTAAAGAACACATGGATGCACCCAATCATATCAACATCGACGCTTTTTACAAATTAGCACCTTTAGATGACACATTGTATGATAGCTATGATAAACTTCCTAGTACGTTTTTAAGTGAATTTGAATCTATTCTTACAGAGGAAATAGCATCGATACAGAAAAATGAAAAGACGATAGAAGAAGCATTACAGTCTATACAGTCTCGTGCAGATGAAGCGATGCAGAAGGCAATCGCAGAAAAAGATGATTTGAGTTAACAACATCATCGTTTAAGTTAGCAACATAGTAGCAGAATCAATTTCAAATGAAAGAAATAAAATAATGGTTACATGCGGTCTGTTGAGTGTTATCAACAGTCCATTTTATTCCATTTGAATAAAACAAGAAATATGTGATAAAATATTAATAAAATGTTACTTTAATACTGATTTGATGTATGTTTCATTATTTTTAAGATACATTATTTTCAAGAAAAAATGGAGGGGATTATAGTGTTAGAACGTTCTATGGTTAGGATCATGGAGTTAGAAGTGGAAGGAGGTGATAATCGAAGAGCGTAGAAGAAATATGCTCTTCCCAAAAAAAAGGAGAGAGTAATAAATGAATACGATAAAGCATATCGTTTGTGACGGTTTTCAATTAAATATTAACATAAAAGGGTCTGGAAGTCCGATTTTAGTCGTAGGAAGCAGTGTGTACTATCCTCGGTTATTTTCAGAAACATTATATAAAAAGTATCAGTTTATTTTTATGGATCACAGAGGTTTTGTAAAACCACCAAGAACGTTAAAACCAGAAGATTATACTTTAGACAAAATCGTGTCGGACATAGAAGCTGTCAGACAAGCGTTGCAACTTAGCAATGTGGTTATCTTGGGTCATTCTGGTCATGCTTTTATGGCATTGGAATATGCAAAACAATACAGTGAACACGTAGATAAGGTGATCTTGCTTAATGCGGCTCCAAGCAACAGTAGGGAAAGGCAAGAAGGCAGTCAGCTTTTCTTTCAACGCCACGCTAGTAAAGAAAGAGAAGCGGTGTTGCAAAGAGATATGGCCTTATTACAAGAGGATATAAATAGAGATCCGGAGAAAAGATTTGTTCACATGTGCGTTCGTACAGGGGCGATGAGCTTCTATGATTATCAATTTGAGGGCGCCTATTTGTGGGATGGCGTGTATACCAATATGCAGATTATAGATTATTTGTGGGGGGAATGTTTTGCGGAGTTAGATATTACAGAAGGATTGGACAAGTTAAATAAGCCGATTCTTTTAGGGCTAGGTAGGTATGACTACTTGGTTGCTCCTGTTTCCCTGTGGGACTCCATTTCCCAAACGTTTCCTCAAATACAAAAAGTTATTTTTGAACACAGTGGTCATAATCCAATGTTTGAAGAAGAAGGTATGTTTAACGAAGTATTTGAAGCTTTTATGAGATCGGAATAGCACGATAGAGGGTATTGAAAATGTACGGGTAATTCATTTCTATCAGGAACAATTGTAATTGCATCAGAAGAACGACTTCCTTAATAATAAGTTGGTCAACCAACTTATTACCACTATCCATAAGATGGAGAAATTTCAACATGATAACTTTTACGCCTGGTAACTGAGGCGTAAACTTGCATTTCATCATTTCTTCATCTTATATATAAGTTGAATGAAGTTGGTCAACCAACTTATTACCACTATCCATAAGATGGAGAGTAGGGAAGTCGTTTTTTATTTCCAGATTTCTGATGTTGGATATTCGTGTTGCATGAGTTTCCATATGTTCCATACTTGTCTTATGACCTGTTGTATTTGCCACGTGTTTTTACCGAGTATGCGAATACATAGACCATACGTATGTAGTAAACTTGCCCCCGTCATCACTTCATGACATTGAGGAAGGTGGGGGCGAAGCATGTGGAGGAGGGTGTCACTGGCAACGTGGCCAAAAATCCAAACGCTGCCTACGTGTGTATAATGTGCAAATGCACTACTCCCTCCCACATCATGTTGCTGAGGAACGAGGTGGAATGTATCCCATGCAATAAGTTCATGGTCAAGAAAAACGTTTAACTTTGTCGTTATAGATTCATAGTCAAATTGTTCCCCCAAATATACTCGACCAGGCGTAACAATGTCAGAGAGAAACAAGGCAGCCCCTTTTTCCAGATGAAACGTACTTGTCGCATCAAGCACGCTCCCAGCATAAGGAACGGTGCCCTCTGGCACATATTCCAGACAACTATGGTTTTTCAATGTTATATGTTGTTTTAATTTACATCCCATCCCATCTGGGTGTTTCGGATGTATTTTAGTGGATGACTGATTCGTTAAATATACCGCTGTATGCTCTTCTAATGTGAAGTTTAGATCGTAGCAATCTCCTTCCAACATTCCCGGTGATGCATCCATCATACAGACCGTTAATTGCGGAGTATGGTTGTTCATCCGATGTGTTTTACTTATTTTTAATGAACCTTGATGGTATTTATCTTGTAATATGGTTTTGCCATGTTTGAATGTAAAGTGTCCGTACATCTTGCTAGTATGAGACGTGAGTGACTGAGTTTGTTTTTGCTTTCTTGCTTGTTGGTCATGGAATGCAGGTTGATGCATGTCTTCGACGTTTAGGCTGGACATCGGCATTCATTCCACTGCTGGTCTATCCAATCTATGATAGAATCTACTCCTTCGCCTGCCATCATGTTGGAAAATACAAAAGGTAACTTATCTCCTCTCATCGTTAATGTATCGCGCTCCATGACTTCCAAACTGGCACCGACGTGAGGGGCGAGGTCCGTTTTGTTGATAATAAGTAAGTCAGAACGCATGATGCCTGGACCTCCTTTGCGTGGAATTTTCTCCCCTTGTGCTACATCGATAATGTAAATAAAACGATCTACTAGCTCTGGGCTAAACGCAGCCGCTAAATTGTCCCCACCACTTTCGATAAAAATGATATCTAAGTTCGGAATGGATTCTTCTAACGATTCGATGGCATCGAAATTCATGGATGCATCTTCTCTTATCGCCGTATGAGGGCAACCCCCAGTCTCCACACCGACAATACGTTCAGTCGGTAATGCGGATTGACGTATTAGTATTTCAGCATCTTCTTTCGTGTAAATATCGTTGGTAATAACCGCTAAACTGTAACGATCTCTTATTTTTTTGCTTATCTTTTCTACGAGAGCTGTTTTTCCTGAACCTACAGGTCCGCCTATACCGATTCTAAATGGTCTGTTTGTTGAAATGTTTGGTTTTTCCCATCCATGATGATGATGACTGCTGCCGTTGTTACACATAAGTATCTCCCCCAGTTTATTAGTAATAGGATAAGTACAAATACACGTTATTTGGATATTTGTTAAGACATAAATAGGCGTGAATATAGTGTTTCGTGATTCATTGCTTCAATTTCTTGAGCAATAGCAAATGAATGCATCTCTGAAGATGGTGTTTCTTTTATTTTCTCCCATTCTGAATGAATGATGGGGATCATCTCTTGAATAATGTGTTGCCCATCTGTTTGGCCAAGTGACATTAAACGAATGGCACTGTTTATTAATGTAACGACATTGGTGTAGGCATACCCTTTCACTGTTTCGTCTAAAGTAATGCTTAAATCGTAAGCGATAAAGGTATGCATGGTTGGCAATGTCATATGGTGGTTGGGAACCGATTTGCTCAAAGGCTCAAAATCGATCCAAGGATGTATCGTTTTAGACAACTGCCATAATCTCTTTCCCATTTTGGCTATCGCTTCTCTGGATTCTCGTGCAGTACGTTGTACAAGCAGCACATGATTGTAATATGCAAGTTGATCCATGTTATGTTCTTGTAATGCACCATATATTCCTTTCATTGCTAATCCTTCAAAAGGTAGAATGCTAGATTGCAATTGAGAATGAATGAATTGCTTTAGTTCCTTAATAGTTTGAATTTTATTTTCTTGTACATACGTTTCTAAACCAAAGGAATGAGAAAATGTACCTACTGGAAGTGCAGAGTCAAGAATTTGCACATAATAAAGTAACTTGGAATCCAGTTTCAATGATATAGCCTCCTTCCTCGTGTAAGTTGATTTAAAATAAGAAATAGCGTTGTGCTAAAGGAAGTTTTTCCGCAGGCTGACAAGTAATGCGTTCACCGTCCACTTTGACTTCATACGTGTCTGGATTGATGTCAATATCCGGTGTCTGATCGTTTAGTATCATCTGCTTTTTACTTATAGTACGGCAATGTTGCACTGCTGCAATTTTTTTCTGTAATCCCAACTTGTCATGAATACCGAGTTCCCACGCTTTTTGCGATATAAATGTGAAGGATGATTGTGTTCGGCTTTTCCCATAGGCACCAAACATAGGTCTTCCATAAGATGGCTGCGGAGTAGGGATGGAAGCGTTAGGATCACCCATTTGTGCATAGGCAATCGTTCCTCCTTTGAGCACCATTTCTGGTTTGACCCCAAAAAAAGCAGGTTTCCAAAGTACAAGATCAGCCCATTTCCCAACTTCTATCGATCCGACAAGATGTGAAATGCCGTGCGTGATGGCTGGGTTAATAGTATATTTGCTAATGTAACGTTTGATGCGAGCGTTGTCTCCTTTAGGTTTTTCCTGTATAGAAGGATAGGGGAGAGCAGCACCAAATTGTTGTTTCATTTTGTCTGCTGTTTGCCACGTACGCAATATCACTTCACCCACTCGACCCATCGCTTGGGAGTCAGAGCTAATAATGCTGAACACTCCGCGATCGTGCAGGATATCTTCTGCTGCAATCGTTTCTGGTCGAATACGTGAATCTGCAAAGGCGACATCTTCAGGAATACTGCTGTCTAAATGATGACATACCATTAACATATCGAGATGTTCTTCCACGGTATTGATGGTGTAAGGTCTGGTTGGATTCGTGGAAGAAGGAAGAACATGAGCATAGGATGCTGCCTTCATGATGTCTGGTGCATGACCGCCACCAGCCCCTTCCGTATGGTACGTATGTATCGTACGACCGTTAATAGCACGTAACGTATGTTCAACAAAACCAGATTCATTGAGTGTATCCGTATGAATAGCCACTTGAATGTCAAAATCTTCGGCCACAGAGAGACAGCAATCAATGGCTGCAGGAGTAGAACCCCAATCTTCATGCAGCTTCAAACCGATAGCACCTGCCTGCACTTGTTCCATCAGTGGAAGGGAGGTACTGCTGTTTCCTTTTCCCAAAAAGCCAAGATTCATCGGAAATGCATCCGCAGCTTCTAACATGCGCTGTATGTGCCATGCTCCAGGTGTGCATGTGGTTGCATTGGTGCCTGTTGCCGGACCTGTTCCTCCTCCTAGCATGGTTGTGATACCTGAGGCTAGTGCCGTTTCGATTTGCTGCGGGCATATAAAGTGAATGTGAGCATCAATTCCGCCAGCGGTGACGATTTTCCCTTCTCCAGCAATGACCTCTGTACTAGCGCCGATAATCATGTGTGGCTCTACGCCGTCCATCGTATGTGGATTTCCAGCTTTGCCGATGCCTACAATGTTGCCATCACGAATGCCGATATCTGCTTTCACGATACCCCAATGATCGATAATGATCGCGTTGGTGATCACAACATCTAAAACGCCATCCTCTCTTGCGTGTGTTGCTGACTGGCCCATGCCATCTCGGATAACTTTTCCGCCTCCGAACACACATTCATCGCCATAAACGGTATAATCTTTTTCGATTTCAGCCCAAAGATCTGTATCGGCTAAACGGACTTGATCTCCGGTTGTTGGTCCATATAGTGCAGCATATTTATGACGATTAATGGTTTCCATTCTCATCTTCCCTCTCTGTACTATTAGATGATAGTGGTGTAGTGAATGATGTATCTTTTGAAGCATGTGTTACTGACCCATTTGTTTTCCCATTTAATCCGTATATTTTTTTCTCTCCGCCAAAGGATACTAACTTCACAACGCGCTCTTCACCTGGTTCAAAACGCAGGGCTAAACCAGCTGGGATCTTAAGGCGCATACCGAATGCAAGGTTTCGATCAAAATGTAAAGCGGGGTTTACTTCATAAAAGTGAAAGTGTGATCCCACTTGTATCGGTCTGTCACCCGTATTTTTGACAAGCAATGATGCATATTCTCTATCACTAAACATCACAATAGGCTCCTGTGCTAAGCGGTACTCGCCTGGTATCATCTTATCCTTCCTTTCGTTCTTATTATCTTATCGGTTCATGAACCGTGACTAATTTCGTTCCATCAGGAAAAGTGGCTTCCACCTGTACTTCAGGCAACATGGAGGCAACACCTTCCATGACCTCCTCTTCAGATAATACATTCCCTCCTTCCTGCATAAGTGTCGCTACCGTTTTCCCTTCTCTAGCTCCTTCTAAAATATACGACGTAATCATGGCTACTGCTTCTGGATAATTAAGTTTGATGCCTTTTGCTTTTCTTTGTGCAGCCACATTTGCTGCTACGGAAATCATGAGCATCTCTTTTTCTCTTGGCGTGAAATGCATACACTGCCCCCTTTGATTCAAATAGATAGCCGTATGAATAAAGTATATAATATATATGTGAGGTATTATAACATTATTCTTGCGTTTTGTACGGTAAATTAAAATAAATATTTTTATTTTTCCTATTCATGTTATTTTTGTTGACATAAATTTCAGGGTGAATATATAATAAAGGTGCATTTAATGTTAGGTTATATAACGTAACATTTAATTGTGCATGAATTAAATATTTAAGTGTAGTACATAACAAAAAGGTGGGGTGGCAATGGAATTCATGGAGAAGTGGCAGGAGAAAAGAAAGAAAGTTTGGTTTCATACGGTCTGTTTTTTATTTATCACTATGTTGTTGCTTGCAGGCTGTGCTGAAGAAGGGGAGTCGCAAGAAGCGGACGAAGAAGATGGGAGTCAAGAAGATGTCATTGAAGTTGGTATTTTACATTCATTAAGCGGTACGATGGCGATCAGTGAGGTGTCGGTCAAAGACGCAGAGTTAATGGCCATCAATGAAATTAATGAAGCAGGTGGGGTTCTAGGAAAGCAAATTGTACCGATTATTGAAGATGGGGCGTCAGATTGGCCGACTTTTTCAGAAAAATCAAGAAAATTGTTGGAACAAGATAAAGTAGCCACGGTATTTGGTGGGTGGACTTCTGCTAGTCGAAAAGCGATGTTGCCTGTATTTGAAGAATTGAATGGATTGCTCTGGTATCCCGTTCAATATGAAGGGCTAGAAGCGTCACCGAATATTTTTTACACCGGAGCAACGACAAATCAGCAAATCGTGCCTTCTGTAGCGTGGCTATTGGAGAATCGCGGTAAGAAATTCTTCTTACTAGGTTCGAACTATGTGTTCCCGATTACAGCTAACAATATTATTAAAGCGCAATTAGATAGTGAAGGTGGGGAGCTAGTAGGAGAAGAGTATACGGAATTAGGTCATACAGAATATAGTACCGTTATTGCAAAAATAAAAGAAAGTAAGCCAGACGTTATTTACAATACGTTGAATGGAGATAGTAATGTTGCTTTTTTCAAACAGTTAAAAGACGCTGGCATTTCTGCGGATGATATAACGGTGCTTTCTGTCAGTGTGGCAGAAGAAGAAATAAGGGGGATTGGTGCTGAATATTTAGAAGGTCATTTAGTTGCATGGAACTATTTCCAGACGACAGATACGCCAGAGAATAAGGAGTTTGTAGATCACTACAAGGAGGCATACGGGGAAGATCGAGTGACCGCAGACCCGATAGAAGCAGGATATAATGCAGTACATTTATGGGCAAAAGCGGTAGAAAAAGCGGGCACGACAGATGTAGATAAAGTCAGAGAGGCTGCAAAAGGAATCACGTTTGCCGCACCGGAAGGTACGGTCACGATTGACGGAGATAATCAACATCTTTATAAAAAAGTAAGAATAGGAGAAGTGACCGCAGAAGGACAATTAAACGAAATATTCAGTACAGAAGAAGCGGTGAAACCAGATCCATATTTAAGCAGTTATACGTGGGCAGAAGCACTAACGAGTCCATGATCGTTGGATTCTAATGGGATGTCATAACAGCAGCATAGCAATAATGAACACTTACCTTTACACATTGGTAAATCACTAGACATGGTAGTTTGGAAAAGAGGGATGTTATGTGGGCAATTCAACTTTTTAACGGATTAAGTTACAGCTCTATATTGTTACTAGTAGCACTTGGACTTTCAATTACATTTGGATTAATGAATGTGATTAATATGGCACATGGCGAGTTTCTCATGATTGGAGCGTATATGGTCTATGTTACACAGCATCTTTTCCAACAGTATGCACCGGCAGCATGGTTTGACTCTTATTATATATTCGCTTTGTTCGTATCTTTCACTGTTGCTTTCTTCCTTGGCATGCTGCTGGAGATGGGGCTCGTAAAATTTCTTTATCGCCGTCCACTAGATAGTTTGCTCGCAACATGGGGAGTAGGGATGATGTTACAACAAGCAGCAAAAATGATTTTTGGTGCGCCGAATGTAGCGGTGACAAGTCCGAGTTGGCTAGAAGGAGGATTGCAGCTTACTTCCGTTGTTGTCCTTCCTTATAAAAGGCTATTTATCCTTGCGCTCGTCATCGTATGTTTATTGTCTTTATACATCTATTTGTATCGAACGGCAGCGGGCAGAAGTATGAGGGCGGTCATGCAGAACAGGGATATGGCAGGTTGTCTCGGTATTTCAACGAGAAAAGTGGATCGTATCACCTTTGCCATTGGCTCTGGCATAGCAGGGTTAGCAGGAAGTGCATTGGCGCTTATCGGTCCTATTGGTAGTTCACTTGGGACGTATTACATTGTCGATGCATTTATGGTTGTGGTGTTAGGTGGAGTTGGCAAATTAGCAGGGGTGGTATTTGGTGCTGTCACGATTGGCGTGCTCAACGTATTTTTTGAATCTTGGTTATCTGCCTCCATCGCAAAAGTCATCGTGTTTGTCATCGTCATTGCATTTTTACAATGGAGACCACGCGGTTTTGTTTCTTTGAAAACACGTGCTTTGGAATCTTAGACAGGTTGACAATAAGGGAGGAAGCAAAGTGAAGCAGGGCTTAGGGACAATAAATAGAGAGAGTCAATTCAAATGGATAGTTTATATGCTTATACTCGGAATGATGCTACTTGCTCCTTTATTTCTTTCCGATTTTCGCTTGATGTTGCTTGCAAAATACGTCAGCTTTGCCATTGTAGCCATTGGTTTAGCACTTATTTGGGGTTATACAGGCATCTTAAGCTTAGGACATGGGGTGTTTTTTGGCCTCGGTGCTTATGGTATGGCGATGTATTTAAAACTAGAGGCAAGTGGGGGAAAGCTTCCCGATTTTATGGTATGGAGTGGGCAAAACGAACTGCCTTGGTTCTGGATGCCCTTCTCCTCTTTTTTTCTTACGTTATTGCTCATCGTCATCGTGCCGATGGGTATCGCGTATGGCTTAGGTTTTCTAACTTTTCGCAATCGTATTCAAGGTGTTCAATTCACCATATTAACGCAAGCACTTGTGTTAATTGTCGTGACGTTACTCATCGGTCAACAAGCATTTACTGGAGGAAGTAATGGCATAACGGGATTTAAAACTATTTTAGGATATTCGCTGTCCGATCCAACAGTAAAACGTGTATTATATTGGATTACCATTGGTGTATTGGCGTTGCTATTCGCACTGGCATATTGGATGACCAAATCCCGTTTTAAGCGTGTGTTGCTCGCGATACGTGATGGGGAAAATCGCTTGCGTTTTATCGGGTATAATCCTGCCGTATTTAAAGCGTTCATTTTTGCCGTCTCTGCTGGTTTTGCGGGTATAGCTGGTGCACTATTCGTCTTACATGTCGGTATTATTTCGCCTTCGATGATGGGTATCGTACCTTCGATTGAGATGGTACTCTGGGTGGCGATTGGGGGCCGAAACTCCTTGAGTGGAGCGGTGCTAGGTGCCTTGCTCATTAATTATGCAAAGACCACTTTTAGTGAGGCTTATCCTTCGTTATGGTTGTTTTTACTCGGTGGATTGTTTGTCATTAGTGTTATTTTATTACCACGTGGCTTCATGGGTTTGATGAAGGATGGAATGCAAAAAATAAAAAAGAGAAGAAAGAGGGAGGACGCCAATGAAAACAACATCGATTTTACGTTCGGAGAAAGTAAGCGTTGAATTTGCTGGATTTAAAGCCGTAAATGAAGTCAATTTTCATTTAGCAGCGTGTCAGCTTCATTTTCTGATTGGGCCGAATGGAGCGGGGAAGACGACTTTTTTAGATGTACTTTGTGGAAAGGTAAAGGCGAAGCGGGGAAAGGTCTGGTATAAGGAGAACGTGGAACTGACAAAGAAAAAAGAGCATCAAATAGCAGATTTAGGTATTAGTCGAAAATTTCAAGCCCCTTCTATTTTTCCGAAATTAACGGTATATGAAAATTTGGAACTTGCTATTCAGCCGCGTAAAGGCGTATGGTCTTCCCTGTTTGAAAAAACGAATAAAGATCTACAAGAAAAAATACAGCATCATCTCCAGTTAATCGAATTACAGTCTAGGGCCGAACAAATGGCAGGAGCGCTTTCGCATGGTGAAAAACAATGGCTGGAAATAGGTATGATGTTAGTGCAAGAACCCAACGTGTTATTGCTGGATGAACCGGTAGCAGGTATGACAGATGTAGAAACGGAAAAGACGGGAAAGCTGCTCAAGGAAATTACGAAAAAACAATCTGTTATCGTTGTAGAACATGATATGGAATTTGTTCGCACGTTTTCCGAGAAAGTGACGGTGATGCATCAAGGGGCATTACTAATGGAAGGCACGATGCAAGAAGTTCAAGAAGATGAACGCGTTGCCGAAGTATACTTAGGACAGAGGGCGAGTTAATATGTTGAACGTATATCAATGCCAAGTAGGTTACCGAGAAAGTATTATTATTCGTGATGTAAGCCTAAAGGTTAAGCAGGGACAGGTGGTTTGCTTATTAGGTAGAAACGGGGTAGGTAAAACCACATTAGTAAAAGGCATAATGGGTTTGCTTCCCTTTCGTCATGGAAATATGCAGATAGAGCAAACGAATGTCACGAACGATCCGCCATATAAGCGAGCAAAGCATGGAATGGGGTATGTGCCACAAGGAAGAGAGATTTTTCCGCATCTTACGGTTTATGAAAATATTTGTTTGGGTTTAGAAGGCACATCGAAAAGGGATAAGCGTGCTGTAGAAAAGATGCTGGAAATATTCCCAGCCTTAAAGCCGATGTTAAAGCGAAAAGGAGGCGACCTTAGCGGAGGTCAGCAGCAGCAATTAGCGTTTGCAAGAGCGATGATCGCAAACCCAAAGTTGCTCATCTTAGATGAGCCAACAGAAGGGATTCAGCCTTCTATTGTACAAGAAATTCAAGAGTTAATTGTAAACATGAAACAGCAGCATACCGTTTCTATGTTGCTAGTGGAACAGAGTATAGATTTTGTAAGGCAGGTGGGAGATTATTTTTATATGTTGGAAAAAGGGGAGATTGTTGCGGAAGGAGCAATAGAAGCATTGACCGATCAAATCGTAAAGCAGCATGTCGTCGTCTAGTATCATTACAGACGGCTTCATACTGCTTCACCTTACAATTACATTACGAAATAAATCGTTGTGAAGTACAGTACACCAAATCCAATCATTGAACCTACACGAATTAAAAACTGTTTTATATCTTTAGATTCTATTTGTTCTTTACGTTTAAATTTTTCATATAAATATTTTGTATCTTTTATAGAAGATATTAGTCTTGCTAAAAACATTCCCCCAGCTTGTACAATAATAAAAAAAAGTGCTAGTCCTCCTAGAGAGGAAGAAAACGGAAACCAACTATCAAAACTAATAAGCATAATGATCGTCCATACGAAATATGAAATAAACATACATATTATTTCTGTTTTAATAAATTCTCCATTTTTACTTTTGTTTTCTATATCACTTATGGCCTCTCCTTGAATAGCATGATCATTTAAAAATTGACGTAAACGATG
>NZ_QXJP01000074.1 GCF_004115085.1 Longirhabdus pacifica | reverse complement strand
GTCATAGAAAGTAAGTTTGTCCCTGTCGTTCCTACTTCTCTCAACTCATCTAACCAAGGATATGTTTCTGCACCTGTTCCTTCAATGTCCAAATAGTTGTAAAGCAATGCCACGACTTCTGCTCTTGTCGTTGTCTTGTCCAAACCAAAGCTTCCATCCGGGAAACCTGACACCAATTTACTTCCTTTTGCCACGGCTAAATAAGGGATCTTCTCTTCTGGAATCCCTTCTTTGTAATACTCCGTAAACGGTACTAATGTCCCTTTCGTATCTTCAAAAGCTTGAATAAAGCTTTCCTCCGCTTGTTTCAATCCATCCACTAGCCACTTTGTCATTTCATACCTAGTTTGACTATCGTCAGGAGCTAACCCACTAGCATAGTCAGCTTCATCAATAAAACCTAAACGCACTAAACGATTTATCTCTTCTTGCGCCCAGTGAGTAGAAGGCACATCGTCAAAACCATCAAAGTCCACCACCTCTTCATTTACAGCTGTAGCTCTTGCTATAA
>NZ_QXJP01000073.1 GCF_004115085.1 Longirhabdus pacifica | reverse complement strand
ATCTTTACTTGGACCTGCACTATAACCTATGATTTCACGATTAAAAAGATCCACTAATAAGCAGACATAGTGCCAGCTGTTTTCAACTCTCACATAAGTTAAATCACTAACAACGACTGCACAAGCTTGTTCTTGTTGAAAATGACGATCTAATTCATTGGCAATAGGAGCTTCATTACACGTTGTTTTGTGCGGTTTAAACTGTGCCACGGTATAATTCGATACCAAACCTTGCTGTTTCATGATACGACCAATTCGACGTCTAGAAACAATGTGGCCTTGCTTTTTTAGCTCTACTTTAATTTTTCGTGTGCCGTAGTTATTTCTACTTTTTCGAAAGATTTCTTGTATAAGTGGAACAATTTTATCGTCATTGGTTTGACGTTGCTTCACTTCGTAATAATACGTTGCTCTAGGCAGTTGTAGGACGCTACACATTGCTGATACCGAGTATCTGTGTTGATTACTTTTAATCACATTTACTTTCGTCCCATTATCAGCGCGGCTTGCTTTAAAAT
>NZ_QXJP01000072.1 GCF_004115085.1 Longirhabdus pacifica | reverse complement strand
ACCTTAAAGCAACGCTACGAAGAAACAACGTAACACTTCTTCTTTCACTTTCAGTTTTGAGGGTGCACAAGTTATTACGAAGTAAAAACTACTTCGTAAGCATTAGAACAAAAAGTTAAACAAAGTTTGACTGAGTTCGATCCTCAAGCAGCAAAAAAAGCTTCAAATATTCGAGATTTTGACGAAGTCAAAACTCATCATTGTTCCTCGATAGCTCAGTTGGTAGAGCACTCGGCTGTTAACCGAGTTGTCACAGGTTCGAGTCCTGTTCGAGGAGCCATGCTCCCATAGCTCAGCAGGTAGAGTGCTTCCATGGTAAGGAAGAGGTCACCGGTTCAAATCCGGTTGGGAGCTTCGTCATTGTTATTATTGTGGCCCGTTGGTCAAGCGGTTAAGACACCGCCCTTTCACGGCGGTAACACGGGTTCGAATCCCGTACGGGTCATTTTTGGACGCTTAGCTCAGCTGGGAGAGCATCTGCCTTACAAGCAGAGGGTCGGCGGTTCGATCCCGTCAGCG
>NZ_QXJP01000006.1 GCF_004115085.1 Longirhabdus pacifica | reverse complement strand
GTCTCTTAACCGTAGGGACTACGGGGATAGCCTAATAAACAATTGGCGGTTACGCTGATGTTCTTAGGAATCCCCCACTTCAAGCAACCCGAAAGGGTGATAAGTGGTGGGTCGTTCAATGTTTGATATGGAAATGATATGGTTGATTAACTTGAATTGCAGACCTTCACATGCTTAAATAGAGATATAAGAATAATGATATCGGTAAAAGTGATGGGACAATGAAAAAAACAAATGTTATTTAGATGGGGTGGAGTTATGGAGTTCTCTGTTAAAGAAGAAATTGCTAATGCTATTAGTCATGGAATAGGAACGTTACTCAGTATTGCCGGGTTAGTCTTACTTGTTGTGTATTCAAGCCTTTATGGTGATGCATGGCATATTGTCAGCTTTTCCATATTTGGTGCATCCCTAGTGATACTCTACTTATTTTCAACTTTGCTGCACAGTTTACCTAAAGGAAAAGCTAAAAATGTATTTGAAATACTAGATCATTCCGCTATTTACTTACTTATTGCGGGGACGTACACGCCATTTTTGTTAACGATTTTGCGCGGACCACTGGGATGGACGATGTTCGGTATCATATGGGGTATGGCAGCTACAGGCATTGTGCTCAAAGTATTCTTCGTCAAACGATTTGTTATATTATCAACACTTTGTTATATCGCAATGGGCTGGATGATAATTATTGCGTACAAACCGCTTATTAGTAATTTTTCAGCTGAAGGAATGACTTGGCTTGTTATCGGTGGTGTTTTGTACACGCTAGGCACTATTTTTTACGTATGGAAGAAAGTCCCTTATCATCATGCCATCTGGCACGTCTTCGTTATTTTAGGAAGTGTAGCGCATTTCTTCGCTATATTTGGTTATGTTTTACCACGTGTATAAGGAATAGGACAATAATACACCCACTTCATGGTATGGAGTAGGTGTATTTTTTTATTATGCACGTTATGCTACGGCTCCATCAATCTTCTTCACTTTTGATAAACACATGCAACGTTATAAATATAAGAGAGAATAGTAAAAACCACATGCTATACTCATCGTTTACATAAAGCAAGTAATTCAAAAAAACAATACTATACAACGATAAAGCAAGAAATAATTTAGAAAATAATTTCCTGTAATTACTCGCATTCATGTAATGAACACAAATGATCAAGGCAGGAATAACAAGAAAGAGTAACAATAGCGCCACTTTATTACACTCCCCTCATCACTATTTTTCCAGTGATATTGTGCATGCACCTAGCTTGTTCTCGCCCCAGTACATTTCTAACGTGTCCCCGTTATTTAATTTTCCTACACCGTTTGGTGTCCCTGTGTAAATAATATCGTTTTCACTCAGACCATAATGTAGACCACAATGATGTATAATGTCTCCAAGTGAGAAGATCATATCTACCATTCTCCCCTCTTGCACAACCTGTTTGTTTTTAACAAGATGAAAAGGAGTTTGCAAGTATTCATTATCATGTGGAAAAGGAATATAAGATCCTAATATTGCAGCGTTACGAAAGCCTTTCGCTGGCAACCAAGGGTGACCATCTTGCTTTAGCGCCGTTTGCACATCTCTCAACGTCATATCGATGCCAAGCGTCATGTAATCCACTATATCTTCCAACGCAACCCCTTTTTTGTATGGAGAAGAAATATGTACAACGACCTCAATTTCATAATGCACCTCGCCTCTATCTCCTGGAAGTGCAATGATCTGATCCTTCGCTTCTATTAAAGCATGTGTAGGTTTGGTGAAGACAAGACAGTCTTTTGATCTTTGATTGCCTAATTCTTCGATGTGCAATGGATAGTTCCTTCCTACACAAAATATATTTCCAACTTGTTTTGGATTCAACATGCATCCCACCTTTATGTATTTTTTACACCTTGTTTGCTCTTATTATACTAAAAAAAATAGGTAGAAATAGTACGTAAGGATTATACCTTTGCACATTGATCCAACTTTCATGCTCTTTACTATGATCCCACTTCTGTTGAAGTGGGCTTTCTTATGCAAAAAATCTGTAATCTCTATTTAGCAAATGAATACATTACATATATAAGTTAGTAACAAGATTGAAGCCAGAAACCAGCATGATTACCAAATCATTTTGACCTCATATACGCGTTATTTTTGTGTAACAAAGGAGGATTATTTCAATGAGCAATCAAGAAATAAAAGAACTGGAGCGTGCCATAGAAGACATTACAGCAATCGCTGAGCGTTTTGAATTAGACTTCTATCCTATGCGATATGAAATTTGTCCGTCTGACATTATTTATACATTTGGTGCTTATGGTATGCCTACAAGATTCCATCATTGGAGCTTTGGAAAAGCTTTTCATAAAATGAAGAAGCAATATGACCTCGGTTTAAGTAAAATTTATGAGCTCGTCATTAATTCAAATCCATGTTACGCCTTTTTATTAGATGGAAATTCATTAATTCAAAATAAACTCATCGTAGCGCATGTCTTGGCACACTGTGATTTTTTCAAAAATAACATTCGCTTTAAAAATACAAACAGAGATATGGTAGAAACCATGTCAGCCACTGCGGAACGAGTGCGAGAATACGAATTTGAATATGGTAGTAAAAAGGTAGAAACTTTCATCGATGCTGTATTAAGCATACAAGAACACATTGATCCAAGTATTATTCGTGGGAAAAGGAAAAAGAAAACAAAAGAAACAAAACCCACCTCCAATAAGCCTGAATGGATGACCCAATATGAAACATTGTGGGAACTAGATGAGAGCGAAAAAGAAAAAAAACGACTACAATCCGAACCTAAACCGAAGCGTTTTCCTGAACAACCTGAGAAAGATTTGCTCTTATTTATTGAAGAGCACTCTAGCATTTTAGAAGACTGGCAACGAGATATACTGACCATGCTTCGTGATGAAATGTTGTATTTTTGGCCTCAAATTGAAACTAAAATCATGAACGAAGGCTGGGCTTCTTATTGGCATATAAGAATACTGAGAGAATTGGATCTAACTTCGGACGAAACGATTGAATTTGCTAAATTAAACAGCTCCGTCGTGCAACCTTCACAACACTCCTTAAATCCATATTACCTGGGTCTTAAAATTTTTGAAGACATCGAAAAACGATGGGATGTAGATAAAATTTTTGAAGTAAGGGAATTTGATTCCGACAGTTCCTTCCTCCGTAACTATTTGACAAAAGAGTTAGTCCAAGATCTAGATTTATTTGTTTTTCAGAAAAAAGGAGCTGAGTGGAAAATTACAGACACACAGTGGGAAACGGTGCGCGATCAACTTGTAGATTCCAAAATCAATGGTGGTTTTCCTTACATTATTGTGGAAAATGGAAATTATAAAGATGTGGGTGAACTATATTTAAAACATCATTTTGAAGATGTTGAGCTTGATGTGAAATATATAGAAAGAACACTGCCATCGGTACAAAAATTATGGGGAAAAGCAGTATATCTAGAAACTAAAGTAGAAAAAAAGACGATTGTATTTAAGTATGATGGACTAAAATGCACTAGGGAATTCAAATAATTACAAGCAAGTGGAGCTACAATGCATAGCAATCTGGCCTGAGGTATACCAGCTTGCTATGCTATTTTTTATTGTTCAGCGAAACAAATGAAATAATCAGTAGTATAACATTATGTTATAAAAAATAGAAATTTATAGGTAAAAAATGAAAATTAATATTTGGGGGTCTAGAAATGAAAAAATGGACAAGTATCTTTATCGTTATAACATTGATGATTTCGCTCATTGGCTGTAGTAACGGAGAAGCAGAAGAAATGGATGCAGAGCCAAAACTACTTAAAGTGTTGGTAGGTTGGAGTGGAGATGATTTTTTTAGAGAGTATGCAAGTTACTTTACGATAAAAAATCCTAACATTGAATTTGAGGTTATTACGTTACAAGAATTAAAAGAAAAACAATTTGCTCCCTCTGATTCAGAGGAGGAATTTGATTATGAAGAAGAATTAAAAACCTTCATTGAAAATGAAAATCCAGACGTATTAGTACTAGACGAAAATGACTACGAAACTTTAATAGAAGATAACCGCTTATACGATCTTACTTCTTTTATTGAAGAAAGTGAATTCGATATTGAAAATTTGAGTGAGCATGTTATACAACTTTTAAAAGAAAAAGGAAATGGAAATCTATATGGTTTAGTTGCAGATTTTTCTACTGAAGTATTATATTATAATAAAGATCTTTTTGACGTATATAATGTGGAGTATCCAACCGATCAAATGACTTGGGATCAAATTTTAGAAAAGTCAGCTATGTTCCCTTCTGCTAAAGACGAAGATAGCACCTATGGATTTGAAATGCAATATGGAGACCTCTCTATACTTATTTCTCAGATTGCATCAACATACCAACTATCCTATGCTGATCCAGACACGATGCAAGTAACAGTGAATACGGAAGCTTGGAAGAAAGTATTTGAAACGGCAATGAATGCTTACGAATCTAATACGATATTTATACCCTCAGAACATAAGGATGAAAATGAGGATGAAGACACGATACAATATTATTACCCAGGAGATGATAGATTTATAAAGGGACAAACCGCGATGACTATAGACAGATTTTGGCTTTTAGATCAACTAGAAAGCAGTTGGTTAGAGACAGAACCTATTAATTTTGATATTGTAACGGTTCCAGTTGATGCTAACTTTCCTGATAGAGGTGGTAGAATAAGTTTATACAATATATTTTCTATTAATGCACAATCTGAAAACATAGATACCGCATGGGAATTTGTTGAATTTGTTAATGGTAATACATTTGCCAAAGCAAATGGAAAATCCACATGGGATCTCATGACACGCAGGGAGCACATGAATTCATCTAATGAAGTGAATATGGACGCCTTTTATAAATTAGCATCTCTATCGAATACTTCGAGTAAAGATTACGAAAATTATCCTGAAACGTTCCTACGTAAGTTGGAAGTTGTACTTAATGAGGAAATAGATTTGATGAGCAAAAATGAAAAAACGGTAGAAGAAACTTTACAATCTATACAGTCCCGCGGAGAAGAAGCGATGCAGGAAGCACTTTCAGAAGAAGCATCAAATGAAGAGGGATAGAAGAGAGAATAAATATTTTATAACGCAACATACATGATATCAACTATGTTAACCTGTTGAGAAATTAGATCAACAGGTTTTCTTATCCTTTACACTAAGATGTATTATTTAAATTGCTTGTGCTATGATAGCTTTATTACAATTATTGGAGTGAATGCGACATGAGACAACCTAGGAAACCAATACGTACATCAGCAATCATACTTATAATAGGGATGACCCTTACTGTGGGGTGTTCATCTGATGACATTTCGAATACCAACGATAACAACCTATCCGAAAAAGATACAACCATAGGGCAATCAGAGGATACAGAAAACCAGTCAGTAACAGAACAGGACATAACAAATAGCGATAATGAACATCCTGCAGATGCGTCAAATCTAACAGAAAATAATCAGGATCAGACGAATGAAGACGATAGTAACGTGCTTGAGGAAGTTGATCAAAATACTACAGAGCAACCTAGTGATACAGAAGAAATAAAAGATATCCCTGTCGTTGCAAATTACAGTAGCACAGAGGTGTTAGTGAATAAAAATCGCAGTTTACCAGCTGACTATGTTCCTGACGACCTAGTACAACCGAATGTCCCCTTTTCTTTTGAAGAACAATTAGAAAAAAAACTGATGCGAGAAGAAGCTGCACAAGCGCTAGAAGCTTTATTTAACGCAGCAAAAGAAGAAGAAATAGAATTGGTAGCAATAAGCGGATATCGATCTTATAACACTCAACAATCCATTTATACTTGGAATGTAAATACATACGGGTCCGAACATGCAAATCAGTTTAGTGCGTACCCTGGTACAAGTGAACACCAAACTGGACTTGCCATGGATATTTCATCTGCAAGTGCAGATTATGCGCTAGAAGAACATTTTGGAGATACAAGTGAAGGACAATGGCTTGCTGAAAACGCGGCTGAATATGGCTTTATAATTCGCTATGAAGAAGGAAAAGAAGAAGTTACGGGTTACGCGTATGAACCTTGGCATGTTCGATACGTTGGAGTAGATATCGCAACAAGTATAAAAGAATCCGAAGTTACACTAGAAGAATATTTTGCTGAGGAAATGAATGCAACAATACACGACAGTGAAGACGAGAAGTAGTATGTAGAAGCAAATACATTACACGTCATTAGACTGCCATAGCCTCGTATTATACTTATGGATACAGGTGATGCCAAAAAGTGAGATTAAAAAAATGATAGGACAAGAGAGGTGAAAAAAATAATGTATAAATTACTCCTGCTTATCCTATCACTTTTGATTTTTTCTAGTTGTTCCAATGCGACGATGGATGAAGATAAACAATCTATTGGTATACAGAAGCACCATGCATCTTTTATCTCCGCTTATGGCTGGGCTATACAAGAACTATCCAGTACAGAAAAAATAAAAGTTTATCCTCTCACACTTGAAATCATACAATCTTCTGGAGCAAATATTGGTCTTCATGACTACTTAGGTCAAGAACTAACTAAAACATCTTACACGTTAAGTGAAACGTGTTCTCATTTTCATGAAGACGAAAGATTATTCGTGGACATCTATGGACTTGAATCGGAAATTGTTGGAGCTCATATGAGTGCAAACATAATGAATATGAACGGAACCGGTATATTATCTCTAACCACAAAAGAAAACTTCACGTATTGTGAACTAGCTTCCAATTAATACAACTTACAAAATTAGGTGAAAATAATCTGCATGTCCTGGTGCTAAAGCTATCTCCTCTTTATTTGAGATCCAAAAAAACTTAAATAACAACTGTTCTTCTAGCTCACTACCAGTAGGAATAATACTCCATTCATCCTCTGCTATGTCTACAGACAGATGGTAAAAGAACCTTTCGTGGACTTTGCTTTGTGACTCCCTCCAGGTATCCTTTACGAGAAATCTTTCTAGCTTTAGATTAGTCAAACCTGTCTCTTCCAACGCTTCCCTAAGCACCGCTTTCTCAGGAGATTCACCCTTTTCTATCGTCCCTTTAGGAATCTGATAGCCCGCTTCAGGAATAACATGGTGAAATACAAGCACTTGTTTTACACCATCTTTCTCCCGTGTGATATAAGCGAATGCCTTCCCTATAACCTCTGTCACAATGATATCATTCCCCTTTTCTATTCCGACTCATCTCAGTGGAAAAGCCCTCTGGGTAGCGCTGTTGTAACTTTTCAATATTGCGTTGTGCAATTTCTTCTAACGGGATATTGGACACACTTGCTAAAGCTGCCACATACCACATCACATCTCCTAGCTCATCTTTGAGCTTGTCCTTATCTAAGTTATGATCGTGAAAACACACTTTTTTTAAATAATCGGTAACTTCCCCCGCTTCACCACTAAGCCCCATAGCAAAGTTGGCATACTTTTTCTTTTCGTCCCCGTCTCCTAAATTCATGGTTCTTTCAGCTTGACGTTGATATGTATTGAAATCCATTACTTCACCTCTTGATCTTCTGAAATGGAACGTTACTTTTAACATGTATTCACCTTGTCGCAGCAAGTTTATTTCATCTATTTACATACTTCCATTATTTTAACACACCCTCCACCATTCCACATTTAAACTAAAGTGCAAAATAAAAACTTACATTTAACAGTCAACAATCCACAAAAAAAAGAGTAGAGGATATGGTAAACACCATACGTCTCTACTCCATTTTCGTATCGAATTAACGATTGAGCAAACTTCCAACATAACGTAGCAGTTCATTCGCGCTAGAAGGGGTATATCCGTGCTCTTCTACCAAACGGTGAATAACTTCGTTAATTTTCTTTAATTGCTTCTCATTTGGCGTTTTCGAAGTTGTAGTAATCTTAACGATGTCTTTCAAATCAGCAAACAATTTCTTTTCAATTGCTTCACGCAATCTATCGTGTGAACTGTAGTCAAATTCTTTGTTCCTTCTAGAATACGTGGTCATGCGTATTAATATTTCTTCACGGAATGCTTTTTTCGCATTTTCTGATATGCCGATTTGCTCTTCTATAGAACGCATTAAACGTTCGTCGGGATCTAACTCTTCCCCTGTTACAGGATCTTTAATTTTATCCCAGTTACAATAAGCTTCTATATTATCTAAATAATTTTCAAATAACGTTTTAGCCGACTCATCAAAAGAATAAACAAATGCTTTTTGCACTTCTTTTTTAGCTAACTCATCGAACTCTTTTCTAGCTAGTGAAATAAAGTTTAAATATCGTTCTTTCTCTTCTTTCGTTATAGATGAATGTTGATCTAGACCATCTTTTAACGCTCTTAACACATCTAATGCATTAATGTGATCTACATCCTGACGAATTAAAGCGCTGGATATTCGGTTAACAACATACCTTGGATCGATACCTGACATACCTTCTTGATCAAATTCATTTTGCATTTCTTTCAAGTCTGCTTCTTTAAACCCTTCCACTGCTTCCCCATCGTACATTCTCATTTTTTTAATGGGGTCCATCCCTTGTTTTTTACTTTCTTTCAGTCGAGTTAAAATAGAAAACATCGCAGAAGTGCGAAGCGTATGCGGAGCAATGTGTATATGTCCCATATCGCTTTCTCGAATCAATTTTTCATATATTTTTTCTTCTTGGGATACTTTTAAGTTGTAAGGGATTTGCATGACGATAATTCTAGACTGTAATGCTTCATTTTTCTTATTCGCAATAAACGATTTATATTCTGTCTCATTCGTATGCGCGATGATTAACTCATCGGCACTAATCAAGGCAAATCGGCCTGCTTTAAAATTTCCTTCTTGCGTTAATGAAAGTAAATTCCATAGGAACTTCTCATCACATTTGAGCATTTCTTGAAATTCCATAACTCCGCGATTCGCTTTATTTAATTCCCCGTCAAAACGGTAGGCTCTCGGATCTGACTCCGATCCGTATTCAGTAATGGTAGAGAAATCAATACTTCCCGTAAGTTCAGATATATCTTGTGATTTTGGATCAGATGGACTGAATGTTCCTATACCTACGCGCTGATCTTCTGAAAAGAAAATACGCTCCACTTCTACATTTTCGATTTTGCCATCGTATTCATCTCGAAGTCTTATTTGACAGGAAGGACAAAGACTACCTTCAATTCTTACTCCTAATTCCTTCTCTACCTCTGGTCTAATATCATCAGGGATCAGATGCAAGGGTTCTTCATGCATTGGGCAGCCTTTAATCGCATAAAGTGCTCCCTCATCGGTTTTTGTATATTTCTCTAATCCTTTTTTCAACATGGTTACAATCGTTGACTTACCCCCACTAACAGGCCCCATAAGCAGTAATATTCTTTTTCTAACGTCTAATCTGCGAGCCGCTGAGTGAAAATATTCTTCTGATAATTGTTCAATCGCAGTGTTCAATCCATAAATTTCATTTTCAAAAAATTTATATTGCTTTACTCCGTTTTCTTCCTCTACCCCATAAGAGGTAATCATGTCATATACGCGAGCATGCGCAGTTTTGGCCACTTTTGGATTGTGCTTCACTATATTGATATACTCGGAAAAAGTACCCTCCCAAGTCAGTTTCTGGCTCTTATCATAGTAGTCAGAAATTTTTCGAAATAGATCCATGATGGCCTCCTTTCATTTTTACTAATGTATTTTTTTAAGTCCACTGCTCTTTTACATTTATTAAATAAATTTTATTATAATTATTATGCGAAGCACGTTTAGATGTTTCCGAGTAATTTTGTTTATGTATAACTTTATGTGGTTACCCTAGTTGATTTTCCTGCAAAAAGAAAAAGAAAATAAAAATTCAAATATAAAAGGAGCCAGTTTATAAACACCGGCTCCTCTACATACTTGTACGAAATAACAATATAAGCATAAGCTTACATTGCATTTTATAAACAATTTTTTTTAACAATCGTTTCTATTGCTATCTCGCTTATTAATTTCATTTGTTAGCACTTCTAGTGCATCATCTTCTTGATGACTTTCCTGCTTCACGTTTTTTTCTCCTGCTTGTTGCTCCATTTTAACACGTTGTTTATCCAATGCTCAAGCCCCCTATACATGTGATATGGCATATCGAGAAATATTTACAGTAATGAGCATCTCCCATTTCCATTCATTTATGCATGATATGAGGCGGCTACTTAGGCGAAATCTTCTATATAAAAGTTAAGTTACTAATTTAATGCCACTTAATAAAATAAAGATAGAGACAACAATTCTCAATGGTCTAGAAGGTACCTTCGTTGCTAACGTGCTACCTAGTAGTACCCCTGGAATAGACCCAATCAATAAATTTGCAGCTAATTGATAATCAACATGTCCATATCCAGCATGGAGCACTGAGGCCACAGTAACCAGCAAGAAAGCGTGTGCAATGTCTGTTCCCACTACTTTTACGCCGCTCATTCGATAAAAATATATTAAAAGCAAAGCAAATAAAGATCCTGAACCAACAGAAGTTAAACCAACAACTGCTCCTAGAATAAATCCTGTGATAATAGAGAATATTTTTTTGTTATAAGCATTGCTTATATGTTCATTACTATTCTTGTTATTTTCTTTATTGCTATAAAATAATCTTATAATTGTGGATGCTGCAACGATGATTAAGATAACGCCGAGTGCTTGCCTAATAATTTGTTCCTGATGAACAAAAAATGTGTCAAATAACTGTAGCGCTAACACTGCACTTACTGCGCCTGGGATACTGCCTAATGCTAAATAAAAAACAATTTTGAAATCTATTGTTTTCTGCCTTAAATGTTGAACTGTTCCGAAAAATTTAGTGACTGCATTGTAAAATAAATCCGTACCGACTGCAATCGTTGGGCTTATCCCAATAATCAAAAGTGCAGGAGTTAATAAAGCAGCACCACCGACACCAGTAATACCCACCAAAAAGCCGACCAGTAAGCCTAAAACTGCAATTCCAACTCCCAAGTTGAACACCTCTTACATTAAACCAAGTATTTTTATAGGATATAACGAGATTATACTTTAATCACATTATAAAGTAAATACACATGTAACGAATTTTTAAAAAATAATGATAATATGCCACGGATTGATTTACATTTAAGAAATGATAATGAAAAAAAGGGATAATGATTCATAGTACAAATGCTTCTGATCCACTGTGAGGAAATGATGTGAGGAATATTCTGCTTCATAAAGTGTTCACTTTGTTTGATTTGTAAAGGTTTTCTTTTGTTCCAAGGTTAGGTATAATAAAATTAATTGTATCTTTAGAAGGAGGTCTATAACATGATTTGGTCTTCCCTTCCTTTTTGGATCGTCATGACCGTATGTGCATTATTTTTTGTAGCAATGATGACCGCAGCATACAATGATGATAAAACGAAAGGTCTATAACATATTCCACGTTCTATACAGTAATGTTAGAACGTGGTTTTTTTATATTATATGATTCTTGTTCTCAACATGATCTAGCCAGAAACACAAAAAATTCCAGTTGCAGAAAACTGTAACTGGAATTCCTATATTGATCATGTTTACATTTTACATCGTGCCTTATACAAAGCTTTGTACTTCATCGATGCAAGACTTGCAAATATAACGTTCATTAAATTCCATCACATTCTCAACAGAAGAGCAAAATGAGCATTTTGGACGGTATTTTTCAAGAATAATATGATCCCCTTGTACAAGAATCTCTACAGGTTCCCCTTCATTCATCTCATATCTCTTTCTCAAGGATTTAGGAAGCACTATTCTTCCTAACTGATCCATCTTTCTCACAACACCAACTGGTTTCATGATAAGTTCACCTCTTATTCATTCGTTATGTTTTATGTTTGACCATATAGGAATTTTACTTGAGTATATTTATATGTTCCATTAATCCTATTGGTTTTCAACCAGACCTAATTCATTGTTTTGAATTAACTATTTAAAATAAAGCATTGACTACATATATCCATCTCTACATTTCTTAAATTAAATTTAACAATTTAAACACTTAAATTGCTCTATGTTTAATTATTCGACACAAAGGGACAAATATTGATTATACTATTTACCATTCTAATCTATTTTCCGTCTTTGAGCAAGGTATTCTTTCTCAAATTTTTGCAATTACACTCATCTTGTTGTAAGTTAAGGTTTAACAAGGCTTTAATTAGTATGGACCCAACTGTTTTGGGCTCCTCATAAAAAATGTCACTTAAATCTTTGTGATCCCAATCTTTTATAATTCCTTCTGCATAATTAACCACCATATAGATCCCTGCATAACAAGCTCCGATTTCTCTCGCCAAATAAACTTCGGGGCAAATACTCTGACCTACAATATCCGCATTCCATGTTCGAAACATCTGTACTTCAGCAGGACTTTCAAAATGTCTACCGTCCGTATTGACATAAATACCACGCTTAAATACATTTCTCTCTGTTCCTGCTACCGTTTCTTTCGCTGCATTAGTGAGTAAGTCAGCTTGTGTAGGACATATAGATTCCCGCATCATGAGAAGGTAAGGTCCCCCTAAATTTACATCTTGTCTCATTGAATTATCTATATAGTCATTTGGTATTACAAAATCCTTTAACTCCAATAAATGGTTAATGCTGCCAACTCCGCCTTCCGCGAAGATTTTTTTGACACCTGCCTCTTGGAAAACCCAGAAAAGTTGTTGTGAAGCAACCCCTCTTGTAACTACGTTAGGTCTCCATCCATGCATGCGGCAAAACAAAACACGAAGCCCTTTTACCTCAAATAATTTAATAGATGGACTCTCACCAAATGGTGTTTCAAATACCATCGTTTCCTCTATCACATTGACATAAGGTAAGTTTAAATCTTCTGGAAAATTAATGGAGAACATGCTTGATCCTCCGATTACAGCGACATCTACTTTTGGTATCATTACTATACTCCTTTCACATTTATCTTATATTTAACGAATTGTATACAACATCATAAAAGCAATTTACTCTAAACCTGGAAATTCTAGTTGTCTTAATGCTTCATACAAAATGACCGCAGCTGAATTAGATAAGTTTAAAGATCTAACAGCGTTAGACATCGGCATTCGGATGCACGTTTCCCTGTTTTTCTCCAAAAGCGAAACAGGAAGCCCTTTTGTTTCCTTACCGAAAACAAAGAAGTCCCCATCTTTGTATTCAAATTGAGCGTAACTATGCTTTGCTTTTGTCGTCGCATAGAAAAAACGATGACCTTCATATTTTTCTTGTAATTCTTCAAAACTGTCATAATAATGCACATGAACAGCGTGCCAGTAATCTAAACCAGCACGTTTAAGTGTTTTATCATCAGTAGAAAAACCAAGTGGTCTCACGAGATGTAAATGTGCTCCTGTTGCAGCGCAAGTTCTAGATATATTCCCTGTGTTAGCAGGGATCTCTGGCTCTACTAATACGATGTGTAATGCCATGCTGATCACTCCAAATTAAACATCAATATTTTTTTACATAAATTTTACTTTAGAATAATATGGTATTAACGAAATAACGTTAAACTCATTTATAAAGCACTACAGTCTACTGTTTTACTGATCATCATTTTAAAATAATGATAACTCATATCATTTTCATAATACTACAATTAAAGGAGATGTTGTAAAATGCAAAAGAAAAGAATATTAGTTGTAGATGATGAACCATCCATCTCCATGTTAATTGAATTCAATCTTAAATTAGCAGGGTACGAAGTAAAATGTGTCTATGATGGGCAAGCTGTCTTTGAATCCATTAAGCAGTTTCGACCTGCACTCATCGTATTAGATTTGATGCTTCCAAAAATAAATGGTCTGGAAGTATGTCAAACACTTCGAGAACAAAAAAGTGAAATTCCTATTATTATGCTAACCGCGATGCAAGATACTTCTGATAAAATTACTGGCCTTAACAGCGGTGCTGATGATTACATGACCAAACCATTCAGCCCACAGGAATTAATATCTCGTATTAAAGCGATTTTCCGTCGTTTAGAAAAGATGCCAACAATGGAAGATAACGGTCCGCTGCAAATAGGTGAATTGTGTATTCATCAAGACCAGAAAGAAGTCACCTTTGCTGGAAATCGAATAGAACTCACACCCAAGGAATTCGATTTGCTATTGTTTTTAAGCAAATACGAAGGAAAAGCACTCAGCAGAAAGCAACTGCTTCATGGGATCTGGGATTATCATTTCCTAGGTGATACGAGGATTGTGGATGTGCATATTAGTCATCTTAGAGATAAGATTGAAGTCAATGCCCGCAACCCTCAGTATATTTTAACGGTTAGAAGTGTCGGATACAAGTTAGTATCTCCTCCTGCACCTAATACATTGCATGAAAAGAAAGAAACTATCCATCATACGTAATAAACCATCACACATCACGAACATTATTTATGTATAGCGAACTGTCATGTTCGTTTCATCAGCTCTACTTCATCTTGATTGTTGACTATCTAGAAAATTCTTTCATGAAACGAGATAAAGCCACACAATTTTCATATGGAACAGCATTGTATATAGAAGCTCTTAGTCCACCCACACTGCGGTGTCCTTTTAACCCTATAAAACCTTGCTTAGCAGATTGTTGTATGAATTCACTTTCAAGTTGCTCATTAGCAAGACGGAACGTGACATTCATGTTGGAACGATATGCAGGAGATGCCACACCGTGATACATGTCTTTCATATGATCAATCACATCATATAAACATTGTGCTTTTTCTTTATTCTTTTTTTCTATCGCTGCAACTCCGCCTTGTTCTTTAATCCATTCCAGTACCAATTTTACCATATAAATGGAATAAACGGGCGGAGTATGATACAAAGAGCTGCTGCTAGCATGTGTTGCATAGCGATATATGGTAGGTAAATGTTCGTTATCTTCTATTAAATCCTCTCTTATGATCACCAGCGTGACCCCAGATGGACCAAGATTTTTTTGAGCTCCAGCATAAATAACACCAAACTTAGAAACGTCTAGTTGTCGAGATAATATATCGCTAGACATATCAGCTACTAATGGAATACCGTTACTTTCTGGAAAATCTTTATACTGAATGCCTCCAATTGTTTCGTTGGAAGTAATATGAATGTATGCTGTATCTTCAGGCATGTCCACAGCATGAAACTCTGGAATTCCAGTCCAGTTACATGTTTCTCCGCTAGCTATTATGCTGCTATTACAAACTTGTTTTGCCTCGCTATACGCCTTTTTCGCCCAGCTCCCTGTCAATACGTAGGCTGCTGTTTGCTTTGGTTTAACCAGATTCATTGGCAACATAGCAAATTGACCACTTGCACCGCCCTGTAAAAACAACACTTTATAGTTGCTTGGTATGTTTAGCAGTTCCTTTAACAAACTTTGAGCTTGTTCATGCACTTCATCATATTCTTTACTGCGATGGGATACTTCCATAATTGACATACCGCTTTGTTTATAGTTCACAAATTCTTGCTGCGCTTTCTCTAACACTTCTAATGGTAATGCTGCTGGTCCTGCGTTGAAATTATATGCCCTCTCTCCCATTCCTGTTCCCCACCTTATTTTTATTTAACGTTATTTTATCAAGTTGTTGTTGCAGATTCAAATGAAATGATTATGACATCTAAATGAAAACTCCCTCCTTCAACAAGGAGAGAGCTTTTTATCCACTTCATGTATAGTCAAAACAAATTAGCAATCGAAGTACAATTGAAATTCATGTGGATGTGTTCTAATATCCACTTCTTTTACTTCTTCGCGTTTATAACTAATATAGTTATCTATGAAATCTTTGGAGAATACGTCTCCGTTTGTTAAAAATTCATAGTCTTCTTCTAGTGCATCCAATGCTTCTGCTAAGCTAGTCGGTACACTGCGAATTTCTTTCTTATCTTCCGCAGATAACTCATAAATATTTTTATCTAGCGGACCATAGCCAAGCTTTCTTGGATCGATTTTATTTTTGATTCCGTCTAAACCAGCTAACAGCATTGCTGAGAATGCAAGGTATGGGTTTGATGTAGAGTCAGGTGTTCTAAACTCAATACGGCTTCCTTTTGGTGATACAGCTGCAATCGGAATACGTACTGCAGCAGAACGATTTCCTTTTGAGAATACAAGGTTAACAGGTGCTTCGTAACCAGGCACTAGACGCTTGAAAGAGTTTGTACTTGGATTGGTTAATGCAATCAATGCAGGTGCGTGATGCAAAATACCTCCGATGTAGTATAATGCTGTTTCACTCATATTTGCATATCCGTCTTTATCGTAAAATAATGGCGTATCTCCATCAAAAATACTTTGATGTGTATGCATTCCACTACCGTTGTCCCCAAATATAGGCTTCGGCATAAACGTGGCTGTTTTGCCATATTGTCTCGCTGTGTTAGCTACAATATATTTGTATTTCATCAAGTTGTCAGCTGTTTTTGTTAACGTATCAAATCGGAAATTAATCTCACATTGTCCAGCTGTCGCTACTTCATGATGATGACGCTCTATCGTTAATCCTGTTTCATCTAATATTCTACAAATCTCACTTCGTATATCTTGCAAAGAATCTGTAGGTGAGACCGGTACATAACCACCTTTATGACCTACTTTAAAGGAAAGGTTACCACCTTCTTCTTTTCTACCCGTATTCCATGCAGCTTCTTCCGAATCTACGCTATAAAAAGAAGTATGCTGCTCACTTGAAAATCTTACATCATCAAACACAAAAAATTCCGACTCCGGTGCAAAGAATGCAGTAGTTCCGACTCCACTTGATTGAAGAAACTTTTCTGCTTTTTGTGCAATCGCTCTAGGATCACGATCGTAAAGCTCGCCTTCAGGCGTATATATATTACACATCACGACTAGCGTTGGATGTGCTGTGAACGGATCAATGTAACAAGATTGTGGATCTGGCATCATCACCATATCAGATTCTTCAATTCCACGAAATCCGGGTATAGAAGATCCATCAAAAGCAACACCAAGTTTAAACGTTTCTGCATCCACTTCCCCTGCTGGAACGCTAATATGATGTGCTTTACCTGATAAATCTGTAAATCTAAAGTCTACCCATTCCAAACTATTTTCTGCGATGGTCTCTAGCACCAACTGAACTGTCATTGATAATTCCTCCCCGTAACCTCAAGCATTTTTATTTAACTTCTGTTCTTTTGCTATATTGTCGTTTATTATATGGAAGTTTATGATGTCCGTCAATACTGATGTAAGGTATTTTTTTAAACTATGTAAGATATAATGACATTAATGAAAATCTTTAGTATTAAAGTACAAAAAGCCCTCATTTCCATATCCTCAACTAGAATATAAAAATGAGAGCTTACTTATGCATGAACATTTTAAATTTTATTTTACTGCGTCAAATTTAAGACCTACAGCCTCTGCTACCTTCTTTAAGTCTACAAGCAAGTTAGCAAATTGATCTGGGAACAGAGATTGCACACCATCACCAGTCATTGAATTATCTGGGTCTGTATGCATTTCAATAATAAGTCCATTTGCTCCAGCAGCAACGGATGCCTTAGACATCGTCTCTACTAACTCACGTCTGCCTGTTCCATGACTTGGATCAGAAATAACAGGAAGGTGACTTAGCTGTTGTAATACTGGGATCGCTGTTAGATCTAGTGTATTTCTTGTATATGTTTCAAACGTACGAATGCCTCTTTCACAAAGCATAACATTTGGATTTCCGCCTGCTAAAATGTACTCCGCTGCATTAAGGAATTCATCGTAAGTGGAGCTAAAACCACGCTTCAGCAATACTGGTGTATCGCTTTCTCCAAGCTTACGAAGCAAGTCAAAATTCTGCATGTTTCTTGTTCCAACTTGCAAAATATCTGCATATTCAGCACATACATTGACATATTCTGGAGTCATAACTTCCGTAATGGTCAATAATCCGTGTTTTTTCCCTGCTTCTGCCATCATTTCCAAACCTTCTACCCCTACGCCTTGGAAACTGTATGGGCCTGTTCTCGGTTTGAAAGCTCCACCTCGTAAAACTTGTCCTCCCGCTTGTTTCACTAATTTTGCAATTTCGTCAATTTGCTCAGGTGTTTCAACGGCGCAAGGACCTCCCATCACAACGAGTTGGTCTCCTCCAATTTCAACACCTTTAATGTTAATAACCGTATTGTCCGGATGGAAATCACGACTAGCCAATTTATATGATTTTGAAATTTTAATGACTTGTTCCACATCTTTCATTTGTCTTAACTGCTCTGCCAATGTTGGCTCCCCTTTTCCAATAATACCAATAACCGTTCGATCCATACCTTTGGAAACATGTGCTTGAACTCCGAATTGTTCAATGTGATTTACTATTTCTTGGATTCTCTCTCCGGATACCGTATTTGATGTAATTGCGATCATTGTTAAACACTCCCATTCTAGCCCTTTTATAGTCTGTTTTACTTCAACGCTTATATGCTTCTACGCTTCTACGCTTTTAACTAATAAAGAAACTATATCTTATTTCCATCATTCCGTCAAGCATAATCATCGTAAAAGTGCTTATGTGGAGTATTTTTTATTTTTGACTTTAGGTAGGATTTTGCTTGGGTTTACCGTTCTTTTAATCTCCCATGTATCTTTATCATGTTCATCAAACTGAGTGACGTAATGTATAACTTCCTTCGTAATGAGTGTTGGAGTAGATGCTCCTGAAGTTACCGCTACTTTTCGTTTAGATAAAAGCCACTCTTGTTTCACTTCTGTTACATCTGCAATGCGATACGCTTTGACGCCCGCTATTTCTTCCGATACTTGTGCAAGTCGATTGGAGTTGTTACTTCTCGGATCTCCAACAACAATGACTAGATCAGCTTCCTTCGCTTGTTCTGCCACTGCCTCTTGCCTAACTTGTGTCGCCAAACATATTTCATTATGGATCTCGGCTTTTGGATATTTTTTTATTAGTGACTGTATAATATCATTAATATCCCACTGACTCATCGTGGTTTGATTCGTAATAATGATCTTATTTGGGTCAATATCCAGCGCTGCTATTTCCGACTCATTTTCAATCAGATGCACATGATCTGGACAAATACCAACGGCCCCCTCAGGTTCAGGATGTCCTTTTTTTCCAATATAAATAATTTCATATCCTTCGGATGTTTTCTCTCGAATTAAGTCATGCGTTCTTGTTACATCAGGACATGTGGCATCCACCACAGTAAGACCTTTATCTCTCGCCTTTTTCCTCACTTCTGGTGATACGCCATGTGCAGTAAAAATAACGGTTCCTTTCGTGACTTGGTCTAAAATAGCTAACCGATCTGGCCCATCTAATGTAATAATTTCTTCCTCTTCAAACGCCTTAGTGACATGATTATTGTGCACTATCATACCTAATATATAAATCGGCCTCGGTAAATCAAGATTTTTTGCGGTTTTCATCGCAAGTACCATCGCATCAACAACCCCGTAACAATAACCCCTTGGTGAAATTTTAACCACATTCATGTTACTTCCTCCTCTTTACTGTTTCATATTTATGCTTCATTATTCTTCGTTCTCTTCCGACTTCATCATAGCAGGCAGCCATATAATAAACGTAGTTCCTTTGTTGACTACGGTTCTCACTTCCACTGATCCATCATGCTGGTCAATAATCCACTTTGCTATGGATAAACCTAAACCTGTTCCTGGTTTTTCCCCTCGTGATTGGTCAGCGCGATAATAACGATCAAATATATAAGGAATTTGTTCTTTCGCTATACCGATGCCCGTATCTTCAATAACAAATCCCACTTTGTCAGACTGTAATTGAAAACCCAGCGCAACATGACCTGCATCGGTATATTTCAATGCATTTTCTATAAATATAAGCAGCAAACGAACTACATAATCTTCATTACCATACACCGTATAGTGTTGCAAACGATCTGTGTCTTCTACTATCCACTCTACGCCGTCTTCTTTTTGGATAAATGGGATCTGACGGAGACATTCACTGACAATCGTAACAGATGGTATCCAACTTTTTTGCATCTCGTAACCAGAGTCTGCACGAGCCAATGCAAGCATATCATTGATTAGCCGACTCATCCTCTGCGTTTCAGAAACGACGTCCTGCATGGACTCCATCATCATTTCTTTATGCTCATTCCCCTTGTTCCCCTCTATACCTACAATTTGTTCATGATATGAAGCAAACATTTTATACAGTAATTCCATATTTCCACGAATGGTAGTAAGCGGGGTTCGCAGTTCATGGGATGCATCTGCAACAAATCTGCGCTGTGAACGATACAATTCTTCTAGTTCGTTATATCCTTTTTGTATTCGTGCCAACATACCGTTCATTTTTAAAATAAGTCGGCCTATTTCATCTTTCGGGCCGTTGTATTGAATGCGGTTATGAAGATCCGCTGTTCTCTCTATTTCCTCTGTCACCGTAATGACATGATCGATAGGTTTGAGTGCTTTTCTCGCCATAAACCAGCCAATCGAAGCTGCGAAAGATATCATCGCTATGGCGGCAATACTATACGTCCACTTAAAAATATTTAATGAATTAATTTGATCTCCGATTTCTCTAGCAATTTGAATCAAGATCATATTTTGTTGATTGTCGTAAATGGGTTGATAATACACCATCAAATGAGGGCCATGCTCCAGCTGAACCGTTTTGTAATATGGAGTAGCGGGAGAAGATTGTTTGAACTTTTCAATATCCTCCTTATCAAAAGGTAACACAAATTGATCAAGTGAATCCGAAACTAAACGAATATTCCCCTTTTCATCAATGACCTGCAAGTAGTATATCGATTCAAACGCCCCAAATGTATTAATAGGTATATTCAAAACGGAGTTGTTAAAAAAAACATACCATTCTGTTTGTTGGAACACTTCTTCCCCTTTAACTTTCAAGTCGTCCTTCACATCACTTAGCAGACTGATTTGTAAAATGAAGTATACACTCACACCAAATATAAATAGAATGATGGTCAATAATGCAGAGTACCAAAGTGTCAGCTTCATCCTGATAGACATAAATCTACTCTCTCCTCATGACATAACCTGCGCCACGTACTGTTTTGATGAGGCGTGGACCACCATGTTCTTCCGTTTTTTGCCTCAATGCATTGATGTACACTTCTAACACATTCGATTCTCCGCTATAGTCAAAACCCCATATGCGCTCCATGATCAAATCTCTCGACATCACTCGATTTACATTTTCTAAAAACATATAAAGAAGTTCAAATTCTTTTGTCGTCAACTCAACTTTTCGATGATCTCTAAAACATTCTCTCGTATCCACATTTAACTCTAGATCCTCAAAACGATAAATGACTGGCGCATCTTCGTTCCCTGAAAAACGGCGCAAAAGTGCTCTTACTCTTGCCAACAATTCTTCGTAAGCAAATGGCTTTACGATATAATCATCCGCCCCAATGTCCAGTCCCGTTACCTTGTCCTTTATTTCATCTTTCGCAGTCAGCATCATGATAGGCACTTGACTTCCACTTTCCCGAATACGCCGACATACTTCAAGACCGTCCAATTTAGGCATCATAACATCTAATATAATGAGATCCGGCATGTGAAACCTTATTTTATTTAAACCTTCTTCACCGTTATTAGCTGTTTCAACCAAAAACCCTTCAAATGCTAAACTTCGTTTTAATAAAGAAGTAATTTTTTGATCATCATCAATAACTAATATTTGATTTCGTTCTTTTTCCATATTATCAACACCTCAAACTACAGCGATTAGCTACATTATTTCTTATTGTTGAAAAACCTCTACTTTTGACAGTAGAGGTTAAGATAAGAACATGTTTTTACAATCATATCATATATGAAATACGATGCTGTGCCGCACACCATCATATTGTACTTATTCATGTAGAATACTAAACCTTCCAAATACAACTTCCATCATACAATCAAGTCATTCCACACTATGCTTTCCTAATCGTATCTCATCTCAACTCATCTCTACTGTCTTTATTATATACACATGAGGTTGTGTTTGCAAAAGGATAATCAAAGATATTACTGATATTCGCTCTTATCTCCAATAATCACGATAACATCATATTCATTGCCATCACGGAGTACAACTAAATTTGTTTTTGCACCAATTTGCAAGTCACCGATCGTATCGACAAATTGTTCAGTGTTCTCAATTTTGTTTCCGTTCACTTCAATAACGAAATCTCCAGCTTGTAGCCCCGCTTTACTTGCAGGCGTATTTTGCATAATTTGAGTAATATAAGTTCCTTCTGTACTTTCTAATCCAAGCGTACTGAGATCTTTTTCCTCCACATCTGATAAATATACGCCAATATATGGTCTTGCGATCGTCTCATTATTTTTTAATGGCTCAATCACGTCCAGAATAATGTTAGAGGAAATAGCAAATCCAATACCTTGCGCTTCTGTACTAACTGCAGTATTGACTCCAATGACTTCACCATTTAAGTTTAGAAGTGGCCCTCCAGAATTACCAGGATTAATAGAAGCATCTGTTTGCAATAAATGCTCATAATTTCTAGGTGCACCGTCTAAACTACCTATATTAATTTCCCGCTCTTTCGCGCTGATTACACCCACGCTTACCGTGTGGTCAAACCCAACTGGATTTCCAATTGCGGTTACCCACTCCCCAACGCGTAATGCATCGGAATCGCCAAAAGTTAACATTGGGAATGGTTCATCTCCTTGTATTTTCAATACAGCAAGATCCAAGTCAAAATCCGAACCTAGCAACTCGGCTTCAAATGGTTCTGCATATCCATCTATCTTAACAACGATATTTTCAGCACCATCAATCACGTGCTGATTCGTTAGTATATATCCTTCTGCATCGAAAATAAATCCTGATCCTAATCCTGTCTGCACATAGTCTGAACTGTTGTTATCAGACTGTCCATCATTGTTACCGAAAAAATAATTAAATATATCATCACGACTTCGCAAATTAGAGTTACTTTGCTGCGCATATGTTTCAATTTTCACCACTGATTGTGATGTTTGATCCACAATGTTTGCTATCGTGTTTTCATCAGCAAATGGATTAAAAGCAGCCGTACTAATGGGACTGCTACTATTTCCTGTAGTTGAATTACTATAGTTGATGGATTGGTTTGTACTATTCGTGAACCAGTTAAAGTAGTCAGCTGAGAACATTAACGTCCCTACTACTAGAACACCCACCATAAAAGAAGCAAACATGCTTTTAAAACTAGATCTCGGTTTCTTTTGATAAGTATAATGACCTGTTACTTTATTCACATCCGTATCCGTTTTAGGTGATGTTGGATAGATAGAAATAGTATTATCAGAATTTGGTTCCATGACTTTTTCACTCTCACCAGAAGATGATGCATGCTGCTCGTCATTTTTATGGAGTTCACCATGAAATTGCGAAGTCGTTTCGCGAAATGAACCGCTAGCATAATAGTATGATGAAGTCATTTCATCCTGTTCGCTTTGAAGTGTACTTTCACTCTTTTTATCTTCTAATGGATCAAGATGACTCTTTTCATTTTCATCTTGTTGGTGAGCATCTATTTTTGAATGTTCATGTTGCTGCAAGTTAGATTGATCTTCTTGCGTATTCGATTTGTTTTCTTGCATGTTATGGTTTTTTTCGTTTTTTTCATTATCTACGTTTTGATTTTTTTCTTTATCAAACATATCGTCCATCACTAACTCCTCCTTTATATACATTTATCATGCACGGTAAACATTAAAAATACATTAATATGAGATAAAAAAGGAGTTAATTTTCAGGACTTTCATCACCTACTCCTTATTCACCAATACGACACGTTCAACTTCTTGCAGTGAAGATTTTCCCTTGTCCAGCCAATGTTGTTCTATTTCGGCATCCACATCAATAGGCGTCTGAAATTGATCTATTAATGCTCCATATATATATGCTTTGGCTTCAGGATCCAGACCTTCATTATAAATATGCTTTAAAAGATAAGGTGTTCCCACCTTAATCATCGTTGTCTGATTTTGCTTTTCTCCATCTATTTTTCCCGCTATCGTTTCAAAAGGAATGCGGAGCCATACCATATGCTTATCATCTAGAGGTTTGTCAAAGCTACCATGATGGTAATCCCAGTTCCCTCCCATTGTAAACAGTAATGGATGCAATTGTTCGTAAAGCTCATGATGCATGTGCTCTGTTTCTTCTAATGAAGATGGAAGTGTAATCATACCCTTGCTCCTTTCCAATATAGAAAAAGACAAGACGACGAAAAACCATCATCTTGCCTTCCTGTAATCGTTTATTTTTCCATTTCCTCAGATTGATAATTACCTGCTTGTTTATTATTATTTGCAGCATTTTCTTCTGCAAATTCAACTTCATATTGTTGCTGATTTTGGCCCATGTTTTGACCCATGTTTTGACCTTGCTTTTTGTTTTTAGCCATGTCCTATCACCTCCTACCGACCGTAAGGTTGTTATAACCCATACAATATTATGTCGAAGAAAGAGATTTTTTATGCAAAACATGCAAGACAAGGAACAATCTCAAGGCCCATTGCTATAACAACATAAAATCAGGTAAAAAACATCAAGACAATAAAATTAGTCAAACATCTTTCTAAGCTTGGTTCTACCTCTGCTTAATCTAGCTTTTACCGTTCCCTCAGGAATATTCATCATTTCTGCAATTTCACGGCTTTTATATCCATCAATATAACGATACGTCATCATCCGTTCTGTTTCTTCACCGAACGTGACGAAACTTTCCTTTACTACATAAGCAATGACTTGATCTTCAATAGAGTTGTTACTGCTTATTGTATAAGACAAATCTATTAGATCAGACTGCTCGCGCTCGCGCGCCTTCTTTTTCAGCATATTCAATGCTGTATGATAAGTAATTGATTTTGCCCAAGCGACTAATTTCTCTTCATCTTTTAACGTATCAATCTTGTTTAATATTTTAATCCATGCTTCTTGAACGACATCTAAAGCGTCGTTTTTATTTCGGATTTTGGAGTAAGCGACATAAAACATTTGTTGATAAAGATGCATTAAAAATTGTTCTTTATCATTTTGAAAAAGAGCTGTACTATTCAACATACTACCTAATCTCCCAAAATAAAGGTTATCAGAACACAGTCTTTTAACATATTATTTAACCAATGTTTACTAGTAGTTACTTTTTTATTGTATCACATTTAGTCCAACAATATAAGAAAGATTGGGAATTGATTGTAAAAAATATATTTAGTTTTCTACGTACCATTGTAGAATATTTTGGTAGGATTCCTCTGTTAAACTACCATTTCCTTCCTCAATGATGTATACCTTTAACGTTTTAATGCCCCACTGGCTAAAAACGTCATCTTTTGTATTAAAATACAAATCTATTTTATTTCCTTTAATGGCTGATCCAATATCCGCAACGACTCCATACCCATAATCAGGAATCCATAGTATAGTTCCCAATGGAAAAACGGAAAGATCTGCAGCTATAGTCGAAACAACATCTCGTTTCACTTGCACCCCAGAATAAGTAATGCCGTAAGCTGGATGTCCTGGCTCCTTGCCAGTAGATTCTTTCCCAGCGAAATAACCAGTTGCCGTTACTTCTATTGCTTCATACGTTGCTGCTAGTTCAGTATCTGTCATCTCTTGTATGTTTTTATTTACAGAACTCTCTAGTAATATACTATGTTCTGTTTGTATCTCTTGCTCTGTTGTTAATATAATATCTAAATGATCACCATAATCTACCCAAAGTGAAGTTGCGAGCATAGAAACACCACTTACAAATTTTGAAAGTTTTGAAAATGAAGATTTTATCATTATTTATCCTCCCTCATACTTCGAGAATCTCCATGTGTGTCATATTTTATACATATTATGTTTATATTTGAGAGTCTAGTACAACTTATATTGCGGTTGAATATTACTTTTATTCCATCGTTATAAAAAGTACGCTTATTGCATACTGACTATAATAATGACATGGTATACTATTTAAATTGAAAGCTTTAACGTATTACCTCAGGTAATGAATCAATAACAAGCAAAGACAAATTGAAGAAGGTGAACATTCATGTTTAACAATCAAACCGTACTACCTGCAATTAGAAAAATGAAATACTTTGATAAACTAATGGAAAGTGACTATGAACATATTGTGTTATTAGATAGTCATATTGGAAACGTCAAAAACATTGTTCTGAATGCAAAAAAAAACAGAAAGAAAATGTATATACATATGGACTTGATACAGGGACTTAAAAATGATGAATATGCTACAGACTACATATGCCAAGAAATTAAACCTCATGGATTAATTTCTACGAGAGCGAATGTCATTATTAGAGCAAAGAAAAAAGGCCTCATTGCCATCCAACGATTATTTTTGTTAGATAGTAGTGCGCTAACGAAAAGTTATGAGTTATTGGATAAAACAAAACCTGATTTCATTGAAGTCCTGCCAGGAGTCATGCCGCATATCATAAAAGAAATATATGAAGAAACTAAAATCCCTATCATAGCTGGTGGTTTTATAAGAAAAGAACAAGAAGTGGATGAAGCGATTCAAGCAGGAGCCGTGGCCGTCACTACTTCCAGAAAAGAATTATGGAATAAAAATAGTTGAAAATATAAATAAAAAACGAAAGCGATCACTTATATTTGTGATCGTTTTTTTCACATATAGCGTAAAATTGTAATCACATTGTCATCATATATTTCAAAAAACAATTGACAGCGCTTTCATATGCTTCTATAATGTTAACAAAAGTTCATAAATGTGACGGAGACATGGAGATCCACGCACTTTTCACTTAGTTGAAAGACTAAGGTTAAGTTTGCAGTGGATTTTTTTATTTCCTTACATACCTAAAAAATACATAAGGAGTTGGTTGTATGTCAGCATTTTGGGGTGAAGTGATCGGAACCATGATTTTAATCGTTTTTGGTGGAGGGGTTTGTGCAGCTGTTACATTAAAAGACTCGTACGCACAAAATGGCGGCTGGATCGTTATTGCATTTGGTTGGGGTTTTGCCGTTGCCATGGGGGTATACGCGGTAGGTGAAATTAGTGGAGCACATTTAAATCCAGCAGTAACAATAGGAATGGCAACGGTTGGAGCCTTTGAATGGGAAAATGTAGCTAGTTATATTACCGCGCAAATGTTAGGAGCATTTCTTGGTGCAGCGCTCGTATATTTGCAGTATTTACCTCACTGGGGAAAGACAGAAGATCCTGGCGCTAAGCTTGGAGTTTTTTCTACTGGTCCAGCTATTAAAAATACACCAGCAAATTTATTCAGTGAAATATTCGGTACTTTCATTCTAGTACTAGCACTTCTATTCATTGGAGCAAATGAATTTACGGAAGGACTTAATCCATTAATTGTCGGGTTCCTTATCGTGGCTATCGGTCTTTCTTTAGGCGGAACAACAGGGTATGCAATTAATCCTGCTCGTGATTTAGGACCGAGAATTGCACACTTTGTACTACCTATAAGAGGTAAAGGCGGTTCGAACTGGAGTTATGCATGGATCCCTATACTAGGTCCTATCATCGGTGGAACTTATGGCGGATTATTTTATCAAATTGTATTTGAAAAATCATCAATCAGTTGGGTTTTCTGGGCTTTAACTGCGGTCATTGCTCTCATCACGATTGCATCCTTTCTTCAAGATAAGACCAGTAGCACTTCATCATCTATTAGCGCTTAATTTTATACATTAATATGATAAAAAATTCAAATAAGCATGAAATCTAAGAAAAAAACGTTTAAACTAAAAAAAACAGAATAGAGGAGAAATGAAACATGGAAAAATATATTTTATCTTTAGATCAAGGTACAACAAGTTCAAGAGCAATCATATTTAATCACGCTGGGGAAATCATTGAAGCCGCACAGAAAGAATTCACACAAATTTTCCCTAAGCCAGGCTGGGTAGAACATGACGCTACTGAAATATGGAGTTCGATTCTCTCTGTCATTTCAGAAGTTCTAAGTAAAGCTAGCATTGAAGCATCACAAATTGCGGGAATTGGTATCACCAATCAAAGGGAGACAGCAGTTGTATGGGATAAACATACTGGTAAGCCTATTTACAATGCAGTCGTATGGCAATCTCGCCAAACTTCAGCCATATGTGATGAGTTAAAAGCACAAGGACACAGCGATCTATTCCGTGAGAAAACAGGTTTACTTATTGACGCGTATTTCTCTGGAACGAAAGTAAAATGGATTTTAGATCATGTAGATGGAGCAAGAGAGAAAGCAGACAAAGGCGACTTGTTATTTGGAACGATTGATTCATGGTTAATTTGGAAGTTATCTGGTGGCAAAGCGCACGTTACAGATTATTCAAATGCATCTCGTACGCTTATGTACAACATATATGATTTGAAATGGGATGAAGAATTACTATCTATTTTAGACGTACCAGCTTCTATGCTGCCCGAAGTTCGTCCTTCCTCGGAGATCTATGCAACAACGAATGCAGATTTATTTTTTGGAGAACAAGTTCCGATTTCAGGAGTTGCGGGTGACCAACAAGCAGCGTTATTTGGTCAAGCTTGTTATGATGAGGGAATGGCTAAAAATACGTACGGCACGGGTTGCTTTATGTTAATGAATACAGGAGAAAAAGCGGTTAAATCCGATCATGGACTTCTAACGACACTTGCATGGGGACTAAACGGAAAAGTAGAGTATGCGCTGGAAGGCAGCATCTTTGTTGCTGGTTCTGCTATACAATGGCTTCGTGATGGACTACGCATGTTTAATCATTCTGCAGATAGTGAGCAATATGCAGAGCGAATCGGTTCTACTGATGGCGTATACCTCGTTCCTGCTTTTGTAGGATTAGGAACTCCTTATTGGGAAAGTGATGTTCGCGGTGCTGTATTTGGTCTTACTCGTGGTACAACGAAAGAACACTTCATACGTGCTACACTAGAATCGTTAGCATATCAAACAAAAGATGTATTAACTGCGATGGAAGCCGATTCAGGTATTTCTTTGAAGACGCTGCGCGTGGACGGAGGAGCAGTAAGTAATAACTTCCTTATGCAGTTCCAGAGCGATATATTAAGTGTCCCTGTTGAAAGACCAGTAGTAAGTGAAACCACTGCCCTTGGTGCAGCATACTTGGCGGGACTTGCGGTTGGTTACTGGAAAGATCAAAACGAAATTGCACAACAATGGAAAATTGATCGCACTTTCCAACACCAGATGGAAGAACAGCAAAAAAATGATCTTTACGATGGTTGGAAAAAAGCCGTTCAATCCACGATTAGCTTTAAATAGTCTCCAGTTTGCAACTTTAAAGCATAGTTCATAACTTGTACTTATTATTAAAAAATAATGATTGTTTCGTTATACTGTATGTGTTACGATAAATTTAACTTATGTGACGAAGTTTTAAATTTTAATTCATCTTCATATCAACGTTACAATACAATGAACAATATAATATATTGGTGGAGACATTGGAGAGACCACGATACCTTTTAAACTATTTAAGAGGTATTCGTTGGTCTCTTTTTTTATGATTTTTACCCTATTCAAAATGTTTTCTACACATACCATGGAGGGAATCGGAATGAAAAACAAATTTTCCAGCTTAAAAAGAGAAGATATTATTTCTGATATAAAGGAGAATCAACTTGATGTATTAGTTATTGGAGGAGGCATTACAGGAGCCGGCATTGCATTAGATGGCGTAACCAGAGGACTGAACATTGGAGTAGTGGATATGCAAGATTTTGCAGCAGGAACTTCCAGCCGTTCTACTAAGCTCGTTCATGGAGGATTAAGATATTTAAAACAGTTTGAAGTCAAATTAGTAGCAGAAGTCGGAAAAGAAAGAGCCATAGTATACGAGAATGGTCCTCACGTTACTACACCAGAATGGATGCTGCTTCCTTTCTATAAAGGCGGAACCTTTGGTCCTTTTAGTACTTCGATTGGATTGCGAGTTTATGATTTTCTTGCCGGTGTAAAAAAAGAAGAGCGTAGAAAAATGCTGTCTGTGCAAGAAACAATGGAGAAGGAAAGTTTGCTAAAAAAAGAGGACTTAAAGGGTTCCGGATATTATGTGGAATATCGTACTGACGATGCCAGACTCACAATCGAAGTCATGAAAGAAGCAGTAAAACGTGGAGCAAAAGCACTTAACTACAGTAAAGTTGAGTCTTTCATTTACGAAAACAGTAAAATTGTCGGTGTTAACGTAAAAGATCAATTAACACATGAAACATATGCCATCTATGCACACTATATCATTAATGCTGCTGGACCTTGGGTAGATGAATTAAGAACAGAAGATAAATCAAGAACGGGTAAATCCTTGCACTTAACTAAAGGAGTGCACCTCGTTTTTGATCAAAGTAGATTCCCATTAAAACAAGCCATTTATTTCGATACACCAGACAAAAGAATGGTGTTTGCCATTCCACGTGATGGAAAAACTTACGTTGGTACAACAGATACGACCTACACTAATAACATAGAACACCCGAGAATGACGGAAGATGATTTGCATTATATCATCAAATCCATCGATTTTATGTTTCCAGAAATAAAAATAAAAGCAGAAGACGTGGAGTCAAGTTGGGCAGGACTAAGGCCTCTTATCCACGAAGATGGCAAAGATCCTTCTGAGATTTCACGTAAAGATGAAATATTTGAATCTCCTTCTGGTCTGCTATCCATTGCTGGAGGTAAATTAACGGGTTACCGAAAAATGGCTGAAAATATTATTAATCTTATTACAACGAAAATACAAGAAAACGGTGGCCAACATTATCCACCGAGTACGACAAAAAATATGCCAATTTCAGGCGGTGATGTAGGTGGATCTAAACAGTTCCCTGCTTTCGTCAAAGAAAACATAGAGAAGGGTGTAGCGCTACGTTTAAGTAAAGAAACGGCACAGATGTTAACACATCGATATGGCTCTAATGTTCATCACCTATATGATAACATCCAATTGCTCAACAAAATTGACTGTGAACTTAACTTACCAAACGAAGTAGGAGCCATGTTAAAGTATTCTTTGGAAGAAGAAATGACTTGTACTCCATTAGACTTTTTTATACGAAGAACGGGTGCCTTATTTTTTGATATTCAGTGGGTACATCAACATAAAGCAGCAGTAATTAACCATATGGCAGAAGTATTACAGTGGACAGAAGAAGAGAAAGAACAACATACGAAAGAACTAGAGAAACATCTGCACGATGCAGTTCACCCGGCAAAAGATGATCAAGAAGCTTAAACCATTTACACCACTTTAAAATAAAGCTCGTTTGTACACCTGTCCATGCCAGGTTCAATACAAACGAGCTTAGATAAGTTGATTGAACTTGTTCAAGCAACTTATTACCTATATTCATAAGATGGAGAAATTTCAATATCTCAACCTTTACGCCTGGCTTCTGAGGCGTAATACTTGTATCTTATTATTTCTCCATCTTATATTAAGTTGAGTGAACTTGTTCAATCAACTTATTACCGCTAAACATAAGATGGAGAAATTTCACAACCTTTACGCCTGGCTTCTGAGGCGTAATACTTTTAGATTTTTTTTTCTCCATCTTAGATAAGTTGAGTGAACTTGTTCAATTAACTTATTACCGCTAAACATAAGATGGAGAAATTTCACAACCTTTACGCCTGGCTTCTGAGGCGTAATACTTTTAGATTATTTTTTCTCCATCTTATATTGATAAGTTGAATGAACTTGTTCAAGCAACTTATTACCTCTATTCTACTTATATGATTTAGCTGGTTATTTTGTTTTCAACTTCTTTATTGATCTGATCTATGATAGCCAATACAGGCTGCTCTCCTACATCCCCTTCACCACGTTTACGTACAGAGACCGTTTCATTATTTTTCTCGTTCTCTCCCACGATAAACATGTATGGAACTTTTTGTAGCTGAGCTTCTCTAATTTTATAACCTAACTTCTCATTTCTATAATCTGCTTCTACTCTAATACCTGCATCTTGCAATTGTTTTGTTACCTGCTCTGCATAATCATTATAATGGTTAGAAACAGGTACGACTTTCGCTTGTGTTGGAGAAAGCCATGTCGGAAGTGCCCCGCCATAATTCTCTAGTAGAAATGCTGTCATACGCTCCATCGTACTAATGATACCGCGATGAATCACGACAGGACGATGTTTGTTACCATCTTCACCGATGTATTCTAGTTCAAATTTTTCAGGCAGTAAGAAATCCAATTGCGCTGTGGATAGTGTCTCTTCTTTTTTCAATACTGTCTTTATTTGCACGTCTAACTTCGGTCCGTAAAACGCTGCTTCTCCTTCTGCTTCAAAATATGGAATCTCTAACTCGTCTGCTACTTCTTTCAACATACGTTGTGATAATTCCCACATCTCATCATCTGGAAAATACTTTTCCGTATCTTGCGGATCACGATAAGAAAGGCGGAAACGATAATCTTCAATACCAAAATCTTTATATACCTCTTGAATCAAGTTCACTACTCGCTTGAACTCTTCTTTAATTTGATCTGGTCTACAGAAAATATGTGCATCATTTAGTGTCATGGCACGAACACGATGTAATCCTGTCAATGCTCCTGACATTTCATAACGATGCATTGTACCTAATTCCGCAATACGGATCGGAAGTTCTCTATAACTTCTCATGTCTGATTTAAATATCATCATATGATGGGGACAGTTCATCGGACGAAGAACAAGCTCTTCATTGTCCATTTCCATTGTAGGAAACATATCTTCCTGATAATGTTCCCAGTGACCAGATATTTTATATAACTCCGTACTAGCCAACACAGGAGTGTAGACGTGATCGTAACCTAAACGTCCTTCCAAATCTACAATGTAGCGTTCTAATGTTTTTCTAAGTGTTGCACCTTTTGGCAGCCACAGCGGCAATCCTTGTCCTACTTCTTGAGAGAAAGTGAAAATTTTCAAATCTTTACCCAGTCTGCGATGATCTCTTTTCTTTGCTTCTTCTAGTAAATGAAGATGTTCCTCTAAGTGCTGTTTTTTAGCAAATGCAGTTCCATAAATACGCTGAAGCATTTTATTTTTAGCATCTCCCCGCCAGTACGCACCAGCGACACTTAGCAATTTGAATGCTTTTACTTTTCCAGTTGAAGGCAAATGTGGACCTCTACACAAATCAAAAAATTCACCTTGATCATAGATGGAGATTGTTTCTCCTTCAGGAAGCTCATGGATCAATTCCAACTTAAGGTGATCGTCTATTTCAGTGTAAATGTTTAGTGCTTCTTCACGAGATACTTCGCGACGGACGATTTTGTGGTTTTCTTTTATTATTTTGTTCATTTCTTTTTCTATTTTGGGTAAATCTTCTGTTGTAATGGATTGTTCCATATCGATGTCGTAATAAAAACCATCTTCAATAACGGGTCCAATACCCAACTTTACATTTTCTGCTCCATAAATCCTTTTTAGCGCTTGTGCCATAATATGTGCACTGCTATGGCGTAAAACTTCAAGCCCTTCTTCATTATCTAACGTGATAATTTCTATAGCTGCATCATGAACCAGCGTATGCTGCAAATCAACAACTTCGCCATTCACTTTCCCTGCAACTGCACTTTTTTGTAAACTCTTGCTGATTGATCCAGCTACTTCAAAAACCGAAATGTTTTGCTCTACTTCTTTTTTTGCTCCATTTGGAAATGTAAGTTCAATTGACATGTTTGTTCATCCTTTCTTTTTTACACATAAAAAAACACTCTATCCCTAAAAGGGACGAGCGTGTGTCGTCGTGGTTCCACCCTTGTTCAACTCACATTACCACCATTTTAAAACATAAAATAATGTGGCACCATGAGTCCTTCCATCATTCTATAACGGGAATGCACCGGTAATTGATACTGCGAATAAAGTGAAATATCACATTATCCTTTTCCCAATTACAGCTCCAAGTGGTGAATTTATGTTGAAACGGGGAAAATTGCAGCCAAGTTCTCCCTCTCTGATTCATTTCAAAACTCATAAATCCGTATCTTTATCATCACTAATGGTTATGTTTTTGATTTCTTGTGAAACATTATAAGATTTTTTCGATGGACGGTCAAGTTAATTTCATTAAAATATGTTAACATATTGGTTTATATTTGTTTTTTCATTTTTAGAGTTCTATGTGTTCATTGTTCTTGTGTTCATTCAAACACAATCAAACACTTCGTTCAAACAGACTATCCAATATTCCGTTTAAATACGTAGCGCCTAATGCTCTGTCATATAAACCATATCGTGCATTTTTCGACTCTTCAAAAACAATACTGCGATACTCTGGTGTGATTGGTCCGTCAAATCCAACATCTTTTAGTTTTTTTAAAATTTTCAATGTATTAATGAAATTTTCTTTTAAATGTTGAGATGGAGGCGTATGAATTCCACTCTGCGCTTTTAACTTATTGCAAGCTTGCACGTAATATATTCTATGTTTTGCCAACTCTATAATAGAAAAAATATCTTTTTGCAGCGTAGCTCCATAAGATTTTGTAGATAGGGATAAACCAAGATAAGGATTATCTACTTGGTTCAAAATAAACTCCAACGTTTTCATATCAGGAACGACTCTAGGCAAACCTAGTATAGAGTATAAATGGTCATCAGGATTAAATGCTAACTTGACAGATTCTTGTTCTGCTACTGGTACAATCTCCTCTATAAAATACATGAGATTGTCTAGAAGCTCTCCCTCTTTCATCTGCTTATACGCCTTCATCAATCGCGTTATTTCATGTTTACTATACTTTATCTTCCATCCACATTTATCCCATTTGCCATCGATCAGCATCTTCACCTTTAAAATATGCTCATCATAGGAAAAGGAATGAATGGACTCATCTTGATCAAATCCGTGGAAATAAACAGGGGACCAATCAAATAAAGGCATAAAGTTAAAACATATCACTTTGATTCCTGACTGCGATAAATTTCGAATGGTTTGTTTATAATTTTCGATATAAAATCGTTTCGATACATCGCCCAATTTTATATGATCATGAACAGGAACATTTTCCATTACTTTCAGTTCCAGTCCTTTGTCCATAACTTGCGTTACTACTTCATGAATTTTATCCTGTGTCCACACTTGTCCGACTGGAATATTATACACCGTTGTAACGATTCCCTCTATTTTAGAAACGTGTTTAATTTGTTCTAAAGTGATCTGATCTTCAGGACCGTACCAACGAAAAGACATTTGCAATTTTCACTACACCCCATATTCTATATACGAAGAAAAACATTAAATTACAGCCCTAAATGACAATGTATTTCATAAAACATTTTAACATAATGTCTTCAAAATTAAATAATTTCTTTTGATTTTATTGAATAAATATATAATACATTTCCAAAGCAGTATATAAGTTAATCCAATTTATATACTTATTTTGGAAATAATAACATAAAAATTGTATGTTTTTCTTTTTTTAATATGAAAAACTTCTGTCTTTTAAAGTGCAAAAGCATTCACGAAAAACTAAATTATTCCACTTAAACTAATTTAGAAATATTTCTCCATTTTCATTCATATTGCCTTTTAATTTCGTTTTATTTCGTACTGCCTGTCGGAACTGTTCAATAAACTGCAAATCAGTTCGAATGACAGAACGTTGTTGAAATATTTTTTGTAACGTTTTAATCGCTTGCATTTCTGGTTCTAGTGTATGAATATACAATTTTTGAGGAGAAACGGTTATTAATGTGCTCACAATCGTATCTTCATAATTTAAATCTTGATCTATCATTTCCATCACAAATTTATCTATCTTATCCGTTTTAATGGGCTGGAACTGTTCATCCAACAACAAGAAATCATAATTTTGTAGATGAATAAGGTGTGCAATCGGAATTTTACTCTCTTGCACTTCTACAAAATACTTTAACAGTGTCATAAATTCCTGATATTGATGTTCGATCATATATTCATCCACAGCATAGTCAATGCATGCATTTAATTCTTCACGATAGTCAGGGAAACGAAAAAATACAGAACCAGGCAAATGCAGCGTATCTTCATTTTGAATATACACCAACAACTCTTGTTTTAACTTATCTTCCCTCATGCCAATTGTACTGTAATTTGTTCCACTACAATCATTTTCATACATGATATCCCAACAAAAATCACAAACATTTTGAATCGTTTGCTCATACAAATAATGCAATTTTTTCTTTATTAATTTCAACATAAAATTACGTTCGTAAAAAGCTACAATATGTTTAGCCAATCCAGCTAATACAATATCCAACAACGGTTCTACATGATGCTGATCGTTTGCATAAAAAGTAACATGAAGTTGTTGGTGGTCGATTTGTTCCGTTTCCCAATGCAATTTCATTTTATGTGTATGTAATGTTTCTTGTTGCAATTGTTTTATATGTTGAAGTAATTGCTCACATTCCTCTTTAAACGGTTCATAAATGAATACCGAAATCAATTTCATACACTTTCTCCTTTCCATTACCTGTTTAAAGTATATGGGGTTAAGAAAGCATATATACGATGAATTGCATGGTAAGCATGGAAAATGATTTCTTTAGAAAAAAGCATAAAAAAGAAAATCAACTGACTAGAGTGCAGCCAGAAGATTTTTATCATTGCATTTTCACACTGGGATACATACAACTTATAATGAGGAAGTTTACTTACTCACACATGTCTTACAGTTACTGACTTACTCCACTTTATTTTTGCATGACATACATGCTTTAGTTTTGGAGGATAAAATCCTTCTCTACTCCATCATCAGGCTGGTATGTTTTTAGAATATCATATCGGGTATTGCGTAACGCAGGTACTTTACCAGCTTCACGTATTAACTTTAAGATGAGTTCAATGTTCACTTTATGTGTACATGCTGCTGCGGAAACCACGTTCTCTTCTAACATGGTACTTCCAAAATCATTGCAACCATAAGATAAAGATTTTTTCCCTATTTCTGGTCCTAATGTAACCCATGAGGCTTGGAAGTTAGGAATGTTATCTAACATCAAACGACTAATAGCTAACGTCTTCAAATATTCTTCATTGGATACTTTCTCCGCTTTTAAATTGGTATTGTCTGGCTGGAAAGTCCAAATAATAAATGCCAGAAATCCTGGCGTATTTAATTTTTGTTGGATGACCTCATCTTGTGCATCACGAATGCGCATTAAATGCAGCACTCTTTCTTCCATCGTTTCACCGAAACCAATAACCATCGTAGCCGTGGTGTGTAACTCTGCTCGGTGTGCAGCTTTCATAATATCTATCCATTCTTGCCAAGAACCTTTCAGTCGACTAATTTTATTTCTAATTCGATCGACCAGCATTTCAGCACCTGCACCAGGAAGAGAGTCAAGCCCCGCTTTTTTCAGCTCCGCAAACACTTCCTCATACGTAGCTAAACCAGATAGTTCTTTCATCTTTCTAATTTCCACAGTAGAAAAAGAATGAACATGGATATCAAATCTATTTTTAATCTCTTTTAATAATTCAAGATAATATGAGAATGGTAAGTTAGGATTTACCCCACCTTGCATTAATAATTCTGTGCCACCTACATCGACTAACTCTTGAATTTTTTCATATATAACTTCATTTGGAAGCACATACCCTTCATCTGAATCAGGCCCTCGATAAAAAGCACAAAAACGACAATATACATCACATACATTCGTATAGTTTACATTTCTCCCTATGACGAATGTAGCAACTGGATCAGGATGAAACCTTTTCATCACTTGATCAGCAGCATGACCAATTTTCTCCACCTCATTTGAAGCAAATAAAGCAATTCCATCCTCCATGCTCAACCGCTTTCCTTTGATTGCTTTATCTAAAATGGAATCGATATGGCTCATATGAACTTCCCCCTTTTAATCCTACTCATATCCTATCATATGTGAGAGGCTTTTTCATGACATAACAGCATAAAGTTCATAATTATCTTATGGAAAATCACATTTTTTGTTAGGTTATTCTTTGAATTGTTTAACAAGTAAATATTAATATAAAAACGCTTTCATTTTATAAAAAAGTATGATATGTTTTGTGTTGAATAACACGTCATACCATAGAAATACACATATCACTACACCTATCATCTATCAACTAAATTGGGGGAAGGTACAAATGGCACGAAAAAAAGAAAAAAAATTCATTACACCTATCGTTTCATCTCTACTTGCTCTATCATTAACGACCGCACCAATATCTTTTGCTGCAGAAGAAGACGCAACGCTAAACCTAAGAATTATGGAAACAACAGACATCCATGTGAACGTGTTGAATTACGACTATTATAAAGACGAAGCAACAGATGAATATGGTCTTGTGAAAACAGCTACGTTAATCAAACAAGCAAGAGCAGAAGTAAATAACAGCATGTTGTTTGACAACGGAGATTTGATCCAAGGGAATCCAATGGGCGATTATGTCGCTAAAGTGGATACGTTAGAACAAGGTGAGATACATCCTGTATATAAAGCAATGAATGAGCTAGGATACGACGCAGGAAACATCGGCAATCATGAATTTAATTACGGACTAGAATTTTTAGAAAGAGCATTAGAAGGAGCCAATTTCCCCTATGTCAGCGCAAACGTGTTCAACGATGACGGGGACAACGATCCTACCAATGACGTTCACCGCTATGATCCATACATTATTTTAGAAAGAACGTTTCAAGATAGCCACGGTAAAGATGTCATTTTAAATGTAGGTGTCATCGGATTTGTCCCTCCACAAATTATGACTTGGGATAAAAGTAACCTAGAAGGACAAGTCATTGCAAAAAGTATGATAGAAACCGCAGAAATGTATATCCCTAAAATGAAAGAAGAAGGTGCAGATATCATCGTCGCCATTCCTCATTCTGGTATATCTTCTATAAGTGGGAATACAGAAAATGCCGTAGCAGATCTGAGTAAAATAGAAGGCATAGATGCCATTTTGTTCGGTCATTCTCATCGTCTGTTTCCAAGTGAAGAATATAGTGATGTAGAAGGCGTTAATATTGAAAAAGGCACGATTAATGGAGTTGCTTCTGTCATGCCAGGGTACTGGGGAAATCACCTAGGCATCATTGACTTAAAACTTGAAGAAGTAGATGGGGAATGGGTAGTCGTAGACAGTCAAAGTACAAACCTTGCAATATACGACAGAAATGAAGGGTCTTTAGTTGATGCAGATCAGGACATCATCGATGCTTTAAAAGACGATCATGAGCATACGTTAACTTACATAAGAGGACCAGTAGGTACAACGACCGCACCTATCAACAGTTTCTTTGCGCTTATACAAGATGATCCGTCGGTTCAAATTGTAAATAACGCTCAACGTTGGTACGCTGAGAAATATATTCAAGGTACAGAATACGATGGTATGCCTGTATTGTCTGCTGCTGCACCGTTTAAATCCGGTTATAGAGATCCAAATAATTATACAGACATGGAAGCAGGGACAATCGCAGTCAAAAACGTGGCAGACTTATACGTTTATCCGAACACATTTAAAGCAGTTATGCTCACAGGAGCAGAAGTGAAAGAATGGCTAGAGATGTCCGCAGGCCAATTTAATCAAATCGATGTCAACACAACAGCACCGCAGCATATTAAAAATGAAAAATTCCCAACGTATAATTTCGATGTCATCGATGGTGTAACGTACGAAATTGATATTACTCAACCTGCAAAATATGACAACAGCACAGGTGAAATCATTAATGAGGGAGCAAATCGTATTGTCAATCTTCAATACGATGGCAAACCGATTGATTTAGAACAATCATTTATCGTAGCAACGAACAACTACCGTGCATTCGGTGGCGGAAGCTTTCCTAACTTAGGTAGCGAAGACAAAGTTGTCATTGATTCTCCTGATGAAAATCGTCAAATTATTATTAATTACATTATTGAAAATGAAACTATTAACCCAAGTGCGGATGGAAACTGGACATTTGCCTCAATTGAAGAAGACGTGACTGTAACATTCGAAACTTCTGCAAAATCTGAATCCTTTGCAGCGGAATATGATCTTGAAACATTTGAAAGTGAAGATATGATTCCTGTAAGAGCTACTAGCGATTCCCTCGGAGTAGAAGTGAAGTGGGATGAACCTACAATGAAAGTGACGTTACAAAAAGATGACCAAATGTTAGAATACGTGCTTTATGAAAAGATGGCAATGCTGAATGGGGAAGAAATCGAAATAGAAACAGAAATAAGAGATCAACATCTATACATCCGTAACAACGTTTATAGTGACATCTTCGGCGGAACAGGTTATACCACCTATAAAGTTCCACTTCAAAAGTAAACCACATCATAAAAAACAAATAACAGATATGATACTGTCATCATCTTGTTCCCTGTTTACATAAGCAGGGAACATTTTTTGTATCGCACTGTTAATCTTATCATTTGACTGTTATACACTCCCACATGTTAAGATGCAGCAAATCATATCATAGGAGGAAATCTTGATGCATCCACATTTAGAACATGATAAATTGCAATTTCAGGCTCTTTTAGAGCAAGTAAAACACCATAGTGTTTCCCATTATGATCAAATCGCTGATCACGTTGTGTCCCCTGTCAGTCAACATAAAGAGCATGAGACTTTACCTGCTAACGGATTAGGTGGAGAACAAACGTTGCAGTATTTTATACAAAAATTCAATCAGGACCTTAAAGCGACAGCAGGCCCTCGTTATTTCGGCTTTGTCACAGGTGGTGCGACACCGGCATCCATTGCTGGAGATTGGTTAAGTAGTATTTATGATCAAAATGCAATGGGCGGGAATCAAGGAGATGTGGAATACGTCATAGAACAAGAAGCATTATCATTATTTAAGCAACTATTAGATTTACCTGATTCCTTATATGCTTCGTTTGTTAGTGGTGCAACGATGGCGAACTTTGTCAGTCTAGCAGTAGGAAGGCAGTGGTTAGCAAAACAACAAGGTATTAACGTAGCAGAAGAGGGCTTATTTCACTTAAACGCCTTTCCCATACTGAGTGCAACTCCTCATTCTTCCATCTACAAGGCAATATCTATGCTTGGAATAGGGAGAAAACAATTACAAGTCATACCGAAACAAGAGAATAGAGAAGCGATTGACATCCCATTGCTAGAACAACAACTACAAAAATTAAACGGAACACCATGCATTGTGATTGCCAATTGCGGTACCGTCAATACTGGCGACAGCGATGATTTGCATGCGCTACTAGCGTTAAAAGAAGCATATCCTTTTTGGTTGCACGTAGATGCTGCTTTTGCCGGCATTGCTGCATGTTCTCCTCGCTACCAAGCTATGTTATCGGGAATAGAGAAAGCAGATTCCATCACCATTGATGCGCATAAGTGGTTAAATGTGCCTTACGATTCCGCTATACAACTTACGAAACATAAAGCACTGCAATACGAAGTATTCTATAATGCAGCTCCTTATTTAGGTCATGAACCTTCGATGATCGATTATACCCCTGAAAATTCCAGACGCTTACGTGCGCTACCTGTCTGGTTTGCTCTCATGGCATATGGAAAAGAAGGTTATATCGACATTGTAGAACGACATTGCCGCATCGCTTCATTATTTGGTGAAAAAATAAAAAAATCGAAGTTATTTACTTTATTATCTCCCGTGCATTTAAACATTGTTTGCTTTACGCTAGATCAAAAAAATATTACAAAAGAAACCATTCATCAATTTCTGGTCAAGCTAAATGGCAGTGGAAAAACGTTTTTAACACCTACTGTATACCAAGGCATACCTGCTATTCGCATCGCTGTAAGTAACTGGATTACAACAGAAGATGATGTGAAAACAACTTGGGATGCCATCGTAGCAGCCGCAAGTCATGAATGATACATTTTTTAAATACATTCATCTTATGCATTGCGGTAATAAGTTGATTGAACACGTTCATTCATCTTATGCATGATGTTTAGGACATCGTATACCTACAACGGTACCTTGTCCTAATATACTTTCAATTAATAATGAACCTCCATGTAGTTCCATCAGCTCTTTACAAATGGCCAGACCTAGTCCACTGCCGGCGGTATGTGGACTATTTTTATAAAATTTTTCGGTCACATGTGCCAAATCTTCTTGGGATATTCCTTCCCCTGTATCACGAACATAAATCATCACGTACTCTGCTTTATCTTCCACTTCAATTATAATATCACCTCCCTGAGGCGTATGTTTTAACGCATTATCAATGACGTTAATCAGTACTTGCTTCAAGCGATTGTAATCTGCTATCAGAATGATGGAGTCTTTAACGTATTGAAGTGTAATTGCAATCTCTTTCTGTTTAGCAGTCATCACATACTGATGAAACACTTCTTGCAGCAATTCGATGACATTCATCGGTGTTTTAGACAATGTTAATTGTGCCGACTGCAACTTAGAAAAATCAAGTAAGTCTTCTACTAATGCAGACAAGCGATCTGTTTCTTTGGATATAATGAGTAAGCCTTGCTTCGTTTCTTCTTTATTGTGTAAATCACCTGTTATCATCGTCTCACTCCAACCTTTGATCGAAGTAAGTGGTGTTCTTAGTTCATGTGAAATGGAAGATATAAAGTCTTTTTTCAACTTTTCATTTTTCAATATTTGTTTTGCCATAAAATTTAACGTTTCTGCAAGTTGTCCAATTTCATCATTATATCGTTTCACAATGGACAATTGGAAATTACCTTCTGCCATTGTTATCGCGGCGTTGTTAATTTCTTTTATAGGTTTTACTATCGTTTTAGAAAGGTACAGACTAATGAGAAGGGACACCATAACAATGACAAACGCAATGGCAGAAGTAATGAATGTAATTTGGGCAATTTGTTTATCTATTAATGCTAAAGAAGTGGTATAGCGAATAATGCCTATTTTTTTTTTAGACTGACGTATTGGTGCAGAAATAGACAATATTTTTTCCCCAGTCATTTCATCCTTACCAATCCATATCGATCTTCCACCTTCTATGGCTTCCTCTACATCTGGTGAAAGGGATGTAGACTCTACATAAAACCCGTAGGAGTCCATCATTTTAATAAGGTCTAAATTAAGTACTTCCATGCGAATATACGGTCTAACAAACACACTATCTCTCATAAATAACGCTTGCTCGTATAAGGATGCCTGAGGTAAATACCGTTCTAAATAAAATGATGCCGTTTTAGCATTATGATTAAGTTCTCGTCTCACGCTTTCATAATAATAATTTTCCATCGTCATAATAAACAGTATTTGCAGCAAAATAATGATAAAAAGAATAATGAGCATAAAACTGAATACGATCCTACTTCGAATGCTAGTCACATGCTATTCCTCTTTCCATATGTACCCGTAACCCCAGATGGTTTGAATATACTTAGGTTTGGATGCATCTTCTTCAATTTTTTTCCGCAGCCTTCTTACGTTTACATCTACAATCTTTAGATCCCCTATGTAATTTCTACCCCATACTTCATTTAAAATTTCATCTCTGCTTATGTTTTCATTTGGATGTTGAATAAACAGACTCATCATATGAAATTCCGTTGGTGTCAAATACATTTCTATGTCGTGCTTGTACAATTTGTGTTCTTTCATCGCTAAAGTAAACGGACCCGAATATAACGTTTCTACCTTTTCTCCATTAACGGCAGGAGTTCTCCTCCGTTGTAATGCTTTCACCCTCGCGACCAGCTCAGCAGGGCTAAAAGGTTTGATGATATAATCATCTGCCCCAAGCTCTAATCCTTTTATTTTATCCTGCTCCTCCCCCTTTGCTGTGAGCATAATAATACCCATATTGGCATGATGCTTACGAAGTTTAATGCAAACGTCAAAACCCGTTATAGTAGGTAGCATCACATCTAATACAGCAATATCTATATCTTTATTTTCGTTTATCAATGCCATCTTCAGTGCTTCTTCTCCGTTAGAAGCTTCAATAACATCTATTCCTTCACGTCTTAAATTGATCGCAATAAAATGCCGTATCGCTGTTTCGTCCTCTACAATTAACACTTTCATTAGAGCAACCTCCTGTCCACATCATTGCACTAATTCGTCCAGTGAAAGCTTTTTTTTATCGTTTCTTCATCTAACATCATATTTTTATATTCAGCCAGAGCCGGTGGTGAAAGATCATATGGTATGGATGCCATAATAGCAATAACCATTGTATCTCTTCTTGAACCCAGTTCCACAAACGTTTGTTGATTTTGTTGTAAATTTTCTTTCTCCGCCCTCCAGTTGGTAAGGGAATAAGCTTGTAATTTTAATAGCTCGGCCTGCTCTTGTGTACTAGGGTTAAAATACTGAATGACGATGTCCTGCTCTCCTTCTTTAATTAACGTAATGTTATCCCACCAAAATGTCGGAAAGTCAAAGCGATAGCCTGCTTTACTATCGATAACACTTTCCTGCACTCTTACGAGCTTGTTATCTCCGTCCCATTGCATCCAACGATGAATCAATTCTCTCTCATTCAACGATACATCATCGGTATTAGATGGAATGACGAGCGTGTCCATTTCTATAATCCCATCTTCATTCACATCCATACTCATCGTCGGAATAGGCTTGTAGCGAATATTTTCTTCTTCTGATTGTTCCGATGTCGCGAACACATCTTGTAGTTGGCCATCCATCGCTAATAATAGTGCAGTATAATGCGCAACATCACCTGCTGTTAATTCTAAAAAAACTCCCGTCTTATCGAATGAAGCTTTTCCCACTATCATTTGGCTATATCCAGTAACATCACCGTATAATTCAACTTCATTTACTAACTCTAATTCCTCTGTTTCAGATGAAAAACGGTAATAAGACGCAAAACCAGAAGATGTTTCACTGTCTAATTGAAATGAAAGCAGGTCGTCTACATTATCTCCATCCAAATCTGCGATGACGATATCCGTATAGGTTAAACTTCCTATATCTCGCACATCGCTGTTATCAAACGTATAAGCAGAAAAACCATAACTCACTTCTGTTCCTCCGCCCCAACCTATGAGCATTTCTTTTTGCCCGTCCCCTGTAATATCTTGAAATATTGCCCTTTCTAATTCGAAGCCAACTTGTTCAATTTGATGCACTAGTGTCCAGTTTTCTTCGATCTTTTCCAATACAAGGACTCCAACATGCAGCAACTCTTCTTGTTTATAAAATACAATAGCTTCATTTGCTTCATCTCCATACACATCTATTTCTTGAATAGAGCCAATCCATTTGGATTGCGTAGGAATGGTTAATTTTGCTCCATCCGGTAATAAAGTCGTCACGGATTCTCTTAAATTTTGCAAGTTCGTAGCTACTTTTGGTGCAGTCAACAAATCTGCCGGTGCAGTTAAGAAACTACAGCCGGCAGCTAAACTGATGAGTAAACATACATAGATAAACCTTAGACTACTTACAATCATGTTTGCGATTGCAGCTCCTCAATCATTGGATTTATACTGCCCTTCGTTTTCATTAGTATGTTCACTTTCATTTATTTCAATCATTTTGATGTAAGCGCGTCTGACACTTTTTATTTCTTTGAGAATTTTTTTATCTCCTAATTTATGAAACACTCTAATGAGAGGTTTTGTATTCACCTCTATGATCCATGGATGTAATTGATCGTCTAATCCTATATCTAATCCTAATTCGCCCAACTTCGGATATTTTCGATGAAGGATAGTAGCTACTTTGATTCCCACTTCTTCTAACTTGGTTTTTACTTCTTCATATTGTTCTACTTTGTTTGCTCCCTTTAATAATTCTTGCAATGAAAGTACTTTTGCTCCTTTACTTGCATTCGTAATAATTTTTTTGTCACGAGCAGAGCGACAAACGATTCCTGTTACTTTCCATTCCTTTTTTACTGTTTTTTGAACCATGACACGAACATCACTGATTTTATTATAGTAACGAAGTAAAGGTATTCCTTTTTGAATAATATACGGTCTTTTCAGTCCACTACTTTTTAACGCCACGTACATGGCCTTTAAATATTTAAATCTTCTGGTCCTATTTCCAATCTGAAATTGAAATTTAAAGTTTGCTGTTGGTTTGTATTGTGCACGCATCACACCGTTGCCATTCGAACCTCTAATCGGTTTAACGTAAACTGTTTTATGCTTTAATAACATGTAGCGCAAATGGCGTAAGGTCAGCTTTCTTGATTCCGGAATATATGCTTTTAGTTCATTATGTTGTGCTAATAATCTCGCTTTATCCCATTTACTCTTAATAATCGCAAAACGATACTTACTCAAGCAAAACACCATCCTGTCAAATGTTAATGATGAATACCCATCATCCATACTTCACCATATGATGCTTACTGCAAAAAAGCTCTTCATAACATAAAATTCATCGCCCATTTTTACGCAAAAAAACTGCCCTTTAGCAGCATAGGCATTCCCCGCAAAAGCTATTTTTTACTCTAACTTTTTTGGAGAACGTTACTTTACTGTTTAGGACAGTGCTTTGTTCATTTATATTTACTTTTTAATTTGGTTCATTCATCTATTTTGATGTTTGATTTATTATTTATACTTCATATTGATGAACAAGCTTCCTTCGCTTTGTCCAATGCTTGAGCTAAGTCTGCAATTAAATCATCTACATGCTCTATTCCAACAGAGAAGCGAAGCAATGTATGATCTACACCAATTTGATTGCGGATTTCTTCTGGAATATCCATATGGGTTTGCATCACTGGATACGTCATTAGCGATTCGACTCCGCCTAAACTTTCTGCAAAAGCAATGAGGGTAAGATGTTCTAATATAGGCGCGATCATACTTTCATGTTTTACTTTAAATGAAAATATACCTGTGTTCCCTGTTGCCTGCTTTTTTTGTATTTCATAATCGGGATGAGAAGACAAACCTGGATAATACACATCGGTAATCAACGGGTGAGTTTGTAAATATTCCGCAATTTTTTGTGTGTTATGCTGGTGTCTTTCCATTCTAAGTGCGAGTGTTTTCATCCCACGCATCAACAAGTAACAATCATGGGGACTAAGTACAGCGCCAATGGAGTTGTGAAGAAAAGCTATCTCTTCTGCCAACTTCTCTCCTTTCACTGCTATTAACCCTGCGAGCACATCGTTATGGCCTCCCAAATATTTCGTAGCACTATGGACAACAATATCAGCACCAAGCTTTAACGGTTGTTGGAAAAAAGGAGTGAGTAGTGTATTATCCACCATCACCAATATATTTTTCTCTTTGGCCCAAGCACTGACTTTTGCAATATCTGTAATCATCATCAGTGGATTTGTCGGTGTCTCGATTAACAATGCTTTTGTATTGGGTTGGTATAGTGATTCTAGTTGCTCTATACTTCGCATGTCTGCATAAGTCGTCGTAATACCAAACCTAGACATAATTTGTTCCAACAAACGATATGTACCACCATATAAATCCAAGGAAACAATGAGATGATCTCCTTGTGAAAATAAAGAGAGCACCGTTTGCAATGCAGCCATACCTGAACTACATGCAAAAGCAGCATCTCCTACTTCTAACTCTGAGAATGCTTCTTCTAATACTTGTTTGGTAGGGCTTTGTGTACGAATGTAATCGTATCCCGTACTTTTTCCTAATCCAGGATGACGAAATGCCGTTGATGAATAAATAGGAAAATTAACAGCGCCTGTTTTTGTATCAACAGTAGAGCCAATTTGTGCTAACTTACTTTCTATTTTCATTCTCTCTCCCCCCTATAAATCATTACGATATGCCAATAGGTTTGACATTAAATACTCCAATCGTAAGGCGTCACTTGATATACGTAATAGTTCAACCAATTAGAAAATAAAACATTTGCATGCGCTCTCCAAGTAACGATTGGAGGTTGTTTCGGATCATCGTGCTTAAAATAGTTTGAAGGTAACTTTACATCCATCCCTTTTTGCACATCTCGCTCATATTCCCATTGCAGCGTATTGACATCATACTCTGGGTGGCCTGTCAAAAAAATTTGTTTACCATGATCTGTTCCAACAATATATACCCCGCTCTCCTGTGACTCAGACCAAATTTCTAATCTATCATGCTGTTCTATATCTTCTTTCAAAATATCTGTATGTCTAGACTGTGGCACATAAAATGTTTCGTCAAAGCCTTTCAACAACTTCACATTCTTTTTTGCAACTTCATGAGGGAAAACACCGAATGTTTTCTCAGGTAATGCCACTTTGCGTATCCCATAGTGATGATACAGCCCTGCTTGGGCTCCCCAACAAATATGCATGGTAGAAATAACATGATCTTTAGACCAAGTCATAATACTTTTTAACTCTTCCCAATATTCAACTTCTTCAAAAGGAAGTGTTTCGACTGGTGCCCCCGTAATAATCATCCCATCAAACTTCTCATATTTGACATCATCAAAAGTTTTATAAAATTGTTGCAAATGTTCCTGCGAAGTATGTTTAGAATGATATGTTTTGGTATGCAATAATACTGGATCTACTTGAAGCGGTGTGTTTGAGATTAATCTGAGTAGCTGTGTTTCCGTCGTTTCTTTTGTAGGCATCAGATTCACAATAGCCACTTTGAGTGGTCTAATATCTTGATGATAAGCCCTCGTTTCGGTCATCACAAAAATATTTTCTTTAGATAATACTTCTTTTGCCGGTAAATGATCGGGAATTTTAATCGGCATACAATCACCTTCCTCCATTTTTATTCCATCACTCAAACGGTTTTATTACAATCAATGAAGAGGGTGTGTATATAACAAAAAAACCTCTCTTCATGAAAAGAAAGGCTTAACAAGTTCACGTTCAGCCTCTCTCATCTGTCAGAGATACAGCATCTCTGCAAGACTTAGCACCGTGCATTTCCCAGGAAATGTCGGTTGCCGGGTTTCATCGGGCCAGTCCCTCCACCTGCTCTTGATAAAAGAGTTTCATATTAATTATGTTTACTTTAAAACATGAAGCACATTACGTCAAGGTTATTTTTGTATAAAGCTATGTATAAACATGCCTGTAACATGAAACCCTATTTCATGTGGAATGAAATTAGTGTAAAATTATAGATGAAAAACAAAAACTGTAATCAAAGGAGCTACTATCATGTCGCAAAACAACTTAATTGAAATTGTAAACAAGCAAGTAGCAAACTGGTCTGTACTGTACATGAAGCTACATAATTTTCATTGGTTTGTTAAGGGTCCAGCATTTTATACGTTGCATGACAAATTCGAAGAGCTATACACAGAAGGCGCAACGTACATTGATGATTTAGCGGAACGTCTACTTGCTCTAAAAGGGAAGCCTGTCGCAACGATGCGCGAAGCGTTAGAAATGTCATCTATTCAAGAAGCAGAGGGTAACGAGTCAGCTGAACAAATGGTACAATGTATCAAAGATGATTTTGATACCATGATAGAAGAGTTAAAGGCTGGTATTGAAATAGCTGGTGAATTAGGAGATGAAGCAACAGGGGACATGCTGCTCGCTATCTATCAAAGTCTTGAAAAGCACAATTGGATGTTCACGTCGTTCTTAGGAAAATAAACGACGGCATGATTTAATCATGAATAAATTTTAAATAACATCTGAAACAAGAACGTGATTTTTTTCACAAATAAAAAATGAAACTTAATACTTAGGCAAGCGCATGCAATGTATAAAATAGTGACGTGGAACTTGCCATGTACGTTACTTAGACGGATGTAATTTTCAATTTTTTTACACGATAACCCACTACCATTATGATATGATCTTAAGAGGGATCTGTTCAACTATCGTAGTGGGTTTACTTATTCTATGAAATATAATTGAGGTGATATGCATGACGCAACCATTAAATTTAGAGGACTCCTTGCTGCATGTCATTAAACTATTAAAGGAACCTCATCATCATGGACTACATGTTTATTTAGAAGAATTTCAACCGTATGACATTGCAGAAATTTATCGCAACTTACCTACCAAACATCGTGCAAAATTTGTTACAAGTTTAGAGGCAGAATTGCTAGCGGATCTCATTCAAGAGCTGGAGTATGAACAGCAGCTTAACATTTTTCTTTTACTAGGCATTGAGAGAGCCTCCAAAATCATGGATATTATGGAAAATGACGATTTGGCTGATCTACTGAATGAATTATCTAACGATCAGACGGAACAATTTCTAGGCTCCATGGAAGCAGAAGAATCCAAAAATGTAAAAGACCTCATGCAGTATCCACGTGAAACAGCAGGGGGTATTATGACAAACCGCTTCGTATGGATACGGGAAAACTATTCCGTCCGCGAAGCAGTAGACAAGTTGAAAGCATTTGCGGAATATGCTGAAAATATTTATTATCTCTATGTGTTAAACGATCAGAAGCAGCTAGTTGGTGTCGTATCGTATCGTGATTTATTGCTAGCTGACATCAACGAAACGATACATAACATTATGTACTCACGGGTTATTTCTGTTCCTGATGATATGGACCAAGAAGAAGTAGCAAGAACGATCGGACGTTATGACTTTATTGCTGTACCTGTTATTGATAATGAGCAAAAATTAGTCGGCATCGTTACCGTTGATGATATCATTGACGTTATCGTGATTGAAGCCAATGAAGACGTTGAAAAGTTATCTGCAACAGGTAAAAATAGCATCGATTTTACTACCAATGCCCTTACGGCCTCCTTACGTCGCTTACCTTGGCTTATTCTTTTATTATTTTTAGGTCTACTTTCTGGTAGTGTCATTGCCTCTTATGAAGCTACGTTGGATAAAGTCGTTGCACTAGCCTTCTTTATGCCAATGATTGCGGGGATGACAGGGAATACAGGAACACAGTCGTTAGGTATTGTTATTCGGGGTATTGCTTCACAACATATGGATCGCAAGACGATTTTTAATCTTGTTTGGCGTGACATCGGTGTAGGGCTTATATTAGGTCTTGTTTGTGGTATTTTGATTGCCGCTATCACGTTTGTATGGCAAGGAAACTTTATCTTAAGTGTCATCACTGGGGTTTCACTTTTATTAACCCTTATTATTGGCACGTTAGCAGGGACAATGATCCCACTTCTCTTATTCAAGTTAAAAATTGATCCAGCTATTGCTTCAGGACCACTCATTACCACCCTTAATGATATTTTTTCTTTAACCGTCTATTTTGGATTAGCTACCATCTTTATTCAATATATTATTTAACCTATTTTTTGAAGAAAACGGTTGAACCGTTGGCTAAAAAAGTTGTTTTATATGAACATCCTATAAGGTGAGCTTTATTACAGTTTTGCAGATGCATGCTCGTTAATAAGCTCACAAAGCCTTTGGACTGCATAGTCCATGTCTTTTTCAGAAAGGATGGAAAAACTAATCCGCAAGTGATTATACTCTCGTTCATTCGGATAGCAAACCGATCCTGGTAAAAAGGAAATCCCTTCTTGCATTGTCTGATGAAGTAACTCATCCGTATTCAACCATTCAGGTAAAGCTAGCCATAAATTTAATCCACCAGAAACCGTATGATATGTAAATTCCACTTTTAAGGTTTGATTTATGATTTGTTGCACCCTGTCACGACGTAATTGTAAAGCCGTTCTAAGCTTTTCTAAATGATCTATCATTCTTTTCGTACTTAAAAAAGGTAAGATGGCCTTCTGTAACAAAAACGGTGTTCCTAAGTCCATCGTTGTTTTAGCAGTAAGCAATAAGTTTAAAATTGGACCATTTGCTACCATCACACCCGTCCTTACACCAGGTGCTAATATTTTACTAAAACCTTTTAGGTAAATAACGTGGCCACTTTGATCAAATCGTTTTATCGATGGGGGTGGTGGAACATCATCAAAATAAATTTCACTCGTAGGATCATCCTCCATAATAATAAAGTGATACTGTTCAGCTAAGCGAATTAACTCCATTCGTCGTTCAATACTCCATACAGCTCCAGTGGGATTTTGAAAAGTTGGATTAACATAAACCAATTTGGGTCTCAGCTTGATGCACAATTTTTCCAATTGTTCTAATATCATGCCTTGCTCATCGGATGCAGCTGATACTACATTAGCTCCTTGATTCAAAAACACATCGATAGAAGTCGCATACGTTGGTGATTGTGTGATAACGGTGTCACCATAACGAATAAATGTTTTTGTAATGATTTCTATAGCTTGCTGTGTCCCTGAAGTAATGATCATATCCTGAGGATCAACTTTCAACCTACTTTGCTTATACAGGTAAGTGGAAATCTCGTGTCTTAAATGATCATCTCCTTGTATAGGACTATATATAGCTAAAATTTCTCTATTTTTTTGTAACATCGTATCCATTTGATCTGCTATATATGCGGTAGGAATTAGTCCATGGTGTACAACGGAATGGGAAAGTGGGTATCTACTCGGTTTAAGTTTAAGCAAAAATGGTTTTTTTACCAGTGAATGCGCTATGTTATGTTGCCAATCATAAGGGGAATCCATTTCATACTTTTCTGATGACTTCCCTCCAACAAAAACCCCTTTTCCATGTTTAATATAAACTAATTTTTCTTTCTCTAATTTTTTGTATGCTTTGTTCACTGTAATGAAGCTTACATTTAGTTTTTTTGCTAGGCTACGTAAAGATGGTAACTGTTCGCCAGCTGGTAACAACTTAGAACGGATTTTGTTTGATAATTGATCATATATTTGATCACTGACTGCAACTTTGCTGTTTGGTTCAATTTGAATCAACATGACCATCACCTCTTATGATTTTCCTTCATCCATTTTCCTTTTCATCGATCTAAACTTATTGTAACAAAAATAATACGTCATTTCTCCCGAACTGTTAACCATCTCGATTTACTGTTAACTATCTCGTTTTGCTGTTAACTCCATTTTACACTATAGTCATTACAACAAGAGGAGGAATACATGATGATTATACTCAGCTACATTATAGTGTGCATTATTTTTGGCACTACCTTTTTGGGGATTAAATTAGGAATTGAAGCCGGTGCACCACCGCTCATGTTCGCTGGATTACGATTTATGACAGCAGCATTATTGGTTCTGTTATGGTATGCTTTCAAAAACCACAACATTATTTCTATCTTAAGAAATAAACAAATGATGTTTATCGGATTCTGCCTTACATTTATGACATTCTCTACGTTATATTGGGCAGAGCAATATATTAGCTCTGGGTTAGCCGCTATTTTAGCTGCTTTTGGACCGATGATGATGTACTTTATGCAAGCCTATATCAACAAAGAAAAATTAGATATGCAAAAAAGCAGTGCACTTGTTCTGGCCATGCTAGGTGTAGGGATTATATGTATGCCTGCATTAGAATTTGATGCTTCGTTTTATTGGTTTTTAGGTTGTGCTGCTGTTATCGTAGGGATGTTTTTTTATGGATTAGGTTCCATTTTTGTTAAAAAAACGTTTGCGCAATTTGAGGGGACATCACCATTTCTCCTCAATGGGATACAGATGTTTTATGGAGGGTTAGGCTTAATCCTTTTCTCCTTCATTACGGAAGCTCCGACGTTAACCTCATTCGCTAATGCGAATGCCATGCTTGCCCTGCTGTATTTAATTTTTGTAGGTTCCATCATTGGTGCTGGATTGTTTTACTGGCTCATCTCAAAAACAAACCCTATTTTCCCTGCTACGTGGTTATATGTTTCACCGCTTATCGCACTTATTTTAGGTTATATATTTTTAGATGAAGCATTATATGTGGAAACCATCATCGGTTCGATTTTTATTTTAGCAGGTGTATTTGTTGTGAATAAAAATATATTATTAGCACAATTCAAACAAGGAACGTTTTTCAAATCTAGTACACCAACGAACAATCTCTGTGACAAGTCATATCGTTAAAAAATAATCGCAAATCTATGTTACAACTAAGATTTGCGATTACTTCTTGAGCATTCCATTTTACTATTCTAAAACAATAACATTATCGTAAATAAGGATGAATAAAGCTCAGCGCTTCTGAAAGATGTTTACTCCAATAATCCCAGTCATGATCCCCAGAAAAACGATCATACTGAAAGGGGTACTTTTCCTTTTCTAAAAAAGACGCTAACTTCTCATTGACAGGGTAAACAAAATCTTCTTTGCCACAATTAAAATATAAGGGAGGGAGCGTATCTTTGCTGTATGTTTTAATCCAGTATATTAAACTTCGTTCCTGTGCGTACAATCCATTCACTGGACCAAAGATTTGTTCATATATTTCCTCACCTAACCATTCCAGTTGATCTGAAAAAGCACCAGACAAACTTGCCCCTGCAGTAAACAACTTACGATATCTCAAGGTGAAATAAAGTGCCCCAAATCCTCCCATCGAAAGTCCAGCAATGGCTCTTGTTGGTTTTGTACGGAATTGTTCTTCTACTTCTGGAATAAGATCCTGAATGATATAGTCTTCAAAGTTACCATCTCCATTAAACCAGTTCATATAATATGTACCTTGATCATGACCACCATCATTCGGCATCACCACGATAGAAGGAGGAAATTGATTTTGCTCTATCATGTTCGAAATCGTTTCATTTGCCAATCCTTTGCTATCCCAATCTATTTCTGAACCGAATCTACCATGCAGCAAATAGAGAACGGGATATCGCTCCTTACTATGTTCATAATCAAGTGGAAGATAGACATAGTAGGTTTTTCTAGCGTTTAATACAGGAGAGTAAAACGTTACGGGTTTACATATCATATGGGTCATAGCAATTCAGCTCCTTATTGTACTCACCCAGTGTCGTTACATCATATGACGAAACAGCGCTATAACATAGATAGAGCAGCACCATAACAAAGCGTGCTGCTCGACATAACCTAGTACAGAATGAAGTTTCATTTGTAGCGATTTATGCCTTATCATCTATCTATAGCATGATGCATGCAAGACAGTCATTCATGTTCTTTCATGCTATTTACTGTCCTTCTCCCATAGCCTTGGAAGATAGTATGAACGTACCGCCTTGATCTTTTCCAGGTATAGTAACGACCAGCTGTTGATTTTGTTGAACGGTATACTGCATATCATTATATTCATCATACCATACTGTTCCAACAGGGCTGTCTCCGGTCAAGGTAACTTCTTGCTCTTTGTCTGTTACATTTAACCCAATCATTAACGATTTACCTTCATACTGACGATCGAACACCAGATATCCTAGTTCGTCATTGCCTACAACGCTGCCTCTCGTCCCTTTAGCGAAGATGTGACTATATTCATTGCGAATTTCAAGTAGCTTCTTGTAGTGATTAAGCAAACTATGTTCTTCATTTTTTTGTATTTCCACTTGTCCCCATGGCATATCGGTTCGATTTTCTGAATAAATACCTTGAGAAAAATCAGCCGTTTGCCCTGTTCTCCCTAGTTCTTCACCATAATAAATGACAGGTTGCCCTTTTGCTGTGATTTGTAAAGCCGCAGCTACTTTCAGCTTACCTTCATCTCCGTCCATTTCATACAAAAATCCATTTTCATCATGACTGCTTAAAAACTGCCCCAAAGTCGCTTTATTATCGATCATTTGGTTTCGCTCTTGTAGAAATTGGTTTACCAATGTTACTTCACCATTTACAAAGTCACGTGCTTGTTCATTAAAATCGAAGTCTAACAACGAATCCATCATGCCGCTATTCAAATATCCCTCTTGGTTATACACGCCACCACCGTAGTACTCTCCGATCATTTTGAACGTTGGATCGATCTTTGTAAGTTCATTTTTCAATGAAATCCAAGTCTCATCTTCTATATGTTTCAATGTGTCAATACGGAAGTAATCTATATTATATTTCTCCACTAACTCCGTTTGCCATGCTATGACTTGTGCTCTCACCGCTGGATCTTCTGTTTTAAAATCAGGCAATCCCGCTAATTCATCTCGAAAAGGATCTCCGGGCACAATATCTCCCTCTCCTCTAAACATACCTGCGAATCTGGCTTTATCTTCAGCAGTAATGCCTTCAACGGCTGCATCAGTTTCTTTTAAGCCATAACCAGCGTGATTTAACACGACATCTACCATGACCTTCATGCCTTTTTCATGAGCAGCATCAATAAATTCCATAAATTTCTCTTCTTTACCTAAATGCTCATCAATGGCTTCGAAATTTTTTGCCCAGTAGCCATGATAACCGAAATGATCGATTTCTGGGTTAATGTTATGATCTACGTTATCTACTACAGGAGTGATCCATAACGTGTTGATGCCAAGCTCTTGCAAATAGTCCATGTTGTCGATTAAACCTTGGAAATCTCCTCCACGGTATCGTTCTAACGTTGTTGCTGCTTCATCACTATGCATCTCTGACCCATTATTCATTTCATCTCCATCGGCAAATCGATCAGTAACGACGAAGTAAATAATAGATTCATCCCAACCAGCATCAGTGGGAGATGGGGAAGACACCACTTCAATCGGTATGGGCTGCATTATTTTATTCCCGTAAGCATCTACTATCGTCACAGTAATATTTTTTTCTCCCATCGGTATATCGTCATGTACACCAAACGCAATTTCGTTTATTTCTGTGTTAATAGCTGTATGTTCATTTCCACCAAGCTCACTTAAGTCCACGTACATGTCAGCTAGTTCAAAGGTAGCATCTGCATTCAACATATCCACTTTTAACAGTACATTCTCATCATAAGAAAGCGTATTTTTCGATAAGACAGGTTGAAAATTGATCTCTGGCTGCGCATAACGGAAAGTAGAACGTGTCCCGTCATTGACATAAGGATCTAGCATCGTATAAGTGGTATTCCCTCGTGTGACAAGAAACACATATTCGTATTCCCCTTCTTCCAGATCTGCTAATTCACTATGGAAGTATTGGGCATCGGAATGATACTCCATGTCCATTACCTGTACTTCATCAGTCTGTAAGTTTTTCACTTGTACTTGCAGGGATAACGTATTTAATTTATCTTTGGCATACATCGCTTCATCACGGTAATAAAACGTAATATTACCATCTTCCATCACGGGTCCCGTTACTGCAGGTAACGTTGTAATATCAAACTCCTCTTGTTGTACAAACACTTTTGTCACGTAATTACGAACATCCGTAGTCACGCTGCGATCTGCATCGATATCTACATTCAGCCAATCATTCCATTCACCGGTACTATCCAATCCACCTTGCCTTAACTTGAATCCTACATTGGTTGCTTCTGGTCCGATAGGGATGATTGCTTTCGCAGTTTTGTCTTCCGTGAGTTCACTAAAGGCAACACCACCGTCATTTGCACCAGTAAACCACGTCCAAATGTCCCATCCTTCATAGTCATGTTCTTCTCTGTCGTAATACATGACAATGTAGCGATCATCCATCTTTTCTGTTGTAAACGTCGAGGTTAGCGTTTGCTTCTGCTTCAACTTTCCACGTTCAGATTGCAATGCTCCCTTTCGAATATTTATAGCGTAATCTGCATCATGCCAAAGCTCATCCTGTAATGTAATGATTAGTTCGTTATTGTTCGTACTGATAACATAATCACTCTGGTCCACGACATCACCGTGGACCTTCACTTCAATCCAAGATTCTTTTTTCACTTTCACGTTATCGTTAAAGAAGAAATGGATTTGCTGCTGATCAACTGGCACTTTATTTTCATCCGTACTATCCATACCAGTGTAAAGCATCTCTAACTGCTTGCTTTCTATTTGTATCACGACAGCAGTCAATGGTTGTAACGTTATATTGTCTTTCGTTAAGGTGAATCCTGAAGCCTTCTTCACTTTTTTAGTTCCCGCTTCATCGTCATCTACAATCACTTTCCCTTTAGAAAGATCTTCAGATAATGTCAATGTTCTCTCTTTATCATCGGCATTGATGAACACGTAGTACTCCCCAGTTCCGTCTGTCGCAATATTCTTGTATGCAATGACAAGATCCTCTTCTTCCATTTCAGGTGCTTCCAAGCGTGTCACTAATGTATCTACTTGTGCTTGATCTCCTAGTCTAAATGCATTGGTGTATTGACGAAGTTCGATTAACCCTTCTGTGTATGCACGAGTGAGGTTATGCGCTGGGTACTCTTTTTTATTCGTTGCTTTCTCCCAATCGAACTGATTGACAGCATCCGATGAGTCATAAGAATCATGGATCATATAACGTATCAACTTACCGTCCTCATCTAATAGCTCTGTAAATTTCTGTTCTGGCATGTCATCAGACAACCACTGCTTGGTGCGACCATATTCCTGTCCTGCATGTAAAAATACTGTTCCTTGTGATGTTAATATCATCGTATTTCCAAGTCGCATCCGTTTTAAAATTTCTTCATTGTTCTCTGGTATGGCTGGATCTTTTTTAATAGAATGAGCGATGACATCATAAAGTGGTAAGTTGTCATGTGCTGCAATGTACTGAACCATATCACCTGGATCATCGGCAGGCGTATTACTTGGCTGCCCTTTAATATTATTGAAAATGACATCCAAATTTCTTGCTCCGCCAGTAATAAAACGCGGCTCTCCTTCAGAACCAAAACCAGATTTCAACTCATTGCGTATTTCATCCGAAAATACGGCTACATCATTCGTCTGATTCATCCAATCTTGTGTGGCACCTAATCCTGCTAATGATGGTTCTGCTTCCGCAGCACTGAACGTTCTCCAACCTTCTCCGATGAATAGTGCATTTGGATTTACTTTTGCAGCTGCATCATACGCCTGCTGTACTGCTTCATATGTTGCATCTCCCATCATATCGAAACGCATACCATCGATACGATATTCCTCAAACCAATAACGCACGGAATCGACCATTAATTTTTCCGCCATCTTATGATTAGTCGCTAAGTTGTTACCGAATCCCCCTACGAAACTACCGTTTTGATCTACCCAGTAGTAGTAATCCGGAACGATGTCATTCAATGTACTCGATTTCGCTGTATGCGTGTACACCACGTCTAAAATGACACCCATTTCTGCTTCGTGTATCGCATGGATTAGTTGTTTTAATTCTTTTATTCTTAATTCAGGATCTTCCGCATCCTCCGAATACGCTCCGTCAGGTGAAAAGTAGTGATGAGGGTCATATCCCCAATTGTATGCATTCCCTGCTGCAGCATATTCCGTTTCTCTCTCGTCCATACCTAATTCATCCCCGTAATACCAAGCCATCACAGGTAAAAGTTGAACATGGGTCACACCTAATGATTTAATATAATCCAATTTTTCGATAAAAGCTTGATAGCTGCCCCATCTCACTTTATTCAAATCATCTTCGATAGAAGGATCTGAAGTAAAGTCTCTAATATGTACTTCCCAGATGATCGCGTGTTCTCTTTTTTCATAACCATCTATTTTTGCAAAATCATATCCTTTTGGATCTGTACCTTGTAAATCTACAATGGCAGATTTTCCCACTTCATCCCCATCTGCTCCTACTTCTCCGTTACTATTCACACGAAAAGCAGCCATGGACTTACCATAAGGATCTAGCACCTTTTTAGTTACGCCATTGTTTGTCACTTCATATTGATAAAAATAATGCTGTACATCTGAAAGCTCAAATTGTGCTGGCTCTAATGTAACAGACCATACACCTTGCTCTCCTAACGTTAACGCTGCTGTTCCAATTTGCTTCGTTGCATCATTTTTATCGTATAGATGAGCGACAACGTCACTTGCCATCGGCGCCCATAATTTTAAGGTAGCGCTTCCATCTTCATGATAGGTTGCTCCTAAGTCATCTCCATCATAAGCATACTGTTCATCTAACCATCTCCACCCTATATCTGCACTAACTTGTTGACCTTGATGGGTAACAGATAAAGGAACATGGTTCAAATCCATAGAAGCCAGTGTAATTTTAAGTTGAATATCATTGATAACATCAATACTTGTAATGGATAATACCTGCTCATTGGCATCCGTTATGACGAGATCACTTACCCATTCTTCTGGTTGTAATTCTTCCGTTGTGCTTAACGTTAACAACAACTCATTTTCTGATATGATTTCTGACTTTTGGAGACTATGAGAAGATTCCCAATAAGGCGTTTGATATATCGCATCATCATTTTCTCTCATCCAATAATGTTGCTGTTCTGGAGAAATTGTAATGATTTTATCTCCACCATCTTTATCTCCAGTCACTTTATTTACGATTACAAAACCTAGTTCAGCGGCTGTTTCCTGTACCGTAACATCCACATATGCGCCAAAGTCATCACGCTGCTCATCTGAGAAGGAAGTTGCTCCTGTAGGCCACTCTCCATTGGCATCAGATGCAGTCTTCACGTCCCCCCATAACCACAATCCGAGATCATCAAAGTTCTGATCTTCCCTTACATAATGTATACGTATTGTTTGATCTGGAAGCATGACCGGTTCAAATAAATGTACCATATCGGAGCCCTCACTGATCCAGACTTCCTTCATCTCAGGAGTAGCGATCATAATCAGTTTATCGCCGCCATCTTTCTCCCCATTAGCCCTATTCACAACGACTAAACCTACATTTTTTGCACTGTCCTGCAAAGGAACATCCACATATGCACCAAAATGATCTTGCTGTTCATTAGTAAATGGTAGCGCCCCACTCGGCCATCCATTTGATGGAGAAACGACATCATTGAATAACCACAATCCGTATTCTTCATATTCACCATCAGTTCGCTGGTAATGAATACGAATATGATTTTCAGGTATGACGTTCTCTTTCATTTCACTGTCCCCTGGAGACTCTATTTCGTTTGCCACCGTTTGTACCGGTGTTCCTGTAAAAATAGAAGTAAAAGTAAACATGAACATAATTCCTATAACCCATAGTTTTCTGTGAAGTCTTTTGCTCAACAATTGTTTCATCTTTTCTCCTCCTTATCATGATCCATACTACAATGGAAACGTTTGCATTTTAGGTCATCAAGTACCCTCTTTGTCTCGAGAAATAATTTGTGATTTATCAACCATTTTTTCTAACTACTTATTAATATTCTACAAATTCCCGTTTATTCTTTAAATGCAATCGTTTTCATGATTATGATAGATTCTTGTGTTTTCGTCAATACCTTTCTCTATTCTCTAAAAATAAAAAAAAGTAAAACTATTGAAAACGTTTTCACAATATAGTAAACTATCAATATAGAAAAATTTTCATATAAGGAGGGATAAAAAGGATTTAAAAAAGTAAAAATAAGTTGTTTTGTTAAGTGTTATACCTTACCAACTGAAAGCGCTTTATTTTTATTTTGATCTTTATGCAATCGTTTGAATTGCATTAAAAAATAACTTGGAGGAATATGATATGTTTAAAAACTTAAAGAAATTTTCCGCTATTTTCTCTATTCTTTGTCTCTTATTGACTTTAACACCAGGCATTGGTGCCAGTGCGAATGACGAAGCAACCACAGCAACATCATTTAATGGTACGATGATGCAATATTTCGAATGGTATCTACCAAATGGTGGAGACCATTGGAATTTTCTAAAAGGACAAGCCGATGAGCTAGCTGATGCAGGGATTACCGCAGTTTGGATTCCACCTGCATATAAAGGTGATTTCGGAATCGATGATGTAGGGTATGGGGCATATGACTTATATGACTTAGGAGAGTTTAACCAACAAGATACGGTTAGAACGAAATATGGTACAAAATCTCAATTAGAAAGTGCCATTTCATCCCTACACAGTGAAGGTGTACAAGTATATGGCGATGTTGTAGTCAACCATAAAGGTGGTGCAGACGGCACAGAATACGTTCAAGCCGTTGCAGTAAATGGTGGCAATCGTCTAGAAGATATTAGTGGACAACAAACCATTCAAGCATGGACAAAGTTCAACTTCCCTGGTCGTAACAATAAGTATTCTAGCTTCAAATGGGATTGGACACATTTTGACGGCGTGGACTGGGATCAATCTACACAACGAAACGAAGTTTTTAGATTAGTTGGAGATTTCAAATATTGGGATAAAAACGTATCATCTGAAAATGGTAACTATGATTATTTACTTTATGCAGATGTAGACTTTGAACATCCTGATGTACAAAAAGAAGTTAAAAATTGGGGAACATGGTTTGTTAATGAATTAGACTTAGATGGTTTCCGCCTTGATGCTATTAAGCACATTAACAGCGATTTCATGAAAAGCTTTTTAGACAGCACAAGATCCAATACGAACAAAGAATTGTTCTCTGTAGGAGAATATTGGAACGATAATTTAGGTTTACTCAAAAATTACTTAAATCAAGTTGACTATTCCATGTCCTTGTTTGATGTACCGTTACATTACAATTTCCAAGAAATTTCAACTGGTAATGGTAATTTTGATATGCGTAACATTTTAGAAGGAACATTAGTACAAACTGACCCAGTACATGCGGTAACATTTGTCGACAATCATGATTCACAACCAGGACAATCGCTTGAATCTTGGGTATTAGATTGGTTCAAACCTTCTGCATATGCGTTTATTCTAACTCGTGAAGCAGGATATCCTTCTGTTTTCTACGGAGATTACTACGGTATTGATCCTAACAACACAGCAGGTAAAAAGTGGGATGGAATGAAAAGTGAAATTGATCCTATTTTAAAGGCTAGAAAAGAATTTGCTTATGGAACACAGCATGACTATATCGATGATCAAAATATCATTGGTTGGACGCGTGAAGGTGACAGTTCACATGATAAATCTGGTCTTGCTGCTATCATCACCGACAATGCTGGTGGTTCCAAAACGATGTACGTTGGAAGTCAGCATGCAGGCGAGACATGGGTAGATATGACAGGAAACCAACAAACGGAAGTCACCATTGATGGAAGTGGAAACGGACTCTTTACTGTTGGTGGTGGATCTGTATCCATCTACGTTAACAAAGCTGCTTTAAATGGTGGCGGCGGTGGCGGCGGTGGAGGTGGCGGTGGCGACGATACAGTCACTGTCTACTACAAAGAAGGTTTCAGTAATCCATACATTCATTACAATGCAAATGGTACTTGGACGACGCCTCCAGGTGTGAAAATGGAAGATACAGTTGTCGATGGATACTACAAATATACGGTGGATATCAATAGTGGGACAGAACTAGAAGCTGTATTCAATGATGGCAATGGAAACTGGGATAATAATGATGAAAAGAACTACTTCTTCCCTGCTGGTACATGGACTTTTGATGAAGGTACTATCACAGCTGGAGCTCCTGCTGGCATAGATGATGAAGTCACCATCTACTACAAAGAAGGTTTCAGTAATCCATACATTCATTACAATGCAAATGGTACTTGGACGACGCCTCCTGGTGTGAAAATGGATGACAGCGATATCGATGGTTACTACAAATTTACGGTGAACATCAATAGTGGGACAGAACTAGAAGCTGTGTTCAATGATGGCAATGGAAACTGGGATAACAATGATGAAAAGAACTACTTCTTCCCTGCTGGTACATGGACTTTTGATGAAGGTACTATCACAGCTGGAGCTCCTAGCGGCGGTGGTGGTGGTGGCGACGATTCCGTCACGGTCTACTACAGAGAAGGTTTCAGCAATCCATACATTCATTACAATGCAAACGGTACATGGACGACTCCTCCTGGTGTAAAGATGGATAGTGCAGATACCGATAGATACTACAAATATACGGTGAACATCAATAGTGGCACAGAACTAGAAGCTGTATTCAATGATGGTAAAGGCAACTGGGATAACAATGATGAAAAGAACTACTTCTTCCCTGCTGGTACATGGACTTTTGATAATGGTCTGATTACATCTGGAGCTCCTGGCGGTGGTGGCGACGAAGATGGGTTAACCATTATCTTAGATGCACCTGCGGATACAGAACAAGTGTATTTAGCTACTGATTTAAACGAATGGGATCCTGGTGATGAAGCATATAAGTTAACAAAAAATGGAGACGGTGAATTTGAAATTACGCTAGACCTTGAAGAAGGAACATCTTTCAAATATAAATTCACACAAGGTTCTTGGGCATCTGTAGAAGTTAGTAGTGATGGAGGAGATGCTCCCAACCGTAGTTATACTACTGAAGGTGGTAGCGAAACGATTACCGATACTGTTGTAAGGTGGAATAACAGTTAACAACTCACATTGATATTCTAATGTATTCGTTAACAAAACATAAGAAGAGACTAGTTTAATACTGACTAGTCTCTTCTCTTTTTATTGAGGACTGTGTAGATTTGGGAAGCATTTTATATGTTCATGACACTATAATTGTACTTTTATTGTTAGTGTAGATTTTTGAAGAAATATGTCAAAATATATTCAGTGATACTATTGAAAACGTTTGCATAACATAGTAAACTAGTAAAGTAGTAAATTTTTCATATAAGGAGGAAATTATAATTAAATAAAATGTAAAATTGTTTTACATCCAGGAGGTGCAGAGGTAAATATAAATGATACTTTCGATATGTATAGCGAAATACACGCTTATAACAAATGAACTTTAATTTAAGTATTGACGTTTGTGCAAACGTTTTCAAAAACATCAGGAGGTCTATAATATGAATAAAACATTTAAAAAAATGACTGCTATTTTTTCTATCCTTTGTCTTATATTCACTTTAACACCCGCTTTCTCTGCCAGCGCAAATGAGGAAGCAACAACAGCATCATCATTTAACGGAACGATGATGCAATATTTTGAATGGTATTTGCCGAGTGATGGTTCTCACTGGAACTTTATGAAAGAACAAGCAGACGAGCTCGCGGATGCTGGTATTACCGCTCTTTGGATTCCACCTGCTTACAAAGCCGCAGGAGGAACTGAGGATGTAGGATATGGAGCGTATGACTTATATGATTTAGGAGAATTTTATCAACAAGGTGCGGTTAGAACCAAATACGGTACAAAATCTCAGTTGCAAGATGCTATTTCTTCTCTTCACAATGAAGGTGTGCAAGTCTATGGGGATGTTGTTATCAATCATAAAGGTGGCGCGGATGCAACAGAAAATGTACAAGCCATTCAAGTCAATTGGAACAATCGCTTAGAAGATATTAGTGGTCAACAAAGCATTGAAGCATGGACAAAATTTGACTTCCCTGGCCGTAACAATAAGTATTCCAGCTTCAAATGGAACTGGACACATTTTGACGGCGTGGACTGGAATCAAGCAACAAAAACGAAAGCATTGTATCGTCTAGTTGGAGATTATAAGTATTGGGATTTAAATGTTGGATCTGAGAATGGAAACTATGATTATTTACTTTACGCTGACGTAGATTTTGATAATCCATACGTACAACAGGAAATGAAAGATTGGGGAACATGGTTTGTCAATGAATTAGGATTAGATGGTTTCCGTCTTGATGCTATTAAACACATTGACAGTCAATATATGAAAAGCTTTTTGGGGAGCACAAGATCCAATACAAACAAAGAATTATTTACTGTTGGAGAATATTGGCTCAATGACTTGGGTGCACTTAAAGGTTATTTAAATCAAGTTGACTATTCAATGTCCTTATTTGATGTACCTTTACATTATAATTTCTACGAAATTTCTAATGGTAATGGAAATTATGATATGCGTAACATTTTAGAAGGAACATTAGTACAAAGTAATCCTGAGCACGCGGTAACGTTAGTAGATAATCATGATTCACAGCCAGGACAATCGCTAGAATCTTGGGTGCTAGATTGGTTCAAACCTTCTGCATATGCGTTTATTCTAACTCGTGAAGCTGGATACCCTACTCTTTTCTACGGTGATTACTACGGTATTGATCCTACCAATGCAGATGGTAAAAAGTGGGGCGGAATGAAAAGTGAAATTGATCCTATTTTGAAGGCTAGAAAAGAATTTGCTTATGGAACTCAGCATGACTATATCGATGATCAAAATATCATTGGTTGGACGCGTGAAGGTGACAGTTCACATGATAAATCTGGTCTTGCTGCTATCATCACCGACAATGCTGGAGGTTCCAAAAAAATGTACGTTGGAAGTCAGCATTCAGGTGAAACATGGGTAGATATGACAGGAAACCAACAAACGGAAGTCACTATTGATGGAAGTGGACATGGCCTATTTACTGTTGGTGGTGGATCTGTATCCATTTACGTCAACAAAGCTGCTTTAAATGGTGGCGGAAGTGGCGGCGGTGGTGGAGGTGGCGACGATACAGTCACTGTCTACTACAAAGAAGGTTTCAGTAATCCATACATTCATTACAATGCAAATGGTACTTGGACGACACCTCCTGGTGCGAAAATGGATGACAGCGGTATCGATGGTTACTACAAATATACGGTGAACATCAATAGTGGTACAGAACTAACAGCTGCATTCAATGATGGACAAGGCAACTGGGATAGTAACAATGATAACAACTATGTCTTCCCTGCTGGTACATGGACGTTAGATGACGGTACTATCACAGCTGGAGCTCCAAGTGGCGGTGGAGGTGGCGACGATACAGTCACTGTCTACTACAAAGAAGGTTTCAGTAATCCATACATTCATTACAATGCAAATGGTACTTGGACGACACCTCCTGGTGCGAAAATGGATGACAGCGGTATCGATGGTTACTACAAATATACGGTGAACATCAATAGTGGTACAGAACTAACAGCTGTATTCAATGATGGACAAGGCAACTGGGATAATAACAATGATGACAACTATGTTTTCTCTGCTGGTACGTGGACTTTGGATGACGGTACTATCACAGCTGGAGCACCAAGTGGCGGTGGCGGTGGAGGTGGCGACACAGATGAAGATACGTTAAAAATTGTCGTAGATGCACCTTCGAATACAAGCCAAGTGTATTTAGCTAGTGAGTTAAACAATTGGAATGCTGGTGATGAAGCATATAAGTTAACGCAAAATGGAAACGGTGAATTTGAAATCACCCTAAACCTTGAAGAAGGAACGTCTTTCAATTATAAATTCACACAAGGCTCTTGGGAATCTGTAGAAGTAAATCAGGATGGCAGTGATACGAACAACCGCAGTTATACTACTAAGGGTGGAAGTGAAGTAGTTTCTGTTACTGTTACAAACTGGAAAAACTAATAGTTGACAACATCACTTTAATATTTTAGTCAACAATGCTCATTTAAAGAGACACAAAAAGAGACTAGTTTCTACTAACTAGTCTCTTTTCTTTTCATTCAATGTTGCGTAGATTTGTGAAGTCCATATCATTGCATTTCAATCTTATTCAGCTTCTATTGTTGGTGTTGTGTTCTTTTTTTTGCGATTTCTCATAACACCTATAAAGATTCTTCCAGCTTGTATCAATATAGCCATGATCAGTGCAGTGAAAAAATGTCTAATTATGATCATGATGTTATCCATCTCATCATAAGCTTTATAATATTTTAGCTCTATTACAGGCGTTGCTATAATGTCGTCGTAATATCCTAGCAATTCACCATAGAACGTAATAGAATGTCCAACATCTCCATTTGATTTCGCAATAAGATCTGGTAAGCCACTATCACTTTGTATTACAAAACTAGCAAATTCTTCATAATAAGAGAATAAAGAAATTTCGTTGTATGGGTAATCATCCTTCTGTACATTTAAAAAACCACTAATATACACATTATCTCCTGCAACGGAGTAATCGTTCGCCCTTGAAAACTCATCACCATTTACTTCAACCACAGAATTCCAAAAACCTAACCAGCTAGATACTGTACCTATAATTGCCGTCATTAATATAATTGTAAATATATGTTTCATTACAGAACGTACTTTTTTCATTATTATTCCCCTATCTTCATTGAATTAATATAATGTTTTAAAATCATTATTTCATTTTATTAATGAAACGTTTCGATGTAAATAGGTCTTTGGTTTTAATATTTATATAATATAAGAGTATTTAAGAGTAAAATTGGAAAAATAGATCAAAATGTGATAATTTTGAATATATACATAATGAATGAAGGTGTTAACCATGGAGTAGAAAGGATGCGCTACTTATGCATATCGTTTCCTGTGAAACAATAAACAAAAAAGATATAGAAACATTTTTGATTAGACATTGGGGCAGCACCCACATGGTTATTTCAAGCGGCGTCTATGATTGTAGTCAATTAGCAGGGTTTGCAGCTATTCAGAATGATAGACATATGGTAGGTCTAATTACATATATCATAAAAGACAAAATTTGCGAAATCATCTCATTAGATAGTGTGGAAGAGCGTAAAGGTATTGGTACGGAGCTACTTCATGCAGTAGAGGAAGACGCAAAGAAACAACGTCTTGACGCAATAAATGTAATCACGACAAATGATAATTTACAAGCCCTTAAATTTTATCAAAAAAGAGGCTATCGTATGCAGACAATATACCCTAATGCAGTAGACAAAGCGAGAGCAATCAAACCGCAAATTCCTCTCATCGGTCATGATGATATACCCATTACGGATGAAATTGAATTGTGCAAAGTCATACAAATAGAAAGAAAAAGAAATAGTAAGCATGAAAGGTAGGTTATTATTTATGCATACAAAGCTAATATTAATAGAAGGACTAGTAGGATTCGGAAAGTCTACCACTGCTAAAATGGTCAATGACATACTAAAAGAGATGGGTATTCAAACTAAACTATTTCTAGAAGGAAACCTAGATCATCCGGCAGATTATGATGGTGTATCTGTCTTTAGCAAAAAAGAATTTGATGAGCTCTTATCTTTCAGTAACGAATTCAAGGATATTTTCATGAATAAAGTGATGAAAAAAGAAGATATGTATTTCTTACCTTATCGAAAGATAGAAAATGAACAAAATACAAGTTTCCCCAAACCATTATTTGATATGATCTTTAAAAAGGATATTTATGAAATTCCACTAGATCAAAATATCGAACTAATCTCAAATAGGTGGAGAGCGTTTGCAGAAACCGCTGTTCATGACGATCATACTTATATTTTTGAATGTTGTTTTATGCAAAACCCACTAGCTATCGGTATGATGAAAGAAAATGCACCAAATGAACAAGTCATAGACTACGTTATGCAATTGTCGGAGACTATTGAACATTTAAACCCACTACTCATTTATATAGAACAAGATGACCTGGCATTTTCTTTTAACAAAGCGCTGACGGAAAGATCGAAAGAATGGTCTGAAGGGTTTATTCAATATGCTACTAATCAAGGTTATGGCAAAATGCACGGACTTAAAGGTGCAGAAGGCACGTTGAAAGTACTGGAAGCGAGAAGGCAGTTAGAGTCACAAATATTGGATATGCTAAAAATGAATACGATCAAAGTGAACAATTCAAATTATGACATGGATACGTATAAGCTAAAATTAGCTGACGCTTTAAAAGTGTCATGTGATCGTGTATAATAATGATAATCAAATGAATGGAATCAATGAAGAGAACAGTAAGTTAAGCCCTGATCTATAGAGAGTTGGCATTTGGTGCAAGTCAACGTTCAGCCTTAACCGAAGATCATCTCTGAGATATAAAGCTGAACAGCGCATAGATGAAGCAATGAAGCACATTTCTTCATAACAAGTAAGCTTTATCGGAAATCCACCGTTAACAGGATCGTATCGAGAGTCCATGATATAGCGTCAACATATTATGGGAATTAGGGTGGTACCGCGAGTATAAATAACAGCAGCTCGTCCCTTTTTGGGATGGAGCTGTTTTTTAGTTTGTTTATAACATAACAAAGTCTGTTTATAATAAGAAAGGGTGATTGAAGTGGAGAAAGTAAACATTAAAGAAAATGCGCGTTCCAGAGAACTTCGCATATTAGAGCAATGGAAAAGTGAGAACACATTCCATCAGTCCATGGAAAAAAGAGAAGGTGCGCCGCCATTCGTCATGTATGAAGGTCCACCCACTGCAAACGGAATGCCTCATATTGGACACGTACTTGGACGTGCACTGAAGGACTTTTTTGGTCGTTACAAAACGATGGCTGGCTATCAAGTCACTCGTAAAGCAGGATGGGATACGCACGGTCTTCCCGTAGAGCTTGGTGTAGAAAAACAACTCGGCATCTCTGGTAAACATGAAATAGAAAATTACGGCGTGGAAGCATTCATTAACAAATGCAAAGACAGCGTATTTAATTACGAGCAAGAATGGCGTGAATTAACGGAAGCAATTGCGTATTGGACAGACTTAGACGATCCATACATTACACTAAAAAACGAATATATTGAAAGTGTATGGGCCATCTTATCCGATATTCATGAAAAACAACTATTACAAAAAGGACATCGCGTTAGCCCGTATTGCCCAAGCTGTCAAACGACATTGAGCTCGCATGAAGTGGCACAAGGATACAAAGACGTCAAAGATTTAAGTGTCATTGCCAAATTTAAAAATAAAGAAGTGGACGGAGAATATTTCTTAGCATGGACGACAACACCTTGGACATTGCCAGCTAACACCGCGCTAGCTGTGAACAACGACATGGACTATGTCAAAGTGAAACAAGGATCAGAAACGTATGTCGTAGCACATAGTTTAGTGGAGAAAGTTTTCTCCGACAGCGAATATGAGATCGTTTCACAGCACAAAGGAAGTGAATTTGTTGGACAAACGTATGTCCCACCATTTACTTACAATGCAATTGAAAAAGGTCACTTTGTCATCCATGCAGATTTCGTTAGCGACACTAGCGGTACAGGTATTGTTCATACCGCTCCTGCGCACGGGGAAGATGACTATAAAGCAACGAGAAAACACGGCATTAGCATGCTCAACGTCGTGCAATCAGATGGTACGTATGACAGTTCGATCACACCATTTGCTGGTCGCTTCGTAAAAGATTGCGATGTCGATATTATTAAGTATTTAGCAGAGCATGGATTGCTATTCTCCAAAGAAAAATATGAGCACAGTTACCCATTCTGTTGGCGTTGTGACTCTCCACTCTTATACTATGCATCTGAAAGTTGGTTCATTGAAACCACGAAAGTAAAAGAGCAGCTCATTGCAAACAACAACACCGTACAGTGGTTCCCCGATCACGTACAGCAAGGCAGATTCGGTAAGTTTTTAGAAGAGCTCGTCGATTGGAATATTAGCCGTAACCGCTATTGGGGTACACCACTTAACGTATGGGAATGTGAATCTTGTCAAACACAGTACGCACCGGGCAGCATCGCAGACCTGAAACAAAGATCGATTAAACCGTTAGAAGAAATCGAATTACACAAACCATACATTGATGAAGTCAAACTAACATGCCATGCATGTAACGGTACGATGGACAGAACACCAGAAGTAATTGATGTGTGGTTCGATAGCGGATCGATGCCATTTGCACAACATCACTATCCGTTTGAAAATAAAGAGCAATTCGAAAAACAATATCCTGCGGATCTCATCATCGAAGGGATTGATCAAACGAGAGGATGGTTCTTTAGCTTACTGGCTGTTTCCACGTTATATACTGGAAAAGCACCTTACAAAGCCGTTATTGCTACAGGCCATATTCTTGATGAAAATGGGCAGAAGATGTCCAAGAGTAAAGGCAACGTCATCAGCCCTTGGGATATTATTGGTGAATACGGTACCGATGCTTTTCGTTGGGCTTTATTAGGAGACAGTGCGCCATGGAATACGAAGCGTTTCTCCAAACAAGTCGTACAAGAAGCAAAATCGAAAGTCATCGATACATTAAATAACACCCACTCATTCTTCACCCTGTATGCGCTAATTGACGGATACAATTTAGAAGAAAATAAAGATGTAAAACCAACACATCGTCTAGATCGCTGGATTTTATCCCGCTTAAATAGCACGTTAAAGCAGATCATTCCAGCACTAGATAGTAACGACATATTGAATCCAGCGAAGCAAATAGAGCAGCTCATTGATGAATTAAGCAACTGGTACATTCGTCGTTCTCGTGATCGTTTCTGGGGCAGCGGATTGACAGAAGATAAGCGTTCAGCTTATTTCACATTGCACCACGTTCTTATCACCATTAGCAAAATGATTGCACCGTATGCACCGTTTATTGCAGACGATATTTATCGTAATTTAGGTCATGAAGAAAGTGTACATTTAGCAGATTATCCGAAAGTAGACGAAGCATGGATAGATGAGCAATTAGAAGAAGAAATGCTAACGGTTCGTCAAATCGTTGAACTTGCTCGCAACGTACGTAACACAACGAACATTAAAACACGTCAACCACTTTCTGAACTTAAAGTGTCATTACCTAGCAACGTGGATATGACTTCTTATGAAGAAATCATTCAAGACGAAGTCAACGTGAAAAATATTAATATTGTGCAAGATGACAGTGAATTTGTACAATACAACTTGAAAATGAATTTAAAAGTAGCTGGACCTAAATACGGCAAACATATCGGTCCATTACAAGGTTTCTTAAAGCAGAGATCTGCACAAGAAGCTGGTGAAATCGTGTCTAATGGTGGCTTTACATTCGAAGCGCCTACGGGTGACACATTATCGATAACCAATGAAGAGTTGCTTATCGAAAAGCAGGCCAAAGAAGGCTTTGCTTCTGCATCAAGCAGCAACATTACGGTAGCGTTGTTAACGACCATTACACCTGAATTAAAGCAAGAAGGACTTGTAAGAGAAGTCATTCGTGCCGTACAAGACTACCGTAAACAGTTAGATCTTCCTGTGGAACAACGCGTACATCTCACTTTGGATGTCCATGATTCATTAAGAGAAGCGATACAGAACTTCGAGCAAGTGCTGCAAGATAATGTACTATTGCTTAGCATCACCTTTGCAAGCGAAGAAGGCATGGAACAAATCGAAATAGCGGATGATACCATTGGTGTACGTATCAGTTAATTTACTGTCATGCAATTAAAGTAGTATAAAAAGTAGCGAATTCAAAATATAAGGATGATGGGGCTGTTTTATTAAACTTCCCTCATCCTTATTTTTATGTAGACACACTTATCTCATTGCATAAATGAGTATAAAATTTCTCCATTTACTTTACTACAATACTGACTATTGACATTATAAAGTTTAGTTACTATACTATATACAATGAATAGTGTTTTTTATACATTTAACTCTAGATTGTCTTTATGAGCGTAAACTTATATTCCATTATTTCTTCAACTTATTACCGCTAACTTAAGATGGAGAAATTTCTACTTCACAACCTTTACGCCTGGTTACTGAGGCGTAAACTTATATTTCATTATTTCTTCAACTTAAAATAAGTTGAATGAACTTGTTCAACCAACTTATTACCGCTACATGTAAAATTTTTTTCATTATTTTGTTTAGTAACTAAACTACATGGGAGGAAAGTACAATGAGATGTAAAGCAACTGTTCTTTCAGAAAATACTGTATTTGGTAACCTAGGGGCTATCGCAGAACATGGATGGGCCGTATATTTAGAAACAGATTATGGAAACTATTTATTTGATACAGGGCAAGGTTATGCGTTAATTAACAATGCTACGATATTTAAAAAATCGTTAACCGACCTAAAAGGCATTATCTTAAGCCACCATCATATCGATCATACAGGAGGGTTACTGGATGCAGTGAAAATGGTAGAGTCCAAGCAAGTGAATGTATATGCACATCCACATTTATTTAAAGAAAGCTACCTTGTAAGAAATGATTATAAGCATATTGGTGTACCACATGCTAAATCTGTACTAGAAAGCAATGGAGCCAATTTTGTTTGGAATACAACATTTACAGAAATTGCTCCACATATTTTCCTTACAGGAGAAGTTCCACGCATAACGAATTTTGAGCATGGCGATCAAGATATGGTGGAAAAAATAAATCAAAACTATGTGCAAGATGATTTTATCGACGATCAATCCATTGTCATTCAAACTACAAAAGGATTATTTGTCATTTTAGGCTGCTCCCATGCTGGAATCATTAATATTCTTCATCACGCTATCAAACAAACCGGAGACGATAGAATTCATACCGTCATTGGTGGCACTCATTTATGGCCGGTAAGTGACGAACAAAAGAAAAAAAGTATTGCAGCATTAAAAGAATTAAATGTGCAACATCTGGGCGTATCACACTGTACAGGTTTTGAAGTGAGTACTCAGTTAGCAGAACAATTTGGAGATGCATTCTTTTTATGTAATGTAGGTACCAGTGTAGCATACTAATTCAATCACCCATCTATTGGGCTCATTGACACCAACACAATTCATTTTTATACTACGTGTATGAATAATATAAATCGAAGTCAAAAATTAGGCCGTTTGTTTTTTCAATTACAACGCCTTGAAAAAAATCCAAAAAAATATGGGGAAGCAGGTCACTTAACTCCTAGTGAGATTCATACCATTGATGCGATAGGGATAGAAGATCCCATCCAAATGAGTGAACTAGCTACTAAATTAAAAGTAACAAAAGGTGCGATCACACAGATTTTCAAAAAACTAGAAACCAAAGGACTTGTCAAAAAAGGTCCTCATCCAACCGATTCGCGATCGTTCATCATATCTCTTACCGAAAAAGGCAAAGCAGCTTATCTCCTTCATGAACAATTACATTTGCGTTTTTTTCAATCATTAAGTGATCAGTTTAACGAACAAGAATTGGAAATTTTTGAGTTGGGAATTGAAAAGTTAACGAAATTCATTCAAGATAATGAAGAAGTATGAAAACGAATGCAATATGATGATGAGAAAGAAATGCCATAAAAAGGGCTGTACGACGAAATGTACAGTCCTCTTCTAGTTTTACTCGTGTTTTATTTCCCCTCTTCTCCATCTGTCACCAACGGAAGCAGTAGTGTCATCGTCGTTCCTTCACTGGAACTTTTTTTCAAAACCAATTCCCCTTGTTGCATCTCAGCAATCATTTTACTAAGCGCTAATCCTAAGCCTAGTCCACGCACTTTATGTTTTTTATTTTCTCCTCGATACAATCGTTCAAAAATAAAGGGTTGCTCTTCTACTCGAATGCCACATCCTTGATCTCGAACATCGACAGAAACATAATGTTGATCATTTTTCATTATACTTTTAACCAGTACAGTAATTTTGCCTCCAGTTTCCATCGCTTGCTGACTGTTTTGCAGTAGATTAATAAGTATTTGCTTCGTTCTTAGGGAATCTATATTGACTGGTAAATGTTCATCAAACAGAATCATCTCCACTTCCATTCCACTATGGTGAAGTACTTTCCACTCATGAATGGTTTCCTTTATCCATGGAATAAGGTTCATGTTTTCTGCGTTTATCGTTATGGCACCGGTTGCAAATGTATTAAAATCAAGTAAATCTTCTACCATCGTTTGCAATCGCTGTGTTTCCCTTAATGAAATATCGAGAAACTCTGCTTTTTCTTCCCCATCCACCACTTCATCTTTTACAGACTGAATGAGCGCGCTTATGGAAGCTATTGGTGTTTTTAATTCATGAGTCACACTTGCCAACAGCTGTGTTCGTAGCTTTTCAAGTTGATCTAGCCTTTTTGTCATTTCAGTAAATGACCCGACGAGATCGTAAATTTCTTTTTGCTTTACGATGGATGGATGAATGTCGACATTGTAGTTTCCTTTTTTCACTTCATTTGCAGCTTGTGCAACTTGAATGATAGGCTTAGCTAATTTCTTGGATAAAATATAAATCGTAACCCAACCTAGTATAGCTAAGGAACATAACCAAATAACCAGAAGAAAAAAATCTCTACCAAGCACTAATCGCTTTTCAGGTTGTACAACAATGACATGACCTATAATCGTATTATCTTCATCCAATACGACAGGTTCGACAACTAAATAGGTTTTCCCTATACTTTTTAATCTCTTAGTAAGTACAGTAGTATCAGTGATGTCCTCAGGTAAAACAACACCCAATATGTCTTGCCCCATTTTCTCATTATAAGCCAGATCATTCTGATCGTTCGGATTATTTGGATTGGGACGAAGTTGCTGTTCTTTTGAGAACGGAAATAATACGTTCCCTTCATCATTGATTACCATCAGTACCAGTGGCTCATTGATACGAAAAAATTTCCTTCTCTGTTCGATAAGATTAGGAAAGTTTCTGTCCACTACCACTTCCCCATCCGATGTTATCACGGTTTCAGAAAGATCTGCAGCTAGTATTTTATTGACATTCAACGTATTTTGATTATTGTTATACTGCATCCAGAATGTACTTACCGTACCGATCAGAAACAATCCAATGAGCAATGTGACTAAATATCTGCTCGTTAAATAATGCAGTAATGGTATTTTGTTATTCCTTGTCCTCTTTATAAACACGGAACTGATACCCCAATCCTCTCAATGTCTTAATTTCTCCGTACGCATGATCCCAGCCATACAAACATTTTCTAATCCTTTTGACCGCCAAGTCGACCGCTCTATCACTGCCATCAAAATCAATTCCCCACACCTTTTCAATAAGCTGCTCTCTTGAGAATGTTTGATTAGGATGTTTCAGCAAAAATAAAAGTAAGGAGAGGTCTCGTGGTGTCAACGTAACCTCTTCCCCATCCACAAAAATATGATGAGCGCGAAAATCAACTTTGAGATTACCTAGCATCAGCATATCATCACTAGATTCGAAAATGGGGGAAGACCTTCGCAATACGGCACTGACACGAGCAACCACTTCATCAGCAATGAAAGGTTTCGTAATATAATCATCGGCACCGCTATGCAGTCCATTTAAGCGATATTCTACATCGCTAAGTGCAGTGATCATGATGACAGGACAAGCATTCTGTTTACGTATATGTGCTAGTACGTTCCATCCATCTTGACCTGGCATCATCACATCCAGTAGCACAAGGGCAGGGGAGAAAGCTTCAAACTTCTCCACTGCCTGATGCCCATCATGTGCGAACTCCACTTCATAATCTGCTTTTTTTAAATATGCCCCGAGTACACGAGCAATGGGAACTTCATCTTCAACAATTAAGATCTTTTTTGCCATCGTTCCTCCTACTATTTTGGTATCACTTTAACTTCTCCATTTATTTAATTAACTTGTGTTATAGGTTAACGGCTTCTTTATTTCCTTTATGGACTTGCTCTCCTATTTGTTTCACACCTACAACACTTTTCATATAATCTAACAGTGGCTGTTTTAATTCGGGGTGCTCTGATAATGCGATTTCAATCGTGGTAGTAATAAAACCTAACTTCTCCCCTACATCATATCTTGTCCCATCAAATTCATAAGCATAAATAAATTGTTCTTCATTTAAGGAGGCTATCGCATCCGTTAACTGAATTTCATTTTTACTACCAGGCTTTGTACGTTCTAAATGAGTTAAAATATCCGGAGTAAAAATATATCTACCCATAATTGCTAAATTGGAAGGTGGATTCTGCAACGGCTTCTCCACACAACGTTTCAAGCGGTGCATGCGCTCTGCACTGTGTTCTATTTCTACTATACCATAACGATGTGTTTCCTCCATAGGTACCTGTTTCACTCCGATAATAGAGGCATTCGTACGCTCATACTGCTGCATCAACTGCTGCAAACACGGTGTTTTTGCCTTAACGACATCATCGCCAAGTAAAACGGCAAAAGGCTCGTTACCAATAAACTTTCTGGCACACCATACGGCATGCCCTAGACCTAGTGGCTCTTTTTGACGAATATAATGAATATCAATAAGGCTAGATGGTTTCTGCACTTTCTTCAATATATCTGTTTTATTTCGCTGCTCCAATATTTGTTCTAACTCACAGGCATGATCGAAATGATCTTCAATCGATCTTTTCCCTTTACCTGTAACGATAATAATTTCTTCTATTCCAGACTGAACCGCTTCTTCTACAATATATTGAATCGTAGGTTTATCCACGATAGGTAGCATTTCCTTGGGCATTGCCTTCGTTGCTGGTAAAAATCGTGTGCCTAATCCTGCTGCAGGAATAATCGCTTTTTTTATTTTCATGTTCTTTTCCCCTTTTCACTTTATTAGATTCCCTGTTTATGATTTAAATACCCATACTTTCGATGCGATAAAATTAATCGACATCGCCCCAATCGTTGCTATTGCTTTGCTCACCAACATATTGCCATTGGAGATGAACATCACCGACTGTAATAAACCTAAACTTAACAGTAAAGAGCAACTGTTCACTACGATAAATTTCATCCATTCTCCAACATTAGATTTACGCTTGCTTTGAAATGTAAAATGCTTATTCAAAAAATACGAATGAACCATTCCACCGCTATAAGCTACGATTTGCGAAACGATGAAAGGATATTGAAATCTTTCATATAAAATAAAGAAAATGATAAAGTCAACGACCGTATTCATGACACCAACAAGTGCGAATTTAATGCCTTGTTTCGATAGCATCTTCGCTAGTATGAACACTGTGCTGGTGCTCTTTTTCATAAGTGTTGATGTTATTTTGCACTTGGTCTACATCAGCCTCTGTGCCATGTTCGATCGTGTCAATGATATATAACGGTCGATCCCTTGTTTCATCGTAAATTCTAGCTATATATTGGCCCATAATGCCAAGCATAATAAACGTAAATCCAAAGAAAAATAAGTTAATAGAAACCATGGAGGACCAACCTGTTACTGTACTATCCGTAAACAATCTCATATAGAGAACGTACAGTAAATATACAAAGCTTGCACCAGAAAGCATAAAACCTAAATATACTGTCATTAATAATGGCTTATACGAAAAAGAAGTAATAGCATCCATCGATAAACGAAGCATTTTTTTCAATGGATATTTAGTTTCTCCAGCAAATCGTTCCTCTCGCTCATACTCTATTGCTGTTTGTTTGAATCCAACCCAACTGACAAGCCCGCGTACAAAGCGATTCTTCTCCTTCATTCGAGACATGACTTCCTTCACTTTACGATCTATTAAGCGAAAATCACCAGTATCTAGAGGAATATGAACTTCCGTCATTTTGCTTAACATGCGATAGAAACAAGCTGCTGTCCATTTTTTGAATTTTGTTTCTCCTTTACGAGAAGAGCGTTTGGCATAAACAACTTCATATCCTTCCTCCCATTTCTCCATCATAGAAAGAATGAGGTGAGGCGGATCTTGTAAATCCGCATCAATGACTACAATAGCTTCCCCTTGTGCATGTTCCATGCCAGCCGTAATCGCAACCTGATGACCAAAATTACGAGAAAAGTTAATGAGTTTAACATGATGATCTTCATGACAATAACGTGTGATGATTTCTTTTGTTTTATCTTTACTACCATCGTTTACAAATATCAGTTCATAGGGCCTTTCCGTTGCTCTCATGACTTTTGTTAGTGCATCATAACACTGCTCTATGACTTCCTCTTCATTAAAAGCGGGGATAACTACGGAAATGATGACTTGTTCTTCTCTCATGTCCCTACCTCTCCTTCCGTATCTGGTATTAGTTCATATAAGTTACTTGTATTAGCTCCATCTATCAGTACTGGAATGGTATGCTCTCTTAACCACACATCCAGCTCTGAGTTACCATTTTGATCTAGCAAAATATATTTCAGTGTGCCTTCATGGACTAGCTGTTCAAAATCAGCTACCGTATACACTTCATCTCCACCGTTAAAACCCCCATACGATATAGCCGGAAGACCTGTTTCGATAATAAATTCCGATACACTGTGTGAACTATTTGCAGCAACAAGATACGTTCCTTCTTCATACTGTGATACTAAGAAATCTTGCAGTGCAGAAGATTCATCTTCGTCATTTCTTTCATCGCCTCTAGTATCTGTAGCCAGCTCTGGACCAGCGTAAGGTAATGCAGCATTATTCGAATAGATCATCGGAGTAAGTGACCAATATAATGGTGCAGCCAGCATAGCAGCGAGACTGATAATTAATATCCCATTCGTCATCCACTTTACATGCTTTTGTCCCAGCATGTGATAAAGCATCAAACCTATGCTAACCACCGTGAATATCATCATAATGGGTAGCAGCCATTGGCTTACTTCTGGATAACGTAGCACCACAATAGATTGCCATACCATCGTAATAAGGATACTAAGCGGCATGATCCAGCCCCATAATTTATCTTTGTTCTTCATTCGTTTCCACATCTCCACTAATCCTGTTCCTACAAGTGCAGCGATAGCAGGAGCCAACATGATCAAGTAATATCGGTGAAAGAAAGATGCAAAGCTAAAGAAGTACAATATCGGCAGTAACCAACTCAACCAAAACAACGTTTTTAGTTGTTGTTCCGTTGGTGCTTTCCACGTTTTTACGATATTTCTTAATAGTACAATTGCGGAAATAAGTGCAATGAATATAAGCCAACTACTTTGCCCTGCTAGTTGAGTACTAAATAAACGAAATAGTCCTGGGTCACTTACTTCACTATTTCCTCTTCCCCCATCTGCATTACCTCCGCCTGTATTTCCTCCATCTGTATTGCCTCTATTTCTGCCATCGTTGCCATTAGGTGCATTGGGTCTATTTTGAGAACCGTCATTAGGCGGATTTTGCATATTTCCACCACTACCATCTGGATTCACAGTACCATCTAACGCTAGTGACAGGCCACTCATTGCTTCATTCATACTTACAGATGACGTAGGTGTAACTTGAATACTTGGTGGGGTTGTGTTATTGGGATTTCTGCCATTCCCTCCATCATTATTCCTACCATCATTTCCGTCATTATTTCCGTCATTATTTCCGTCATTGTTACCATTATTATTACCACCATCTCCACCGCCATCATTGCTACCACCACTCCAGCGATTAAGCCCGTTATGTCCAAAAATTAATTCCATTACCGTATTATTTTCACTGCTGCTAATATACGGTCTATCCTCTGGATCTACGAGATCTACGGTTACGGCCCATGATAATGAAATCACAACTACGATGATACCAACCAACATGAGATGCACTATTTTTCGGAGCCAATTGGTTTGAGCTGCAAGAAAATAAAATAAGAAGAACGCAGGTAGTATCATATAGGCTTGCATCATTTTGATATTAAACCCAACCCCAACTAAACCTGCTGCAAACATCAGCCACATTATTTTTTTCTTTTCCACCGCTCTAAACAAACACCAAGTAGACAGCAGCAATGTAAAAACGAGCAAACTATCTATCGTATTGTTGCGAGCCGCTGCTACAGCAATTGGAGTCACAGCTAGAATCAATGAAGCTATCCATCCCGCTGTTCTGCCAAATGGTTTTGCAACTAAGACATACAACAGTAGAACCGAGCCTGCTCCTGCTAACGCTTGCGGCAGCATGATAACCCACCCTTGGTAGCCAAATAAATTGGCAAAAGTCGTTTGAATCCAAAATCCAAGGGGCGGCTTATCAATCGTAGCCACTCCAGCAGGATCATAAGAATTAAAGAAGAAGTTATGCCAACTCTGCATCATACTTTGCACACCAGCTGCATAATAATCATTCCCAAACCCTTCTACTCCTATATTGAAAAAATTAAGAAAAAACGAAAGTAAAACGATCATACCAATCACAACATGATGGTTCCATTTGTATATGGTAGTTAAAGGTCTCATGTACTCTCCTCACTCCCTTTATATATTGTTCATAATTGAACTATACAGAAGAAGAGTGTCAGATAGATGTCAATCAATAAGATAAATGCATGAAGCATGCCTAGGCATGTTTTTATAATATAAAGATAAGACAAATACAGAAGTAACAGACAAAGAAGGGCACACTGAAGAAGTAAACGATAAAGTTTACGAAGGAGGATAACGATGAGGTTAACCGAAAGTCATTTCGTCTAACCGCTTTTTTTACTTTAATATGTTTATTAGCTTAGAGTACAAACTGAAAGAGTAGATAAATTAACGTTGGACAAAAAGAGGGGCAGATGCTTGGCAGCGAAGTTGCAGTTGTAAGAGTGAAAAACGTCGACAGTGCAGTACAAAAAAACCATTACACGTGTCGACGTTTTATCCTATTATCGTTACCACAACTTTCGTAGGGAACTACTTTCACTTATCTCACATGGTTTCGCTGTTTTTTCCTTTTCTCCTAAATTGTCTTCGCAAGAAAGGCAGCACATAGTAATCTAATCCAAATCTACCGGCATTGGCACCTGCAACAAGGATAAAGATCGTGAGTAACACCATTTGAGGGTTTGTACTGGTTGTCCCAGAAAACAAATAAGCAAAATTCATAATAATACCCATCAATCCTGCAAACGTCGTAAAAATACCCGCAATAAGAGCGATACCCACTAAAACTTCTCCCCATGCAACAAGAAAGTTGAATAATTCAACGTTTGGTATGGCGAATCCCTCTAAAAAACTTGCCCACCAACTTTGTACTGTGGGGCGCTCACCCTCCGCTTTTGTTACGGCATCTTGTAAAAAGAACGTTGCATCAAATTCTTTTGTCACTTTCCCCCATCCAGCAGAGAGCCATTCCCATCCAAGATATACTCTCACAACGAGAAGAATGATGGATGCATAGACGTTTTCTCTTAAAAATTTAACAAAAATTCTAACCACTCCTTTGTTATATTTTGTGTAAAAGCATATTTATTATATCATATGTAATATTTGGTTTATTTTTTTGAATATTATATTATTTTGTAACATGTTTAAACAGCGATACCGAGAAAAACAGATTCACGATATCGCTGTTACTTAAGATACAAGTTTGCCCCTCAGTACAGACATAAAGGTTGTTATGTTGAGATTTCTACATCTTATGCACAGTGGTAATAAGTTGGGTAAACAAGTTAATTCAACTTATATAGCATGATTTCCTGTCCTGGGAAAATAAGATGCGGGCTATGGAGATTGTTAATCACTTGCAGCTCTCGCCAAGTTGTTTCATAACGTAATCCAATATGATACAATGTATCTCCTGGTTGGACAATATATACACTATCTTTAGTTGGAGCTTGACTTTCTTCAGCTACGGAAAATCTTCCGTCCACGGTTGGATTTACTTCACCCATAGATTGAATGTAATCAATTAATACTTCATCTAACGCTGGATACTCATTCACTATCGGTGCTTCAGCAAACATTGTATACTCGTCTCCACCTGCTGCCATGAAATCGTTCGTCGCTAACACGTAGTTTTTGCTCATATCCAACGCTTCGCCATTAATCATCACCTTCGACACTCTATCTCCAGCCGGTTGACTTGGATCAATTTCGAATGTCATGCCGGACACATGTGGGAAAGCACCTTTTAATTCAGGATAATCCGTGACTCCGTTTTCTAACGCTGCTTTCATATGTTCCCCTGTTACTTGTTTCGTTACCACGTAATTACCGAATGGGAATACCGTTATAATATTACCTTTCGTGATATCACCAGCAGGGATAGAAGCACGAATGCCACCACCGTTTGTTATAGCAACATCTGCGCCAGATACACGGATCATTGCATCCGTCGCTAAATTCCCTAAGTTTGTTTCTCCGTTTCTTACTTGTTCTCTCTCTCCATCTAACGTTACTGCAGAAGTCCCAATCACTTCATTTAAGATAAGCTCCTGTTCAGCTTTAATGTTTTCAATGATTGCAACTACCTCAGGATCAGGCACAACATCTGCTGCATCTTCTTTTGTCATTCTTGATGCTGTTTTAGTGACCAATGTATTTTCTTCATCAAATTGTAATTCTACGACACCAAGATTTTTAGTGTATTCACCCGCGCTGACAATTAATGTTCCTGCTTCTGTATCTAAATTATCCACTGTATGGCTGTGACCATCTACGATAAGGTCAATACCTTGTGCTTCCTTCGCTACTTTAATGCTCGTATCCGTACTAGAAGCATCTGTACCTAAATGTGTTACTGCAATGATGGCATCCACGTTTTGTGCTTGTAATTCTTCTACCATTAATTTTGCTTCTGCAGCTGGATCTGTAAAGGTTAGTCCTGCAACATTATTCGGATGTGTTTTATAATGTGTTTCCGGTGTAGACAAGCCGAAAATACCTAATGAAACGCCATCTACTTCTTTAATGACATATGGAGTTAACAAACGTGATCCATCTTCTTTACGCACGTTGGCACTTAGGATAGGAAAATCTAATAACTTCTCAATGTTAAGCAATTGCTCATAACCGTAATTAAAATCATGATTTCCTGCTGCCATACCATCATAACCGACTTCGTTCAACACCTCTACAATGCTTACACCTTCTTCAAGCGTAGCAAATGATGTACCGTGTAACGTATCTCCAGCATCAAGCAACAATGTGTTTGGATTTTTCATGTGATATGCTTCTACTAATGTCGCAATTTTAGCAAATCCCATGCCGTCATACTTTCCTTCTTCTACTCTACCATGTGAATCGTTTGTGTGTAGAATCGTAATCTTCGTTCCGTTGATCTCTTTTTCTTCCATGTGTTGTTTCATTTCATATACTGCAATAGTTCCACTTACTTCATGTGCTACTAGTAATAAAGCATTTCCTGTAGGACTGTGCTCAGCAGCAACGAATGTTAATCCTTCTGGAGCTGTATCCCCACCAAATGCTTCACCATCTAGGTTACGACTAGAAAAATAACCAGCAAATTTTGCTTCTTTCACGTTAGTTACATCATATGCCATCACGCCACCTACACGCTCTAGGCCAATGAAAGAGTACGTTTTGTCCCCTACTTGACCAACCACTACGGCTTCTGGTTCAGGACCTTTATCGTCACTTCGATCATCTGCACCGTCTTCGTCGTTCGTAGCATTAAAGTATGCAGGAATAATTTCAGCCGTTTTCATTTCAAAATCACTACCACTGTCATATACAACGCTCATATCTGATGTATCCCAAATCGTAAATGAACGTGCACCGTAACCGTAAATCGCTTCGTATTGACCTTCTTCATTCATTGGAGCAGATATCGTTGTTTTCAATCTTCCAAGCTGCTCCTCTTCGAACAAGCCATTAGCAACCATTTCATCTAATTGAGCTTGTGTCACATTTTCATAATGTTTCGCGTTCAAAGCGTATTGATCTTTTATATCTGAAACTCTAGTTTCTTCGGAAAATCCTTCGTAATCTGCGCTATCCCCTTCATTTGCAGTGAGTAAATACGTCTTTCCTCCCTGTTCAAACAACGTGATACCGTCAGGTTGATACATTCCAAGCACTGGCCAAGATTTAATTTGAACAGCATCATCTTTGTTTGATGCATCCAACTCGTTTCCAGCTATACTGTGATCTTTATATCCTAAATCGTTGACACTAACCATGCTCATATTCACCAAGTCCACTAATGCGATGGCATTCGCCTCTTGTAAAACAACGTAAGCCATTTCACTATTAGCATCTACTGCAATGTACTCTGGTTCTAAATCTTGTGCATACGATGCACCCCCATATACTTTCCTAACGCTTTCATCGATGATAGATTCATCAGCAAATGATAATGTTGTAACTTGATCTGCACTCAAAGCAGCAATATCTCCTGTTACATCAATAACGGAAATACTGCCTTCTGGGTTTATAGTATAATCAGCATTTGGCTGTCCTTCGTTAGCTACTACTACCTTCGTACCATCTGGCGTTACGGTTACCATATCTGGTAAAGCTCCGACTTCAACAGCGTTTAACACGTTACCTTCCATATCCATAAACACGATATGTCCTGGATCATGCTGTGGGTCAGCTGGAGCAGCAACAGCAATCCAATCTGAATTGGGGCTCACCGCAACACTCGTTAAATCGCTTACAGATGTTAACGTTTCTTTTAATTGATCTAAAGATACTCTCTTCACTAGTGAAAGCTCCGATGCTCCTTCACTTAAAACAGATAAATCTAATATATCTAATGCTTTCTCCGCACCATTTACAGAGAAAGTCGTTTGCGTCTTGTGGTCATAAGCAACGATTTCAGTGCCGCCTTCTCCCTCTACTTTACTATCATAATGAGCAATTTTTTCAACATGTAATAAACTTTCCTCTTTCATCGCTGAAGTTAATCCCATATCTGCAAAGCCGACGGTTAAAGACGAAAAAATCAAGATTAAGCTTAACAATAATGCACTATATCCTTTAATTTTCTTCATAATCTACTCCCTTTTTTGAATTTTATCAACATTTTATTCACTCTAAGCATACTGGTAAACTATTAATTCTTTATAACGGTTATATTAATTCAGTGTAAATAATAGCTTGTACTGGACATATGGATAAGTACAAATGATACCAAAAATCTATTACCTATATACGAATGTTTAATTAAATAACCACACATGTATAGTTGAATCAAAGGTATTTTTTCAACTAACAGTACATAAAAAAACTTCCCACCGTATATAAGTGGGAAGTTTTTATCACCATATTCCTCAGCCGTCTATAGATTCTAACTGCTGAACAATACTATTTATTCGATCATCAATGAAAGTAAGTAAACCATAGGCAATTTGAGCTCCACTTTCACCTGCTTGGGTTTGCATTCCACCATTGGGTCCTTGTTGGTTTCCATTCGGTCCTGGCTGTCCTTGTTGATCTGGATTTAAACCTTGTGGATCTGGATTTAGTCCTTGTTGACCTTCATTCGGCCCTTGTTGGTTTCCGTTAGGCGCTTGTTGATTTTCTTGGAATGAATAATCCTCTGTCCATGCATTCAAGAATGCTTCATACCCATAAAAAGACGTAGGATCATTTTCTACATAAGGATTGATTAAATCCGAAACCTCTTCTATGACCGCAGAAATATTATCGTAAGCCATAGGACCAGTAATAATGTCCTCTACATATTGATAATAGCGTTCTCTATATTCATCCACTTGTAAAAGCTGATAAGTGAGGACATTGGATGAGTCGTTCACAATATCACTGATACTATACGTCGCATCTTTATTACCGAATGTTCCAAAACCCATATTATAGTCCCATGGAATCATGGTATACACATCATCATTTTGATACAAGTAATAGTTATGCTGGTATTTACCTATATAACTGTCCATACTCACCGTTGTCGTTACTAGAGCTGCATATTTTAGTACACTATCCACATCGAGAACAGATTCATAATCATCGCCACTATTCAATTCATTTAACATCGCTACCAACATATCAGTATCTTGTGTATCTTCATCGGTTTCCAATTCAAATCCAGGATAACTCTCGAAGTTATCATCTATCCATGCGTAACTCTCTTCTTCAGGTTGGTACAAATCACCTTCGGTGTAAGTGAAATTCTTCTCAATAAATTGCTCATCCACTTGTTCAATACAAGGGAATAATCCTATTAATTCGTCATTAATATACACATTAACAAACGTAACGTCTGGTGTAGCTAATCCAATCTCATCCGCAATATAATAAGATAAATAGTCTCTCAAATAACTTGGATCGTATAAATTATTATTCAAATTAATTCGTTCGATACCATCAACATATTGACCATCTACATATTTATCAAAGTCCACCTTCAAACTATAACGATCACTATCTTCATTATCAGCAACGTCCATTAAACTTGAATTCCCTTTTGTTCTTACAGCTATATCATTAAATTCCACTCCATTAATGACAATATCACCTTGTTTCCATTCTTCTTCAAGTGGATTAGCTAACATATCAGCGTAATCTTCCTCGTCCAGATATATCTTTACTTCACCAACTTCGTCATCACGAAACAATATATTTTCCTCTATATCACTATCTGCTTCACTTTCATCCAAAAGCTCATCTTCTTCTGCACTATAGTTCGCATCATTATCTGTCCATTCATCTTCATTCTCCAAACTAGTTGCATTACCTGTACTACAACCAGATAAAATAACAAGCATCGCTAACAAAGAAATGACTACACGCTTTTTAATCATTTTCATTTATACTCCCTCCGTTTGTGTGTTCTATTGTTGTCATGGGTTAAAACGACTACATGAGGAAGTATAACTAAGATTTATGTCAGCAAAAAGTCAAGTTCAAATTAAAAACCAGTATCCACAATAAAGTGAGATACTGGTTTAAAAAAACTATAAATTTGTTATTCTAAAAAAACAATTTCAAAAAAGATATTCCTAAAAAGATATCACAGTCATGACGTTACTTTTCATATGAAAACCCCACTACACCCTAGCCTTACCACTACTTTCCCTTACGACAAGGTGAGAAGGAACGATAACACGCTTCGTCAGCTCTCTTTTAGATTGCATTTGGTCTAGTAGTAGCTCTACCGCACTTTCCCCCATGAATTGGGTATATACTTTCACTGTCGTTAAGGATGGCTGTAGAAACTTCGACGTCCCATTATCATTAAAACCTACAATGGAAACTTGATCAGGCACACGTATATTTTCTTCGTGCAGTGCTCGGAGCGCCCCAACAGCCATCGAGTCGTTAGCGATGAAAAAAGCCGTCGGGATTTCCTCTCCAGTCAATGCCTTCTTCATCAGCTCATATCCTGATTCTGCGGAAAAAGTGTCCTCCCATACGTACTTCTCATCATACATATCTCTCAGCTTTAAAAATTCGTAAAACGTAATACTCCGCTCATCTACAATTTGTTCGCCTAAATCGTTATACTCTTTTCCACCAATGTACCCAATATCCGTATGACCTAAGTCCAGTAAATACGTTAAGACATCGGTCATCGATTTACGGAAATCTACAACAACACAGTCCATATCATCCACAGGACTGTAATCGATGAGGACAATACAGTCACTTACTTGTTTAAATTCCTCTATCTCTTGCTTACTGTACTTTCCAACGACAATTAATCCATCCATGTCGCTTATCCATTCATCTGAGCGATCTGCTTTATTTTTAACCACTTTTATCAGCTCGATATCCCGCTCCATACATTCATGCTCTATACCTAAACGAACATCCATATAATATGGATCTGTCAACTCTTCAGCATCCGAATACCAGTACAGCATACCGAATGTTAAACGCTCGTTGGGAGGAGTCATATGTAATTGCTTCTTTTTCTTCACATAGTTTAACGATTGGGCAGCTTCAAACACACGTTTTCGTGTATCATCAGTGACTGACAGGGTGCTATCGTAATTTAATACACGAGAAACCGTAGCTAGTGAAACTCCCGCCATTTCAGCAATGTCTTTTAATGTCGCCATCGATGCTCCCCCTTTTTCTTGTAACGTACACCTTTGTAACCATTAATTTCATTATACACCAATAGGACAAAATACATAGTTGTATGCTTTTCTTTATGTTTTCTTTTCTGTTTTGTTTCTTCCGTTTTATCTATTCCTTTAGCGCACTTCCAAGCATCCCGGAAATGAAATAACGTTGCAATGATAAAAAGAAAATAATAATCGGCACGGTAGCAAGCGTTACTCCCGTCATCACCTGTCCATAGTCAATACGAGAAAGACCAAATAAACTAGAGAGCGCAACTGGGAATGTATACATATCTGTAGAAGAAAGCGCAATTAAAGGCCACAAAAAGCTGTTCCACTGATACATAAATAAGAAAATAGCAGTTGCAGCTAGTGCAGGCTTCATACTAGGCAGTACGACTTTATAAAATATTTTCCATTCCGATGCCCCGTCTATTCTGGAAGCTTCAATAAGTGCCGTAGGGAAGGCCAACATATTTTGTCGCATCAGAAAAATAGCAAACGGATAAGCAATATTAGGAAGGATGACAGCTTGATACTGATTCAACCATCCCCAAGACGCCATCATTTTAAACAACGGAATAATGGTCGCGTGATAAGGAACCATCATCGATAGTAGAAATATGGTGAAAATGATGTCTCTTCCTTTAAATTTAAATTTAGCAAAAGCATACGAAGCCATGGAGCAAACAAATAAAGCAATAATGGTATATGTGATAGATATAAAGAGAGAGTTGAACATGACTCTACCAATCCCAATTTGTTCATTTAAGTTGCTCATATTCTCAAGTAATTGATTGCCAGGAATCAACGTTGGTGGTTTGGTAAACATACTACCAGATTCATTCGTCGCTCCTATTGCGGACCAATAAAATGGAAACAAGGATATTAACGCACCAACTAACAACAAGAAATATAATCCAAATTTCCGAACTTTAACATTTCTCTTCTTCATTCTGAATCACCTGCAATCTTAAATTGGAAATACGTCATGATGGCAACCAATATGACAATGACATAAGCAATAGTTGAAGCATATCCAAAATCGAAATAACGGAATCCAGTTTGATATAAATACATCCCTATCGTTAACGTTTCATCACTTGGTCCGCCTTCCGTTAATGTGTAAGGCTCATCAAACAATTGCAACGTTCCAATCGTGGATAGTACAGCGGAAAACAAGATCACTGGCTTTAACTGTGGGATGGTAATGCTGAAAAACTGACGAAAACGAGAAGCACCATCGATATCCGCAGCTTCATAAAGTTGATCTGGTATGTTTTGCAATGCGGCTAGGAAAATGATCATATTATAACCACACCAACGCCAAGTTATCGCTAGAACGAGCGAAGCTTTGGCCCAAAACGGGTCGCTTAACCATGGTATTGCACCAAATCCTAAACTCATTAACACCTGATTGATGACACCGTCATTCATCAGCATAATCGAGAAAATGATAGAATACGCAACAAGTGAAGTGACTGCTGGTAAAAAGAAAGTAACTCTAAATAAACCTTTAAATTTTAAAATAGAGGAATTCAATAGATTTGCCAATACTAACGCCAGAAAAATCATAATTGGCACTTGTATAATAAGTAGAATAAACGTATTCTTTAATGCCTTCAAAAAAATCTCATCTGAAAATAATCGCTTGTAGTTCTCAATTCCATTGAACTCCATGATACCACCAACACTGGTTTGAAAACTCATTACGAAAGAGTATAGTATGGGGTACAACATAAAGACGGAAAATAGAATAACAGCAGGTGCAATAAAAAAGTATGGGACATAGGCTTTATTTTTCATGAGGTGTCATGTCCTTCCCTGTATAAATTTGCTTAAGATAAAATATAAAAAAAGAAAGACTGAAGGGATATCAGAGATAACCTTTCAGTCTCCCCTTTACGACGCTAGTATTGATTCAATTCTCGTTCTGTACGATCAGCTAAGCGATTCGCTGACTCTTGTAATGCTGTTGCAGGGTCTTCTCCGTTAAACACACTCGCCTGTGCTTTAATCGCTTCATCTAAACCGATAGAGAAATCTTTTGTGAAATAAGGTGTCTCTACATCTGCCATTTCATCTGCAAACAACTTCCATATCGGTTGATTGCCAAAGAACTCTATTTCCTCTGTAAAGATATCCGCCTCATATGCACTTGAAAGAGAAGGGAACAGTCCGTAATCTTTCATCGCCATAATCTGTACATCTGATTCTGTCGTGAAAAATTCCATAAACTCATATGCTGCTTGTTTTTTCTTAGATGCCTCTAATACCATAAAGCTGGAACCACCTAAGTTGGAAGCGCGATTACCTCCTTCTTCAAATGCAGGAAGTAAGAATACGCCCCAATCTCCTGCTGTATCTTTCGCTTGATCAATAATGGTTCCATAATACCAAGCTCCAAATGGAATTGCCGCTGTCGATCCATCTACCGTTGCAGACACGGTACCATTCCAACCATCTACATCTTTAATAAGATCAGCTTCTCCAAACTTTTTAATCATTTCCATCGCTTGCACGGCTTTCGGATGAGTAAGGTCTATATTTCCAGCTTCGTCGAAATAAAATATACCGAGCTGATTTAACATCATACGAAATGTTGGATCATCTTTGAACTTATCCAGCGACATAGCATATACGCCTGTTTTTTCTTTTATCTCTTTTCCTGCTTCAAAAAAGTCATCCCACGTTTCTATGCTGTCCACATCCACTCCAGCCTCATTAAAAATAGAGCGGCGATAGAACATGCCACCAGGGCCTGCGTCAAACGGCATCGCATAATAACTATCATTTAGACTTGCTAATTCATTTTTAAAATTAGGAAAATTCTGTTTGTGTTGATCAAACCCTAGTTCACTTAAATTTGCAAATCCTTTCGGAAAAGCTTCCAAATAGCTTTGGATTCGGTCATCTTCCACTAGAACAATATCAGGAAGTCCTACTCCACCAGCAGCGAGTCCTGTTGACAACTTATCATACACATCGGATCTACCGATGTCCTCTACTTTAATAGAGATATTAGGATTCTCTTCTTGATACATGGTCATTGCATCTTCTAACGCACCAACATTAACGTTCCATGCCCATGCTACTAACTCTACTTTACCATCTTCGGAACTACCTTCATCACTACTGGAGCAACCTACTACGAATAACGATAATGCCATTATCATCAAAACTATGATTTTAAATTTCTTCATTTTAAAAACCCCTCCTCGGAAAGCGCTTACAACTCTTTTATTAAATTTTAGTTAATTTTTGCGTATTAGTCAATAACTTTTACTAAATTTTTTACTAAAAATTTTAGGATGATGGTTTAAAGCAACCCACCATCCTCTAAGTATTCATTTTCTAATGTTGTTCTCTCTTTACTTGTTTACTCTTATACGCTGCTATGCAGGTGTTTACTTTGCTAGTGTTTCATTTACTATGCTAGTATTGATTTATATCTCGAGCTGTACGATCAGCCAGACTCTCGGCAGCATTTTGCAATGCTGTAGCAGGATCTTCCCCATTAAACATACTTGCCTGTGCCTTCATCGCTTCATTTAACCCAAGCGAGTAATCTTTCGTATAATAAGGCATTTTTACATCTTTTATTTCTTCAGCAAATAGTGTCCATATTTTTTGCTCTCCGAAAAATTGCACATCGGATGTAAAAGCTTCAGTATCATATACAGTGGAGAGGGAAGGGAATAACCCGTAATCCTCCAACGCAATGATTTGTACTTCTGGATCCGTAGTGAAAAACTCCATAAAATCATATGCTGCTTGTTTTTTCTTTGATGACTCTACAAGCATAAAGCTAGAACCTCCGATGTTGGCAGCACGATTTCCGCCTTCTTCAAAAGCAGGCATCAAGAATACTCCCCAATCTCCTGCGGAATCTTTAGCTTGATCCATGATGGTCCCGGAATAGGCAACACCAAACGGAATCGTAGCTACTGTACCATTGATCGTTGCTGACACGATACCATTCCAACCATCGACATCTTTAAGGAGTTCAGCCTCTCCAAATTGCTTGAGCATCTCCATCGCTTGCACTACTTTCGGATTGGTAAGATCAATGTTACCTGCTTCATCGTAGTAAAACACTCCTAACTGACTTAACATCATCCGAAAAATGGGATCATCTTTATACATATCGAGCGGCATCGCATAAACCCCTGTTTTTTCTTTAATGATTGTACCAGCCTCTAAAAAATCATCCCATGTCTGTATCGCATTCACATCTACGCCAGCTGCATTGAAAACGGACCGACGATAAAACATTCCCACAGGTCCCGCGTCAAATGGCATGGCATACGACGTTTCATTATGACTAGTTAATTCGTTTTTAAAATCTGGGAATACTTCTTTGTGCTTATCAAAACCTAATTCACTTAAGTTTGCAAATTCATTTGGAAAAGCTTCTAAATAACCTGCAATTCGATCATCCTCAACAAGCACGATATCTGGAAGTCCTACGCCACCTGCAGCGAGTCCAGTTGCTAATTTATCATACACATCCAACCTTCCAATGTCCTCCACTTTCAGCGCAACATCCGGATGTTCCTCTTGATATATCGCTATGGCATCTTCTAAAGCACCTACGTTGACATTCCATGCCCATGCAACGAGTTCTACTTTCCCATCAGCAGAGCTTTCCTCTTCTCCTGAACAACCTGCTGCCAACAATGCTAATGCAATAAACATGAAACCTATCTTGTTCCATTTTTTCATTTTAATATCCCCCTTTAAGAAAACGCTTTCACTATATGATTAAATATTATTGAAATGAAGCAAAATAGTCAATAATATTTACTAAAATTTTTACCAAAATATACTTACTTTCGTAAAATTTTTTATTAATAGCTTTTATAATGAGCTTTTCTTAAAGATAAGTATTGCATTATTTTTCCCTTATTTTACTTTCATATGGGGCATACGTTTCTCCATCAAAAGCGATTTGTTCTTCTGTATGATTACAAACAACATCATACGTTTGGTTCCCTACGTTTCTACGATACACTTCTAAACCTTCTGGTGTTTCTACATGATAGATTTGTTTTTCTACTAGCACCTCTTTTGCGATGTCCATCACAATGTTCTTCTCTACACCGCCTCCAAGATAATACACCGTACCTTTTCCAAATTGATTTTTGGTTACTGCTGCTTTCCCTTTATAGAACGCATCATCATGGGTGTACAGTACTTCTGCAGTCTTTGGTGTAATCATATCTCTCCATACCGTTAGCGCACTGGTTCCACGTGTTCCTGTAATCGGTGATGTACAATCTCCAAGCAACGACTCTGTTTCATCAATTTCAATACCTGCTAAATCAGAGATGAGACACGGCAAGCTTTTACCAAAATGAATATTGTTATCTCTATCTTTCAATCCTGCTCGAAATGTAAAAATGATCGTTCCACCATTTTCAACAAAATGCTGAAAACGTTCGCTTAATGCTTCATCTATGATTTGCATCACGGGTACGACAAGTACTTTATATGCCGTAAAATCACGAGAAACGGGGATGACATCCATGTGAGCATTGTACTGGTAAAACCCTTCATAGCCACGTAAAATTTCTTGATTGAAATCAAAATTCTCACTTTGCTGCTGTCCGCGCCACGACCAAATATTATCATAGTCATATAGCACGGCAATGTCCGCCTCAATAGGTGACTGCAATACGTGCTCGTAAGGCTTGATGTCATGAAAAACAGTCTGGACTTCTTTATATTTTCTACCGTACACATTATCTTGATCGACTACACCAAAACAGAACTGCTCCGCTCCTTTTGTCATGCCTCTCCAACGGAAATACAACATGTCCGTACATCCATGAGCAAACGCCTGGTAAGACCACATTTTCGCTTGATTTGGACGCGGTAAATATCCGATGATGTTATGTCCCTGCGCTCCCATCAACTGCTCTACGATCCAGTAGTTCTTCCCTAGTAATCCACGATTAAAATCATGAGTTAAAGCGATAGCTGCAGGAGGAATCGGTTTTTGCAACCCTCCCCAAACTGGATAGTTGTCATAAGATACGAAATCTAGCGAACGAACATTGCGTTCATGATCGAACCATTTATCAAAGAAGCCACCTGATACATTCGTAGTAAGTAGTTGATGCTCCCCTTTCTCTGCCGTAATACCCGCTAACATATAGTCGGTATAATCATTAACGGAAAAAGAACGGAATCTTGCCCAGTCCAGTTTCAACGTTGGGTTATGGGTAGTCACGGTCGGTGTAGGCATCGGAATTTCACTAAAATCGTTATACGTTTGTCCCCAAAAAATCGTTCCATATCGTTCATTCAGTTGTTCGATTGTTTCATACGTACGCTCTAAATAATGTTGAAAACGTTCATGACATTGACTGCAGTAGCACATATCACTACCTTCGTGCCCCAATTCATTATCAAACTGCCATGCAATGATCGTTTCTTCATTAGCATAATGATTCACTAGCTTTGTCGTAATACGATAACTATATTCACGATACACAAGGGAATTAAAGCAATACTGACGCCTTCCTCCAAACGCTCGCACATGACCTAACTCATCTTGCGATAATATACTAGGATGTTTTTTAGCTAACCATGCCGGGAATGTAGCCGTAGGGGTGCCAAACATCACTTTCAATCCATTTGCTTTCGCTTTCGCAATTACTTTATCAAAATAAGAAAAGTCAAAGTTTCCTTCATGGGATTCCATCTTATGCCACGCAAATTCGCCAATACGAATCAGATTTGCTCCTAACCCGACAATCCCTTTCATATCTTCTTCCATCATGGACTCTGGCCAATGTTCTGGATAATAATCTACACCAACGTACATGTTGAAACCTCCTGTCTACACTGTTGTTCCGATATACTAGATGCCCCTTCTCCTACTGAAAAAGTGTAAAAGCTAGGCGCATATCCTACTATCTTTTCATATTCCACAGATACTTGCTCTTTGAATGCTTCAATACCCTCGTCTTTGACGATATTGACAGTACAACCGCCGAATCCTGCGCCGGTCATTCTAGCACCAATACATGCTTCATGTTGCCATGCTGCTTCCACTAACGTATCGAGTTCCAATCCCGTCACTTCATAATCATTTTTTAGCGACAGATGAGATTGCTTCATTAATGCACCAAAATGCACTAAATCACCTTGTTTTAATGCTTCTGCAGCTTGTTTTGTACGGTATTCTTCTGTTACGACGTGACGAACGCGCTTCACTTCTTCTAACGTCAATACATCTTCTAACGGTACAAAATCCGCTGGTGTAATATGGGCAAGTGCATCCACCGTGACATAGGCTTGCAGTTTTTTCAGTGCCCTTTCACACGTTGCACGACGCGCATTATATGCTGAATCTGCTAATTCACGCTTTTTATTTGTATTTGCAATGACGATAGAAGTAGAAACTAGATTAATAGGGTAATATTCATAGCTCAATGTTTGGCAGTCTAACAGCACGGCATGATCCCGTTTACCGAAACCAACTGCAAATTGATCCATGATTCCACATTTTACACCAATAAAATCATTCTCGACTTGTTGGCTAAGTTGGACAAGTTGCAGCTTATCTTTATGGAGTCCAAACAGATCATTAAACAACACAGCCGTAACCAATTCAATAGAAGCAGAAGAAGAAAGACCCGCTCCGTTAGGAATATTACCGTAATACAGCACGTCTACACCGAACGGCAGTAATGTTTCCTTTTGCAGCATATGTGCAATACCAATCGGATAGTTGGCCCAGCCTTGCTGCTCATCATACTCCAGCGCATCTAATGCTGCCTCTACGATTCCTTTACTGCGAAAATTAATAGAGTACATGCGTATCTTTCGATCTGATCTGATTCTTGCCACTGCATACGTACCTACATCCAGTGCACATGGAAACACATGCCCGCCGTTATAATCGATATGTTCGCCAATAAGATTTACTCTCCCAGGAGCAAAAAAGTAATGAAGTGAGCCTTCACTTCCAAAAATATGTGAAAATTCCTCAGTTACGTTCATGTTACCACCAAGCTTTCTTATATTATAAATGCATGACTGTCAGCATAACGGAAGTGTGTTGTAAACATAGCAGCGTTACCATGTTTTCATTTTCAAGTGTTAACCTTTTTGCAAAACCCACAGTTTAGAGCAAAAATCACCGGAGTCCTCCACGAGTCCAGGGTTTGTGCCAGAAAATGAAATGCCTAGATTTAACCCTGCATACATTAACTCATCTCCATAGTGGTGATGCTCAACATTAGATTTATTTTTGAGATAAGAGTCTAACTGTTGCACGCTATATCGTTGATCCTTATCTAGACCACGTAAACACAGTCGTTTAAATCCATCATTAGGTTTTGCTAGCACTTGATAATGACCTACCAAGGCCATAGATTGATCTGGCAAGACGACCATCCATGCCGTTTCATTTCCATCCCCTTCAAATGGAGAGCGCAATCGATAAAACACACCATCGTGAATGAGTGATCGACATTGTTTATAAAATGCAATTTGTGCTTTTACTTGCTGTTTTTCTTGCTCATTCATCTTACTTACATCCAGCTCATATCCGAACGTACCAAAGAAAGCAACATTGGCTCTCGTCGATAATGGCGTCACTCGCATCACTTGATGATTCGGCACTTCGGATACGTGCGCACCTAAGGAACTCAGAGGATATACCATCGATGTGCCGTATTGAATTTTCAATCGCTCTACTGCATCCGTATCGTCACTAGTCCACGTTTGGGGCGCATAATACAGCATTCCTGGATCATATCTCGCTCCCCCACTAGCACAAGACTCAAACAAAATATGAGGGAACCTCGTCGTTAGTCGTTCATAAAGCTCATATACACCTAAAATATAGCGGTGTGGAACTTCTTTTTGACGATGAGCTGGTAAAGCAAGCGAACCGATTTCGGTCATGTAGCGATTCATATCCCATTTCACATAATGAATACTGCAATCTTGTAAAATATGTGCCATTTTCTCATCAATATAATTCACTACTTCAGGGCGTGAGAAATCCAAAACGTACTGATTTCTACCATGTGAACATGCTCGGTTGGCAACTTGGATAACCCATTCCGGATGCGTTTCATATAGTTCACTGACTTTGGATACCATCTCCGGCTCAAACCACAGTCCAAACTGCATGCCCAATTGATTTATTTTTTCAGATAAACCTTTTAAGCCGTTCGGCAATTTGTTTTTATTTTCAAACCAGTCGCCTAAAGAAGTCTTGTCGTCATTCCGTTGACCAAACCAGCCATCATCCAGCACAAACAACTCGATTCCCAATGCTTTTGCTTCTGTTGCAATGTGCAATATTTTATCTTCGTTAAAATCAAAATACGTCGCTTCCCAGTTGTTGATTAATATAGGTCTAGGCTTGTTTCTCCACATGCCTCTCGCTAGCCGATGGCGATACAACCCATGATATTGCTGACTCATTCCGTTTAACCCTTGGTCTGAATAGACGAGCACTGCTTCAGGAGCTTGAAATGACTCTCCTTCTTCTAATGTCCAACTAAAATCAAACGGGTTAATACCGATAGAAGCGCGTGCAACGTCATAATGATCTACTTCCACTTGCGCTAAAAAATTACCACTATATACTAAATTAAAACCGTATACGTCTCCCGTATCTTCCGTCGTTTCTGGACGTTTCAGTGCAAAAAAAGGATTATGCTGACTTGAACTTGTACCTCTTGTACTGCTTATAGATTGCACTCCACTTTGTAAAGCACGACACTTCACATGCCGCTCCCGCGACCAACTTCCAGAGAGCTGCACCATCTCGTAATTAGCATCAAAAAAATCAAGAGAGCAACTTAACATATGGTTGATATTTAGCGGTTTATTTCCATGATTACTAATGCTGGCGGAGCGAGTGATGACTCCATAATCTGTGAAAACGGTATATAATAAACGCAGTTGTGCATTCGTCACTTCATCATATAGTGTAATTTCTAACGTCTCTGCTTCTTGCTCGTCCTCTACATACGTCGCTGGTAAGCCTTGCAATGCAGGTTTCCCTTTCATGATGCGATACGATTGGTATTTAAAATCACTAATACGACTTCCATCCTCTTGCTCTATATGCAGGGCTGGATAACGAAAATCAGTTGTGCCATAGACGGGATACTCCTGTTGCACTAAATCTAATGAGAATTGGTTATTTCCTTCATACACATAAGCGGTTGCTCCTCTTTCATCTTCCTGATAAAAAGAGGAAAAGTCTTCTACATGATGTAACCGCTTCCCAAAATAAAGATGTCCGATATGACCATTTTTTAATACGTGAAAGATGTAACTTAAGCTGTCGTTTTGCAGATGGAACTGTAAAGAAGATGCATTGACGTGAATCATTCCAACCAGCCTCCTTTTCCATTTTGTTATTTTCTATCACTGTTGATCTTTTACTTTTACAAAAAATTTATTTATTTTAACACCATGTTGAAATACCATTCATAGCATCCATTCGCTGGGATGGTGCTCACTTTGCGCTGCTTATGTGCTACATACACGTCATCATATACACCAGTACATGGTTCTAACGCAAAATTGTAGTGTCCACGGTAGCCGCCTTCCGTTTTCCATATGCCTAAATACGGCACTTTATCAGTAGGAAATTGATAATGCAATTCTCGCTTCCTATTTTCCTGCAAGACACCACACCATCCTTCTTTTAAGGCAGTGGTAAAGTAAAATTTTTCACATTGTTTCGTTTGCAACGCAAATGTAGATAAATCCAACCTCTCATCTGTATGCGCATGTTTTGTGATCGGATAACGATGTCGCGTGCCCCATTCCCCTAAATGATGACTGCTGTGTTCCACATTCATGACTTCGTTCAAGTCTGGCGGAAGGATAATGCGCGTGTGCTCATCCATGTTGAGCAAAGCATGCGGTGTCCAAATAAAAGCAAAGTCATCGTCACTACCATTGATTGCGGTATACGAAAAATGCAGCCCATTATCCACAAGTTCCACTTCTTTCACCAAAGTATACGGAAAAACAGGACTATTTACCCTTAGCAAAAGTGTAGAAGCGGAGTACTGTATGCATTCCCATGGCATCGCCCAAACTTCTCCGTGGTCGGGAACGGGCTGACCATGTAGCGGATGGAAGGATGCATCGATACTAGGAAACACTTCATCAAATCCGCTAGCATCATAGTGTGAAAAATTTGCTCCATACGACGGCACTTGAAGTTCTGTTTCATCACTTTGAAACAACCACTCGTACTGGGCTTGCTTATCATAAAAACTGCATAACTTGCCTCCATAAGAAGGTAAAAATGTCGCTTTCACCATCTCATTTTCTAATGTGATCGCTGGAACACCTTTATAGTTCATGCTTGTTCCCTCCCGCTTCATGATGAAGATGGTGAAGGAAACGATCAAAAGCTTCCAACCCTTGCTGGTCCTGTTTGAACACTCCAGCATGCTCCAACACCACAGAAAATACTTGACCCACTTGCTGTTGGAGCATTTCCGTCACGTTGTCTTCATTCACGAGATGAGCCCACTCTTTTGCCCATGGGACATGCTTTGCTGTGACTTCATCTTGCATGGCGATCTGTTCAAAATCGGGACGCAGCATGTAATTACCGAGTAACGTTAACTCCTCTTTCAACCGCCCTGGTAATACCGCTAAACCCATCACTTCAATCAATCCAATATTTTCTTTTTTAATATGATGCACTTCGGCATGAGGGTGAAAAATACCGAGCGGATGTTCATCACTAGTACGGTTATTCCGTAGCACCAAATCCATTTCAAACTTTCCGTTGGCATGACGCGCAATTGGTGTAATGGTGTGATGCGGCGTATCTCCTGATGAACACATCACTCCCACTGTTTCATCACTGTACTGTTGCCATTGCTGTAAAATGTATGCTGCTGCTTCTGATAATCGATGGCGATCTGTACTTGTAATACGAATGACACTCATCGGCCAATGTAATCTACCTGCCTCTACCGTCTCAAACTGTGGCATAGTAAAGGAGGCTGCTGTACTTGCTTTCGCCATAGGAAATTCATGATGCCCACCTTGAAAATGATCGTGAGTTAAAATAGATCCTCCTACAATCGGTAAATCTGCATTGGAACCGACAAAATAATGAGGAAATTGATCTACAAAATGCAGCAAGTGATCAAACGTGCGCTTGGAAATCTTCATCGGCTCATGATCTTTCGAAAAGACGATGGCGTGCTCATTAAAATAAACGTAAGGCGAATACTGTAAATACCAAGTCTTCTCACCTAAATTCAACGGTATAATACGGTGATTTTGCCTACTAGGATGATTGACTCTGCCACCATATCCAACATTTTCTTTACAAAGTAAACATTTCGGATAAGACGACTGTTTCATTCGCTTCGCGGCAGCAATCGCTTTTGGATCTTTCTCTGGCTTTGATAAATTAATGGTTATTTCCATATCTCCATAATCGGTACTGCTGAGCCAATGTTCATTTTTTTGTACTCTATCGGTTCTAATATAGTAACTATCATGCGATAACTGATAAAAATAGTTTGTAGCTGTTTTGGGACCGTTTTCATAATACGAGAAAAAACGTTCATTGACCTCAGATGGCCTTGGCATTAAACAAGCCATCAGCGCTGTATCTAGCAAATCACGATACGTTACTGTATTTTCCTGCAATAACCCATGCTCAAATGCCCAATCTAACATATCTGCTAGAATGTTAACGGGTGTTTCGGGTATGGATTCTTCACTTTCATTGGCTTCATATGGATGATCATACTCATCCAGCTGTAACACATGAAGCAACCTATTTCTTGCATCATCGACATCACTATGTTGTAATAACTTCTTGTTTACACCATACTGTAAAAGTCTATTAATGGAACTGTAAATGTTCATGTCCCATCCCTCCTGATTGTTGTAAAACAAGGCAAACAAATCTTTACTAAAAGTTTACTACTTATTTAGTAAAATTGCTACAATAATTTATTAAAAAAAGACCTCTTTTATTAAAAGAGGTCTTCCAGCAAACAGTTGCTTTACATGTAAATAAAGCATAACGTTAAAAAAGTACTGCCTTATACACATGTAAAGCTAAGTATATTCATCATTGTAATGTATTGTTATCTCATATCTAGATGTAAACCTATACATAATAATTGATTTGTATATCCACCCATTTCATTTTTAAACCTAGCCCATCCAATAGGAATTGCCCAAAATCTACCGTGTGCCATATAAGTTAAACCTTTTGTCGTCTTAGGTATAATGACTTTATAAAATGTTTTTTCTTCTTCGTCTTCTGCTTCAGCTTCTTTTTCATCCAAGATCATGTACACATCAGAAAAAATACCATCTTCATCTTTCATTTGTAACTCATCAGAATCAGTTACTATAAATCCAGTATACGATAATATTTTTCCACTGTATGGAGTGATATCTTTGCCCAATAACTCTATATCAACAGGGTCAGATGTTGCATCTTTAACAGCTTGTATATCCTGCTCTGTTTTTGCAGGGAAAAGTTGGTGATGTTCAGAGATAAGCTTGAAAGATGAAGCAGGTAAGTTTAATGCTCCATTAGTTTCTATATTAATAAGTTTATTAATATACATTGCAATTTCCTGTCCCTCGTCATGCACCGTAGAATTTACCCTAAAACTATCCACTATAGGATTGAATTTCACTATATGATTGAATACATTCTGATAACTATCATAGTCTTCTGCTGTTGTTTCACATTTAATGATGTAGCCTATGTTATCTTCTACGTAAAACACTTTTTTAGTTAATAATGGATATTCCTTATTTAATACATTAATATAAACATATTCTAGCGCCTCAACCCCATTTACTATAACAACGGAGGTGGGGCTAACTTGTTTAAAATATCGGACGTTTGGCGTTCTTATCAAATGATCATTAAAATATTGTTCATATGTCATCTCTTTTGACAGCTGCTCCGTCGAAACGGTGACATTCGTTGCAAAATGTCCATCTAATACAGTTTGTGAGGAACTTACAGTATCCAACTTTACATCCACCTGTGTGTCCCAAATATCAGGTAAACTAATGTGAAAAGTACCAGCTTCGTATTCCACTAGTTCGAATTTTTTTACTTCCATTTCATTACCTCACTATCGTCATTTTTATTGGTATTATTTCCAGGTTTACAAAATAAAAATTTGTTTCAAACGTTTCATATTTGTAAACGATGTACTTTATATCTAAACATATGATAACACACTTTTTAAATATACGTATAATATATTTGTTTCGAAATGATGAATAAAATAGTAATACATATTCAATAATCATTTAAATTTTTTTGCATTTTATGTATCTAACACGGATATGACTGATATATCTATACAACATCACAAGAAAAAGACTGTCTTCCAATCTCTTTGGACAGACAGCCTTATTGCATGTATTTTAAACATTCTATTATGTGGTCGATGTATTATTCTACTATCTCCATATGGGAACCAACAAATAATTGTACATCTGTATAGCCACCATATTCATTTTCAAACTCATAGCGCCCTACAGGAGCCCCCCAAAATTGAACGTAGTCTTCTTCAAATATATCTCTTGTAGATTTAGGTGTCATCACTTCATAGTGTGTATCCCCTTCTTCATTCTTAATAAGATACACATCAGAAATCATCCCATCTACATCTGTCACTTCGTACGCATCAAGCACTGATCCAGAGTAAGTTAATATCGTCTCATAGAATGGAGTAACATCGATGTTCAATAACGCTATATCAACAGCATCATCTGCTGCATCCTTCACAGCTTGGATATCTTCCTCTGTAACAGCAGGGAAAATAGTATAGTTTGCAGCTATGAATTGATAAGATGCATCGGATAATTCTAATGCTTCATAAGATTCAGTATAAATGAGTTCATCAATATAGATCGCTGCTGCTTCTCCATCTGTGTACACGGCAGTACTTAGTCCAAAACTACCCGCTATATCTTTAAATACATTTTCATAACTGCTGTATACTTCTTCTGTTGTTGAAAATGTAATAACGTAGGCGATATTTTCTTCTACATAGAACACTTGCTTAATTTGCAAGTTGTAATTATTATATGTGTACGTATACACAACTTCTTTCCCTGTAATTTCATTTACTGTCACATCAGAGGATGAAATTTGATTATAATCTTTAAGTCCAGCTAAACTTTCGAATGAAAGCTGATTGTAATCTTCAAGTGTCATCCCTTCTGGTATTTCCTCACTCAACACATTAACATTAGTTGCAAAGTCGCCTTCAAATTCACTATCCAAGGATATTATAGCATTCGTTGCTTGGTCGATCTCTATATCCCAATCTACGGGTAAACTTATGTAATATGAACCAGCGTTGTACTCTTCTAATTCAAACTCTTTGGCTTCCATTTCTTTTTCACTACTGCTGTCTTCTTCATCACTTTCTTCTGTGCTAGTTTCTTCTTTTGTTTCACTTTCAACTTCTGCTTGGTTGGTTTCTTCTTTCGTTTCTTCTTTTGTTTCGCTTACCACTTCTTCATTTGATTCACCAGAAGAACAAGCCACCACTACCATCATCATTAACATGATGAAAATAAAACTTTGTAATATTTTTTTCATTTTCCTTCTTTTCCTCCATTTTTCTACAATATATACTTTAATCGTACATATCATAACATATTTTTAAAATATACGTATAATATATTTATCGAAATAATGAACAAAAAAGTAATACATATTCAATATAAGTTTTACATTTTTTATTTTATGTATCCCGTACGAATATGTAGGATGGATTTTTACAACTTCACAAGAAAAAGACTGTCTACCAATCTCTTGGTACAGACAGCCTTATTGCACTTTGTTTTACTTGTTTATTGTGTATTGAAATTATGATTTGATTTCGAAACTATTCGTTATGTCATTCACTATATTCTCATAACTATCAAATTCTTTTTGCGTAGTAGCAAATGAAATAACATACGCGTAGTCATCTTTCATTAAGATAGTTTGTCGATTTTGCAACGCAATCTTTTCATTACTACCTTCAGGTGTATTGGTATACGTATATATAATCTCTTTTGCAGCGACATCATTTACCGTTACATCCGTATAAGAAACTTCATTGTAATCCACAAAAAAAGAAGTTAGACTTTGCCTTGCTACTTCGCTGTATTGTTCCAATGTACTTCCTTCTCCTAGTTCTTCAATCAGAACATTGATATTCGTTAGAACACCGTTAACTACATTTGTATCCCAAGCAATGATAGTATTTAATTGCTCGTCTACCTGCTTGTCCCACTCTATAGGTAATTGAACATGGTACATTTCCAATTCATTTTTCTCTAATTCTAGCACTTTTTGTTCCACTTGCTCTGCATTATTATCTTCTTCCCCCATTTCTTCCTTCTTCATATCGTCTGTGGATTCATTTTCTTCCTTCTCCATTTCTTCCTCTGTTCCACTTTCCATTTCATTCTCATCTTTGCTTGTATCATCAGAGGAACAAGCCACCGCTAACATCATCATAAGCAGCAACAACAAAGAAACTTGTAACATTTTTTTCATTTACATTCTCCTATCATCATTTTTTACAATATAGAAACACTACAGCTAATTATAGTTTATCATTTTAATAGAGGAATTAACATATTTTTCATTCTAAAGTATTGTCCATGTACAGCCCTTACAATGTGATACATTTTCCTTTACAATAAAAGTATATACAAGAGGAGGAATGAATGGATGACATCATTTGATTTTTTATCGGATAGCAAAGAAGAAACAACCACCCGCTTTGTATGTTTCATCGGTGAAGATAGTATGAAAAGATTTGATTTGGCCATTACGACAACAAATCGATTTTACGGAAAAAAATTAGTGACCGATTTACAAGGTGGCAAGACAGCTATCATTGGTCCAGACGATTTAGAAGAAGAAGGATATTTAGCGTATACGTTTAAAATAAGCGAAGAGGAAGAAGAAGAGCTGAAGCAATTTTTATACCAAGTGGTAGGCACGATTAATTTTACCGATCAATAAAAAGCACGTATTCACATAGACAACAGATTTGATCATAACTTATGTGCATTAGGGCATACTACAACTGGTATGGAAAACAAAGGAGAATGTCACTTGCAACATGTGCGCGAGGAAAGAAGAAGCGACTATACCGATTTATCTACTGTAGAATCACATCGTAATGATTTAGCAGCAGAAGAATTCCCAGAAGGGCCGTATGGTTCCAGCTTGCCATCGACGTCCTTAGGTAAAAGTACCCCTTGGCGTGAAGATCAGCGCCCTCCAAACCGATTTGTTTATGAAAATCGAAAGCTACACGCTGATTTGCCAAGGCAATATCCACCTGAGCATGTTACACATGACTCCTCTGATGAACAAAAATAACCATACCAAAAAAACAGGAGCTGCGATGAAAAGCAGTTCCTGTTTCGTTTTGTTAATGACAGATGTTGAACAGATGTTGAACATTAACTAGCAAACGTTCTCAGTATGGATCTAAATTCAAATTCCTCTAACTTCGCCATCACTTTACCTTTTTCCACTTCATATAAACAGTCGTCCAAGGAACAATCCAACTCTAGATCTGTCGCAATGGTCGCTAATTGTTTAGATAAATAAATTTGATCTTTATGCTCTAGCAATCTTTCTTTCAGTTTCCCCTTAATTTCATCAATATGAGCATACACATTATCCACCGTTTCATACTGTTGAATGAGTTTTAGGGCTGTTTTTGGACCAACATTCGGACAACCTGGAATATTATCAGACGCATCTCCCATAAAAGCTTTCATTTCTATCACATGATCTGGAGATGTAATTTCTCTGAGTGCTTCTAAGTTGTGCAAGTCAACTAGCTCGTAATTGCCAAATCCTTTTTTCATCAGTGCTACAGAAGTATTGGCATTAATTAATTGCAGCGTATCTCCATCCCCTGTTAAAATATGCACTCGCTGCCCCTCATCTGAAAATTTGCGGGATAACGTACCGATCACATCATCCGCTTCATACCCTTTCACACCAACGGCAGGTATATTAAATGCTTCGACTAGCTCCCAACACTTATCAAACTGAGGAATTAACTCCAACGGAGGTTCCCCCCGATTTGCTTTGTAAGCATCATACAGTTCATTACGAAACGTCTTCGATCCCATATCAAATGCACAAACGACATGGGAAGGTCTAAAATAATCTATCGCATGAAGCATATATCTCGTAAACTGATACACACCATTCGTGTACAATCCATAGGACGTTTTCATATAGTTACCTACCGAAGCCGTAGCATAAAAACCACGAAACAACAAAGCAAAACTATCAATAATGAGCACAGAAGATGCTTGTTGATTCTGTCCATCTAATTTCATATCATTTGTCATGATTGCAACATCCACTCCCTTTACATCATTTCATAAAAAGGCATTAAGTAAAAAATACAATACCCATAATCCCCGCACCTAATAAAATAAAAAAAGGATGCAGTCTATATTTCATTAATCCAAATAAACAGCCCGCAAAGATACCGATCATAAAAACAGTTTTACTAGAAAAACCTGTTGTCGGAATAACGCCGTTTTTCATGGCGAACAATATAGCGGCGTAAGCAATAAAACCAGCAATGACAGGGCGCAAGCCGTAAAATGCCGCTTTCATCGTCTTACGCTGATATATTTTATAAAAAAAAGTGGCAACGATGGTACAGAGTAAGAAAGTGGGTAATACGATACCGATAACAGCAAAAACAGCGCCTAGCCAGCTCTGCGTTTGGAATCCTATCATGACCGCACTGTTCACGGCAATCGGTCCCGGTGACATGCTAGCGATCGCAATGACATCGCTAAATTGCTGCAAATCCATCCACGCGAACTTATCCACTACTTCATGCTGCATAATTGGGATCATCGCGTAACCACCACCGTAAGAAACCATCCCTATCATAAAAAATGTAACGAACAAGTCGAGCAACGTCTGCACAACATCTCTCCTTAAATACCGTCACCGATATAATAATCTCGGTATTTATATTTACGCTCTTCATGCTCTAAGGTCGTAAACAGCCCAAGCATATGACGTATTTTCACGACAACAATACCTGTGACCATACCAAGTATGATCATGAGAGCAGGATGCACACCCAACACGTATAACAATGCTATGGATGCGATGGCAATAGCTAATGTGGTCTTATCTAAAATGGCCGTTCTGCCTACTTTCCAAGCCGCATACGTAATGATAGCCACTATAGCAGCTCTTATACCTTGGAAAGCAGCGGCCACTTTAGGGTGATCCTTAAATTGTAGAAAAAAGATACCGATGACAATCATCATTAAAAACGTGGGAATGACCACACCTAGCATGGATACGATCGCACCCTTTATCCCCTTGAGCCTGTACCCTATAATAGCCGCACAGTTGATGGCAATGGCACCGGGCACAGATTCGGCCAAAGCGATAATCTCCGCCATTTCTCTTGGGGATATCCATTTTCTCCTCTCCATCATTGCCTTTTCTATTAAAGGAATCATGGAGAATCCACCCCCGAATAAGAGTGGACTCATTTTAGTAAATATAGTAAACAATTCTGTATTGCGTATAGACTCGTTTGGATTCATGGCTACTTTTCATCCTTTTTACTCTATCTACTACAATCCTTTGCGGCTGGCTACGGAGGCGTAAACTTTTATTCCATCATTTCTTCATCTTATCTACTTACAAAGAAAGGCAGTTGCGTAGCGATGCTCATCATCCATAATAAAAATAACGCCAAGCCAACGTACAACAAACCAAACTTCCATCTCGTTGCTGGTTTCACTTCATAATACGTATCATTTTCAAATGGCTTTGCAGAAACCACGACAGGAAGATGTAAATAACGCCCTGACTCCTCCATTTTCTGCTTAAACGATGTCACTTCTACTTTCTCAATCAACGCTTGCGAAGGCATTTCTATCGTCTCGTGTAAATCCAGCATGTCCCAATGTACATCGACGATTTGTGTACCGTCTAATTTGGAATACGTCGTAAAAGCAATTTCACGACGATGTGCTTCTCCTGGAATCATCATTCCACTTTGTAGCATGGGCTCCAGTGGCTTTTTAAATTCAAATGTGACCGGTAACGTCTTGTCTGCATGCTTCTTTTTTAACACATATTTTTGATATAAATCAATGGCGAAAAATACCCAGATGATAAAAAACAAAATACTTTTCAGCCAAACAATAACTGCCAGACCACCAATAAGCCCAAGCAGCCACAGCCATCTTGTCACGGCAACTGAAATTCTGCCTCCATCCAGTGGATGTATCGGTAATAAATTTAGTAAGTTAATGAAAAAGCCTACATAAGCGATAGTGACTAATAAAGAACTTTCCAAATACATCGCTAATCCTAGTGTGCCCACTGCACCCATCGTACCTACTAACGGTCCTCCATAAGCAATGTATGCCTCTGTCTCTGCATCCTGTGGATGTCGCTTCATATTTATCAACGCACCCATAAAAGGAATAAAGAGTGGAGCAGAAACAGGCAACCCTTTCCGCTTCGCGGCGATAACATGTCCACATTCATGAATGAAAATCATGAGGACAAGCCCGATAGAAAACTGAATCGGAAATATAAGCGCATAGGCTCCTACAGAGATCATCATACTGATAAATGGAGTTAAAAACTTTGCCGATTTCAATAAAGCAAACACGGCTTTGTATTTAGATAAAATAAAAATTCCGATGGTTCCTAGTATCCACCATTTACTTCGTTCTTTTTGTCCTTGTTTATCTACTTCTTTATTTTGTAGTTCGTTATCATTCAAAAGACTATACACCACCTAAAAAGCCCAACATTTTGTCTTGTCATTTCAAACATGAAATTCAAGCATGGAAGCATAACTTCATGTATTTATTTTACCATACTTGTTCAAATGTTATTTCTTTGAAACCAACTGTCACTTGCTTGTCTCCTACTACGATAGGACGTTTAATTAACTTGCCGTCGGATGCAAGCAACGTTATTTTTTCTTCTTTCGTCATACTTGGCAGTTTGTCTTTCAAGCTCATCTGTCTATACACTTGACCAGAAGTGTTAAAAAACTTCTGTATATCTAACTCACTCGTTTCGATGATCTCTTCTAATTCCTTTTCACTTGGGGGCTGCTCCACAATATCAACAAGCTGTAACTCGTGCCCTCTCTCGTTCAACCATTTTATCGCTTTGCGACATGTGCTGCATTTCGGATAATGATATACCTTTAACATGTTTCATCTATTCCTTCCTCTTATGACTTCCATTTAGTTTGTTGGTATTCGTTCCATCTTTCTTATCACTTAATATGTGTTGTAATTGGTGTAGATCTTCTGGCCAAGGTGCTGTGAATTCACATCGTTCTTTTAACGTAGGGTGTTGAAAAGATAACGTTTCGGCATGCAGTGCTTGTCTACTAAAAGCGTAAACGTTGGAAGGAGCGTACATCGCATCCCCAATTAAAGGATGTCCAAGATGTTTCATATGCACACGAATTTGATGCGTTCTTCCTGTCTCCAGCCAACACCTTACTAACGTAGCGCCCTCATAACGCGTTTGCACTTCATAGTGCGTACGTGCGTCATAACCGTCCTCTCTTACGACACGTAGGTGAGTATCTTCATCGTCTCTACCGATAGGTGCATTGACCGTACCGTGTGACGTCTCCACGTTGCCATGTACGAAAGCAATGTATTGTTTATTCACGGTTCCTTCTTCCATTTGTTTCGCTATGTTTTGATGGGCGTAAGGATTTTTGGCAATCACAAACACCCCGGATGTATACTGATCTAATCGATGAGCAGGTCGATAACGATAGTGTTCCCCTTTTTGCTGCCAGTAATATACAACCCCGTTGCCTAATGTTCCTGTATGGTGACCTGTTGTAGGGTGAACGACAACACCTGCTTGTTTGTTCAACACTAGTATCGTGTCATCTTCATACAAAATGTCTATATCCATACGTTCTGGTTGAATATAGTCAGAATCCTCTTCTAACATGCGTACGGCAATGACATCTCCCTTTTGCACAACATAATTGACATGCTGCCGCTCCCCGTTCACCTCAATTCCACGAGGTGTTACTTTTATTTTCGTCAACAACCTTCTGGAAATGCCTAATTGAGAGGACAGCACTTTCTTCACTTGCATTCCATCTTCTGCTGCTGTAATGTCCACAAAGATTGGTTTATAATATTCACTCATTTTTTTGGAGGAAACACCTCTGCACTGCGAATATACGCTACGTCTTTCTCCTGCTCTAACGCGTTGCCTACTCTTGCTAACACAAAGAAAAGATCCGATAGACGATTCACATATTTCAATACTTCGTCGTTGATGTCTTGTTCATGACACAGCGTCACGATTCTTCTTTCCGCTCTGCGACAAACGGTGCGACACACATGAAGTTTGGATGAGAAATCTGTTCCGCCTGGTAAGATGAACTTCGTAATCGGCTCCGTTTGCGCCTCCCACTCATCAATCCAATGTTCTAGTTGCTCCACCTGCGAAGCTTGGATTTTATAACCTCTCTCTCCCTCTTTCAGTGCCGCCAAATCAGCACCACAATCAAACAATTCATGTTGAATGGATAGCAGCATTTGAGCAATATCATCGTATTTATGCTGTTGATCTTGCACTTGTTTTTGTTGTACTATACTTCTAGCTTCCCCTACGAAGCTGTTCAATTCATCTAATGTACCATACGCTTCTACTCTGGCATTATCTTTTTGGACGACGCCACCAATGAGTGATGTCTTCCCTTTATCTCCTGTTCTTGTATATAGTTTCATGAAGATCATTCCTTTTCATGTAATGTTGGCTCATCATGTATCTTACCCCTATTATACACGAAGTAACTTTACACAAAGAAGTTTCATGCATGTATGAACAAAAAAAGATCGCTAACCACGTCAACGTGATTGCGATGCTTTACGATACTTTTCTATTTTTTCTATTTGCTTTTGTTAGAGAAGGGCTTATGATCCATTCATTTGTTGTTTCATTTTCATGAATTCATTAATTTTAATGTCGAGCAAGCAGCTGGTATCAATGACGACCGCTGATGTAAATGCGTGACCACTTAAAAACTCTCTCTCCATCTTCCTCCGTAGTTGCATGATGTCTTCTTCTAAATGTATCAATTTAGATGGGAAAGAAGGAGTACTGCGAGTTTTAATTTTCCAAGTGTTATTGTCTCTTCGTTCAAATAAGTACATTTTTTTATTATCTGGAAATTGATATTTCACTATTTCTACCATGTCCCGCACCACCTTCTCATCAAAAAGATATTTTAGTAGAACATTTCATCACGACACCGTATATATACTTTCCATTGTAACTTGAAATATTTGATTACAATTGTAAAAAAATATAGTTACATTATAAAATAAAACACTTGTTAAAGTCTACTTATATTTGAAAAATATAACTATGTTATTCACACAATCCTCATCATATAACAAAATGAGGTCGTAAGGGAACCCATCATTCACGCACCCTAAAATTGATTTACAAATCTACCGATACGTTGTATTGCTTCTGTTAATTGCTGCTCTGATGTTGCATACGAACAACGAACAAAACCTTCTCCACCTTGTCCAAAAGCATCGCCTGGAACGACTGCAACTTCTTCTTCCTCTAGTAGTTGTAATGCAAATTCGGAAGAAGAAAGTCCAGTAGATTTAATGGATGGAAAAGCATAGAAAGCGCCTTTTGGCTCGTGACAATCTAAACCAATGGAACGAAAACCTTCTACAATTAATCTTCTACGCTGATTATAGGAATTGACCATCTTATCTTTTTCCTGCATCCCATTTTGCAATGCTTCTAACGCTGCCATTTGACCCATTGTAGGTGCGCACATGATCGTATACTGGTGTATTTTGAGCATCGCTGCAATTAAATCTGGATGGCCACACGTATATCCGATACGCCAACCTGTCATCGCAAATGCTTTGGAAAAACCACTAACGATAATCGTGCGATCCTTCATCCCCGGAACAGTAGCAAAGCTGACGTGCTTCCTTTCATATGTCAATTCCGCATAAATTTCATCCGATATAACGATGAGGTCATTTTCTTCTACTATTTTTGCTATGGGCAGCCAATCTTCATAAGACATGACAGCGCCGGTTGGATTACTTGGGTAGCACAATATTAATACTTTCGTATTTGGCGTAATGGACTGTTGTAATGCCTCTGCCGTTAATTTAAATTGATTTTCTGCTGTCGTTTCAACAGCCACGGGAACCCCACCAGAAATCGAAGTAATCGGTAAATACGACACATAGCACGGTTGTGGGATTAATATTTCATCACCCGGATTAATTAACGTACGAAGTGCTAGATCGATAACCTCACTTCCCCCTACGCTAACGACAATTTCATGATCGGGATCATAATCCAACTCAAATTCACGATGTAAGTAATGACTGATTTCATTTCTTAATTCAGGCAAACCCGCATTCGGTGTATAACTCGTTCTGCCTCGTTCTAACGAATAAATAGCAGCTTCACGAATGTGCCATGGTGTAATAAAATCTGGCTCTCCTACACCGAGGGAAATCGTATTTTTGCTTCCACTACTCACTAAATCAAAAAATTTACGAATGCCAGAAGGAGGAATTTGTTGTACTTTCGATGTTACATATTGCTTCATGGACTCTTTTTCAAATCTAGGTTCATTACCCATTCGTTTCACATCCTTATGGAGAAACCATCATGCGATGATCTTCTTCGTGATCTTCGAAAATGATGCCATCTTGCTTATATTTTTTTAATATAAAGTGTGTTTTTGTTGATAACACCGCATCCAATGTGGATAGCTTAGATGATACAAATGTTGCTACTTCTTTTAATGTTTTTCCTTCAATCTCCACTTGCAAATCGTAAGAACCTGACATTAAATACACTGTCTTGACTTCTGGATATAAATATATACGCTCCGCAATTGCATCAAACCCTCTACCGCGTTCAGGTGTAATTTGCACTTCAATCACGGCGGTCACTTTACTGTCATCCACTTTACTCCAGTTAATGACTGGTGCATACTTGACGATAATTTTTTCTTCTTCCATTTCTTTGATCGCCTGATCCACTTTTTCTTGTGGTACACCTAGCATGGTCGAAATGATGTTGCTGTTTTTACGTGCGTCTTCTTTTAGCAACGCTAATATTTGTAATTTAAACTCATCCATCTGTCACTCCACCTTTATCTTTATTCTATATTAACTTTAATAAATAATTTTTCATGATCATCAATATTTTCCATATAATGAATTTCCTAAAATGAATGTTCTTTCTATTCTACACCGTTCACCTACAACCTGTAAATTGAAATACGTAGCCATATTTTTATGTATAAGCAGCAGTATTGCGATGATGTAAGGTTTATAATGATTAAAGACTTATTTTTTATTAGAAAAATAATTTGAAATGAGGTATGATATGTTAATCATGTATCTATGCTATCTAAGATGAAGAAATTTTTTTTAAAGGCGGAATGAAACAACATGCGGTGGAAGAAACCGAAACAGCTAACTCCAACTCAATACATTATTTTAGGGTATTTAGCTGCAATTCTTATTGCTTCTGTAATTTTAATGCTTCCTATCAGTTTAGAAGAAGGTCAGGAATTATCTTATATTGATTCTTTATTTACAGCGACAAGCAGTGTGAGTGTCACGGGGTTAACGGTGGTCAATGTGAAAGACACCTTCACCACATTTGGTGAAATCATTATGCTGATTTTGTTCTTGTTAGGCGGAATTGGCATTATTACGCTAGGTACTTTTTTATATTTATTACTTGGCAGAAACATTAGTTTGTCTTATCGCCAGCTGATTATGATTGATCAAAATAGAAATCAATTATCTGGTTTAGTCCAGCTTATGCGATTAGTGATTTTTCTTTCTCTTATTTTTGTACTCATCAGTACCGTATTGTTCGGTCTATATTTCTATATTAGAGGGTATTTTGACAACGTATTAACGGCACTGTATTATGGGTTATTCCATTCCATATCTTCTTATACGAATGCTGGTTTCGATATTTTCGGAAACTCATTACAAGATTTTTCGCATGACTATATCGTACAGCTATTGACGATGTTACTTATTATTATTGGGGCAATTGGATTCCCTGTATTAATTGAAGTGAGAGAATATTTATTCGGTAAACATAGCAATTTCCGTTTCACATTGTTTACGAAATTAACGACGTTTACCTTTTTTATTTTATTAGTGATCGGTACGGTTGGCATCTTTATATTAGAAAATAGCTTATATTACGCTAACATGGCTTGGCACGAAAAATTGTTTTATTCCTTGTTCAATTCAGTAACCGCAAGGAGTGGTGGACTATCCACAATGGATGTTAGTGAGTATTCGTCAGCTACTCAAATATTTATGTCTGTACTGATGTTTATTGGAGCAAGTCCATCTAGTGTAGGTGGTGGAATACGAACAACGACATTCGCCATTATTTTATTAACGTTTATGACGTATGCTGTTGGGAGAACAGAAGTAAGGGTATTTCGCAGATCGATAAAACAAAGTGACATGATCAAAAGTTTCGTCATTATTACAGGTGGAATCATGTTAGTCATCACCAGTTTAATCGTCTTGCAGGCAGTAGAACCAGACAAATCAATTAATGCGATTATATTTGAAATCGCTTCTGCATTTGGAACATGTGGTCTGTCGATGGGCATAACGCCTGACCTGTCCAATATTGGGAAGTTGATTATTATGCTGTTGATGTTTATGGGTCGAATAGGAATCTTCTCTTTACTTTATTTGTTCCGTACGAAGAAAAAGAAAGAAACATACCATTACCCAAAAGAGGACATTATTATCGGCTAACCAGAGTTAAGGAAGATGTGAAGGAACCAAATCATTTGGTTCCTTTTTTATTATTTATCTCATTTTGCTTTGGGTGGTACTTATTTCTGGCTTCTTCCTTCGTATGGTTTAAATGGCTTCACATTTCGCTCATGTTGATCCAACAAATTTCTCATAAACATCCAAGCCACGAGTGGCGTACTACCAATAATTAAAATAAGCACGGTCATAATCAATGCGTTGTTTTGTCCAAAAATAGCCAGCACGATGATAAATAATACAGTGCCTAATATTCTTCCAAGATTTAATCCTGTTTCTCGCAATACGACGTATTCTACACGATGCTGCGCGCTTTCCTGCGTCTTCCCAATGATATCAAAGACAGATGAGGTCATCGGAACGACAAAGTAAGGTAAAAATACGGCGGTACCAATGCCAAAAATGAGAATGATAGGATAAGACAGTGCGATAAATAACGGTAAAATAAAAGCGATTAATGCAATCGTCCCTAGCAGCATCAACAAACTACGGTTTGAAGGCTTTAAAATTTTACCTGCTACCCAATAACTGACGAGGGCAACACCAGAAGTAACGAGGGAGAAGTTACCGAGTCTTAGTTCACTACTGGTCGCCTTAAACACTAATAGCGCAATGAGAAAAGCAAATACACCTTCTCTAAAACCTTGAGCGGTTAATGCTGGCATTACTTTTCGCCAAACGTTCCCTTTTTCCCCCAACTGTCTAAACCCATGAAACCATTCATAATGGTCCTGCACTTCTCGTTTGGTAAGGAAAAAACTAATGACCGCGGCAACAAAGAAAATACCTAACGACACAGCAAATATAAACATATATCCCACTTCATCCTTCATTTGCGTAATGATAATACCCGATATCCAAGGTGCAAGCATGCCGGCTAATGAGCTAAGCAGCCCTGCCCAGCCGTTGAACTTATCTCGATTATCTCTATCCGTTATTTCAAAATAAACGACATTGAATGCGAGCCAGAAAAAACCTGCCGCTATCCCTTGCAATGCACCAAGTAACAACACGTAATGAATCGCCTTCTCTTGCAACAGCAAAATGAGTAAATAAAAAGCCCCCGACAATACGACACCTAGGCGGAGACTATTCATTTTGTTATATTCCTTCACCCATTTCCCAGCTAGAAAAAAGGTTAGTGCCCCTGCAATTTGATGCGACAACGCAAAAGAGGCTATAGTAATGTAGTTGTTGGAAATTTTCCATAAGTACACATTCACGAACGTAGAAGAGAGTGCTGTAGCTGCTGCATGCAGCCCTTGCACGATGAGTAAAAGTATGGCTTGTTTGCCGAATTCATTTGCATGATGTAACTTTTTTGCAGATTTATCCATGAAGAAATGCACACCTTTGCTACTCTCTTTGTAACACAAGGTTTAGCTTCCCCAAAAAACGAAATTATATAGCAATGATCATTTACTGGAGTATTATCATGTATATAAAACTTAAATACTTTATCCTTTTTGTTTCAGCCGCTGCATTAAGTCAGCACGATCTTCCGTAGATAAGTACGTTTTCTGTTGAAAACAGTGAGGACATAAAAATACATCCATATGGTATGGAGCAACGAGAAAAGGCGTTTGCAGCTGTTCATTGCTTTGGAAAGTGTCCGCTGTTACTTTTTGTTGGCCAGTAAAGATCATTTGCTCCTCGCAGTCTTTACATAGTGCGTATCCTTCTGTTTGCTGCAAGCTTTGATCTACATACGTTTCATATACTTCTAGTTCTTCCTCATCATTCTCACTCATAAAATCTTCTTCTAAGAAAAATAGATCTTCTTCTTCACTTTCTTCATGATTCTCGACGGTGTTTTCTTGTTCCGTAGCATCCTCTTCTTCCATCTCCATTGGAATTTGCATACTTTTATAATCACCGAGTTCGTTTTCGCAATGTGGACAAGTCGTTTCCGGATTTTTCTCATCCATCATGATTTCTGTTTGGCACCACTGGCACACTGTTTGCATTTATATATTCTCCTTCTTGTATTTCTCCAATTTATTTTTCAATTTGGTTTATCATTTTTTATATTCCATCACTTACATTAAATAAAAAACACCTACAATAAAAAAAATAGCAGCACAACATAATAAAGATCCCCATAAATATTTCACGCGTATTACCCCTTTCTATATCAACAACATGATATCAACAACATGAACATCAACGATGAATAATTAAGGAATACTTGCACCTATAACTAAAGATAGGGATACGGAAAGCAACATGGCAATTAACCCTACAGCTTTGTTCCCTTTCTCTAGTTCTTTATCTACCTTAAATACTGGTGTTAAAAACTCAAAAATATAATAAGCAATGAGAAGCAGTAAAAAACCGAAAGAACCCCATATAAGCTCATGATAAATAGATTCTGGTTTTTGAATGAGAGCAAATCGAAAAATAATACAAATACCAATGATTTTTCCTACTATAGCCATGGAAACTGCAACATTTCCTTGCTTTATTTGCTCCCAATCTTTATACCGTGTCACTAATTCAAAAAAAGATATAAAAATAACAAGCGCTAAAATAGATACAGAAAAGACTGCTAGTGTCTCGAAATAAGGGTTGGTAAGTAGCTTGTCTATTTGTTCATTTATGACACGATCACCCATCACTTCTACACACCTCTCTTTAACCAAAATATACAGATGCGTTACTTTATCTATTTCAATTGAGCAACGGTAACACCTGAACCTCCCTCGCCATATTCACCTAGGCGAAGACTCTTCACATATTTGTGCTTTCTTAAGTACTGTTGAATTCCATTCCGTAGCACTCCCGTGCCTTTTCCGTGAATAATGTGCATTTGATTTAAGTTTGAAAGCACACACTCATCAATGAAACGATCTAATTCAATATATGCTTCTTCCACATTTTTACCTCTTAAATCAAGTTCCATTTGTACAGGGTCATCAGCAGCACGTTTTAATATAGCAGAGCGGCTTGCAGTGGATTGTTCTTGTTTTTTCTTCTGTATAAGCTCTACTCCGTCTTTGCGTACTTTCATTTTCATAATGCCAAGCTGGACGGTGAGTTCTTTTTCATTAATAACATCTATCACGAACCCTTTTTGATTAAACTGTTCTACAAACACTTCGTCTCCAGCTTCGATATTGACCTTTTGGTTGTTTTTCTTTTTCGGTTTTGGTGCGGCTTCTTTTTCCGGAATGGCTTCTTCTAGCTTTTTCTTCGCTTGTATTAATTTGTGTTCCTTCATACTCGTCTGTTCTTCCAGTGCAAGTTTACGAAGGTCTTGAATGATGCTTTCAGCTTCTTTTTGCGCTTTTTTTACTAGGTGTGCTGCTTCATCTTGTGCTTTGTTCATCACTTTTGCTCGCATTTGTGCTTGGCTTTCTTTTTCACGTTCCAATTCGTGACGCAGTTGCTGAAGCTCCGTTCTGATTTGCTCTGCTTCTTTTCTTTCTGCTTCAGCGGTAACCCGATTTTCTTCTAAGTTAGCGATCATCGTATCCACTTTTTGATCTGCATGGTTTACTTTACTTTTCGCATCCAAAATAATGTCCTGCGATAAACCTAACCTTTGTGCGATATTAAAAGCGTTACTACGTCCAGGAATACCAATTAATAAGCGGTAAGTAGGACTCAGCGTGTCCACATCAAATTCCATGCTCGCATTGATAATGCCTTCTCTATCATAGGCATATGCTTTTAGCTCGCTGTAATGCGTTGTAGCAATGAGGCGACACTGCCGCTTATAAATGTGCTCAATAATGGAAATTGCCAACGCTGCACCTTCTGTAGGGTCGGTTCCCGCTCCTACTTCATCTAGTAGAATCAAACTATTTGGTGTCATTCTCTCTAAAATGTGAATGATGTTCGTTAAATGACTGGAGAATGTACTTAAATTTTGTTCAATACTTTGCTCATCACCAATATCGGCATAAACACCTTCAAATACACTGATTTCACTACCATCTTCCACAGGAATAAATAATCCTGACATCGCCATCAGAGATAACAGGCCTACCGTTTTTAACGTGACGGTTTTACCACCTGTGTTCGGTCCTGTAATAAGCATCGATGTGTACGTGCCACCAAGCTCGATGCTGCATGGTACGACATCTTCTATACGGATAAGCGGATGGCGAGCTTGTTTTAACTTCAGATATCCTTGATCATTTACTTTCGGCAACGTAGCTTGCAGCGTATTGGATAATTTGGCTTTGGCAAAAATAAAATCAATGTGCCCGATCATATCTAAATTTATGTGAAGATTGTCTTGTTCCTCTTCAATAAGATGGGAAAGTTGAATTAAGATTTTTTCAATCTCTCTTTCCTCTTTCAACTTCCATTCTTTCAATTTATTATTCATATTCACGATAACTTCTGGCTCAATATATAATGTGGCTCCTGAAGAAGATTGATCATGAATAATACCACCAAAATGAGACCGATACTCTTGTTTCACAGGAATAACATAACGTTCATTACGAATCGTTAAAATACCATCCTGTAATTTCTTTAACGTATTGGGCGATTTAATCATCTGCATTAATTTATCACGCACTCTGGATTCACCAAGACGCAGTTCTCTTCTAATTTGAGCAAGTGCTGACGTCGCATGATCGACGATTTCCCCACTCTCATTAATACATTGCGTTATGGCTTGCTCCACATGTTGCAAGTCTTGCATCTGTGTCCATAAATGCTCTAAAATAGGCAGTTCTTTTTCTTCCACTGCGTTCAAAAATTTCACTAGTCGTTTTCCAGCATAAATTACATTCGCAATATGAATAAGTTCTTTGGGATTTAACATGCCGCCAATCTTTGCTCGTTTCAAAGCTGGCACGATATCTTCTATGTTGCTAAATGGTGGATGTCCTTTTAAGCGAATGACTTGGCTTGCTTCTTCTGTTGCCTGTAATCGATGATTCACTTCATCTATATGAGACAAGGGCATGAGCGCTGCAACCCTTTGCTTTCCAAGGAAAGTGGATGCTTGTTGTGCAAGCTTGTCCATTATTTTATGATACTCTAATTTCCTTAATACTTTGTTGTCCAAACCGAATCCCTCCTTGCTGCCTATATTATATCCAATTGAGTTGTAATAAGCTAATTTTTTTAGTGGAATGAACGTGCACAAGTCATTTTTCATTCATTATTACATATTATCTGCTTAATTAACAAAGTATAAATGAATACAGAAATAAACAAGGTAGAGAATTAATACGAAATAAGTTTACATCTCAGTAGCAAGGGGATAAAGGTGAATGTCAATATTTCTCCATCTGGATAGTGGTAATAAGTTTTTATATAAGGAGGTGAGTGCATGGGAATTGTTAGACATATTTTTCGCTTTATTGTTTCCGCTATTGTCTTATTGTTTGTCAGTTGGATTGTTCCTCAGTTTTCGATCGGTGGATTCTTTAGTGCATTGTTTTTTGCTGTCGTTATCGCACTGATTGGTTGGGGAGTGGAATCTTTACAAGGCGGGCGTAGAATTACTCCTTTCGGAAGAGGAATTGTCGGATTTATTATTAGTGCGGCAGTCATATGGGTGTCACAATTTTTTGTCGGCAATGTAGATGTTACGATTATAGGTGCGCTTTTAGCAGCACTTGTTATCGGTTTATTGGATTTATTTTTCCCAATCAGTACCCCTTTTCGATCCGCAAAAAGCAGGTAAATGGGAAAAAGACAGGCAGTTGTTGATGACTCACTACCTGTCTTCTTTTTTGTTCACATTTTGACTATTTGTATGTTTCATTGGTTTCAAACTGTTCCGCTAAATTATACGCTGTTTTGGGATCATATCCCATTCCTAATAAATAAGAAATAATACCTACTTCAGTCATAGCATGTTTATAACTCGTTTTTTTAGCTTCCTTCATGCCATACTCTACCCACGGGCTAACTTGGTCTAGTATCATCGGTAAACTAGCATGAGGCATATTACTATGTTGATCTGCTGATAGCGGAGACACCATATTTGGTGCTTGGTTCGGCATCATGCCAAATGGCGATACCATGTTCGGTGCTTGGTTCGGCATCATGCCAAATGGGGATACCATGTTCGGTGCTTGGTTTGGCATACCTCCAAATGGCGATACCATATTCGGTGCATTCGGCATCATGCCCGCTGGCGATACCATATTCGGCTCATTCGGCATCATGCCTGCTGGCGATACCATATTTGGCTCATTCGGCATCATGCCTGCTGGCGATACCATATTCGGTGCATTCGGCATCATGCCCGCTGGCGATACCATATTCGGTGCATTTGGCATCATGCCTGCTGGCGATACCATATTTGGCTCATTTGGCATCATGCCTGCTGGCGATACCATATTTGGCTCATTTGGCATCATGCCTGCTGGCGATACCATATTTGGCTCATTTGGCATCATGCCTGCTGGCGATACCATATTTGGTGCATTTGGCATCATGCCAAAAGGGGACACCATATTGGGCTCATTCGGCATCATGCCTGCTGGCGATACCATATTTGGCTCATTTGGCATCATGCCTGCTGGCGATACCATATTTGGTGCATTTGGCATCATGCCAAAAGGGGACACCATATTGGGCTCATTCGGCATCATGCCTGCTGGCGATACCATATTTGGTGCATTTGGCATCATGCCAAGAGGGGATACCATATTCGGCTCATTTGGCATCATGCCAAGAGGGGATACCATATTCGGCTCATTTGGCATCATACCAAAAGGGGATACCATATTTGGGGCGTTTGGCATCATACCAAAAGGGGATACCATATTCGGCGCGTTCGGCATCATGCCAGCTGGGGATACCATATTCGGCGCGTTCGGCATCATGCCAGCTGGTGACACCATATTCGGCGCGTTTGGCATCACACCTGCTGGCGATACCATATTTGGGTTTGCGGTTAGCGATGTATACATGTTGGCATTTGCTGCATTCATAGCATTCAAATCATACATATCATCTGCATCATTGCCATTTCTCGCATTATTTGACTCATCCGGGGAAACTTTTTTATTATTCTCCTTCATCACACTGCTCCTTTTCTTTCAATTCATAATAGGCTAATATAACGTATGCATCTTCTAAACTATATGCGCCTATATATAAAAAATAATTAAAAAGGGTTCTTGGTGATAAAAATTTCTGATGATAGGTAGTATGATTATTATTGTTTTTAATTCAATATCTCGGCGTAAGAAACAATGTCTTCCCAACTATCTTTGGCTGTATTGAGATTTGGTATAATGAAGATGAGTCCAAGTTCTTGAATATCTGCTAAACTGTCAAACAAGGTAACAAATTTAGCGTCCATGAATAGCCATTCTGTATTCAGTTGCTGCAGGGATTCCAAAACACTTTCGACTGATGTTAAAAATGAATGAACGACACTATCCATCAACTTTAGCGCGCCCACTTGTGCCATGGCTGCATTAAGTTCTGCTTGCTTCTGACTTAACTTTTCTTTATCCTTCTTCAGATTAATAGAAGCTGTAATGACTGCGGGTAATCCAAATATGCCACCAATCGCGCCAACAGAAATAATCGCTTTGTTCTTTTCTATAGATTTTTTCAAATTAGATATCTCTTTATTCAACGTCTGGATGATGGCGTTCTCGCCTTCCAATTGAAGGAGGATAGCGTCTGATTCTTTTTTAAATTGCCGTACATCGCTAGACAAATCATTTCGATAATCACTAAATGATGTAATTAATTGTTCCACACTATTTTTTTGTATCCCAATTTCGCTTTTCAAGATGTTTAATTCGTTTTGTACACTTTCCAAATCATCATCGTTTGCAAACGTAACTAATGCATTGTAATGATCAAGAAAGGTTGCTCCATATTGAATAATTTGTTGATTCGTGCTTTTCACCATTGGTCTTACATCATTGGACCACTTGCTCATATGCACCGTTGCAATTTTAAACAGAGAAGATGGAAATGCTGTTGTAGCCATACTTTGTTTAAGGGTATGTTCTCCTGCACTCATCACATCGTATTGCTGCTGGATATCTGATGACAACATATCCATATGAATGAGATGAGAAGCCGTATCAACCATAATCTGTTCTATGTTTTCCGATGGTGTAAAGTAATCTGTTTCATCCACTGAAGTTGCTTCCTCAGCAAAGCTATGGAGTGGATGTGCGAATAGATTCAGTAATAACAGTATGCTAAAAATAATCATGAACGTAGATCTCATCTCATTCACTTCCCTTTCTATCTCTATATTTTTAAATATCTTCTTCCGCATATCCAATATCTAAATATAAAGTTTGAGCAAGGTCACTAATATCTTGCCAGCTATCTTTCGCTGTTTCTAGATCCGCAATGACGAATATACCGCCACCTGGTTCAATATCTTCTACATGATCAATTAAAGTCGCATATTTTGTATCCATAACAGTCCATTGTAACTTTAATGTCTCTAAAGCAGTGATGGCACCGTCAATTTGATCTTTCAAATCTCTAACTTGGTTTTCCGTAAGGGTTAACGCAGCAACCTCTGCTCTTAAACCTGTCAATTGTTGCGTTAAATTTTTCAAAGCGTCTTTTTTCTCCTCCAAGTCTTGCGCTGCTAAGGCTACTGCAGTGGTTGCCCCTCCTAAGATAACCGTTCCTCCAACAATTAATTTGGCTCCGGCACCGCCAGCCCAAATACTTAACACTCCAGCTGTAATAATCGCTACGCCAACCAGTTGACCTACGGCACCACCTGCAATGATGCCAATATCTCTATCAATGGCTTGATTAACCGCATTAATCTCATTTTCAATGGAGGTAATTAAAGCATCGTCTCCACTTAATATAGCCGTAATCTGAGCAGCATCCTGAGAGAAGTTTTGAGAGTCAGTGGATAATTCTTGTCTGAAATTTTTTAATATGGTGATAACATCTTCTACTTCTTCCTTATTCTCTACTACATCACCTCGTAGCAAGGTTAACCCTAAAGCCGCCGTCTGGGAATCTCCAGTTTCCAATCTTTGTTTAATCGTACCGAAGTAATTTTGATACTTTGTATTGTATCCAATAATATTTTGGTTCGTTTGCACTAAATGCGGTTTAATATCATCCAACCACTCGTTGGCATGACCTCGAGCAAGGTTCAAATGTTGTGCTAGACTTTTATTCAAGTCCACTTTATCTGAGCTTTCAATTTCTGACAGAGCAAAATTAGGCTGTTTAATTAATGTCATTGCATACGTATCCATGATGAGCGTGTTAGCTGCAGTGCTATTCATTGCTTCTTCTAAATTTTGTGGTCCTGCACTTCCTATATCATCTGCGTGCATAGGCATCGCCGTAGTGAACATGACAATGAAACTTAACGATGCAGCTCCTAATATTTTTTTCCAATTCATTGATTATTCCTCCTTTTTTTTAAAACCATTTTATGAAGAAGTTTACTCATTATCTTCTTCGTAGTTCATTTGTCCAAAGCTAGTGATGTGATTTGCTTTTTCCGCTAAATCATCCCAGTTTTGTTTTGCTTCCGTTAACTGTTCCTTTAAAAATTGACTATCGACATCTACACCGTTGTTCACGTCATCAATAAACTGTGCAAATCCATTACTCACTTGTAACCACGTTTGTTCCAAACCATTTAGTGCTGTAATGGCATCATCAGTACCATAAACAAAATTATCTACCTGGGCTTGAAGTAGGGCTAGTGATGCCGCATTGTACTCAGCAGATGTTAATGCTACCGTTGCGTCTTTTAACTCGTTCTTCAACTGTATCACTTGGTCCGTTGCATACCCAATCGCTATACTTCCACCAGCTATCGCTGTGACTCCACCTATAATGATAGCGGGAGAGGAGGGATTGCCACCTGCAAGAAACAAACTAGTACCGACTACAACCAACGCAACTCCACTTACCACAGAGACAGCACCGCCTGCAATCACCTCAAAGTTGGTTTGTAAATCGTTGTTTATAGACTCAATTTGATCTTGAAGTGCTTGAATTGTTCCTTCTTCATCATTCAGTAACTGCTCTGCTTCTTCTGAATCAGATTTAAAATTTGCATGATCTAATTGAAGCGCGTTGCTATATTGCTGGAAGTTATCACGTAATCGGTGTAATTGTTCATAATTCTCATCAATTTCTTCTTTTAATTCATTCATGCCTAACACAAAGTTTGCTTTATCCTGCTCGCTGCTACTTACTGTTGAAGCTAATTCCAACAAAATAGGAAAATAGTTATCAAATTTATTGCTAAAGCTAACAATATTTTCATTATTCTGAATTATTATAGGTTGAATGTTATCTAGCCAAAACACAGCATTATTCCTAGCTGTAGTCTGGTGCGATGCAAGCGTAGGTATTTGTTCCAACTCAATGTTATGTTGTTTTAACAAACTTAAAGCGTATGTTTTCATCAATATGAGCTGTGTTCCCATTGCTTCCAATTCTGTCGTAAGTTCACTTGAAAATAACTTATTTGCCTCATTTACATCTGCCGACACATGCTGTGCAGGTACAATACTATAAATGACAACAGCGAGTATAAGTAGACTAATTCCTATTCCCTTTTTCCATATCATGTAACAAAACCTCCATTAATGTCTGTCATTTCTTTTCATCTAATCAGTTTGTAAGAGAAGTTGTATTCCATGACTCACCTCATTTCGCCATGTTTTCAACACCATTATAAAAATATGACCATTACATGATCATTACAGAAAACTGGAAAATGAACTCATTCATTAGAAAATATATTTTTAAATTTCTTCTTCCGCATATCCAATATCGAAATATAAAGTTTGAGCAAGGTCACTAATATCTTGCCAGCTAGCTTTCGCTGTTTCTAGATCCGCAATGACGAATATACCGCCACCTGGTTCAATATCTTCTACATGATCAATTAAAGTCGCATATTTTGTATCCATAACAGTCCATTGTAACTTTAATGTCTCTAAAGCAGTGATGGCACCGTCAATTTGATCTTTCAAATCTCTAACTTGGTTTTCCGTAAGGGTTAACGCAGCAACCTCTGCTCTTAAACCCGTCAAATGTTGCGTTAAATTTTTCAAAGCCTCTTTTTTCTCCTCCAAGTCTTTCTGTGCTAAGACTACTGCAGTCGTTGCCGCTCCAAAGATCACCGTTCCGCCAACAATTAATTTGGCTCCTGCACCGCCAGCCCAAATACTTAATACTCCAGCTGTAATAATGCCTACTCCAACCAATTGACTTAGTGCACCTCCTGCAATGATGCCAATATCTTTATCAATAGCAGAATTTACCGCATTAATCTCATTTTCAATGGTGGAAATTAAAGCATCATCTCCACTTAATATAGCCGTAATCTGAGCAGCATCCTGAGAAAAGTTTTGTGAGTCAGTAGATAAATCTTTTCTGAAATTTTTTAATATGGTGATAACATCTTCTACTTCTTCCTTATTCTCTACTACATCCCCTCGTAGCAAGGTTAACCCTAAAGCCGCCGTCTCGGAGTCGCCACTATCCAAACTCTGTTTAATCGTACCGAAGTAACTTTGATACTTTGTATTGTATCCGATAATATTTTGATTGGTTTTTACTAAATGAGGTTTAATATCATCCAACCACTCGTTCGCATGACCTCGAGCAAGGTTCAAATGTTGTGCTAAACTTTTATTCAACTCTACTTTATCTGAGTTTTCAATTTCTGTAAGCGTGAAATTAGGCTGTTTAATTAACGTCATCGCATACGTGTCCATGATGAGCGTGTTAGCTGCTGTGTTGTTCATCGCCTCTTCTAAACCTTGTGGACCTGCACTTCCTATATCATCTGCTTGCATAGGCATCGCCGTAGTGAACATGACGATGAAACTTAACGATGCAGCTCCAAATATTTTTTTCCAATTCATTGATTATTCCTCCTTTTTTTAAAAAAACCACTTTTCGAAAATTGTAAGTAATTTGAAAATTGAAATAAATTAGATTACATCGTATTTAGGCAATAAAAAATCCATTACAATGGATGAACAGTTGGTTTCCTGTCCAAATCCAACATAAAGGAGTCAAACATGTACAATACACTATTTATGCAATGCTAGTGAGCTTGTAAAAGAGTTGTATTCCATGACTCACCTCATTTCGCCATGTTTTCCATACCATTATAAAAATATGACCATTACATGATCATTACAGAAAACTGGAAAATGAACTCATTCATTCCATTTGTTTTTCCTCATACCCAATGTCTAAATAGAGATTTTTGTACGACAGTGCTAAACATTAATGAGGCACTAAGCGTTGCCACGCCTAGTGCTCTTTTTTATTTCATTATTTACTCCTCCTTATTTTGAAAAAATCTTAAACCTTTCCATCATCTCCTTATATACAACTGTCATATGGTTACGAGTTCATTTTGTTTTAACTGATTAGATAAGTGGTATAAACCCTTTTTCTCTAAAGTGAAAATTAATGCTTCCACTATCACAAGCAATCTCTGTTCTATCCGATACCGTGTACTGATGATCCAGTCATGATACAATCCAGGCATAAAGTTATTCATACATAATTCCAATAACTGCTGACACTTATGAAATTGTACGTGCATATCCGGCTCTGTACTCATAAGATCTAATTCTTGCAGGAATTGATGTATGTCCAATTGTACATTGTCATCTAGTGTGATACATTCCCGGTCTATTCTCAGAAAAAAGTGTTCTCTTTTTTGATGCTCATAGCTCGTCAATTTTTTTAAGCCATTTAATGCGACACGTAAACTATTTTTAGCTTTTTCTATTGAAACATCAGGCCAAAAAGTGTCAATCAACTGTTCTCTTGTTACTGAAGTATGATAGGCAATATAAATTAGTAACTCTTTCGCTTTACGACCGTTCCAATTTCCTTGTACGCTCTTTCCGTCTATTAATACCTGAAATTGTTTTAACGTTTGTATCTCTACTCTAGGCTTTGGCTCACTACCTTGCTCTTTTTGCTGGAGTGACGACATGCCTTCTAGCATCGTCTCCGAATAAGAACGAATAGTATGAATAAAATCATCTTCCTCCTTATCGTGACAGCTTCTATTACTCTCAATAAAATCATCCATCCACTTCGAGACGACATCAGGTTGATCGTAATAAATAATTTGGGAAGCATTAGGCACGATTAAATAACGTGCTTGGGGCATGGCACGTTGTGCGTAATAAGTTAAGTTGACGGGGATGAATGGATTTTTGTCTCCCCATAATATTAACGTGGGTATTTGCAGCGGTGTTACTGCCAGAGGGGCCTGATCCAAATGAAGTAGTTGCAATGAAGTCAAGCACACATCCAAAGGAACATCCATCATCATTTCATATACTCTACTAACATTTTCTTTATTTTGTATTAATTTTTCGGCAAAATAATTAGCATAGGCATGTTCATGTTGGTCTATTAATTTTGTTATAAAGTTTATGGTTGCATCCATAATTTCATTAGGAATATAGTGCATCGTGGAACTAAGTATAAGCGACTGAATGCGATGTGGACTTTGACAGGCAAATGCATAACATAATTTTGCCCCTAATGTGTCTCCAACAAGGTGACAACATGACACGTGAAGATAATCTAATAGATAGAGTAAATCATCGCACAACGTTTCTAGCGTCAGGGGATAACATGAGGTGCTTTTTCCATGTCCTCTTATATCATAGCGTATAATGGTGTATTTTGAAGTTAAATATGGAATGATGTCATCCCACTCTTTCATGTTCAAACTTACCCCATGTGATAAAATGATAGTTTCAGCACCTTCTAGTGTGGACTGTAAATACTCATAATGAATGATATCCTTACCTTTTTTTAAGTAAGCCACTTCATCACCTCCCATGTTAAAACCAATATTAAATATTAGTATTTAGATAATTATACTAAAAAATATCATAAATTGGTATAAAGAGATACTGATTATTTACTGTATTGTTCTCATCATGTGGTCATGAAATTTTAGGATTCTCGTATTTTATATTTAATCACCGCAATCCTTCTATTAAAAATATTATCTATGTTAAAACGCCTCTTACAGTCAAATAAGACAGTAAGAAGCGTTTTGGTGTTGTCGAAAATGTGTACACTTTTTATACTATGCTACTTATTCACTCAGCCAAGCTTCAAAATTTTCTATCATTTTATTATCATGTACACGCTCAGCATTTTGAATGTTATGATGTGATAATTCAAATTTTTCTTTTAATTGTTGTGACATGATGGGATCGGTATTCACTAGATTACCGTTTTGAATTTTAAATTTACCTTGTTTTTCAGCACCCATAATATAATAAGCATTTTCTTCTGCATTACCTTGCTTTTTGAGGAAAAGAATATACTCCTCTCCTACTTCTAATAAGTTATCGTAAAAATCTTCATTTTCACCAAGCTGCCCCATTTGATAAACCTTAATTTCATCATGTGAAATTCCTTTTTTAGTCGATAAAACATCAACTTCAGAACGTACTGAAAGTTCACTTGCATTACTATGATCTGAAACTTTGCCCGAAACAATCAAATCCGCATTGCTTTTTAATACCGTTAAACTTTCAAAATGATCTAGGTGAGAATAATGAGCAAAAATAAGATCTGAATCATCTAATTTATCACTTTCTTCATTAAAGATAAATGTTACACCATTTTTAGATTTCTCTTCATCATTTATATGATTCAAAATCACTTCGTTGGCAGCGTATAAAGATCCTATCATAACGCTAACACTTAAACCTAACGTCATCGTTTTATTCAACTCTAAACACCCTTCTCATTTCATATTTGAATAGACATTACTTATGTAATTTTTATCACTACTACTTGGTGTTGTTCTGATTGAATGGGATATATTGTAATAAAATACAAAAAATGATCTCGTTGTTCATATTCGGAGTAGGTATTCTTTTATTATATCATGTGCTTTTTTATAACAAGCACTTTATAAGTAAAAATATGAAATTCACTATACTTCAATATAGCCTAAACACTTCATCATAAACACATAAACATTTCATTAAATATGTGTAACGAAGTATTGTGCTGTACTTCGTAATAAAAAAACAAAAATAGTATTAATTTCTAGTATTACTCTTTGGCTTTTCCTTGTCCACAAGCTCGATCCACTCATTAAATTCAATTTGCAGTTTCTCATAATCTTCCTGTAGCTGTTTTACTCGTTCCTGATAGTTTTCTGCTTGCTGTAGCTGCTCTTTTAATTTATCTACATTCGCTTGCTCTATTTGCAATTGATCTCTTTCTTTTTGCACTTTACTCAACTCTTGTAACAGACTTTGATAAGCTTCTTCTTGTGCTTTACACTGTTCCTCTAGTGATTGATACTCTTGCTTCAATTTAGAATGTTCTTCATTTATCTGATTTAATTGTTCACTTTGCAACTGTTTATTAATTAATTGTTTTTGTGTAACTTCATCACATTTCTTAGTTAATTTCGTACATTCATCGACAGCATTCACCGCTGTTAGCACAGCAATTCTAGGCATATCTAATCTAGGGTTGGCACTAGATATTTCTCTCATTTGTTCATCCACTAGTTTAGCTACGTCTTGTACATGTTGAATGGATGTACTTGAACCAGCGAGCACTTTATATTGTGTTCCATATATTTCAACGTTTACACGAGTTTTCCCGTTTTGTTCCATTGATGTTATCCCCCTTCCCATAGATGCAGGATCATCGTTCTCATCATAACATAATTCGATGAGAACGATCTATTTTCCTGCTCCTATATGGTCATATTACCTTAATTCTGCGTTGAATTCCTTCTGCAAATGGGCTATGACTTTTTGGTGCGCAGCAGACACTACTTCGTCTGTTAAGGTTTTTTCATAGTCTAAATACGTTAGCGCGATAGCGATACTTTTCTTTCCTTCTGGCAAATGACTACCCGTGTAAACATCAAATACATTCACGTGCTGCAATAAATCTCCCGCACTTTGTTTAATTGCTGCAACGAGTTTATTTCCTTCTAATGCTTCGTCTACTAATAGCGCCATGTCGCGCTGCATAGAAGGATATTTCGGTAACGGTGTGTAGTCGATATGGAAATGCGCAGCTTCATATAGAGGTTGCAGCTCTAGTTCCATCACATATGTTGCATCAAGATCCTGCTCTTTTTGCAATGCTGGATGCAATTGTCCCATATATCCGATCACGTTTCCGTCCAAGCATATTTCTGCCGTTCTTCCCGGATGGAATCCTTTGAGATTCGCAGTTTTGTATTGTATCTGTCTCGTTATTCCTAAGTAGTCAAATAGCTGCTCCGTCAACCCTTTTAGATCATAGAAATCCACTGGCATTGGTTTTTGCGCCCAATTGACCGTTTGCTTGTTCCCGCTTAACAATACAGCTAACATCGGCTTCTCAGTAGGCAAAGTCGTAAGTTTTTGCTCCTCTGTGCGGTACACACTGCCCATTTCAAACATAGCTAGATCATGATTGTTACGATTACGGTTATACGTTGCCGTTTGAATGAGTTGTGGAGCAATACTTGTTCTGAGTACGCTTCTTTCCTCACTCATCGGCATAGCAAGCTGAATAGGATGTAAACCTTCGTCAAACGCGTGCAATAGCTTCAGGGATGAAGGTTCTACAAGTGTATAGTTGATCACCTCATACAGACCACTTCCACTTAGCGACTGGACGATAGCTCTACGAATTTTTTGTTGTTTCGTTAGCGCTCCTGGTGTCGTTTTCCCTTCCATTAACGTTGTTGGGATATGGTCATAGCCATAAATACGAGCAATTTCTTCGATCACATCCACATCAAGTTGGATATCTCCTCGGCGGGTAGGGATCGTAATGTTAAACTCGGCATTTTCTTCTTCATATGTGAATTGAAGTTTAGCTAGTATTTGCTTTACTTCATCTATCGTAATGGTGGAACCGATGTATTCATTTATTTTGCTTAAAGAAATGGTAATGATGGATTCTTTTGTTTCTTTCGTTATTTGCTCTACGATTCCAGTTGCAACGACTCCTCCTGCATACTGACGGATGAGTTCCGCTGCACGGTTTACCGCTTTATTGACGATACCACGATCAATTTCTTTTTCAAAGCGTAAACTGGATTCGGAACGCAGCCCTAATTTACGTGATGTTTGTCGAACGGAGCTACCACTGAAAATAGCCGATTCTAATATGACATTTTTCGTTGTGGAGGACACTTCGGAGCTGCTGCCTCCCATTACCCCAGCAATTGCTAGCGGTTGTTTACGGTCTGTAATGAGCAGCATGCTGCTATCTAATACACGCTCTTGTTCATCTAGCGTCGTGATTTGCTCATCATCATGTGCACGACGCACGATAATTTCACCTTGATCCACTTGATCGGCATCAAACGCATGTAGAGGTTGACCATATTCGAGCATCACATAATTCGTAATATCCACTATATTATTAATCGGGCGTACCCCTGCTGCCATCAGTCTGTTTTGCAACCACTGTGGTGAATCTTGAATCGTAATATCTTTGATATAACGTGCACTGTAGTGCTCACAGTCATCGGCTTCGATGTTCACTTTAACATGCTCACTTGCCACTGTATCTGCATCTTCTGTTACGTTATCTACGTCTGGTAATGTTACTTCTCTTCCAATGTTCGCTGAAACTTCATATGCGACACCGCGCATACTTAAACAATCCGCTCGATTAGGCGTTAGATCCAATTCTAATATTTCATCGGAAAGTCCGAGATATGCAATCATATCACTACCGATTTCCGCTTCTTCTGGAAGCACGAGAATTCCATCTTGCTTTTCTTTGGATAACAGTTTGCTATCGATACCGAGCTCTTTCGCAGAACAAATCATACCATGCGAAGGTACACCGCGCAGTTTTGCTTTTTTAATTTTAAAATTACCCGGAAGTACGCTACCTACTAACGCTACAGGCACTTTCTGTCCTGCATCTACGTTTTTAGCGCCGCATACGATTTGCAAATCTTCTGTTTCGCCAACGTCTACCGTACACACGTTCAGCTTATCAGCATCTGGATGCTTTTCTTTCTTTTTTACGTATCCGACAACGACACCACGTATACCTTGATTTCGCTCTTCTACAATATCGATTTCCACACCGCTGCGTGTTAATATTTCTCCTATTTGACTTGCATCATATCCTGACAAGTCGATATAATTTTGTAACCACTCGTATGACACTTTCATCGTATTCACATCCTCTATCTATATTAAATATGGGCAAATTGTTTTAAGAAACGTAGGTCGTTCGTAAAGAAATGACGAATATCTTCGATACCGTACTTTAACATGGCAATCCGTTCTACTCCTGTACCGAAGGCAAATCCAGAATACTCTTTCGGATCGTATCCAGACATCTCCAGCACTTTAGGATGCACCATGCCGCTACCTAGTATTTCAATCCATCCTGTTTGTTTACATACTCTGCAGCCTTTCCCTTTACATACCGTACAAGACACATCGACTTCCGCACTCGGTTCTGTGAACGGGAAGAAAGAAGGGCGAAGTCGAATTTCTGTATCATTGCCAAACATTTCTTTTACAAATTGCAGCAATGTCCCTTTCAAGTCACTCATTCGAATATGCTTATCGATCACGAGTCCCTCTATTTGCGTAAACATATGGGAATGCGTCGCATCGTCGTCGTCACGTCGATATACTCTTCCCGGACAAATAATTTTAACTGGCACTTCTCCCTTCATGTTTTGCATCGTACGAATTTGAACGGATGAAGTATGCGTGCGCAGTAATAAGTCATCGGTAATATAAAATGTATCCTGCATATCTCTTGCTGGATGATTTTTATGAATATTTAACGCTTCAAAGTTATAGTAATCGGTTTCCACTTCTGGACCTTCTGCAACTTGAAAGCCCATACCTAAAAAGATATCTTCCATTTCTTGAATAATTTTCGTCAGTGGATGAATGGAGCCTTTTTCTGAAGGACGTCCAGGAAGTGTTACATCTATTTTTTCTACCTGTAGTTTTCTGTCTGTTTCTTCTTTTTCTAACTTTTCCTGCTTTTGTTGAATAGCTTCGCTTATCGCTGCTCTAACTTCATTTGCCACTTGCCCTATGATCGGTCTTTCTTCCGCAGACAAACTTCCCATCCCGCGTAATACTTCCGTAATAGGTCCTTTTTTGCCTAGATATTTAATACGCAAATCATTCAACTCAGATAGTGACGTTGATTGATGCAATGTATCCAGTGCCTCTTGCTGCAACGACAACAACTTATCTTTCATTACCTAATCCCTCCTAATGATTTTCCAACTAAAATGAATTACCTGTGTGTTCTAGCTCTGCTAAAACGTCTGCGCTTGCTTTGCTATTTGTTACTATTTTCCCCATCAAAAAAACTCCTCCGTCTGTAGGGACGAAAGAGTCGTGGTACCACCCTAATTAGATAGGTATAGATTACCTATCTCACTTCATTCACGTAACGGTTTCACCGGAACTTCTTACTTTCTTTACCCTCATCATATTCCATAGATAAAGCGTTCAAAAGTCTGCTCCGAAGTGAATTTCAATAGTTGCACTATAGAGCTGCTCGCAGTCTCAGGGCAGCTCCTCCCTGCATAGTCGTCGTTATTTACTTATCTTCATCATCGCATTTCACTATATTCGCATTTAGCATTATTATATGGAATACAAGATAAAGATGCAAGTGTGTTGTGGTGATCGTTACACTTATGAAGAAAAAATGACGTTAAAGCTTATTAATGGCTAAGGAAGCTGTGACATCGCCTTTTTTATTTTTTGTTAGCGTTACTCCTGCTACATTAATTAACTTCACTACATCTCCTCGCTTTAGCTTTACCACCACTTGACCAGAATAATTAATAAGTGGATCATTATCTAAAAATGTAGCATACGTTGAGCCTGGAACCGTTTTACCGTTAACCGTAACTTTGTACCTTGCTTTATTTCTGCTATTTGCAGCTCGACTCGTTGTGTTATACGTTATTTTATATACTCCATCCACTTTTGCTGTGAGGCAATTAAATCCTCTGCAAAAGTTGAAACAAGGGCCACTTTTCTCAAACGATACCGCTGCACCTTTTCTTTTAAATTGAGTTCTTAAACTATACACATAGCAGTATGCTCTTCTAAATCTTCTCATACTCAAGCACAACACTCCTTTCTTAAAACTATCTTCCATATAACTTATGTACTAGCTGTGATAAACGGAATGATGTGCTTGACTCAACTTTTGAAAATAAGGCTCTATTGGTAATGCTGTACTGAGAAGTGAAATGTTAAAAAACAGCACAAAAAAACAGCTTCTACAAAGCTGCTGCTGATGGTTGTATATGGAGCGGGTGATGGGAATCGAACCCACGCTACCAGCTTGGAAGGCTGGAGTTCTACCATTGAACTACACCCGCGAATATAAAATTAATGGTCGGGACGACACGATTTGAACATGCGACCCCTTGGTCCCAAACCAAGTGCTCTACCAAGCTGAGCTACGTCCCGTTAACACTTATCATTATTGCGACAAAAATTAATATATCACGTTTCGAATACAAAGGCAACTGTTTTTTACATTATTTTAGATATTTATTTTTTTGAAACACCGAAGAAGTACCATCCACTTATCCCAAGAAAATATTTTCTAAAAAGGACATGGCACAAAAGCAAAACAAAAACCATGACCGCATTCTTATAATGTTTCTTCATGAACCAAGCACAGCTGCGGAAAAGAAAAGCGATAATACAGTTAATTTTCCACTGAATACTTTACAATAAAATGGAAATAAAGCGATTACTGGATAGTAATATTCGTGAATATAAGTCAGCAAAATTTATGAAATTTATACTAACTCCTCAAGGGATTTAAATAACACAAAATATGCAAATGAAATCAAATAAAATAACATTAAACGCTGAAAAGCTAGATGCACCAAGGGTTTCATGATATAATAGAGATAAGAGTACAATAGTACGGCTCACGGGGGCAAGGCTCACCTATTTTTTCTTTTTCATCTTCGAAAAAGAAAGGAGGTGTTGCCACGATGAAAATAAGACTAAGACTTGTTATTAAAGGATTAGGCGAATTATTCATTGAGTGTACGACAAAAAAGTAAGCTGCCCCCGTTCCCAAACGAAGCAGCTTACTTTTTAGTTCAACTTGAGCCTTGCCCATATGGGCATCTATTGCTACTCCACCACAAGTGTTATCAGCACTTGTGGTTTTTATGTTTTCTTTTTCATCTATATTATATCACAAATGAATCATGAAATATACAGACCAGAAAGTAAAAATAAAAGATCACACCCACCAACTACAACAAGAAAAACCATTGTACATCAAAGGTTTTACTACAAAAAATAGACTCACCTCGCAAAATGTTATGCACCATCATCTGACATGATATAGAAGTTGTAACACCACGTAGAATAAAAAATGTCGTATACTATACTCAAGGAAAGTAGTGTTTACAATGGGAAAAAAAAATTATATATAATATAAAGACAAGGAGGTTTCCAGATGATTTATCGCAAACTAGGAAAAACAAATCTAAAAGTATCTACAATAGGCATTGGTACATGGCAATTTGGCGGAGAATGGGGACTTACTTACACACAAGAAGATGTAGACGGTATATTGGATCAAGCACAAGCAGTAGGCATTAATTTCATCGATACTGCTGAATGCTATGGGGACCATTTATCAGAATCTTTAATAGGCGGATATTTGCAAAAAAGAAAGCGTGAAGATTGGGTCGTTGCTACGAAATTCGGACATCACTTTCACGGATTTTATGATCGAACGACGCATTGGTCTCCAGAAGATGTCTTGCAGCAATTGGAAGGCTCTCTTAAAGCGCTACAAACCGATTACATAGATGTATACCAGTTCCACTCCGGAACAGATGAAGTATTCGATAATGATGATCTGTGGACCATGCTGGACAAGCAAGTACAAGCAGGCAAGATTAAACACTTAGGGATTTCATTAAAAGCAAATAGCGAAACGTATCAAACTAGTCAAGCTGAAAAAGTAGGGGCGAAAGTGATCCAAGTCGTATACAATCGCTTAGACCGTAGTCCTGAGAAAGACATTTTCCCACTTTGCGAAAGCAATGATCTAGGCGTAATGGCCAGAGTTCCATTAGCTAGTGGTTTGCTCAGTGGTAAGTATAAACCTGGTTCTACCTTTGCTAAAAATGACGTTCGTTCCGTTAAAGATCAGGCGGAATTGCAGCAAAAAATGGTTGAAGCAGCTCAAATACAACAATTTGAAGTACCCGAAACGATGGATATGTCTACTTGGGCACTTGCTTGGTGTCTAAAACATGATGCAGTAACGTCTGTCATTCCAGGTTGCAAAAATAAAGAACAAGTTATTGCAAATGCGAAAGCGGCACAATACGCAAATGAGAACCATCCCCAAGCTTGGGACAAAGACGAAGCTTAAACCATCTCTTTCCTCATATTACATTCGTTATAGCAAGTCATTAGAGAGCACTTGAATGACAAGGGTGCTCTCTTTTTATTGCTTATATAAAATGAAGAAATACTGAGAACTAAGTTTACGCCTCAGTTGCCAGCCGTAAAGGTTGATATTGAAATTTCTTCATCTTATGGTTAGCGGTAATAAGTTGGTTGAACAAGTTCATCAACTTATTAAATGAAGAAATACTGAGAACTAAGTTTACGCCTCAGTTGCCAGCCGTAAAGGTTGATATTGAAATTTCTTCATTTTATGGTTAGCGGTAATAAGTTGGTTGAACAAGTTCATTCAACTTATTAAATGAAGAAATATTGAGAACTAAGTTTACGCCTCAGTTGCCAGCCGTAAAGGTTGATATTGAAATTTCTTCATCTTATGGTTAGCGGTAATAAGTTGGTTGAACAAGTTCATTCAACTTATTTATTTTCATAAATTACCACTGTATCATTTTCTTATTCTTGCATATAATAAGAACACATGTTCAGAACTTATGTTCTTATTCCGGAGGTGCTTTTTATGCAAACACAAAACATCATCTTCCTGGCAGATATGCAAAGTTTTTACGCTAGTGTAGAGAAAGCAAGTGATCCCGATACGAAAAATTATCCTCTTATCGTTGCAGGAGATCCGAAAAAGAGATCTGGCATTATTTTAGCTGCTTGTCCACTAGCGAAAAAATACGGAATTAAAACTGCGGAACCGCTGCATCAAGCGATAGCAAAATGCCCAAACGTCATCATTAAAAAGCCAAGAATGCAACAATACATTAACGTTTCCTTACACATTACGTCCATTATGAAACGATTTACGGATTTAGTAGAGCCGTACAGTATTGACGAACAATTTTTAGACGTGACTGGCAGCACTGCTTTATTTGGTTCTGCCACCGAAATGGCACAACAGCTACAGCACACAATTTTACAAGAGACAGGGGTCTACGCTCGAGTAGGCATAGGTCAAAACAAAATGCTCGCCAAACTCGCCTGTGACAACTTCGCAAAAAAGAACAAAAGTGGCATCTACACGTTACGCAAAAAGCAACTTGCTTCATCCCTTTGGAAACTACCAACAAAAAACATGTTCGGTGTCGGTAGAAAGATGGAAGCTCATTTTAAACGTATTGGCATTCACACGATTGGTGATCTAGCCCATTACGATGTGCATAAACTAAGACAAAAATGGGGAGTTAATGGAGAAGTGTTGTGGCAAACGGCAAACGGCATCGATTACTCCCCTGTCACACCCCATACACATGACACGCAAAAAGCAATCGGTCACCAAATGACATTGCCGAGAGACTATACAACAGAAGCAGAAATTAAAGTGGTTATGCTAGAACTAAGTGAAGAAGTATGCAGGAGATCAAGAGTCAAGCAACGAATGGGAAGTACGGTTTCTGTAGGTTGTCGTGGTGCTAGCTTTGATTTCCCTACTGGTTTTTACCGTCAGCAAAAACTACCCTATCCTACGAACGATGGCAAAGAGGTGTTTGCAGCTGCATGGCAATTGTTCAAACATCACTGGGATAGGGAACCTGTGCGCAGTGTCGGCCTTACGTTGTCACAACTACAAGACGATCAACAATATCAACTGGATTTATTCCGTGACATGGAAAAACAAAAAAAATTAAATCATGTCATGGATGCGATTAAGCAAAAATATGGAGCTACAGCAATTCTCCATTGTAGTTCTTTACAAGAAAGTGGACAGGCGATTGCACGGTCTCAAAAAATTGGTGGTCACTATAAGTAACATTGGATGACTCAAATGATCAATTCATTGCTTACTACAAGAATAAATAGCAAAAAAGAACAGATGCAAATAAAGCTTTAAAGTGAATTAACTTTTATAAGAGCTAGTAAGAAGATAAACAATATTTTGACTACTTAGAGAATGAAAAAATCAAATAATAAAAAATCTAGAAGCACATCAGTGAATGATAGGCTTCTAGATTTTTTACTTTATTCCCCGTTCCCACCCTCGTTTTGCATTATAAATCAGTACATGGTCATAACAATAATTAGTAACATTACTCATGTCACATTGTAGGCATAGCAATTATACTTGTGGTACTGCCCCAATACCAATCTAATCGAATTTAGCCTCTAGTTCCCGTTAAAGGGTTTGCACTCGCTTTTATAATGAAAACTACCTTCTAGCACTGAATTATGTTAATAGATCAATCGTCCAATTTTTACCTTGTATTTGTGTGTCCAACTCTCGATGTCGTTTTGATAGCAAATCAATTTGTTTTTGTATTTCTGTAACTTCAATGGTACTTATGTATTTGATCTCGGATCTACTGAATCGATCCTGTTTAATAGAAGCTTGTTCTGAAAGGCTGCTTAATGCCATTCTTCTACTCCACAGCATATCACGTTCTACCAATGCATCTGAAAGTGTCCTTGCTTCATCTAATTTAATAGTATTATTTGTTTTGTTAATGCTCTTTATGATGTTTGTTAGTTTTTCCATGATACGATCCAATTCCTCTAATAATAGATTTGGATCTTCAGCAGGTTCTTCATCTTCTTGTACTTTTACATTCTGTTGTAAGCGATGGTTCAGCTGTTGTACTCTTTTTTGATAGTCTGCACGCAAAATTAAAGCTTCTGCTAATTTCAATATAATCAACTCCATCGGTTCTTTGCTTTTTACAGTATGCACCATTATATACTAAAGTTAGACAAAATACAAATAATAAAATATTTTTTGTTGATTTTTTATTTACGTATATTAATATAGTATATTTAGTCACCTGCAAACCAAGTTATGAGTACAAAGTTGTCATCAGCATATGCATAGCTGTCCCTTCAAAGGGAACACAAACATTTCTTTCATTATGATGAAATGGTTAATTTATCTATTTGAACTATATTTTTTTCCACTTTTATGATAAAACGTATATATAAGAGATTCTAATAAAGAAAGGTGAGATTGTTGATGGCTCTAAAAGCAGAAAAATTGGAAAATTTAGATTTTAACTCTCCTACGTTTAAGCAACAAGCCTACTCATGGTATGAAAAACTCAGAGAAGAAGAACCCGTCCATTTAACCAACATAGGAGGAAGCGATCGCACTTGGCTTGTCACCAGATATGAAGATGTACAAGCCATACTAAAAGACAATGATCGTTTTGCGCAGACGAAGAGCGCCCTTTGCCCATTTCAACATGAAAAGTTACCAGAATCGATTGAAATTTTAAACACAAATATGCTTCGCATGGAACCACCTGAGCACACCCGCCTCAGACGATTAGCCGCTAAAGTATTTTCACCACGAATGACACAAAAACTAGAACCTCAAGTAAAAGAGATTACGCAAAAACTACTAGATAAAATGGAACAAAAGGAAGAAATTGATTTAATTCGCGACTTTGCGCTACCATTACCGATTGAAGTCATTAGTGATTTACTAGGCATTCCAGAAGGAGAGCGCACCAAATTTATAACATGGTCGAATATCGTCATTACGGGGATACTCAATCAGGAAAAAATGATTCAGCAGATAGACACGCTAGATGAGTTCTTTGATTATATTTCGAATCTCATTCGCACGAGGAAAGAAGAACCTGGAAATGACCTCATCACTGCATTAATTCAGGCTCATGAAGAAGAAGATAAGTTATCCGAGAGAGAACTGCTCAGTATGCTGTTACTGCTTATTGTTGCAGGGCATGAAACTACTGTAAATTTAATTAACAATGGTGTATTAGCTCTACTGGAAAATGAAGAGCAAAAAAAATTATTCATGTCAGATCCATCCATAGTAGACACCGCTATGAACGAATTTCTACGTTATTATAGTCCTGTTGAAGTATCCACAGGTCGTTGGGCAAAACAAGACTTCGTATTACATGGAAAAGAAATTAAGATGGGAGATCAAGTGCTTGCCTGCATTGCATCCGCAAATCGTGATCCAAACGTTTTCGAGCATCCTAACCAGTTAGATATTACGAGAGCACACAACCCTCATTTAGCATTTGGTTATGGCACACATCATTGTTTAGGAGATTCTCTTGCTCGTTTAGAAGGAAGAATTGCTATCTCTATGTTATTTGAACGTTTTCCACATCTACAAGTCAACATTTCACGAGAAGATTTACGCTGGAATACAGATATGTTGATGCGATCTCTTGTTCAGTTTCCTGTTACGCTAAAAGGATAACTCAAAAATAAAATAACTATAAATAAAAATGGAATAGCGTATAGCAACAATAAAGAAGAGACTGTCATGTTCTTCGGATTTTCTTTTCTTCTTTGCTGGTATACGCTTTTTTTCATTTTCTATTTTTCATACTTTTCATGTATGTTTCCCTTTACATGGTTTAAACAAGTAAATGTAAAATTATTAACAATAAACTAAAATAAACAATAATAGCTATCTATGCATTATGTTTTTAATATGCTAATCTTTCTATTTAGAAAGGGGGCATTTATTACATGTAAAATATTCTGTATTATCAGATAAGTATAGATTGTAACTGATGATATAGTGCTAAAGAAAATAAAATATAAAATATTTGTACTAAAGGAAAGGTGGTTTATTCATTGTTGCACCCGAATCCATTACACCATTTTGATCTTTCAAGTCCAGCGTTTACTAAGAACCCACATCCCTACTTCGAATACTTAAGAAAGCACAAACCTATCATAAAGATAGATATTCCTGGTGGAGATCCAACTTGGCTATTGACCAGATACGAAGATACTCAGATTATACTCAAAGACAACGACAATATTACGAAACATCGTTCCTCTTTATGTCCGTATCAGCACCAACACATACCTCAATCATTAAAAGCATTTGACAACTGCATGTTAAACGTAGATCCCCCAGACCATACCAGACTGAGAAGATTAATTTCCAAAGCGTTTACTCCAAGAGCAATTGAATCCTTAAAGCCTAGAATGCATGAACTTGCTAATGATTTAATCGATGAGATGATGAGCAAAGAAGATCCTGATCTGATGCGGGACTTTGCTACCCCATTTCCTTTTACTGTCATCTGTGAAATGTTAGGAGTACCGAAAGAAGCACAATCTCAATTCGGTATGTGGTCTAACCAATTAATACAAAGCCTTGGTAATCAAGCAGCTTATCTCAGCATTGAAAAAGACATGGATGAATTTTTAGCTTACACGCATGAGCTGATTTCATTACGTAAAAATGATTTGCAAGATGATATCATTAGTTCACTTATTCAAGCACATGAAGGAGAAGACAAACTGACAGAAGAAGAATTGGCAGGAACGATCATTATGCTTATGACTGGTGGCTATGAAACGACATTAAATTTAATATGTAATGGTGTGCTTAGTTTATTAGAGCATCCAGAACAACTTGCCCTGTGGAAAGAAGATCCTAACGTCAGAGATTCCGCTATTGAAGAGTTCCTGAGATATTATCCACCTATTAAAACCACAGTAGGTCGATGGGCGAAACGTGATTTTGAATATCTTGGAGAACAAATCAAACTAGGTGATGCTATTCTATGCTCTGTCGAATCTGCAAATCGAGACGAACAATTTTTCGATTCTCCAAACCGTTTTGATATTACAAGAAAAAATAACAAACATATCGCTTTTGGAGAAGGTGTACACTTCTGTCTTGGTGCTTTCCTTACTAGAGTAGAAGCACGAATAGCGATGGAAACATTACTAGATCGACTTCCTAACCTTACAAGTACAAAACCGTTATATGAAATGGAATGGGAACCTGGAATTCCAACGCGTGTACTTACTGAATTTCCAATCAAATGGTAAGGTGATATAGCCTCATCTCTTCATATAAACGTGATTTTCACTTCTAATCAGCATGGATTGGTTTCACCCTTGTTCACCTTCTACATGAAGCCAGAAAGTAGAATTCAAACCAAAGTGTTGCCCAATCTGTACACTAAAATTGGAGAGCGTATTGCAACGACGAACAAGAGGATACAATGGTGTTCATTTTCGTTGCTATACGCTTTTTCATTTCCATTTTTCAATATATCTTTCACCTTTACATAGTTTAAACAAATAAAATATAAATTTATTAACAATAAACTAAAATTAACAATAATAAACATCTATGCATTATCTTTTTAGTATGCTAATGTATCTAGGTAGATAGTGTTTTTATGGAAAATAATCTGATATTTTTTTATATTCAATATTATCAGATAAGTAAGAATATTACTTGTTACAAAAATATTATGAGAAGGAAAGGTGGTTTATCCATTGTTGCACCCTAATCCATTGCACCATTTCGATCTTTCAAGTCCATCGTTTGCAAAAAACCCACACCCTTACTACGATTACTTAAGAAAGAACAAGCCTATCATTAAAGTTGATGTCCCAGGTGGGGATCCAACTTGGCTAGTAACAAGATATGACGATGTTCAGTTTATACTAAAAAACACTGAATTACTCTCAAAGCATCGTTCCTCTGTATGTCCATATCACAACGAACAGATACCTAAACCATTAAAAGCATTTAATAAATCCATGTTAAATGTAGATCCTCCAGATCATACAAGATTAAGAAAACTAATTGCTAAAGCTTTTGCTCCAAAATCAGTAGAACCCTTAAAACCTAGGATGTATGAGATTGCTAATGATTTAATAGATCGAATGATGACGAAAGAAAATCCTGACTTGAATCGCGACTTCTGTATTCCATTTCCTTTTACCGTAAACTGTGAAATGCTGGGAATATCGAAAGAGAAACAAGCCGAATTTGGGATCAATTGGTCCAATGCATTAGTGCAAAGTCTTGGTAATCAGACTACTTATCTCGGCATTGAAAGAGACATGAATTCATTTTTAGAATACGTAGATGAGCTTATAGCTTCACGAAGAAACAATTTAGAAGATGATATCATTAGTTTACTTATTGCAGCATATGAAGATGAAGATGAAGATAAAATTACTGAAGAAGAATTACAAGGTACCATTATCATGTTAATGACCGGTGGATATGAACCAACGGCCAATGCAATAAGTAATAGCATGTTTACTCTTTTAAATCATCCTGACCAACTTGCTATGTGGAAAGAAGATCCTAGTGTAAGAAGTTCAGCTGTAGAGGAAATTATAAGATATTGTCCACCGTTCAAAACGATAGTAGGCCGCTGGGCAAAACAAGACTTTGAATATCTTGGAGAGCAAATCAAAATGGGTGATGCTATTTTCTCTTCTGTTGAATCTGCTAATCGAGACGAGAAATATTTTGACTCCCCAAATCGTTTAGATATTACGAGAAAAAATAACAAACATTTATCTTTTGGAGAAGGTATACACTACTGTATCGCTGCTTATCTTAGTAAACTAGAAACATTGGTATCGCTAGAAGCACTGGTAGATCGACTGCCTAACCTTACAACTACAAAACCATTGTATGACCTAGAATGGGCACCTGGAATTCCACAGCGTGTACTTAACGAATTTCCTGTCAAATGGTAGAAACTATAAAGGAAGCAAGTATAGTCATTGGATGACGTATACTTGCTTCTCAACTTATGAATGTATTTCTATGTTTTACTATTTTAATTTACCAAATGTGAATAAAGTATGAATAAACTTAATGAAACAAACTCTCTACTAATTTCTCCGATACGTGAATATAGTCTACTCTTTGTTTTATATCATCAATGGTTGTTCTTCCACAATCAACATCCTATGATCTATTTAAATAAGCTTTTACGCCTTTCTCACGAAGTTGATCCGTTGTTTTAAAACAATCCGCAGTGAAACATCTTTTTCTTAAGCAGATCCATACCATCGATGGGTTATGAGTTGTTCCAGCTTGAATGGTAGTCCTTTGAATGGTAACAAGTAATAAAATAGCTACTGTCACTAATATCTTTATTATAAGAGTGTAATTTAATCTTTAGGGAGGTTGATAATGATGAAGAAATTTCTATCTCTATTTGTCGTTATTATTTTGATTTTCCAGATTAATATTTATCATGTTATGGATGATCAATCAGAAGCAAGTAAAAAGGTTTATGCAGAAGGGGAATGGAAAGTAACGGTCATTGATCATGCTAATCCCCTTCAATCTTTCACCAACTCACCTATGTTATCCAGTTTAGCTAACTCAAGTGCTTATGATAAGACGGTTATTATTTCTAACAAGCCAGAAACAGAGTGGCAGCATATATTTGATGGGATCAATAAATTTCACAATGCTATTGATAAAAACACGCTTAGATTCAATTACAAGAAAGCATTAAACATTGTAAATAACGATCCAAAACTACAATTAGTCAAAAATTATGATGGAACATTAAAATATTTCTTTAGTGATTATGATGAAGCAGTGGGATACGCAACAAATTTTATTACTAATTATTTTCAAATGAATGTAAACACTAGCGAATACAACGAGATAAGAAACGCCATTTATGGTTTAGGTTGGGGCGGATACTATTACAAGTTATTATTTGCTGTCGATAACAATAACAATGTAGAACTCACCCCTTTCTCCTTATGTTGTAAAGGTGTTGCACCTGCAAACCCCTTCCAAATCCCTCCTTTACCACGCCTGGAAGTAACTACACAAGGACTCAAAGCAATTTATAGACCCTGATAATTGACATGAGGGGAGACTTAAAAAATATATCCCTGATTAACCATACAAAACGACAGCATGATTACTTTCAGAAGTATAGCCTAATTCGTACAATGAATTAGGCTTTTTATGCAAGGTTAAACAATAAGATGAGCAGCAGGATACAGATGCTAATCCATCATTTAAACGTTCATCTCATGGATAGTCCAGCATTTTTGACTTCACTTAAAAAATGATCTTTATAATCTTCATGACATGCTATCAAATAAGGCGTAGTAATCATTCCGCCTTCGTATACATTTCCCTGAAAATCCATGATGACTGCTCCCGCCTCTTTGGCCATTAACATACCAGAATATAAGTCTTCTCCTTCAGAACGATAAACATAAATCGCTTCAATATCCCCTTTCGCTAACATGCACCACTGTAACGTCGGTGCCCACAATCGTATCATCCTTTTATACTTTACATCCAAATAATGTTTGAACTTTACAGCATCATGCTCGTTTTGAACTCCATGACCTTGTATCCATCCCACAGTGCTTTTATATATCTCTTTTACTTTATTCTGCATCGTAATGACTTCACCATTGCATCTCGTCCCTTTTCCAATAGAAGAGGTATATACTTGCTCTGTCATCGGCTCATATATGACAGCAAACACACATTGTTTTTTGTACATTAATCCTATGCTTACACTGAACAATGGCATTCCAATAACAAAATTATTTGTTCCGTCGAGTGGATCGATGTGCCATTCCCAATCCCCTTCTTCACCAATACAACCCATTTCCTCACTGTAAATTTGATGATTAGGAAACACTTTACGTATTCGATTAATAATCATTTCCTCTGCTTTCAAATCTACTTCAGTTACTACATCGCCATAATCATCTTTTTCCGAAACATGATTCTTATGATTAAATCTACTTTTTATGTATTGTCCTGCTGCATTCGCTGCTTCCACCGCAATCATTTCTGCATGATGCAATATATCCATATCATCACCTCTCATGAATCATTAATATATTAATTACATCTTACACTATAAAATGGAAATTAAATACTGGTATGAAGAAAAGTCGAAAGAGGTATACCCTCTTGACTTTCAAATCTTTGAAATTTACTTAGAACCAATCATATGGTATATTTATGCAAAAGCAGTGTTGAGGTGTTCATGGTGAAAGAGATAACTTCATTAGGAGAGTTAGTTAGAAATAGTAGAGAGCAACAAGGGCTCACCCTTCATCACCTGCAAACCACGTTAGGAGTAAACAAAGGTGTCATCAGCAAATTAGAGAATGGGAGTACGAAACGTCCAGAATGGAAGACAGTTATGACCATCACCAATGCATTGCACATCCCTATGGAGCAGGTTATCCATTGTTATGTTGAAGTGGAAGAACGTCCCACAATGTTACTTGATTTACTTGAAAAGGCATTGCATATATCCCATGATACAGCATTGATTACTAAAGTTGCGTTAGCTTACTTAGAATCACCTCGACAGGAAACTGAAGAAGCACTTTCCGCTCTTTATCAGTTTACGAATGACATAGAGGATCAAGAAACTAGATTACTACTATATCAAACCATGGGTGAATACGCTCGAACAAGAGGGGGTCCACCTTTTATAGCCAAAAATTTGGTGCAAGCTTATTTTATTAAGCGCCTTGATATTCAAAGAGACCATGAAACATATGAACAAGCAAAAGAAATTTTTCATTATGTTGACTTTTTAAACAATGAGGAACAAAGAGAATTTTATTTCAAACTTGCTATCCAAACATATGCGATAAAAAAATATGAAGAATGTATAGCATTAGTAGAGACAGGAGTGTCTATACCGGGTGAAGCAACGGAGCTAGAAGCAAGAGCATATGGAACCATGATTAATTGTTATTTTCTTCTAGGACAATATTCTGAGACCGAAGAGCACTTGAATAGTTTTAGAAAATATAAACATCAATATGATGTAGTTGATGAAACTATTAATATGACTTATGCATTAATAAAAGTAAAACAAAAGGAATATGATACTGGTATCCCAATGCTAGAACGATGTTATAAAGAAATCAGACCAAATCAAAAAATAAATGTAATTATTGATTTATTCCCCGTCTATATCGAATTAAACGATTTAACCAGTATACAACAGCTAATCCTTAAAGAAAATGAATTTTTACCAAAGAAACCTGTTTCACACCAATACAAAGCACTAGGAAAATACTATTTATATAAAGGTCAGTTCGAATTAAATCAAGGCCGATTAGATAATGCAATGGAATGCTACAATCAAAGTGTAGAAGCATTTACTCACGTGGGAGCACAGGAAGAACTCACTGCTGCCTATGTTCACATCATGTCGTCCAGCATTACTAACATTTTACTATTCCCACAAAAATTCAAATAGTTCAGCGCTATAAAAAAAACTCGAGTCCTCTTCGTCGTTATTCCTTGAGGTTCGAGTTTTTTAAAAACATTTTATTTAGATTTACTTAAAATGAGTAGAACAGAGATCAAAAAGAAAGCAACAAGAGATAAAAATGGAATGGTTATAAATCCAAACCAATTAATATATTCCAAGTTACAAGGGATACCGTTCGTACAAGGTTTGATTTCTGCAAAACCTGGCACTTTTTGTTCTAAGTAATGGAATACACCAATACCGAATCCCAGAATAGATAGAGGCAGCACATACTTTTTAATGTTGAAGTTAGATTCGTAGGCGGCTATACCTAGAATGACCACCAAAGGGTACATCAGTATTCGTTGATACCAGCATAGCTGGCACGGCATATAACCTAAAACTTCACTAAAATATAGACTTCCTCCCGTTGCAATAACAGAAATAATCCACGCTCCGTATAATGCGAAGTAACGCCAATTCAATATCTCAACCTACCTCTCCTATTGTAGCTCGGCCTCTATCAACCCTTTTAACTCTTCATAATCAAGAAATTCTTGTATTTTCGTTCCATTCACCATAATGGTCGGCGTTTGCATGACCTCATAATACTGTACTAAACCCATGTCGATGTTTAAATTATTCATGAATGCATTTTGTGCCATATCTTCTTGAAATTTCTGTAAATCTAGTGATGGAACGGTCTCTGCTGCTAAGTTCGTCATTGCATCGATCGTTACCCATGCTTCATCATGATTCACATCGGGTTGAAGTTCATATATTGCTTGATGAAAATCCCAATACGCTTCAGGATCTTGAGCGTAGACCGCTTCTGCTGCTAATGAAGCAATGACCGACTCTTGTTGATGAAATAATGTATTGATAAATGCATAATTGATCTTTCCTGTATCAATATAATCTGCTTTCAATTGTGGAAATATCATTTGTTCCCATATCTTACAAGATGGACATTTATAATCTCCGAACTCTACAACCGTTACGTTGGATTCCACATTACCTAACGTCGGCTGACCTTCTGTAGATGGGGGATTAAGTTTAAATTGTTCTGCTTTTTCACTTTCTATTTCTGCTAATTTATTTTTTTCAGCTTGGTTAACATAAATCAGTGCTGCAACGATAAGAACCATCAATGCTGTAAAAATAACGATGATTTTTGCTGGGCTTTTACTCTGATTTGCCATTTTTCATTCTTCACCTCAAATTATTAAATAATATCTCCATCATCAAACATGCTTCTAGTATGTTTAAAACTACTAGGTTGAAACGGATACTCCATACTTCACTTTCAAAACTAGCAATGTGATCTTTCAATTCATGTTGCTGCAATATTCATCTTATCTATTTTATATCGTTTTGCTATCAAAAACAATCCACTTACTTGAATTAAGACTTACTCATTCAGTGCTAGTTTTCGATAATCTTTTGGCGTCATTGCTTTATATTTTTTGAAAAGAGAAGTGTAATAGCTTTGATTACAAAAATGAAACAACACAGCGATGTCGGATATGGTAATATTAGTATGAATAAGGAAAAATATCGATTCTTCAATTCTTTTTTTGTTAATGTAATCTCGCATGGAAATCCCTACTTCTGATTTAAATCTGTGGGATAAATAACTAGGGTGCATGTGAACTTGTTCAGCTATTTCAGGAAGGGGGAGCTTTTGTAAAATATTTTCGTGAATATACGATATGGTCAAGTTAATCGTATGACTGTAGGATAGAAAATTACTTCTCTGTTTTAACGTTTGTACAAAGTCCGTAACCATCTCAAATTCCATCTGATTTAACTGCTCTTCGTCCGTTATTTTTTCAATTTCATTGATGTATGCGTCACTTAATTGAAACGCAAACTCAGGATGAACACCACCTTCAATGATTGCACGAGTAAACAAGGTACAAGAACATATTAACGAATTTTTTAAGGAACGAATAGGAGAGTGCGAGAGCGACGCCCTTTTCAAGGCGTTGATTTGTTTTAAATATAAGTGGCCTTTGTTTGAGTCCCCATTTTTGATGGCATTGAGTAATTGTTGCTCCAAGTTAAAGGGAGGGTGTAAGAAATATTCTTGTTGATTTTTAATTCTAGATCTCAAAAATTGGCGAATGATAGAAGGATGAATCGATAAATTCATAGGGCCACCCCGTATCTTTCTAAAAAATTAATAAGAATATAATTTTTTTGATATCATTGTAGTCCAACTCATTTTAAAATGCAAGTGAAGAGATTGGAAAAATACACTATAGGGGGTAATTACATTGAAAAAACTATTTATTTTATTGTTATCGCTTACATTTATATTGACTATGGCAGCTTGTAGTACTGAAGAAGAAACAAATGAAACGAATGAGCCGACAAATACTACAGAAACAGAAAATGAAAATACGGAAAATAATGAAACTAGCAATATGGAATCTGGTGATAAAATTACTATTAAATTTGCAGCACAAAATGACAACACACCTGCTACGGATGCTGTTATTAAAGCATTCAATGAAAGTCAAGATCAATACGTCGTAGAATGGATACTTATGAATAACGATTCTGCACAAATGCATGATCAGTTACTCACATCATTATCTGCTGAGTCTGATGCATATGACGTCCTCTCACTAGATGTCGTTTGGGCTGGTGAGTTTGCTGGGGCAGGTTATTTAGAACCGATTGATGTTAACATGAGAGAAAACAACATAAACAAACAAGATTATAACAGCGGATCCATGGCTTCTGGTAATTATAACGGGAAACAGTATACGCTCCCTTTCTTTCCTGATTTAGGGTTGCTATATTACCGATCAGATATCGTTAGTGAAGAAGATAGCCAAAAATTGATTAGTGGAGACTACACTTACAGTGATTTAGCTACTATGGCAGAAACGTATGCAGGACAAGCAGAAACAAAGCACGGCATCGTGTATCAGTCCAAACAGTATGAAGGATTAACGGTTAATGTGACGGAATTTACGAGTTCTTTCTCCTCTATTGAAGATGGCTTAAAAAACATGCAAATGTTTACTAAAGCAGATTGGGTGCCAAAAGACATTTTAAATTTCACTGAAGGTGAAACACATGTTGCTTTTGAACAAGGAATGTCCGTATTTGCAAGGAACTGGCCTTACCAGTTTGGTCGTATTAAAGCGCAAGAAGAAGGCGTGACTTTAAGTTTAGATCAAGTAGGTATCGCTCCACTTCCTAACGGTGGTTCCGTAGGTGGATGGTTGCTCGGCATTAGTAAATATTCTAATCATCCTGAAGGTGCTTGGGAGTTTGTAAACTTTGTTTCCAGTCAAGAAGGACAAAAAATCATGTCTACACAGGGCGGATATTTACCAGGGTATAATCCACTACTAGAAGACAGTGAAGTATCTGCATCGAATGAGATGTTAGCTTATGAAGGATTCAAAAACGCCCTTTCTACTACGATCGCTCGACCTGTTTCGACTGAATATTCAAAACTATCTGATCTTATTCAGATTCAAGCTCATAAATATTTAAGCTCTGGAGAAGGTTTAGAAGATACAGTAAAGCAACTAGAACAAGCTTTAAATGAGTAGGCTATTGAACTTTAGTTGAGTAACATGCGCAATGAAGATTTGTGAAGTTAGTTTAGATTAGATTCTAACATTCATCATAAAGACTGGATCTTAAGAGGGAATGAGGTGCCCCTATGAAAGGGATGAGTTTTAGACAATTCGGATTTATTTTACCACTCCTTGTACTCATCAGTGTCTTTTCGCTGTGGCCTGTACTACAATCATTTACTTATACATTTTTTGATTATAAGTTAAACGATCAGCAGAAAGCAGGGCTATATTTCAGTGATCGCTTTAATCTAGAACTTTTTTCAGAATCAGAGCTCTATGTGACACTGCTATTAGAAGAAGATCAAGCATCGGTAACCAATGAAGCGGACTTGAATAAAATCAATCAATTTATAACCAATGTATCCAATCTAGCAAATCAGCTAGGAACAGGACAAGAAGAAAAGGTTATTAAAATTAATGATGAAGAAAAAGAAGCCGTTTTACGTTTATATGAAGAAGGTTTGGCCGTATTAGATGCTCTACAAACATATCAAACACCAAATACGGAGAATTTAACTTTCATCATAGAAGATATACAGAACAGTATCATTCCGCCAAATTTCATTGGTTTGCAAGGATACAAACAAGCCCTGAGCGATACAAGACTTTTCCAATCCATGGGGATCACGCTTATTTTCACGAGTATTTCTGTCTTTTTTGAATTAATTTTAGGTATTATATTAGCACTTATACTCAATCAGTCGCTCAAAGGTAGAGGCATTATACGAACGACTTCACTCATACCATGGGCTATACCTACCGCTGTTGCTGCCTTGCTGTGGATGTATTTATACAACGGCAATAGTGGTATTGTAGCAAACCTTTTTGCGACTGTAGGGTTAATTGAGAGCCCACAAGACTTGCTTTCTACTGGGACTGGAGCGATTTTCGCAACAATATTAGCAGATGTGTGGAAAACAACACCATACATGGCTCTACTATTGCTAGCTGGATTACAGACCATCCCTAAATCTCTCTATGAAGCTAGTGACATTGATGGCGCGAATAAATTACAAGCTTTCTTCAACATTACTCTCCCGCTCTTAAAGCCTTCTATTCTTGTGGCTTTATTATTCAGAACACTGGATGCATTCCGAGTATTCGATCTGGTCTATGTACTAACAGGCGGGGGACCTGGTGGAGCTACAGAAACGGTATCCGTTTACGCTTATAAAGTCATGTTCTCTCAGACAAACTTTGGATATGGTTCCATCATCGTTATGTTTATGTTTTTCTGTGTTGCGATCATCGCTACCATCTTTGTCAAGTTACTAGGAACGAATGTCATGGATAAAAATTAAAGGAGGAAGCGTAATGAAAAAGCGAACCAATTGGAGAAAAGTAACGTTATATAGCAGCATCATCATTTATTTGTTTATCATTATTTTCCCCTTTATTTGGACACTCATTACATCGTTCAAAACATCTGGAGAAATTATGGGTGAGAATGCATTACGTATCATCCCAGAAGTTTTTACGTGGGACAACTACACGGTACTATTTGAAAAAGGGATATTAGGAGCATTAAAAACAAGTTTTATTGTCTCTATGTCCACGACCCTTTACATTGTTGTCGTGGCTACGCTAGCATCTTATGCCATATCTCGCTTTCATTTTAAAGGGAAAAGCTTGTTGATGGGACTCATTTTAGCCGTTTCCATGTTTCCTCAAATGATCACGGTAGGACCTATATATCAGCTTTTCCTGAATCTTGGTTGGACGAACAGCTATGCTGTTGTTCTTCCGTACTCCACCATCACCTTGCCGCTGGCGGTCTGGATTCTAGTCACACATTTCAATCAAATTCCGCACGGGATTGAAGAAGCAGCAAGAATAGATGGGGCTTCGCCATTACAAACGTTAGTGCGTGTCATCTTTCCATTAGCAGCACCTGGCGTGTTTACAACAGGCATTATCGTATTTATATCTGCATGGAATGAGTTTTTGTTAACCATTACGCTCAACATCAACAGAGAGTATCATACCGTGCCCGTATTCATGAGTTTTCTTAAAGAGCAGTTTTCTATTTTGTGGGGAGAAGTAACTGCAGCAACCATTGTTGTTACGATTCCTACCTTAATTATAGTGCTTCTATTCCAAAAGCAAATTGTGTCTGGACTCGTGTCTGGAAGTATTAAAGAATAACGATAGTGGAGTGAAAAAAATACATGGTGACATGGACATTAACGGAGAAAAAACTTAACGCAAATCAGTTGTGGAAAAATGAAAGCTTATACAGTTTGGGCAACGGATATATTGGCGTACGTGGTAATTTTGAAGAAGGATATGAACATGACATGCCTTCTGTGAGAGGAACCTATATGAATGCCTTTCACGATGTAGTAGACATTCCATATGGGGAAAAGTTATACGGTTTCCCTACTACACAACAGACGTTACTTCCTATCATAGACTGTCAGACGGTGCAAATTTACTTAGGTGACGAAATGGAACGCTTCTCTTTATTTACTGGAGAGATTATGCATTATGAGCGAACATTGCACTTAGATCGTGGATGTATAACAAGAAAAGTACATTGGAAATCTCCATTAGGTAAAGAAATCATTGTGAGTTTTCATCGTCTTGTCAGTATGATAACGAAAGAATGTTTTGTCATTCATGTGGAGTTAGAACCAGTCAACTTCTTAGGTAATGTGAAAATATTTTCGTCTGCCAGTATAAGTAGACAGGGAGCATCTACAGTGGATACATCTGATCCAAGAGTCAGCGCTCATGTCTCCAAACTACATACCGAGGAGATTGTACACCAAGACGATATGCATCTCATTATTGCCAAAACGACACAGTCTAACTTGAAAACAGCTTGTGCTGTTCGTCATGAAATAAACACCGTCTACTACAAGGAAATTACGACATTAGAAGACGAGCTAATAAGTACGTTTCAATTCACACTTTCTAAGCCTGTTACGGTGACTAAAAAATGCATATACACGGATACATTGCGACACGGTGACACATTTGTAGACACTGCCATCCAGTTGCAACATGATATCATGGAATTCAATATAGAAGCATTACAACAACAACAGCACATTTATTTTGATCATTTTTGGTCTATGGCTGATATAAAGATTAAGGGAGATAGCAAACTACAACAAGGTATTCGTTTTAACATCTATCACCTTTTACAATCGATAGGACGAGATCCTTACAGCCACATTGCTGCAAAAGGACTGTCTGGGATCGGGTATGAGGGACATTATTTCTGGGATACAGAAATTTATATGTTCCCATTCTTCCTCATGACACATCCACAGATGGCAGAAAGCATTATACGATATCGATATCATACGTTGGAACAAGCAAAAGAAAGGGCAAAAGAGATGGGGCATGGGCAAGGAGCGTTATATCCTTGGCGTACGATCTCGGGAACAGAATGCTCTTCCTTCTTCCCTGCAGGAACAGCACAATATCATATTAGTGCAGACATCGCTTACAGTGTCATTCAATATTATTTAGCTAGTTATAACCAATCCTTCATGGTGCAATACGGTGCAGAAATCTTGTTTGAAACCGCAAGGCTATGGATGGATGTTGGGCATTACTATAATGGAAAATTCAGAATCGACGGTGTGACGGGACCTGATGAATATACTTGTATCGTCAACAACAATTACTATACTAACGTGATGGCAAAATACAACTTGATGTGGGCTGCGAAAGTGTACGATCAATTGTTATCCTCACATGGTGAAGCATTAAAAACGTTATGTGAAAAACTCCATGTAGAGGAAAAAGAAGTGCAACAATGGCGGGACGTTGCTGACAACATGTATTTGCCTTACAACGAGCAGTTAGGCATTAACCCACAAGATGATACGTTTTTGAATAAAGCCATTTGGGATTTTGAATCCACATCTAAAGAGAAATACCCTTTACTATTACACTATCATCCATTAACGTTATATCGATATCAAGTATGTAAACAGGCAGATACTGTCCTCGCTCACTTTCTTGTGGAAGATGAAAGTGATACGGAAACGATGAAGCGTACGTTTGACTACTATGAAACCATTACAACGCATGACTCTTCTCTTTCTTACAGTATTTTTAGCATTATGGCTGCTAAATTGAGAGAACCAGATAAAGCATACGATTATTTCATGGAAACGGCACGTTTGGACATTGATGACCTTCATCATAATACGAAAGATGGACTACATCTCGCTAACATGGGCGGGACATGGATGAGTATCGTTTATGGATTTGCAGGATTGCGATTGAAAGAAAGCGGAATCTCTCTAGCTCCATTATTGCCTAGGAAATGGCAAGGGTTTGAGTTTTATTTTCAATATAAAGACCGCAAAATACAGATTGAAGTTACAAAAACTGAAATGGTGCTTACCCTTATGGAAGGCGATGCATTACCTATTCTCGTGTATGATGAACAATATGTTTTACAGTGCCATAACCCAACAACCATTAACACACAAACTTAAAACAGAGTAACTTACATGAATCTCTCGGTGGTTAAACCAAAAGTTAGAGTTTCATATGATGTAGCTGATTGACTGGATTGAATTCGGTATTTTACCGGACTTATTCCAGTCATTTTATGTTTGATCTTTCCTTGTTTATATGGCATCGTCACTATTACTGTAACTGTTTGTGACGGAAACAATCTGAGGTATGATCATTAACCATGCCCGTTGCTTGCATAAAAGCATAGCATATCGTTGGGCCGACAAACTTAAACCCTTCTCTTTTTAAAGCTTTGCTCATTTTCTCTGATATTGGAGTCATGGCGGGTACTTCTTCTATCGTTTGCCAATGATTTATGATCGGTTTGTGCTGAACGAAACTCCATAGGAAATCATTAAAGCTACCTGCTTTTTCTTTCAGTTGCAGGTATGCCTTTGCATTTGAGATAAAAGCATTGATTTTGAGTTTATTACGGACAATACCTTCGTTGTTCAATAGCTGCTCCAACTTTGCTTGATCGTAATTCGCTATTTTTTCAGGATCAAATTGATCAAAAGCTTCTCGGTAGTTTTCTCTCTTTTTTAAAATCGTAATCCAGCTCAATCCTGCTTGTGACCCTTCTAATAGTAGGAACTCAAATAACTTTAGATCATCATGTAATGGAACTCCCCATTCTTCATCATGATATGTTATGTATATTGGGTCACTACCACTCCAGCTGCATCGTTGACACATACTATACCCTCCACCGTCATTTGCCTCCTATTATAGCACATATGTTCTGTTTTGTTTAGTTTTAATAGAATATCATTTGTTTCCTCATTTAAATGCTAGCTTTAAATTTCTTAGTCTACCTTTTATCTTCGTACATTTCTTCCTGTCATTGTGCTTCCGTTTCTAATTTTATTTCTTCCTGCTTCCACTCTTCCACAAATAAACCGATCTTAAACACGATGGCCCAATCTGCTTCTGCTGCTTGTTGTTCCAAATCTTCTCCTCTTGAAAATTCTATATAACCAGAGCCATCATCATAATATATATAATACCCCATCACGGCCTCATACTGTCCAAAAGGAACGTAAATCGGTTCTTCCACAGATCGATAGGTTTTTATATGATCGTTATCCTTTTTTTCAGCATTTCCTAATTCCATCGGAATAGTTGAAGCTCCATAGCCCGAATTATCCCGAAATACAGTTGTAATCTCTACTTTATCTTCTGACTCCCCAATGGACTTCATCGTAACAGTATATTCACCGTCCAGAACTTCGTTTAATTGCAACGGTTCCGTCGTTAATTCTTGTGATGAACTTTGACCATCTTGCCATATATCGTAGCCGTATTGTAACGTCAAACCTTCTGTATTTTCTAAATATCTCACTGTCATACCTTCCGCAAAAAGAAAGTTCAAGTGTGGCTCAAATTTCTTCAGATCTTCTGTAAAATCTGTAGCTGGTGCAATAAGCATCTTCCCTTGTATTGGCTTTAGTTCTTCCCGATCTGCGTCACTCCAATCATTTGTTGATTTCGATTCTGTTGCATCTTCTGTTGCATCTTCTGTTGCATCTTTAACATCATCTACTAATTTGGATGTTGCATCTTTCACATTATCTAATGGAGCGCGATCTGCCCATACCATACTTATAAATAACAATGAGATGATACATATAAAACCAATTACCTTTACATTTTTCATTAAATAACCCTCCCTATTCACTTCCACATCCATTATTATACAATAAATACTATAAAAGCGAGCTACATATAGGAAGATTTAAAAAAATACAAGAAGAAATAATGAACCTTATATAGGTGTTCATTTTTCGTATGTTCTGTTGCAGTAGATCTTTTATAATCTGACTAAATACAACAAAAGGAGAAAAAAATGAACACTAAACAAAAAGTAAAACACTTTAGGGGTATGCATCAAAAAAATAAACCAATCGTGTTATTGAATATTTGGAGTGTGGAAAGTGCAGAGGCTTTAGCAAGTCATCATATCAAACTAATACCAACCGGAAGTTATGCCATGGCTGACTATTATGGATATGAAGATGGAGAAAACATGCCTTTTGAAGAAATAGTTACTTATATCAAACAAATGCAACCAAGTAAAAATTATATTACAGTAGATATAGAATCTGGGTATGCAAAAAACTTACATGAGTTAGAAAAAAACATAACCACATTAATAGAAAATGGTGTGGTTGGAATCAATATAGAGGATAAAATAAAAGGAACAGGCACTTTACACAGTGCAGCAGATCAATGTGAAAAAATAGCATGTATTCGTGAAGTTTGTAAGAAGATGAACAGTGATATGTTCATCAATGTAAGAACAGACACTTATTTTACAGGTAATATAACGGAGAACAATGCAAACGACGCATGTTTAGAACAAACTTTAAGTAGAATAAGAGCCTACTCAGACGCTGGAGCCGATTGTATTTTCATCCCTGGACTAAACAATTCGAACCATATACTAAACATAACGAATAACTCTACAGTGCCCATTAATGTAATGTTAGATATAAAAAAAGATACCATCATGGATTACTTCAACTTGGGTGTAGCAAGAATTAGCTTCGGACCTTCACTCTACTTTTTATACCAAGAGTACAAAGACAAGAATATGAATTATTTTTATGAGGATATCTTGCGTCATCTAAATCGCTATCAAATAGACAATCAAATAGAGCTTCTAATGACGTAATAGAAGGAGTTTACAATGATTAAAGACGAAACATTAAAAAAGCAATATTACCAAGCATTGTTAGACAGAAATTCAAAATATGATGGTATTTTTTTCGCAGGTATAAAGACAACGGGAGTATTTTGTCATGCTACTTGCCCAGCAAGAAAACCTAAATATGAAAATTGTAATTTCTATGCGTCTGCTGAAGAAGCCCTATTGTCTGGTTTTCGACCGTGTAAAAGATGTCATCCCTTGTCTTACCCGAAAGAAATACCTTCTTTAGTAAAGCAAATGATAAAACTGGTGGAAGAAAATCCAGAAAAAAGATGGAAAGATGCTGATTTTTCAACACTGGGCATTCACGCAGCTACCGCTAGAAGAAAATTCAAAAAAATTTATGGCATGACATTTGTTCAATATGCCAGAGCTAGAAGGATGGGAATAGCGCTTAAGTCCATTAGAACTGGAGAAAAAATTATTCATGCTCAGCTGGATGCAGGGTATGATTCCTCTAGTGGGTTTACGGATGCCTTTTCTATGATTATGGGAAATGCACCAGCTAAGTCGGATAACGTTAAAATCCTATATGCAAACTGGATAGATACAAAATTAGGGCCAATGGTAAGTATTGCGGACGAAGATTTTTTATATTTACTTGAATTTGTGGATCGTAGAGGACTGGAAAAAGAAGTTGAACGCATGCGAAATAGATTAAAGGCAGCTATTATTCCAGGCAAAACGAGCATATCTATACAAATTGAAAATGAATTACAGCAATATTTCGACAAAAAATTAAAGAAATTTGAGACACCTTTAAAATGTTATGGTTCTGATTTTCAGAAAGCAGTCTGGAATGCATTGTTAAAGATAGACATAGGCGAAGTGAGTACTTACAAAAAGCTAGCCGTATCACTAAATAAACCAACATCGATAAGAGCGATTGGAAATGCAAACGGGGCAAACCAGTTATCCATTGTTATCCCATGTCATAGAGTGATACAAACGGACGGAAATTTAGGTGGATATGGCGGAGGACTAGAAAGAAAAGAATGGCTCCTGAATCATGAGAAAAATTATAAATCATAACCTCTTCTGTTGCACAGCTACTTTTGTACTTTGTACTTTGGGACTGGCTTGTATGTTTCACTCCATTGTTCATATGGATGATCCTTGCAATCAGTCCTATTTGGGTATGCTGTTATATCGTTATTTCTATCATTTCTAATGTAATATTTAACTGGATTTACTGAAGAACAATTTCAAACTCATCAAAATCAATATACATTATTAGCACTGACAAACTTTGCGTATATGAACAATAATGTGATACAAGTAGCAGTCACCATGCTAGAAGAAAATGATACAGAAAAGAAACAAACTGGTGGCTATTACTACTTGCAATCGTTAGAAAAATTTCAGCATGAATATAAAATTTACGCCATAGATTAGGACTCCATAAGAATACTAGAGCTGGCCATTTCACCCTTCGATTTTAATTGCTTGTGTCTTTTGTTAACTTCTTTGTTTTTTTGTATTGAACGTAAAAGTTAATCCCCATTACAATTCCTACAACAATACCGTTATAAAGCCATATACTATGGTTGTTGAGAATTAAAATACCAAATAAGTTGTACGGAACAAAAAGAGCACACATAATCATCAAAATGATATACACATTCACAACGCATCCCTCCACTTAAAAGTAATTGATTCACACTAAATTTGATACACGTAACACAAAATATGTTAAATTAAATGAATCTAGTGATCCTTTTAAAGGATATGCTCCTGTCACAGCATTGACTATTTGATCCAAATCATTATGGTTGTGTTTATTTGATAGTTTCATCATCAAATAAGCCAACTTTAAATACGATAGCCCAGTCTGCATCTGCTGCTTGTTCTTCCATAGAATCAGCCACCATAACACTAATCCCGCTGCTGTTAGTATCACCGAAATACACATAATAACCAGCGACAGGTTCATATTGTCCAAGTGGAACGGTAACAGCTTCTTCCAAAACAGATGCTGTACTGGCTCTTTCGTTTTCGCTTTCTGGTATTTCAAGTTGTATGACTGTGGTTGGTGCTCCATAGCCAGAAGAACTATGTACTGCTCTGACAAGTTCTGCTTCATGTTCTGAATTCGGAACAGACTTCAACGTCACCGAAAATTGTCCATTGGATACATTTTTCACACCAGACCCAAAGCCCTCCGTATTCTCTTCTACCTTGCTCCCATCTTCCCACACATCATAAGTAGAGTTTAACAATTTATTTTGCGTAGACTCCAAGTATTCTAAATTTACACTTTCTGCAAACATAAACTTCACATGAGGCTCCACTTTCTCTATGTCCAGTTTAAACTGTTTGTTAGGGGTAATGCGTACTTGCATCTGTTTAGAATCAATATTTGTCGGTTCACTGTTTGCCATTTCTTCGTAATTGGTCTCTTGTATGCGGTGATCTGTAGCTTGATCTCCCCAAACAATAGCAATAAACAAAACGATGCCGATACATAAAAAGCCAACTACACTTAACCTTTTCTTGGCGTTCATAACACTTCTCTCCTTTTATTTGCTCCTAAAACAATCATCATGCATGAAGACTTTATTTTGTTCCTATCTTCACACCATGCTATAGTTGCACTATCATCTATATTTTCGGATTCTGCTTTCTTTCATTCTTTTTCAAATACACCAACTTTAAATACAATGGCCCAGTCCGCTTCTGCTGCTTGTTCTTCCATAGAGTCTGTTGATGTATATTCCATACTACCATCTCCGTTGTCGTAATATAAAAAATAACCCGCTACGGCTTCATACTGCCCAACCGAAACTTGTATTGGTTGTTCAATTGACTTATAAATAGTCAGCTCAGAATCATCTTTCATTCCTGACTTACCTATCTGCATTAATCCTTTTGTCGTAACATAACCAGTATCCGTCGGCATTACTCTTACCAGTTCCACTAGTTCTTCAGGATGGTATGTATTCTTTAATGAAACGGAATATACGCCGTCAATTTCGCCTAATATGGTTGATGAGGATGTACTCCATTCTTTTTCTACTATGCTTCCATCTTCCCAAATGTCCAAACTGTTTAGAATCTGTTTGTTTTCTGCATATACATAATTCAACCTAACACTTTCTGCAAACATAAAATTTAAATGGGCTTTCAGTTCATCATTATCGGCTAAGAATGCTTCACTTGGTGAAATAAGTAACTTTCCTTGTTGTGGTTGTAATGTTGAATTCGTCTCGATGTCATTCATATTATTCTCTTGCTGTGTTTCACTGCTCACTTCATGTAATGCAGGTTCATACTGTACTTCCATCTGATGTGATGAATTTTTATCTGACAAGACTATCCATATAAATACACATGTACTAATACCTATTAGTAAGGTAACTTTAATTTTTCCCACCATACCCCTCCTTATTGACATCTCTTATATTATACAGGAAAAAAATTCAAAAAGGTTAGCCATGTTAAATGTGCAAGTTTGTTTTTTTGATTAATCTTTCGAAACTTTTAATTAAAAAAAGGGTTTAATGTAGTATGTGTCGAATAACGTAATATAAAGGGATATGCTGTAAGTTTATATTTAGTGAAAATCAAGGAGGAATTAGAGTAAAAATGAGTGGAAACGTACAAGTAAATAATAGTCATAGCGAAATGAGTGTAAAAAATTGGTTGCTTACTTTCTTAATTTTAGCCATACCTTTTGTAGGTATCATTATGCTCATTGTTTGGGCTTTTGGAGATAAATCCAATGTAACTAGAAGCAATTATGCTAAAGCAGCTTTAATTATGGCAGCTATTGGAATTGTTCTTTATATTATATTTATAGTTATATTTATGGGTATAATTGGTAGTATGGTTTAGTAGCGGTATGTAAATATTATCTTCACTTTAGCAACACGTTAAATATCCCTAAATATCTCGACCTATTTATATTGTAAAACGTATTCAGTCCAACAAGGTAAATGACTTATTTCACCGTGTTGGACTTTTCCATCTATACCTTAATTATATTATCAATCATATCCGCTCTATAATCATTGCGGTAGACATCCCATGTCCGATACATACTGTTAGCAATCCATAACGCCCTTGTATGCGTTCTAATTCATACAAAAGCGATGTAAGCAATTTTGCACCTGTTGCTCCAAGTGGGTGTCCTAATGCAATGGCACCACCATTCACATTGACCTTCTCTAAGTCTGCATCCGTTTCTTTTTTCCATGCTAATACCACAGGAGCGAACGCCTCATTAATTTCAATTCGATCCATATCTTTTATAGTTAAATTAGCTTTATTTAATACCTTATGGGTAGCAGGGATGACACCATCGAGCATGATGGTAGGATCAGAACCGACAACGGTTTGTGCTACAATTCTGCCTCGTGCTTTTACTCCTAATTGATCTGCCTTTTCCTTATTCATTAGTAACACGGCGGCAGCACCATCACTCACTTGACTGGCATTACCTGCTGTAATGGTGCCATCTTCCCTAAATGCGGGTTGAAGTGAAGCAATTTTATCTAATGTCGTATCCGCTCTTGGTCCTTCATCTTGTGTGACGATGATTTCATTGCCTGCTTTGTCTAAGCCTTTTACGCCTACAATTTCGTCTGCAAAACAACCAGCTTGTATTGCAGCAACGGCCCGCTCATGGCTTTGCAATGCATATCTGTCCATCTCAGCTTTTGTTACGCCATACTTTTCCGCTACTAACTCGGCTGACACCCCTTGATGAACAAAAGTGTACTGTGCATGCAGTTCAGGTGTGATGGTGGATGTATCCCCGTCGCTGCCAATAGGAACGCATGTCATATGTTCGACACCACCGCCAATGGTCACATCCATATCACCGGAGGCAATTTCTTGGCTGGCAAAATGAATGGCTTGCTGACCAGAACCACACATACGATTAATCTGCACGCCTGGGACAGTAACAGGGTATCCTGCTCTCAGTAAAGATAATCTTGCAATGTTCATCCCTTGCTCTTTTAACGGAGATACACATCCCATCACGACATCTTCCACTGCTGCTGCTTCCATGCCTGCTCTGTGTACCACTTCCTTTAACACTGCTGCTGCTAAATCAATGGGGTGCACTTTACGAAATACGCCATTTTTCTTTCCTACTGCTGTTCTTACTGCACTTGCAATAATCACTTCTGTCATAGATTTCACCGCCTATTATTTATCTTCTGGATATTCATAAAATCCTCTACCTGTTTTTCTTCCATAGTGGCCTGCTTCTACTAACTTTTTCAGTATTTGTGGCGGTCTAAACTTTTCACCATAGGTCGCAACCATTCCTTTGCTAGCATGCCATACGGTGTCCAGTCCAACATAGTCTGCTAATTCTAATGGGCCCATCGGATAGTTAAAACCTAATCTCATTGCCTTGTCGATATCCGATGCACTGGCAATGCCTTCTTGCAATATTTCCATCGCTTCATGCATTTGCAACGCCACAGCTCTTGAGGTCACAAAACCTTGGCTATCCTTCACCACAACCGTTTCTTTGCCTACTTCTTCTGATAGTTGTTTTATCTTTTCTATCGTCTCTTCTGACGTATCCATCGCACGTACAATTTCAATCAATGTCATGATAGGCGCTGGATTAAACCAATGCATGCCAACCACTTTGTCCGTTCGCTTCGTTGCTGCTGCAATCCCTGTCACACTGAGTTCCGATGTATTCGTCGCTAGTATGGTTTCGCGCTTCGCATACTGATCTAATTGTGTAAAAATCTCTTTTTTTAAGTCCAGATTTTCCGTTACCGCTTCAATAATCAAATCCGCTTGACTAGCAGCTTGTTGTATATCTTGTATGCACGTAATTCGCTCTAACACTTGATCAGATTGTTCTTCTGTTAATTTGTTTGCTTTAATAAATCGAGCTAAGCTTTTCTGTATCGTCTTCATTCCTTTTTCCAGTGCTTGCTCTGATATGTCATATAGAACGACGCTTTTTCCACCCATAGCAAGGGATTGCGCAATACCACTTCCCATTATTCCAGAACCAATTACCGAAATATTTAGACAACTCACTTAAGCCACCTCTTTCATTTCTACTTTTAACATGGTGATCGCTTTATTTCTTTTATATTTATGCTGTAAAAGTACTATCATACGCTTATAGTCACATCACTATGTTGCTCTATACCTTATTCTGCAAACGCTTACTATTTTCCTTTGTTTAACATAGTTCTGTTTCGGTACGAAGCATATAAAAACAGACTATGCTGAATGATTTCAACATAGCCTGCTTGTTTTCATATATTCATCTTCATTTCCACAGGTGGGTTATTTTCTTTTTCATATAACCACAATGATATGACATGAAAATTAAAATAAAAAATTACGAAGATACAATAAATCCTTTGTAATTAACGGACCATACATTTCCGCTGCTTGTGCAAGTATATCCTAGCTTATTTAATTCTCCCTTGTACCATTTACCCTTATATTTTTCAGCATGAGCAATTTTAGAAGGAATGCTAGCGCAACTAGAATAGTATGATTTGCTAAATGTTTTTGTTACATTTACATACCTCACATCACCATTTGGCGGAACTTCAGGGATAGCGAAAGTAATGGATACACTAGAAAGGAATAAGAAAACTGCAAGAAATACTGTTAAATGTTTTTTCATCATGTATTAACCCCTTATCATTTTAAAATGTAATGAAGTACATAAAATAACTTAATACTAATATATTACTTCTTCGTAAGTCACCCAGCCTGAGTAGCTTGCATGTAAAGAATCACCGCTTATAATACAAAGATCGTTTTTGTATAAATAACCAGTATACAATTTGCCGTTTTGTTCTTTAGTATGATAGATCTTGGTCGGAACACTTTTACAAGTTGAATAATCATCCAGGCTATATGTTTGCTTTACGTTATTTACGTATATGCCGTCTTTAGGAATTGCAAAAGTGATGGACACGCTAGATAAGAACAAAAAAGTTGCAAGAAGAAATGCGAAATGCTTTTTCATTATTTGTCCTCCCTTTTCATTTTGTATTGGTGGTCATTTTTTGTTAGTAAATATGGAGATTAACAACCGCAATTAATTAATTTTTCATAACATATTGCACCAGATTCATTTTTCATAACAAGGATTCTTCCATACCCATGACAATACGATTGCGGTATACAATAATATCTTTGATTAAATCTGCAATTCACATCTGGGACTTTTAAGCCTAACACTTTTTTGACCATATAAATCTCCTCCAATAATCGATTGTTTTGTTCTCATTTATAAATTGCAATACTCGCAATAACAACCAACTATATGTGCGAGTCTACCGTATATTATGAACCTATATACGATAGACCGTCATGTTGTTAGCTACAATTGCAATATTTAGATTAGCAATAGCAACGTAAAGTTCTTTGCCAACATACAAAACCCGCCTTGTGTAATTGCATCATGCAAACATTTAATAAGAACTGAATTCATGTGTTGAGCAGAACTTATGTCTTTAACATTAGACCAACATAAGTTCTGCTGTCATTGTTATTAATTAACACCCGCACCATCTCATAGAGTCATAACATACAAATCCCTGTTTGTCTTCCATTATGTGGTGCGTTCCTTTTCCACCACAAGAACTAGAGTACTTACATACAAATCTTGAATTGTATCTACAATCACTGCTTGGTGGTTTAATTGTGAATTTAAACATATATATTCACCCCCTTTCAAAAAACTAAATTTTCTAATTATTTTTTATAAACAAAGTAAATATTTATTTTTATTGTATTTTCATCATGCAAACATTTAATAAAGAAAAGCTATAACATTATGTTTATCCCTGTTATTAAAATAATGGTTATATCATATCGAAATACTTAACACATAACGAACTAAATAATTATACTTTAAATAATTTAAAAGAATAAATATTTACAACTATTAATTAGGATTATACTTTTTAAATAGTTAAAATTCAATGAAATTTTTGTAAATTAAATAAATTAATTTTAAATTCTGATAATTATTTTTATCAAATGCTTTCTTTCTCTATCCTGCTTCTTTTGTTATTTCTTTTCTTCCTCATTTCCTTTTCACATGAGCTTCACATGAAAGAGATAAGATAGGTTTACAGAAGACAACAAGGAGGTGGACATATAAGAACGACCACCCAACATAACTCAACACATTTCCATACTTGACCATCTAGATAAGACAAAAATAAAGAACTAACTAAATTCAATTCATATTAAAGGAGATTTGAAACATGAATACATTAAAAAAAGCAGGTTTAGCAGGTATTCTTTCTATAACAGCGTTAACAGGTGCAGTAAGTGCGGCAGAAAAAGATGATGCTATTTCTATTTTTTCCATACCGGATGCAGCAGAGAATGTAACCACACAAAGTAATATTACAGAAAGCTATTCGTTTGATGTTTTCAAAAAGCTTTTGAAATCTGATATTACACCAGAACAACTTCAAACAGCACAAGCATTTTATGAAGAAGCAGCTGTGAAAAAAGAAATGGCGCAAGAAAAATGGGAACAACTGTATGCTTTGAATATTTTCAAAGAGGACACACAAAACAGTGTAAGTTTACAAGCCCAAGATCTCACTAGCAAAATAAATATCGACCTTGATGAGGAAACCATCCATGCTTTGAAAGAGAGGATCACTGAGATCCCAAGCAACCTTCATGCTGCTGCAGATCAAGCTAGCAAATTGGACATGATTTTAGACGATGAAACCATCCATGCTTTGAAAGAGAAAGCAGACCACTTTACAGTCAGCTTTGGAAATGATAGTACAGCTACCATCCACTCTGTTTCTGCGTTTGATCGATTTAAAGACACATTAAAAGAAGATATTAGTCTAGATGAATTAAATGAAGCTGAAGCATTATTTAATGAAGCGACAGCACTGGAACAAGAAGCAAAAGCGTTACGTACATCACTTCAGCAGATGGACATATATAATGTAAATATTAGCTCAAATGGTAATACAGCGACGCTTTCTTCAAAGAAATAATACGTTGCATTTTATTTTCAACACCGCTAGAGCATAACTAGACTAAGGAATGAGAGCCTTAGTCTAGTTCATATTTTGTTACACATATAAAAGCGCCAAGAAGATACCGGAGTCAAGCAACTTTGCATTGCTATACATTTCCTATAGAGATCCATTTCGTATCATTTATAATAAAAATATCAAGTCTATCTCTTCATAGAAAGTAGGTAAACCGATGGAAAGTAATAAAACCATACTAGTCGTAGAAGATGATAAGAGAGTAAATGAAATCATTTGCGATTATTTAGAATTAAATCATTTCCAAGTGATCCCTGCCTACGATGGGGCACAGGCATTGTCTCAATTCGAAAACCATCACATTGATGTCGTCATATTAGATATTATGATGCCCAACGTAGATGGTTGGTCTGTGTGCAGAAGGATAAGGATGAATTCCAATGTGCTCATCATTATGCTGAGCGCACGAAGTGAAGAAGATGATAAATTAATGGGGTTCGATTTAGGAGCGGATGAATATGTCACTAAGCCATTTAGTCCCAAAGTGCTTGTGGCCAGAGTGAAAGCTTTACTCAAGCGATGCGATATACAGCCATCTTCCCCTGCTCCCTCTATACTCAAAAAAAATGAAGTAGAAATAAATAAGGAAAGTTATATGGTCAAAGTTTTCGGAGAAAAAGTAAATTTAACGGCCAAAGAGTATGAACTATTACTCAAACTAGTAGAAAATGAAGGTGTCGTTTTCAAACGTGATACGTTAATTCATGAACTATGGGGATATGATTATATTGGTGATGGAAGAGTCATAGACACAAACATCAAAACATTACGCAAAAAACTTGGGAGTTGTGCCCGTTATATCCAAACCTACATCGGGGTAGGATATAAGTTTGAGGTAACACCATGAAAAAATCTTTAACGATAAAAATGTTTGTCATCACGTTTACTTCATTTTTACTCTTCCTAACCGGAATTGTGTTGGTGCAATCTATTTATTTTCATTATTTTTACGAAAGCAACAAAATCAACGGTATCATTTCTAACATCAATGCATTTTCAGCACAATATGAGCAAGAGGAATGGAATGATGAAGAGCTGTTTAGGCAAATGAACAAGTTCTCCGTCCATCACAATAGTAGTATGCAAGTAAGTGAATTAAATTTATCTCATCTCATGGCCTTAGAAACGCCAACGAATGCTGTAGATGATGACACACAGACGGACAAATATATGGTTACCATTTTAGATGATGAGCAACGTTATAGGGATTTATTTTTAGAAGCATCAGAATATCAACTTGTTTTTCATGATGGAACACCCAGCAAAGGAGAAACCATTACACTCAAAGGATATTTAAACGGGGACGAAACCATCATTCCAACTGAAATAAACGAAATCATCCTGCAATCTGCCGATACAGTAAAGGAAGACAATAGAGTCATGTATGAAAATGAAGGTGAAGTCGTGAACATTGTATATATGACATCGAACAACGACAATACCCGAAGTATTAGTACGCAAGCATTGCCACTAACCGCTTTTCAAAGTGATGGAACAGCAGCAACAAGTTCACTTACATCTACTAGTTTAGCTAATATTAGCATGAAGAATGATGTGCACTATGTGATGAGCGACATTCCTTATACGCATTTAAAACAAGTCGATTTTATCAAAATGATGACATTAGCAGACGGTACCCAAAAGTTAATTAAAGTGAATACGTCATTACAATCTGTAAATGAAGCCATGAATATGATGAAAGATTATTTGCCGTACTTTTTCCTTATAGCGGTATTATTATCTTTAACCATTTCTGTCATTTACTCTAGAAGTGTAGCTAAACCGATTAAACATATTACAGGTGTCGCTAATCAAATGTCTACGATGGATTTTAGTCAAAAATCAAACATAAAAAGTGCAAACGAACTAGGTGTTTTGTCTCATAGTCTCAATCAACTGTCCAGTAATTTACAAACAGCGTTAAAAGAACTATCTCAAGCGAATGAGCAGCTAACGATGGATATGCAAGAAAAAGAAAAACAAGAGCAGTCTCGTAAAGAATTTATAGCGAATGCATCTCATGAATTGAAAACACCACTTACCGTGATTAGGAGCTACAGTGAAGGGTTGCAAGATGGAGTAAAAGAAAGTAAACGACATGACTATACGAGTATTATTTTAGATGAAGCAAATAAAATGGAACATCTCATTGCTGAAATGACGGAGTTATCGAAACTTGAATCCAATCAAATTCCATACCATAAAGAAATGACAGAAATACAACCGTTTATTGTGGATACCGTAACGATGATCAAAGAAACAAACCACTTATTTGTAGAAAAATGTCTGCACATTGAAGTGCGTGGTACATTTGGCATAGCGTATGTAGATATTGAAAAAATAAAACAAGCATTCATCAACTTCTTAAATAATGCTATCAAATATGGGGATGCGCATTCCACTATTATCATAGAAGGAATAAGAGAAGCCACTACGACTAGGATTCAAATAACCAATGACTGTCCACCACTGTCAGAAGAACAACGATCCAAAGTGTGGGATCGCTTCTATACGATAGACGGTTCACACAATAAAGAAACCGGAGGATCTGGGTTAGGATTAGCCATTACAAAAAAAATTTTACAGTACCATCCATGTCGCTACGGTGTTAAACATGTAGATCGTGGTGTACAATTTTGGTTTGAACTAAACATGAATTAAAAGCATGGATTAATACAGGATGAGATGATGTGTAATGTACCCAAGGACAGATTTCGATTGCGCTATCCTTGGGAACACACCATGCCTTACCCTCTGTCTTTTGTATACTGCCTTATCCTCTATTCTCTGTAAACCAAGCTAAATAAAGCAAACTATGTTCTATGTCTTCATCAAAAAAGTGTTGTAATAAATCGTTTATTAATTCTCCTTCCTCTCTACCTGTCATTTCGGCGGCTAGCTTTAATTTTGCTGCCACTTCTGGATGTCGTTCGCTCAATATCATTTCCCTCCTTTTTCCACTTTTTAAAGTACGTTTTTTTACTTTTTTACTTTTTTTTACTGTTATTGTATTATCATTTAAGATAACATGAAATAGTCATACGACTTCTCCTATATGAATATCATAATGAAGGTAGGATAGACTGTCCATCATCACTTTCTTTTTATTATAATTTAATTATTCAATTAATTCTGAATAATTAACAAAAGTGTGTGAGATCAAGCAATCTATACCTTATTCCTGATGAACAAGGACAAGAAATTTGACAGCACATCATCATGATTTACGACTATCAAATTCAGAAAAATCAACTTATTTTAAGGGAGGATACATCATGTTATACGCAAAGCCAAATACAGAAGGAGCAAAAGTAGCATTTAAAGACAGATATGATAATTTTATTAACGGAAAATGGGTACCACCTGTAAACGGAGAATATTTCGAAAATATAACGCCTATCACTGGACAAACGTATTGTCAAGCTGCTCGCTCTACAGCCCAAGATATTGAACTTGCGCTAGATGCAGCACATGAAGCGAAACATAGTTGGGGAAAAACGAGCGCAGCACAGCGTTCATGGATATTGCATAAAATTGCTGATCGCATGAGCAATAACATGGAAATGCTAGCATTAGCAGAGTCTTGGGAGAACGGTAAACCAATACGTGAAGCTTTGGCTGGGGACATTCCTCTTGCTATCGATCATTTTCATTATTTTGCTGGTTGTATTCGTGCTGAAGAAGGAAGTTTAGCAGAAATAGATGAAGATACAGTCGCATATCACTTTAATGAACCAATCGGTGTAGTCGGACAGATTATTCCTTGGAATTTCCCTATCCTTATGGCTGCTTGGAAGCTGGCTCCAGCGTTAGCAGCAGGAAACTGTGTCGTATTAAAACCTGCAGAGCAAACACCAGCATCCATTATGGTGTTGATGGAGTTAATTTCCGATCTACTCCCTCCTGGTGTGTTGAACATCGTCAATGGATTTGGAATTGAAGCAGGTAAACCGCTAGCATCTAGTAATCGCATAGGAAAAATCGCATTTACAGGGGAAACAACAACAGGAAAATTAATTATGCAATATGCATCACAAAACATTATTCCCGTTACATTAGAATTAGGTGGAAAGTCACCTAACATTTTCTTTGAAGATATAATGGATCAAGAAGATGAATTTATCGATAAAGCGTTGGAAGGAATTACGATGTTCGCCTTAAATCAAGGGGAAACATGCACATCGCCTTCACGCGCACTCATACATGAATCTATTTATGATGCTTTTATGGAAAGAGCAATTGAGAGAGTAAGAAACATTAAGCAAGGAAATCCGTTAGATACAGATACGATGATAGGTGCACAGTCATCCGTAGAACAAATGGAAAAAATACTTTCCTATATTGACATTGCCAAAAAAGAAGGCGGTGAAATTTTAACGGGTGGAAAACGATGCACAGTATCAGAGGAACTTCAAGGTGGATACTACATTGAACCAACTATTATAAAAGGCGAAAATTCCATGCGATTTTTCCAAGAAGAAATTTTCGGTCCTGTCTTAGCCGTTACCACTTTCCGAACGAAAGAAGAAGCAATGCAAATAGCTAACGACACATTATATGGATTAGGTGCTGGTGTATGGTCTAGAGATATCAATACAGCGTACCGTTTTGGTCGTGGCATTCAATCTGGTAGAGTGTGGACGAATTGTTATCATATCTACCCTGCTCATGCAGCCTTTGGTGGTTATAAAATGTCTGGAATTGGCCGCGAGACACATAAGATGATGCTTTCTCATTATCAACAAACGAAAAATATTATTGTCAGCTATAGTACGAAAGCATCGGGACTTTTATAATATGAAGAAAGTAATAGCAACGCAAGAAGCGATTTCACTTATTGGGTTGCTAAAGCAGAAACATGGAGATTTATTGTTTCACCAATCCGGAGGATGTTGCGACGGAAGCACTCCTATGTGCTATCCTCGAAATGAGTTTATGATTGGAGATAACGATGTGCATCTAGGCGACATTGCGGAAACTCCTTTTTATATAAGTAAGCAACAATATGAATACATGAAGCATACCGTGCTTATTGTTGACGCGAAAGATGGTGTAGGTGGTATGTTTTCGTTAGAAAGCGCGGAAAGAAAGCGTTTTTTTACTCACTCAGAAGTCATCTCTTCCCCATAAAAACCGACACTACTTATAAAAATAAGTCATTAGTACCAATCTAGAGATAACATCGTTGAATATGGTTTCAGCCTGCCACCATCTTGGCAGGCTTTTTTTGTGATAAAAAAATAAAAAAATAACCCCCTATTCCCTCTATATCTTATATATAGCGGAAACTATCAACCTATTACTTTGTCAAAACGGAGAATAGACGAAAAAACGGAAATTCAAATGATTTGATTGATAAATATATTGTTTTTTTTATTGTTTTTCTCTCTCTCTCTATTTTTTACATGTCGAACACAAGTTGACACCAACCATATGTTGTAGTAGATTAACAATCAGCAACTATATATGGTAGTGACATGTTCAATGTTTGTCGATAACCGTCAAACCCTCTCCAGCTATGAGTGCTCGACGATACATGCCTGAAATCTTCCATATGCACCGATGCGGATATACCGCCTACACACCTATCTTCAAAACAACTGAAGAACAACAACACACAAACTACACTTGCTTCCATTCATAACAAACAATATGTTACGAGGCGCGGACCAGCATGCGTAAAAATACAACGGTAAATGAAAGTAACATAGAAAACGGGGTTACATACTGTTTTTTCTTGTGGAAATACATACGAAAATGGTGATATGATATGATGGTTGTCTATGCTTCCAAAACAGGTAATGTAGAAAGATTTATGAGTAAACTTCCAGTACGAAAAATGAAAATTACAAATGAACTGTTCATGCATGAACCTTTCGTTCTGGTTACATACACAACAGGATTTGGACAAGTTCCTACCGAAGTACAGTCTTTTTTGGAACGTAATGATCGTTATTTAAGGGGGGTTGCTGCAAGTGGCAACCAAAATTGGGGCACGTCGTACGGTAAAGCTGGCGATACCATTGCCGCCCAATATCAAGTCCCTATTGTTCATAAATTTGAGCTAAGTGGAACAAAACAAGATGCAGAAAAATTTTTACTAGGAGTTGAACAGATTGAACAATCATGTTTCCAAATGGATCGAGCTCAATAATGAAATCATGATGCAGAAAGACGGGCAATTCCAATTTGATAAAGATAAGGAAGCAGTGAAAAGCTATTTTATCGATTATGTCAACAAAAACACCGTCTTCTTTCATGACTTGAAAGAAAAACTAGACTATCTAGTAGAAAACAATTACTACGAGCAGGAATTGCTCAATCAATATAGCTTTGAAGAAATCAAAAACGTGTACCAATACGTGTATGATCAAAAATTTCGCTTTCCGTCTTTCATGAGTGCATTTAAGTTTTACCATAACTACTCTCTACGCACGAACGAAGGGGACAAGTTTTTAGAAAGATATGAAGACCGTATCGCTATTTGCTCATTAGCGCTCGCACAAGGCGACGGTAAAAAAGCACTAGACATTGCGAATGTGTTAATTACACAGCAGTACCAGCCGGCTACCCCTACGTTCTTAAACGTAGGAAGAAAAAGACGCGGTGAACTCGTAAGCTGCTTTTTACTAGAAGTAGACGACTCCATGAATGCTATCGGATATGCGATCAATTCCGCACTTCAGCTATCTAAAATTGGCGGTGGAGTGAGTCTTAACCTCAGTAAATTACGTGCAGCAGGTGAGCCTATCAAAGAGATCGAAGGCAAAGCAAGCGGTGTATTACCTGTGATGAAAATACTAGAAGATTCATTTTCATACGCGAATCAACTAGGCCAACGTGACGGATCAGGAGCGGTATATCTCAATGTATTCCATCCTGACATCAACGGATTTTTAGAAACGAAAAAAATTAACGCCGATGAGAAAATACGTATTAAAACACTTTCTTTAGGTGTTGTTGCACCAGATAAATTTTTTGAGCTAGCAGAAAAAGATAAAGATATGTATTTATTCTACCCATATTCTGTACACAAAGCGTACGGTCAACATTTAGACGATATGGACATTTCCAGTATGTATGACGAGTTGGTCAACAACCCGGAAGTGAAGAAAAAGAAAATCGCTGCTCGTGACTTGTTGATTAAAATCGCACAACTGCAAATGGAATCTGGTTATCCTTACATTATGTTCTCGGATAACACCAATAAAGACCATGCGTTGAAACAAGTAGGAAGAGTGAAATTCTCTAATCTATGTAGTGAAATTGCACAGCTGAGCGAAGTTTCCAACATTACCGACTATCATTTACCTGATGAGATTGGTAGAGATATTTCTTGTAATCTTGGTTCGTTAAACATTGTTAACGTGATGAAAGAAAACAATATGCAGCAAACCGTACACTTAGCGATGGAAGCACTAACGGAAGTGAGTGATCGCACGTCTATATCCCACGTCCCTTCTGTCGCGAAAGCGAATGAAGACATGCATTCCGTTGGACTAGGTGCAATGAACCTACACGGATTTTTAGCGAAAAATAAGTTGAACTACGAATCCAAAGAAGCAAGAGATTTCGTACGTACATTCTTTATGCTAATGAACTATTACTCCTTAGAGAAATCCATGCTGATGGCAAAAGAACGCGGTAAAACATTCGTGGATTATGAGCGTAGTGAATATGCGAACGGCAATTATTTCGATAAATATAAAACGGAAAATTATCATCCGCAAACCGAACTAGTACAAGCTTTATTTGAAGGATTCGAGCTTCCAAGTATCGAAGATTGGCAGCAGTTGAAGGAGAATGTGATGGAGTACGGAGTGTACCACGCGTATCGTTTAGCGGTTGCACCAACTGGCAGCATCTCTTATTTACAGTCTGCAACAGCTTCCATTTCTCCGATTACGCAAAAAATAGAAGAGAGAGAATACGGCGATTCCAAAACGTATTATCCGATGCCGTACATTGGCGCAGATAACTTCTTCTATTACAAAGAAGCGTATGACATGGATATGTTTAAGGTCATTGACCTCGTTGCGGAGGCGCAAGTACACGTGGATCAAGCAATTTCTACCATTTTATTTGTGAAGGATGATCTCAGTACACGTGATATTGCAAAATACTATATTTATGCCAACAAAAAAGGGCTTAAAACGCTATATTATACACGAACGAAAAAGAAAACGATTGATGAATGCATTTCATGTGCGGTCTAGAAAGGACGATGGAAGATGAACAAAGTGTACGAAGCAGTAAACTGGGATCGACCAAGTAACGATTATATTGAAATGCTATGGAATCAAAACACAAGTCAATTTTGGCTGGATACCGAAATCCCTGTTTCTAAAGACTTAAAAACGTGGGATACATTATCAGACGAAGAAAAGCTCGTTTTCATGCGTGTGTTAGGTGGTCTGACACTACTCGATACGGAGCAAGGAAATGTTGGTATGCCTATGATCGCCATGCATGTGAAAGATCAACAGAAAAAAGCGGTTCTCATTTTCCAAGCCGCAATGGAAGAAATTCATGCGAAAAGCTACAGTACTATTTTCACTACCGTAGCCGATCAAAGTAAAATCGATAACATTTTTCAATGGGTAAAAGAAGAGCCTCATTTGCAGAAGAAGACAAAATGGATCGATGACATCTATAAAAATATTCAACCCAACGACGATTACAGCTTATATCAAGCGATGGTCGCTTCCGTCTTCTTAGAAAGTTTCTTATTTTATTCTGGTTTCTTCTATCCGCTGTACATTTCTGGACAAGGTAAAATGGTTGCCAGCGGTGAAATCATAAAGCTTATTTTACGTGATGAGTCCGTTCACGGCGTATTTGTGGGACTGCTTGCGCAAGAATTATATCAATCGTTCTCTCCTGAAAAACAACAAGAGGCGAAAGAGTTTGTCTACACCTTCCTTAACACCCTATATGAAAATGAAGTGGGGTATACAGAAACAGTGTACGATAGCATCAACCTGACACATGAAGTGAAAAAGTACGTAAGATACAATGCGAATAAAGCATTAATGAACATTGGCATGGAACCTCACTTTGAAGAAGAAGACATTAACCCTGTTGTGCTTAACGGTATTCGTACGGAAACGAGCACACACGATTTCTTCAGTACAAAAGGAAAAGGGTATCAAAAAGGAAAAGTGGAACCACTACGTGATGAAGATTTCGCTTTTGTCAATGAATTGGTAGAGCAATCTTCTAACTAACCTTATAACCTAGAATAAGAGCACTTAAAACGAAACATAACGACCAAAAACAACGATGACGGATGAATGATAATGTTGATCTATTACGCTGAAACGGATAGATCTTTCCTCCTCATCGTTATCATTTACAATACATTGTGAAATAAATCACAATATAGGAGGAGTCATCATGTCTACAGCGGAAAAGAAATTAATAGAGCTCAGCCATGACATTATGCAAGGAGAAAATATTGATGTATTAAACGAAAATGCGAACTTAAATGGAAAATCATTTTCTGGCAAGATGAGTAAGCTCGGCAGCGAATATGCAAGGTGGTATGCTAAACGGTTTATCATGCCGCAAGACGTCACAAAAGCGATAGACGATAACCTCATCTACGTTCACGACCTAGATCATTACGCACTCGGTACAACAAACTGTATCTTTATCCCTTTTCATGACTTGCTTGCAAAAGGCTTTAACACTGGTAATGGCAGTATCCGCACTGCTAACTCGATTTCTAGTGCGATGTCGCTTGTCGCTATCATTTTTCAATCTCAGCAAAATGCACAATTCGGCGGCGTTTCCGCCAATAAGCTGGACTATGACCTTGCTCCCTATGTACAAAAGTCATTCCAAAAACATTTCACTACCGGTTCTCGTTACATAACAGAACAACAAGTACAAGAAGCGAACAATCTCATTCCCTCTATGGACAATGAAGAGGTAAAACAACTTTGCCCAAAAACGTACCAGTATGCGTATGAGCAAACGGTAAAAGAAACGTACCAAGCAGCAGAAAGCCTCGTTCATAATTTAAATACGATGTCGAGCCGTGCAGGTGGACAAATTCCGTTTACTAGTATTAATTATGGCACTTGCACCAGTAGTGAAGGCAGACTTGTGATCGAAGCGATTTTGCAAGCAACGATGAATGGACTTGGTCATGGAGAAACGCCTATTTTCCCTATTCAAATTTTTAAATGCAAGCAGCATGTCAATCAGGAACCACAAGATACAAACTATGATCTTTTTCTCAAAGCCATTTCGTGTGCATCCAAGCGACTGTATCCGAACTTTGCTAATCTCGATGCACCGTTTAATCTGCAACATTACGACCCAGATAACCCAGACAGCGAATTTGCTACGATGGGCTGTAGAACTCGCGTGATTAGCGATCGATTTGGACAACAAGACTTGTCTGGTAAAGGGAATCTATCTTTTAATACCATTAACCTCGTTAAACTTGGTATGGAACATGGCATTTGTCTTGGAGAAAGAAAAGAAGCAGATGAAGTTGGCTTTATGAATGCATTGCAGTCCTCGCTGGAACTTGCTTTTAAAGGGCTGATGCATCGCTATCATTTGCAGTTGTCGCAAAAGGCCAACGCCTCGGACTTCATGATGCGGGAAGGCGTATGGAAAAATGGAGATAAACTCTCCCCTCACGACACGGTAGAAGATTGTTTGAAACATGGTAGTATATCCATCGGCTTTATCGGGCTAGCAGAATGTATGAAAGCCATGTACGGCAAACATCATGCAGAAGATGAAATCATATATCAAAAAGCGCTGTCTATCGTGAAAGTGATGAGGAAATATTGCGACGAACAATCCGAAGCAGCAGACGTAAACCTTACTCTATTTGCGACGCCTGCGGAAGGACTTTCAGGAAAATTCACAAAGAAAGATGCAGCAACGTTTGGCTTCATAGAAGGAATTACCGATCGAGCCTACTATACGAATTCTTTTCACGTACCGGTGTACTATGACTTACCGTGCTATCAGAAAATACAAATAGAAGCCCCTTTCCACGCTCTATGCAATGCGGGAGCCATTTCATATATCGAATTAGATGGGAATGCGAGGCAAAATCAAACAGCATTTCAGTCTATCATTCAGTATGCATTACAACAACATATTAGCTACTTTAGTATCAATCACCCTATTGATCGCTGCATACACTGTGGTTATGAAGGCATTATCGGAGAAACGTGTCCAAAGTGCAGCCGTGCTGAAACGCAAGAACAGCCATTTCATCGTTTACGAAGAGTCACAGGTTACCTCACCGGTTCGTATACCGAACGATTCAATACTGCCAAGCAAGCGGAAGTTCGTGAGCGGGTGAAACACAGCATATGATACACCTCGGTGGATATATTGCAGAAAGTGTGAATGAAGGCACAGGACTGCGAACGGTACTTTTTATTAGCGGCTGTCGTCATTATTGTACCAACTGTTTTAATACAGCGTGTTGGGACTTTCATTACGGACAGCCTTTTACAGACAACTTGCAAGAACATATCATCAACAACATAGCAGAAAATCCTTTAATCGAGGGGATCAGTCTTGTAGGAGGCGATCCTTTCTTTTCTGCTGGAGAAGTTGCTGCTTTTATAAGAAAAATGAAAGCTCAACTTCCACACATCCATATATGGATATATAGCGGATTTACGTATGAAGCCATCATACAGGATGAAGGCATGCTCTCCTTATTATGCTTATGTGACGTGTTAGTAGATGGAAAGTTTATAGAAGCGGAAAAGGATCTCTCCTTACCTTTTCGTGGCAGTCGCAACCAACGCATCATTGATATCAAGCAAAGTCTGGAAAAAAAGAGCGTAATCACCCTGTCAGGTGTTTACGTATAGCAAAGAGGACCACACTCTGTAGGTCCTCCTTCATTACAACAATCATGACTAAACGTAGTTCAGCAATATCGTTTAAAACTCCCTTTTTCCATTATTCAATACAACGTTGCTTCTAGTTTGTTGTTGTGCACCTTGTAATTCTTCGTAAAAGTGAGCCTGTGCCATCGCCATGTATGGAGCAAGCCAGATTATTAACATTCCAAACGTAAAAAATGATAGTGCAAACCATCCTAAAAAGGAAAGATGTAATTTAAAAAGTCTAAATTTATGGCCATACATCATTTCTACACTTTTCTTTAACGCTTGCTTTCCACCATATTGGGGGTTATCTCGCAATATGTAGATGGCCATCACATAACGATACATTAAATACATAGCAACGAGGAAAGGTACAAAACTACCAATAGTAAGGATGACATAAAATGCCTCAACAAATACATAATCAGCACGTTCAGATACATAAATTAAGATCCATATTATAGGTATGCATAAGAGCCCTATAAATTGATATGAGTATATGATAATAGCGGAACCTAGTTTTTTAAAACCGTCAAGAATATATCGCATTTCTTTCTTGTTTCTTATAAACTGTAATGAAAATGAGTGTTGGCCAAACCATAAAGGAAAATAAATGAAATAAGAAATGATTTGAAAAAAAATCATTGATAAGAAAGGAAATATGAAAACAAAATCACTATCATCTGATGGTGTTCCATTAAATCCAATAGCGATGATCAAAACAATGAACCATATAATATAAAACGCCGATAAAACTGCACCCGCAATTATATTACTTATCACAAATGAGCCTAGTACAATCCCCCAGTTCCCCTTCATACTATTTCGTGCTGCTGCACGTATCTCTGCACTGCTTTTCATCTTTTAATCTAACTCCTTTTTTACATTTTATCGTATGGAATATTCATTTATTTAATATACCAAACCCACCGCTATGATCCCAATTAATTTTTGTAAGAATTACATATATATACTTTTTTATTGTCATTCTCACATTTCTATACCTTTGCAACTCTATTTTTGTTACAATAAAGACGTGTTTTTTCTTTATATGACATCATGAGATCCCATCTACATATACGGGAGGTCCTTTGACTTGAAGAGAATACTGGTTGTATTACCAGCTTTATATATATTATTTGAAATGATAGACGCTCGTTATGGTTATAATTTTCATAACCAGTCGTTGTCTTCCAGCGAGATTTTCGACATTGTGCTCAATGTTCTGTTTGTTACCATTCCACTATTTTTTATTGTGTTAAGAAGAAAAAGATATTCGTTATACGATATCGTTGTACATGCCAGTTTTTTTGCTTATGCAGTGATCGTATTTAATTTGACGTTGTACGTTATTCCATTTAGCGATTTTTTCAATATGATTACCCATATCCGATCTTACTCTTGGCAAGATTATTTAGCCACTCGTCTGAATTACGGTATAGGTTTTAATTACACACCGTTTAAGATTTTTACACATTACGATATATGGGACACACAAATTGTAGGCAATTTTTTGATGCTTATGCCACTAGGCGTATATTTTCATCTTATTTATAGGAAAAGGAAAACGTTCGTCCATGCTTTCGCGTTGTTTTTGTTCGTTGCCTTATCTATCGAAAGCTTGCAGTTCGTCTTTTCTTATCTTATTCCTTATGCAGGAATTGGGAGAAGTGCCGATATTGATGATGTCATTTTAAACACACTTGGAGCTTGTATAGCATATATCATTATGGTCTGGCTGACTTATATCTTTAACCGTCAACGTTCTCGCATCACAACACATCGCAGCAATACACACAGTAATGTGAAAGATGGGCATATTTCATAATGAATTCGATCAACTTATACTGCTAATGTATAAGATGGATGAACTTGCTCAACCAACTTATTACCTCTATGCATAAGATGGAGAAATCTCAACATCACACGCTTTACGCCTGGCTACTGAGGCGTATACTTGTATTAGATCATTTCTTCATCTTATATAGATTTCATTATTTTGAAGAAACATACAAAAATCTATTAGCAGTAGTTATGTACAACATTTACGAACATAGTTGGATGCTGTGTTTCTTTGCATTCATAAATGGTAAATATGGTAAAATTTAATCATAATTAAGTATTTTATTTTTTTATACATTTTTGTAAAAACAAACTTGTTGAAAATTCAGATTATTAGTGTAATACTTAAAATTATAAATTATCATTTAATTTATACAATTATTTCTTTAATTTTTTAGGGGGTGTGTGGTTTCAAGTAAAGTTATTTACTTATATTGTTTTAGTCAACTTATTTGCTTTATTTATCCATTCTAACAGGAGGTCTTTTTATGAAAAAAATTACGTTTATACTTGCCATTTTAAGTTTTATGTTATTCCCACTTTCTAGTTTTGCAGAAGTAAGTAATCGTCAATTTAATGTAATGGAAGAAAACAATATGCTTCCTCTTACATGTAATATAGAAAATTACAGGACACCACTTGGGGATTATGATTATGTTGTGCCTAAATCGCATTATGATTATTGTAAAAGTTCTGTTAATCCTATTCCCGGCCCACAAACAGGATGGGAACAATTTCAGAGTTTAACCACGATAGATGCGACTAAACTTTTCAAAACGGAATTGATGCATTATAATTCTCTACCAGAAATTAATCACACTCATATAATTAGTTTGTTAAAAGGTCAATTTTATAAATACAATAAAACGATAACAAAATCAAGCAGCATCAAATTTCATAGTGGATTTAGTCTAGCAGCCAAATTCAAAAAAATCATTAGCTTAAGTTTTGGAGCTGAATTTAATTATGATGGATCATGGAGCGAGACAAAAGAATGGGATTTAGGTTTATATGGACCTGATGAGCATCATTTGAGACGTGATTATTATACAGCAATAGCTTTTGATCGATTTAAAGCATACTATGGAAGCGATTATTATTCTCTTCATATTGATTGGAATGGGAATGGCGGCTGGCCTAACCCTCCTAAAATTCAAACTATGTATGTATACGATATGAAAACGGAATTGATTGATGTTCCCCATCAAATCACAACATATCACGAAACTGTAATCCCTTAAAGCAGGTTAACATTAATCTAGTTATTCACAACATGTAACTTGTTCACATATTTCGTGTTGTAACTAGATCAAATTGCAACCCTTTGTTATATGACAAGCAAGTTGTTTTGCCCATTGTTGAAGGACGAGAGCAGAGCAACTTGCTTTCATTTTCAAGTCTCATACTCCACATATTATCTACATAAGAATTTCCTTATCCTTGCCAGTTACTCAGTCTATTTTTTTTACCCTTATATTTTCCGATTGGAACCGAACCTTCAATGCCTCCACAAACTCAACTGCTTTCATTCCATCACCATGTACACAAATGCTATCTGCTTTTACGTTAATGTCATCTCCATCTATCGTTTTACACGTACCGCTCTGGATCATCGTCAACGCCTGAGATACCGCAGTAGAAGTATCCTTTATCACCGCATCATCTCGCATACGAGAAGTCAAACTGCCATCACTTTTGTACGTTCGATCTGCAAATACTTCATGTGCAAAAGGCACTCCCATCTCTTCACTTGCTTTGGCCAGCATACTTCCTGATAAGCCGTAAACGATAAGATGGGGATCGAAGTCCATGACCGCTCTCGTCACCGCTCTCGCTAAATCCACATCACGGGCTGCCATATTGTACAATGCGCCATGCGGCTTCACATGGTGCAGCGTGCCCCCTTCTGCGCGTACGAAGGCGTGCAAGGCACCAATTTGATACAATACCATATCATAGGCTTCTTGTGAGGAGATTTTCATGTCTCTCCGACCAAACCCTTCTTTGTCTGGCAGTCCAGGATGTGCACCAATTGCTGTTCCCGCTTCCATACATAACCGTACGACTTTTCTCATTTGCGCGGCATCTCCAGCGTGAAATCCACACGCAATGTTGGCAGAAGTAATATGAGGAATGATCATCTCTTCATGTGCCATCCTATATATACCGAATCCTTCTCCTACATCACAGTTCAAATCAATATGCATGATGCTGCATTCCTTTCATTTGTATTGCTAACTTTATTTGCTTCATATTTTTCTCCTGCTGCATAAGTAACTTTTCTGCTTCAGCTAAAGTTACCTCTTTAAACTTCACTACAGTGTGAGGGGCCGCCTGTGCCAGCAATGGTAAATCCGCTAATATGACTTGCGCCATTCTTGGGTAGCCTCCTGTCGTCTGATGGTCGGCCATCAAAATAATGGGATGTCCGTCTGGAGGCACTTGTACGGTTCCGAATGCAACCACATCCGAAATCATCTCTTGCTTATCGTCTACACGTAATGCTTCCCCTTGCAAACGTAAACCCATACGATCGGACTGTGCGCTTATCGTATACGTCTTGGAGAAAAAATGAAGTTGGCTTTGCTTATCGAATTGAGCAAATTCTGTCCCACGTATGCAACGAATACTTAGCACCGATGTAGAAAAAGAGATGGGCGGCCGAACTTGCCACTTACATGCATCATATGTGCGCCGTTTTTTACATTCTGTCCTATTTACGTCATGGTGAGAAGCAGATGGATGTTGCATCACCATCTCATTGGATGCATCAGATGTATCATCACTTGCGTTGGCATCTTCATCGAAGAAGATCTCATCCCCTTTTTCTAATGCTCTTCCATGTAATCCACCTAGTCCTGCCTGCATATTTGTACTTATACTTCCCATCACGGACTGTATCACTAACCGTCTCGAAAAAGCAATGTACGCTCTACATCCATTTGAAATAGCATCTATACTTAACTTTACGCCTTTATCTACCCATATCGGTCTCCATGCTGAAATAGATTCCCCATTTACTTTTGCTTCGACTTCTCCACCACAAATGGCAATCCAACAGTCTTTTTTAAATTCAAGCACCGGTCCAAATAAAGTGACTTCAAGTAGTGGCGCGTTTATTTCATTATGTAATAGCAAATTAGCCGTCTTTGCTGAAATGTGATCCATCACACCACCAACAATGACCCCATATTTTTGGTAACCTACTCTTCCTAAATCCTGTACAGTCGTCAATAAACCAGCTCGATGCAGGAATATACTCATGATGCACCTCCAGTAGTATGACCCCACTCTTCGTATTCACTTGCTGTAATGGGTGTAAACTTCACTTTGTTGCCTGGGCAAATATGCGTAGGAGGATCTTGATCGACATGAAATAGGGAAAGCGGAGTTCTGCCAATGATTTGCCATCCACCTGGCGAAGCAAAAGGATAAATTCCTGTCTGTCTTCCTGCAATACCCACACTTCCAGCAGGGATTTTCTTTCTCGGTGTTGATCTGCGGGGCACAGCAATCCGCTCACTCACTCCACCTAAATAAGGAAACCCGGGCGCAAAACCGATCATATATACAGGATATAGCTTAGCAGTATGTTCTGCTATCACTTCTTCTGGCAGCATACGATGGTAAGCAGCCACCTCACGTAAGTCAGGACCATACTTCCCTCCATAACAAACAGGAATATACACCACTTTCTTAGAAAGATGACGATCATACCAACTTTGTAAAATAAGATGCTCTAAATGCTGATGCACAAAAGCTTCTACTTCTTTACTCTGTTCATAAATACGAAAAACATCATAGTATACGGCAACAGTAGCATACGTCGGTATCGCTTCGATAAATCCTAAGAAAGGATTCGCCTCTATCGCAGCACAAAGATGGTGCACTTTATCATTTATTTCTTCATCCATACTCCGCTCAAAACGCACCACCGATATGCGTTCATTGTAACGTTCTATCGTATAGTTAGGTGACTGTTGTATACCCATTTGTGTTTGTGTCCTCCTTCACCAGTGTTCATCACTTTGAACGTTATCTTTTCTCTTTATATAATGCATAACCGACAAAGGAAAGTACGATTAGACTTAAATTATAATTAAATGGATTGAACGGCTGTACGAAATAGGAAAGATTACCAATGACAGCACCAATCATTAATCCAGCAAAAGCAATGATTTGCAACACATACAAAATAGATTTTCGTGAATAAAATAGCCACAACAAACCAAACAAAATTTCTAACACACCTGTGACCACTACGATCCAATATCCTACATCATAACTCAACGGTATAACATCGGTTATCATCGTAATTTCTTCTTCCTGCATCGTAAGCAGTTTGGGTACTAACCCATGATAAATCCAAACAAATGAAAAGAAATATGCAATCCATGTGTTTAGCGCTATGCCAGCATTACTTTTATTGATCATTCCCTCTCCCCCTATAGTAAGGTAAACGCACTTCTACTCCTCGTGGCTTACCTTTATTGTATGTTTCTTTTATTTTACCAAAGCACTCCGCTTTCCAAAATAGAAAATGCGAGTTGGTTACAGTCTTTTTATCAGAAAGTACTAAATAGTTTTTGTAGTAAATAGATAAAAACGAAAAAGAAAGACCTTTTTTTGTTAGAATTAAGTTATCGCACCACATTCACGAAAAGAGAAATATTTCACAATTTCTAAACAAGTAGATCAACATAAATAAGATTTCTATACAAATAAGCTAACAAGGCATGCTTGCTTAACGTTTAAAGGAGTGGAAGAAGATGAAAGTTAGATCTAACCATATTTATATGATTCTTTTGTTTTGTATTATCACGAGCCTCTTAGGATGTGCTGGTGTACAAGATTACGAAATCGATATAGGAGAAGGATACTTAATTGAGCGACTTTCATCCCATCAAATAGTGATAACAGATGATCATAAGTTTGTAATTTCAGCAAAAGTCATTGAGGTAGGATATAATGAAGAATTCATCATAGCAAAACAAATCGGTTTGATGGATGATCCTGAACTAAGTAATTCATATCAAATTCTTAACGAAAACGATGTACGTTATTGGATAGTCAACAAAAAAAATAAACAAATAATGGGTCCCTTAGTAAACAGCGATTTCCAACAAAAATTAACGGATTTAAATATTAATTTAGAACTAAAAAAAATAGAAGATTTACCAAAGCAGTATGACTTTTTCCGGTCTCAATAGTAATGCAAAATATATCAAACATGGCTCACCTATTTTTACCTTTTGACCTTTGAAAAACATCGTGTCACGATGAAAATAAGACTAAGACTTGTTATTAAAGGATTAGGCGAATTATTCATACAGTTTACGACATTTCATTTATCAACTTACTCCGCTTTCCAAAATAGAAAATGTATGTTGATTACAGTCTATTTCAGCTAAAGCACCATATGGCAGAATACATTTCGGTTCCGTATGCCCAAAATTTAAATTGTACAATATCGGCAAGTCTTGCAGATCATACTCTCTCATCACGCTCAAAATTTCAATCTTATACTCTTCCACATACCTCTCGTCCTGAGGCTTAGCGAAAATCATTCCGTTTGCTTGTTGTAATATGCCCTGTGCGGCATAATTGCGCAGCCAATATCTTATACAATGTGGTTCTGGTTGCTCTTCTGACGTTTCAAAAAAAAGAATACAATCATGCCACATCTTTTCCTCCGGCCATAGCACTGTTCCTTTCGCGAATTCCAACACTTCGATGCATCCACCAAGTAAGTGCCCTTGCACAATCCCCTTACCTTGGAGCAGTTCATACCCTGTATTCGTATGCATTTTTCTCCGTAGGTTTTTGTTTTCCTCTATCCACTCTATACGCTCACTACTCCATGTTTTAGCAGGTTGTATTTCTCCAATTTGCTTACTTTGAAAAAGGGTTCGTTTTACCATCTCTGTTGTATAGGCTGGCATCTCCACGTTTTCAGCAAAATCAGTTAGAACCGCAGGTCCATAAAAAGAAGAAAGTCCCACTTTAAAACAAAACAAGTGAACAATTGTAATATCGGAATACCCCATCAGCACTTTAGGCTGACAACGTATTACATCAAAATCAATATAAGGCAATAATCGAATACTATCTTCCCCACCTATATTCGCGATGATTCCCTTTATGCTAGTATCTTGAAATGCCATCATTAAATCCATTGCACGTGCTTCTGGATTTTCATAATTGTAAGCTGTGCCTTTCAAACTGTTTGGCATAGGGACAACCACTAAACCAAAAACTTCTTCCAGCCTTTTCACTCCTTGTTCGTATCGCCACCTTAGCTCAGTATCTCCTGCTCCTCCCCAAGAAGGACTAACTGTTGCAATACGATCACCACGTTGTAATTTCTTCGGTTTTATTAACATGCTATTTCCACCTCTATAAGCCACCATATCAACAACTTTTCCATAGTACACTCCCTCAATCTATGTAACATACAACACCATCTAAATTAGTTTTATATCGTTATAATTATTATAATATAAACATTTTCGAAAAATAAGGTTTGTCTTCACTCGATGGTATCTGTCTAGACCAAAGTCATTTTCAACGAGAAGTAATCGCAAAAACGATTGTATACATCCATTTAGTTTTGAAAATAAGAGGACTCTAGTGTTTTTTGTATAATCTATAACATATGACGGATTTCTCTAGCTCTACCAAAGACGAACTATACAAACGATGCAAGTAGTACGAACGGAAGATTGCAGAAACGCCTGCTTTAATTACTTGGCAGGAAGAGCAGTTTTTTTAAAAACAACGTCAATCATTCATCACTTGAGGAGAATTAACATGTTCAAAACTAAAAAAATGAATCTAATATATGGAGTTTTATTACTTATTTCATCGATAAGATCACTAGAATATATTTTAAAAGATGATTACGGTATTTGGGGACATCACATTATTGTTTTTCCATCATGTTTAGCTGGAAGTATTTATTTTATTTATACTAATCTTTTCGGTAAGTAAACACTGCTTTTAAGAAACAGGATAACTCAAACATGAAAGAAAAAGCTACTATCAAGGATTACCAGCAAAATAGTTGGTTGACAAACTATAAAGGAGATCCGTAATGAATAAAGTACGGTGTTTTGATCGATGATACTTAATCAATATACACTCCCCCATCATCATGGTTGATAAAAACCCCGAATGATGCACTTTTTAAAAGTGTCTACTATCCGGGGCTCAGTTTAAAATGCTATATTTTGATTGTTCTATTCCATCGTAACTTCAATAGTGTCTGGAACGTACTACGTTAAATCCATGTTCATTTTAGTATAAGATAGACCATATTTGCGGGGAAGTGGATAGCGTCACATACTGCACGTGTTAGTTCCAAACTCTGAACGATGAGATGTTTTTACATGTACGTCGTTTTCGTTCTTTTGCGATTACCTACTAACAATTTTAATCCCCCAAAAAGCAGTAGCACTGCTACAATTAATTCCTGCAAATTGTATCGTAACCACCTTGCGACATCGGGATAACGATCCCACATCACATCAATGACCAGCTCATTAAAAATGAAAAATAAACCAAATAAGACTAATGCGATACCGACCCATTTTTGATGATCGATAACCCAATCCACAAGTGGCTTGTCTAGCATTTCTAACGCATAATGTGTCATATCATTCGCTTTTTGACTAACATCAAAAAAACTATAAAACCAAATCATAGGAACAATAAATAAGAAGAAGGTAATGTTCATGGCATCTAATAAATAAAGCGATAATAGGAAAAGACCCATAAATTGCAGCCCTCTGCGCTTTAATCCTAAATATAAGTGGCCTACTCCTGGAAAAATAGCACATATCATCGCGATCATTTTACTCTTCTCACCAGATTCAACATGTCGCTGTAAATCATCAAAAAACATTCGATCTTCTATTAACTCGCCTCTTTTTCTAGCATCATAAAGTTGTACTGCGTCAAAGAGCGCAACCAACCATATCATAGGCAATAAAAATAAAAACAGCAGAAAGGCACCTTCATCCACAAAAACAATGAGAAAAAAGACGGTCATCATGACTCCGAAGAATGTAACTAAAAAGCTTAGTGCTCGGTATTTCAACTGTAGAAATAAATGTCCAAGTCCTGGGATAATAGAAAGTAAAATCGTTTGCAGCTTCTCATCCTTGGTAACGTAAGCTGGGTTAAGCTCTTGTGTGTCTAATGGGTTCATCGCAGGCTGTCTAGCTGTTACCATCCAAACTAAAATATGCAAAAAATTAATAATATATATAGCAATTGCTGCAATGACACCAAAAAAGAAGCCAACATCGTCAAACGTTATTATACTTAAACCTACTCCCCCAACGAGAGCACCACTACATAATAAAAAATACAAGATGCCTAGTAGAACATTTCCGACGTACATATGTCCAAATCCAGGAATAAAAGAAAATAAAAATGCTGCTAGTTTACTTTTGTTCACGTTGTGTGTCCTCCTTATTATTCATGTCTACCCAGTTAGAAAAATCATTTGTCCATCTTTCTATGTGGGATGATTGATTTAATGTTGTGATGGTATGTTGTATTTGTGAAGTTTGCTGAAACATAAATTCGAACACACCTGATGACAGCAATGCCATCGTAATGCTTGCGGCGATAACATAATGAACGAATGCGAAACGCTTTCTTCTCTTTATGTCCACCTCTTGTTTGTTCATTTCTACTTCTATTATGCTTTCTATTTTTTGTATGGAAGGTAGATCCATCGCTATACTGCTCTGCATACTTTTTTCTACGCATGCGGTATATAACGATAAACACGAATCACAATCATACAGATGAGCTTCTATTTGCTCTCGTTGTTCTATGCTTAATTGATGATGTATGTAATGTTGGAACTCACTTTCGCTGTAATGTTTCTTCATCGTCATCCCTCCAATGGTTCTTTATCCACTTCTTGGCACGGTAAAGCTTTGACTCTACGCTCTTTATTTCTAGTCCATACTCATTTGCAATTTGCTTATATGATTTCTCTTCTATGTAATATGCATGGATGACTTGTCTGTAATGTTCAGGTATGGCGTCTATGTTTGCATATAGTTGTTTTTTCTCTTCTTTCAAAAGTACTTGTTGTTCTATTGTTTGCTCTGATAGCACGCCCTCCATCTCATCAAATTCATCTGTCAACTGCTCATGTTGTCGGGCTCGTTTTCGTTTTAAATCTATCGCCTTATTCACCGCAATTCTAGCAATCCAAGTTTTTAAACCTTGCTTTTTGTACTGCGGTAAAGCACGGTAGATAGTAATGAATACTTCCTGAGTCACATCTTCGGCGTCAGCTTCATGACGGAGAATAGGAATGACAAGATGATAGATATACGTATAATATTTTTCTGTGAAATAGCCAAATGCTTGTTTATGACCTGCCAAGATTAATTCAATTAGTTTTTCATCATGAATAACTTTCGCCTCCTCTCCACTATATAGACGACAGTAAATACAAAAACCCTGCAATACATTTACAATTTTTTTAAAAAAATAGTCTTGAATACAACCACTGTGTACTCAAGACTTTTCTCATAGTATTATTTTAATTTATAAGGTCAATATAGATTTATCATTTTCATTTATTGGTTTTCATTGCTTTTCTGAGTTCGTTCATGGAAGGTCGCTTGCCATACATTAACACCCCTGTTTTGTACACTTTAGCAGCTAAAACACCTATCCCAATTGCTGAAGCCAATAATATAACCCATGACAAGAGAATTTCCCAAAACGAGATATCACTCATAATAATGCGTAAAAACATTACAAATGGAGTGAAGAATGGGAAATAAGATGAGAATACAACAAACGAACTCTCCGGTATATTTAGTCCCCAAATGCTAATATAAAATCCTACAATAACAAGCAACATAACAGGTAACGTCACTTGGTTAATTTCTTCCACTCTACTGACCATCGATCCAAGTGCTCCAAATAGTGTGGCATATAAGAAGAATCCAAGGATGTAGTAAACAAAAGCATAAATAACCAAGAATGGATCAATAGCAGACCAAGCGATGTTTAAACCCTCTATGACCTCTGCATTATGTGGAAGTACAACGTTCAATCCGCCCACCGCTGCGATAATGAGTAATTGAAATAAGGAGATCATAAAAATACCAATAATTTTTCCGAACATTTGCTGCACTGGTGAAGTGCTGGTGATTAAAATTTCCATGACACGTGAACTTTTTTCCGCTGTGATTTCTGATGCAATACTGGTACCAGAGAACGTCACACTCATAAAAATAGTAATGACTAATACATATAGTAATACGATTTGTAGTCCCTTATTTTCATTTTCATCCTCCCGTGATACTTGGTCTGCTTCCTCCAAGGATACTTGTTCTAGTACGATAGGAGAACGAACTTCTATTAACTGATCTTCTGTCAAACCTAGCTGTATACCAATAACCTCAGCTTTAATGATTTCTAGCATAGAACGTATCTGCTCTTGTAAAGCTTCACTTTCGTCATTATAGTAATAGGTGAAGGTAGGAAATACATTTTCAGAGCTAGATTGCTGTTTCACTTGTAAAATAGCATCTAACTCTTTTTCTTCCAAGGTACTTCTCATCCAAGACATATCTTCGTTATCAGGTGATAGCAATACCATGTCGACAGCATCAGCTTGTTGGCCATATTGTTGCAACGATGGCGTTACATCGCTATTTTCTTCTGAAATGATTCCAATACTATATGTCGTCGCTTCATTTTCTTCATCCAATAGAGACAATACATAAGGAATATGAATCATAGCACTAAGGATAAGGGAAAAAATAACGGTCATCGTAATCAATGTTTTGGACTTTGCTTTTTGAGCGATCGTAAATCTTATCGTCGCTAATATATTACTCATCATTGTTCACCTCCAACCGTGTTGACAAATATATCATGTAGTGTTGGTTGCATGATTTCAAAATGATGAATATCTGTTTTATCTAATGCATAATGCAATATTTTTTTCGCCGTTTCTTCTCTATCCATTTTAATTTTATATCCATTTTGCAACTGCTCTACTTTTTGCACCCCGTCAATTTGTTCTAACTTTTTGAGTGGCGCAGCAGTCACTAAGCGAACTTGTTCTTTCGGGAACTGTGCCTTTATCTCTTTTATATTTCCTTGTAGTAACGTATTCGATTGATGTAAGATCAACATCTGCTTACAGAGTTCCTCTACATGCTCCATGCGGTGGGTAGAAAATACAATGCATGTGCCTTCATCTCTTAGTTCTTGCACTGTCTTCTTTAATAGTTCAACGTTAACAGGATCTAATCCACTGAAAGCTTCATCTAAAATAAGTAATGCTGGACGATGCAATACAGCAGCAATAAATTGAATTTTTTGCTGATTTCCTTTTGATAACTCTTCCATTTTACGGTCATAATTTTCTGGTACGCCAAAACGCTCAAGCCATGCCTTTAAATCTTTATCGGCCTGCTTTCGTGACATCCCTTTCAACTGAGCTAAATACGTTAACTGCTCACTAACCTTTACTTTCGGATATAGTCCTCGCTCTTCTGGCAAGTATCCCATTTTTTTTAACAATGTATCATCATATACTTTGCCGTTGTATGTAATATCGCCTGCATCATGAGAAATAAGGCCAAGTATCATCCGCATCGTTGTTGTCTTGCCTGCTCCGTTTCCTCCTAGTAGTCCGAATATTTCACCTCGTTCCACTTGGAAATTAATCTGTTGAACAGCTGTTTTGGTTCCATATTGTTTGCTCACTTGCTCTAGATTTAAATAACTCATGTACTGTACTCCTTTCAACAAAATAGAAATCCGTAAACTTTTAGTCAAATATTTCTCAAACTTATATTAGCTATCATATTTTACCACATGGAATATTTCTATTCTATTATTTCACTTTTATCTATACTATTAGCTTTAACGAACCATACGTACAAAATCATAGAAGTACTTCATTCTCAACTTGGTCTCACTAATACAAATTTAACGCTTCGAATAAACTGAAAATTAAGATATAATAATGAAGAATACTATATAAATCATATAAAACAAGGAGGAAAAATAAACAGATGGAGCATCATACATTTGAAATTGATGTACGTTCAACTGAAATAGACACACTTGGACATGTAAACAACGCGAAATATTTGGAGTATATGGAGTGGGCAAGGTTTGATTGGATACAAAAAGCAGGTTTAACCGTAGAGAAGCTAAGAGAAAAACAAATCATGATCGTACTTGTAAACGTCAATATTAATTATCGAAAAGAGATAAGATTTGGGGATAAAGTGAAAGTCGTAACGAAGCCCGTAAAACCGACTCGTGTAGGAGGAAAAAGCGGCACCATGATACAAGAAATATACAATCAGCACGGCGATTTAGCTACGGATGCGGAAATTACAATAGTCTTTATTGATGCGGTAAAAAGAAAGTCAATTGAAATTCCTGAAGAGATTATTCAAGCTGCAAAATAGTAACAGGTGTGTATAAGTTAAATGTCGCTTAAACGAATTTACGTTTATTGCTGTCGATAAATACTTGAAAACCATAGAGTTCATTTGTTCACTCTGACGCATACAGCTTCTGAAGGCCTTTATCTTCATTATTAAGCATGAAGCTGTATGTGCAAACGATGATGCCATTCTTCGTTTTCATCATAAAGGGAAATGCATGAATAAGGAAGGGAAATCATATTATTTAAAATTAGAATTTCTCCATTTATTAAATTCTAAAAACTCTTTGAATTGCTCTTTACTAATACCCGAATTCATCGCTTCTTTTACAATATCAGTCCACTCTTGGTCTAATTCGGTATCTTCTTTCCATTCATTTTTATCATAAAGCAATTCTTCGACGGAGCAATGAAGCACTTTAGACACTTTTTCTAAAAATTGAATGGAAGGATTTTGCTGAATGCCTCTTTCAATAGAGCTCAAATATGATTTTGCCACATTCGCTCTCTCCGCTAATTCTGTCAGCGATAATCGTTGCTGTTTCCTAATTCTTTGCACCCTGTTACCTATCATGAGTTATCTCCCTCAATCAATTTTATTATGTATGTACTGCCATTATAGCAAATAGATAACGAATTTTCGAATAATACAGCAGATCATGACGAATAAATACAACTTAAATGTAACAATGTATTACATTATACTGCTTTTATTTTATGTTTATTCTATTTTTCAACGTCAACATCGAAATTAATCGATGCAGCATAAAACTACTGAAAATAAGGAATGGAATAATAAAAAAAATGATCATTCCCATTATGGTTTGCATAAAGTTCAATAACGATCCTATATATGGAATGGAATAAACGACAATGGCCATCCATTCTGTATTGATGTCATGGTGCATCATCGTTGAACCTTTGCTCACGTCTTTATCATCATGTACAGCGTCTGAATGACTTGGTTGTTTGTGTATCATCGTGAGGTTTTCTGTACTATTACTCTCGTCTAGGAAGTCCATATCTTGAATAAATTTAATCTGGTTCGATTCATTTTTTGTAGCAATTGTATTATTGTTATTTTCTATCGTCACTTCATTGATTTGTTTCATAATAATCAAGCTACCTTTTTCATAAATGTCGTATTTACCCTCAACAGAATATAAAGAAAGGTCAAAAATGACAATTTTCTCATAGTTAATAAGTAATAAACTTATAGCTAATAACAATCCGCATGATAAAATGATGATGTTATGCAACCCTCGATGCATGTAGCCATTCATAGGATCATCTCCTTCAAAACTGGCGTTCGTTATACAGAATATATAATTGAGTATAAAGCAATCATTCATAATTTTAAAGTTATTTAAAAACTTTTTTACTATATTTTTACTATATATAAAATGTAAATTACAGTATTACAACAGATAACATCTATTGGTGTCGTATTTTGTAAAGTTAATGTTTTTTCTATATTTTATTATTTTTTATTAATTTATAGTTAAAATTAGTTAATTTAAAATGAATTCTTTTTATTTTATAAGATTTTAACAAAAAACTCTGTTTTCTACATAATGTTTTCTTGTTACCCTACAAAAAGTGACAGTGTTTTCTATTACGTATATAGTACAATAAAACTAATCTTTTTTTGGACTTGATTAAATTATATTGTTCTTTATACAGAATTTTTTGGTTAGGAGGAAGCCATGAGAAATAATAATAAGACAAAAGAACCCCCATTTGATCTTGATCCTGAATGGATAGCTCTCATACATGAGGCAAAGCAACATGGACTCACACCAAATGAAATTCGCAAGTTTTTACAGTCTACAATTGAAATTCATGCTGACTCCCATTCAAGTAACAAGCGTATCCATCAACCCAAAGTTTAACCTATGATTAAAGTATTTGCTTCGTATTCTCACTTTGCCACCACAACGATAAAGAGAGGATGATTGGCTTGATTCAGCTTAACGGCGGTTTCAATATGCTGTCATATGATACTTTCTCCTCACAGTACAACCTTGATCCTATAGAGCAACAAATTTTACGGAAGATGATTATGAGTCCTAATGTTTATTATTTTTCTTCTAGACAACAACTATATTTTGAACTTCGCTTTCGTCATGAAACCATTAAAGCTTCCTATGCATTAAATGAGAGTGGCGTCTCCTTCGCTGTATTTTCACAATCTAGATGTAATAGCCAGTACTGGTACAGAACAAATAATGGAGGGTTTCAGTTAAAGCGTGGTGTGCCTTCTAGTATCGCTGTACATGATATATACACAAATGGACACTTATATGCATTTGAATGTGCTACAGCTATTATTATTTTATTGTACAAAGCTACGCTGAATATGATAGGAGAGCTACAATTTAATCGACTATTTGCTAATCTCTACATTCGCGATTGGCAGCATGATCGAGATTTAAGGTTATTGACAAGAAGTTTTCCAGATTATTTCCCTGGTGATGTTCGGTATTTTAAAAATCCAGATGTTGATCCATACCAACCGCAGTGGCAAGGTGAAAATGCAGTGGATCTAGGAAATGGGTTATATTATGGACACGGGATTGGGGTAAGAACGGGGGACGAGATGATTTTTTACTTAAATCAACATCGTATACCGTTTGCAGAACGTTCCGCCTATCTACTAGATCAAGCTACACGTCCTGGATACAAGTACTTATCACGCTATTCTCAATATCGCAGAGCTGCGGCAGCATTTGTTCCCCCTATGCTAGATGATCAAATGGTGATTGGCACAGTAGGTCAACTACGATTTGTAGGCTAAGACTATATATGCATATTGCAAGTAAAAAAAGCTGTCGATCTAAAAGTGAAACCTTGTGTAAAGGACATTTTATGATCGACAGCTCTATTCGTTGTTCTCTGTGAAATTGTATTGTTCAAGTTTTATCGTTCTAGTTCTATTGTTGAGATTGTATGTTATGGTAGCTCGGAAGTTCCCATCAAATATTTATCTACTTCACGTGCAGCTTCTCTTCCTTCATTGATAGCCCAAACGACAAGACTTTGACCGCGTCTAACATCGCCTGCTGCAAATACACCCTCTACATTCGTTTTGTATTTGCCATATTCAGCTTTTGCACACGACCAACGATCTCGCTCTACGCCAAGGTTATCTATCAAATCTCCTTCTGGTCCACTAAAGCCCATGGCAACAAACACTAATTGTGCTGGCCATACTTTTTGCGTACCAGGAATAATTTCGTTATGGCGAGTTCCATCTTTATGCTTCGTACGAATGACTTCTACGGTGTGAAGCTCTTTCACATTCCCTTGATCATCTTTCACAATTTTTTCGGTTAAAATTTTGTACGCTCTTGGATCTTGACCGTATAATGCCTTCGCTTCTTTTTGTCCGTAGTCTAGTCGATACACATTCGGATACTCCGGCCAAGGGTTGCTTGCTAGTCTTTCCACAGCCGTTTCAGGATAAATAACAAACTGTGTCACACTTTTACATTTTTGACGAAGTGCAGTAGCAATACAATCCGTCCCTGTATCGCCACCACCAATGACAATGACATCTTTATTTTCAGCTGAAATAAAGTTACCATCCGCAAAGTTAGAATCTAAATAGCTTTTTTGACTTAATGTTAAATATTCCATCGCGAGATGCACTCCGTTTGCATCTTCACCTTCCACATTTAACTTCCGTCCCTTTTGTGCACCACCACAAAGTACAATTGCATCATAATCTTCTTTCAATTGTTCCTCGGTAATGTCCACTCCCACTTCCGTACTCGTAACAAAAGTAATGCCTTCTTCTTGTAAAATTTGAACTCTACGTTCCACTACAGATTTATCTAGTTTCATTGCTGGAATACCGTACGTCAGTAACCCACCGATACGATCGGCTTTCTCGTATACGGTAACGAGGTGCCCAGCCGTATTTAGCTGTTGCGCACATGATAATCCAGCAGGACCTGAACCAACGATAGCGATACGTTTGCCTGTACGTTGCTTTGGAGGTTGTGCTACAATCCAACCTTCTTCGAATCCTCTATCTACAATCGCTTGCTCGATGTTTTTAATCGTAACTGGATCGCCGTTTAAACCTACAGTACATGATCCTTCACAAGGAGCAGGACAAACCCTTCCAGTAAATTCAGGGAAGTTATTTGTTTTGTGCAGTCGATCTAATGCTTCACGCCATTTGCCTAAATAAACAAGATGATTCCACTCTGGAATTAAATTATGAATCGGACACCCAGCTGTGGTTTGATTAAGCGTACTTCCCGTATGACAGTATGGGACACCACAGTCCATACAGCGTGCACCTTGTTGTTTGAGCTGTTCTTCCGAAAACTGTTGTTGAAATTCATCCCAGTCCTTTATTCTCTCTAACGGATCACGATCGGTAGGAAGCTCTCTTGTATATTCTAAAAAACCGGTTGTTGTTGCCATTTCTCTTCCTCCTCTCTTTATTTAGCACCTACAGGGGTGGCTTGCTTCGTTTGACTACTTTCTACTTCCTTCATATTTTCCACAAAAGCAGCCATTGCCGCTTCTTTATCATTCATCCCGTTTTTCTTTCCTCTTTCAATCGAATTAAACATCCGCTTGAAGTCTCGTGGAATGACTTTGACAAATTTATATTGATTCACTTCCCAATCATGTAAAATTCGGTGTGCAACGTCGCTGCCTGTGAATTTTACTTGGTTACGTATCATTTGCTTCACTTCATTAATCTCGTAATCTTCTTCCAGCGTTTCTAGTAGTACCATCTCCGTATTTACTTTGTCTTTAAACGTGTTGTCTTCGTCATAGACATAAGCAATACCACCTGACATCCCTGCTGCAAAGTTACGACCTGTAGAACCGAGTATAACGACTCTTCCACCCGTCATATATTCACATGCATGATCTCCTACTCCTTCGACGACTGCACGCACTCCACTATTACGAACACAGAATCTTTCCCCAGCGATTCCACGTATATACGCTTCTCCAGCGGTTGCACCATAGAAAGAAACATTACCAACAATAATATTTTCTTCAGCAACAAATGGGGACTTCTCAGATGGGAATACAATCACTTTTCCACCAGAAAGTCCTTTTCCAACATAGTCATTGGCGTCGCCTTCTAAGGACAATGTCATGCCTTTTGGCACAAATGCCCCGAAGCTTAGTCCCGCTGAACCTTGGAAGTGTATACGAATCGTGTCGTGTGGCAGCCCTTCTAAGCCATAACGTTTCGTAATTTCACTACCTACGATGGTTCCTGCTACCCGATTTTGATTGGTGATCGGTAAAATAGCATGCACATTTTCTTTATGATCTAATGCAGGAGCACATAAATCTAGCAACTGCTTTCTATCGATGGATTGATCTAATTTATGGTCTTGTTCTATTTGTTTGTAGGTTCCTGTCCCTTGCGGTACATCTGGACGATAAAACATTGGCGAAAGATCGATATTGTTGCATTTTACATCTTCATCCAGCTTTCTTTGTTCCAATACATCCGTTCTACCTACCATTTCATTTATCGTGCGGAAGCCTAACTCTGCCATCAATTCTCTCGTATGCTGGGCAATGAATTTCAAGTAATTTACGACATAGTCTGGATCACCTGCAAATTTATCACGTAAAGTTGGATTTTGTGTTGCAATTCCAACAGGACAAGTATCCTTCTGACATACACGCATCATCACACAACCTAGTGCAATGAGTGGCGCAGTAGAAAATCCGTATTCTTCTGCTCCTAGTAAAGCTGCAATGATAACATCTCTACCCGTAAGCATCTTCCCGTCTGTTTCTAACACGACACGATCCCTGAGCTGGTTCAACATTAACGTTTGGTGTGTTTCCGCTAATCCAAGCTCCCAAGGTAATCCGGTATGATACAAACTCGTTCTAGGTGAAGCACCTGTTCCACCATCAAAACCACTGATCATAATGATGTCTGCTTTCCCTTTCGCAACACCAGCTGCGATCGTACCAACGCCGACTTCTGAAACGAGCTTCACACAAATTTTTGCACGTGGATTTGCATTTTTCAAATCATGAATGAGCTCTGCCAAGTCTTCAATAGAGTAAATATCATGATGTGGAGGCGGTGAGATTAATCCTACGCCTGGAGTCGACCCCCTTACTTCCGCAACCCATGGATATACCTTTTTAGCTGGCAATTGTCCACCTTCACCAGGTTTTGCTCCTTGTGCAATTTTAATTTGAATTTCATCCGCATTCATTAAATAGTGACTAGAAACACCGAAGCGACCGGATGCAACTTGCTTAATGGCACTGCGTCGAAGATCTCCATTCTCATCTGCAACGAAACGAGCTGGATCTTCTCCTCCTTCACCCGTGTTGCTCTTGCCACCAATGCGATTCATTGCAATGGCTAAGCTTTCGTGCGCTTCTTTACTAAGTGAACCGAACGACATCGCGCCCGTTTTGAATCGTTTGCAAATTTCTTCCACCGATTCTACTTCTTCAATCGGAATTGGGGAACGAGCTGAATCTGTTTTAAATTGCATTAAACTACGCAGTGTAATGTGCTGCTTTCTTTGATCATCTATGAGCGATGCAAAGCGTTTATATTCTTCGTAATCGTTTGTTTTTGTGGAGTTTTGAAGTGCATGTACGGTTTCCGGTGAAAATAAATGCTTTTCTCCGTCTATTCTCCACTGGTGTTCGCCACCACTTTCTAGTCCGTAAGTTTCTAACTGCTGATATGCACTTACATGCTTATCCAGTTGTTCTTTAGCAATAGTATCAAAATCAATGCCTCCAATACGAGATGCCGTTCCCGTAAAATATGCATCAATAACTTGCTTTGAAATACCAATCGCTTCAAAAATTTGCGCACCTTGATAACTTTGTATTGTAGAAATACCCATTTTGGATAATATTTTAATAATGCCTTTCACCGTAGCCTTCACGTAGTGCTCGGTTATCATCTCGTCTGAAGCATTCAGTTGAATGATGCCATCCCGCTTCATCTGCTTTAATGTTTCAAAAGCGACATAAGGGTTAATCGAATCCGCACCGAAACCTAACAACACAGCAAAATGATGTACTTCTCTAGGCTCTCCTGATTCTATGATCAAGCTAACTTGCATTCTATTCCCTTTGCGAATCAAATGATGATGCAATCCAGATGCAGCTAGCAACGTTGGAATAGAAGCACGCTCACGTGACAACCCACGATCGGAAAGAATAAGCAATGATTTCCCGTTGTTCACTGCTTCGTCTGCCTTTTCGAACAAGGTGTCTAGCGCTTGTTTCATACCAGTACTGCCTGTTTCTGCATCAAATAATAAGGATAACGTTTCTGTTTGAAAAGCTGCTTCATCCAGATCACGAATACTTTGTAACTGTTCATTACTTAATACTGGTGATTGAAGTTTAATTTTCTTGGCACTTGCTGCAGTTGGCTGCAATAAGTTGCCCTCTGCTCCTAACAACACCATAGAAGAAGTCACAATTTCTTCTCGAATCGCATCAATAGGAGGATTCGTTACTTGCGCAAATAACTGCTTGAAATAACTGTAGAGCATTTGCGGCTTTTTAGATAATACAGCTAGTGGAATATCTACACCCATGGATGCGGTTGGTTCAATTCCCTCTTCAGCCATCGGTTTTAATATTTTCATCACATGTTCTGTCGTATAGCCAAACGCTTTTTGCAACGATACTAATTGTGTTTCTTCTATTGATGGTACGGAAGTTTTACATGGCAACGCTTCGATAGCAATCTGATGTTGCTGCAACCATTCTCCATACGGATGCGCTGAAGCAATCTCGCTCTTCAACTCTTCATCACTAATCATACGTCCTTGTTCCGTATCTACTAATAACATCTTGCCTGGACGCAAACGTTCCTTCATGACGATATCTTCTTCCGGTATGTGCAATACACCGACCTCGGAAGAAAGCACGATCAAATCATCTTTGGTAACATAGTATCTCGCAGGTCTTAATCCATTACGATCTAAACAAGCCCCAATAACAGAACCGTCAGAAAAACATACCGCAGCAGGTCCATCCCATGGTTCCATTAGCGCACTATGATAAGCATAGAAGTCCCTTTTTTCCTTATCCATGTGCTCATTTTTTTGCCAAGGCTCTGGTATCATCATCATCGCAGCATGCGGTAATGAACGCCCAGATAAATGTAGAAATTCTAGCGTATTATCAAACATTTGTGCATCACTACCTGTTTCATCAAGCAGTGGAAAACATTTGTTCAAATCTTCACCAAATATATCGGATTGGCACATAGACTCTCGTGCTTTCATCCAGTTTACATTGCCTCTTAATGTATTAATTTCTCCGTTATGAATAAAGTATCGATATGGATGTGCTCGTTCCCAACTTGGAAACGTGTTAGTGCTAAATCTGGAATGGACTAAAGCTATCGCTGTTTCAAATTGCGGATTTTTTAAATCAGCATAAAATAAATCTACTTGGTCTGGGGTTAACATCCCTTTATATACGATCGTTTTACTAGAAAGACTAACGACATAAAACTGTGGGATGTTCAATTGCTGAATACGATGTTCGATTCTCTTACGAATCACATATAATTTCCGTTCAAAGTCGATGCCGCTTGGTATATCATGACTTCTTTCAATAAATAACTGACGTACATAAGGTTGACTGTTTCTCGCAGATTGACCTAACATCTCATGGTTACTTGTAGGCACTTCTCTCCACGCTAAAACAGATTGACCTTCGTCCGTAACAATTTCTTCAACAATAGATTCACATTGCTGTTGAAATGATACATCTTGCGGCATAAATATCATTCCTATACCATAGTCTCCTTTTTTAGGAAGTTTGACATGGTCGTTGAATAACTGTTGTTGAAAAAATTGATGAGGTATTTGCATCAAAATCCCTGCACCGTCTCCAGTGTTACTCTCTGCACCCTGACCACCTCGATGGTCTAAGTTACGCAGGACGACTAATGCTTGCTCGACAATATGATGCGAGGGATGACCCTTAATATTGGCAACAAATCCAATACCACAAGCGTCATGCTCGAATTGAGGATCATATAGCCCTTGTTTGTGCGGAAGTCCAAATTGTCTCATTGTATATTCACCTTTCATAGCATAATTTATTTTATCAGAATATTTACCTCCTACGAAGCTGAATCTGGTATTATTAGCACATTCTAACTTCAATTAAAATCAAAGCAAATGTATTAATAAGAAGATATTTTGCACTAATATACAATATGAATGCAACTATTGTTCACATTATATGTTATATAGTTCTTATCTGTAAAGCGAATTTTCTATGAAAAGTTTTCCGAATACATATTCATTTTATTTGCATTAAAATACAAAACGATACTGCGCCAGCTATGAAAGCGCATACAATTTGTAATCAATTGTATATTTAATTGTTAATGCTTAAATCATATAAAAATTGGAGTAATGACAGCACCCTGTCATTTGCGACAGGGTGCTGTTGTTTCATTGCCTATTCTTTTATATGCTTACTCCATACTTTGTTGTTTAAATCACACTTGCCTTTGCGGAAGTAGAATCAATGACATCTGGATCAAAGACGGTGCTAATTGGAACAATGGATACGCTGAAATCTCCTGCATCTTCACCATATCCTTGATTTATTTTTGTCGATAAAAAGAAGTCAATTTGCGTTACACCACCAAAACTAATCGTGGACGCACGATCGATTAGGTTCACTTTAAACCCTACCAAATTGACCAATGTCGGTGCAAAGTTCATTCAATCATCCCTTTCTGTAAATTTAACTACATGGGTCAAATGACACTAACTTTTGAACTCGGTGAATCAATGACATCTGGATCATACACTGTACTGATTGGGAAGATTTGAACGTTGAAATCACCAGCACTTTCTCCATAACCTTGGTTAATTTTTGTCGAGAGGAAGAAGTCGATGTCCACCACTCCACCAAAACTAATCTTCGATGCACGGTCGATAAGGTTGACCTTAAAACCAACTAAATTTACCACTGTAGGCGCAAAATTTACAGGGGGTATACAAACCATTTAATCAATCCTTCCTCATCAAATGTTTCGGGCAGCTAGATTCAAACGTAGCTGGCGAATCGATTAAATCTCTATCGTCAACAAAACTTTTCGGTGCCAAAAAATTTGTGTGATCTGCTTGATTTGAGCCAAACCCTTGATTTCGTTTATCTGAATTATTCCAATCTGCTAATAAATTTTGACCAACATTTAACGCGGATGCATTCTCTATTGCATTCACTTTAATCATAAAAATGTTGATATTGATACATGGTGTGGTCACACACTACACCCCTTTACTTTTTTGTGTACAATATTTTTTAACTTTTTTATGTTTATAAATTCAACTTATTTAGCATGAAAATTAGAAAAATGAAATATGGATAGTAAAGAGACGAATATATTATTTTCCCTCCTCTTTATTAACCAATATATATGCGAAATTAGGGCAATTATGTGCGCTCGCTACAAGGAGGTCAATAAATGGATCCAGATAAATTAAAGCAGTGGCTAGAGATGGCACAGAAATTTCAAGGCGGCAACTTTTGGCAGTCTATGTTCAATACAGATTATGTGAAACAGTTTATGAATGATCCGATGTTCCAACCTGATGGGACTGGAACAGAGAAAAGCAATATGCAGCAATTTTGGGATCAATCTGGACCCGTTCAAACTTCCGCACGCACATCAAGTGAATACCCTCTTGTGGATATTTATATGACACCAGCGAATATGATTGTATTAGCTGAGCTACCAGGTATAAGCAAAAATAACCTTCAACTCACCTTAGCAGGAGATCAACTTACGATTAAAGGCTTTATAGAATCGCACTACGATAATACGACCAAAATACAATCAGAACGATATCATGGTGATTTTGAACGAACGATTCGTTTACCTGAGGCAGCGGATACCAATAAAATGAATGCAAAGTATGGCAATGGAGTATTAGTCATTAAATTGCCGCGCATGGAAAATGAAGAACAGAACATTACTATTGATTAAAAATGTGGAGATGCTTATGTTTAAAAAATGGATAAGCTCTAATTATAGAAAAGTCAATGCATTACAGGAGCAGCTAACGAAAATAGAGGGACAACTGAATAGTTTAGTATACAAAATGGAACAAGGCGTCATCCAACCTCCTGTTAAGGTGGAAAACATTCATGTCGATCATATTTCATTAGATAAATTAGAATTTAACAACAACTTCAAGCAACTTGAAGTCAATGAACTGACAGGAAAACTAAACATTGGGGCAAATTATAGCGATTTAAAAACAACTTCCGAAAATGACTGTCATGATGATCATAAAAGTAATCAAAAAGACGAATTACAAGTAACCAAAGAAAACACGCAAAAAACCAAAGGGAACCACACATCTCAACCAGAGGTGAACATTAGAGCTAAGAAAAAAAAGTACAAGCAATGACATGAAATCATACATCAATGAATGAAAATGAGCTATGCAACTTTAGAAAATAGGCTATACAACTATACAAAAACGGCATCGTCAACAGATCATATCTACTGACGATGCCCACATATGCCTTGTCTTTTTACAATAACATACTTTATTTCTTATTTTATTTTAAAACGATCAACTTGTTTAAATAAAGATTCTGCCAGTTTAGACAGCTGGTGAATTTGTTCCTCCATACTTTTCATTAATTCTTTTTGTTTTGTTGTGTTATTCACGCCTTGTACCGCATGCTCTGCATTGTTAGCAGAAGCGGTTGCAATTTCATTCATGGAAGCAGAGACTTCCTCAAATCCTGCCGAAATTTGTTGTGAGGTCGCAGAAATATCATGCACTTGATTCGCTACTTCTGTCATCGAATCTAATATGTTACGGAATTTTTGATCCCCTGATTTTACAATGGATATACCATCCATAAGACGCGCTTGTAAATCCTTAATAGAAGAATTAGTACTTTTCATTTCAGATAGGATCGTGGTCACCATATTGCCAATCTGCTCTGTGGAACTCGTTGTTTGCACGGCTAAATTCTTCACCTCATCTGCCACTACAGCAAACCCCTTCCCAGCATCGCCTGCTCTTGCAGCTTCTATCGCGGCATTTAAAGACAATAGATTTGTTTGTTCAGCAATTTCTCTAATCAAGGTTGTGGCATCAGAAATTCGCTCCGTATATTTCTCTAAGTTTTTCATTCTTTCGTCCGTAACATGAAAAGATTCATAAATCTCATTCATTTGTTGAACAGACTTTTGACCGAACTTCACACCTTCTTTTGCTAAATCCGTCGTTTCTATCGCAAAGTCATTAACGGAAGAAGCATTTTGAGCAATACGTTGCAACCCAACATTGGATTCTTCCATGGAGACAGCAATCTCCTGTGTAATATTTTTTTGTTGCTTAGACAACTCTGCCACTTCGCTCACCACGGTTGTCATATTATCTGTATATTGACTTGTTTCTTTCACTCCTTGATTCATTTCAATCGATGAACTTGCTACATCTTCTGATGTATTGCGGATGTTTAAAATGATCATGCGGAGTGAATCTGTAAATGTATTAAATGAACCTGCAAGTACACCTAATTCATCTCTATTGCTTACAGTAACTTGTTGTGTTAAATCCCCTGCACCTTTAGATATTTGCCCTAATTGTGTATTAATTTGTTTTAACGGTTTCATAATGGAACGAATCATAAAATAGGAAATAATAGCACCGAAAAGTAACAGTGCAGCATACATCATAATAGTTAAATTATCATTATCTTTTACACGTTGAATTTGCAAATCTTCCCTGTTCTGCACTTCTCGATCCATGGAATCTACTAATGCACGAACGGTTGAATCCAACTGCACATCTCTTATGTATTCCTCTTCATAAAAATGAAGATAAACGGCTTCGTCAATGTCGCCTTGCTGTACTAACCCAATTACAATCTGACTTTGCTCCCACAGTGCATTATAATTTTTTTCCATGTTCGGAAGTGTTTTTTCTGAAAAAGCATGACCAACTGTCAGTGATTTTAACTTTTCAATATGCGCTAATATATCGTCATGTTCTTGCTGAATGTCCGTCAAATTGCTTTCATCTTGTTTTAATAAATATTCTCGCTCGGAATTAGAGAAAGCATTAAGATCAGATTGAAGCTCTCTCATTATTTTTTGGGCTTCCATCATCACCATGAGCTCTTGATAAGAATCGGCCAGGTTATGCTGTCGAATAGAAGAAACATAGCTTGCAGTTGAAGTAAAGACAAAAATAAATACTAGTAACAGAATAAGTTTCATTTTAATGCTAAGTTTTAATAAATACTTCATACATGACCCCCTAAATTACAGCGTGATATAGTAACAAAAATATTTCAGTCTACACAACCACTAGCAATGAAAAGGTAAATACCCTTTTTATTTACATGTGCTTCTTCCAAGTTTTTCTGCTCTATATGTATTTTAACATTTTTTTCTCTGAATTTAATAGATTTGTTGAAATATCATGAATTTTATGTTTTATAAATGTACATTGTCGGATTTTTGAATAAAAAAATCAAGAGAATATTTTGAAGAAAATTGAACGTACAATGCTTTTAAAGCATAAGAATATAGGAGCTGCAAAGGAGGATGAAATGTGGACAATACAAATGATCCAAAACATATAGAAAACGAGAAAAAAAGCGGTAATAACAAAGCGACAGGCTCCAATTCACATGCTGAAGGTTTTCTAACTACTGCTTCTGGGGTGAACGCGCATAGTGAAGGTATGATGACCTATGCTACAGGTGAAAATTCACATGCTGAAGGATCTCATACTTTTGCAAATGGAATAAACTCTCATGCTGAAGGGGAAGGAACGTCGACTAACTATAAAAGAAATGCTCATATCATGGGACGATATGGAAGTGCGACAGCTTCAAATTCCTGGTTTCTAGCTAATGGAACAAGCTTTACGAAACAAAATATTTCCGCTATGGTCAATGGAAATCATGGTGATGTACTCATTGATGGCACTTTTTTTTCATCTGCATCTAGCTACGGTGAGATGTTTGAAACCATCGATGCTCAAAAAATCGAAGCCGGTTATTTTGTCACGTTGTCAGGGAAAAAAGTACGTAAAGCTACGAAAAAAGACAATTATATATTAGGCGTAACATGTTTGCACTGCACCATAAGTGGTAACAGCAGCCCTCTTCATTGGAATCATAAATTTGAAAAAGATGAGTGGGAAAGAAATAAATACAACAACATTAACATTGATGCTCAAAAAAATGAAAAAGGCCAAATCATTTATCCTGAGCAAGAAGAACAAATCCCCATATTCAATTATCAATGGGATCAAAAACAAGTTTATTTTCCCCGTCAGGATAGAGACGAATGGGTTCATGTTTCTCTCGTTGGGCAAGTCATTGTCTTAGATGATGGCAAATGCAAAGTGGACGGCTATTGTATACCCAATAAAGAAGGTGTCGCTACAAAATCAAAGTACGGCTACCGCGTAGTAGAAAGAGTAAGTGATAATAAGATAAGAGTAGTATTAAGCGGACAACAAACGAGGAAAAGATCTTTTTGGTCTCGTTTATTTTATTAAAATACCACACAGTTGAACGACCCACCACTTATCACCCTTTCGGGTTGCTTGAAGTGGTGGATTCCTAAGAACATCAGCGTAACCGCCAATTGTTTATTAGGCTATCCCCGTAGTCCCTACGGTTAAGAGAC
>NZ_QXJP01000071.1 GCF_004115085.1 Longirhabdus pacifica | reverse complement strand
CTTTTGTTTTCTATATCACTTATGGCCTCTCCTTGAATAGCATGATCATTTAAAAATTGACGTAAACGATGTGTTTGTTTTTTTGTTTGAACAAAGCTTAATGTTGCATCAGGATGATGAATAAAAAGAGAATTTTTTTTTGACTCATATTGCGAAATAGATATTGTTTTTACCTTATCTAAAGAAAGTAAATATAAATGGGGTAAGAAAGGAAAAATGTACAATAATAATGTCTTCCATATTTGTTCAGGACTATTTTCTGGCATGTAATATATTTGTTTTCCAGCTACTAGTTTATCTGTTTTTGTTTGTTTATGCCTCAATGGTGCTTTTATGTTCTGTTCTTCTATAATAAGTAATGGAACACGAGCAAAAACATTACCAATAACACTGATGATAGGTAATATGTAAAAAAATAAAAGAAAAATGATATACAATCCCATGAGAAAATTATTCAAAAAAGTATTGGTTTGAAAATTTGAAAACCATTCCGTAATCGTTACTAAAAAGTAGCAATAAAATGTGTTTATGCTCTCTAATAATGAA
>NZ_QXJP01000070.1 GCF_004115085.1 Longirhabdus pacifica | reverse complement strand
TCAGCGGAAGTATATGATCCTGAGACACAGCAATGGTATAATTTAAAATCTATGCCAGGGACAGTAAAACGCGCTAAGTTTGGTGTCGTTTTAGACTTTACGGATATCGCTGTAGTGGAAGATAACATTTATGTTATGAATAAACATTTCACAGCGATTTATGATACTAATCACACTTTACCAGCAGCACCAAGAAATGTGGAAACAACAATTGGTGCTGATCAAACAGTATTAGAGTGGACTCCAGTAGCAGGTGCTGATGAGTATAGTATTTATAGAGTAGATGAAGAAACTGGAACGTATACAACAGTAGCTGATAGTGTATACACTTCCACGTATACGTACTATATCCCTGAAGAGGATTTGAACACTCCATTATACTATGCTATTAAAGCAAAGAATGAAGAAGGAGAAAGCGAGTATTCAGAAACCATTAATTCTCTTCCTAGCGCACCAATTAATTTAGTTGGTAAAAGAGAGTATTGGAGAACACCAATGGGAATGAAAGCTTATACCATAATGGAATGGGAATCTGCAGGTGATGCAGACACTAAATATAATATTTATAGAAAAAGAAACTACAACGGTGAGTGGGAGAAAATTGC
>NZ_QXJP01000069.1 GCF_004115085.1 Longirhabdus pacifica | reverse complement strand
AGTTTCGAGCAATACATGAGGGATATTGGAAAGAATACACAAACCGACTTATTGAAAGAGTGGATGATACGTTGTATCGTGACTTTAAGATTAATCTCATCATCGAGGACTTTGTAGAGTGGCAAAGTGACGATAAGTCTGCTGATGATATTACACATGAACTGAAACGAGAGTGGAGTGATGGTACGTATGATCTTGTGATTGGATTTACCAATGATCCAAACTTTGATTATCCTTCTGGGAAAGCTTTTCCATGGACGGGTGAAAGCATAGTAAAACATAGACAAAGCACTTACCAATTATGGCGTCTCATTCTTCATGAAGTGGGTCACAATTATGGGTTAAGTCATTGTGATAGTGAAGAACGAGGAGATTGTATTTTAAATGGCTATTATTATAAAGTAGATACTTTCTGTGATTATCATAAAGAAGTACTCAAAGAAAATATTAATTTATATGGTACAGCGCAATAATTAGACTAATCGTTTATAGCAAATCACAAAAATAATAGTTTACTAGAGTGAACGATGAAAATGGGGGAAAATAAAATGAAAAAAATATTTTCAATGATAGCAGTTGCAGCACTTACATTCTCATTTGGTAGTA
>NZ_QXJP01000068.1 GCF_004115085.1 Longirhabdus pacifica | reverse complement strand
CTAGGCATCCACCGTGTGCCCTTACTTTCTTCATCTATCTTCTTCTTTCACTATCCAGTTTTCAAGGTGCATGTTTCGAAGCCTATGCTTCGAAGTTGTTTCAGCGAGAAAAATGCGACCTTATAAAGAGCCCAATTGCTTGGTTTCCATCGCCAATGATTTTTGCTTTAGCAAAAGATCTTACCTTGTGATAAGGTTTTAGCTTTTAAGGTTGTAAGTTTCTCTTCTGTTTTTTTCTCTTTTATTTCATTGTTAGCTTTCATTAAGAAAGATCTTTTACTTCGTAAAAATCACTAGGATTTAATGAAGCTATTGGGTCTTTTCTAATGTCTGAGCTTTTGCTTTTCAGCAACACTCATGAAAAGCGACAAGTGATACTATATCACGTTTGCTGCTTTTTTGCAAGCTATTTTTTAAATCTTTTTGTTCCTCTTGGTGGAGCCAAGCGGGATCGAACCGCTGACCTCCTGCGTGCAAGGCAGGCGCTCTCCCAGCTGAGCTATGGCCCCGTAATAGTAGTTGTTGCTTTGCTTGTCTATGCGATTTTCATCTTACTTTGTTGTAGGTGGTGGGCCCTAGTGGACTCGAACCACCGACCTCACCCTTATCAGGGGTGCGCTCTAACCAACTGAGCTAAGGGCCCATGGCTTGGCAACGTCCTACTCTCCCAGGACCCTTCGGTCCAAGTACCATCGGCGCTGGAGGGCTTAACGGTCG
>NZ_QXJP01000067.1 GCF_004115085.1 Longirhabdus pacifica | reverse complement strand
TCCTTTCTATCTTTTCTTCTTCCTTGTAGCTGCCGTTAAAAAAGGCAATGGAATATACCAGGACTTTGCCGCATGGCTTAGTCCTGGTTATTCGCTTGCCTTTTAGGTAGCGTATGGCTAGGGGAACAAAAGATAAGAACTTTTTATTTTTACTTAAATCAATTTCGTATTGTAATTTTTTAATAAATAGTATTGTTATATTTTTAAAATAATAATCTATGAATTGAACAGTAGCAATGAACCTATTTGCATATGCTTTTACTAGATGTTTTTATTAAAGAGGAGCTGCATCAGCAGCTCCTTACCATGCCAGTAGAAAATAAAAACATTTGTAATGCAAATGTCACCTTTCTAGGGGGAGAGCCCCCCTTATCATCCATTAACTTCTAAACAACAATCACAGCAAAGTATAAATTTGGATTCAGCCAAGCAATCTCTCATTCCAATCAATACTCCTTCATTAAACCCATAATCTTCTTCTGGTATATTTTCTATCACATCATTCAAATCATCTAACTGCTCGCTCATCCAACTCACCAGTTCTTGGAAACTATCATCACCATCAGCCATACTAAACATAGCATTCTCTATGCCTTTCTTTCTTCCAGTAAGAACCCCTAAACGATATTGTTGAACAGAACAACTTATCATTTCCCAATCAAAACGCTTCAATTTTTTAATCTCCTGCTTTAGCCTCTTCTTGAAAAACTTTCTTATATTCATCTTTGATTCACTCCCTATATTTTTTCCTTTTGGAAAGCGAAGCGTAATATTCCAGAAGGAGTATTTTTCCTTTTTGCTAAGGCGAACG
>NZ_QXJP01000066.1 GCF_004115085.1 Longirhabdus pacifica | reverse complement strand
GAAGGGATCAATACTACAGTAGGTGCTGGACTTACAAGCGCACACATTATGGGTAACAGTGGCGAAGCTAAATTAGAAAACTCATGGCATTTAGCAGCTGGGGCATTTGGAGTAACAGGGAATGGTATCGCCGCCTTTATCAGTGGTACAACAAGTGGCAGTGTTGGTGTGGGCGATGCTTGCTTCATGGGCACAGTATCGATGAATGCGAACTGTAATACGTGTGATTTTGCGGAAATGTTTGAAAGTGTCGACAGTGAGCCAATTGATGTAGGGCTGTTTGTTACACTAGTAGATAATAAAATTAAAGTAGCAACGAGTGAAGATGACTACATTTTAGGCATCACAAGTGCCACTCCTGGTTTACTTGGAGGTAACGCAGGCTTGCATTGGCAAGGTCAATATGTGACTGATGAGTGGGGAAGAAGAGTATATGAAGATGTTGTTGTACCTGATCAATGGGATGAAAAAAACAATACGATACAACCGCAGCACATTAAAAAGCAACTCGTAATGGACCCTGCCTATGACCCAAGTCAGGAATATAAGCCGCGCGCGGAAAGAGCAGAATGGTCGGCAGTAGGGTTAGTAGGGCAGGTGAGAGTGAGAGATGACGGTTCCTGTGTAACGAATGGATATTGTTTACCTAATGATAGTGGTATGGCAACAGTATCAGAATACGGGTATCGAGTATTACAGCGCACAGGGGAAAATCAGGTACTGATATTGTTAAATGGAGATCAATATGTACAGCAGCGTAAAATGAAAATCAAAATGCAGCAGTTACAGGAGGAAAATCAGGAAATAAAGCAACA
>NZ_QXJP01000065.1 GCF_004115085.1 Longirhabdus pacifica | reverse complement strand
TTTCTACTAAAAAGGTATGCTGCAAAGTGGACGTATTACGCATGGCTCATCATCATTATTGGCTTGATTATCCCGTTTAGACCGGAAATCAATATGTCCTTGATCGAGGTGAATCTACCTTTTGTCTCCACTGAGAATGAAGCGCAAATGGCAGCGCCAGGAGATGATTCCTTTCAAAGTATACGCCAAGAGCAGCCGTTGCCATATGATCAATCTAATGGAATCAATCCGCACACCAGCTATGATAGCTCAGAAATAGGAGAAGAACTTGTCACTGACAGCAATGTGCATCTTCCAATGGAGGTTCACACAGAAGGAACACACGCGGAGTTCTCTAATATACATGGTGAAGTCATAAGTACATCAGCGACTGTGTATCCGGAAGAGCAAGGTAAAGTTTTGACATCGGATGTAGGATGGAGTTCCATGATCTTTGCGATTTGGTTGGCAGGAGTAATAGCTTACCTTGTATATCAACTTCAGTATTATTATCGGTTTATCCAGACGCTATATCGGTGGAGTGAAGATATTCATCAATCAGCTATTACATCGGTGTTTGAAACACTTAAAAATAGCATGAACATTAAAACAAATGTATTGTTGAAACAATCGTCTATTATCGATACACCGATGTTAATAGGGTTGATGAAGCCCACTATCGTGTTGCCGCATAGTAATTATGACTCACATGAGTTGCGTTTTGTACTAACCCATGAACTCGTGCACTATAAGCGAAAAGATGTGTGGGTGAAAGCACTAACGATGGTAGCAACCGCGATGCATTGGTTCAACCCATTACTTTACGTGATGTCCAAAGCGATTTCAACGCAATGTGAGATCTCTTGCGATGAAGCCGTGGTGAAAAGGATAGATCAGAACGGACGAAGAGAATACGGA
>NZ_QXJP01000064.1 GCF_004115085.1 Longirhabdus pacifica | reverse complement strand
CATCGTTTACGTCAATTTTTAAATGATCATGCTATTCAAGGAGAGGCCATAAGTGATATAGAAAACAAAAGAAAAAATGGAGAATTTAATATAACAGAAATAATATGTATTATTATTTCATTTATCGTATGGACGATCATTGTGTTTAATAGTTCGTTTTCGTTTTCTTCCTCTCAAAGAGGACTAGCACTTTTTTTTATTATTGCATTTGCTGGGGGAATGTTTTTAGCAAGACTAATATCTTCTATAAAAGATGCAAGATATTTATATAAAAAATTACAACATAAAGAAATAATAGAATCTAAAGATATAAAACAGTTTTTAATTCATGTAGGTTCAATGATTGGATTTGGTGTACTGTACTTCACACCGATTTATCTCGTAATGTAATTCCAAAAAAATTTTAGATAATTCCTTAGTACTTTCAATATAGTTCCATCAAAGGGAATGAGCAGATCTATGAATAAGGATAGTAATGTATATATTTTTTGATTTTCTTGAAATATACATTAATGAACTCAGTTTAATCATAAAACAGCCAATAGTCGTCTGCACTAACACTAGACGGTTAATGGCTGTTTTATGATCTAATAAACGGTTTACAACGTATGGTAGTATGTGATGCAACTTTGTCATTGATAACAATATAGCTATAAAATTAGTACTAAATACTCATTTACAAAATAAAGGTTAATTTAATATAGTGTAATTAAACTAACTAAAGAAAAGGAATGAAGTCATTCATGAATATGCATACACAAGAAAATAAACATGTATTTTATCAAAGTTTTTTAATACAATTACCTGTCATTATGTTTATGTTGTTTTTACACGGTATGGCTATTGCTTGCTTATTTGTTATATTTCAAGGTTCATTATTAGAGAGCATAAACACATTTTATTGCTACTTTTTAGTAACGATTACGGAATGGTTTTCAAATT
>NZ_QXJP01000063.1 GCF_004115085.1 Longirhabdus pacifica | reverse complement strand
TTTCTACTAAAAAGGTATGCTGCAAAGTGGACGTATTACGCATGGCTCATCATCATTATTGGCTTGATTATTCCGTTTAGACCGGAAATTAATATGTCCTTGATCGAGGTGAATCTACCTTTTGCCTCCACTGAGAGTGAGGCGGGAATGACAACTCCAGGAGATGATTCCTTTCAAAGTATGGAATTTAAACAAGCAGTGGATGGAGAAGAGCAGCAATCCTTTTTTTATAGCGCAGAAGCAATGGAGCAAGGGGCACTAGATGTTGCCAGCGCTGATAAAGATGTTGCCAACTCTGATAAAGATGTTGCTAGCTATAATACAAATATGGTTAGTACGAATGAAGATGTTGAGGATACAAACGTAAACGGAGAAGTACCATTCTATACGACATCGTTACAGGATAATGGAGCGGGTGAAGCTACTACAGACAACAGCGTACTTGCTTCCAACACGGAAGAGCAAAACAAGCTAATTACATCCATAGTAGGATGGACTGCTATTGTTTTTGCGATATGGCTAACGGGAGCGCTATCTTACCTTATTTACCAATTGCATACGTACCGTAGTTTTAGTAGAACCGTTCGCCGCTGGAGTGTGCTCATCGAAGATGTAGCGATCACCTACGTGTATAGACAGTTACAAAAAGACATGGGGATTACAAAAAATATACCGTTGAAGTATTCTGCTATCATCGATACACCCATGCTGATTGGATACGTAAACCCTACGATTGTATTACCGCGTACGAACTATCAGTTGAATGAGCTGCGCTTTGTACTAACCCATGAACTCGTACACTATAAGCGAAAAGATATGTGGGTAAAAGCACTAACGATGGTAGCGACAGCGATGCATTGGTTCAACCCATTACTCTACGTGATGTCCAAAGCGATTTCTTCGCAATGTGAGATCTCTTGCGATGAAGCCGTGGTGAAAAGGATAGATCAGAACGGACGAAGAGAATACGGA
>NZ_QXJP01000062.1 GCF_004115085.1 Longirhabdus pacifica | reverse complement strand
TGGTTTTCGTTTGTGATCTCATTACTTATTTTGTGAAGAAAATCATTTCGTTGGTTGGTCATCTTTTCGTGAAGTTTAGCCACTTGTAGTCTTATTTTATTTCTATTACTTGACCCTTTCTTTTTGCGTGACAATGAACGTTGAAGAAAAGCTAGTCTTTGTTCCACTTTTCTCAACCACTTAGGATTTTCATATTTTCTACCGTTAGACAATATGGCGAAATCTTTTAATCCGACATCCACGCCCACTTTCGAATCAAGTTTAGGTAATCGTCGTTCCTTCTCTTCTACTACAATAGAAATAAAATATTTGTTCGTGGGTGTCTTAGAGATCGTTACGGATTTAATTAACCCCGCACATGGTCTATGTTGCTTCATTCTTACCATGGTTTTCAATTTTGGTAGTTTGATATAACCGTTTTCGATGCGAACCGTTCCTTTTTGGTTGTTGGTAGTATAACGGTGGTGATTGTCTTTTTTGCTTTTGAACTTTGGAAATCCAGTTGACTTATCACGAAAGAAATTAGCGTATGCTTTGTTTAGATTCATTTGTGCGTTGGCTAAAGCAAGGCTATCCACTTCCTTTAGAAAAGGAAACTCAGCTTTATATTGTGCGGGTGTAGGGTATTGGATAGATTTATCCACGCTTTCTTGAGATGCTTTATAAGCATGGATTCTATCAGCAAGCATTTTGTTATACACAAAACGTACGCATCCAAATGTTTTTGCGAAGGCTATTCGTTGTTCTTGATTTGGATAGATACGATACTTATATGCTTTCAACATCACGGACACCTACTTTCTTCCTTGCTTTCATAAGCATTTAGAAACTTTGATCATTCGCTATTAGGATGTGCCTTGAATAATACGTGGATATGATCTTTATCGTGATTCCAATCCTCAACAGTAATGTTGTACGACTGACCTATTCTTACAAACATATCTTTTGCATAGTTTGACAGATCATCATCAAAAACTTGTCTACGATATTT
>NZ_QXJP01000005.1 GCF_004115085.1 Longirhabdus pacifica | reverse complement strand
AAAAGTATCTACTTCCCAAGAAGCATCCACTTCAAACGACCCGTAAGGGTGTTAAGTGGCGTGTAGTTCACCCACCCTTTCTATTATTAGACTATGCACTAGCACAAATCTGTGCATTGCAATTTTGGGACAAGATGCAGCATAACTGGTACGATGCTTGGAAAGACTACTTATCCTTGTGTTTAGCAGGTGGCAGCAGACCATTTTTAGAAGTGATCCAACATTCCAATATACAATCTCCATTTGAGGCGTCCTGTTTACAATCTATTACGGATAAAGTAGAACGTGCTATAGATGAAATAGAGGATAAAAAAATGGTGATATAAAAGGAAGACATATTATTATGATTTACTTTCGAAATACTATTTATGAAGAACTGATTGCATATGGAAAACAGCATTTACCTTACGAATGCTGTGGTGTCCTCATCGGTCAAAATCAACAAGAGGATATATTTATAGAACAGTTTATTCCAATTACCAATGTAGCTAAAAACAAAAGGAAACAATTTATGTTTTGTCCAAAGCAATGGACTACGATTCTCTTACAATACGAACACCATGAACAACACAACATTGTAGGTATTTTTCATTCCCACCCTGATGAAGAACCTTTTCCTTCTAGCGAGGACAAAAAATTAATGTGGAGAAGCATTCCAACATACTGGATTGCTTCTTATCGAGATAAGCCTATATTAGAGGGATTTCATATTACAGAGGACCAGTGGTTTCATCCCGTGTCTTATAAGTTTATTTAGTGCTATTCACCCTTCACCCCCATGATTCTTGAAGTATGAACTAGGTTATGTTATCGACTCAAATGAGCGTACAATTCACCTAATGTATGTACTTTTCTATTCAGCATTTGCTGTACAAATTTTATCCATAGTTGTGCAGTCATTTGGGCATCATGCAGTGCATGGTGCCTCCCTATATCCGCAATATCATATAATTGAATGAGCTCATCCAATCCATAATGATCTTCATTAGGATGAAGCCATTTCGCAACCATCATGGTATCCATCACACGATGAGTCAATCTCGTTCGAGATGTTTTCCATAACGCCTCATTTAAAAATTGTTTATCATGTCCAGATCCGTGAGCAACCAACACTCTCTTACCAACAAAATCGAGAAAATTTCGTAACCCTTCAATAATAAAGGGGGAAGATTGAACCATTTCTTCCGTTATACCCGTTAATTGTTGTATCGATGTTGGGATATCTCTGTTAGGATTAATTAACGTATAAAAATTTTCAGCTTCTTCTATGTGTAAGCCTGTCACTTTCACTGCACCTATGGATAGGATCTCATCGCCTTGTTTTGGAGAGAATCCTGTCGTCTCCAGATCAAAAATAACCAACTCCAAATCTTTAAGTGAAGTGGACAACTGGGCCTCATGCCTTTGCTTTTTCATCAGTGCACGTATGAGCGCCATATGATGTGCGTTCTGATCTCCTGTTGCAGCAGCCCAAGCAGAAGTTAAGCCACCTTGACGATATAAATTCCACATTCTACCTGCCGCACTTCTGTTTTCTTTCACATCATCTCTCTCCCTCTGGCATAGAGCTGATTACCTTTTTTACATACTTTTGTAGTTGGGTTCCAGTCTTTATACTTTGTTTTAACTCTTCTACTTGCTTTTTTGTTAAACGATCTGCTTTTAACATCCCATTAGATGTAAAACAACCTTGTTTGTGTTCATAATGTGCCATCATTCTGTACTTCATAGCATCACAAAAAGCAATACTCCACTTTGTAGCTACTTCTTCTGTTATCCAGTTGTTTTGCTGCAATTGCTCTATTCTTTCTAATGTGGAACAAGCATCTATGCCGTGCTTTATTGCTAATAATCGAATTCCATTTACGATCGGTATATACATACCATATTTTATATCGATACTTCCCGCCGCTACTCCATATTGTTCTGTTATTAATCTACCAAAAATATTGACCATCACTTTATGTCTCAACGTATTTCTCAACATATGTTTTAAAACAGCGTAATCGAAATACGAACGGAAACAAAACGGTTGATGTATATCTTCTGGCATAGACCCATGTTGATAAATCACTCTAACATCAGCACAAATAAGTAAATAACGTATATTCTCCCAGTCAGGATTATCGATCCAGTGCTTTAATTGCTGATCCCATTGCTGTACATTTAAACACCATGCTTCATTACTGCATGTAACCTTTCCATCGCATGGAGGGTAACCGATGGACTCTAATGTTTGCTCTATCATTTTTCCCAATTGTACAAAATAATCTCGATGTAACTCTTCTTCTTTATCATTGTTGCTATGATAAATCAGTCCGTTATCTTGATCACTCCACAATGTCTGCTCTTGTCTGCCGCCACTCCCAAATAAAACAAACTGAAAAGACAAAGGCGGCTTCCCCATCCCGTTACATTCCAATTTTTCCATGGTCAACTCTATCGATTTGCATATGATTCCATCATGAATCTGATTAATGAAACCGACGTACTCTCGTATATTACACTGAGAAAAATCAACCACGCCATCATGAAATTGTTTTCGAATTAGTTTTAGCTCTTCTACTGTGTTCGCCTGGTTTATTTTTTGTCCGAATAATCGAATTGACAACAACCCCAAAACATTACTTCCCCCTCTCCAAAACTTCATTATTTTATTGTATTAAACTCCTTGCTTTTCCGTACCATGATATTCATTTTGATATAATTTTTTTTATTTAAGTTGAAGAAACAAGTTCAACCAACTTATTACCGCTATGCATAAGATGAAGAAATCTCTACATCAATCTTTACAGCTGGCTACTGAGGCGTAAACTTCGTTTTCATTATTTCTTTATCTTATATAACTTGTCATTTAAAAAATATTGAATATCGCTCATTATTTTATATTCATATTTTTCTGTTCAACGCATTTGATGGTGAAGTTATTTACCTGTACATTACGATGCACAAAACATCATTGGGTATTGAACCCAATGATGTTTGTCAATAAGATCAACCCATCTATAATTTCTGTTTACAAGATAAAGTTTAAACCATTAAACAGATTGAGAACCACCGCTATTTTTCATTTGTTCTGGATAACCATAAGATCCATGTTCACTTAAATCTAATCCTATAATTTCTTGTTCTTCTGTTACTCTTAAACCTATCGTCTTCTTCATCACATATAAGATAGCAAAAGAAACAACGAACGCAAATAGTCCACTTGTTACGACACCCATTATCTGTACACCTAACTGTTCAAAGCCACCGCCATAAAACAATCCTTTTTTTCCTACACTAGCTAACGTATCTGTAGCAAAGAAACCAGTAGATATCGTTCCCCAAACTCCAGCTACACCGTGTACAGATAACGCGTAGATTGGATCATCTATTTTTAGTTTTTCAAACATCTTCATACTATAGACAACAATAATTCCTGCTATTATACCGATAACAACCGATGCCCAAGGTGTAACGAAAGCACATGAAGCAGTAATGGCTACTAAGCCTGCAAGCGCACCATTTAACATCGTTGGTACATCCGCTTTACCAGAAACAGCCCACGCAATCAGTAACGCGGCTATCGCACCAGCTCCTGCTGCTAGTTGCGTATTGAAAGCAACATATCCGAAAAAGCCATCTCCTACTTCTAATGTACTCCCTGCGTTGAAACCAAACCAACCTACCCAAAGAATAAGCACACCTAATGCCGTAAACACCTGATTGTGACCATGTATTTCATTAGCTGAACCATCTTTATTAAATTTACCAATACGAGGTTTTAATAAAATCGTCGCTGCTAGTGCTGCCATTGCTCCAGTTAAATGAACGACGGTTGAACCTGCAAAATCTTGCTTCCCATGTTCAGATAACCATCCGCCACCCCAAATCCAATGCGCGATAATTGGATATACAAGCGCTGTGAACAAGACAGAAAAGATAAGATAAGCCGCAAGCTTACCACGTTCTGCGAATCCGCCCCATGCGATCGTCAGTGAGATCCCGGCAAATGCGAGCTGAAATAAAAAGGATGTTCCTAGTGGCGTTGCACCATCAAATTGACCATATGGATCAATAAAAAAGTCTCCCCAACCTATAAACGCATTTCCACTACCACCATATATTAACCCCCAACCGACGGCCCAAAATACTAAAGTACAGATGCCAAAAGTAAAAATAGTCTTTCCTGCAACATGCCCTGCATTTTTCATTCTAGTTGAACCTGATTCCAATAATATAAATCCACCTTGCATAAAAATAACTAAAATAGCTGCCAACGTCATCCAAATTGCATTTAATTGCATTTCCATTTAAGATCTCCCCCAATATGTTAACTTTAGTTACATAACGTGATATTGTTATTGTCATTATAGGTGGATACCCGTATGTTTTCAAGTATTAAATTGTAAATTTTCGTTTTTTATCTTCAATATTATCGATTTTCAATTTTGTTTCTTATAGTTATGTTTTATTTACTTGTGTAATATTAAATAACACAACATTTCATTTACTTTATTTTCCTTTTTACTAGATTCACAAATTTTTCTCTTACCACCCTTTACTGCATTCATCTCATTCAGTAATATATAATGTATTACGTTACTGTTTTTGTAGTTGGTCTATGCACTTTTTTGCAATGCGGCCATTAAAATAGTTAAATTCTTACATTCAACATATGATGAATGGATGTAGGACATGAGTAAGTAATAAGTAAGACATGGGGTGAATATACATGAGCAAAGACTTACTAAGAATTGGACAATTAGCTAAAGAAGTGAATAGCACAACACGCACCATAGATTATTACACCTCACAAGGATTGCTGCATCCCATTAAAAGATCAGAGTCTAACTATCGCTTATATCATCGCGATTCCATCCCACGATTTCAACGTATTGAATGGTTAAAAAAAGAGAAATATAGTCTTGAAGATATTAAAACATTCTTAGACCAATGGGATAATATTCAGTGTAATAGCGAAATTGGTGACAAAATCGTTAAGCTGGAGCAACACATGCGACAACTCGAAAAAGAATTAAAAGAAATAAAACCTTTCGTAGAAAACTTGAAACCTTCACAAGCGAAGAACGTATATAAGGTATTAACTTCTAGGAGTGCTGCATGCATTGAAGCCATTATGCTTTTGCTGGAAAGAGGGCCAATGATGTAAAAAGGTACATGACATTGCTTTCTTTTGTGAAAGGGCTCTGATACAGCTAAAAAGCAAAGTTTTCACTTAGCGTGTAGGCAACAAATGTGGTAAAATAGCAGTAAAGATCTAAATTATTTGATGGAGGGAAGACAACATGCTTGGTTTTTTATATTTGTTAGGCTTTATCATTTTTGGTGTCACCATTTGGGCTCAATTTAGAGTAAAAGGAACTTTTAATAAATTCACAAAAGTGGCGGCGTCTTCTGGTATGACTGGTTACGAAGCTGCCCGTAAAATGCTAGATACAAATGGACTATATGATGTTCAAATTGAGCCAGTAAGAGGAACATTAACTGATCATTACGATCCTATCAAAAAAGTCGTTCGCTTATCAGAACCTGTATATAATGGTAGATCTATTTCAGCCATCTCGGTGGCATGCCACGAAATTGGCCATGCTATTCAAGATAGTGTAAGCTACCCAATGCTCGTGCTTCGTCATCGTATGTTCCCAGCAGTAAACTTTACATCTGGTATTGCTCCATTTCTTTTACTTGCAGGTATATTCATGAATGCGTTAAACTTAGTCCTTGTCGGTGTTATATTTTTCGCAGTGACTGTATTATTCCAACTCGTTACGTTACCAGTTGAGTTTAATGCGAGCAATAGAGCTAGAGAGCAGATGGTTTCATTAGGATTCATAGGAAATAATGAAGAACGCGGCGTAGCAAAAGTATTGAATGCAGCAGCTTTAACTTACGTTGCAGCAGCAGCGTTTGCAGTCGTTCAATTGTTGCAATTCGTATTTATGTTTTTAAACAATAATGAGTAATAGTGATACACAAGTATTAAAGCAAAAGCATCTTCTAATATAGAAGATGCTTTTTTGTGTAGTGGTTTATGTAGTAATTCTTATAGCAATGATGTAGTAATGTTAATTTCACGTAGCAATGTCAATTCAAAGACCTACTTGTTATGATTTTTTCTTTGCATACATCCACTGCCTTCTGTGAAGAAGCAAGCAAACTTTCATTTGCTTTATCCTCTCTAATGGACAAGGCTTTCTCAAAGTATACTAATGCTACTGTAAACCGACATTGATCATAAAGGCATTTTCCATAATGCTGGTATGTAAAATCTTTGTATGCCTCATATATCTGTTCAGACTGCGCTAATTTTACACACTGCTCAAACATCTTATTTGCTATATCAAATTCATGTTCCCATTGATATATGTGAGCTAAACGAAGTTTGTTAACAAAAATGGACACATCATCGTTTAACTCCCTCAAAATACGAATCGCTTCAGTTAAATATTGCTTGCCTTCCTCGTACTTTCTCAACACTCTGAGGTAAGCTCCGATATTGCCCATGTATTTCGCTTTTTGCTTTATTGTTATGTTTGTATTCTGTAGTTGTTGCTTTAGAAATTGTACCCCTTTGTGCATCTCTTCTTCATTTTCAGGTAATTCTCTTAACTGTTCATCAAAGGTGAAATTCATATTATAAGGATTTATCTCCACAATCACTTTTCCACCTTTCTTTCTAACTTAGACAATTATCAATGCAGTACCAGACATGAGATGTAATTAAACTTATTTTACAACAATACTGTATAGTATTGTAGTCATTTATACACAAAAAAACTATCACATTATAGCTGTGATAGTTTTTTTCTTATTTACTGGATTTAGGATTGAATGCATCCTTTAACCCTTCACCGATAAAGTTAATGCAAAGTATCGTTACACTGATCAATACAGCAGGAGGTATCCACATCCATACTTTATTTTGTAATATGTCAGATTGCCTTGCTGAAGAAAGCATATTTCCCCAACTTGGCTCTGATTGAGGAACACCAAATCCTAAGAATGTAAGACCTGCTTCAGCTACAATCATACCAGCAAACAATAACGTTGCTTGAACAATGACGATGGAAATAACATTCGGCAACAAATGCTTAAACATGATTTTAAAAGAACTATTTCCAATTGATTTTGCTGCCATAATATATTCATTTTCTTTCTCTGCTAACACTTTACTTCTCACCATACGTGTAGCACCGCCCCAACTAAGGGCACTAATAACAATGATTAATAACCAAACGCCACCAACGACACTATTTTTAACTAAAATACCATTTAATGCGATAACAAAAACGTAGAATGGTAAGATGAGAACAAAATCCACAATTCTCATAATAAAGGTATCCAACCATCCCCCATAAAAACCTGCTAAGAGACCTAATGTTGTACCTATTAACATAATGAAAACAGTACACATAAATCCTACCATTAATGAAGTACGGCCACCGTGTAGAACGAGCGTAAATACATCTCTTCCGCCTTTATCCGTACCTAACCAATGATCAGCTGAAGGAGGCTGACTTGCTTCTAATACATTTATTTTCGTAATATCGCTCGTTGCAATAATAGGTGCTAATAAAGCCAAAGTAATTATAATCATTAGAATAACAAAACTTATCATCGCTACTTTATTTTTCATAAATTTGCGACGAGCTATAGCCCAAGGGGAATGAGAAGTTTTATTTTTCATGTTAATATCTATTTGAGAACTAGTTTCTGTTTTCAATGACAATCCTCCTTACTCCACCTTAACTCTCGGATCAACAAGAGAGTATAAAATATCTGCTAGCATATTTCCAATGATTACAATTACTGCAAACATCATCGTTAATGTCATAATTAATGGGTAGTCTTGTTTGCCTACAGAATCTAAAAACAATTTCCCAATACCCGGATATGTGAAAATGGTTTCTGTGATAACTGCTCCATTTATCATAAAAGCTAAATCAAATCCAAACAATGTTACGATAGGAATTAAAGAATTCCTTAGAATATGCTTATTATATATATTGGATTCTGAAGTCCCTTTGGCTCTTGCTGTTCTTACATAATCTTTACGACTGTTATCAATAATATCATTTCTTAAAAATTGTGTGTAAGAAGCGGCACTGAATGCTCCTAACACAATGGCAGGCAATAATGTGTGATTTAATCTACTCATCCAGTATTCCCACGTACCTTCTTCTACGCCCATTCCTACAGATCCACTAGAAGGAAACCATTGTAAATTAAATGCAAATATATAAATGAAGGCAATAGCTAGTACATAACTTGGAATAGCAAGGGCAAGATAGTTAAAACCATTGATAGCATAATCACCAATTGTATAAGGCTTTTTACCTGAGTATAGCCCCATAATAAAAGAAATAGCGTACGTTATAATTAGTGCAAGAATTGTTAAAAATATCGTGTTGTCAAGTCGTTGTTTAATCAAAACAGAAACATCCGTTTTATAACTAATAGACTTTCCAAAGTCTCCTTGAACGAAATTAGACAACCATCTCCCGTATTGTACTAATATGGGATCGTTGTAACCTAACTGCTCTCGCTTCTCCTCAATTTGTTCCGGTTTTAATTTTGTCGGATCAATTTCTCCCCCGAAAGGGTCCCCTGGCATAAGCTGTGCCAGGGTAAAAACAACGATGGAGACAAGGAGCAACATTGGTATCATAATGAGCAGTCTTCGAATAATGTATTTTAACATTAAGATATCTCCTTATCTTTCGAAATCTCAACTAGTTATTGAGCAATATACCATTCATGCTCTTTATCAGGACCAACTACATCCAAGTAAACTCCGAATAAATTTTGATTGATCGCAAATAACTCTTGGTATTCGAATAGTGGTATTGCTGGTAGCTGTTCGTTAAACAATTGTTGCCATTCCACGTATAATTCCTTACGTGCATCTTGATCTGAACCAACGACATTAAAATCTTTTGCGTCAAGTAAAAGTTGCTCATGCTTATCGTCTACCCAACGTGTCATATTCCAAAGTGCACCAGAACCCCATGTTGGATATGGATCAGGATCTACACCAGTTACCCAACCACCAAAGTACACTTCAATTTCAGGATCGTCATTTTCTAACATATCATAATATAAGTTAGCGTCAACTAATTGTCCTGTTGCATACTCAGCGTTCAATCCAACTTCTTGCCAATATTGCATCATAAGTTGTGATCTTAATTCAAACTGTTCTCTTCCACTATAATGTCCGAATTTAATCGTAAATACGTTTCCTTCTGGATCTTCTCTAAAGCCATCTCCATCAACATCGATGAAACCAGCTTCATCTAATAATTCCATCGCCTTTTCAGGATTATAATCATATTCAATCAAGTCAGCATTATCTGCTGTAATCCAGTGAGAAGAAGATGATGGTGTATAAATCGGAAGTCCTAATCCACTAAAAAATTCGTCTATAATTAATTGTCTATTAATTGCGTAACTCATTGCTTGACGTAAACGAACATCACCATATTTATTTGTTTCGTCTGTAACATTCAAAGTATTTTCTGCATCCCATTTACCCAATTTAAATCCAATGTAAGAGTAAGATAATCCAGGTAAAATTTCTAGCTTAACGCTGTTCATACCTTTAATTTCTTCCATTTTGGAAGGATGAGCATTTACAAAATCAATTTCACCTGATTCTAATGCACCTGTTACAAGAGAATCATCAAAGACTTTAATGTTGACGCCATCTAAATACGGCTTACCTTGCCAATAGTCATCGAAACGCTCTAATTCTACAAACTCACCTTGAACAACATTTTTCACTTTAAATGGACCAGTACTAATTGGTGCTGTTCTTACCAATTCAGAATCCAACATATCAGCAACAGGAATGTTTTCAAAACTTGCTTTATGCAATGGATATGTCCATAAGTTAATTAAATTGTTTACTTCTGGTTTTTCAAATGTAATTTCAATGTTATAATCATCAATCACATTTATACCTTCGATGGAATCTGCATTTCCTTCACGAAAAGCCTCAGCACCTTTGATGTTTGCAACATTTACCCAACGATCACCAGGGTATTCTTTGTTTGCTAACGTTTCAAGTGCAAAAACCCAATCATTAACCGTTAACTCATCACCATTATGCCACTTCACACCTTCTTTGAAAGTAAATGCAAGTGTAGTATCGTCTTTTTCTTCCCAAGTCGCAATGTTAGGTTGCGGTTGCATTTGCTCATTAAACGAAATTAAGTTGTCCGTAGTAAAGTTTAATATTTCAGCATCAGATGCATTAGAGTAAAAGTTTATATCTAAGATACCATTGAATTCTGCTCCTGCACCAACTGTTATTGTGCCACCTTCTTGTGGTTCTGGAATTTCTCCTTCTGCAGCATCTTCACCATTATTCTCGTCTGTTGCTGGTTCTTCTGTTTCATTACTGTCATTTCCACTTTCGTTGTCATTTTCACTACCACATGCAGCTAAAAATAGAGAAAATACTAGTAGTAAAGATAACAACATTAACATTGACTTTTTCATTTGTTTTGTGACCCCCATGTAAGTTATTCATCAAGATAATTAAGATTTTCACTAAATGCGAAATTGAATCTTTTTCGCATAATTCCAAAGTGTATCTTTTTGGAATTAGGATTCCAAATTGAACCTTTTTGGAATTAGGATTCCAAATTGAACCTTTTTGGAATTAGGATTCCAAATTGAACCTTTTTGGAATTAGGATTCCAAATTGAACCTTTTTGGAATTAGGATTCCAAATTGAATCTTTTTGGAATTAGGTGAAATTTTACCGATACAGTTCCGTATGATCAATATAGATGACACGCAACCTGATGACCTGATTTCACCTCCTTCAAAATTGGTTTCTTCTGCTTGCACTCTGGCTTTGCATGAGCACAACGCGGATGAAACGGGCATCCCGTAGGAGGGTTTGCTGGACTTGGAACATCGCCCTGCAAAATAATTCTTTCGGTTTTCTTTCTTGGGTCTGGTTCTGGAATTGCAGAAATGAGTGCCTGCGTATAAGGATGCAATGGTTCTTCATACATACTTTCTTTATCCGCAATCTCTACTAGCCCGCCTAGATACATGACACCAATGCGATCACTCATATGTTTCACTACACTTAAGTCATGAGCTATAAATAAATACGTAAGATCAAATTGTTCTTGTAACTCTTTTAATAAATTCAATACTTGTGATTGAACCGAGACATCTAGCGCAGATACAGGTTCGTCCGCAATAATGAGTTTCGGTCGTAATGCCAAAGCTCTTGCTATTCCTATACGTTGTCGCTGACCACCCGAAAATTCATGAGGATACTTATAGTAAGCATCGTGTGGTAAACCAACTTTTATAAGTAAATCCATCATTTCTTCTTTTAGTTTTTTCTTGTTTACTCTCTCGTAGTTTAAAACGGGCTCCGATATGATATCTCCAACCATTTGCTTTGGGTTTAAAGAAGAATAAGGGTCTTGAAATATCATTTGAAAATCTCTTCTTATTTTTCTCAGTTTTCCGCCTCGAAGCTGAGAAATATCTTCTCCGTTAAAAATAATTTCGCCTTCTGTTGCGTTTTGGAGTTGTAATATCGTTCTTCCAGTTGTAGATTTACCACACCCGGACTCACCAACTAAACCAAGCGTTTCACCTTTTTTTATTTCAAAAGAAACATCATCCACCGCTTTGACATGTCCAACGGTTCTTTGTAATATTCCGCCCTTGATAGGATAATATGTTTTGAGATTGTTTACTTCAAGTAAGTTTTCTTGTTGCGTTGTGTTCATCACCATTTTCCTCACCTTTCAGCATTAGCTTTATGCTTCATCGTATAAGAGACACGACACCAAATGCTCTTTTGAATCGTCCGCTTGACCAAGATCTACAGTTGGTTTTAATGTCGGAGTTTTAGTACGACATTCTGACTTAGCCATACTGCACCTATCAACAAATCTACATCCTTGTTCAGGCATGTTTTTAAGAGATGGAACTATCCCACTAATGGTTCCTAATGTCTCTTGTATAACGTCCAATTTAGGTACGGATTGGATCAATGCTTTCGTGTAGGGATGTTTTGGATTGTGAAACAACGTATCCACATCTGTTTTTTCAACAATTTTGCCTGCATACATAACGATAACTTCATCACACATTTCAGCAACTACGCCTAAGTCATGGGTGATTAGTATGATTGACATGTTATTTTCTTGTTGAATAGTTTTCATTAACTCTAGGATTTGAGCTTGAACCGTCACATCTAATGCAGTTGTTGGTTCATCAGCAATGAGTAGCTTAGGTTTACATGCAATCGCGATAGCGATCATTACTCTTTGTCTCATTCCACCTGATAATTGATGAGGATACTCATCGACTATCTTTTCCGGACGTGGAATCCCAACACTTTTTAATAGATCTATACTTTTTAATTTGGCATCTTTTTTAGAAATGTCGCTGTGATTGATCAATGTCTCCATGATTTGATATCCCACTGTAAAAACAGGGTTGAGGGCAGTCATAGGCTCCTGAAAAATCATAGACATGTCTTTACCGCGAATTTTATTCATCTCGTTATTGTTTAATTTGTTAATTTCATTACCATCAAATAAGATAGTACCATTTGCAATTTCTCCTATCCCCTTTGGAAGGAGATTCATGATGGATAATGACATCACACTTTTTCCGCAACCTGATTCACCAACGATACCAACAATTTTATTGGGCTTAACAGAAAAAGACACTTTATCCACTGCATTGTAAAATTTATTATCTATTGTAAAACCCGTTTCGAGATTATTAACTTCGAGTATTGGCTTTTCTGTCACATCTTGGGTTTTCATCTACACACCTCGACAAAATAATTTGAGTTCAACATAATAAATATACTTCTTATACGTTCATCATTTAATATAATTAGTGCACTATACCAACGTTAAATCTAAGTCTAATATTTTCTAAATTCTATTACACAACACACTATTTTGCAAGATTAAAATTAAAATTAATTACTTTATAATGCAAACTTTTCACATATAAAAAGATTAAAGTGTTTTGTGAAAAATGTGGTAAAATGTCGATAATACAAATCATTTTTGTGTTTTTTTGTATATTTTTCGACTTTATTTTTGTTTTATTCCTGTCGCTATCTATCATAAGCTAAAGTTTATAGGTTTCATAGTAAAAATCTTTACCAATGCTACATAAAGAATCAGGTAAAGAGTGTCTTCAATATAAAAATCCTCACCTAGATGATGAGGATATATAATACGACTATGCATTCATTTTGTAAAATTCTACGCACCCTATCATTGTTACTCAAAGTGCTTAACAATAAATTGCTTAAACTGCTCTGCAACGATTGGAAGTGCTTCTTTCTCACGATGAATTAAACCTATCGTTCTCGTTACATTTTGGTCAGATATAGACAAATGAACAGGTTTTAAAGGGCTAGAAGCATACTGCAAAGCCATCTCTGGTAATAAACTTACGCCCATCCCTGCAGCTACCAAACCACGAATTGTATCAGTCTCTTCTCCCTCGAAACTTATCGATGGAGTGAAGCCAGCTTCTTTACATGCATTCATCACAATTTCCCGAAGAGAAAACCCTTCACCAAACATAACGAACGAATCTTCTTTTAGTTGGTTTAGTTTAATGGAAGATTCCCCTGCAAGTTCATGATTAGATGGTAGTATAGCTAATAGTTCCTCCGTATACAAAACATCTCCCTTTACACAATTAACTTCACTAGGAAATGGCGAAATAAATGCGAGATCAATTTCTGCATTTAACAATGATTGAATGAGACTTTGATATTTACCCTGTTTGAATTTAAACTTTACATTCGGATGTTTTTGACGAAAAAGAGATACAATAAACGGTACCAAATGGACACCCATACTATGAGGAAAACCAAGACGAATTTCTCCTAGCTCAGGATCAATAAATTCTCTAATTTCATCTACTGCTCGATCTAAGCTTGCAAGAATAGTTTCCACTCTTCGTAAAAATAAACTGCCGACTGGAGTTAATTGCAAGTTTCTTCCTTGTTGTAAAAACAAATTAACGCCCAACTGTTCTTCTAACTGATGTATTTGTCGGCTAACCGCAGATTGCGCCACATGAAGTTCTTCCGCTGCTTTCGTCACATGTTGTTTTCTCGCTACTTTTGCAAAATATTGAAGTTGTCTTAATTCCACTGTTTTTCCAACTTTCTAATAGGTCTTTAACCGTTTGTCATTTATCGTTTTGCCTCAATATATATATCGTGCATAGCGTGATAAAAATAAACATAATGAGAATACATTGTACTCAACATTTTATCCAGCTGATCCATCTATTTCGATTTAGAACGCAGTTTCATTTTTTTATAAAGCATAAATAATAAAAATCCAGTAATAAACCCTCCCAAATGGGCGGCAAGATTCACTCTTCCTCCGCCAAACACAAGAGGAATAAGCGGAGAAGCAATACCAATAATTAAAAAGATTTGCAGCGTTCTCCTAGAAAGCAAATCTAATGTTGCACGATGATAAACAAATATATATATATATGCTCCTAATACCCCATATATAGCTCCTGAAGCACCCACCGTAACAACCGCTTCATTCAAAATATTATCATACCATATTTTGCTTGCGATGTTACCCATAATTCCAGCTAATACATACAAAGTCAGAAATTTGACATGACCGAGTAATCTTTCTAAAGAAGGTGCAAATAAAAAAAGTGAAAAACAGTTAAAAAGCAGATGTTGCATATCTGCATGCAAAAAAATGGAAGTGACATATCTCCAAAGTTCTGCCTCTCCTAAGTAGCTAATGTTAAAATAAAGCCGCCCTAACACTAATAACTTATCACCAAGCAATAAATTAAGAAGATGCACCATGAGATTGATTGCTAAAAGATAAAATGCAATTGGATAATACTTCATATATTCACGAAAGCTTTCATTTCTTATGAAAATCATATGTACCCCTCTTTTACTTTATTCTCTCCTTACATTTTACCACATTACAATATCCCAATTGAAGATAACGCATCATCTTTCAAACAATCTCAACTACAATGTAGACATCATTTCATCATAACTTATATAATGGTTATGGAGATATACAAGATCACTTATTATGAGGAGGAATTACAATGGAAGAACGCTCAGGAGTAGCAACATTAAAAGGCAATCCCATTACGTTAGTCGGTTCACAATTATCAGCAGGTGATCAGGCACCAGACTTCCAATTACATAAAGATTTACTAAACACCGTTAGTCTCGCAGACTATGCAGGGAAAATTAAATTAATCAGTGTTGTACCATCGTTAGACACTGGTGTTTGTGACCAACAAACAAGACGTTTTAATGAAGAAGCAGCACAGTTAGGTGAAAATGTCGTTGTCATTACTGTAAGTGTGGATCTTCCATTTGCGCAAGCACGTTGGTGTGGAGCAGCAGGTATCGAAAATGTCATTACACTTTCAGATTATAAAACAAACGACTTTGGAAAGTCATACGGCGTTCTTATTAAAGAACTGGCACTTGATATGCGATCCATTTTTGTTGTAGATCAACATGATAAAATCGCTTATGCAGAATACTTATCAGAAATGACAAATCACCCTAATTATGAAGCAGCAATGGAAGCCGTGAAAAAATTAGCTTAAATTTTGTACATTTCTTTTTAGCATCATCAAGCTTGATTAAAAGCATTCATTAATGAAACAAAAAACACAAACAGAGAGTAGAACAACTCCTTGTTTGTGTTTTTATATATGTTCACTTCTTCTTTCTCAGCGAAATGTTTTATCTAACACTTTATAAATTGCAACAATGGTTCTGTAGTTGGCACCTAGATCACCTAAACTTCCACGTGAAGCGGAGTGTATATCTATGGCGGTTTTACTCGCTTTTACATTGAATAACGTAATGGTTATATCTTGTACTCTTCCTGTTGCGCTTTTTTTCTCGCATATAATTTCGCCACTATTTTTTACTTCATATGTCACTTTAATGTCTTTCATCTGTTTGACAGCTGCAAGTGTTTCATTCCAAGCTTTTTCCCCAAATACAGAATAATATCTTGTCTTTAACACAGGATCTTTAGCATCTTCCCCTGTTTTCTCTACACTTCGTATTAATCCAGACAATACTCTTCTTATCAATGTTATCCCCGTTATCGAAACTCAAAAGTCCCTCAGCGTCAAATGGTAACGCTGACAACGGTTTCAACTCCTCCCTATCCTGACTTGAACATGACGGATTATAAATATCATATATGATCACGTATCTGATAAAATTATACCATGTTCATCTTTTTTCATATATATATGATGCAGAAAACGTATGCAGAAAAGTATATTTTATATAAGTTGAATGAATTTTTTCAACCAACTCATTACCATTATGCATAAGATGGAGGAGTCTCCACATCACAAAAGAGTGTAAACTTTTACCTGAGAAATACTGATTACTTGCAAAAAATATGTTTTCCAATCTTTTTTATTTGTGGACGAGTCCAAATCCAACTAGAAGTAGCTGTATCAGGATTAAAATAATACAATGCACCTAGTGAAGGGTCCCAACCATTTATCGCGTCTCTAGCCGCTTGATAGGATAAGCTATTAGGCTCCAACCATATTTGTCCGTCCGTCACCGCCGTGAAAGCTCCGGGTTGAAAAATAACACTAGAAATGGTATTGGGAAACAATTGGCTTTTAATCCGGTTTAATACTACCGCTGCAACAGCAACTTGCCCTTCATATGGCTCTCCTCTTGCTTCTCCATAAATTGCTCGTGCTAAGATTTGAAGATCATTGAATGAAATTTCAGAGGGACTGTAGCTAAGAGAAGGAGTCCAATTCTGCGTTGCTTTCCACAACATATTTTTCGTTTTTTCACCAACTACACCATCCACTGTCATGCCAAAACGATATTGGAAATTTCTTACGGAAGCCAATGTCTGTGATCCGAAAATCCCATCTATATTCCCATTATAATAACCTAAGTATTTTAATCTTCCCTGCAACTCATACACGTCTCCTCCTGTGGAGCCTTGACGTAAAGTTAGATCGCTAAATGCTTCACTTTCTATCGGTTGAAAAGGAAGAAATACGACCAATGCGAGCAAACAAAGAAACACTTTTTTACAACGATTTCTTTTACTATTATGTTTAAAATGGAATAGCTTAAACAACACAAAAATACCCCCATCCATATGTATTGATTTAATACATATTATGAGAGTTTCTCCGTTTAACTATGCATATGTTATATGATTCATAACCCGCTATGCCGTCCGATCCAGTATGTCCTTGAACCTTCTCCATAGAAGGTGGGTTTCCGCAATTTAGTTTTTAGTTCCCCTTTGCAAATGAAAGGGCATACTAGCTGCTAAACAATGTAAGAATCCCAAAAGACAAACATTGGTTCAAACATGATGAACCGCAACGAACACGGCAGGAAATGAATATAAAAAACTTTTAAATGAAGTAAATCATACCAACTCTAAAGATAACTGCGATTAAAAAGCAACTATACTTTTAAATAACTTATATCTTATTATAAAAAGGTTTTATGAGAAAGTAAACCTTCATTGTTGTGAAATTCAATGAAAAATTATGACATTATGATGAAGGCTTAGTATCAACCAGTGTTGAGAACATTTTTTCAAATAAAATAAACGAAAAGTAGGCAATCAAACTAACAGCAAAAAACACCATTAAATAAGGAAATACAAATACTAAAACAAACAATATAAGTGATGTATTCAGGCATATAAATAATGTCGTGATTGGCTTTCCTATCGTCAAAACAAAGCTATTTTTGAGTATTTGTTTGACATTCATTTTGACATGGGACACAAGGCAAAAGAAATATACACACGCAATGCAACTTATGACATAAATAATCAAAAAGATAATACCCAAAATCGTGGTGCTTCCATTATAAATGAGATAAAACCAAACATTGATAAACATAAATGACAATAAAGTATTAAAAAATAGACCACCTAAAATACTTTGTTTATAATTTGCCTTATAATAAACAAAGAAATTTTTCACCGTCGTTTCATCCTCATTGATATGCCACTGGCGAACAACAGAAAATAAGGCACTAGTAGCAGGGAAAAGGAAAACAGTAGATAAAATAGCACCTATAAAAATGATCAAAGATGTCGGTATAATGTGTTGTGGAAAGTTAGTCAATATTTCTCTTAGTCCCGCTACACCATCCTCGGTTAGGGCCACGTCTAGTAAATATAAAGAAAAAAATGTAAGCGGAAGTGAAGTGAAAAACCACAATAAATTTGCAAAAATCATCTTCACTAACCATTGAGCGAATTTAAATACTGCACCAAGTAAGCCTGGATATTCCAACCTGAATCATCCTCTCAAAAAGCATACAAAAATGTGACAAATTCAAAAAATCCTCAAATTCATAAGGCAAAAACACCCGAGAACGATTCCAGGGTGTTTTAGTGAAAGGTTACTTAACCGTTGTTGTATTTTCTTCTCTTATCTCCATCACGTCGATGTTGTGACCGCTTAGGACGGTAATTTCCTCTTGATGAGTTGGAGCCCCTGTAACCATTCTGTGATCCTCGTCTATTACCAAAGTCTTTTTTACGTTTCTTTTGCAACGGTTCTTCTGGAGTCAAGAATACTTTGACATCGTTCTTATCATCTGTCATTAATTTAAGCGCAACAGCTAATAAATGAACAGAATCGTAATTCTCAAGCAACTGCATCGCTGCTCCCTTGTATTCATTAAACTCTCCATTTTGAATTTCTTCCAAAATACGTTCCGAAGTAATACGCTGTTTACCTTCTAACGCTTCAGCTAAACTTGGAATTTGTTTCTTAGAAATTTTATGTCTCGTAATTTTCTCAATAAGATGCAAATGGTCGATTTCACGATGTGTAACAAACGTCCATGCTTCTCCTTCTTTACCAGCTCTACCTGTACGACCAATACGGTGTACATAACTTTCAGGGTCTTGAGGCAAGTCAAAATTGAAGACATGCGTCACACCAGTAATATCCAGACCACGTGCAGCCACATCTGTAGCTACTAAAACATCGATGCTGCCATCTCTGAATTTGCGCATGACTTGGTCTCTCTGATACTGTGACAAATCACCATGTAATCCAGCAGATGAATATCCTCTTTTTTGCAATGCTTCTGCAAGTTCATCTACTCTTCTCTTCGTTCTACCGAAGACGATAGCTAAATCAGGTGCTTCCATATCCAACAATCTACAGAGCACATCAAATTTCTGTCTCTCATGTAGCTCGATGTAAGATTGATCAATAAGCGGTGCGCTTACTTTCTTCGGAATCACAGATACATGTGTAGGGTCTTTCAAAAATTGTTTTGCTAAACGCTGAATGTTAGGTGGCATCGTTGCAGAGAAAAGCATCGTTTGCCTTTGTTCAGGAACTTTACTCAAGATGGACTGTATATCTTCCATGAATCCCATATCCAACATTTCATCTGCTTCATCAAGCACTACCGTATTTACATTGTCCAAACGTAACGTTTTACGTTTGATATGGTCTAATATACGACCTGGTGTACCAATAATAATTTGTGGCTTCTTTTTAAGACCTCTAATTTGCTTATTAATATCTTGTCCACCATATATAGGTAAAGAACGAAGTCTTTTGAAGCGAGCTAATTTACTAATTTCTTCGGCTACTTGAATAGCCAACTCACGCGTTGGTGCTAATATTAAAGACGCTACATTCTCTTCTGTCGTATCAATTTTTTGGATAAGGGGAACACCAAATGCAGCTGTTTTACCCGTACCTGTTTGTGCCTGACCGATTAAGTCTTTTCCTTCTATTGCAACTGGAATTGCTTTAGCTTGGATGGGAGTAGCTTCTTCAAATCCCATTTCTGTAATTGCACGTAATATTTTGTCTTCCAGATTAAAATCAAAAAACGTTTTCAAAATTTTTCAAACTCCTTTTCTATTTACACTTGCTCCATTTGACAGTATGATCAAAAAAACGATCTTCTTCACAAATACTTTTAACATCATAACATATTCAACATAGTGCTTCCAGTAAATTAAACAATGTACTATACTTATTGTTGCATCGTACATAAGACATATTGAAAATTTTACAATGAGGTGAACACATTTGATAAAGACAGCACTTAGGCAGCTAGCCATTGTTGTTGGTGCTTTTTTGATTGCCGCTGCATTTAATATCTTCCTCATCCCCCATCAATTGCTAAGCGCTGGCGTTTCTGGCGTTTCCATGCTAATTGGTTATGGAACTGGTATGAATATTAGCCTTCTTTATTTTCTGCTGAATGTTCCTATTTTAATCTGGGGATGGATTTCCATCGGAAAAAGATTTGTTACATATAGTATTGTTTCCGTTATATTCACCACTTTATTTATGCAATGGGTACCGGAAAATCCTTGGTTAGCTAAAGACTCTTTATTTGTTACAGACCCTATTCTTGCAGCAATCTTCGGTGGTGTGATGGTAGGCATTGGAACAGGGATAAGTTTGCGTGCTGGTGGTTCGACTGCAGGTTTCGATATTATCGGATTTATTCTTTCTAAAAAAAAGGATCTTCCTCTAGGTACCATCTTATTTGCACTTAACGCTATTGTCGTTGTCGCATTAGCTTTTATGTTAAAAGAAGAAGGATCAGATGCAGCGCTGTATTCCATGCTTTCTATTTTTGTTACAGGCAAAATTGTAGATATGATTCATATTCGTCATATCAAAGTGACCGTCTTCATTGTGACATGTAAAACTAAAGAGATAAAAAAGAAATTGCTAAAAAGACCAAGAGGTATTACCGTTATTAACACTCGCGGAGCTTACACAAATGAAGAACGTGAAATGCTGATGACGGTGACAACAAGATACGAGTTAGCAGAGCTTAAAAAAATGATCAAAGATGCCGATCCTGATGCATTTGTTAATATCGTCGAGACCGTTGGCATTATGGGACAATTTCAACATCTTGACCCACATTAAGCTTTTTTCTTAATGAAATAAATACACCATATATGTCACAAAAAATTTTACTGAATTATTTCCTCACCTATCATATAATGTAATAAAAACTATGTACATTTAGAGGAGAGGTTCAATGAGTTTACTCATGTCAGCTATGCTTATGCTCTATGAAGAAAGTCAACAAGCTCAAACCAAGTATAGTTTGGAAACACTATTACAAGCATCTCTCGATGCAAAGCATGCACAAATAGTAGATTTAGCGCCTGAACTTGCTAGTGATCAACAAGATTACGGCGATTTATATGTTAAATTAGATCCTCAGCTTAACGAAGCTCCTGTTGTAAAAGGCTTATATGCTAGTGCACACAGTGTTGCAGGACAAAGATTTTCGCAATTATTAGAACTTGCAGATACAACGGAACTGAATGCTTTTGTTATCGATGTAAAAGAAGACTTCGGTTATATTACATATCCTACAGAAGATGAAAATTTAAAGCAGTACGATACCGTTTATCCTATTATGAAAGATGTTCCTGCACTGATGCAAACATTAGATGAACATGATATATATCCGATTGCTAGAATTGTAGTATTCAAGGACTCTAAACTTGCTACTATTAAACCGGAATGGTCATTCGTCCAATCTGATGGTACCATATGGAAAAACGGTAGAGATGAAAGTTTCGTGAATCCGTACGTAAAAGAAGTGTGGGATTATAACGTTGCTATTGCAAAAGAAGCAGCAGCACTTGGTTTTAAAGAGATTCAATTTGATTACGTTCGGTTTCCTGAAGGGTTCGAAAATCGGGCAGACACTTTAACATACACAAAAGATGAGCGAGCTCGTATTGATGTTGTAAGCGATTTTGTACGATACGCGAGAGAAGCATTAAGTCCCCTAGATGTCCGAGTTTCTGTAGATATTTTTGGGTATGCAGCTTCTGTACCTGCTGCAGAAGGCATCGGTCAAGACTTTAATAAAATCTCTCAATTCGTAGATGTGATTAGTCCTATGGTTTATCCTAGTCATTATAGTACGGGCTGGTTCGGAGCAAACGTCCCCGATGCGGCACCATATGTAACCATTAATGGTGCGATGATAGACACACATGAGAAACTAGCTGAAATTGAACAATTAAAACCTATTATTCGCCCGTGGATCCAAGACTTTACTGCAAGTTGGGTACCCGGAAATATATCCTATGGAAAAAAAGAAGTAGAAGCACAAATTAAAGCATTAGAAGATAATAATATCCATGAATTTTTACTTTGGAATGCGAGTAATCGATATACACCAGATGTAGATTACACCCCATCCAATCTAGAAGAACAAGAGGATGCGAAAGAATAAATGATGTTCATGCAACACAAGTAATGCATGTAATGTAGAAGTTTTATTACGATGAAGCTTATATCATATCATCATGCTGATATGATATAAGCAGTTCCATTATTACATCTTTTCTTTTGCAATAATACGATCTCTTTTACATCTCCCGCCATAAATTGCTTGTCTAATTCACTTTCTGCATATTCAAAAGCTTTTTGATCATCGTTTGCTGCAACAATAAGATGTGCTACATTCTCATCATTTTTTACTAATTCAAATTTATATAAAAACATGTATATTCCTCTCCCCACGCCTGGCTACTGAGGCGTAAACTTGGTTCTCATATTCCAAACATAATAGGCTGCACAACAATATAAGACATAGTCCATGCTTAGATCATCATTGTACAGCCAAATGGTGATGTCGTCGTTGAAGTTTTTATTGAGATAATCTCATGGCTAGCTCGAATAAATCCATTCTCATCGCTTTCTTTGTATTCACTACTTTTTCAATATCTGTAGCAACTAATTTTCCTTCGATGATACCACAAGCTTTACCAGATTTACCTTCTAACAACTGGGATACAGCAAAATCACCAAGACGACTAGCTAATATTCTATCGTTATGTGTAGGCGTGCCACCTCGTTGAATATGGCCTAGAACAGTCACTCTTGAGTCTAACCCACTTTGTTCATTCAACTTTTTGGAGATATCTTCTCCAGTCCCTACTCCCTCTGCTACAACGATAATGCCATGTTTTTTTCCAGCATTGAAATGATCTTTCATACGTGTTGCAATTTTGTTCAAGTCAAAGTCCACTTCTGGCACAAGAATCGCTTCCGCCCCGCTAGCAAGTCCTGCATACAGCGCTATATCTCCACAATGTCTTCCCATGACTTCCACTACAGAGGAGCGTTCATGTGATGTCATCGTATCTCTTAATTTGTTAATTGCATCCACCACAATGCTTACAGCCGTATCAAATCCGATAGTGTAATCGGTAAATGGAATATCGTTATCGATCGTTCCAGGTAGTCCCATTGTTTTAATACCTTGAAGACTCAATTTGTAAGCACCTTGATAAGAACCGTCTCCACCAATGACGACGACACCTTCAATACCTCTTTTTCGCAAGTTTTCTGCTGCTTTTTGTTGTCCTTCTAATGTTCTAAATTCTTCGCATCTAGCAGTTTGTAGAATCGTTCCGCCTCGTTGAATGATATCACCAACACTGCGTAAATCCATTTTACGAATGTCATCATGTATCAGTCCATAATATCCTCTCTGCACAGCATATACTTCCAATCCTCTGTACAGTGCACTGCGTACGACTGCTCGAACAGCCGCATTCATTCCTTGTGAATCTCCACCGCTTGTTAATACTGCAATTGATTTAATTGACATGATGGTCCCTCCGTTGTTTCTATTTTATTTTTCTGTATGTCTCCTAATCCAAATCGTATTAAATTTGAAAAATAAACGCATTAATGGGCTGCTTTTCATCACTTTTTCCTTAATGTGCTTCACAGCTGCTTGCTTGTTTACTTTTGGATCGGATAAATAAACAGCCAGCAATCCTTCTACAATCATTTTGTGAAAATGACGGTGCTTCATTTGCTTCGCAGCAAGTAGTGCTTTTTCAATCATATAATCCAGTCTTGATATTAATTCATCTTGATCTTTGTAATAGGAGCAAAAGTTAAGATCTCCTCCAATACGATCTTCTTCCTGATCAATTAAATAGTCAAGTATAATATGAACGCCACATATATAAGGAAAATACCCATTTCTAATTTGTATGGCATCCTCCATTTTTAGGTTATCTTCTGTTGCAGCTAAAAACAACATAAACATCCCTAATGTAGACCCTGTAGCGGCTGCAAATTCATTCCAATATATATCATCGAATTTTTTTACATGCTGCTTACTCCATTGCATCAGTTGATCTTCTCTTATATCTGGATGAACATGTTTGTGCACTTGTAAATCACAGTAATGCTGAACGAGCTGCTCTACAAAAGGTTTGACAATAGGATAAGATGGAAGCTGTCGCAATTGATCTTGACATGTGGTAACGAGCTGATGCAAATAGCCCCCATCCTCAAATTCCTCTCTATGTAAATAATAATTTTTCAACGTAGCTCTTGGATCAATTGCATCTAACATCGCCTGATGGAGCAAGCGAAAGTCTGCTTCATCTAATGATGTACTACGATCACACAGATTATCCAAATAATCACTTATGGATTGAAAAGCTACGATTAGAGGTATAAGAATATGGCGATAAGATAAATTTGCAGCAGCATACACTGCTCCCCCTTCACAATGAAACTGCTTGTCTTTTATGCTTGCAAGAGCCTGAGTCCGCAGTTCTTGATCCGGTATTTGTTTTGCTTTCGTTGTCCAATTCCCAAGTTCATTTCTGACCTCTGGAAGGATATAGCGATATACTCGATATACTAATATAAGTGGCCCCTTAGGGTATTGAAAGTTACGCATGAGCTTTAGTAACCTCGATACTTTGATGTGTTCTATACCACAGATGGAGATCATTAATAATGCTGGCTACGTCCGCAATATCTTGATTTAATAAGCAACTGATTTGAAAATCATGTTCATCTTGTAAAAGGGCTTGTTTGCGATTAATTACTGCCTCTAATTCTTTAATACGATCAGGTATACCGCCTCTTATCATTTCCCATTGTGATAAAATTTCTTCTTGTTCTTCAGATTTGTATTCTTCCCACATTAATTTCAATGAAGGAATGGGAATACCAAGACGATCATTGTAACGAAAACGCTCTTCTTTCATTGTTTTATTATCCCTCCACAACTCAATCATTCATGCATCTATTTATCACTATTTTGGATTAAGATTTGGTTTACCGTATTTATTATACAATAATTTATACATGAAAACCTTAAACATAATCAATAGTAAAAAGAAGAAACAAGTAAATATTTTTATATGTACTGCATTCTTGCTACAAATCGTCATAAAATTGTAAACTTCATTAAAATAGTATGACAAAGCTGCATTCATTTACACGCTATGTAAAGCATGCTATAATGTCCTCACTTTAACTGGAAGGTAGAAGGTGACACCTCTTGAACAGATCTCACTTTGCGCTGCGTATTTTTATATTCTCATTTTTCACTACCATCAGCATCCTCCTTGCATTTTTCAGTTTATACTTAGAAAGTAAAGGGTTCACTAAAACACAAATTGGTACGATACTAGCACTGGGTCCTGTATCAGGTATTTTCTCTAACATGATATGGGGTATTGTTAGTGACCGTTTTCGTACGATAAAAAAAATATTGATTTTTTTACTCATTGGACAAATGATAACTGCCTTTTTTATTTTAAAGTTAGAATCTTTCTCTTCCTTGGTTATCGTTATGTTTTTATTTTATTTTTTTCAACAACCGATGATTCCACTTTCAGATAGCTTAACTTTACTCACCATACGAAATACGAACAAAAGCTACACTTCATTTCGTTTGTGGGGCTCTACTGGTTTTGCTCTTGCTGCCCTAGCATTCGGGATACTTGAATACTTTTCCATTATACAGATAAAAAACACCATCTCTTTGCTGCTCCTTACATTGATTGTTAGTTTTTTCTTTGTTTTTTTTGTGAAAGATCAGCAAGGGTCACAGTCAAAAATGAATTTCTCTGGTTTAGTGAACGTCGTTCGCTCCAAAAAGCTAATATTTTTTATGGTGCTTGTATTTATACTAGCTGCTTCGCATAAAGTAAATGACAATTTTTTATCACTGTACTTATCTGAATTAGGTGCAAACAAAATTATGATTAGCGTCGCTTTTTTGTTTGCAGCATTAAGTGAAATCCCTATTTTTATGCTGTTAAGTAAATACAGTAATAAGGTAAAAGAGTTACCTCTACTTGCCTTTGCTGGGATTGCATACTTCATTAAATATGTGTTAATGGTATTGTTCCAAGATCCTTATATCGTTATTGTTGTTCAATTACTACACAGCATTACCTTCGGTATATTTTTTATTACTTCTATTCAGTATTTGACGACGATTATCCCAGATGCCTATCGATCATCTGGACAAGCCCTTCATGCCATCGTATGGAGCGGTTTAGCTGGCATTTTAGGTGGCATTATGGGTGGTTTTATATATGATACTTATGGTTCTACTACGTTATATATAGCCGCTGGTGTATTAGGTGTTGTTGCTGCTGCTGGTTTCTTCATTACTCATCTCATTGAAGAAGCTTGAGTTACTATTCGTGGCATAGATACATATACCGATCTAGAGGAAGGGGGGGATAGTATGAATAATGGAGTATTGATTTATGTGCTCATTTCTTTCGTTTTGGGAGCACTTGTCATTTATCGAAGAGAAGAGCTGCCTGAAAAATATAAAAGACCTATTGCTATCTTAGCATTATTTTTCGTGGTATCTGGTTTTGTGTTCCTTCTGGCTAGCTTTTTTACGGCTTCATAGATCACGCAATAAATTGTAAATATAGTATATAGCCTTTATAATGAAGCTTATATGTTGGTAAACAAGATAATATAGACATATTAATGGGATGTCTCGGTCATAATATGCATAAGATTGTGATCAGAGGGGTTTCTTTGAATGGTAAAAAAAACATGGATATTTGGCATACTCATTTGTATCGTCTTTACAGCTACGATACAAACGAAACAAATTGCAGCAAATGATAAGGGGATGAATAATATGAGTCAGCTTCCAAAACGCAGTGAAATTGCTAAGGAACATCAATGGAAAATTGAAGATATTTATCAAACACAACAACAATGGGAAGATGAATATAAACAAATCAATGCATTAGCAGATAAAATGAGCAAGATGGCTGGGACACTAAACAGTGCAAAGCAAATTTCAGATTGCTTTACATTAGAAGATGAAACATCACAATTGATTGAAAGACTATACGTTTATGCGAAAATGAAATTAGATGAAGATATGAAGAACACAGAGTTTCAAGCATTGACGGACAAAGCAGAAAAATTAGCTGTCCAAGTGAGTGAGAAAACTTCATTTATTACACCAGAAATTTTAAGCTTACCTACAGAAACGTTAAAATCTTTTATTGACGATCCTAGTTTGGACAAAAGCTACAAAAAAACGTTAGAAGAAATGCTACGTCAAAAAGATCATGTGCTTTCTGAAAAAGAAGAAGCTTTACTTGCAAAGGTAGGCAACATAGCTGGAGCATCTGGTAATACATATCGCATGTTGAATAACGCGGATCTGAAATTCCCTGTTGTGGAAAATGAAAAAGGGGAAGAAATCGAGCTTACTCACGGTAGATACATTGAATTTTTAGAAAGTAAAGATCGTGAAGTAAGAAAAAATGCATTTGATGCTATGTACGACACGTATGCAAAATACAAAAATACATTTGCTTCTACACTAAGTTCTACCGTAACGAAAAATATTTTTTATAGTAAAACGAGAAATTATCCATCTACACTGGAGATGTCTTTATTCGGAGATAACATTTCGAAAGAAGTGTATACCAATCTAATTGATACGATTCATGAACATCTTCCTCTCATGTATCGTTACTTAGAGCTAAGAAGAAAGATGTTGAATGTCGACGAGTTGCATATGTATGATTTATTTGCACCCATTGTGGATGAATCTAATGAAGTCATTACATATGAGCAAGCGAAAGACATCGTATTGGAAAGTTTAGAACCACTCGGAGAGCGTTATGTGGAAGTAGTCAAAGATAGCTACAACAGCGGTTGGATTGATGTGTATGAGTCTGAAGGAAAACGAAGTGGTGCATACAGTTGGGGGCCATACGGAACCCATCCTTACATTCTCCTTAACCATAAGGATAATTTAAACAGCATGTTTACCCTTACACATGAAATGGGTCATGCGATGCATTCTTATTTGTCAGACAGCAACCTACCTTATCGTGAAGCACAGTATACGATATTTAATGCAGAAGTCGCTTCCACATTAAATGAAGCATTACTCATGCAGCATTTACTCGACAATACGACAGATAAAAATAAAAAGCTTATTCTTCTTGCTTACTTTGCTGATCAGTTTAGAACAACAGTATTCCGCCAAACGATGTTTGCAGAATTCGAGAAAATCATACATGAAAAAGTAGAGCAAGGTGAAGCTTTAACGTCAGAATCGATTAGTAAAATTTATTATGACTTGAATAAAGTTTACTTCGGTGAAGATATAGTGGTGGATCAAAAAATAGAGATGGAATGGGCTCGCGTTCCTCATTTCTACAATAGCTTTTATGTTTATCAATACGCGACTGGTTTTTCTGCTGCGAATAGTTTTGCTAAACAAATCAAAGATGAAGGAAAACCTGCCGTGGAGCGCTACTTGCAATTTTTGAAAAGTGGTGGAAGTGATTACTCCATCAACATTTTACAAAAAGCAGGAGTAGATATGACGACACCAAAGCCTATTTCTGAAGCCATGAGCGTATTTGAGGACATTATTAATCAAATGGAAAAGTTGCTAGAAAATTAATCAAACATGCAACCTTGCTTCTTTACCGTAGATTAACAATATAGGAACAGAACATTCAACAAGCTCTTACATGTTTAAAAAATGTAAGAGCTTTGTTTATTTTTGATTATAGTAAATAAACATGAATGATAAACCATTCATAAAAAAGATTTATACTTGATGAAATTTATATCCCACACCTCTCACCGTTTTTATATATTGTGGAATTGTCGCATCTGTTTCAATTTTTTTTCGAATGCTTCTGATATGGACTTTAACAATATGACTTCCTTTTTGATTATGTTTATCCCAAATCAGTTGATATAATAAGTCGGGATGAAATATTCGGTTCGGAGAATGAGCTAACATAGAAAGTATTCTAAATTCTATCGCAGTTAATACAATATCTATTCCCCTTTTTCTCACAACGTGATCTTGAAAGTTAATATATAGATCCCCGTACTCCATAATTTCTTGTTGTACCAATGAAACATTTCTTTTTCTCGTATTTGCTCTTATTCTAGCAGCCAATTCATTGATTCCAAAAGGTTTGGTTACATAATCATCAGCTCCTAAATCTAACCCTCTTACTTTGTCTTCTTCGTTTATGTTATATGTAAGAAAAATAATCGGCACAGAAGTAAATAAGCGCAACCGTTTACATACTTCAAAACCATTTATCCCACAAAGCTTTACTTCTAACAGAATGATGGAAATATCTACTGATTTGACGATTTGCATTACTTCTCTTCCATCGTTTGTATACAGTACATCATAGCCTTTGCGAGTTAGCAATAGTCCTAATAGCTGTCCTTTCTTCTCATCTTCATCAGCAACTAAAACTATGCCTTTTGTCATGACAATCACCCTTAAACCTAATTTAATTTTATTATAATCATCTTTTTTTTCGTCCTGTCAACAGTGAAGAACCTTCTTTTTTTTGTTGATTATGATATGATATTAAATGTATTACGTGTTGATACGTTAGCTTTTTACTGTGAAAGTATTGTAAAAGCATCTAACATCCTTAATACTTTATTCGTATATTTACGACAACAAATGAAGGAAAAACAATAAGGAGCTGATTTACTCTTTTATGATTATACCTCAATTTTTACTCACATCTGTGACAGACAGTACGGATTGGATTGACTGGTTTACTTGGAATTTTTGGAAAGACCGTGTGGACATTATTGTAGAAAACAGTGTCACAATCTTACTTATTTTATTATTTACATGGCTTGCGCTAAGAGTCAGAAGCGCCATCATTTCTAGAGTATTTAAAATTACTCGACTTGGAGAAAAACAAGAAACAACACTGCAGTCTTTACTTATGTCCTTAACGAAATATATGATTTTTATTTTCTCTATCCTTATGATTTTAGATAATGTAGGAGTAGATATTGCTCCAATTATCGCTGGGGCCGGTGTACTCGGGTTGGCTATCGGTTTCGGTGCACAAACGATGGTGAAAGACTTTATTTCTGGATTTTTTATCATTTTTGAGGATCAATTTTCCATTGGTGATTATGTTTCCATCAATAACGGACAAATTAATGGTACAGTCGTTGAAGTTGGTCTGAGAGCAACCAAAATTAGAACATGGGCACAGCATGTCGTCGTTATTCAAAACTCCGAGATTACGGTAAGTCAGAATTTTAATCGGGAGCAAATGAGAACGATTATAAATGTTTCTGTCCCTTACGAAACTGATCCTGCAGCAATAGAACAGTCCGTTAATGAAATGGCTGCTCATATGGTGGAGACACAACCTCACTTATTTATTACCGATAACCAAGGAAGGGTCGTAGAGCCACCGCAACTATACGGGATAACAGATTTGGAAAATAACGCACTAGGTGCAAAGTATACTGTCATTGCACTCGTCAATGACATTCATTATTGGACAGCTGGAAAAGAAATACGTAAGCAATTAATGGAGAAATTAAAGGCACATCAAGTAGATATTTCCTACCCGAGACGAATTGAACGTGGGGAAAACGTGAAAGATCTAGAAATCAATGTGGAAAAGAGGAAAACAGATCATGCATAACATAGACGAACATTATTTACTAGAGAAACTACAAGCTTTACTTGATATCCCTAGTCCAAGTGGTTACTGTCACGACGTGATGAGTTGGCTAGAAAAAGAAGTCCGTGCACTCGGGTTTCCTATTACCTTCACTCGTAAAGGTGGAGCAATCATTACATTACCGTCCAACTCTACATTAGATTACACGTTATGTTTAACCGCACATGTGGATACATTAGGTGCGATGGTGCGTTCCATTACGTCTAATGGGACGCTGAAATTAACTTCCATCGGCGGGTTTATGATGCATTCCATTGAAGGAGAATACTGCAAAGTGCATACAAGAGATGGGAAAGCCTACACCGGTACTATTCTGTCTACAGAACCTTCTGTTCACGTCTATAGAGAGGCAAGAGATCAAAAGCGTGTAGAGAGCAATATGGAAGTACGTATTGATGAAGTCGTTAAAAATGCAGAGGATGTAGAAAAATTAGGTATAACAGTTGGAGACTATATTTCTTTTGACGCACGTACGCAAGTGTTAGACAGTGGCTATATTAAGTCTAGACATTTGGATGACAAAGCTAGTGTAGCTGCACTACTTGCCTTAATAGAATGGATAAAACGGGAAAACATCACGTTAACGAAACAAGTGAAAATTTTCATTTCTAATTATGAGGAAGTCGGTCACGGATCATCCTACATACCAACAGATATAGATGAAATGATTGCAGTCGATATGGGAGCGATCGGAGACGATCTATCTTGCAGTGAGCATGATGTTTCCATCTGCGCTAAAGACTCTACAGGTCCATACGATTATAATATGACCACACGCTTAGTAGAATTAGCTAAGCGGGATCAATTGAGTTATGTTGTGGACATATATCCTTTTTACGGTTCTGATGCATCTGCAGCATTAGCAGGAGGACACAACATTAAGGCTGCTTTAATCGGGCCAGGTGTACATGCATCTCATAGTATGGAACGTACGCATAAACAAGCTATAGTGCATACCGCAGCTTTATTAGCTGCATATGTGTTAGATTGATTTTATATTAAGATCTCAACTTTTACAGAGCGAAATCTAGTTAAGACGTATACCATTTTTCACAACCATTTTACAACAATAAAAAAATAAGAGGTTCCCTCATCCATAGGACCTCTTATTTTTGTTTAGAAGAAAATGTATTTCATTATCCCTCATTTTAATAGGTTAATGTTGATATACTTGTTGATAGTAAAAGGATAAGAAACAATGTCTAACGAAATGGGACTGCTGTATGATGCATCAGGAATAGTAAATTGATACCTCGCAACATAACTATCATTTACTTTTTCCCAACTACTCATTTTGGACGCAACAGCTTTGTATGATGTTCCTTTGCTATCTGTAAAATGCGGACTGAAAATGGAATAGTAAGTTTGAGAATCATATTCACTTTTCTTCAACATAAATGTTAAGCTTTTATTTTCATCTGCTTGTTTTATCCCTATGAAAGAAAATCTTTGCTCAAAGTCATAGCTATTTAACCATTGTTCATTGTCCACATCTATTTGTATGTTCATTTTTGTTTTGTCCATGGCTCTTAGCTTGCTTCCTGTAAAAAAGAGATCCGATACCTCACTGTTTATTGGATCTAGATCATGCAATCCATTTGCAGCAAAACGAACGGTCAACATACTATCGTTATCCACTATAGGTGCATGATGATCCGATTCAACCTGATAAAAACGATGTCCATCTGCTGTTTCCAATCTATAATCTTCAAACCCAAATATGTGTTTACTATTATTTTCATCAAACGACAGCTGAAGATGAATTTCCGTCGGATGTACCGTGATGGAGTGAGCATACATGATTTGATCTATGATCTCCATCTCTTTTTCAAGCGGATATATAGCTGGTTTCGGCACTTGCTCTGTATTGATCTCTATAGGGAATGCATACTGCAATTGCAAGTTGTTCTTATCCCTCAGCGTTATTGTCAATTCTATTGCTAGCTTATCCGATATTACAGCGTTTTCTACCATGTTCATTTTTACTTGTCTACTGTAATCCTCTATGCCGTATGCAATAATTTCCCCTTGTTCATTTTTTATGAATGAGCTACTAACATCATAGTCAACATCTTTTTCCTGCTCAACGGTAAAGAAGATATCTGCGGTAGCATAGTCCAGCCGTATCTTATCCATCGTAATGGTGACGTTGAATTGTGACTGTGATAGTTGCAAATCCTCTTGCATATAAGGATTTACTCCAGTTAGCTCGATCGTCGTTTGCTGGCTTTTCTCGGCAGAATTGAAGTTAGAAATGAATGGGACGACGTTAAACGAAACAACGATAACCAACAACATAACAACAGCGCTATTCACCCATTTCAACATGGATATTTTCTTTTTCTTCTGTACGGCTCTATGTATTCCTTTATGAATGAAGCGGTCAATATCATTAGGCACTGGTAGCTGAGCAAAATGTTCTTTCAATTGTGTTAACTTTTGATCTTCTTCAATCATCTCATCCCCTCCCCTTTTCTAATTGAGAACGAAGTTTGGATAACCCTTTATATATCCATGTTTTTATGGTTCCTTCCGGCTTTCCTATGGCATAAGCAATTTGTGGGATGGTCATGTCACCGATATACTTCATTCGAATTACTTTTTCATATTTATCATCTAATTCCATCAACGCTGCTTCAAGCACCATCCTATCTGTTATTTGTAATTGATTGTCCTCTGCCACTACACTGTTTTGTTCTATATTTTTATTGTTCATTCGCCTTTGCTTACGAAGTTGGTCTTTGCAGTAATTTATCATCATGCGTATTAACCAAGTACTGAAATATTTCGGTTCTTTTACTTTTTTAATTTTTATGAAGCACCGATATGTTATTTCTTGTATCGCTTCTAGCGCATCTTGCTCATTTTTAAGATAAAAGTAGGCTATTTTATACAGCTGAATTTTATGTTGATCCATTAGAATATAGAAAGATTCACTATCGCCATCTTGTGCGTGTTTTAGCAGTGTGTAATTTTCCATTTTCCCACCTTCTTTCCTGCCATGTTCAGTTTGCTCACTCCTTCTTATCTTACATCCTTTATGTATTAGACGAATACCTTCCAAAAATAGTTTTAAGTAATGCTTTGTTGCATTTGACCCAGGTCAATCATCCATACCCTTTGCATGTAAAACTAATATACTAAAAAAACAAAGGGTACAAGGTAAAGGATACAGTACACAAAAAATCGGTTACAGATTTAATGATCTTCGTAACCGATTTTTTTATTTTAGTATTGTGGTTTCATCGCTATTTTACTTACACATCACTCTTCGGCTTTACCAACTTACAAATCACTTCACATCGATGCTGTACGGCTCTTCTATATGTGTAGGATAATGCGAAATATTGAAGGTTAAAGGAGAAACGTAATCTTCATCTGGTATTGTAGTGTGCATTACATTTAAAATTCCACCATCCTTATTCGAAGTTGAACGATGATATTTCACAAAATTCTCATACTCATCCCCATCAGCATCTGTAAATGCTGTATCAAGGTGAAAGAAAAACCGGTCTCCTTCACCGCCATCCATAATAAATTGAATTTCTAATTCTCCATCTTTTTGTTGTTCTATACTTCCTAATGTCAGTCGATCGTCAGGTTTCTTCACTATTTTCCCTTGTTCCATATTGATGACTAACTCTCGTTTATCTTTATCCAGTGCCCCAAACCACGATCCTTCTATAGCTACATGCTCTACATCCATAAAATACATACTTTCAAAAGTGATCTGATCTCTTCCAAACTGAACAGACTTTTGTTGTGAAGTAATACCTTTATTGTCATCGCTCACCACTAACTCCATATCTCCCATATCAAATATTTCCTTGCTGTTATCTTCATCTACAGCAATATAAAGCGTAGATCTAGTTGGATGTACAATCATGTCATGGAATACTATTTTTTGTTGCTCAATCGTTAATTCTTCATTGATTTCATATGTTAAAATTTCATAATCATAGGTAGAAGGATCTATGGGAATATCGAATAAAAACTGTTCTTGAAAAAATGGCTCTCCTTCGGATTGTGCTGTTTCAAGTTCAATTTGTGGCTGTAAGTCCACTTGTATTCCATCCATCATGATCTCATTCAAAAATGTATATTCCAGCACATCTTCATAGACGTTACCGTGTTGATTATCTGGTCTGCTCCAACTGCCCATAAATCCCGGAGGCTCATGTTTTTGTCCATCTACAATCATATGTAACATTGGATTTATACGATATACATGCATATCATCACCTTCGGGTAGTACGTTTTCATCTGCTGTAATGGTATAAAAAACTTGAACAGAAACCTTATCTACTACCATGCCATCTAACGTGATCGTTATGCCCTCTTTACTTTGTGACATTCCAATAGGCTGATAAAAATCATTTTCGATTGCCAATACTGTACTTTTATCACCGGATGCTAGTATCTTCATTTTATTTTTTAATGCTTCTTCTGGGGATACCCTGATATGGTTAGCAGCATAGATGGATGTCATTATTAATAACATAACAAAAATGGAAAATAAAACTTTATCCCATGTTACCCTTCTCAACAAAACAATTCCTCCTATTTCATTTCGACAGTTCAATAAACATTTCCATATTATATCATATTTTATTACAAAAAAGAGAGCACTACATTGTAGCGTCTCTCAAATAAGGTACTATTTTATACTTTTCCATCTTATGTTTAGCGGTAATAAGTTGGTTGAACAAGTTCATCCAACTTATATGCAAGATGGAGAAATGATGAAAAACAAGTTTACGCCTCAGTTGCCAGGCGTAAAGGTTGTCATGTTGAGATTTCTCCATCTTATGTTTAGCGGTAATAAGTTGGTTGAACAAGTTCAACCAACTTATTTATTAATCTTTTTCCACTAGATCTCTATTCATATACTGCTCCAATATGTTCGTAACAGCAAAAACCGTATGTGCAAGATCTGTGTTTTCTACTGCATGTTTACACTCATCTTTGTAAGCCATATCTTCCTCGTAATGATTGAAATGATTATCAATAATTTCTTGACTTACATTGAGCTCTTTTTGTCGTTCTACGATGACATCGATATCCACATATATGAACACACGAGATACTTTTTCACCGTAAATATGTTTTAATATACGAGCACCTTCCGCATTTAAAATACAATAAATAAAATCATTTTCTTTAAACATTTGCTCGATATCTTCATTTTTTATACCGTATTTTACACCTTCAATTTCAACCACTTCAATAAATTCATTATTGCTCTCACCTACAGCAAAAGTTTCAGCAGATATAAAGTGGTAGTCCTGACCATCTTCCTCAGCAGGCCTTGGTTTACGTGTCGTATAAGATAAAACTTTAGGTAATCCTAACGTAGAACCTATCATGTCAGCAACAGTTTTTCTACCTGAACCATCTGGACCTGTAAATACAAAGATCATTTCCTTCTCTTTTAATTGATACATCACCAGCCGCTCCTTGACACTTACCAAAAAAGTGGATGCTAATACGAACGATGTTCTTCTATTTTTCAGCAAGCAGCTATGCTCGCGAAACGGCTTTCACCTTCCTTTCATTGATGGCGCTAGCACGCCTTAGTAATTTTTTAAAGGCTTTGTGTCAAAGCCACTTCGAAAGCATGAGGATAAAAAGCTAAGCTTGCTTAGCTGGATCCGGGCTCCAAAGGCTTTGTGTAACAAAGCCACTTCGAAAGCATGAGGATAAAAAGCTAAGCTTGCTTAGCTGGATCCGGGCTCCAAAGGCTTTGTATAGCAAAGCCACACAGGGTTTAACCGACTTAACACGGTTAAGCATTCTCCACAATAGTTTCGAATGTCGTTTGATCTAATGAACGAACAAGATGGTGTAATAATTCCTTGGCTGCATCGTAATCGTCTGTATGCAGTATAGCGCTGGACGTATGAATGTATCTTGCACATACGCCAATAACTGCAGAAGGTACTCCATTGCCATGAAGATGCACTTTACCTGCATCTGTGCCACCAGCAGAAATATAGTACTGATATGGTACACGATGAGTCTCTGCTGTATCTAAAATATACTCTACAAGCCCGCGATGTGTAATCATCGTTCTATCTAATATGCGCAAGAGCGTACCTTCACCTAGTTTCCCAAAAACATCACCCTTGCTCGATGTATCGTTTGCAGGACTGCAATCTAATGCAAAAAATAGATCAGGATTAATCATGTTAGCTGCAACTTCTGCGCCTCTTAACCCTACTTCTTCCTGTACTGTAGCTCCTATGTACAATGAGTTAGGCAGTGGCTCTCGGTGCACTTCTTTTAATAATTCAAGTGCCAATCCAACACCGTAACGATTGTCCCAAGCTTTTGCTAATATTTTTTTAGGATCTGCTAGAGGTGTAAATGGACATTCAAAACAAATTTGTTGTCCAGGCCTAACGCCCATTTGTTCTACATGCTCTTTATTATCTGCTCCAATATCTATTAACATATTGTCTATGTCCAGTGGAGCTTTACGCTGAGCTTCACTTAAAAGATGTGGTGGAACGGACGCAATAACACCAGGTATTTGTCCCTCATCTGTTACAATTCTAACTCTTTGTGCAAGCAAAGTCTGATTCCATAGACCACCAATAGGTTTAAATTTCAACATGCCATTGGAAGTAATCATGCTTACCATAAATCCTACTTCATCTAAGTGACCTGCTACCATAATTTTTGGACCTGCACCTTTTTTTACGGCGAAAATACCACCTAAAGCATCCTGAATGATTTCATCCGCATAAGGAGTCATTTGTTGTTTTACAAACCGACGTAAACCTCTTTCAAATCCAGAAACCGCTGGTAATTCTGTTAACGTTTTAAATAGTTGCTTATCCATATTTATGTTCCTTTCTAACCTTTTATCATTAAAATATAGCTTCAAATATTTTCTTTACATTGATAATAACATGTAAACGGTAACAGAGACAAAAGCTCCAATGAGAGAGCTAATGACGTTTACCATGTCATTGTTTAGCCATTTCATACCGCTAATACAATCATTAGGTTGTCCACAATGACTTTTCTTTTCCATCTTTTCTAAACAAACGGTACACCTGTATTGTGCTTGCCAGCGACTTCCGATTATGGAATCACTTAATGCACCAACAAAACCACCCATACTGCACATTGTTATTACAAAAAGCGATAAAGAATCCTCTATGTTAATCACAACAGAGAGAAGAAAATATGTCATAGCAATCCATAAACTTCCCAGCACTGATGCAAATAAACCTAGTGTACTGACTGCTCCAGAAGTGCCAGCAGGAACGTGTTTCCACGTTTTAACACTCCTTGGATTTTTACTTATGCCGCCAATTTCAGTAGCCCAAGTATCTGCATTGACCGTAGCCATCGTTCCTAGAAAAGCTGCTATTAACCATTCATAAGAAAAGAAATAATAAAGTACACAAAAAACAAGTCCTAATCCACCATTCGCTAAAACTTGAAGTGCATCTCTCTTTCCTGTTTTTTCATACATACGCTCTGCTTTGCGTTTCTGTTTCTTCCTCCATTTTGAAAGTAGGCTAGAAGAAATAAAAAAGGAAAGTAATGTTCCATACCAGGGCAAATTTCCGAATGTGAACATTCCTGTGCCTACGATAACAGCAGCCCATGCTCCACTCATTGAGAGCATAGATAATTGGATAGCTAGTAGGGAAACAACCATACTACATGAAGCACCAATTATAAATTTTAAAAGCATAGTATCAACCTTAATGAATTATTTTTTAAAAAATGTATGGAGGTAACGAAATGTGTTATGATACAAACACTCTATCTACAGCATAACATCAATATAGGTGGAAAAAAAGAATTTCATTCAACCCTTTACACAATGAACAACGGAACATGCACAACACAACAAAAGATTTCAATACAAGATTTCAATACAGAAATCGACAAAACATAACACCTAGGTCGTTTATGGTATAATAGATTATAATGATTCATTTTATCAACTATCCAACGATGGATTTAACCTCTTTAATATCATGTGAATTCCACAATCTTCTTAAATAATGTGAGTTCCAGTATCACCTCAATACATATGAAATAAGAATACTTCATTGAAGGAAGCAACCGAATTCGGTTGCTTCTTCCTATCAGAGAAAGAAGGAGAGTAATATTGAATTGGAAAATAAATTTGATTGTATTAACCTTTGGTCAATTTGTAGTCCTTGCTGGCATGACCATGATTCTACCTTTTATCCCGTATTATTTGCAGGAGCTAGGCATTACAGATAAAGATACCGTTGCGGTATGGCAAGGAGTCATCTTTGCTTCTAATTTTGTCACTGCATTTCTATTCCAACCTTTATGGGGGAAAATTGCAGATAAATACGGTCGAAAATTAATGATATGGCGTTCCAGCTTTGGCATGGCTATTGTCATTACCTTGATGGGATTTGCAACTTCTGCTTGGCATTTATTATTTTTGAGATTGTTAAACGGTATGATTTCAGGATATATGCCAGCATCCACTTCTATTGTATCTGCAACTACGCCAAAAGAACGAATTGGTTTTGCTATGGGAATATTGCAGTCAGGAGCTGTTGCAGGTACAATTCTTGGCCCACTTATTGGGGGAGTATTGCAAGAATGGATCGGTTTTAAAAATGTATTTTATATTACGGGATCCCTACTTTTATTCGTTTCCTTTTTCAGTGTTATTTTTGTTCGAGATAATTTCAATCCTAAAGAAGCTAAAAAAATGTCCGACATTTCTTTAGTAAAAGGGTTGAAGAAACTAATAAAAATTCCTCAATTAAGATCATTATATGCTCTTACTTTTTTCATTCAGCTTTCCATGATTAGTACGGTATTGCTCATGCCTTTATTTGTACAAGAAATGCATGGCAACATAGAGCGACTAGTTTTACTGGCAGGTCTCGTAGGATCTGTGACTGGATTTTCAAATATGATATTCTCACCTATTCTCGGTAGACTGGGAGACAAGGTAGGAAAAAGACGTATTTTATTTGTTAGTATGATCGGAGCAGCATTGCTGATGATACCCCATGCCTTTGTCAACAACATACAGCAACTACTCATCATCAGGTTTATTTTTGGAATCTTTCTCGGTGGGTTGATGCCATCCGTAAACGCTTTGATTAGACAACATACACCTAACGGGATGGAAAGTCGAGCATTTAGCTTAAATGCCAGTTTCATGTCATTAGGCAATGTGATTGGACCTATTGCAGGTGGAACTTTATCTATATTTATTGGTATTCGAGGCGTATTTTTAATGTCCGCTATAATTTTAAGTTTCAATTGTATTTTCTTATATAGAAATTTCCTTCATTCCAAAACAGTAAAGTCGCACTCATAAGTACGGGTAAACAAAAAATAACCATAGACAAATAAACACTACAAATGTAAAAAACAACAAGATATCAAAATAAAAGATTTAAAAATAAATACGAAGGGGTACACTCAACCCAATCCTTATAAAGCAGTGTGGCATATACATAGATAAGAAAGTAAAACGGATAGCGAGGGAGAAAACCATGACTTACATTGAACCAATTCAAAGTCCTGTATTTCCTGTTATGACTTCATATGTTTTCCCACTGCAACAAGAAACATCGCATTATCCACCTTTTATTCAATGGATAACACCTAGTATTATTCTAATTCTGTTTGTACTGTTGGTCATTTTAATGTATATAAGATAAAGAAATGAATGAATTCAAGTTTACGCCTCGGTTGCCAGGCGTAAAGGTTAGATTTGGTGATTTCTCCATCTTATGATTAGAGGTAATAAGTTGGTTGAACTTGTCTATAAAATGAAAACAGGTATAAAAAAATGTCATATACCACGTATGCAGGAGTGCAGAGCATAGAATGTATGGTATATGACTGTGTGTTATAAAGCTATATTCGTTTAGTGAGTTATATTAACTTAATCTATGAGCCAGGCTGATTAGCTCAACTTTTCCTGTATGGCTTGGTAAACTTGCTCATGTACTTCTTTCAACTCTTCTTTACTTAAATTTTCAAGATAAACAGGTTCCAAAATAGATACTTTGACCTTACTCTTCATTCCTTTTGATGCGTTTCCGGTAATGAGATAAGAACCATCTATCGCGATCGGAACGATTGGTGCACCCGACTTCAATGCTAATTTGAAACTGCCTGCTTTAAATTCATTCATCTTGCGACTGTTACTACGAGTGCCTTCTGGAAATATAAGCATCGAGTAGCCTTTATCGATGTTTTTCGCACCTTCATTTATTGCTTTTAAAGACTGTCTAACATCGGATCTGTCCATAAAAATGCAATGCAAATACTCCATCCAAGTTCCGATAATTGGCCACTTTTCGATTTCTTTTTTTGATATAAATCCAAATAATCGATTAATACTATACATAACGATAGGAATATCGTAGTTGCTTTGGTGATTGGAAATAAACACAACCGGTCTATCTTGAGGTATGTGATCATGCCCTGTAATATGCAAATCACTGTCTAGCAACTTAACGAGCGAAGTAGACCAGCGCTTTGCAACAGCATACATTAATTCATCTCGTTCCGTCACTTTTCCTTGTTTATCCAGTCTTTTTGCTTTTACTAGCGGTGGAAGGGTCTGTAACAAAGCATACGTAAATTTTAATGTTTTATTTGTAATACGAAAAAATTTCATTATCTTTTGCAATGAAAAATAACACCTCTTATGTATTTGTTTGTACTCATTATACTTGTGCATGGATGTTATGAAAAGACTAAACTGCTGGAAGTTTAATAATAAATTCTGTTCCTTTATTTTTCTCACTAACCACGTCGAATTTACCATTCATCGCTTTGATAATCTGATAACATACCATTAACCCAAGCCCAGTTCCGTTCTCCTTTGTCGTGTAAAAAGGAGTACCTAGTAGCTTAATTTCTTCTTGTGTGAGTCCAACTCCTTGATCCTTTACCGATATAATAACTTTATCTTCTTCTTGGTATGCTGCTATTTCAATCAATTCTCCATCGGGACTAGCTTCAACACTGTTTTTAATCAAATTAATGAGCACTTGATTCACTTTTTCCGGTATTCCCATCACATGCAAATCATCCTCTACATTTAATGTCAACGAAACATTATTGAGGACCGCATACGATAAAATAATTTCATAAACGGATTGAATTTGTTGCTTTACATTAATACGATCTTGCTTTTCTATTTTAGGTCTTGCTAATGATAAATAATCATTAATAATACCTTCTGCTCTATCTAATTCCTCGATCATCAACTGCAAGTATATTTTTTTATTATCCGGTATAAAAGTTTCTTTATTAAAAATTTGCATAAATCCACGCACGACCGTCATGGGATTTCGTATTTCATGTGCAACAGATGCAGCCAAATGACCGATAATGTTCATTCTCTCTGTGCGCTGAATTTCCATCTCCATTTTCTGCTTTTCTCTAATATTTTCATTCAGATGTACAACCATCCAAATGGATGTCATACTAACCACAGGATACATGAAAAAGATGAGTGTAATCTCACCAGTGATCACAGCATTACTATCTTTGGTCATCAAAAATATGATGGCCAATACTTGAAATACTGCTGCTAAGCATGCTAGTGTCGTAAAAAAAGATACTTTTAAAACTCTATTAGAATTTTCATAGTTCCTCACAAATAAAATACAAAAAACAATGACAAACGCAAGGTTGAAAAAATCGAAAAGAGTAAAAACTTGCAGTACAAATATTTTCATTAATAGAATAGTAGCAAAAGCGAATAATCCCGTCACATATCCGCTATATACCACAGCAATAATCAAAATAATAAAACTTAAGTCAAGAATATACTGCGTGGGGATGAAGACAGGAAAAAGCAAACATAAAATGACCCCACAAACAGTAAAAAGACCAATGGTTTTGTGTCGGATATTTTTTTCACTATTCGATATATAGTTTCTCCATGTAATCTGTAGAACAAATACAGGAAAAATAACGAGGAGCATTTGCAAAAGAAGATCTTTAATGCCCGTTGACACGAGATTCATTATATACATAATCATTTTACCCCTTGTAACATTAACAACATTAAAAGATGTAGCTTGTCTACTTTCATTTTACAGAACAAATTCAACATTTTACAGATAATTTTTAAGTTTTGACAATATTTTTTTACAAATTTTGTAGTGCTTTCTTGGACATGTCCGTATATGTCCTTCTTTTGTTAAAAAAATAGCTCATATTTTATCCCAAATAATCTGAAATAACTTTTGTAACATTCATCACTTTATGTTGATCTAACTCTTCTTTCGTACTAATCGTCCATGGATGCACATCAATATTTAAACGCTTACATTCCTTTATTAACTTCTCTGAAACAAACTTCTTGTAGGGATGTACCGCCGTCGCCTGTAAGTTCGCTGCATATTGCCAAGGTTCCATCATAGGTTTACTATATAAAACTCCTATCGCAATGTTGCTGTCTACTTGTTTGCATAATTTAAGTGACAAATGATTAAAGCTAGACAAAATAACTTGAGACTCATAATGATATTGTTGAACTAACTTTATCACTTCTTGCTCGATATCTTTATAATGAACAATACTATTTTTCAACTCTATATTTAAGTATAACTGATTTTTTATAGAAAATTGTAGTACTTCTTCAAAAGTAGGTATTTTTTCTCCATTAAATTTATGATGAAACCAATTTCCAGCATCTAAAGTTCTTAATTTCGACAACGAGTGTTCCATAACCATCCCACTTCCGTTTGTCGTTCTTTCTAACGTCTCATCATGAATGACAACAAGCTTACCATCTGATGTCATTTGCACATCAATTTCCAAACCATCCGCTCCAAGTTCAACCGCTTTTTCAAACGCACTCATTGTATTTTCTGGACAATATGTAGTTGCACCGCGATGTGCAAGTATTTTCACCATGATCTCCACCCTTACGTCATTTTTGTTTGTTAATGATTACATTGTCAATATATATAAGATGAAGAAATAATAAAAACCAAGTTTGCGCCTCAGTAGCCAGGCGCAAAGGTTGTGGTATAGAGATTTCTCCATCCTATGCATCGTGGTAATAAGTTGGTTTAACAAGTTAAATCAACTTATATAAATAGAAAATTTTTCCTAAATATCATAAAGAAAACTCGGTTAAACCGAGTTTCATCATAAACGTAGTACACACAATATACGATGTTACCTGTACATTTGCACATACGTAAATATTATTTCTTTTTTACGTACTTCATCACTTTCTTCACTACCTCATCTTCGGTTGGTGCTGTTACATATCTACCATTAATATATATAAATGCTGAGCGTGTGCAAGGACCACAATAAGATTTGCATCCAATCTTGATGTTAGCATTTGGAATCGCTTTTTCCACCTTAGGTATTGTCGTCTTCATCGACATATGCTTACATTTATCACATATTCTAATGTCATTTTCCATGGTTCTTCTCCTCTTTATTTACTACGATATAGGATGAAATTTCGCGATAACAGTTGAACACATGACCATACTATATTGTAGATGAAGTAGGTGACAAAATCAATATGAAACCACCTTCAATGCTTCCAACATGAGTGGTGCGACATCTTTGTAAATCAAGGAAAAATCCTCAATAGGAAGTGGATTTCTGCCTAAGCCCGCTTCCACAGTGAACCCTGGTCTTCTGTATTGTTGGATAAACCAATCTTTATAACCTGCATCACTTCCTGTGAGTTTTACTGCTTTATATCCACTGACATCACTTAGTTTTTGCGCAATCTCTTCTGAAATTGGAGGTTCTAAATCACGATAATTCCAATATATTTCTTCTCCTTGCGTGTGCAACGCAACAATGAGTTGAAAGTTGCTATTTTCAGTTAATCTAGCAATGATAATAGCCTCTGGTTCTGTTAAAGGAGCTGTACCTGGATAATCTCTTGGACCAGGACCTAGAGTCCCTCTTCTTTCTTTTTCTTCTTCCCAGTTTGCAGGATATTGATCGTTGAGATCAACGCCTCTAATATTAGCTTTCCATTGACTAAAATCTAAGCTACCATCGTTCCATTCCAACAATTGATCATAGTATGGATGCTGGGGCGTAACGCCTTCTTGTACTAATTCAACTCCGTCAGGGTTGACCATAGGTACGATGAATAGCATCGTATCTTCAAATAGCTTTTCCACATCGTAACCGTACAACTTGCTTTTACTTTGATAAGCTTGTGCATAATCCTCGATAAATTTCATGAGCAATAAGGTGGTAATCCATTCATTTGCATGAAATGATCCGTTAAAATGAATATTCCGTGTTCCGTTCCCAATTTGAACCATAGGAATGTCTTTTTGCATGACACTTTTCCCAATGGTGGTCATATCAATGAATGGATATTTGCTTTTTAGTTGCTGCAGATCATTCATCATTTCAACATAACCGTAATCTGCACTTGTATCCACAATAGAAGACGGATTTTGTGTTGGAATGATAATGGTTTGACCGACTTGTAAGTTATTTGGATTAGGTAACATATTTGCAGCAACTAAAGCAGGAAGCGATACGTTAAATTGTTTAGCAATGGTGTATAATGTATCGCCTGATTGAATAACATATAAAGGATAATTAGGAATAGGAATATATATTATTTGTCCTGGAACAACATACTGAGTATTGGTCAATTGTGGATTTGCAGCAATTAACGCTTGCAAATGAATGCCATATCGCTTAGCAATACGGTATAACGTATCCCCTCTTTGGACGATATAGGTAGAAGTCAAAATAAGTCCCCTTTCAGCTTATTGTTGTATATATTTATGCTGAAATGTACTAGGGAATACTTATTGATATAAAACAAATTTATGTGATGGAGATGAATTTACTGATTCATCACCGTTTCAATTCCTCTCCAACTTACAGCATGAACTTTTATTTGTTCACACAACCATCGACTAGCTATATTGCTGAATATCGCTGCATCACCACTACATAAAAAAACATGTTTCTGTTGAAACTTAATTTGGTTTAACTGACCACGATGACTTAAAATGGTACTGATTTCCCTTGCAGTCTCTTCTGCGGAATTAATTAATTCCACGGAATGTCCCATGACTTTTTGAATTGTATCTTGTAAATAAGGATAGTGTGTGCAACCTAAAATTAAACTATCAATTTTGTCTTCTTTCAGACAATACAATGAATCGCTAACGACGTCATATGTCGTTTGTTGTTCAAATAATCCACTTTCCACAAGTGGGGCAAACCTTGGGCATGCTTGAGCTATCGCTTCTACTTGCGGAGATATTTGTCGCAATGCTGATTCGTATGCTCCACTTTGAATGGTACCTTCTGTTCCTATAATACCAATTTTATGATTTCGAGTTGCTTTAATCGCTGCTCTCGCACCAGGTTCAATGACTCCTATAACTGGAACATCAACGTAGGAACTAATCTCATTTAGTGCAGCCGCGGTAGCAGTGTTGCATGCAATTACAATCATTTTAGGGTTATATTGTAATAAAAAGTCAACAATCTGAAACACATACTTCTTTACTATATCTAATGATTTGGAACCATAAGGAGAACGCTCAGAGTCGCCAAAGTAAATAATATTTTCTAATGGCAATTGTCTCATTATTTCTTTAACAACTGTTAAACCCCCAACTCCTGAATCCATTACCGCAATAGGTTGGTGCACATAAACCGCTTCCTTCTTTGTATAGTATTTATCATGAACAGCATATGTAACTCATATCATATATGTACCAAAAACATGCTGGTGTCTATAAATAGGGATGTAATCAAAATGATGCTTGGGACTACGTCATTTAGTTTATCATATATTGATATACAAAAAAAACTTCTTCATTAATATTATCATGAAGAAGATTTAATCCAATAGGTGCATTTGTTTCCACCTTTTGCTTGACACTCTTTTTGTTCTACATCTGTATTCAATACAGATTGAAATAGTTCTAATTCACACTGACAAGCTTGGTTATAGCGAGAGGCAATCTGGGAGATAGGACAATTGGATTCTTGTATGACATAATTACCGTCATCATCTTTTTCGTAATTTACCATATAGCCATTGTCGTTCTGGAGAGAAACTAATTTATCTATTTTGCCTTGTAATGTTTCTCCATCCATTTCACCTGCATATTGTTCAATGAGTTTATTTTTACGATTGCTAAATATTTGATCGACCTTTGTTGGGTCTGTTTCATTCAGTTGATCTAGCATTTCAAGTGCAAATTTTTCATAATTTCTAGGGAACATTTCATCTGCTTGCGGAGTCAAATAATAGGTTTGACTGGGTCTTCCCATTGCTTTCCTTATGAGTTTAGCCTCAATTAACCCGTCACGTTCCATATTATTCAAATGCCTGCGAACAGCCATCTCTGTAATATCTAGTTTTTGCGATAATTCTCCAACTGTTAATGAACTATTGGTTTTCAATAATTCCAAAATGATATTGCGAGTTGATGCATCTTGCATTTTCTTCACCATAGATCACCACCTTATCTTATTATTTTAGCGTAAATAATAAGATAAGTAAATTAGTAAACAATTATGTTTATTAAGTTTAAGTATTTTGCTCCAAATACAATTCAACATCTTGTTTGAATGTTTGTAAAATTAAACATAAGGCTTTTAGCTGATCGTTATCGATTGAGAGAGTATGTTGAGGAAGCTCATAATAATCTTGCACCAAGTTTCTTCGTTCTTGCACCAACTTGATAATGGGATCTACGATTTGTTGTGATAATACATTTTCTCCTGCTATCACTGTAATAATATCTTCGTAACTACTTGCCTCTCTCATCAAGTAACCATCTATAATGTAACTTCCAACATCCGTAATGACTTCAATCGCAAGATGTAATGTTCTGTCTTGTGCAAAATAATGAACAAGCCCTGCTTCAGGTTCGGATTGAAGTTCTTCCATCGCAGTAATTAACGTAGGTATAAATTGCAATCGTTTTTCTATTTCTTTGTCATTGATGTAGTACATCACGATAGCCCCTTTACACTTTCAATTTATACAATAAAGAAGCAGAGCGTTGTCTGCTTCTTTATTGTCTTTATTCATCTATATATTCGTCTTTATCTATATCTTTGGTCACTTCCCACATTACTTGCATATGCTTATCCATCCAATCTCGAATCACGATTTCAATGGCTTGATGAAGCTCATCTTCCGTTAAATCGATCAGCTTCTCGTCGGCAATGGTAATAAAGTGATCTTTTGCTGGTTCATCACCAATGGCAATGTTAAGTTTAATTTCCATGTGTATCATCCTATCTTAAGGAAAGTAACTTATGTGCAACCTATTTTAGATTAATTTCTATAGATAATGTTTCTCTGTATTCCTCTATCCACGTATATGGAAGATTAGCTGTTGCTCTCTCAACTAACTCATCCTTCTTCTCAGCGAACTTTGCTTCAAATTCATCTTCAGTTAATGATGCAACAACTTCTGTTACTTTAATGATATGGTACCCAAATTCTGTCTGTACAACCTCAGATATTTCACCAGCTTCCATCGCAAATGCAGCTTCAGAGAATGCTGGAACCATCTGACTATCATCAAAATAACCTAGGTCTCCACCATTTGGACCCGTTGGGCCTGTAGAGTATTCTACGGCTAACTCAGCAAAGTCAGATCCAGCTTTTGCTTTTTCTAACACTTCATTTGCCGTTGCTTCATCTTCAACTAAAATATGAGATGCTCTAATTTGTTCCTTGAATGTCGTTTTTAATGTATCGTCGCTAACTTCTGATTTTAACTGTTCTATAATCTTCTCATTCAACATGCCATATTTTAAAGACTTTTTATGACTTTCCTCAGTAAGTCCATTATTTGCTAATGCCTCTTCATAGCTACTTTTTTCTCCGCCAAACTGACCATCAATTAACGTTTGCACTTCAGCATCAATATCTTCATCCGTCACAGTTAAGTTCATTTCTTCCGCTTTCATTTCAACTAATCTCTCACTAATCATCGTTTCAAGAAGCTGTTCTGCTTGTCCGGGGAAAGATATGAAGTAATCGTACATTTCTTGATTTGTAATTTCAATGCCGTCTCCTGACGCAACAACTTCTGATGCTCCATCAATTGCGTTAGTGGAGTCACTTTGCGTTAATACTACTACTACAATTAAAGCAATCACAGATATAGAAGTAACTGCCATCATCAATTTATTTGCTGGATTCGGTTTTGCTTCATGCTTTTGCTCTTTCATCACTTCGTTTTTTGTTTCTTCTACTTTATTATTATTTACATTGTTATTTTCCTCTGACATCTCATAGCCTCCTAATTTTTTCTGTCTATAACTATAACAAACTTTGTACAAAAAGACATTAAGTTAACATTAATATTTTAAAAAAATGCTAATTTTTTGGTGATACTTTTTCTTCTTTCATGGCACTACGTATACTTCCTATTTTGCTATATGAAACGGTAGCATACATAGAATCTTCCTTTATTTTATTATCAAAGTATATTTTACCAAATTTTTTATCGAAATGATTTATTTTTTTTATGTTTGCGGCTATACCTCGATCCAGTCTTTTAAATTGAAATTGTTTTAACACAGTATGAACCTGCTCAAATGATGTCGGCTGGGAGAATACTCCTTTTTTCGTGTAGTACACAACTTCCCTGCTATTCTCTACACCAACATACCAAATATCTTCAATATCAATGAAATGAACTTCCAGCTCCATTTTTGTTTTATCAATGACGGGAATTTTCAATCTATTCCCTCCTCAGATTATTTAATATTATAGTTAGTCAAACATCCATCATATTTTTTTATCATATACATTTATTTTGAATATTTTTACTCTAAAACATATATTGGTTGTTTTTACTCTTTATTTGGTATTTTATTTTTTTCATTATACCATCTATTCCTATAAAATTAGTAAATAACTTTAATTGAGAAACGTTGTTTTAAGAACATCAAAAAAGATCCTTAAAAAAGGATCTTCATCATTGTAATAAAAGTATGTTGTGGTGGAGCATACCGGGTTCGAACCGGTGACCTCTTGCATGCCATGCAAGCACTCTCCCAGCTGAGCTAATGCCCCATATGTCATATCATTTCTTCATCTATATATGTACAGTATTATAATCTTTCCTTTGGTAATAGGCAAGGCGGAATTTTGTATCATGTGTGGCATATATCTATACACTTTTGCAATGACATCCATACAATGATAAAAACCGTATAAAGGAAGTGGCTAAGAATGAATTATCTTGAAATGTTAGCAAAGCTAGGGGTAAGCAATGCACATCCTGGAGGATTCACTGCAACCATTCAACAATTTAAAGAATGGAAAATCAATAAAGACAGTAAAGTGCTAGAAGTAGGATGCGGAACAGGAAGAACTTCTTGTTATATCGCAAAAACTTTTGGCTGTCATGTTACTGGTGTGGATCTCAGTGACGAAATGATCAAAAAGGCGAAAGAAAGAGCAGCATACGAGAAAATGGGGGTTGATTTTATTCAAGGTGATGTACTGCATCTACCTTTCAATGATGAACAATTCGATGTAGTTATAGCAGAATCTGTGACTTTATTCGCAAACCCTGAGAAAGCTGCTAAAGAATATTATCGTGTTTTAAAACCTGAGGGTGCAGTGTATGATCGGGAAATGTTTCAAACTGGTTCCCTCTCAGAAGATGATCTACTATCTTTTCATCAATTTTTTCATACGAAACAACTACCTTCCAAAGAGGAATGGCAACAAATTTACCAACATGCTGGTTTTAGAAACTTGAAAGTGTGGGAAGAAACAAGTTATACAAAAGGTGTTGTAGAAACAGATTTTGATTACCCTGATCCAATGCAACAATTAGATCCTACACTTTTAATGGACGGCGAAATATGGGAATTAACAGGAGAGTATTATGAGGTCATGCAAAACTACGCTAAACATTTAGCTTACGCATTATTTATTTCCTATAAATAGGTTGAAAGGAAGTTAAACATGCAAGTAAATAATGTATTCAAAATGATAAATGACACGGAAGAAACACTTCATAATATTGTAGATTCAGAAAATAAAAATGATGCAGAGGAGGAAGTAAATCAACCTAAAAGTCATGTATTCAATTTAGGGAATAGCATTAAAGTTCAGTTTGAAGCTCCTCTTTTGCCTAAACGATATAAAAAAGCTTGGAGACTGTCTGTAAGGAATGGTCAACTTCACATATCAGGAAATTTAGTACAAAACACTATTCTAATGCATGAACAAAAAAAAATAGCTTCGCCAAAAGACAACGAAACATTCCACATCACAATAGATCTTCCTATTCCTATTTATATTACTCCGATTTCAATGTTCTGTAATCATCATCATGTTGTCATTTATTTTGTTAAAGCCGAAATGGAACAAGATCAATCAGAATGGAAAACAATATATTTCCATTAAACCGTCATTATTTATAAAAATGAAACTTTTACTTCTTGATACATTTCCGCTTCCGCTGCTTTTTTCATTTGTATTTGTAGCACGTTATTTTTCACTGTTGCTTTACAAGAGCTAGGATCTACATTTTGAGATAATGAGACGGTAAATGGATCATGATCATCTATTCCTTTAATTCGTATGGAATTGACAGATGAAAATAGTCTAACATTACTTGATGATGAAGTTTTGGACGGTAAATATACTTTCAGAAATAAATCACGATGCGTTTCAAATTCTTCATGCTGTACTGGACTACCAGTCGATTTTACAGTGGAAGTGTTGTTGGCACCATTAGTGCCTGCAAAATTAGGTAATAAGTTCTCCATCATATCTTTAATATGCTTCTCCATCCAAGCAGGATCTTGCTGCATTTGGTTTTGCATCTCTTTTGTAAAGGCAGGAATGTTGCCTCCGAAAAATTTTTCAAACCCTCCCCAATCAAATGGTGACTGATTATTCATATCCATTCTCCTTTTCGTGAATCAATAACGAATCCACAATCAATTTGTTAAATTATATGAATGTATACATGGCAATGCTACAACAACAATACAAAACCACGATATCAAAATGAAACCTTATTCACATATAGGCAACGTAACACTTTACATCCACCCACATACAATATTAAAAGTTATTACATTGGTTAGTTGGAAAGGAGGAAATAAAAAAGATGCCTGCCATTGTTGGAGCTGTCAAAATTATAAGTGTAGGCCCTAGCTCCATCGTCCAATTCGGAGATTCTGTATTCTTATCACCAACTAGCGCTTCTAAAACATATGCTGGAAGTGGATCGTTCAATACGGGTGATCTGCCACGAACTGCAAATATTTTGAGTTCTACAAACACGTTCGATCCAGATTTATTTGACACCAATGCTACAAAGGTGGGGCCAGGATGAGTGTAACGATCTATCAACAAATTTGTATTAACAATTTAAAAATTAATGCCATCACCAACTCTTCTGTCCTACAGATTGGAACTGCAGGTAATATTACTTCTAATTCAACATTAAGTAACTCTGGTGGGTTTGAAGAAGCGGCAGAGCAATTAGAAGCACAACAAGCCATATCATTGGTTCCTCTCCCACAGATTAGGTAATGCATTATGTAATGCATAAACAGTAAAAAGTACACTTCCTATACTTTTAATAATAATAAAGAAATGAATCATATGAAATAATTTTCAATGACAAACAAAAATTCATCCACACGACTATAGAAAGGAGGAGACATATGCCAGCTATAGTAGGGGCTTCAAAATTCATTAATATTGGGGGTAGCTCCATTTTAAAGTTTGGGGATGCTGTATTTCTATGTCCAACAAGTTCAGGAAAAACATATACTGGTGCAGGTTCAGGAAATGTTGGAGATGGTATATTCACGGTGAATGTTGCAAGTTCTACAAACACCTTTGACCCGTCTATTGCATCGAATAATGCAACGAAGTTACCTCTTTAAACCACGATATATGGATATATCCCCCTCCTACTCCCTTATTAACAGTGGTGGGGGTATTGACAACGTTAACTTATTTTGAAAGGAGTATACAAGATGAGCATGAATTTGAATGTGGTAAATAAAGAATTGTGTGTAGGAGCAGTGAGAATCATTGGTGTCGCTTCCTCTTCCATTTTCCTTATTGGGGATACTGAAAACATCACGTTGACTTCTGCGTTTGATACCCCTCCTGAATCGTTGATTGTAGGTGTAGAAACCGAAATAGCAGAAGAGGTATAACACCATGAAAAAACAAACCTGTAGTAAACCAATAACAAATACAAAAAGAACTTCTGTGTTGAAAGAGTTATACATTACGAACATTGGAGAAGACAGCACGTTAAGAATAGGGGATACATATGCGATTACACCTTATTCCTTAGTTTACGCACTACAGCGGAAAATCCCCACCTTTAGAGGGGATGAAGGAAACTTTGAACCTTACTCGGTGTTTAGAAAAGACATTCCTTTACCAGAAATCACAGAACAAGTAAACCTGAATATTATCAATGAAAATCCATACATTCACGTAGGAAGAGTAAAGATCATTGCTACATCTGTTGCACCTGTTGTGCACATCGGTTCAAACTGTATCATTCGAAGTGAAAGCAGAACACTAAATATACGACAATTCAATTCAACTAGCGTACCTTAAAGTTAGGATGTATTCACTTGTTCTTTTTTATTGTATTGATCTGTTTTCCATTGATTCAACATGGCGATAAGCATGTCAATTTCCTCTGGGGTGAGCTCTTCGTGACGTTGTAATTGAGAGATCATAAAGTCTGCATTGGAATCAGATTTTGAATCATTTCCAATAAAATAAGTAGCAATGGAACCCGTCACCATCCCAATTAATCCAATACCAAAAACCATCAATATAACAGCGACCATCCTGCCAACCAACGTCTCTGGAGAGATATCACCGTAACCTACCGTTGTCGCCGTTACAATGCTCCACCATAGTGCATCTCCATAAGATTCATAATCCTCTACTTGTTGTACAACGGCAGCGGATAAGAACATAAGAATAACAGCAGCAGTTATCACCTTGCTCAATCCATTTTGATGTAAAATACCAAAGAAAGTTTTAAACGATTTCATATTAATTAAACGGGATGCCATCGCAATTAAGCGAAGTATTCTTATGATCCTTACTACCCTTGCAAAGCGGAAAATAGCATCCAATGGCAATGCAGCAATGATATCCAATGGATTAGATTTAACATACTCCCATTTATTCGAAGCAGCAGAAAAACGTATCACGACATCCACAAAAAATACAGCCCAAACGACCCATTCAATGGTGATGTTTAATGGATCGTTTTTATCGAGCCACAATAAACTTACAGATATTACTGCTAACGTAAACATAAATATTTCATAAGCCAAATTTTGATTTCTTTTTTTCATCTCTATGACCTCCACGAATGAAACTTGAATTTATAAAATTCGCTTCAGCTATCATTTCAGCTATTCGTAACTACCCAACATGAATACAGTGAGATAACAAAGGCCGAGCAGCATTCGTAATCTCACTGGTTGCGTTGTAATAAGGTATTCAATTCTTTCAGAAACATTTGTATATCTTTAAATTGGCGATATACAGAAGCAAATCGTACATAGGAAATTTCATCGACTGGATATAGCTGTTCCATCACAATTTCACCTATTTCTCTGCTATCTATTTCAGCTCGTGCTGTTTGCCTTAATTTCTGTTCTACTTGGCTGACAATGGTTTCTAATTGTTCTATAGAGACAGGTCTTTTTTCGCCAGCTCGTATTAGTCCTCTTAGTATTTTGTCTCGACTAAATTGTTCACGGCTACCATCCTTTTTGATGACGATAAGTGGTGTTTCCTCCACCATTTCAAACGTAGTAAAACGTTGATGACAATTTTCACATTCTCTACGTCTACGAATTGATTTATTCTCATTTGCTGGTCTGGAATCCAACACTTTCGTTCCAAGATAATCGCAATATGGGCATTTCATTATATGTTTTCTCCTTCTTATAATTTACCTTACTTTACCTGTTATAGAGTTTAGCATTATGCACATAATAGGTGTACCAACTTCAAGGAGGTGAAACAAGCGATGGCTACAACAAACGCATTGGTTGTCCCACAAGCAACTGCAGCTCTTGATCAACTTAAATATGAGATTGCTCAAGAATTAGGAATTCAAATCCCTCAAGACGGTTACTACGGTAACATGGCTACACGCGACACAGGAGCAATCGGGGGTCATATTACTCGACGTTTAGTACAAATGGCTGAACAGCAATTAGCTGGACAATATAAATAATATATCACGATTTGTGGAAGCATGGGAATTGAATTTCCATGCTTCTTTTTATATTAAGTTGAATTAACTTGTTTAACCAACTTATTACACTATGCATAAGATGGAGAAATTCTATATCAACCTTTGCCCCTGGCTATTGAGGCGTAAACTCGTTTCTCATTATTTCATTATCTTCTTTATTTTTGTAATATTAAACTTGATTTTTCCATGATACTTCGTTTCCAATCATCATCGTTTAACAATAACTCAACTTGCTCCATGGTATGTTCCAAAGTTTTACTATTATCAATGAGTACATCGGCTTTCTTGCGCTTCTCTTCAATGGGCATCTGTGCCTGTATACGTTGGGTTGCTTGTTCGTGTGATAAGTTATCCCGCTCCATCAGTCGATCTATTTGCATCGTTTGTGGACAATAGACAACTATCACTTCCGGAAACATGTTTTCCATATGTACTTCATATAGTAATGGAACGTCTACAATGGTCAATCTGGATGGGTTTTCTTCTTCAAATTGCATAATTTGTTGTTGCGTCCGTGTTCTTATTTTGGGATGGATAATGGACTCCAATTTTTTTCTTGCTTCATGGTTCCCAAAAATAATTTCACCTAACTTTTCCCGATGAAGTTCTCCTTTTGCTGTCAATACTTCTTGTCCAAAGTAAGTCGCTATCTCTTCTAAAGCAGGACTACCAGGATTCACAACCTCCCTCGCGAGTTGGTCTGAATCTACGAGCACACATCCTTTGCTAACAAACATTTGTGACACCGTACTTTTCCCACAAGAAATACCACCTGTTAATCCAACAAACACAAGAAACACTCCTTTTACTGACTTGAAGCCATAAGTTCTATAACAATTTTACAATGCCCATTGTAATCAAAATCATGCCTGACAAAATAGACAACTTGCGCATCCATAAAAATTGTGAAAAAATTAAACCAATCTTTAATCCTAGTGTAATAAACAGCCCAGACGAACCTGCAATAAGCACGGCTGTCCATAAAGGTGAGAAACCTAACAGAGCAGCACCAATACCTGCACCTAAAGCATCCAAAGATAATGCCACACCTAATATGTAAGCTTCTCCTGCTGTGATGATCCCCGATTTATCTATATCTGCTTTTTGAGGTGTTTTTAAAATATCAATGACGATACCTAGCTTTTTCAACTCGATATGAAGAATCATTTTCTTGGACGGTAGTAAAGCTTCCTGCCCCTCCTCCTTCTGTAGTGGAAGAGATGCTGAATCTTCGTGATATTTTTGCATGAAAATTTGAAATACAGCCCATGTACCTATAGCAATTAAAATGCCTGCACCTAAATATTTGGTCATTTGTGGAGACAACCATTGCTCTAGCCACACACCTGCTAGCATAGAAGTGTAAATAATGAGGCCAGAACAAAATGAAATAATAAAAATCGAAGTAAATGGAATTTTTAATTTTCTTAATCCATACGTAATGCCAACACTCAAGCTATCTAAACTAACAGCAAATGCAATCATAAGTAATGAAATCGTAATATACATGATACTCTCCTCCCGTCTGATTTCAATATATGGGAGAAAAGTATCAGAGGTGCATCAGAGCAGCATTAGGATTGACACTGTGTACAGTAGTGTGTACCCCTACCACCAACAACGATTTTATTTAACGGTGTACCGCAAGTGAAGCAAGGTTCTTCTTTGCGACCATATACACGAAGTTGCTGTTGAAACATTCCCATTTCACCTTGTCCATTGACATAAGACTTAATGGAAGATCCACCTTTGTTTACTGCCTCTTGTAAAATAGCTACAATAGCAGTATGCAACTTTTGCATGTCTTCTTGACTTAACTGGTCCGCAGTGCGTTCTGGATGTATGTTAGCAGCATAAAGAATTTCATCTGCATAAATATTGCCAATACCGACAACATAGGATTGATTTAGTAATAAAGATTTAATTTTACTCTTTTTATTTTGCAGCAATGTGGTTAACGATGCTGCTGTAAAATCAGAAGCAAAAGGTTCAAGTCCAAGTTGACTTAATGGACGCGCTGACAAATCGTCATCCTTAGCAAATAAGTGCATCGTTCCAAATTGCCTCACATCGTTGTAGCGAAGTTCTGTTCCATCTGTAAAATGGAAAATAACGTGGGTATGCTTGTCTACTGCATCATCTGCTTCGTACAATCCATATTTTCCTTCCATGCGAAGATGAGACACTAATGTATAGTCATCTAGCATCAATCGAAGAAATTTCCCTCTTCGGTGGACAGAGCGAAAAGTTTGTCCTTGTAATAGAGCGGAAAATAACGGTACATCATCTGGTTTAATAATGATACGTGCTAATGTGACCGTTACTTTCTCAATTTTTTTATCTATAATTAACTCATTTAACGTTCTTTTTACCGTTTCTACTTCTGGCAATTCCGGCATATCCTCACCTCTCGTCTATTATAACGCAAAATACAGTGAGGAGAAGAACCAATTCAAGGATATAAAATACACTTCCATTTTTGTTTCATGCTATTACTTTGCTTCATACCAATTTGAACCCACACTCACATCCACTTTGAGAGGTACATCAAGCAGAAGTGCTTTTTCCATCACTTGCGATACTAATTGCTTCATCATATCTACTTCCTCCATCGGTACAGCAAATACTAATTCATCGTGCACTTGAAGCAGCATCTTACTTCTTAATTTTTTTTCTTTCAATTGCTCATTCATCTTAATCATCGCTAACTTAATAATATCTGCCGCTGTACCTTGAATTGGTGTGTTCATCGCAGTCCGCTCTGCAAAAGAACGCTGATTAAAGTTTCTAGCGTTGATCTCTGGCAAACTTCTACGCCTATTCAACATCGTACTGACATATCCGTCCTGCTTCGCTTTCTTCACGATATCTTCCATATAACCGTGTACACCTTCAAATACATTAAAGTATTGTTGAATAAAATCTGCAGCTGCTGCACGGGTAATATTTAAGTTTTGTGATAGCCCGTAATCACTAATGCCATACACGATACCGAAATTGACCGCTTTTGCTTGTCTTCTCATCTCACTATCTACTTCATCTTCCTTGACACCAAACACGTCCATTGCTGTTTGGGTATGTATATCTTTATTTTCAGTGAACGCCTGCTTGAGTCTTTCATCTTGAGATATATGTGCAAGTACCCTCAGTTCAATTTGTGAGTAATCCGCAGCCACTATACTCCATTCTTTGTCCTCCGCAGTAAAGACTTTACGAATTTTTCTTCCTTCTTCCATACGTATCGGTATGTTTTGCAAATTAGGGAATTGACTGCTCAATCGACCTGTTGCTGCTATCGTTTGCTGATAATACGTATGCACTTTGCCTGTATTATCGTTCACTTCTTTGAGCAACCCTTCCACGTAAGTGGACTGTAATTTTGCCAGTTGTCTATAGTGTAAAATATGCTCCACGATTTCATGTTTTGATTTTAATTTCTCCAACACTTCTGCATCGGTAGAATATCCGGTTTTTGTTTTTTTGACGACGGGAAGCTGAAGTTTTTCAAACAAAATTTCTCCTAATTGCTTTGGAGAATTAATGTTGAATTCAGCATCTGCCATCTCATATATGTTGTCTTTTATTTGTTGTATTTGTTCATTTAACTCTGTTCCATATGTTTTCAATTCTTCTGTATTCACTTTAATTCCTTCTAACTCCATACTAGCCAGTACATGGGATAAAGGAAGTTCCAACTCGTAATACAATTGTTCCATCTCATAATCCGTAATGTTTTCTTTCAGCACCTTAGCAAGTCTACATGTGGCCAAAGCTTTGTGACAACAAAATTCAGCCAACTGTTCAACAGCCGGTACTTTGAATTTTGCCCCTTTACCATATACATCTTCGTCTGGTGCAATCGGGGTAACTCCATATTTGTGACAAAGTCGATGCATTTGTTGACCACTATCGGTTGGATCTAACAAATACGCTGCCAGCATCGTATCAAATGACACCCCTTGAAGCTTTATACCCATCCAGTGCAACGCCACTTCAGCTCGATGTGCATCGTACATCTGTTTCGCATGATTGCCATCTTGCAGCCAGTCTATCATAAAAGATAATGACGATTGCTGCATGAGTGTAGATGGTACAAAGTAAAGATGATTGTCATCTTCATCATATAGAGAAATCCCTTGCACTTCTCCTTGATGAGGATTAGCTCCTGTTACTTCGATATGACATACGTGAATGTGAGGCAACACAGACTGTAACGTATTGATGTTGGATTCATCTATAATCGTATACGCTATTTCTTCTTTTACGGCTTCCACAGTGGAAGTTTCCACTTGCATTTGGTCAAGTAACGAACGAAATTCAAGCTCAGTAAACATTTCTACTACTTTTTGTTGATCTAATCCATCATATTTTAAAGATTCCCAATCTTGTTCCATAGGAACTTCTCGAAAAATAGTCGCTAACTGTTTGCTCATCTCGGCCTGAGACTTATTTTGCTCCAACTTTTCTTTCATCTTGCCTTTTAATTCATGAATATGTTCATATATCCCTGTAATACTGTCGTACTGATGAAGTAATTTTAGTCCCGTTTTTTCTCCAATACCCGGAACGCCAGGGATGTTGTCAGACGTATCACCCATTAGTCCTTTGAGATCAATAATCTGTTCAGGCTTTAGTCCGTATTTGTCATCAATCGTGGCAGGTGAATATTTCTCCATCTCACTAATGCCTTTTCTGGTTAATGCAATTTCCACGTTTTCTGATGCAAGTTGTAACATATCTTTGTCTCCGGTAACGACCATGACCTTCATATCTTGTTGCTCAGCCACTTTCGTTAACGTACCGATAATGTCATCCGCTTCATAGCCTTCTAGCTCAAACTGTGATATAGAAAAAGCGTCCAGCATTTTTTTTATAATCGGGAATTGCTCTGATAACTCTGGTGGTGTTTTTTGCCGTTTTCCTTTATATTCTTTGTATTCTTCATGGCGAAATGTTATTTTACCAGCGTCAAATGCAACCATAAAGTGGGTTGGTTTTTCATTTTCTATTAATTTAAGCAGCATCGTAGTAAACCCGTACACTGCATTCGTATGTATTCCTTTTGCGTTGCTCAATAATGGCAGTGCAAAAAAAGCTCTATAGGCAATACTGTTTCCATCAACAATAATTAATTTTTGCATATTACACCTCGATCATTTTCATTTTCTATTCCTTCAGCTCATATTATAGATGTAAGGATCCTGTTCATATCATTGAGAACACTACATTCTAAAACATCATGTTCCTATATTTATACTTCACAACATGCTATGATCATCATACCATATTCTTGAATTCACAGGGAAATGGGGTATTTATGTTGTTTAGAGGAGAAAATAAAAAAGTCATTTTTTTCGACGTTAGTAACACGCTGGTCCATATGCATCGTTCATTTATGCAATGTGCTTCGACGGTGTATGAAGATTTTACGGGACGTCTTGACCAAGCTCCTTCTGCCGAAGGTTTTATACAGCAATTTCAATCCACATATAAAAAATCAAGACAAGAAAAAGGAAGAACGTTACCTATTGCAAAAGCAAGAATGGTTGCTTTTCAAAAAACGTTGCAACATAATCATTTACCGATTAATCCACCCCTTGTTCAGCAGATGCTTCGTCAAATTAAAAAACAATTACCAGAACATTATGTCCTATATGAAGATGTTGAACCAACATTGTTCGCACTATCCAACGATTATAAGCTAGGCATTATATCTAATCATGGTAAATTTGACGTGAGTAAAAGCAGATTAGCTCCTTACATATCTAGCTCACTAGTCTATACACCTGAAAATACGGGCTATCGAAAACCGAGTCGCAATATATTCCGTAATGCGCTGAAACAAAGTGGTTTTCATGCTAAGGAAGCTGTGATGGTCGGTGATTTATGGAAAACGGACATTTTAGGAGCAGTTCAATCTGGCATGCATGCAGTATGGCTACAAAGAAGAAAAAAAAGAAACAAAAAATTAAACACTACCTATAAAAAATCAGTTACGATCATTCATCAGTTAAACGACTTAGTGTAAGTATCTAATAAAAATAACAACAAATAGACCGCCTAGCTCTTCAAAACGAAAGAGTGAGGGCGATCTTATTTTGTTTATCTATTATATGATTCAAGCCTAATACGCATAATATAAATGCATTTATAACTAAAATGTAATGACACTACAATACATTAATCATTTAAATCCGCACGTATACCTTGAACAAGGTAGACGACACTTTCACCAATGTTCGTAGCATGGTCTGCCATTCTTTCTAAATAACGACTTACAAAGCATAACAGCAAGACTTGGTTCACTGTCTTTGGATTTTCCACCATAAATACGAATAGTTCACGCAAAATCTGGCTGTGTAGATGATCGACTTCGTCATCCATTTTAGCCATTTTATATGCCAAGTCTACATTTTCTTCCATGTAAGCTGTAATGCTTTCATTCGTCATTAACTGTACAATTTCTGCCATTCGAGGAATGTCTACGAGCGGTTTTACTAATTGATCGCCTTGAATGCGTATCGTTACTTTAGCAATATCTACAGCTAAATCTGCCATTCTTTCTAAATCATTTGCAATTTTAAATGCGATAAGAATTCGACGCAAGTCTTTCGCTACAGGTTGTTGCGTAGCAATAAGCATTGTTCCTATCTCATCTATTTGTCCTTCTAATTCATTAATTTCATGATCTGAATCCACTACTTTTTTCGCTAATGTAGGATCCATGTTTTTCAAGGAGAGAACAGAGTGTTGTATAGCTTGTTCTACTTTTTCCCCCATTAATATGATATGTTCACGCAATTCTTTTAACTGCGTATTAAATTGTATTCGATTTGCTGACATTGACTACTCCCCTTTTTTTGTTGAGCATTAAAGATCATTATCCAAATCGTCCACTGATGTAATCTTCTGTTTTTTGATCATTTGGATTAGAAAACAATGTTGCTGTATCATCCATTTCAATCACTTCACCATTTAAGAAGAATGCTGTCTCATCCGACACCCTTGCAGCTTGCTGCATATTATGTGTCACAATAACGATCGTATATCTCTGCTTCAAGTCTTGGATTAGCTCCTCAATTTTTAGTGTTGAGATTGGATCTAGTGCTGAAGTTGGCTCGTCCATAAGTAAAATTTCAGGATTTACCGCCAACGCGCGTGCTATACAAAGACGCTGTTGCTGACCTCCAGACAAACCATAGGCTGATTTTTTCAAATCATCTTTCACTTCATCCCATAACGCAGCATTTTTTAAGCTTGTTTCTACAATTTCGTCTAGTTGCTTACGGTTCGTAATACCATGAATTTTTGAACCGTACGCCACGTTTTCGTATATCGATTTAGGGAAAGGGTTTGGCTGCTGAAAAACCATGCCGATTTCTTTACGCAACAACTCTACATTCACGTCTTGCGCATAAATATTTTCCCCTTTAATATTTACGCTGCCTTCTATCCTAACTCCTTTAATCATATCATTCATTCGATTTAAGGTACGCAATAGAGTAGATTTACCACACCCAGATGGACCGATAAATGCAGTAATGGACTTTTCATTTATATTCATGTTGATATTTTTTAATGCATGAAATGTTCCGTAATATAAATGTAATTGATCAATATTCACGATTGTCATATGATGACCTCCTAAATCTTTGAAGCAAACTATTTTCTTTGATATTTATTTCGTAAAAAGATGGCCAGAGCATTCATTGCTAATAACATGAATAACAATACGATAATGCCCGCTCCCGCAACATGATGAAATTCTTCTTGTGGTTGTGAAGACCAAGTATAAATTTGAATCGGCATAGCAGTAAATTTACTTAACAAACCGTCCGGCAACCTAGCTATGAATGCTACTGCTCCAATCACGATAAGCGGTGCTGTTTCCCCAATAGCTCGAGATAGAGACAAAATGGAACCTGTCAATATACCTGCAAATGAAGAAGGCAAGACCACTTTCACGATGGTTTGCCAACGATTTGCACCGAGCGCATAAGATGCATGTCGTTGTGACACTGGAACTGCTCTAATCGCTTCTTGTGATGCAACAATGATAATCGGCAAAACAAGTAAGGTCATCGTTAGTGCACCAGCCAGTATACTTGGACCAAGATGCAACATCCGTACAAATAATGTTAATCCTAAAAGTCCATATACAATAGACGGAACTCCTGCTAAATTTGAAATATTAGTTTGGATGACACGACTAATCCAAGTATCTTTTGCGTATTCTTCCAAAAATAATGCTGTCGCAACACCGATAATAAAGGTGAGTGGTGCTGTAATACCAATCATCCATAACGTTCCGACCATTGCAGCTTTAATACCTGAATTTTCTGGTTTACGAGAAGAATAATTGTTGAAAAAGTCCCAGTTCAGCCAGCCTAATCCTTGTATTAATATTTGTCCTAACAATAAAAGCAAGGCTGCAATACCGAAAAGAGTGGAAATGAAAAAAACAGCATGGAAAAATTTATTTTTCCTTTTTCGTTTCATCATATGCTTTAATTGTTGTTTATCTGTTTTTTCATTGTTATTTATCGAAGTATTCGATACTGATGTCGAACCGTTCATTATTGATACTCCTCTCTAAACTTTCTAGAAATGATGCCCGCAATAATATTCATCACAAGTGTAATCACAAACAGCGTGATCCCAACGGAATAAATCGTTAAGTATGGGATGCTTCCATACGTCGTATCTCCTGAGCTAACAGAAACAATATAAGCTGTTAATGTTTGTACACTTTCAAGAGGATTAAATGACATATTAGGTAATGCACCGGCTGCTAATGAAACGATCATCGTCTCCCCAACTGCACGAGAAATTCCTAATACAAAAGAAGAAACAATACCCGATAATGAAGCAGGAACTACTATTTTCATCGCTACTTCCAGTTTTGTCGAACCAAGTGCATAACCTGCATCTCGGAGCGAACGTGGAACGGCCATCATCGCATCTTCACTTAGGGAAGAAATCATTGGAATAATCATAATACCAACGACAATACCTGCACTTAGGGCATTGAAAAGATCAGTCTCTGGAATCAACGTTTTGATCAATGGTGTCACAAAGGTTAATGCGAAGAATCCATAAACAATCGTTGGTATACCTGCTAAAATCTCTAAGATTGGCTTTACAATTTGTCTTACTTTTTGTGGTGCATATTCACTTAGATAAATAGCACTTCCAAGACCCAGTGGCAAAGCTACAGTAATTGCGATAGCAGTAATGAGAAACGTACCCACGATCAAAGGTAAAATACCAAATGATTGCTGATCACCAGCAAACAATGGAGTCCACTGCGTACCCGTTAAAAAGTCGAATAAAGGTACGACTTTGAAAAAATCGTAGGATTCTGTAATTAGGATCATCACGATTCCAACAGTCGTGATAACAGACAACCCTGCAAATAACGACAAAAAGATCGGCATCATTCGATCTGAGGATAAAAATGATTTTCGTTTTTTAAATGTAACTTTCGGTTTATTTTCCCGCATGTTATCAACAATGCCCCCCGATTAATTAATAAAATGACCATAATGAATGCTTGACAACCGCAATGCCCCACATGTATATGTGAGGCAGACGGTCACCAATAAAAATGTTATGTTGTTTTACTCCACATGTGTTAAGTTTTTATCATACTCTGCTTGTGGTAGTGCTACATAACCAACTTCTTCTGCTAACATTTGTCCTTTTTCACTCATGTAGTATTTAATAAATGCTTTTACTTCTTCTCTTTCAAGCACACTTTTCGTAGGGTATATATATATTGGTCGAGATAATGGTTGGTAAGATTGATCTTTAATTGTTTCAACTGTTGGTGCAATCGCTTCTGCATTCTCATCTACTTTTATAGAAATTGCAGCTAACTTATCTTGATTTTCTACATAGTAAGAGAATCCGAAGTAACCCATAGCGTAAGGGTCTCCACTTACACCATTTACGATAACATTGTCATCTTCTGATGGGTTGTAGTCGATTCTAGATTCATTCTTCGTTCCGTTAATTGCACCTGTGAAGTATTCAAATGTTCCAGATGCTGTTCCTGGACCATATAATTTAATTTCCTCTTCTGGCCATCCTTCACGCACTTCACTCCATTTTGTGATCGTGCTGTCTTTTTCCCAGATCATTTTCAATTCTGCCACTGTCATTTCTGTAGCAAAATCATTTTCTTTATTAATTACAACTGTAATCCCGTCATATGCAACTGGCATTTCAATTGCTTCTTCACCTTTTTCTTGCAATTGCTCATACTCTTTATCTTTCATTTGTCTAGATGCATCAGCAATATCAATTTCGCCTTCGATCAATTTCGCGATACCGTTAGAAGAACCTGAAACGTTTACTGTAACGTCTACATCACCATGTTCAGCCATGAATTCTTCTGCAACTGCAACGGAGATTGGATATACTGTAGAAGAACCGTCTAAAGCAATTTCACCGGATATTTCCATCATTTCTTCTTTCATTTCTTCTTCGCTTTCTTCATTAGAACCGTTGCTTTCTTCTACTTGATTGTTTGCATCTTCATTTTCATTTGTTTCTTCTGCATCCCCACATGCAGCTAGCGCGAAAGTAAGTACTAACGCTAGTAATAAAAATGACCCCTTACGTAAAAATCCTTGAAACACATTAACCACTCCTTCGATAATTTCGAATTCTGTTTACTACGTTTCTAATCTTACGGATCATTTGTTTTCTAAATTTAAATCATTTGTAAACTCTAAGTAAAATATATTTGCTATTTTGCTAGATTCTATATTTAAAATGTGCACATCTTCGCCCAACATGTTGGTATTCATGCTTTCGTTATCAAATTACATGGAGTTAATAAATCTATCAAATATACTTAATACTCCTTCTATATAATCATAAGTAGTTTACAAGAAGGAGCGATACCATGCTGATGAAAATGATGACGCTATTAAAGATATTAAGAATACTTAAGCTAATCAAGCTACTAAAAAAAATGTCGTCTTTGAAAAATGTTTCTATGAAAGGGAAACTGATCCTTAGTTTTGCTTTCATTATGATCGTTATATCCGTTAGTGCTTTTTATCAATTTAAGCAAATAACAAATATTAAAGATCAACTTGCACAACAAAATACGCATATGAATAATAGTTTCTCCGCTATGAACTTAAAAAATGTTGTACTGGAGATGGAGATATTAAGTGAGCAACTTGTCATTACAAAAAGTGATGAATCTAAAGCTGCATATGATGCGTTATCGGAACAATTTTTAAACTATGTCCAAGTGATGAACGATTTAGCAACAACAAAAGAGGAAAGAAACTGGAGAGCGATGCTAAAAACGGTTTCCACAGAATATACTAATAATTATGATCAGGCTTTAGCTTTATTGGAACTAGATACACTGAACGAGGAGCAATTAACGAGCAAACTCATCCAAAAACATGATTTATCACAAGCGCACAAAACACGTATTTTTGAATTAGTAGATAACTTTAATACGTCATTTGAACAAAAATGGAAAGAGTCCGAATCTACTTCATTAGAAATGTTAGATCAAACGTATCGTGTATTTCTTATTTTGTTATCTGTTGTACTTGTCATTACGTTAGTGATTTCTTTCTTTGTCATTCGTTATTTATCTACTGGAATTGGGCAATTGCAAAAAGCAATGAAGCAAATGGCAGATGGTAATTTAAGTGTAAAGATTAAACATACTTCTAATGATGAATTAGGTAAACTAAGTCGCTACTTTAACTATATGTTAGACCAATTTGGAGCAATGATTTTACATACTCGGGAAGTGGCTGCTAATTTACAACAATATGCTGAGCATTTTCATTCTGTATCCAAAACAAATGCAGCACACAATAACGAAATGGTATACGCCATTCATGAAATAACAAATGGAGCAGAAGAACAAATGAAGTATATGGAACAAAGTACGACCTATATTCACGCATTAGATGAACAGATGGAGCATATTGCAGCATCCTCAGATAAAATGAAATCTGAAAGTGATTCATCATTAGAAAAAACAACATTAGGGATGCAGTCCATGCAACAATTACAACACATATCTGTACAATCAGAAAACCAACTTCAACAAATGTCCGCATCGATGCAGCAACTTATTGCACAAACAAATGAGATTTATAGTATGACCAGCAAAGTAAATGATATTGCAAGTCAAACGAACATACTATCTATTAATGCTTCTATCATTGCTGCCCAAGCGAAGAAAGAAGGAAAGCAATTCAGTGTTATATCCGATGAAATTAGAACATTAGCACATGAATCAAAACAAACGTCAGATGATATTGTGCAAACATTAGAACAACTTCAGGAAAAAATTAATGATGTAGAACGCAACATGCATAAAACAAAAGAAGATATTTTAGTGCAAAATGAGGCGTTGCAAGATACATCCTCTCATTTTCAATCCATAAAATCAGTAACGGAACATGTCAGTGAACATATGAAAGTTATTCTAAAAGAAACAAATGAAGCAAAAGCAAGAAAAAATCAAGTCGTCTCCTCTATAGATGAAATCAGCGCTATCGCACAACATACAACAGGAAGAGTGCAACAAATGAACAGTACATCCATAGAGCAAAACAAAAGAATGCAGGAAGCTGCTGTACAAACAGACAAAATGCGAGAGATGTCTAATCAATTACTTTCACTTGTCCAACATTTCAGAATGGAATAAGTGGATAAAATTGGATGGTGTTGTTCAAATGTTATTCAAAAAATATGTGAAAAAAGTCACAATGATGTAGTATAATAAATTCTACATTAAGCTGAATATGTGACATAAATGATGGTTTGTAATGTATAAATTGATAAAAGTAGGTGACAACCGTGGAATCGAACAAAAATCGATCTGAAAAACAAGAGAAAAAGTTAATTATTTTGTGTCTCGTCGTTGCAGGTATTATGCTTTTTGCATTACTGGGACGAATTTTCGGTTCATAAAAAAGATGGATTTTTTTACCCCTTCGTGGTGCTGAGCAATATTACAAACTTCATTCATGTGACAAAATTCACATAGGTGATCATACATTTTCTTTTTTTAGGAGTGAACATCATGTATTTATATGATCCTGTCATTTTTAGCCGGATATTGACTTCTTTTACGCTTATTTTTCATATTATTTTTGCGACGATAGGTGTGGGAGTCCCTATCATGATTGCATTAGCAGAATGGATTGGAATTAAACGAAATGATCCGCATTATTTATTACTTGCTAGACGATGGGCTAGAGGCTTTGTTATTACCGTCGCAGTCGGTGTCGTTACAGGAACTTGTATTGGTTTACAATTAAGTTTACTGTGGCCACAATTTATGAAAGTTGCTGGGCAAGCGATTGCGCTGCCTTTATTTATGGAAACTTTTGCGTTTTTTGTTGAAGCTATTTTTCTAGGTATTTACTTATATACGTGGGACCGTTTTAAAAACAGAATGGTTCACTTTTTGCTACTTATCCCTGTTGCTATTGGAGCTTCTGCTTCCGCATTTTTCATTACAACAGTGAATGCTTTCATGAATGCACCGCAAGGTTTCGATATTGTCGATGGACAATTAATTAACATCCAACCCATTGTAGCGATGTTTAACCCTGCGATGCCAACTAAGGTAAGCCATGTATTACTTTCTTCTTACATGACTTCCGCATTTATATTAGCTGCCATTGCAGCCGTTTCATTATTGAAAAAAAGAAAGCATGTTTATCATAAAAAAGCGTTGAAACTGACGATGATTGCAGCACTTGTTTTCTCCGTTGGGACAGCAGTTGTAGGTGATTTCTCCGGGAAATATTTAGCAGAATATCAGCCAGAAAAATTAGCTGCTGCAGAATGGCACTTTGAAACAACAGATAAAGCGCCGCTGATCTTCGGTGGTATTTTGACGGAAGATAATGAAGTAAAGTATGGGCTTGAAATACCTTATGCGTTAAGTATTTTATCAGGTAATAGTATAAACACCGTCGTAAAAGGGCTTGACGATTTTGATCCAGAGTTAGTACCACCATTATGGATACATTACTTATTCGATCTGATGGTGCTCATTGGGATGACATTGACTACCCTCGCACTTATTTATGTATTATGTTTAGTCATAAAAAAATGGAATCCTCATCACCCTCTTTTACTGAGATGTATTGTCATTGCTGGACCTTTAGCAATGATCGCGATTGAAGTAGGTTGGATTTTTGCCGAAGTAGGAAGACAACCTTGGATACTAAATGGCATTATGAAAACAGCCGAAGGTGCAACGACATCTAAAAATGTAGATACGATGCTATATCTCTTCTCTGCATTGTACCTTGTATTAGGTATTACGTGTGTACGTGTATTACGTAAAGTCTTCCGTAATTATCCTGCTGAAGAAGAAATTAAACAAAACGGTATGTAAGGGAGAGCTAGAAGATGAGTTATGAAATTATAGGTATAACCGTACTTTGGATTTTCCTATATGGTTATATGATTGTTGCTTCCATCGACTTCGGTGCTGGATTCTTTAGTTTTTATAGTGAATTAAAAGGGGAAAAGCATCAAATACATCCCTTGATCGAACGTTATTTATCGCCCGTTTGGGAAGTTACAAATGTATTTTTTGTTTTTTTCTTTGTTGGTATAATTGGTTTTTTTCCAGATACGGCGTATTACTACGGAACAGGATTGCTCGTTCCAGGAAGTATTGCCCTCATTTTATTAGCAATACGTGGTTCATACTATGCATTCAGCACGTACGGATCGAAAAACAATAAATTTTATTTGTTTCTATACGGGGCAACGGGATTATTAATTCCCGCTTCCCTCTCCACTGTTTTAACGATTTCTGAAGGTGGATTTATTGTGGAGAATGATGGACAAATACAATTTTTATATAAAGAACTGTTTACTAGTCCTTATTCTTGGTCTGTCGTATTACTTGCAATCGTTAGTGTGCTTTACATTTCAGCGATGTTTTTAACGTTTTACGCACAGAAGGCGAATGATAATCCAGCATATATGATCGTTCGTAGGTATGCTTTAGGGTGGAGTTTACCGACCATCATTGCAAGTTTATTTGTATTTTTCGCTATCAATCAGCATAACCCTGAACACTTTGAAAATATGGTAGATATATCTTGGGTGTTTGTTCTTTCTTTCTTATGCTTTATTATTGCTGTTTATTTTACATGGACGAAGCAAAGAGGTGGGCTAGCATTTATATTTGTCATGTTGCAGTTTGCATTTGCCTTTTTCGGTTATGGTGCATCCCATCTTCCTTATTTATTGTATCCTTATTTAACGATTTATGATCACTTTACTAATGATACGATGGCCATTACACTTATTATTGTCTTTATCCTTGGTTTGTTTATTTTAATCCCATCACTTTATTTATTAGTAAGATTATTTTTATTTGATACGGAATACGTAAAAGGAAAAAAGGAGTGATTGACAATGAATAGTTTTATGATATTTGTAGCTCCTCTTTTAATGGTTGCAGGCGCACTCACACTATTATTTTGGCTAGGAGCAAAAGGAATTTTTGATGTCAAAGATAAGTAGATGTTCAACCTAAATAAATATCAAAGTTGAATACCATTACAAAAGCGGACAGCTACTCTTATGGAGTAGCTGTCCGCTTCTTTTATACTTTTAAAATCATTTTATTATTTTAATGACATGTCTTTTACTACTAATTTATACCCTACTCCACGGATGGAATCGATTTGTACCGTTTCTTGGTTCATTTCTAATTTCTTTCTCAGTGAGCTAACATGAACGTCTACCGTACGTTGACCACCAATGTAATCAAATCCCCATACGACGTTCATCAAATCATCTCTTGTAATAACGACACCTTGTCGTTGTACTAAGTACAGTAGCACTTCAAACTCTTTGGGTCGCAAACTAATTTGTTCGTTATTTAACAGTACTTCATACTTTTCTGGAAATATTTTCAATTCGCCTATTTCTATCACTTTATGATCAGCATGCTGATGATCTTCTATAAGATCCGATTTTGTTCTTCGAAGAACAGCACTTACCCGTGCAAGTAATTCTGCCACACCAAACGGTTTTGTTATATAATCATCTGCTCCATGGTGTAAGCCTTGTACCACTTCTTCTTCTGTATTCCGAGCCGTTAACATAATGACAGGTGTTTTGTTTCCTTTTTGTCTGAGCTTTCCTAATATTTCCAGACCGTTTAGATTGGGCAACATAATATCCAGTATGATGAGATCAAAGCTACCTTTTGCCGCTGTTTCTAAACCCACTGCCCCATCGTCCACGAGCAGCGTATCAAATCCCTCTTGCTCTAAGTTGTATTGAAGCAGCCTAGAAAGTGTTGGTTCATCTTCTATTACAAGAATTTTGGGCACCATCATACCCCCTCCCATTATGCAAAGTCACACAAATTTCGACAATCTTATTCCGTTAGTTTCATCCACATTATTTGTAAAAACAATCTCTATACTATATTAATCCAATGTTAACCCTTCTTGCAACACTGGTAATTCAATGATAAAAGTAGAACCAATCCCTACCTTACTTTCTACGGAGATAGTACCGTGGTGTAATTCTATTAAATGCTTAACAATAGATAACCCGAGACCTGTTCCACCGGAACTCCTTGATCTAGCCTTGTCCACTCGATAAAATCGTTCAAAAATTCTCGGCAGATCTTTTTTCGGAATACCAATTCCGGTATCCTGTATTTTTATTTCAATAGCATCTTCTTCACTTTTTGTGTTCTTTTGAATGAATGTCACACTAACATGAACAGAACCTTCTTCCAACGTATAGTTAATCGCATTGGATAAAACATTCAGCACAATTTGTTGTAGTCGATCTTCATCCGCTTCGACATAGATTTCTTCATCTACATTCATCGTTAAGCTTATTTTTTCTTCTTCGGCCTGTGATTGCATCATATTAAACATTTTTTCCATGAACGTCGTCATATGGATAGGTGAAAATTGTAATACAACCCGTTTCGATTCCACTTTAGATAACTGTAAAATATCTGCAATTAACCGATCTAATCTTGCACTTTCATCATAAATGATTTTCAAGAAAGAATCTAGCGTTTCTTTATTTTCCGCTGCTCCAGCCATTAACGTTTCTGCAAATCCTTTTACGGCAGTAATAGGTGTTTTTAATTCGTGAGAGACGTTGGCAACAAACTCACTCCGCATGTTTTCCAGTCGTCTTATTTCGGAAATGTCATGCAGCACGATAACAATACCCGTTCTCTTACTATCTTTCTCCAATGGAGCAAGACTCACTTCCAATACGCGCTCAGAAGGATAATATATGACAATTTCACTTCGGATGGATTCCTTGGTGAACATGCATTTCTCAATCATCTCTTGTAATTCGATAGGTTGGTTTGCTTGTTCCACCGGTTTGCCTAACACATTGTCTGCCTCGTAGCCAATAATTTCTTCAGCAGCACGATTGATGAGCGCCACTTTTCCATGATGGTCAATCATCACGACTCCACTCACCATATTTTCCAATACACTCGTTAACCTTGTTTCATTTTCTTTTATCTTTTTCATTTGTTGTTGTAAACTAGAAGCCATCGTATTGATAGCATTTCCTAATTTTCCAATTTCATCTCTAGAGTAAATGGGCACTCTTTCGGTGTAGTTCATATCACTAATTTGCGCAGCAACACCCATAATTTTCTCCAGCGGTTTTGTCAGTTTCTGTGCAATACGATAACTTACAACACCAGCAATGATGAACAAAATCAGTAGCCCAACAATAAGGTATTCCCACATCGTCTGAATTTGAAAGTCTACCGCATTTAAACTAACAGCAGAACGAACAAAACCTAACAGCTCCCCTTCTATTATCACAGGAACGGCTGCATACAACATATTTTGCTCCAATGTAGTACTGTAACGAGTAGAAAAAGCAGCTTGAAGTGTTGTCTTTGCTTCCTCAATCTCTTCTCTATCCAGATGATTATTCATATTCTCCGCAACATCATCCGAATCACCAAGTACGGTTCCATCTAGTGCAATAAATGTAATACGGTGATCGAGGTACTGTTTCATTTCAGCCGCTTGTGCTTCAAAATATGCTATATTGGATTCGTTTGCCTTCGTTATTTCATCTTCCCATTCTATCGATGACATAATAATACGAATACCACGTTCCATATTTTCTTTTAAGGAATCTAAGTAAGATTGTTTTAGTTGTCCTGCTGTAAAAACTCCCGCAACAAGTACCGATGCACCTATTAACAATACAAATATTAACGTAAGTTTTACTCGGAAACGATTCATTTTGCAACTCCATTCTTTATGTTTATACACTGCTATGTTCTATTATCGTATCATAAGTTGGCTATTCATCTGTTAACGCAATGTAAAAAATGACGATACCAAACGTACGTGCTATAATAATAGTGAAGGAGTGAAAGAAGATATGAATCATAAGGTTCATCACATCGTAGGCTTGGTCGCAGTTCAGGGAACTCTTCTTCACTTTGACCAACCCGTTATGTCTAATGAAACGGTCATTGCCATTATGGGGGGCTATTATTTGTCTATGGCACCGGATTTAGATGATGACGATTCATTTTTAGCTCGTCATCAACCATTTCGAATGGTAGCAAAAATTTTGGGGAAGTTATCTTTTATTAAACATAGAGGATTTACACATTCCTTACTTGCTCTTATTTTGCTTTACTTATTTTTCACTAAAATTATACCTGTATCGGATGTAGTCCTTTATAGTTTTATGATCGCATTTGCTTCTCATCTATTATTGGATATGTTTAATTCTGACGGTATTTTACTTCTATATCCGTTCAAATTCCGTATGAAGTTATTACCTTCTATGTTTGCTATTAAAAGTGATAAATCTTTTGCACAGGATTTCATCTATGTTATTTTTTCTGGAATTTTTTATTTTGTTGCATTCCACTATCTCGTACATATACTACAACCTATTCCATGGTTTGGATCTTATTTATATGATTTTTGGTTTAATATTGTTATTCCCTATTTACCCAAGATAATGAGAGAGTTTATTTTATAAAATGTATAAAAAGAGCTATGCTAGATAAGTTGGAGAAACAAGTTCAACCAACTTATTACCGCTATACATAAGACGGAGAAATCTCTATATCACAACCTTTACGCCTAACTACTGAGGCGTAAAGGTTGTATTTCATTATTTCTTCATCTTATACAGTTGACCGAAAATGCTAGATTCATACTCTAGCTTTTAGGATGCAGTAAGGACTAGCACAGCTCTTTTTTGTATGATGATTGCAGTTATTATGATTACATTAAAAAACTTTATCTTTAAAAGCAGATAGTTTCTCTAACGAACTTTGATCTACATCCGCATGTAAACTATTTCCATGTGCATCCATCGTTACGATCGCAGCGAACTGTTCCACTTCAAAATGCCACATCGCCTCTGGAATACCAAATTCCATAAAATCAACACCTGTTACTTTCTTGATGGACTTAGCATAATACTGGGCTGCTCCACCAATCGCGTTCAGATACACACCGCCGTGTTCTTGTAATGCTTGCAGCGTTTTGCTACCCATTCCACCTTTACCTATTACAGCGCGAATACCGAACTTCTTCATAATGTCACCTTGATAAGGTTCTTCACGAATACTCGTCGTTGGACCTGCTGCTTTTACTTCCCACTCCTCACCATCTTTGAGCATCACCGGACCGCAGTGATACAGTGCAGCACCGTTTAAATCTACTGGTGCATCATGGTCTACTAAGTGTTTATGAATAGCGTCTCTGCCTGTATACATTGGGCCGTTAATAATGACAACGTCGCCTACTTTTAATTGTCTTACTTGCTCTTCCGTAATCGGTGTGTGAAGGACGACTTCTTTTTGTTCTTCTTTCCCTTCTACTGGTTCTTCTTTCATCTGAACCGTATCACCTTTTTCATACAACCATTTCGTAATGGCTCCGTTGTCTGGATTAATCCATACACCTTGTCTACGAAATGCCCAACAATTATAGGCTACAGAAACGAAAAAACTTGCTGGCAATCGATGCATACTCCCGATTTTACATCCTAATAAAGTGACTTCACCACCAAAGCCCATCGTGCCAATACCGAGCTGGTTGGCTTTTTCCATGATATAGTCTTCTAATTGACGTAATTCAGAATGTGGATTGGTATCCTCTACTTTACGGAATAACTGTTGCTTTGCCAAATCATAGCCTGTAGTTCTGTCTCCACCAATGCCGACACCGATAAAACCAGCACCGCAGCCTTGTCCTTGCGCTTGGTACACTGCGTGCAGAATACATTTTCTAATCCCATCTAAATCACGACCTGCTTTACCTAAACCTTCTAATTCCGCTGGCAAACTGTATTGAATATTTTTATTCTCACAGCCGCCACCTTTTAAAATAAGCTTCATTTCTATCTGATCTTGATCCCATTGTTCGAAATGAATCACAGGTGTTCCTAATCCTAAATTATCTCCAGAATTTTCACCTGTAATCGAATCAACAGAATTGGGGCGTAGCTTCCCATCTTTTGTTGCTTGTACAATCGCATGTTGTATTTGCTTTTTCATTTCCAACTGATTTGCGCCAACAGGCGTATGAATGATAAACGTGGGCATGCCTGTATCTTGACATATTGGAGACACGTTACTTTCCGCCATCGTAATATTTTCCGCTATCCTCGACATGGCTAGTGTGGCACGCGTACCTTTGTTTTCATTCTCTTGTCCAGTTTGTATTGCTTGTCTTACATCTGCTGGAAGCACTGTTGATGTTTCCACTATCAGATCATATGCACTTTGAAAAAATTGCTTCATAATCAATCCCCCTCAGTACAAACCACGCTATCAAAGGTTTTATCGTTTATCTATATAAGATGAAGAAATAATAAGCTACAAGTTTACACCTCTTATTACAACCATTCTGGGTGATACATAATGACAACAATGGCAATGACAGTCAGGGCATTCACAACACTGAAAATAAGTACTTTTTTCGCTAATGCTGGATTCCCTTCTCCTTTTTTAAATGCTTTCAGTGGCTTTGTCATCATACCAGACATCGCAAACATGACTAACAATAACAGGATAGCCAAGATCATCCATAGCAGAGTGTAATCAAACTTACTTACCATATATCCACCTGTAAGAAAGCCTACTACTAACAAATATTGTCCAATACGATTGATTAACACCATCGTAGAAGCAAATCGGGTACCTCGCTGTGAAATCGTAACGAGAACAACAGGGAAAATCGTATAAATCAACAGTACTAATCCCACAATGATATGTGTATTTCTAACTAACTCATATGAATTCAACTTTTATTCCTCCTTAACACCATGTATTCAGATGCTTTACGCTTGTTAAGGGAGCACCCTATTACGAGTACTCCCTTTTGTAAAACTCTTATTTAGATTCTACTATATCTAAATATTTTCTACCACTTTAATCACTTTGCTAACAGATGCAGCGGAAGTATCTAAAGCTGCCTTTTCATCATCTGTCAAACTTACTTCGATAATTCTCTCAATACCGCTACCACCAATGACAGTCGGAACACCTATAAATAAGTCTTTATATCCGTACTCACCTTCCAGTAGGGCAATGGATGGAAGCACTCTCTTTTTATCTTTTAAAATTGCTTCTGTCATTTGTACTAAGGATGCTGCTGGAGCGTAATAGGCACTTGCGTTACCCATTAAGCTGACAATTTCACCGCCACCAGTACGTGTACGTTGTACAATCGCATCTAGTTTATCTTTGGCAATCAATGTATCTACCGGTATACCAGCTACGTTAGTATAACGAACGAGTGGAACCATATCGTCACCGTGACCACCTAGTACAAATCCGTGCACATCTTCCACAGAAACATTTAACTCTTGAGAAATAAAGGTAAAGTATCTAGCTGTATCTAATACGCCAGATTGACCAATTACACGCTCTTTAGGGAAACCTAGCGTTTTGTAAGCAACGTATGTCATCGCATCCACTGGATTACTTAAAATGATAACAAACGCATTCGGGCATTTTTCTTTAATGTTTTCACATACGGATTTCATAATGCCAGCATTCGTATTAACTAGATCATCACGACTCATGCCTGGCTTACGAGCAATACCTGCTGTAATGACAACCACATCAGAATCTGCTGCATCTTCATAATTAGCAGAACCGATAATGTTGCTGTCAAAGCCTTGTACGGGGCTACTTTCTAGCATGTCTAATGCTTTCCCTTTTGTCGGATTTTCCATTTGCGGAATGTCAATAAGTACAACATCCCCTAATTCTTTTTGCGCTAACATTAAAGCAGTAGTAGAACCAGTTAATCCTGCACCAACAACCGTTACTTTTTTACGTTGAATCCCCATGATCTTCTTCCCCCTACTTCATATTTTTTATAATTAGTTCCCCAAACTCTGAACACTTCACTTTATTAGCACCTTCCATTAAACGTGCAAAGTCATATGTTACGTTTTTTTGAGAAATGGAAGTTCCCATACCTTTATATATTAAATCTGCTGCTTCGTTCCAACCAAGATGTTCTAACATCAATACACCAGATAAAATAACAGAACCAGGGTTTACAACGTCCAATCCTGCATATTTTGGTGCTGTACCATGAGTTGCTTCAAAAATAGCATGACCTGTGCTGTAGTTGATGTTCGCTCCTGGAGCGATACCAATACCACCCACTTGTGCAGCTAATGCATCAGATAAGTAATCTCCATTCAAATTCAACGTTGCGATAACATCAAAATCTTTCGGTCTTGTCAATACTTGTTGCAATGCGATGTCAGCAATCGCATCTTTAATGATAATTTTTCCTTCTGCAATCGCTTGTTCTTGCGCAGCATTTGCAGCATCCACACCTTCTGTTTCTTTAATGCGGTCATATTGTCCCCATGTAAACGTTTGGTCAGCGTAGTCTCTTTCAGCTAACTCATAACCCCAGTTTTTAAAGGCACCTTCTGTAAATTTCATAATGTTACCTTTATGTACTAGTGTGACGCTTTTACGATTGTGTTTAATTGCGTACTCAATAGCAGAGCGTACTAAGCGACCTGTACCTTCGGAAGAAACGGGCTTAATACCAATACCTGAAGTATCTGGGAAACGAATGTTTTGTACAGATAATTCTGTTTGTAAAAACTCTATTAACTTTTTCGCTTCTGGCGAACCAGATTGATATTCAATACCAGCATAAATATCCTCTGTATTTTCACGGAAAATAACCATGTCCACAAGTTCTGGATGTTTAACTGGCGATGGTACACCGTCAAAATAACGAACAGGACGCACACAACTATATAAATCTAATTCTTGTCGCAAAGCAACGTTAAGGGAGCGAATCCCTCCACCAATTGGTGTCGTTAATGGCCCTTTAATTGCAACCAAGTACTCTCTTACAGCTTCAATTGTATCTTCTGGCAACCAAGCGTTATAGCGATTAAATGCTTTTTCTCCAGCATAAATTTCATACCATGCAATTTTCTTTTCTCCGTTATATGCCTTCTCGACAGCAGCATCTAGCACGCTTTGTGCAGCTTTCCATATGTCAGGACCTGTTCCATCTCCTTCAATAAATGGCACAATAGGATGATTAGGAACATTTAACTTCCCATTTTGAATCGTAATTTTTTCACCTTCGGTAGGTTGTTCATAAAATTTAAATTGAGTCACGTTTATTTCCTCCTTAGTCTGCTCACAAATACAACGGGAGTCATAGTAATGCCCCCGTTTCCACCATTTCTACTCACTGAAGATTTGTACAGAATAGAAATGAAGATGTTGAATAAAAAATGAAATTAGAATATTCAACATCTTTTATTATGATGAAAATGATGAAATAGTTCAACTGCTATAATGTTTTTTTCGTATTTAACCTCTCGCTTCGATTGGTACGTATGCTTGATGGCTTTCTCCAATGTAATCTGCTCTAGGGCGAATTAAGCGATTGTTGCTGTATTGTTCTAAAATATGTGCTGTCCATCCAGACATTCTACTGATAGCAAAAATAGGAGTGAATAGATCTCTAGCAATACCTAAACTGGTATAAACAGAAGCAGAATAAAAATCTACATTCGGTTTTAACCCTTTCGTATTGGTCACAAGATCATCTATTTTTATGGACATTTCATACCATTTATGATTACCCGTCATATCCCCTAGTTGCTTAGACATTTGTTGTAAATGCTTGGCACGGGGATCTCCATCTTTATATACACGATGACCAAATCCCATGATTTTAACTTTGTTATTCAATTTATCCATAATATAAGGCTCAATGTTATCCAGCGTATCAATCTCTTCCAACATCGTCATCACTTGCTCATTTGCACCACCGTGTAGTGGGCCTTTGAGCGCACCGATCGCAGAAGTGACACCAGAATACATATCCGAAAGTGTAGCAACCGTTACCCTTCCTGCAAATGTAGAAGCGTTCAATTCATGATCCGCATGTAAAATCAATGCTTTGTCCAACGCTTTCACTTCAACAGTGTCTGGCTCTTCCCCTTTTAGCATATAGAGGAAATTATAAGCGATGGAGACATCACATTTTGGAGCAACGGGCTCTTTTCCTTCACGGATGCGAGCAAATGCTGCTATTAATGTTGGAAGTTGAGCTTGTAGCCTAATCGCTTTACGAACGTTAGCCTCTTCGGACATATCTTCTGCTTCACTATCAAAGATCGCAAGCATGGAGACTAACGTGCGCAATACAGACATGCTATTTATGTTTTTTGGAAAGGACTTTATCGCATCTATAATCTCAGTAGAAATTGCAGCGGATTGTCCCAACTGACTTTTTAAGTTTTTCAGTTCTTGTTCTGATGGCAACTTACCATACCACAGTAAATATACCGTTTCTTCAAACGTAGACTTCTCTGCAAGCTCATCAATGTTAAAACCTCGATAAGTAAGCACACCGTCTATAATGGAACTTATAGCAGATGTTGTTGCTACAATACCTTCTAAACCTTTTGTCGCAGTCATGTTTTTCTCTCCTTTTACTATGTAATTTAAAATCTATCTAGGTTGAACGAAATGGCATTTCTCTAATTTCCCCTATATTCAGACAACCTATCACCACTATACATAAGATGAAAACATATCGTCATCATACTGTTCAGGACTGGTAACTTGTAAAAGTATGCTCTACGGTTTCTTCATCCTATTTAAATCACTCAAAAAGTTCACTGCTGTTTCTGCTTGTGACTTCTAGTAAACTGAGTTGCAACGATCATGGCAAAATGATGAACATGCAGATGCAGCTAACTGATTTTGATTGGAGTCATAGAGCGCTGCTCAAACAGTTGGGAAAACACAGCTAAGCGTAAGCTTTGTTTTTCCTCCTATTTGAACAAGAATTCACAAAATATTCAAAAGTGAAAACGCTATCTATAGACGTACTATTAATAATAGTTTATTTTGAACAATAAGTGAACCATTCTCCTATAGAAATTCATTATCGACTTCATAAAAAGATTTGATTTTTTCAAAAAAATGTTTATGATTAATGAAGATAAAGAGTTAAAGGAGTAATCATATTGTTGCAAAGAATAGGAATTATTGACATTGGTTCGAATACGATTCGACTCTCTATTTTTGAGAAAACGAACATCAATACGCTGCACATATTAGATAAAAATAAGTATACAGCAAGATTAAGCCAGCGTTTATCATCCAATAATGACATTCCCATACAAGAGCTGGACGATATTGTTTCTACACTTTTACATTATAAAAATCTTTGTCACCTTCATCATGTTGCTACAATCCATACCGTGGCTACCGCAGCTATTCGTAATGCTGATAACACCCAACACGTTAAGCAGTACTTGGAAATGAAAACAGGGCTAACGATTGATGTATTAAACGGTCAAGAAGAAGCCATGTATGGATTTATTGGTGCCACATACTATTTACCTATTCAAGAAGGTTTTTTTATTGACATTGGTGGTGGAAGCAGTGAGCTGGTCTATTTTCGCGATCGTAAAATTATACACAGCACGTCCCTTCCTTTTGGTGCTGTAAATGTATTTAAAAAGTACACTCACCAAGGGTTGATGACTTCTGAACAACAAATGATGCTCAAGAAGGACTTAGAAAAAGAGTTTTCTGCACTTTCATGGTTAAACCAGCATCCCCATTTACCTTTAGTCTGTATCGGCGGTGCAACACGTACGATATGTAAAATACATCAAAAGCAACGAAAATACCCACTAAAACAAAAACACGGATATGAAATGACCATGACTCAAATTCATGAGCTCCATAATTTTATTACTTCTAGAACAGAACAACAATTAAGTCAAGTAGAAGGATTAGCGAAAGATAGAAGAGATCTTATCATCCCAGGGATGAAGCTATTTCAGGTTATTTACGAATATATGCAGCCATCTCAACTGTTATTCAGCGAGTTCAGTTTGAGGGATGGACTAGCTATTCATCATTTTTCCCCAGATTATCATACAGACGACATTTTAGATCGATGTGTGAAACGACTGTACGCCAAAATACCAATGGTCCCTATACCGCATGTGCATCAAGTGGAGGAATTTGCAATGCAGCTTTTCAACGCATTATGTGCTGAACAAGCATGGGGAGAACAAGAAAAAACATATGTACACATCGCCTCTAGGCTTTCTCTATTTGGGGCCATCATCGATCCATATGCTCCAAAAGGGCATACGTTTGATTTACTAATTGGACAATCATTTGGGGTACTGTCTCACCGAGAATGGGTCATTATCTGCCTCATTGCTTCATTTCAGACGAAAAAGAAAGCAATGCAGTACGCTCAAAAATATAAAAATATGTTAATGGACGGAGATATAGATCTTGTGTTTCGTCTAGGTTCCATTTTACTGATGAGTGCAGCGCTAGATCGAAGCCAAAAGCAACCCATCACGTCGCTCTCTACCCAACTGGAGGAACAAAAGCTCATCGTGCAACCTCATTCATCATCCAATTGGGATATAGAGCATTGGGAAGTAAATCAAAAAAGAAAGATTTTTGAGTGTATATGGAACATGGAGTTCCACCTTAAATTTTAATGAATAGTGGTAATAAGTTGGTTGAACAAGTTCATTCCAACTTATCTATTTTTTCCACGTGCTTATATTGATCTGTTCGAACTGACTTCTAAGTTTGGGCAGATCATTTTCTATATGAACGTACTTTCCTGAAGACAACAACTTTCTAGCCTTGACGTTATCTTGTAAATTGAGTTCAAGCATATTCAAAAATGTAACTTTAAGGGAAGGATCATATATAGGACACATCAATTCTACTCTTCTCGTTAAATTTCTTGTCATCCAATCTGCACTCGATAAGTAAACATCGAAGTTACCGTCATTATGAAAATAAAACACACGAGAATGCTCTAAGAAACGATCAACAATGCTGATTACATTAATGTTCTCGCTCCACTTTTCCAAACCAGGGCGAAGACAGCAGACCCCTCTAATGATCAAATCTATCTTCACTCCCGCTTCAGATGCTTCATACAGTTTATCTATCATATCTTTATGGGATAGAGAATTCATTTTAACGATAATGCGAGCCTGCTTGCCTTGCTTGGCAAACTCCATTTCTCGTTCTATTAATTGTATTAATTTCGGTTTCAAATCATTAGGGGCAACAGAGAACGTCTTCCAATCGTAAAGCGAAGAGTATCCTGTCACTTCGTTAAAAAGCGCGGATGCATCTTCACCAACGATCGTGTTACTTGTAAAGAGTCCAATATCAGTATAAAGGGCAGCGGTACTATCATTATAATTTCCTGTCCCTACGTGAACGTAGCGCTTTAATTTATCTCCTTCTCTACGAACAACGAGCATGATTTTGGCATGCGTTTTCAAACCGATAAGACCATATACGACGTGGCATCCTGCCTTCTCTAATACTTTTGCCCACTGTATGTTTTTCGCCTCATCAAACCTTGCCTTCAATTCCACGATGACCGTGACTTGCTTACCTTCTTGAGCAGCTGTCACCAGCGCTTGCACGATGGCCGAATGTACACTTACTCGGTACATCGTCATTTTGATGGCAAGCACATCTGGGTCTGCTACAGCTTGCTCGATAAAGTCGTGAACGGCATCGAAAGATTCGTAAGGATGATGCACAAGCACGTCTCTTTTTCTAATGACAGAAAATAAGTCATCTACATGTAGAAATTCTTTTGGATACGCTGGTTTTATCGCTGGATAACGCAAGTGTTGTTTATCTTTTATGCTGCTAGCAAACGACATCAAAAATCCTAAATGAAGGGGACCGCCTTTGACATAACAAATATCATCTACCTCGAGCTCCGATTTTAGTATGGCCATCGGATAAGGGTGAAAACCTGCCTCAACCTCTAAACGTATCGGAGCGCCTCTCCTACGACTGTGCAATTGCTTTTCTATCTCATCCAACAAATCATCAGCCTCTTCTTCGTTTAGAGACAAGTCGGCATTGCGCGTAATCCGAAAACAATGCATGCACATAGGTGTATAGCCACCAAACAATGAATCTAGATGTTTTTCTATAATTTTTTCTAACAATATAAAGACGGTATTACCGTTCTTATCTCTTTTAGATAATGGAAAGAATCGAGGTAGAATCGATGGAATCTGAATTAAAACGAAATATGGATCATGCTGATCCTCTCCATCTGCTTTCTGCAATAAAACAGAAATATATAACTCGAGTGAATGAATAAGTGGAAAAGGCCTACTTTGGTCTACTGCCATGGGTGTAAGTACAGGAAATATAATTTCTCTATAGTAATGATCAACTTCTTGCTGTTGCTCTTTATCTAAGTGGTCATAGTCGGTAATCAACGTCATACCTTGATCAGAAAGCTCTGACATTAAACCTTGATATGTCTCATACATTTCCCTTAACATTTGTGATGAACGAACCATCAGTTGCTCATATAATTCAAAAGGGTTTAGTCCTGAAAAGTCTTCTTTGTCTATCCCAGCATTCATGCGATCAATCGTTTCCGCCACTCGGACACTCATAAATTCATCTAAATTATTACTAGCAATTGCTAAAAATTTCACTCTTTCCAGCAAAGGATTCATGTCTTCATTTGCTTCTTCCAGCACCCTATAATTGAATTCAATCCAACTGAGATCGCGATTAATATACGGAGAAGATGCTGAAAATACATGCTTATCCATTGTGATGAGCACTCCCCTTTCTATTTATACGTTTACAACACTTCAATACTGAAAACCCCTAAATTTCCCCATGAAAAAAAAGAAAAAAGACATAACTCATTTTATGTCTCTTTTTGTCAGCATGTTCAATTCATTATGACATACAAGTGTTATCGGTATGTTAAAAGGTATGCTCTCAGTTTAGAATCTACGATTAATGTATTGGATTTTACCACTTTGAATCCCTTTACGGATTAAATTTAGGATAAACAGTCTGAACACCACTCGTGAAGCTGGCAGCACTAATAAAAATCCAATTATATCTGTGAAAAAGCCTGGGGTAAGCAACAACAATCCGCCAGCAAAAATACAAATGCCATCTAGTATAGAATTACCAGGAACTCGACCCCTGGACATTTCCATTCTGGCATAGTTCCACACTTTCTGTGATTCTTTCTTCGCTAATAAAGCACCTACAAAACCAGTTAGTATGATCAGACCAAATGTTTGCCATCCTCCAATCCAATTCCCTACTGTAATTAACCCAAACACTTCAATCGCTGGTACAACAATCATAATAACAACGAGAATACGAAACAATTGATCTCCTCCTTCTCTATCATCAAAAAAATTCAGTTATTTTATTGATACGACACATAAGGTAAACACATGACTTGTTTCACTTTGTACATGTCACACCTTTATTCTATTTTACTGCATTATCATATGTAAAATCAAAGTGAATCTCATCTTATTACCGCTAAACATAAGATGGAGAAGTTTCTACATCACAATCTTTACTCCTGGCAGCTGAGGCGTATTCTTATGTTTTTCAGCAGATTAATTTCTTTGACATATTTATATTAGGCTTTTGTCCAATCCATTTGACTACCTTCCCCATACAATAACCTATATACCTGCAAAACATGAGGAGGTAGAATATATTGATTTGTAATAGAAATAGCATCGGTGTTTGCTCAGATGCGTTTGGAGTAAACACAACAGCAAAAGGGAATGGTTCGTTCGCGGAAGGCTGTAATACAGTAGCAAACGGAGTATGTTCACATGCAGAAGGCAATACAACCATTGCACAAGGCGCAAATGCCCATAGTGAAGGGCTATTATCCGTAGCAAATGGCGATTGTAGTCACAGTGAAGGATGCAGCACACAAGCAAATAGTGTGGCATCACATGCAGAAGGCAATACGACCATGACTTCTGGCGTAAATGCACATGCGGAAGGCATTCTAACATTAGCAAGTGGAGACAATGCACATAGTGAAGGAAATCAAACGGTAGCTTCAGGCAATCAAGCGCATGCGGAAGGATTGTTCACTCTAGCAAGTGGAGACAATGCACACAGCGAAGGGAGTCTAACGATGGCTTCAGGCAATCAAGCGCACGCAGAAGGCAGCGGAACGCAAGCCAGTGTAGACTATGCCCATGCCGAGGGGCTGAATACGGTTGCAATGGGCAATTTCGGTTCCCATGCGGAAGGGTTTAACTCCATGGCGTCTGGAAATCAAGCGCATGCAGAGGGTGCCCAAACGTTTGCGTGTGGAGACTTTGGTTCTCACGCTGAAGGAACGGGATCATTTGCGTTAGGCAGTTCTTCCCATGCAGAAGGTGTCTTTACGTTTACGTGCGGAGAAGGTACACATGCCGAAGGGCTTTTTTCTATGGCTGGTGACGACGCTTCTCATGCAGAAGGATGTAATAGCGTGGCCCTTTCTTTCGCGTCTCATGCGGAAGGAAAAGATACGCTATGCAACAATTTCTTTAGTCATGCGGAAGGGTTGGGAACAACAGCATCAGGATTAGCTTCCCATACGGAAGGCATAACTAATTTCGCTGGAGCAACAGGTGCTCATGCGGAAGGGAATGTTACTACTGCCATTGGCTGTTTTTCTCACGCAGAAGGAGTATTAACATTTACAGATTTTTTCGCTACAGGCGGTCATGCTGAAGGTTGTTCCACTATGGCATGCAATATTAATACACATGTAGAAGGGTTTAGGACGATGGCGTTCGGGGACAATGCTCACGCCGAAGGGTGTGACACCAGTGCCATGGGGAACTGTTCTCACGCTGGAGGTACGGGAACGATGTCACTTGGTTTTGCTACGCATACAGAAGGAATCAGCACCATAGCCCAAGGAGCAGCTTCTCATGCAGAAGGAATCATGACAAGTACAGCAGGACTAACGAGTGCACATATTATGGGACGTAGTGGTACAGCGAAATTTGAAAACTCATGGCATCTCGCTAATGGCGGAGTTACAGGTGGTAATGGACTAGTGGCGGTCATTCGAGGAGATGATATGGCACCTGGGCATGCTTGCTTTAGCGGGATCACACTTGGAGATTGTAACAACTGTGATTTTGCGGAAATGTTTGAAACGGTAGATGGTCATGCTATGGATGTTGGCTACTTTGTTACTTTACAAGGAAAAAAAGTACGCATCGCAAATAACGAAGACGACTACATCCTCGGTATATCTAGTGCTACACCCGGCATCGTTAGTGGTTCATCTGAATTTCACTGGCAGGGACAATATGAAATGGATCAATGGGGACGTTACATTTATGAAGTAGAGACCATTCCAGAACAATTGGATGCATTGGGCAATGTCATAACTCCGATGAAACAAACAAAGAAAAGAAAAATAAATCATGATTATGATGCAAGCAAAACCTATTCTCCGCGTGGTGAAAGAAGCGAATGGACTACCATCGGTTTAATCGGTCAACTCCGTGTTCGCGATGATGGCACTTGTAAAGTAGATGGGTATTGTTTACCGAATAAAGAAGGTATCGCTACGATAGCTAGTGAAGGATACCGTGTCATGGAACGAACCGGAGAACATCAAGTTTTAGTCCTTCTCAATGGCAATGTCAAACCCAAACCATGTAAAGAGAAAAAAGAAAAACAACTACAACAACTTCAAAACCACAATCAACAATTACAGCAACAAGTAGACAAAATCAATGAACAAATGGAGCAAATGCAATTACTAATGCAACAATTAATCGCGTCTAAATATTAAATCGAACTTGACATACCAAAAATGATAGATATAATTATAACCAACGTTGGATATACGAGTTTAAATATATTGTAATGAACAGAGAGAAGGATATACAGTGACGAATTTAATATTACTTGCGCTATTAAAACAAAAGCCTATGCATGGTTATGAAATACAGCAAATGATTCTGGAAAATGGATTGGATCAGTGGACGAACGTCTTATCAGGTTCGATATATTATGCATTAAACAAAATGGAAAAAGAAGGTCTTGTTGAAACAGTAGCAGAAGAACGAACGGGAGCAAGGTTACGCAAAATATATGGGATCACCACCATGGGGGAGCAAACTTACGAAGAGCTAATATTACAATCATTAAAACAACCCCCATTTGATGTTCAGTCCAATTTTATGGTTGGTATATCACTCATCGAAAAAATGGATGACGAAAAGCAACTTGAAGTGTTAGAACAAAATCTTGAACAACTTCAGCAAAAGAAAATACATTGGGAACAAGGATATGTGCTAAAGCAACAGTATTTAGATGAACATGCTGCATTAGCATTCAAAACTTCATTGCACATTATAGATACTAACATTTCTTTTATAGAACAACTTATACTTCTTTATGAGAAAAAAGCAAAATAAAACAATGAGCAATATACATGACTTCCAGTATATTTAGTGGGAGTTTTTTTACAGCTTAATAACCAACATTGTTTATACAATGAAGTTTATACAAATAAAATATAGATGAGGTGAATAGAAATGCCCATTATGATTGATGTGAAAAACATAGTAAAGCGTTATGGAACAAAAACAGTGTTAAACAACATATCCTTACAAATTAAACAAGGGGAAGTCATCGCTATAACAGGAGAAAATGGAGCTGGAAAATCAACACTACTGGATATCATCCTAGGTATTCAAAAACAGGAAAGTGGAACCATTACGTATGCTCCAACGTCACTTCAGAAGCAAGTAGGCGTTCAATTGCAGACAACTCCTTTTTTTCCTGATTTGACCGCAAAAGAAAACATACAAATTTTTGCAGCTTTTTACCGCATGAAATTAAATCCTATTCAATGTGAAGTCAGTTTGAGTGAATTCGAATTACAAGATGTATCTCACACCTTAGCATCTAAACTTTCTGGAGGACAAAAAAAGAAGTTAGCCATCGCTATAGCCACTGTGTATGATCCATCTGTCATCTTTTTGGATGAACCTACAGCATCACTTGATCCAAAGGCACGTATCCATATCAAACAACTCAGCGCAAGCCTTGCAAAGAAAGGGAAAACCATTATGCTTACTTCCCATGATATGGAGGAAGTGAGCAAACTAGCTACAAGATTGTTAATGTTGAAGAATGGACGTATTGTTCTCGATGGAGCACCTGAACAATTACTTGAGGAACATCAAAAAGAAGACTTGGAATCTTTATATTTATCTATAACAGGAGGGTAAACGTATGTTTGTCACTATTTTTTTATTATTAAACAAGGGTATTTTCAGAGATATATATGCTATTATCTGGAGTGCTTTGCTTCCAGTTGGGTTATTAGTTGGACTTGGTCTGTATACAAACGAAAGTTATTTCCCACAGCTTTTAACGGGTGTACTAACACTAAACGTATTGTTCGGAGCTTTTAATACGTCTTGTATTCAAATGATTCAACAACGAAATCAAGGAGTATATAAATTAATTCATGTAACTCCTACTTCGAGTCTCTATTTTATTACGATATTAACGCTTGTCCGTTCTTTCTTCACTTTCGTACTCACGTTACTTACTTTAGCAGTTAGCATTTTATTTTTTGAATGGAGCATATCGATATTCCATTTCCTTATTCTTATTGTCGTTTTAACTTTAGGTAACATTTGCTTTACTGCGCTAAGTATTGTGACAGCTAATTTTGCCAGACACGAAGGACAAGGCAATATGCTCACGAATCTGATTGCTTTTCCCATGTTATTTACGAGTGAGGCTTTTTACAGTATGGATGCTGCTCCATCTTGGCTGCAATATGTGGCTAAGTGCATGCCCTTTTCCTATCTAGTGGATGCCGTTCACCATGTCATTCAAGGAAACAACTTGGATGTATCGCTAGTGTATGCCCTCATTATCACTGCATTCTCCCTTCTCTTTATGATGTTCGCTTCGCTTACATTTAATTGGAATCCAGGACAACAAAAACTCAATTGAGCAACAGCCTAAAAGGATACTGTGGCGCAAACTTATATCTTATTATTTCTTCATCTTATATAAAACATAATAAAAAACAAGCCATCTCCTCCGTAGTTTAGCTACTTGGGAGACAGCTTGTTTGGGTTGTACTATATAGGTTAAAGCATGACTTACAAGATGTTGGATTTACCAGCGCGGATAATACCAAGCTCACCATAAACAGAAACTTCCATGCCATCTTTTAAAATATTCGTAGCATCTTCTACACCTACTACAACAGGAATGCTCAAGTTTAATCCTACGATTGCAGCATGTGAAGTGATACCACCTGATTCCGTGATTACTGCTCCTGCTTTTTCCATTGCAGGTACGTATTCGATATCCGTAGAAGCCGTGACTAGTACACAACCTTCCACTACTTTATCCATTGCTTCTTGTGGTGAGGAAGCAACGACAACTTTTCCTGTTGCACTTTGTGAGCCAATACCTTGACCTTTAGCTAACCATTCCCCTACATGATGCACTTTCATCAAGTTAGTTGTTCCACTGCGTCCAACAGGAACACCAGCAGTAATGACAACGATGTCGCCCTCTTTAATATGACCTTCTTCTGTAGAACGGTCTAGTGCAATTTGGAACATTTCATCTGTAGTATCTGCGTTATCACTCTTTAGCGTAATGGCACCCCATACTAAGGATAATTTTCTCATCACATGATCATGTGGCGTAATAGCAATGATTGGCGCTTTCGGGCGGTATTTAGAAATCATACGAGCCGTATAACCACTTTCTGTAGAAGTAATAATCGCACTCGCATTCAAGTCTAATGCTGAGTTGGATACAGCTTGACTGATCGCTTCCGTTACGTTGGTTTGCTGCGCTTCACTTTGTTTCATGAAGATTTCACGGTATGGCAAGCTACTTTCTGTTGATGTTGCAATACGTGCCATCGTTTGTACAGACTCTAGCGGGTAAGATCCTGCTGCTGTTTCTCCAGATAGCATGATCGCATCTGTACCATCAAAAATAGCATTCGCCACATCACTTGCCTCTGCACGAGTAGGACGTGGGTTTCTTTGCATAGAATCAAGCATTTGTGTTGCCGTAATGACTGGCTTACCTGCTACGTTACATTTTTGGATCGCTGCTTTTTGCACTAGTGGTACTTCTTCTGCTGGAATTTCAACGCCCAAATCACCACGTGCAACCATTAATCCGTCAGATACAGCAATGATTTCGTCTAAATTGTCTACACCTTCACGATTTTCGATTTTAGGTATAATTTGTATATGACTAGCATTATGCTTCTCCAATAGTTCTCTTATTTCGAGCACATCAGAAGCTTTTCGAACGAAAGATGCCGCAATGAAGTCTACTCCTTGTTCTATACCAAACACGATATCATTTGCATCTTTTTCAGTAATTCCTGGTAGTGAAATACTCACACCTGGAACATTCACACCTTTTTTGCTTTTAATTGTGCCACCGTTGACGATGTGGCATGTAATTTCTGTTCCTTCTATTTTCTTTACGCTCAGTCCAATGAGACCATCATCAATCAAGATAGTAGAACCAATTTGCACATCTTGTGGTAATTTATCGTAAGTAACAGAAATTCTATGAATGTCTCCTAAAATTTCTTCTGTAGTCAGTGTAAGTTCTTCTCCTTGAACAAGTTCAAGTGGCTCTTCTTTCAACTTCCCAGTACGAATTTCAGGTCCTTTTGTATCTAACAAAATCGCAACCGTTTTGCCACATTCCTTACTTGCTTTACGAATGTTTTCAATTCGTGCACCATGTTCAGCAAAGTCACCGTGTGAAAAGTTTAAGCGCGCTACATTCATACCTGCTGTAATTAGTTTTTGAAGCATTTCTAATGATTCACTTGCTGGTCCTATCGTACAAACAATTTTTGTCTTATGCATGGATCTCTTCCTCCAACCTATTTTATGTATCTCTATATTTAAGATTGCTGTGTTTCTTCATCACTTATAAACATAAATTCCCCAATATTTCTGAATTTCATGTAACGGCCCTGTATAATTTCTTCTTCACTTTGCTGCATCAGTTCCGTTAAATGATGAAGAATTTCTTTTTTCATATACGATGCTTGCTCTTTCACATCACGGTGCGCACCACCCAAGACTTCAGGAATGATGCCATCAATGACCTTTAACTCATGGAGATCACGAGCTGTAATTTTCATTGCTTCTGCTGCTTCGTCTGCTTTATTTGCATCTTTCCACAAAATAGAAGCTGCACCGTTAGGAGATATTACGGAATAAATGGAGTGTTCTAGCATTAATACTTTATTGGCTACTCCCAATGCTAAAGCACCACCGCTTCCTCCTTCTCCAATTACAATACTAATAATGGGAACTCGGAATCCTGCCATTTCCATTAAGTTCTTTGCAATCGCTTCCGCTTGTCCACGTTCTTCTGCTGCACCACCTGGATATCCACCGGGTGTATCTATAAATGTGATGATGGGTCTGCCAAATTTATTGGCTTGTTCCATAAGACGAAGTGCTTTTCGGAAGCCCTCTGGATGTGGCATACCAAAATTACGCGCGATATTATCCTTTGTATCTTTCCCTTTCTGATGACCAACTACGGTAACAGGAATGCCATTCACCTTCCCTATACCACCAACAATGGCTAAGTCATCTCCATACAAGCGGTCACCATGCAATTCAATGAATGAGTCCAATATTTCATGGATGTAAGCTAGTGAAGTAGGTCGCATCGCATGCCTAGCCATCTGCATCACTTCTGAAGCAGACAATTCTTTGTATAAATTTTCTTCTAACTTTTTATAACGCTCTTCTAGCCTAACAATTTCTTCGGAAAAATCAATGTCTTTTTCTTGACTAAATTGTTTTAATTCGTTAATTTTTTGTTGCAACTCTATGAGCGGTTGTTCAAACGATAATTCTCCTGCCATCTAACTACTCACCTTCTTATCCGCATGTATCTCTATTATTTGGGTCAATACATCCCTCAATTCACTACGTTGAACCACTTTATCAAGCTGACCATGTTTCATCGTAGATTCAGCAGTTTGGAAGTTGCTAGGTAATTTCTGACGTATCGTTTGTTCGATGACTATCCGACCAGTGAAACCTACAATAGCACCTGGTTCAGCAAGATTAATATCTCCAAGCATAGCAAAACTAGCAGAAACCCCACCCAGCGTTGGATCTGTGCACATGGAAATAAATAACCCTTCTTCATTATGAAACTTTTTTAATGCAGCACTTGTTTTGGCCATCTGCATCAAACTTAAAATACTCTCTTGCATTCTTGCTCCGCCTGAGGTAGAAAAAATCAGCAGTGGATATTTCTTCTGCGTCGCTTTTTCAATCGCTCTTGTAATTTTTTCACCTACAACAGAACCCATACTACCACTAAAAAAATCATAGCTCATGACAGCAATTACAACAGGGTATCCATTAATCGTACCCTCTCCGGTAACGACTGCATCATTCAGACCAGACTTCTCCATTTGTTTGATTAATTTTTCTTCATAAAAAGGGAATTGGAGCGGATCTTTTGAAACCATATCATGATCATATTCGAATAGCCTTCCGTCATCAAGTGTCAGCGCTACTCTCTCTCTTGCTGATAATTTAAAATGATATCCACACGATGTACAAACTTTTAAGTTTTTCTCTAAGTCCTTACTTAGCTGTATCGTACCGCATTTCACACATTTCGTCATAATCCCTTCTGGTATATCTTTTTTTGCTTGTTCAGAAGGTATAGTCGCATATTTTCTCTTCTTTTGGAAAAAATCTTTTAACATTTTACACCCCTCAAGGCGTTATATTTTTTTGGCTCTATGACATTCAAAATCATTCAAAAAGTAATGTAGAAAGTTAGAGCAGTATAATAATCATAATAGACTTATGATAGCATACCTATACTTTTTATAGCAACAAAGTACTTGTCTACAAGAAATGATGAGAACCAAGTTTACGCCTCACCATTTCATTATTTTCTATAAAAAAAGTTGTCACATCACCTTCATTATTTAAATATCACCGAGTTTTCACCTAATAAGTTTTGCACTTTGGCAAACAAAACAGCATTGGGTTGAACACCGTATGTGGCATTTAAAATGACGCTCTTACCAGTAGATTCATAGTACAAGGCAACCTCATATGGTCCTTTATGTGATTGCAAAACAGATTTCAGCTTATTCAACGTCACATACTTTTCATGTGAAGCGTCGATTTTCACATACAATCTCTGTTTCTCTTTTTTTGTTGCATCAAAGTCATCTAATTTAGACTCTAAGGAAGCCACTTGTTCGGCAATAAGTTTCGTATTCTCTTCCTCTTGCTGTACTCTTGCCTTCATCATCGTAATAGCTCCTTGCTTCATCCATGATGAAATATTCTGCCACACATTAGGGAACACGACGACTTCCATTTTAGATGTTTTGTCTTCTATTTGTACAAACGCCATCGGCTTTCCTTTTTTGGTTACGATTTGTCTGATGGATGATACCATTCCTGCGACGGTAGTCATGACATGATCTTGTAACTCAAACACGTCTACTAAAGGGTTAATCGTATATTTCGCTAATAAACTGTCGTAATGGTCTAATGGATGTCCAGATAAGTACAAGCCGATGATATCAAATTCCGCTTCTCCTTGCTCTGCTTGGCTAAAAGGTTTAACTTCCGGGAGATCCAATGTCATATTCGATTGTACATCAAAACCAAATAAATGTAGCTGCATATCTTGTTGTTCTTTCTTCCATTTTGTTGCTAGCTCCATCACTTCATCTAAACCAGCGATAAATTGGGCGCGATGCCCCTCAAACCCATCAAATGCTCCGCAAAGAATAAGAGATTCAATGACTCTTTTGTTGCAGCTTTTTAAATCTATTCGCATACAAAAATCCAGTAAACTTGTAAATTGTCCTTCTGCCCGTTCTTTTAAAATCACTTGGATAGCTGTTGTTCCTACATTTTTTAACGCTGCTAGTCCCACTCTGATCGCTAGTGTCTCTTCCTGTCCTTCTTCCCCCTCTAGCACAATAGGAGTGAAAAACGTATCAGAATCATTCACATCAGGCGGTAGCACCTTCATGTTCATGCGCTTGCACTCTTCTACATATTGTGCCGTTTTATGATGGTTGCCCGTCACTGCCGTTAACATCGAAGCCATAAAAGGAGCAGGGTAATGTGCTTTTAAATAAGCAGTACGATATGCCAACAAGCCATACGCAGCAGCATGGGCTCGCGGAAAACCATAATCTGCGAATCTGACGATCATATCATAAACGGTATGACTATCTTGTTCATCATACCCTTGTGCTTTACTGCCTGAAACGAAATGTTCCCTCTCTTGATCTAGGATTTCACGCTTTTTCTTCGATACAGCTCTTCGCAAAAGGTCCGCTTCACCTAGTTTGAATCCCGCCATTTTAGAAGCAATCTGAATGATTTGCTCTTGGTATACGATAATACCAAACGTATCTTTTAATATCGGTTCTAGTGAAGGGTGCGGGTAGTGTACGGTTACTTTGCCATGTCTCGCTTGAATAAATTGTGAAATAAACTGCATCGGTCCCGGGCGGTACAATGCAAGGACAGATATAATATCTTCGAAATGATCTGGTTTTAGTTCTTTTAGCACTTTTCTCATTCCCGCTGATTCAAGCTGGAAAACGCCACTCGTCTCCCCGCTGCTCAGCATGTCATACGTCAGCGAGTCACTATCGCCTACTACATCAAAATCAATAGTGACACCATATTGCTTGTTCACCCATCCCAGTGTACGTTCGATGATAGATAATGTTCGTAAGCCTAGCAGGTCAATTTTCAATAAACCTAATGATTCCAGATGCTCCATTGAATATTGTGTCAACACCGCATGATCCGTCCCTTGTTGCAGTGGAATGTAATCTGTTAACGGTGCATTAGCAATGACCGTACCTGCAGCGTGGGTAGAGGCATGTCTAGGCATTCCTTCAATCTTTTTAGATAAGTACAATAAGCGCTTTACATCTGTATTACTCTCCACCAATCGTTGCATTTCGGGATTACTTTTCATCGCTTTATCAATCGTAATTCCTAATTCATTCGGTATCATTTTCGCCACTTTATCGACCAAATAATACGGTAAATCCAGCACCCTTCCAACATCTCGTATCGCTGCTTTTGCCGCCATCGTACCGAACGTTATAATTTGTGCTACATGTTCAGATCCATACTTATCTACAATGTAGCGAACGACTTCATCTCTTCTCTCGTCACTGAAGTCAATATCAATGTCTGGCATCGTCACCCGCTCAGGATTGAGAAAACGTTCAAATATTAGCCCATATTTTAACGGATCTACATCTGTAATATACAGCACATAGGAAACTAAACTTCCCGCTGCTGAACCCCTTCCCGGTCCTACTGCAATCTCTTGTTCTCTCGCATAACGTACAAAGTCGGCGACGATTAAAAAGTAATGCGCAAAACCCATCTTCACAATCACATCTAGTTCGTTGTGAAGCCTGTCCATAACTGCTGCTGTGTTCTGCTCTCCGTACCTTTTCTGCACCCCTGCTATACATAATTGATGCAAATACTGATCTACAGTCAATGCAGGTGGAATAGGCTTGAATGCAGGCAAAATAAATTGATCAAATTGCAGGTGAAGCTCACATTGATCTGCAATCACTTGCGTATTTTGAATCGCTTCTGGAACGTGGGCAAATAATGCATTCATTTGCGACTCACTTTTCAAATACAATTCATTGGTATCCATTTTCAACCGTTCTTCGTCATCGAGTGTCTTGCCCGTACCGATACAAAGCACAACATCTTGCGCCTCTGCATCTTCCTGATGAATATAATGCACATCATTTGTTGCGACTAAAGGAATCCCTGTCTTTTTACTTAGCTGTATCATCTTCTCATTCACTTCTTTTTGACCGGGCAAGTGATGATCTTGCAGCTCTAAATAAAAATGTTCTCCAAATATGCCTTGATACGAAAGTGCGGCTTGTTCCGCTTCTTCCAATCTTCCGTGCAGTAAATGCTGTGAAATTTCACTTCCTAAGCAAGCGCTAAGGCAAATGATTCCCTCTCCATATTCAGTTAACAGCGCTGCGTCCACTCTCGGTTTATAATGATGTCCTTCCAAATGGGCGATGGAACAAAGACGCATCAAATTTTGGTATCCTTGCATGTTTTTCGCCAGTAATATGAGATGGTAGATGGGGTTGTCTTTTCGGTTCCCTTTTTCCTGTATGGACTTCGGGGTGTAATACACTTCGCATCCAATAATCGGCTTGATGCCATGTGCTTTACATTGTTTATAAAAGGGAATCGCACCGTACATGACACCATGATCAGTCAATGCTAATGCTTTCATCCCTAACTGAGCTGCTTGCTTGACTAAAGAATCAATTGGAGCGGCTCCATCTAATAAACTATATTCACTATGAACGTGTAAATGTACAAATGATTTTTCCATTTCAAGTCTCCTATGGACCTCATTCAGGTTTTCACTGTATGTTTTATTTTATCATAGGTTTGCATTCACAAAGCAAGCAACAGAACAAATGTTCACACATTTTTAATTTTAAAATATATAAGTGGTAATAAGTGGGATGAGTAAATTCATTCAACTTATCTATAAGGAAACGAACGTATTCATCATTTTATGAAAGGTAGTCCCATACACTATAAATATCTAAGAAAAAATGGATGATACAACTCGATACATAACAACGGTACATGACTATGTCATCCTTGGAGGGAATTATGGGATACTTTTTAACTAAAATCATATCACACTATGCACTGGCATTTGGTGTCGTCATTGGTGCAGCACTCCTCAGCGGCATGGCAGCCATATTCACACTGCAACCACCAACACTGACGATGCGAGATGTTGCCACCAACGTGAAAGTTTGGGCCGTAGTCGCCGCCATAGGGGGGACGATTGATCCGATACGCGAAATTGAGTCTAACGTGATCGACAGTCAATACTCGCCTGTCATCAAACAAATTTTATATATAGTCAGCTCCTTCATCGGCGCTTATACTGGAGCCAAGCTTATTGAGTGGATATGCGGGGGAGCCAAATGAAGCTTCCCTCCTTTTACCCTATTATGAGGCGGCTACAGTTTATTTCGATTTTTATTTGCGGCATGATTGTAGGTGCGGCAGTTTTTATGGTGCTCTATCAACATAACATGGAAGAAATGTTCACCATTAATGATTCCTTGAAATCAGAACTTGGTGAACTGCAAGCACTCAACGATGATCTTACAAAATATAAAGGGAAAGAAAATATTATTCGTTCCATTATTGTGAACGTAGAAGACGAAGACGAAGAAGAAGCATTAGAAGAAGTCATTAAAAATGAACTGAAAGCAAGAGTACTGAAAGACTTGCAATTTTTAAAAGGATTATCGATATCCAAAATCATTCCCACCACCGACAATACACCACAAACGTTAAAAAAACTATATAATAAGCTGCATACGAACATTCATGAAAATAATTATGTCGTTCAAATCGAAACCATCATTGCCATTCACGGTGAACTACGAATATGGATCGTAGCGAAAGAATACACAGGTTGATATTTTTACCACTTATGATTTAAGATAGATAAGTTGAATGAACTTTGTTCAGTCAACTTATTACCGCTAACATAAGATGGAGAAATTACATCATGACAATCTTTACGCCTGGCTACTGAGGCGTAAACTTTTATTTCAGCATTTCTTCATCTTATATTAAGTTGAATGAACTTTGTTCAGTCAACTTATTACCGCTAACATAAGATGGAGAAATTACATCATGACAATCTTTACGCCTGGCTACTGAGGCGTAAACTTTTATTTCAGCATTTCTTCATCTTATATTTGTTCAGTCAACTTATTACCGCTAACATAACACTTTCATTAAAGGAGCAACAACGATGCCTTACGCTATCATTTATTTACTTATTATCGCTTCCCTTATCATGTCTGTTTATTTTAGTTCTAAATCATTAAAAACCAAATCAGTAAAAGAACGCGGATTATTGAAATCCAAAACAAATATTTCGATGGGAATCATGTTGATTACTGCATCCATTTTTTTATTCCGAACAGGTTCGATCGTGTTTATCATTGTGTGTGCTGTATTTATGTTATTAGGATTATTTAACGTATACGGCGGCATCAAACATCATCGTCACTTTAAACAACTTAAAGAAAATTAAAAATCCACCTCTTGGTGGATTTTTCTATACAATGATTAACTTTACGGCTGCTCTATCATTTGTGTCGTGACCATCGCTTTACATACCAACGTATCTTGGTCATAAATCTCTACTTCTACTTTTGCTGCTTTACGGCTAATTTGAACAATACTTGGCCTAAGTTCAATTTCATTTTCAATTTGCAGCGGTCGTAAGAAATGTGATGAAATGTTGTCCAGCACCAAATCCCCTCTGCGGCTATCTTTAATGACACGATACGCTGCTTTCGTAATTAAAACGGTCAGCACTCCTTCTGATACCGTACCTAATTGATTAGCCATTTGTGGGGTAATGATACCTTTAAAGTGCAGCTTACCAGTACTATTTTTATTTTCGGAAAAGGAAGACCATATTTGATCCTCAAACGTTTCCCCCGTTTCTGGCTGCTCTTGAATAAATTGCATCGCTTTTAATACGTCTTGTCTGCCAATCACATTCAATAATTTCTTGTTATGATCGACGACAGGAAGCACATCTATGCCTTCCCCTACCATCATATACGCACAGGAAGCGATAGAAGTATGCGGCGTAACGGTAATCGGATTTTTTGTCATGCATCGATCAATCGATTGATCTTTTGTCATGGACATGACATCTTTCGTCGTGACAATGCCAATGACTTTTTGTCGATCATCAACGACAGCAAACCTTTCCTGCCCTGTCTCTTCTAATAAATACTGCCAATCTTCCACCGTACTACTTGGTTTCAAATAAGGAATGGCATCATTTAAAGACACGATATCTGACACTAAAATAATTTTTTTCTTGATCATGCGATCATAAATGGCTCGATTTAACATAGAAGCCACGGTATATGTATCATGCTTAGAAGAGATGATCGGCAAATTGTGTTGATCTGCATATTGTTTAATATCTGCTCTCGTCTGAAATCCTCCTGTTACCAGCACGCCTGCACCTAATTTTAAAGCAGAAAACTGTGCCTGATTACGATTGCCAACGATGAGCAAACTACCAGCGTCAATATATTTCACCATATCATTGAGCTCCATAGCACCAATGACAAACTTATTTAATGTTTTTTCTAGCCCTTTTGCACCGCCGAGTATTTTTCCATCTACAATTTTCACAACTTCTTCAAAAGTTAATTGATCCACACTTTTAATAGACTTCTCAATACGAACGGTTCCAATTCGCTCTTTCGTACTTACAATGCCTTTATTCTCAGCTTCTTTAATCGCACGATATGCTGTACCTTCGCTCACTTCCATCTCTTTAGCGATTTGACGAACGGATATTTTTTGTCCGACATTTAAGTCTTCTATATATTTAATAATTTGTTCATGCTTTGTCGTATGATTCAATCTGTTACACCTCGTACATTTTATGGACTATTTTTGTGAAATAATGTCGTTCCAGAGCATAAACTTCGCCTATGTTTCATTTCTCTTATGTATGGAAAACAATGATATATTTGTCCTATTATAACTGATATAAATGAAGCCAGCAAATACTATTCTCTTCAACTTTTCTTTGTAAAATGGGTTTCCTATTCTCTTCTCAAAAACGAAGAAGTACACAACGTTGTGCACTTCTTTCTCTTATATGTTTATGGTATTGCAAATGATATGGTTGGTATAGCGCATATTGCTTGTTAAACATTACATTTATTGTCCGAGCATTCTTTTAATTTGTGCTATTTTATCATCTTCATCTATTTCTTCTACTTCCTCTAGGACTGGTGTGTCCACTTCCACCACTTCGTGTTCCATCTGGTCTAGCTCATCCCCATTAATCACCTGATACACTTCATTCATCGGTTCGCTTATGATTCCCTGTACTTCTTGTGCAATTTCCTGCACTTGCTTCTCCGCTTCAAATAACTTTGACATCAATGGGTTCATCTTCATGACTTCTACCATTCTTTGCAACGTTTCTATCTCTGCTTGATCCAAGCTTCCTTCCGACACCTTTTGTCCGATTTCCTCTTGTTGCTTTCGTATATCTTGATACATTCGATAAGCATCTGGATTATCTTTGATTTCCGTCAATATGCTTTTTAAATTTTGTATTGCATCGTTGCCTTCCAATGCTTTTGCCAATTCATTGGCTTTGTCAATCACCTTCATACCCTATCCTCTCCATTCTTATGTTACAAAATAAATAACAGACTGGAATAAGCCGATAATGCCTCCTAAAACTGCACCAAGAAAAGTAATCGCTCGCAGCTCTTTGCGCGCAATACGAACAATCATGGACTCCAGTTGCTCAATTGGAAATGATCTCACTTCATTTGCGACCATTTGAGGAAGGTTAATTAGTTTTAACATTTTATCTACGTTATGTTGGAATAAGGTAAACGTCATACCGACAATACGCTGCACTACGTTCTCCATTACCGTATAATGGGATGTGATGATATGTTTCCATCTGTATTGCAGCACCTTCTCTTTCCACTCTCGCTGTTGTACAAATTGTTTGCATGTTGAAAGCAACCACTGCTTACTCTCTTGATCACTCAACATTTCCATGATATCTGTTATTTTTTTCTCTTCCAGCCTATGCCATTGTTCTTCTAAAAGTGTATGTAATAAATTCTTTACTATGTTAGAATTAAGCTGTTCTATTAATGCTGGTTTTATTTTCGACATCATTTTTTGTTCATCGACGAATACAGAAGCCAGTGATCCCCAAAACCCACCAGCCTTATCCAGTAATTGATTACTTACATGAGAAAGCATACGTGTCCCTTGTTCGGATTGCAGTGCTTCTTGCAGTGCGTCGGTAATATGATCCACCACACTTTCTATCCACTCTTCTTTTTTCACTGCGAAGGAAGAAGGTAAAATAGAGGCAACGGTTCTCTCCTTCATCTCATAGCGATCCCATACGGTGTTCACGCCATTTTCCACCATGCCCAGTGCCAGCGATTCCATACTTTGCAACGCATCAGCAAGTGAATCATCACCAAATAAATCGATCAGCACATCTTCTATCGTCATATCTTTGTCTGACCAATCCTCCACTTTTTTAATGATTTCATCATGCACTTGCTCTTTAAAATGAACGCCATTCACCACATTTTTTATCCCTGCGGAAGTCACCAAATACTCGCCTACAATATCACCTAAAGAAACGGCTATTTCCTCTTGTCTTTTAGGTATTAGCCCAGGAGTCAGTGGGACTTTCTTATTAAAAATTCTTTTTTCTGTGCGAGGGTGAAACAACATTTTTATTGCTAAAAAATTAGTGAAAGCACCGATTAACGCCCCTACCAAAATAAATATGCCAACCCACAGCATCTGTAATCCTCCTCATCAATTTGCATCAAATAATCACGAAGGTGTATTTGCCTCATATAATGTTATAACCACTTACCAACGCCGGAAGGAGTCATCCTTGTGTCCAAAAAAATCTATACATTGCATACAAAAAAACATTTATCTGAAAACGAGATTATGGTGCATCCCGCTATATTCAACGACCAAGTGCCAACCTTTGTTCAACTGCATATCGCTTCCTGGAATAAGGAATTGAGTATCGTAAAAAGTCCCAATGAAAATACAGTCGGCATCAGCCATACCCTAGCCAACAGCATCGGTCTATACGACGGTGCACATGTCAAAATATATTATCAGCCATCCACCGAATCGTTACACATTGGACCGTTACTTGCTGTCACACTGACCATCAACCTAAACAATCCAGAAGTAAGGGATGAAGGCAACTTAAGTTCCTTCTGCAAAGAAATAGCAACACAAATGCAGCAGCAAGGTGGCATTGTATACTTTATTACCCCTACAGATATTTATAAACGTGATGAAACCTGTATGACTGGATGGAGATATACAAATACATGGAAAAAACAAAAGTTTATTACACCCAAATTAATATATAACCGCATTGGATCACGAAAACAAGAAAGTAGATTAAGCGTACAACATTTTTTTAAAGAAGTAAAATCTTACCCAGATGGCTTTATATTCAACGAAAAATTTATGAATAAAAGCAAATCTACTGCCATGTTATTGGAAAATGAAGAAATTAGAAAGTTTATCCCGGAAACAATGCAATACAAAAAACTTTCTACATTACAGTACATGTGTGGCAAATATACCACTGTATTTGTAAAACCTGTCTATGGAAGTATGGGGAAAGGCATCATTCGAATTCAGAAACTACAGAATGGTTCTTACACCATGGAAGAAACACAACCGTCTAAGGTCATGAAAAAGAAATATAAAACACTCTCCTCCTTACATGCCTTCATTGCAAAAAAGATCCGATCTACTTCCTTTCAAATTCAGCAAGGCATCACATTGACTCACATTCAAAATAATGCACTAGACTATCGAGTGCAAGCACAAAAAGACGGCAAGGGAGAATGGTGTATTGCTTCCATCGTAGCGCGTATTTCCCCTCGCGGACAAATTGTCTCTAACTTAGCTAGAGGCGGGCAAATGATCCCATTCAAAAAATCATTAACGCAATCCAACCTTCCAAATGCACACATTAGAGCTACCCAGACTAAAATAAAAAGAGCCGCGATACTCATTGCGCAGAGTATCGACGATCAGACAGAAGATCATTTTGCAGAGTTCGGTATTGATTTAGGTATTGATAAAAAAGGAAATGTTTGGTTAATAGAAGTCAACACAAAACCTTCTAAAAAACGAAACATCCCTTTTCATAAAAATAAAATTAGACCGTCTGTAAAGAAAATGATTGAGTATGTTCACTATTTATTCGAAGAATAGGTGTAGACTATGGAAAAACATGTAGGAATCACCATCAGTTCCAGTGATCCTCAAAGTTTTCAACACAATGTTTTCCTTCGTTATCTTTGTTTATTAGGCAAGAAATTACGTCTTATTGTATACGTATTCTCCGTGCAAAGCATTCAACATCATACCGTTGTAGGATATACGTATTCACAAAAAGAAAACAATTGGGTGAAATCTACTTTTCCTACTCCAGACTTTATATTCGATCGCTGCTTCACCCATAGCATGAAAAAAAAAGAAGCGCAGCAGCGCTTTATAACAGAGCTATGCAATATCAAACCCGTACTGATATTAAATCGAAGTGTTTGCTCTAAATGGCACATGTATCAATTACTAAATAAATACAAGTGCTTTCAACCTTATTTACCTGAAACAAAGCATGTCGAGAATATCCCCATGATACTAGATTGGTTAGAGCAACATGACCATGCATTTATGAAACCCCACATGGGTAGTCATGGGAAACAAACGATAGCCATTACGAAACGTGACGAGGAAGTATACGATGTACAGTGTAGGGATGAAGACAATCGTGCTGCATCCCACACTTTTCACACCAACGCCTCATTGTGTGAGTGGCTCACACCATGGATCGGAAATGAGAAATATATTATTCAGCCGTTTCTATCATTGAAAGATGCACAAAACAGAGCATACGATATTCGTGCGTTAGTGCAGAAAAATAAGAACGGAAAGTGGGATGTCACTGGTATCACTGTACGCAGAGGATACACAGGGAGTATTACATCCAACCTTCATGGAGGGGCAGCATCCATTGCACCTATGCCTTTTTTACAATCCCTATATTCAAAAAAAGAAGCACAGCACTTGTTGAAGCAAATTCACCAGCTCGCTCTGGCAATCCCCAAACCGCTTGAACGTCACTTCGGTCATCAGATTGAATTTGGAATAGACACAGGTCTAGATAAAAATGGAAATTTATGGTTATTGGAAGTCAATTCTAAACCAGGAAGAAATGCATTCAAAGCCTTTCCTCTCATTTATAACCATGCAATGGGGAACCCTGTTCGCTATATTCGTTATCTAGTCGAAAGTCAACTAGGAGGTTAATTCTTCTATGAACTTATCAACATGTATCATACACTACACAAAGAGTGATAGTCTTATTACGTATATGACACCTAAATTAATGAAAGAACTCAACTTAGAAAACAATAAAAAGAAAAGAATCGAAATCGGAAAAAAAAGTGTCACCATGCTAATAAGAAGAGTGAAAAAAACAGGGAAGCACATTTATTTCCCTTCGAAAATGAGACAGACGATCAATTTACCGAACTTAAAAAAAATCACCATATTAAATACGTCAAAAGAATTAAAAGTAGGCCCTATCATTGGTGTTATAACAAAAGAAAGAAAACCACTATCCAGTGGCTCTTCGAAATATTTATACAATATCCTTTCATCAGGGAATAGTAACGGGATATGCTATCTTTTTCATGCAAAAGATATTAACTGGAACAATAACACGATAAGAGGATATACCCTCAATTCAAACAAAAGGGCGTATCAACGATCCATGCCTTTTCCCGATGTTATTTATAATCGTATACTGAGCAGGAAGCTAGAAAATCACGCATCCATTAAAGAAATTAAGAAAAAATTCTTATATAAAAATATTCCTATCTTCAACTGGGACTTTCTCGATAAATGGGATGTTTATCGTATGTTAGAAGAAGAATCGACCGTACAATCCTATCTACCTGAAACCATCATCAAGCCCACTTCGAACGAAATCAAGGAATTATTAAATAGACATAAAACCGTATACTTGAAACCAACAAAAGGCTGCTTTGGGATTGGAATTTATCGCATCAGTAAAATAAAAAACATGTACTATTTACAATTCCGCAAGAAAAATGTCAATGTCTTATACCGCTTCAGTAAATTTAATCGCATGGTTAGCTTAATCAACAGAAGAGGAGGATACAAAAACTATTTAGCCCAGCAAGGGATTGAACTACTAGAAATTAAGAAATCGCCTATCGACTTTCGCTTTCATTTAACAAAAAATAAAGATGGAGATTGGGTTGTCGGTGGCATAGGGGCCAAGAGAGCAGGGAAAGGCAGTGTCACCACACATCTGAACTCAGGCGGTGAACTATTAACACCGCAAAATGTGCTTGCAAATACAACTGCAATTAAAGATACAAACAACTTCATGGACAAAGCGAAAGAAACCACGATTAAAATCGCGGAAGCAATTGATCGAAATTATTCATATTTTTTAGGTGAGATTGGATTCGATATTGGTATAGATAAAAATCACAAAGTATGGATGTTTGAAGCGAATGCAAAACCTGGGAGAACCATTTTCAAACATCCGCAGTTAAAAAAACAAGGTTCAACTGTCATTCATAATCTCATTGACTATTGCCACTTTCTAAGTGGGTTTACGTCAAGTGGGGGGATAGACTAATGACAGATCCCTTTGCTAGAACCGCTGGAAGTAGACCATTACTGGGCATTTTAACGATGGAAGATAAACAGAGAAAATTTCGTGGCAATCACCATAATTTTAAAGACATCGTCTTAGTAGGTGAAAAATTAAATTATGAAGTGTATGTTGTACCGTTGGAGCATGTGAAATTAGAAGAAGAGTTCATTCAGGCGTATGGGTATAACCGAGAAACAAACAAATGGGTTGAAAAAAACATCCCGCTTCCACTCGTTTTATATAACCGTATCCCTTTACGCGAAGATGAGATGAATCCGAAAGTAAAAGCAAAAATAAAAGCAATCATGCAGCATGCTCCCATACAATTTTTCAACCCTTACTTTTTTAATAAATGGACACTTCGCAAATGGTTGTTGAAATCCAACATTACAAAAAGGTTTATTCCAGAAACGAAGCGACTCACCGAAAAAACGAACTTAAGAAGATGGTTGTCGAGACACAAATCTATTTATTTAAAACCTGCGAGTGGCAAAGCGGGGGCTGGAATCATGAAAATAAACAAACAAAAGCCCCCTAAACGATATAAACTCACAGTGCAAGCCAATGCCTCTAGTCAATGTTTCCAATACATCACATCTAAAAAATTAAAAGAAAAAGTACTGTCCATTAGCGAAAATGAAAAATATATTATTCAACAAGGTATCGATCTATTGACCAACAATAATAGACCCTTCGATTTACGCTTGCTCGCACAAAAAAACATTTTAGGTGAATGGGAAATTACAGGTATGGGGGCACGTATTGCTGGCTCCTCTAGCATTACAACACACGTACCAAGAGGGGGATCTATCGGTGATCCTTCAAAACTGATTTCCTCCTTCTACACTAAAAAAAGAGCTGAAAAAATTATATCTCGATCAAAGCGAGTAGCCTTAGTCATTACAAAGCAAATTGAGAAATGCAGCAAGCATTCCCTTGGCGAGATGTCACTAGATTTAGGATTGGATATAAACGGTAAAGTATGGTTTTTTGAAGCAAATTCTAAACCGATGAAATTTGACGAACGGCACATCCGAAAAGTATCGTTGGAACGAATTATTCAATATAGTGTTTACCTTTCGCAAAAAACCACACCCCAAAACAACAACATTTTATAACCTAAGGGAGATGAATCAGAATTGAAAAATCTTACACTTGGAGTGATGACACTTTATAATAAAAAAACACTCGACGATAAAAATTATTTGCGTAAATTAAGTATTGTAGGAAAGAGAATGAATATTAACGTGGTTGCTTTTTCACCATTGGATGTCTTAGGTGCACACAATAAAGTCAATGGGCATGTATACGACATACGAAGTGAACGGTGGAGAAGAGTAAAAATAAACATCCCACCGATTGTGTTTGATCGTTCTCGTTTTAAATCTACACCACAATTCAAAAGAACAAGCTGGTTTCGAAAAAAATACCGTAACGTCATCTTTCTAAACAAGCCAATGGCGCATAAATGGAAAATACACGAACTATTTGCTTCTTCTAACAAGCTAAAAAAACATCTCCCCCACACCATCCTATATACGAAAAAAAAAGATTTTTTAAATATGATTGCTGCTCACCCTATCCTCTTCTTCAAACCTGTTAATGGCACGGGAGGAAGAGGAATTCTATGCATTAAAAAAGACAGTCCTAACACCTTTATCATAGAAGGTCGCAACCATCAACGAAAAATCATTCCTACCAAGCGACTCTCCACATTAAGACTATTAGAGCTACTTGAAATTTATTCCAATCGCAATAAATACATTTTACAACAAAGCATAGACACCAAATTAGACAACGGAAGAGTCCACGATTATCGATTACTGATACAAAAAAATGGTGCTGGAAAATGGGAGGTAACGGGATGTGCGGGTCGAATAGGACCTGTTGGAAGTGTAACTTCTAACCTGCATGGAGGAGGAACGGCTTCCCCATACGAAAGTTTACTATCTAAATGGATTACTTCTGAAACGAAGCGAAAAGATGTTAAAGAACAGATGGAAGACATTGCTCACGCTTGTGTTGAAAGTGTAGAAGAAAGATTTGGATCTAATTGTGAACTTGCGATAGATATCGCAGTAGATGAAAACGGAAATGTGTGGCTGCTAGAAATAAATCCAAAACCAGGAAGAGAGATCTTTGCTAAAATAGGAGATAAAACAACGTACACGTTAGCACTGAAAAGACCATTAGAGTATGCACAGTGGTTATATGATAATCAACATAATCCTTAATCCTGCCGCATCAGGTAGGATTATATTTTTGTAAATCTACACGTTCTCACGAAAGTGACGGATGAAGTCATCCAACTTATGAAGGATGATATCTTTTAGCGCAGAAGGATAAATAGATTGAATAGACTTGCCATAGCGTAAAAAATATTCAGCGATAAAGTTCTGCTCATCTGCATTGTAGTAGCCAGATATCGTATAAAGTTCTTCTGTTTGTTGTATCGACATAGATGGATAGTGTTCTTTATCAAATAAATCTTTTCCTTTCTCTGTCACCACGACAGTGTAAGAAGTGGCATGATGTTGTTTATGATGATTTGGGAGTAATGATAATAAGTACTCCATGTCCATTGCAGACTGATCATTCACTTCTTCTAAAGCTATAATTTTATCACAACGCAAATGCTGTATTTGATGTGAATCCATATTGTAAATATCACTATACCACTGGCCAAACTTAGCTTTCATTTGAATGAATTGGCCTTTTATTTGTATGCTCTTCTTCTGCTTGTCATACAATATCACGTACATTTTTTCTTCTATGATACCTTGTATCACTTCTTTTAAATACGGATTAAAGTTACTCTGATTTGTTATTTCAAGCTGAATGAATCGCTTCATTTTTTGTATATTGGCATTCACGTGTTGCGGTAATGCCGCTTTAAATTTCTCCTCCAACGTATGTATTTCATATTGAAATGGTTTAGATTTATATCCTTCCAGAGTGAGCATCGCAAAATAAAGTGCGTGCATTTCATCTACCGTAAACATCATAGGAGCTAAAATGCGATGCTGTAAAATAACGTACTTTCCATTTCTCCCCTGTTCCGTATAAATAGGCAGCCCTAACAACTCTAACGACTGCACATCCCTTATGGCCGTGCTTTTAGATATATCGTAATGTTCCATCAGATCTTTCAGATTGAAATCCTGCTTATCTTTCAAAAATTGCAACATGTCATGTAATCTTTCTGATTTTTTCATACTACATTCCCCCTTCTAGAAATGGTGTCATGTTTTGCTACCTTTTAAGGATATAGTAAAGTGGTACAAAATAAAAGGGGAGGGCTTACTTTGACACTAGAAATAGCTATTTTTTTATCGATGAACGGGAAAGCACAGGAGGCAATACAGTTTTATAAGCAGCATTTGCATGCGGAATGTTTGTTTCTTGTCACCTATGAGGATATGGCCAAACGCGATGCTTCTATTATATTAACGGAACAAAACAAAAATTTCATTTCTCATTCTGTGCTTCAAATTGGAAAAACAAAGCTCATGATAGCAGAAGAAACGATGACACCTAATGAGCATTATCAAATCGGTAATCATATGTCACTTTGCATTCAAAGTGCAGACTTAGCGGAAATAGAGTCTTTTTATCGTAATGTAACCAGTGATAAAAACACGACAATCATTACACCACTAGCTGAAAATACATTTAGTAAAGCTTATGGCATCGTACAAGATCCATTTGGTGTGCACATTCAGCTCATGTATGATCCTAGATTGAAGTAGAGATTTCTCCATCTGATGATTAATGGTAATACGTTGTTGAATAAGTTCATTCAACATATATAGTATGTCATGCAACATCTGTTAATGTAGTAGCTGTAACGTAATATCCAAACGCAATAGTATTAGTTAGGATTAGCGTAGCATGTTTCACTTATGCTACGCTTTGTTGTGCCAGTCGTCCTCTACCATAAACATTTCTAATATATTCCAATCTTCATCTCCATACTTTATAGAATGATCACGCAACCCCTCTTTTTTAAACCCTACCTTTTCGTAACATGCAATGGCAGCATGGTTAAAGTCAAACACGCCAAGGGTTACTTTATAAAGTTGAAGCTCATCAAATGCAACTTTCAACACTTCCGTCATCATTTGTTCTCCTATCCCTTTACCTCTTACGTCCTTACTGCCAACTAACACTTTACCTACTCTAGCAGTTTTGTTTTCTCTGTCTATCTTTCCTAAAGTAATATGTCCTATCCCTTCTCCGGATGACTGATCCACTACTTTATAAACGAATGTTTCTATTTTGTCATTTTTCAGTTTTTCCATGTATTGATCTAATTGCTCTTCAGTCAAAGGATATGTAAACTGGATTCCACCCCACTGAAGTAAAAACGCAGGTGAATCTATCCAATCTATGAGTTGGTTATAATCAGATTTTTCAAAACACTCCAGTTTCACCATCATTTGTTCTCCTCACTCTCGTTGCTTTATCCCTATAATACTAGAAACTTATTGTGTTTCATAGGGGCACACATTTTTTGTTTACTTAAGTCATGTTTGCATACAAAAAAACACCTCGTTGAAGGTGCTTGAAACTATATCATTCATTATTTTCTTCACTTTCTATCTCTTCAAATTTTTTCAGAACAATGTCTAACTTTTCATCAAGGTGATCTACATCATGATGAATAACTTCAAAATTAATTTCCTTTGTCATCATTTCTGCATGTTGAATTACATCTTCAAAAAATTTAATGTCTTCTTCCGTTAATCTTTCTCGTTGATAAAGGTCTCCCATATCAAAATACAACTCTGAGAAATATAAAAGATGCGGATTAAAATCTCTATCAAACTTTTCCCATAATAAAGTATATAGCATAGAATGAATTTCTGATAATGAATTCACCTCTCTATAAAGAAGTCGTAAATTGTTATTAAGGTAAACGGGCGCAGCATCTTTTTTTTCATTTTCTTTTAGCAGCATGTCAATATAAGATGAAACAAAATCGACGTTATTCACATATCGATTCATATAACTCATTACATGATGATCAATAAATTGCTGTCTTTCTTTTTTTTCGTTGTAATAATTAGTGATATAAAATATATTACTGGCTAAGCTTAGCGTTATTACTATGATCAAAACTTTTGATTTTATTGTTCTTATTCTCATTATGTATACTACTTTCTGTGTTCGTGTTCGTAATCTGTATGTAGTATAATCTATACCATTTCCAACTTACAATAAACAATATATGGATTTTTTTATTGCTCAAAAATAATGATTATAAAAAACCCGATGAACATGGTTCATCGAGTTTTGATTACATCTTATTGTCCCTCATTTGTATTTGACTGGGGTTCACCTGGCTGTGATTCACCAACAAATGTAAGTGCTGCAGTACTCTCACCGACTACCGTATCATCCATTGAAATAGTATATACCTCATCGACGGTCATATCTTCGGAAGTAAAGTACACGACTTGAAATTCTTGCTCTGGTATAATGGATGCTAACTCTGTTCCATCAGCAGTAATCGTGATGGTGCTTTCAGCAGACTGGTTAGATTCAAAATCATAATAAATACCAGCTTGGGTGGAATCTGCTGTTGGAATAGATATCCTAGCCCCAGTAGCAAAAATTGTTCCACCTGTAACGATAAAATCATCTCCATTACTGTCTATGCCACCATTTTCATCATTCGTAGTAGCTATAGAAATGATCGTCCCTCCATTCACATGGATCGTTCCATTGGAGTCAATTCCATCACCATAAGCATTAATGTAGATTTCTCCGCCATTTATGGTAATATCTTCACTAACATTCATACCATCATCCGGAGCTGTGACATATAATAAACCGCTATTCACAATGATATTAGCGTCACTAGCAATTCCTTCATGATTTATTGCTTCAACAATTAAAGCTCCTTCTCCATCAAAAACGACTGTACCATTGGAATAGAAAACAGCATCATTTTCGCTATTATTCACATTATCCATCAACGTATTTGTTGTGCCTTCGAGCAAAGTCACCGTAACTTCTAAAGCATTTTCAACCATAACGGCAGGTCCGGAACTATTACTAATAAAGACACCATCCAACTCTAATGTAACTTCTTCACTTGTGTTAACAAGAAGCTGTCCATCCGCTAATGTGCCACTGATTCGGTACACTCCTCCGTCTTCTATCGTTACTACGTTATCTGTTGAGGTGGCACCTTCACCATCGATCATCATTTCATCGCCTAGCGTAATAGCAGTGAACATGGTCGTTGCATCTTCTGCGTCATCCTCCATACTATCCACTGAGTCATCATTGGTTTCTTCATCCAATGGTCCACCTGTATCGATACTAAGTTCTTGTTCCGTTTCAGAAGAACAAGCGTACAGTGTTAAAGTTAAGGAAAAAATCGATAAAAGTAAAAATATTTTTTTCATCTGTAATTGCTCCTTCTCTCCACTCCAAAGTAGAAAATATAATGTAAAGAAATATATAGTTCCCACACCTTCTATTTATTTGCGTTATGGGAGAATATAAATTTTGATTGTAAAATAAACATGCTTGCTTGTTTGTGCTGTATGGTTTTTACCTTTCTACCTCTCACCTCCATGAAAAGTATTTGTCGAATATATATGTGAACGATGTATACACGTGTATACTATCATCAGAATAAGTCAGGTATATGTTCAAAAGTATGTTAAAAATTTACTGATTACAATTGACACCTTTCTTTATTGCTATTGCTTTTTTCATTTGCTAAAATCAACCTATTCAAGCGTGGAATCATTTTTAGTCACGTTAAAGACCTTGCATCTGAACAATATTTTTTTGTTTTTATTCTTGAAGCATACAAGTCATGTCAGTGAGTGATATCATGAATTGGTTTTGCTGCTTGCTGTTTTTGTTGCGTTTGTACACGTATTCTTTCATTCTTACAGGGATAACATAAGTGAAGAAATGAATTGATGTAAAAAAGATGAAGGAGGAACACGTTATGAAAGTGTTAGTGATTGGAGCTAATGGAACGACAGGAACGGAAGTGGTTACTCTATTAGGAACATCAAAAAAACACACCACATATAGTATGGTCCGTAAAGAAGAACAGATGGATAAAATGAAAGATTTAGGTTCGATCCCTGTTTTAGGAGACTTAGAAAAAGACTTTGAATCTGCCTTAAAAGGGATGGACACCGTCATATTTGCAGCAGGTTCTGGTGGCCACACCGGACCAGAAAAAACCACTGCGGTGGATCAACTGGGAGCAATGAAGTCGATTGATTATGCTAAAAACCAAGGGGTAAAACACTTCATCATGCTAAGCTCCGTTGGAACTGAACATCCTGAAAAAGGGCCTGAAGCATTGCGGCACTATTTGAAAGCAAAGCAAGTAGCAGATCAACATTTACTGGATAGTGGTTTAACCTATACGATCATTCGCCCCGTCATGTTAACGGATGACTCTCCTACAGGACATATTACTGCCGCTCGAAACTTAGAAAATGTAAGGAGTAAAATCACCCGCAATGACGTTGCTGCGGTATTAGTCGCTGCCTTAGATATGGAAGAAGTAAAAAATAAGATCATCGAAATTGCTGAAGGCTCAGATGCAATAAAAGCCGCATTGCAACATACATAATGATGAATGAGTAATCATTTTGATTTTAATCAAGGTAAGACAACGACGCTCGTCATGGTGATGATGAGCGTTGTTTTAAGTGTAAATGTAGCTTTGAAACTGATCTAGATAATACGCTATACGTGCCTAACATACATACGTTGTTTGGAAAAGAAATTTTGGATTTTACCATCACCTAATTCTTATTTAAAGATCGTATATTATTAGTATAATTATGGTATATTTTATCTATGAAATTAATGATTAATTATTTACAATAATAAGGAGGTTGCTAGAAATGGGATACATTGTAGAGCAGACATCTTATAATACGTTAACAGCATTTCTTCCTATCACAATGGTTATCTTCATTATTGTATTTGTACTATTTATGGTCAACATCATAGTTCGCATCATGAAGACAAAAAAATAATGTTTTGTGTTCCATTAACTAAGTGCTATCGGTTGCATCCAAAGGGATAGTGGAAAAAGAAAATGCTAGTGCATTGGAAAAAGTATACTTGCCTATAATTTTTCGGTCTAGCAAGTGTAGCCGATCCAATACAGATATTGTTAAGTTATTACTAGATGTAGAAACTGATGTAAACATACAAGATGATTATGGACAAACAGCGTTTATGCAAGCAGTTTTCCGTGGTGAAACTGAAATTGTTGAAATTTTATTAGATGCAGATGCAGACATTTCATTAAAAACGAATGAAGGTAAAACAGCTTTAGACATTGTTAAAGAAATGGGACATGATGAAATTGTCATAATGTTGTCAGAAGACGAAAAAGACTAGAAAAGGGGCAACTACTCCACCCTATTCCTGATCCAGGAACGGATTAAAAAATACATACTCAACAAAAGTAGTTGCTATATAACAAGAGCAACTACTTGGTTGTAAGCACAAATCAGTAAAAAGCGCCCCCATACAGTATGGAAAGCGCTTCCTCCCCGTCCATATCCCTATATAGGATAACTTTTACATGCAGGTCACAACTTTAACACTAAATATATAACTGCTTCGTTATGAACATTATAATCTGCTAATGTTCTACCATTCTCCATTTCTTTTCCAAAATAAATTAACCTTTGAAATTCTGGATGAAGACCTTCTTTAGCTTCAATTCTGGATTTAACAGCATAAATAGTGTCACTGGTGTAACAATCCAGTGAAATTGTTTTATGGGAAATAGTTTTTACCAATACCTGAATATGAAACCCCCCTAATGCAGATTCAACAGGAGATATCCAAGCGGCATGAGGGAAATTGGTGGTTTCAGGAAAAGCAGTAGTAGTTGCAAAATTGGTGCTCTGAGCAAATGATGTAGTAGTGTTTAAATGGGTACTTTCAGCTAAAACAACACTACTTGACAACAAAAAAATACCTGATAATAAAATCGGAATGAATTTTAAAAATTTTGATTTCATATTATATTTCTCCTTTTTATTTTAATTCTGAATCAAATCTAATGTAAATTCCCCCTTTCCTCATTTATATTTTTGTTTAATTTATTAATTGAATAATTAAAATTAAACAAAAATATAACATAGAGTAAAATAAAAGTCAAATATAGATTTATATTTTACAAACTACAACTTTACGGTCTGGCTTAAAGATTCTGTGTACATATGATTTAAATTAAAGCTATTGTATATGATCGGTATAATATGAGATACTATAGTTAAACTTTTAATTAAAATTTTAATGTTATTATTAAATTGCTATAATAGAGGTGTAGAGATGAATAAACTAAGATCATTAACATTAAGTCTAACCATTTTATTTTCGATCTTTACAGGATTACAGATTGTTTCTGCAGAGGAAGGAATTAACGTACAGTTGAACGGTCAAAACATCAAGCTATCAAATCCTGCCATTTTGCAAAATGGCGCAGCTTTAATACCATTGCTTGATATGATGGATGCATTTAAGAATTCTCTACAGGGGAGTTATTTAGATTTAAAATGGAATGATTTTATATTATATCAATGGGATGATGCAACACAAATGGTAACGGTAATATTAAATGAAAATGTGTTGAAATTACAGATTAACGAAACTAAAGCCTATGTCGATGATATGGAAGTAATATTAGCTACCGCTCCTCAATTAAAAGATGAACACGTATACGTTCCACTTCGCTTTTTTAGTGAAGCATTCGGAGCTAAGGTAACGTACAATGCGGAAACCAATACAGCAAATATCCTAACTAATACCTCGATGGTAAGAGCGATCCAAAGTGAAATGGCTAGCTTAGTAAAGCACTATATAGCAGATGAAGTGGATGTGGATGAGCATTTAACATATGAAAATCCTCCTTTGATTGAGGCAATTTTAAATATGAATGTGGAAATAGTTAAAATGTTGTTAAAAGCAGAGGCTAATTTAGATGTAAGATCAACATACGAACAAAGGGCATTAGATATAGCCATTTATACTGGAAATAAAGAGATAGCAAATCTACTTTTTGAAGCGAATCCAACTATTGATTCTGCTGATGAAATGTTTTATGCAGGGGTCAAGGCAATAGTAAATGAGGATATGCAAGCACTAAAGATATTGGTGGAAAGTGGATATAATCTTAATTACGTAGCTACAGAAGGGGAAACATTGTTAACAGTAGCTGCTATGTATAATAAAGAATCGTTGCAGTTTCTAATAGAGTCTGGAGCGGATATAAATCAGGTGAGTAGATACGGCGCTAGCCCTTTAATTGTTGCAGCAAAGTATGGTTACATTGATATTGTAAAGATTTTATTAGATAAAGGTGCAGATGTAAACTTAGCATACAACAATGGATTCACAGCGCTCATATTAGCCGTGGCTTATGAACATACTGCTGTTGTAAAGCAATTACTAGATGCAAAAGCAAATGTAAACTTAACATATCACAGTGAAGAAACAGCTCACTTAAAAGCAGCACGGTATGGGTACAAAGATATTGTACATCTTTTATTGAATGAAGAAGCAAATTCAAGATTAGTAAATATGAATGGAAGAACAGCGCTTATACTAGCAGCAGAATATGGGTATACAGATATGGTACAGACATTAATTGACGCAAATGCAGATGTTAATTTAGTAGATAACGATGGATTCACAGTGCTTATGCGGGCAATCATATATGGACCCACCGATATTGTGAAAATTTTATTAGATGCAGGTACGGATGTCAACTTAACAAATAATGATGGACGCACTGCACTTATGTATGCAGCAGACAATATAGATATTGTAAAACTATTACTAGATACACACGCAAACGTAAACATACAAAATAACTATGGATTCACGGCGCTTATGGATGCAGCATGGGAAGGAAATCCTGATGTTTTACATGCATTAATCGAAGCTGAAGCAGATATAAACATACAAAGTGAATTTGGACAAACAGCGCTTATGCAAGCAGCTTTCCGTGGTGAAACTGAAATTGTTGAAATTTTATTAGATGAAGATGCAGACATTTCGTTAAAAACGAATGAAGGTAAAACAGCTTTAGACATTGCTAGAAAATGGGGACATGATGATATTGTCAAATTGTTAGAAAACGAAGAAGACAACAACTAAAAAGGGGCATTACGCCCCTTCCTTCTACTTCCTCACTACATGTTTTGTTCCACAGTATAGTCCAATTCCTGCAAGACCTAACGTGATTCCTACTAAAACACCTTGCACTATATCATTAGGCGCATTTATTATCCCGATGATGATAGAGAGTGAATAAGAGTTGGTAAAATTTATATAATAAAATGTATTGTCATATATTTTTGTTATTGCTATAATCATTAAGTTATTTTGCAAGATTACATATTTTAAAATAATAAAAAATATAGTAATTTTTTACTAATTGCATAACGTAAGCACCGTGATTATGCTGATACATGGTCTAATTATGTTCATCTAACCAGTAGAACTATTATTACTCCATCTGTTAGTATTCCTTGGGGAGTATTAATTTCATATAGTCATGAAAACATATTCCTGAATCCGATTGTAGGACATGCTTACATTCATGGTAGGTGGGGTAGATAAATGATTAAGAATAAAGTTATCATTGCAGGGATAATAATTTTATTAATATCTTTAACATTCACAGTGTATTTTTATGATAAAAAAATAGATCACTACGATAAAGGTATAGCAACTTTAGATTCAAGTTTCAAAAGAAACTTAAAGCATTTATCTAAGACAATAGAGAACTACACATTTGACGATTATTCATATGCTTTGGTCATGGAGTTTTCAAGTCAAGCTGCAATTCTTTCTGGACATACTTCATATTTCGATGAATACTATCCTGTTGCCAATTATGCTTGGTCTTTATTAACGTATTCAAGGAGTTTGATTCTATTTAATGAAGGGGATATTAAAGAGAATCATATTATTTCTGAGTATGTAAAAAAGCTCTCTGAGAATCCAATCGATGAAGAAGTAATAAATAATCTAATGGAAGTTATAAGTGGTGACCCTCAATAAGGAGCAGTTATATCTGATAGAATTTATGTACGGGTGAGAAAGCACCTTCCTGTGAGCGTCCATGTAGGGCCCTTTTTTGTTATTCCAGATAAAAGATATATCAGAAATAAATTACATTTAAATATTACATGAGAGTTTCAGCCTGCAGGAGGATCTACAAATGAAAACAATAAATCGCTTCATTGTTCCAATTTCAATTCTTTTTATAGGAGTTTTGATGCTAATCAAAGGACTTCAACTGTGGTCAATTGGAGACAATGTTGACGGAGATGGAATAGGTATTACTTTTTTATTTTTTGAAATAAACGACACTGTACTTACAAAGGATATTCCTAAATACGCAACTATTTTTTTTATTGCAGGCACTATAACAATCTTAACTTCTTTAATTGTTTTACTTAAAACTGTAAAATTACAAAACTCAAAATGAAACCAAAAAAGGGGCATTACGCCCCCTCCCTTACTTTCTGGCTACATGTTTAGTTCCGCTATACAACCCACTAGCTGCAAGACCTAACGTGATACCTACTAAAACGCCCTGTCCTATATCTGCTGGAGATACATAGAACAATCCTATAGGTACACCTAACGCTATAGCCACCAACGGCGCGTATTTTTCAGGCAATCCTAAACTTTTCAATATACTCACTAATCCTATGATTACGGGCAATAGGGCAATATCATATACTTGAAAATCTAACATATGAATTACTCTCCTTTCATTTTGTTTAATTTCTATTCATATTTTTCTCTCATATATGATAGTAACGAGACACATTTTTTACGGCTTTTTGTCACCTATTTTTATTGTTATTTCTAATTCAAACTGTCTCTTTCTTCTTTATTCAAATTTTAAAAAACACAAAAAACCGCACCTACCACGGTACGGTGAAGCAATTTAACTGCAACTTACTTTCAAACCCTCTTCATACAGTTCTTACTTCCTGCTATCCACTGCCAAAAAAATAACGAGTATCTCTCCGCAAGATACCTTTCTTAGCATATCCTTTATATAAGGAGGAGTGGTATCATATTTGTAAGATTTTTTGATTTTTTACTTTTCTGCTTTCTGTTTTGCTAAAAAAGTTCATTTAATACAACTGGATCTTCTATTTTAAAGCACTTCATGTATTTATAATCTTTATGAACTGAATGTCTTTCTGCCTCATCATCCTCAAGTAATATATTCCGATCTAATATATAGTCATCCTTCGTATGATCCATTTCTATGCTTTAAATTCAGATTGTATCGCTATATTAGAGTGGCTTTTTTTCTCACAACTAAAAACGCCCCATAAGGGGGCGTTAAGCAGTTAAGAGTTCATTTTAGATAATTTTGAAAGTAATATTCTACTACCACCTTGAGTAGTCATATTATCAACATGCTCTCCATCATCACTACCAAAAAAAATAACGAGCATTTCTCCGTAGGATACCTTACTTAGCATATTCTTTATATAAGGAGGAGTGGTATCATACTTATTAGTAGGATAATTTGCTGTAGAATGTTTAACTTTTTCGTTTTCTTCTTTCTCTTCTGCGGTAAAAAGTTCATCTAATACTACTGGATCTTCTATTTTGAAACACTTCATGTATTTATAATCTTTATGAACTGAATGTCTTTCTGCCTCATGATCCTCAAGTAATACATACCGACGTAATATATACTCATCCTTGGTATGATCCATTTCTACCGCTTTAAATTCAGATTGTAATACTTGTATCAACTTTTTAAAGTCTGATCTTATTGAACGCTTCATCTATCTAACCGCCTTATCATTTTTATACTGGATCACCAAAAAAGGAATGTCCTCCAGTTCTATTATGAATATGATAATTATATCAAAATTTTCCTGGTTTTTTATTTCCAAATTCGTCTTCTGAATGCTCTTCTGGACCTACTGGTGTATTCAAGTTACCTGCTGTAAAAGCGAGAGATTTTGCTTTATCTTTCGAAACAGACCATACGTCAGACAGTGGGGAAGTATTCAGTATAGAATCCACTAAAAAATTGTTTCTTAATCTGCTATTTGCTTGTTTTCCATTTGAAGCACTTCCAATCTATAATTATCCTTCTTTTATTATCGCCTGAAAATGATATTTTGGTTTTTTTTCTTTGGAATTTTCTTTGGACTTTTGTTCTAATGTTCGTGTAACTCTTACCCCTTTAACAAAAATAGTGTCCTTATAAGCGAAAGCGGTTCCGGCCAATAGAAGTGCATCTAATTTTTCTGCAGTGACAGCAATTCCTATTGGAATAGCCCAGACCCAAGAAGGAGTGAATTCGTTCGTATTATAATGAATAACTTCACCAGTGTCAATATTTGTAAAAGTCTCTATAAACAAATCTCGCATCGCATAATCGATATTAACCTTATAGTCTGTAATAATTACTCGACCTGCATCATCTATGTTTTCAATTTTAGCTGTATGATGACCGTCTACCTTATCAAGTTTAAGGTAAGATATTATTTTATGTCCATTTACCTCTACTTCTTTAAATCCTTCTATAACTTCATCATTCATCTTGGTTATTCGTGCTATTCCATCTTCCGTTTTTGCATTAGCTAAATCAGGAATAAATACCATAAGTAATGCGATTACAAGTGTCATAGATATATACTTTTTAATATTTTTCATCATGTCTAATCATCCGTATCAAATTTTATAAATCCGTTTCCAAAAAAGATGTTTCTCCCAAACTCACAGAGTATTCTTTTAAAACTTGATATATCTTTTCATAACTATTAGTATCATCGAGAGATAATCCAAATTCTTCATAATTTTTTATGATTAAAGATACTAACCCTGTTACATAGGCTGTAGATATTGAGGAACCCTCAACTATTTGATAGCCATTATCATTAGTGGTTGAGATTATATCAACACCTGGGGCTACAAAATCTCTAATTCAAACGCTCTCCTTCTTTTTTACTTCAAAAACACAAAAAACCGCACCTACCACGGTACGGTGAAGCAACTTGACTGTAACTTACTTTCAAACCCTCTTCATACAGTTCTTACTTCCTGCTATCCAACTACACTATCAGAAAAACTTCTGCTTATCTCTCTCTACCTTTAAAATCTCTACTGCTTCACGGAAGCGCTGAGAATGTACTATTTCTCTTTCACGTAAAAACTTCAATCCATCTTGCAAATCTACATCATCCGTCATATCAATCAGCCATTGATACGTGGCTCTCGCTTTTTCTTCTGCCGCTATATCCTCATATAGGTCGGCGATAGGATCACCCTTTGCTTGCAAATACGTCGCAGTAAAGGCATCACCTGCGGAATTTTGATAATATAACGCATGATCGTGCATCACGTAATGCTCACCTAATCCCGCTGCTTTTAACTGTTCTGGTGTAGCATCTTTCGTCAACTTATAAATCATCGTTGCAATCATCTCGAGGTGAGAAAATTCCTCCGTTCCTATATCCGTCAGTAACCCAATCACTTCATTCGGAATAGAATAACGCTGATTTAAGTATCTTAATGCTGCGGATAATTCACCATCTGCTCCTCCGTATTGCTCCATTAAGTATTTAGCCATCATCGGATCACACTTACTTACTTTTACTGGATATTGCAATTTCTTTTCATAAAGCCACATCCTCATCCTCCCTTTCAGATCAAACGATAATAAATGAAACCATACCCTCACTTTTTAAAAAACTTACATTCCTTCCACTACACCTGCCATGGCCAAGGACTCTCTATCCATTGAAAAGGATACTTGGTATAACTTTGCCCATAATGAAGCAACGGGCCGTAAGCAGCTTCAAACTCCATTTGCATTTGTTTTCGCTTCATCGCCAACTGGTTATATTGCTGAATCGCTTGTATATCTCCTGGGTGTGTATCCAAGTACAAATTTAGCTCTAACAGCACAAAATCAATTTCTTGCAATTGTAAGAGCTGCTCATCATACATTTCTTGCTTTTTGCCAGCCATTTAATCCATCTCCTCCTCTTCTGGTTGTAATTCTGGTTGTGTTTGTGGTTTTGAGAACAAAGGCTTTCTCATTTTTACTTTTTCATACGGACTATATAACGCTGGCCATAGTGTCCCTTTTTGCAGTGCTTCTCTAGCCTGGTACTGCGGTAAATTCATTGGTTGAAAACCTAAATATAAGTTAATCGGTGTGCTGTATGATTTCACCTTCATTGGTGGACATGGATCATACTTGCTAATGTAAGGCGTGTATGTTTTGTACGAACTATATTTATGCATAGGATGTCCCTCCTGTAGTACTAATAAAGTTAAAATATACATGAAGAAAACAATGACTTCCTCCATACATAGAGTTGAAAAATGTCTTACGATAATATATGATAAACGCCTATAGATGGTTACAATGGAAGATGACAAAAATAAGTGGTGGAACAACCGTTAGACAGCTTGTATAATGGTAATAAGTTGGTTAAACAAGTTCATTCAACTTAACATAGAAATATAGTTATAAGAAAAGATAAAGGAATTGAGGTTTAAATAAATAAATGGAAGAAAAATTACTACAAACATCTACTTTACATGAGCAATTCGAAATTCTAATTTTTCAAGTCAAAGATAATTACGTTAGTAAAGTAAAGAAATTAAACGATGCTAACCCTATCTTCACTTCTTATCCTTGGCCACATGTGGAAACAGCAAAAAAAGAAGCGACAGATTATGTGAACCATCTTAATCGAAATGCGAGTTACAATGAATAGTTACGTGTCACAGATTTCTTTACGGCATTTTCATGTAAGGCAAATGATTATGCAATGTAAGCTCAAACCATAGTAAATCATACAACTTATTTTTTAAAAACATACAATTCAATCGATATATCATACTTTAAAAACATACAAAAAAGCGTGCAGATGATGACTCCTGCGCGCTTTTCTTTTATTCATTACTTTTTTTATAAAACCTAATCCAGCTTAATTTTGATATTCAATAACCCAACTTCTTTTAACGTCTGGACTAAAATCACAACGATAGGCCCTAAGAATAATCCTACTACACCCATTAATTTGAATCCCACATAGATACTCACCAATGTTGAAAGTGGGCCAATGCCAATCGAATCCCCCAACACTTTCGGTTCAATAATTTTCCTGAACACCGTAATAACGAGGAATAAAATGACGAGTCCAAATGCAAGTAAAAAATCCCCTAGTACGACTTGGTACAAGGCCCATGGGATAATAAACGAACCTGTTCCCAAAATAGGAAGTATATCTACCAGTACGATAAAGAAGGAAATAACGAAAGGATATTCCACTTGTAAAATGAGCAATCCGAGTACAGAAATAATGTACGTTGCGGTACTCAATATTAATTGAGCTTGTATAAAGCCGAAAACGGTTTTGCGTAGTCTTATGATAACGTCTTCTACTTTCTCCTTTGTTCCCGATGCAAAGAAGGACAACAATGAGCTTTTGAGTGACGGCATACTGATGCTAATTAAAAATACTGCTACGATAAAAACGATATAAAACAAAAATAAATCTGGAACGACCTTCGCATAATTAAGTAAGCTCCCAGAAACGGTGCTTACAAATTGATTCAACAACTCTTGTCCTTCAGACAACAAATTCTCAATATCTTTATCTTCAAAAGTAATCGAATATTTAGCTAGAAATTCCTGAAGCTCATCCAATCTTTTTAAAGAATAAAAATATAGTTCTTGCACTCGTTCAGGAGCTGTAACAAAATAATCGCGTGCTTCTCCGTATAATTTTGCCCCGAGCAAATAAACAATGCCAAGGGACCCTAACGTGAAAATAGTACTGCTACTCATTGCAGCTGCAAAGCGCGTCATACCGATTTTCATGAAAAGGTTATTGAGCGGCTCCAGCAATATGACGATAACGAGGGCTAATAAAAAAGGAGAGCCTACTGTAAAGAAAAAATACAGAAGGAAAACAGCCAACAGCGCAAACAAAACATTTTTATATGACATTTGATTTCCCCTTTTGCAACATACTTTTTGAAGTATTGACTGTATTGTTACATAGGAGCCACATACAAGTCAAACGAACCGACGTTTCATTTTTATGTTTATACTTCTCAATAGTTAGACATGCCTACTGTTTTCAATTGTTCACTATCGCTTTGCGAGTGGTGAAATCGACGTCTTTATAATACATATTTTTGACCAATAAGTTCGGACCGCAACAATGCACTGGAGCACAATGACAGTTGATCCCTTGATTTAAAGGATGTTGCAACCATGATTCAAATACTTGGTCTAGTTGATCATCGCGTATATTTCCCATCGATGGTACATCAGCAAAATCAGTCACGTATATATCTCCTGTGAACGTATTAACATTCAAACGATTTCTTCCGTCTGGATCGTTTCTTACGGTGACATTTTTTTCGTGTAGCAATCTACCTAGCAGCCGATGCTGTTCTTCATTTGGATTGCAATGATAGAAAGGCAACGTGCCAAACAGCATCCAAATACGTGGATCACGATGATCTAATAGGCTATGTATAGCTGTAGCCATTTGTTCCACCGTTATCGCAGGAAGCTTAGCGGCAAAACTACTTGGATACATCGGATGTACCTCGTGACGCTGACAGCCGATTTGTACAATAAGGTCATGAATAGCTGGCATTTTTTCATGTGTACGGTAATTGATCATCGACTCCGCAGATATAAACAAACCAGCTTTACTAAGCTGCTCTGCATTGGATAACATCGTATCGTATAGCTTTTGCGAAGTTTTAGCAGTAGGCTTATGGGTCGCATTCACAAATGCAATCTCATTAAAATCATTTACACTGGTGTAGTTAATGGAGATGTGCATCACATCTAGCCAAGGGGCCATGTCTTCATATCGTTCCACATCTAGCGTCAGATTGGAGTTGATTTGTGATTTTAATCCGCGTTCCCGACCATATTTCAATAACGGAATGATATATTCATCCACCGTCTGCTTATGAAAAGAAGGCTCTCCCCCTGTAATACTAATTGTTTCTAACGTTTCTATTTCGTCTAATCGTTTGAGCATCAACGCTAAAGGAAGCCGTTGTCCATCTTTTAAGCTTAGTACATCTCCTACCGCACAATGCTCACAACGCATGTTGCATAAATTGGTTACGGTAAATTCCACACTAGTCAATTTGTGCTTTCCATAGCGTTCTAACGAAGTAATGGGATCCCAAGGATCATACGCAGGATGTAATGGCTGACTTTTTAGTTTAGTTTTATACAAATGAATCCAGCACCTTTCGATCCGATAGTTTACAATATATGTAGCTTACAATGTTCACTAAACAAAATATCTGTAATCGTGACATTTAGTTTTTTCGATAAATCTATTTCATATGGTTCTTTCCATGATTCTCCTGACTCTTTTGTCATGACTCTCACGACAGGACGATGCGGATAATCTACATTGACATCTGCGACGACACCAGTTTCTTTTGTGCTTAACATCACAGACATACCGATTGGGTAAACCACTACTTTATTGCGAAAAATTTGAATTTTACTTTCATCATATAACGTTCCACTACCTGCATAAAGCACTTCTAATGCATGATGGGGCAGCAGCGCTTTTCGGTATACACGATGTGAGACCATCGCATCAAACGAATCAATAATACCTAACCATTTTGCATATTCATGAATTTCATCACCAGTTAATCCTCTAGGGTACCCGCTCCCGTTCATTCGTTCATGATGCTGGTACGCACAATGAGCAGCTGGCAGTGATATAGATGACATTTCTTTTAATACTTCATAACCGAGTGTAGTGTGTTTTTTCACTTCCGCAAATTCAGTCTCCGTCAATTTGCCTGGTTTTTGCAATAGTTTCTCATCAATTTGCGTTTTGCCAATATCGTGCATTAAGGAACCTATCCCAAACTCTATTAACTTATCTTCTGTATACCCAACAGATACTCCTAATAATACCGCATATATTGCTACATTTAATGAATGAGAATATAAGTATTCATCTGAAACTCTCATACTATCCATCATAATTAAGGCTTGATCATTATCTCGCAAATCGTCCAGCAGCGAATGAATGATTTTTCTTAAATTCTTTTCGATACTTACATCCGAGTACCGTTTGCGATGCAGCCCATCAGAAATTTTGCGAAAATGAACTTTCATTTCTCCTAGTACGCGTACTCTCGTTTCAGATCTAATTAATTCTGGCACGACAATATCATCGGTAAATGGATCTTGGATATATATGTATTCTATTCCGTACGTCTGCAATTTATTAATGATGGCATCGGAAAGCTCACTGCCCATTCGTAATAGGACAACCCCGCTATCATTGTATATATTTTTAGCTAGTTTCATACCAGAAGTACATATTTGGGTAGGTATAAGTCTCATAGCACACACTACTTTCACTTTTGTCTACTTTATCTACATTAAATGTACAAAGATTTACAAAAAAACGCAATGACTATGAAGAATTTAAGACGAAAAATGCGAAAAACACATCTTTCTTCCTATATAAAATGAAGAAATGTTGGGATACAAATTTTACGCCTCAGTTGCCAGGCGTAAAGGTTTTCGTATTGTCATTTCTCCATCTTATGGTTAGCGGTAATAAGTTGCTTCAACTTGTTTCTTCAACTTAATATAAGATAGAGAAATGTTGGGATACAAGTTTTACGCCTCAGTTGCCAGGCGTAAAGGTTTTTATATTGTGTTTTCTCCATCTTATGGTTAGCGGTAATAAGTTGCTTGAACTTGTTCATTCAACTTAATATAAAATGAAGAAATGTTGGGATACAAATTTTACGCCTCTACCACCTACCCTACACCCTGTGTTATTCTATCACGTTTTATAGTTCATACTTATGGACAGTTCATGACATTTCTATCATACATGACGGGTTATGTGACCATCATTATTGCACCCTACTATGATACCTACATCGAAAACCATCTTGGAGCAAAACTCTTCCTAACTTCATTCTCATCTTTCAGCTGATGGATCAAAATGTCCCGAATAAATTCCGGCAAGAAAAATTCAATCACTTCCGCATCACGAAACGTTGGGTAACCGACACCAAATGTAAACATATCAATCGTGCCTACTTTATACTTTTTCTCCATCACAATGTGTTCTTCCCCTATCGTCACCCGTTTTATTTTCTCCATCGGATGATGACTCGGGTCATAGGTCACACTCATACCATCGATACATAAACCACCTAGTACATCTCCTCTAAAACCAAATCCTTTGAACACATACGTATAAAATTTAGGCAACAACGACTGCTCTAAACATTCCCAAATTTGTCTACCTGTCATCCATACGCTGCAAGGGTTAATAGGAGAAGGACATGCTTCCAAAATCATTTCCCGGGTAATGTCTCCTGCATGAAGTGCTTTTACAATTTGTCCAGCATTGACGATACTGAGTTCCGACTCTGTTTTTTTTCTAATTCCTGCTGCCAGTACATTTCCTAGCGGTGATTCTTTCTGATAGTCAATCGACATGGAGGTGCTTAATTCCAGCACCTTCTCTTGCAGCACCGCTTTGCTGCTCATTCGATAACGCTCTATGACATCTACAGTGGATGACTCATTGGAGAAGGAAGAAACATCGATACTCTTTCCATTCACATAATGAAGCTCTTTCGTATGCTTGTTCCATGTAAATTCCATCTGACCAACATGGGTTCCGAACTTTCCCGCTGCCCCAATCACCGTGTTATTTATGATCATACACTCTTCTAATAAGTGATGCGTATGGCCTCCCAAAATAACATCAATGCCTTCGATTGTCTCTGCCATTTTTTTATCTTTCGTAAATCCAAGATGAGAAAGAACAACGATCATATCTACTTCATCTCTTAGCTGTTTCACCAATGTATGTACTACTTGTAATGGGTCAGCAATGTGCCAACCTAATAAATGATAAAAATCATTAAAGTCGACGGTCACACCGATCAATCCAATTTTCATACTTCCTCGCTCTAGCACAACGTGCGAATGCATCCAATCTGGTATGCCTTGATGGTCTAACTCATGTATATTACTTCCGATAACCGGAAAGTTCGCTTCTGCATACAGCGTTTTGATGTGAGAGGGTTCAAAAGTTAATCCTTCATTGTTGCCTATAACGACCGCATCGTATGCTACGGTATTCATCACAGCAATATTTGCTTTACCTTCACTGCCTTCCGTCTCTGGAGCCATTCGGTCCAGATGATCACCAATATCTAATGTCACGATATGAGCATCCTTGTTTGCTCTACGCTTTTCCTCTATGCATTGACTAATTTTCGGCATATGTTCAAAATGACTATGTATGTCATTGGTATGTAATATCACTAACGTTTCCGTCATCTACTATACCATCCTCTCAGTGAAGGTATTCATTTCATTTTATCATAAAAAAAGTTTGCTCCGATATATTTTCATACAAAAGTTATCATCTCCCCCTCCCTTCCTATCCTATTTTCGTCCACTGTACGTTTAGGTTATAATATATGTATAGTAGGTCACAGCTCATGCTGCCTATTTATTTTTTACATGATGTGATCGTTTGGGCAACAAGTTTGGAATGTGACTGTGTCGTGCTTACGTTTATAGCAATCTATTTGATGTGGATAGAAGCACCTTTCACGCATCTTGTTTCTACATTAATTAATTGCCCTTTTTTTGCGTTGTATGAAATGAATGGCAGCATAACGATGATTTTAAATAACGAGGTAAAAATAACGAGGTGAATGCAATGTCTTATACCGTTATATTATTTGCAGCACTGAAAGATAGCATAAAGAAAGATCAACTCATACTTGAATGGAAGCAAGATACGATAAACGGACACGAACTAAAACAGCATTTAATACAAGAGTTCCCAGCTTTGAAGGCGGTCATTGAGTCGTCCTACATTGCAAAAAATCAAGCGTATGCCCATGACGAGGAGCGTCTCCAGCCTACCGATGAAATTGCACTTATTCCTCCCGTTTCTGGTGGTAGTGGCAGTGAAGATCATCCACAGCATACCGAGCTTGAACAACGATATGAAATAACGCACGATCATATAGACATACAGGAAGTCATGAACAAAGTTCATCATCCAGATCACGGCGCTCAGCTTTGTTTCACTGGGACAACGAGAGAACATACAAGCGGAAAAAGAACGACACTATTACAGTACGAAGCGTATGTGCCCATGGCATTAAGAGAATTAGAGCAAATAGGTTTGGATATAGCAAGCAAATGGCCAGGGACGTTAACAGCCATCACACATCGATTAGGGGAAGTAGCCATAGGAGAAGCAAGTGTCGTCATTGCTGTTTCCGCTCCCCACCGTAACGATGCTTACGAGGCAAATCGATTCGCCATTGAACAATTAAAATTAAAAGTACCCATATGGAAAAAAGAAATCTGGGAAGACGGATCAGAATGGAAAGGAGCTCAGAGCGGACCATGGAATCCAATGCAGCAAACGTAGTACCTCATCAAGACGATGCTGAATACAAGACAACTTCCAGCACATTAGACAGATATTCTCGACAAATGTTATTCGCCCACATCGGACAAGAAGGTCAGCAACAACTCATGCAGAAAAAAGCAGCCATTGTGGGACTTGGTGCTTTGGGAACCGTCATAGCGAATCATTTAGTGCGAGCGGGTATCGGTCATATTAAACTCATTGACCGCGACTTTGTAGAGATGAGCAACTTGCAAAGACAAATGCTCTACACGGAACAAGATGCGTTGCAATCTCGACCCAAAGCAACAGCAGCAAAGGAAAGATTGCAACTGGTGAATTCGACGGTAAAGATAGAAGCACATATTGCAGATGTAAATCCCATGAATGCAGAGCAATTACTAACAGATGTGGATGTCATTCTAGATGGTTCAGATAACTTCAAAGTAAGATATTTAGTAAACGACATTGCAATAAAACATCACATTCCTTGGGTGTATGGTGGTGCAGTTAGTGCCAGAGGAACGACGATGTCCATTTTACCAAATCAAACCCCTTGCCTACGTTGCGTCTTTCCAACAATACCCGCACAAGGAAGCGGAGAAACCTGTGATACGATTGGTGTCATCGCCCCGATCATTGATATGATTGCTTCTTATCAAGTGACAGAAGCATTGAAAATACTACTCGGACAACAAGAACAATTACACGGGAAAATGATTCAATTAGACCTATGGTCTAACCAATACAGTGCTATAAAAATGGATCATGCCAAAAAAGACAGCTGTCCTACTTGTGGCTTGGATCAATTTGATTTCTTGGAAGATGTGGAGGAACAACAACAGATGCAGAGTATGTGTGGTCGGGACTCTGTTCAAATTACACCTCATCCATCCTTGCCTTCTATGGATTTAGATGCATGGAAACAAAAATGGGAAAGAATAGGAAAAGTGGAGCAAAATCCGTATTTGTTAAAATTACTTTTACATGATGGAATGAAGATCGTACTATTTCGTGACGGCCGTGCCATCATTCAAGGCACAGAAGATATATCAAAAGCAAAATCGCTGTATAGTCAATATATAGGACTTTGAATATTGTAAATCATAAATACTAATCCATATCACACCTACAAAAAAAAGACTGCCAACATCATCTTTAGTATCATAAAAATGAAAAAGAATCAACTATTCGGGGCTCAGTTCAGTCATATTCTCATTTAGTTTTTAAAGCTCAATGTCTTCTTCATAAGATGATGCATTTGAGCTTTCATTATTTTCATTTAAAAGTCTAATGGTAAAAAACAATTTGAAGGCTCCTTCTCTGCTACGGTAGATATATTTCCTTCTCTACAAGAAGATAACGTTATCCATTGTATTTTTATTTACTTATTAGGACAAAAAGATGTGCTGATTTAATCCTTATGGTTCCCCCGTATTTTGCAAACCAAATTTTTTTAATTACTGTTCAATTACTGTTCAAGTAATACACAGTGGTACTTGTAAACCCAGCTAAAAGGTATACCAATAATGTAAGTACATCAAGATAACCAACAAAGTACACATACAGTGCGGTGCTATACATTATTCCTAGTAAGTTAAAAAGGAATAGTTTGTTGATACTGTAAATCCTCATCATCATGGTACAAATCACTTCGGCCAAAAAACAACCTACATAAGTCAGAACAAATATGATAGGTGCAACAAATAATGTACTATCTACTATCTCTAGTACAGTAAATACATCTGCATAACTTAAAAAGTTATATACAGTGATGACGATAAGCATCCATATAAAGGATGCAGTTGCTCCTTTTATACATTTTACAATCATTGAAATATAGATTCCTGCTTAAAAAGTAATCATTTGTGCAAATAAACGCAAAAATTCTGTATCTGTATTTTCATCATTTCTGAAACATGTTTTTTCTACCATTTAGTGAATATTATGTTATTATAAATGTGCAACGAAACAGTGCTTCACAAGAGCAAAAAGATATACCAAGTTACAGAAATAGTTTTGACCATCTTTGATTGAACTGAACTTGACATTATGGAGACATTACCGGCTATGACGTGATGTTAGAAAATAAGGAGGTTTATTTTATGAAGAGAATCATGACTCTATTTGTGCTACTCATTTTCATTGTTTCATTTCATTCAAGTATTGCAATAGGCGATTTACAGGAAATGAACGACAAAGATTCAGTAGATTCGTGGACATTCACTGTGCTGTCAAACTCAAGCGTTTTAGGGGATGCATCTACTGCAAGTAATCAAGAAACGTACAAAACTATTGTAGCTTCAAATCAAGAAACAAATTGGCAAGATGTTTTAGATGGCATCAATAAATTTCATAGTGCCATCGATAAAAACACACTAGATTTTGACCTCAATAAAGCAATATCCATCGTTAACAACGACCCTAAGTTACAATTAACTACTACGCTAAACGCCAGACCCATAGGAGCTCCGTGGGCACTTCCAGATCCATTCGATACTTTAACTCAGTATGTAAATGATCAGTTACAGATGAATCTTTCCAATGCAGAATTTCAGACATTAAAACAAGAAATTCAAGGATCGGGTGTGCTTAACAATTATTATTATAAATTATTATTCGCAATAGATATTAATGGGAATATAGAACTGATTCCATTAAAGTTTTTACTTCGTTGTATGTGTCCTGATGAAACTAACTTCCCCCAATTTTTACTATACGTTCAAGGCTTAAAAGCCGTGTACTCTCCGTGATATAGTGTTTTCATTATCCATCGATACAAAGAAACAACTACATAAACGATGCTATGTTGATATAGTGAGCGTGTTAGTTGTGGAGGAAAATTCAATCACAGTAATGTGCAGGGAGCCGGTCAGATCCGACTCCCTTTTTTAACGTATCATGTTGGAAACTTACATATATATAACACCGTATTTTTTGCATTTGATGATCTTATCACACTAGATACAATCAAATAGAATGAGAGATAGAGTTTCTATCTAGCAACATACTCTCTTACTTCGAATAACTCAATCATATCATGCACCACATAATCTGTACGACTGACATCACTACCTAAGTTGTAATCTTTCTGAAATGTGTAAAATAAAGTAGATTCACTTTCATACCATGACATAAATTGACTTACCTGGCTCATGCTTAGATCATATTCCTTCTCTAAACCACTATTTAGTGTGATCGTTAAAATAGCACGATTGATATTATTGTCTGCTTGTGGTGTTGCGCTAGCTTCATTTGAATAGGCACTTTCCCCATTGTCGTTCACTGCGGTTACGACATAATAGTATGTTGTTCCATTCGTAAGTGGACTATCTACATAAGATGTACTATACACACTTGTTGCTACAGAAGTGTATGAACCACCAGATGTAAGGGAGCGATAAACACTGTAATTATCTGCTTCTACTACACTGCTCCAGTTCAATGTTATTTTTGCATCACCACCTGTTGCGACTAGGTTCAATGGTGCTAGAGGCACATCGCTATAACCTTCTGGAGTATAGATTTCAACGGAGTTCAATATACCCTTATAGTATCCGCCAATAGCATAAATTTTACCGCCTACAACTACCGTATCAAATGCATGTCTTTTATTTGGTATCCTAGCTTTTGTTGTCCATGTATCTGTCAGAGGATCATACATTTCTACTATATAATTGATAGTCTGTCCTCCAATGGCATAAATTTTGCCGTTAACGGTCGCAGCAGATAAAAGATATCTTTTTGCTGACATACTCGATTTGGTTGTCCATGTATCTGTAGTCGGATCGTACATTTCTACTGTATTGACAACACCACTTGCCTGTCCACCAATAGCATAGATTTTTCCATCCAATACAGCGGTACTTAAACGATTTCGTCCTGTTATCATGTTGGCTTTCATTGTCCACGTATCTGTTGCTGGATCATACATTTCTACTGATGCTAGCGTCCCACTTGTAGATAACCCACCTACGGCATAGATTTTTCCATTCACTGCTTCAGCATCGAAGGCAACTCTTATAGAGAGCATACTGGATTTGGTTGTCCACGTATCTGTTGCTGGATCATACATTTCAACTGTATCCAGAAAATTTTTCCCTTTCTGGTTCCTTCCACCAAAAGCATAAATTTTTCCATCCACAACTGCTGTAGCCAAATAACTTCTACCAGTAGTCATACTTGCTTTCGTTGTCCACGTATCTGTCAGCGGATCATACATTTCTACCGTTGGTTGTTCGTTACCACCAATGACATAGATTTTTCCATCTACTACTTCCGCACTATGCCCTTCTCTAGCTGTAAGCATGGGTGTCCCTGTCTCCCACGTATTCTCGTTATCTGCCGCAAATACTGTCACTGGTACAATCGTAAATATTATTGCAAAAACTAGAAATACACTAAATATCTTATTCATAATATTACCACCTTTTTAGTATTTTTTGTAACATAAATTAGATTACACGTGTTCAGGTGGGGTGTCCATGATAATTATGCATAATATGGTTATTAATTAATAATATGTATTATATTTAATATACTCCCTTAATTTATACCGAGAATGATTTACATTAAAAAAAATGAATAACGAGGGGTATAATTTTTCCTGCTCGTTACTTTCGTATATACCAAAATAAAAATAAAACGGAGGTAACGAAACATGCCAGATATAACACCGAAATTAGGAATAAAGAAGCCTTTAGGGAATGAGTATGTCAGTAGACAATCTTTTAATGACAATTGGGATACGGTGGATGAACGTGTTGCATCACAAGTGGAATTAAATGAACATAAAGCAGATAGCACCTCTCATATCACAGAAACAGAGAGAGAGAACTGGAACAGTGCAGAAGTAAATGCAAAAGCATACGTAGATCAAATGCAATATATGAATCATTTTCAACGTGATTGTTTGGTTCTTGGTAATAACGATTGGACACCATTTGTGTATAATGCAGATAGAAGTAACATTGCATACGATCCTGAGTTAAAAGGCGTTTTAGTAACAGGACATAATGCGTGTATCATTCAAATGCGTATACCTATTGACCCAGAGAGCACTTACTATGGAAGAGTGAAAATAAAAAAAATAAGCGGTGATGGTACTTTTTATTGCGGTGCTCATTCATTAAATCATAAATTTGAAAATCTTTATACAGACGAAGCCCATTCCTATAATTATTTTGTATCTGGAGTCACCACTATACCAGTTGGTGAAACAAGAGTTCTTGAGGGGACAATCAGTGGTTACAATGCAGAAGACGAGGCCTCCCCCCATAAATTTGATCCATATGCAGCATATTTTGACATGGTTATCGTATGCAATCATTATGGTGAAGGGCAAACACTCATTGAATCACTAGAGGTATATAAAGTACCACATACGTTGTACGTAGGTAACCATGGATTAAATACGATGAGTGAAAAACTTTTTATTGGTAATAATGGAAAAGGTGAATATGGTATTAAACTAAACAATTCCGATATTATAGGAGCTAATAGCATTGTTTTTAGAGATATTGCAAACGCTGGTGATGAAGGGTTACTATTCCCGAAAGAAGGAAAAGAGAGTAGTACAAATTTGGAAGACTATTATAATTTTCGAATCGATAAAGACGGAAATGGTTTGCTTAACGGCAGCAAAATTTTTACCGAAGAAAAAATTAAAATCGAAGATGGTGAACTGAAATTTTACACAGGTACAGGATGGAAAAGAATAAGTGGGTACTAAATCCTTATAAATAGACTTTTTTATTACCTTGGTCTAAAAAAGAATCAACTATTCGATGTCATATTTTGATTTATCTTTTATAAAGCTCAAATGCATCAACATAAGATGCATTTGAGCTTTCATTATTTTCATTTACAAGTTTAATGCCCTTATTTACAAACCGACCACATACAGATTGAAAATGAACAATCAACATACCCTCTCCCTCTTTCCTCGGGCATTGTTACAAATTATTTTTATTGCTTCACTTACTTCCGTAGGCTTGGCTAATTTGTAATTTTTAACGTTCTACACTTTCAAGGTTAAAAGGTTTACCTGATGAACAACTTTTACAGGTTGTTCTTTTTGCTGTTCATGTGCACAGTCTATTTTTAGCGACATATACTATGTAAAAAATGAGACTTTCAGCATTTACGTGTGCTTAAAACTAATAAACGAAACGGAGAAGTCATGTATGGCTATAAAAAAAAAGAGCAAAAAATAAATAAAAATAAAAATAGTGACGTTAAAAAAGATATAGAACAAAATGTGGACAATAACGATGACAAATACTTTCGTATTCTCAGTATTGATGGTGGCGGTGTACGTGGAATTATTCCTATTACGTTTTTGGAAAGGTTACAAAATAAATTTCCTAAGCTTATTTCTTCTGTAGATATGTTTGCAGGCACCTCTGTCGGCTCGCTTATTATCCTCTCCCTTGCCCTAGGTAAAACTCCAAAAGAAATTTCTGAGTTTATTGAATCAGATTATACAAATTTTTTCAAAGATCCTAGTAGAGCAATCATACAACCTAAGTATACGAATACAAACAGAATACCAACCATAATAAAATTTTTACCCGAGGTTGAAAAAAGTATTTCTAGTATTACTAAAAAAATTGTTGTTCCCGCATTTGAACCTGCCTCGTTTACCTCTGTATTTTTTAACAACTATGCTAATTCTTCAACACTAGATGCTACAGTACTAGATACGATGATATCCAGTATGAGCTTCCCTATCTTATGGAATTCATACAAAGGAAATGTCGATGGAGGCGTTGTAGCAAATAATCCTAGCCTAGCAGCGCTGTCCTTAGCCCTAAACAAAAGTATGGGAAATATAGATATAAGCAAAGTTATTGTATTGTCCATTGGAACAGGTTTTAATAATTGGTCCATTAATGAAAAAGATTGGGGCGCTCTTCAATGGGGGTATAACTTCAGCAATGCAGCTGAACCTGAATTCCCTTTATCTACACTCATTAGTGAGGCTCCAGTTGGTGCAACAGACTTATATAACTCCTCCATTCTTGAAAAAAATTACTTTAGATTAGATCTTAATCTCGATCAAGAAAGAATTAGATCAGACGATATTAATGCAATTCCAAAACTCAAACTAAAAGCTGAGGTTCAAGATTTATTAGATGTGGAAGAATTCATCGCTAGTAGATGGGTGAAACTTTAAGTTGGTTCATCTTTTTTGATTGTCTCTTTTGCTTTGACAATAATCATTTTTATGTTACTTGTGTTATACTTTATTAAAATAGTACGTATAATAAAAATGACAGGTGCGCTAACACCTGTCCGAGTACATGCCCAAAGGGCGATTAGCTCATATGTTATCTTAGTAAGTCGTCTAGGCTGTGTGGGCATAGGACGGCTTACTTTCGTTTATGAAAGGACAGCAAAGCTACTATAAGTAACCCGAACGAAATCATTAAAGATCTTCCATCATATACTGTCATGGACATCACCTCCTTCCATAAAGGATGAAGAGGTGAGCCAACCGCCCTATGCATGAGCTATGTACTTAATTGTAGTATAGCATTAAAAAGGAATAAATGAATCATTAAGAACAACAAAGAAACCGTATCTACATTGCTAAATAAGCAAATACTAGATACGGTTTTTTGTTACGTTTGATTTTATTCACTATGGAGCAGATTAACCAATACTACCTTCGCCTTCCACCCATACTCATAAAATGCTGAAACCCTTGATATTAGAGAGTTTTTATTTTTTATAAAATATCATAGTTTTTGATGGGTGCTTTATGGGTGTGATCGTGAGTGTTTTATTCTTTTTGATTGTAAACTTTCACAACTAAAAAACGCCCCATACGGGACGTTCACGGGAAGGTGATTCTCACCCGCACATAGATTATAGAGTTGTTTCCAGTTAAGGGGTGTACAAGGATCTAACAGCTTTAACTTTCACCTTATAATAATATGATTTCTTAGGAGGCAACCAATCAAACACAGGCAACTCATAATGTATTTCACGAGATACCTTTAAACCAATTGGAACCAATTCAATAGCACTACCATTATGAAAAGAGAAAAAGAGATTAAAATAGGCATTCTTTGAGTCATATGGATTATCTACATATATCCTCACAAATTCGTATATTTGTCTATTTAATGTATGATATTCCGCAGATGAAATGTTTGCATTCATCTTTTTAATTTCTTTAATTGCTTCGTAAGCCAATGTATCACTAATGTTATTAATATGTTTGATCCAATAATGTGAATAAACGGTATTATTTGCTTCAGCAAGCTTCAGTAAATCAGGATCATTGTTTATAATTGTTTTTGCTTTACTCAAATTGAAATCTAAACTGTTTGGATCAACAGCGCTATGGAACTTTTTTATTCCGTCAATGATAGTTTGCGGATTTGTCAAGACATCCCTTTGAAACATATTTGCCTTGTAAGGTCCGCTATAAGAGAAATTATTTATGGCCTGAACAGAATTATAGTTAGGGGCACTTACAGTAAAAATGATGACAAACGTAATAGCTAACGTTAATATTTTTTTCAACCTAATCACTCCTACGATATATTTTGATATATGAACCTAAACAAATGACAACAAACATAGATCCATTAACCACATAACTAAATCCTCTTAGATGTCTTCTATTTACATATTCTATAGAACTAGGCTCGACTCCTTTTTATTTCAAAGCACATGTGGAAGCGTAAAAGTAAGCTTACATTTACTTCAAAAAAAATTTATCGTTTGCCAATAAAATATAATTTGTGCATAATGTCGTTCCTAGTTGAAGTGTTATTTTTTAACTTTTTTTCGAAACAGGGGGTATAATTTTTCTCGTTCGTTACCTTCGTATATAACAATATTAAATCTAGTGAACGGAGGTAACTACATATGCCAGATGTAGCGCCGAAATTAGAATTTAACATAATCAAAAAGGTTTGGAAAATAAAACATGTAGATATGATGAATCCGCTACATGAAACAATAGTGTTGAAACGGACGAATACATGTACATTATACACTTTATATAAATAATTGTAATATCTTGTAATATATTATTAATTAAACGGAAATAAACTGTTCATTAATTGTATCATAGTGGTATTATTATGGGGAATAAAATAACTAGGAGGTATTTAAATGAAGAAAAAATTTATTTTTAGTTTTATGACGGTATTATTGCTATCTAGTTTAGTAGTAGGGTCGGTGTTTGCTTATGACCAATATCACATTGAAAAAGGGTCTAATGATACTCAAGCAACGGCTGAAACCTCTACGATTTTTATTGACAAAACGATTAAAAATGGAGATACGTTTCACAATTTTAATTTGATAGGCACACTATCACCATCTGATGAAGTAGATTGGTATAAGGTAAAGTTTGATATGGACTCAGAAAACACTGGTATATCTCTTGCTATTGGAGCCATAATAGCTCATTGGGAACCATTTGATTACAAGGTTGAAATGTATGATTCATTCATGAACCCAAGGGGTGTATTCACTGGTGACGACGGTTGGCAATTTCCTTTTGTATTTTTGGAAGGACGAGAATATTATTTAAAAGTTTCTTATATTGGTGGTGATATTAGTTCACCGTATGAGTTTGAAATGGAATTTACTAAATTTTTGTAGCAATAATTTTGTAGCAATGTATAACGTTATAAACACTACAAACAGATGAATGTCAGTAGTAATTTTTCAGATTTTTCAGTTTTAAATTGTTTTGTCGGGATATATCTCTAATGTATTAAGCAGGATTAAATATAAAATACGTATCCGAGTGACTTTGACACTTCAGTGTCAAAGTCACAGCAGATACGTATTTACACGTTACTACAAAATTAAAAACCACGCATTAATACTTACTGTATCAATATACCAATGAACTAACCAATACTACCTTCCATTTCGAACTTGATCAATCGGTTCATCTCTACTGCATATTCCATTGGCAATTCTTTCGTGAACGGCTCGATGAAGCCCATAATAATCATCTGAGTTGCTTCCGATTCAGACAATCCTCTACTCATCAAGTAGAACAATTGCTCCTCAGATACTTTAGATACCGTTGCTTCATGCTCTAGAATAATATCGTCGTTCAATATTTCGTTGTATGGAATTGTATCTGAAGTGGACTCATTATCTAGTATCAACGTATCACACTGGATGTTTGCTTTTGACCCTTGTGACTTACGGTTAAACGATGCTAATCCACGATACGTTACTTTTCCACCGTGTTTACTAATGGACTTCGATACAATTGTCGAAGTTGTTTCTGGTGCTAAGTGAACCATCTTCGCTCCAGCATCTTGATGCTGCCCTTTTCCGGCCACAGCGATAGATAATACGGAACCTTTCGCCCCTCTACCTTTCAATAGCACAGCTGGGTATTTCATCGTTAATTTAGATCCGATGTTTCCGTCTACCCACTCCATGTTTGCTCCTTCTTCTGCAACAGCACGTTTTGTAACTAAGTTATAAATGTTAGGAGCCCAGTTTTGAATCGTTGTATAGCGTGCACGTGAATTTTTGCGACACACAATTTCAACAACCGCACTGTGCAAGGAGTTCGTACTATAAATAGGAGCCGTACATCCCTCAACGTAATGCACGAAACTATCTTCGTCCGTAATAATTAACGTTCTTTCGAACTGACCCATATTCTCAGAGTTAATACGGAAATATGCCTGCAAAGGAACTTCACATTTTACGCCCTTTGGAACGTAAATGAAACTTCCACCTGACCATACCGCAGAGTTCAACGCTGCGAATTTATTATCACTTGGCGGAACAACCGTACCAAAATATTCTTTAAATAATTCAGGGTACTCCTTCAATGCTGTATCTGTATCCATGAAGATAACGCCTTGTTTTTCCAAATCTTCTTGCATACTGTGGTATACAACTTCAGATTCATACTGTGCAGATACACCAGCTAAAAACTTCTGTTCCGCTTCTGGAATACCTAGCTTGTCGAAAGTTTCTTTGATTTCCGTCGGAACTTCTTCCCACGTCTTTCCTTGTGTTTCAGACGGTTTTACATAGTATTGAATGTCGTTGAAATCTAGATCATCTAAATTTCCACCCCAGCGAGGCATTGGTAATTTATTAAATTGTTCCAATGCTTTCAAGCGGAACTCAAGCATCCACTCTGGTTCATTTTTTTGTTTGGAAATAGAAATAACGACATCTTTCGTTAATCCTTTACCTGTTTGAAAGACGGCTTTGTGTTCGTCACGAAAGCCATATTTATATTCACCTATCTCAGGCATTTTTTTAGCCATTTTGTTATTACCTCCTTAAAAATGAGTATTTATGATGATGTACTGTTTGTCGTACCTTTTTTCATTGCATTCCATGCTAATGTCGCACATTTAATACGTGCAGGAAATTTGTTCACACCAGAAAGAGCTTCAATATCTTCGTATTCAAATTCTTGCAGTTCTCCCTGCATCATTTTTGAAAAACGATCCGCAATTTCAAGTGCCTCTTTAACTGTCTTTCCTTTCACCGCATCCGTCATCATGGAAGCGGATGAGATGCTGATGGAACAACCTTCACCATCAAATTTAGCAGATTGAATCACACCGTCTTCAATTTGCATTTGCAACGTTATGCGGTCACCGCAAGTTGGATTGTTCAAATTAATCGTAATGACATCATGGTCTAATGTACCGCGGTTGCGAGGATTCTTATAATGATCCATAATGACTCTTCTATATAAATCATCCAATAGCATCGCTAAAATACTCCTTTGCTTTTACTAGCCCTTCTATCAAGCGATCCACATCGTCTTCGGTATTGTACATGTAAAAGCTTGCTCTTGCCGTGGAGGAAACATTGAGCCATCGCATAAGCGGTTGACAGCAATGATGACCTGCACGAATCGCTATGCCATAAGCATCCACCACCGTAGCAAGATCATGGGGATGAACGTCTGCTAAATTAAACGTAATTAATCCGGAACGCTCTGTTTTTGGACCGTATATTTCAATACCATCCATCTTCGTCATTTTTTCCATCGCATAATGAGCTAGTTGCATTTCATGTTGATGAATAGCATCCATGCCAATATCATTTAGAAAATCAATGGCAGCAGATAAACCTACTGCTTCGGCGATGAGTGGCGTGCCGCCTTCGAATTTCCAAGGCAGCTCCTTCCATGTGGAGTCAAACAAATCCACATGGTCAATCATTTCCCCACCAAACTCAATCGGTTCCATCTGCTCCAATAAATCTTTTTTACCATAGAGTACCCCAATTCCTGTCGGACCACACATTTTATGTCCAGACAAGGCGTAAAAATCACAGTCAAGCTGTTGTACATCCACTGCAATATGTGGGGTACTTTGCGAACCATCCACAACCAACTTTGCACCGTGTCGATGAGCAATCTCCGCGACTTGTTCCATCGGATTAATGGTGCCAAGCACGTTGGATACATATACCATCGCTACAATTTTAGTTTGATCCGTAATGGTTGCTTCTACGTCTTTCAAATCAATGGTTCCATCGTCTTGTAATGGAATATATTTTAACGTCGCACCAGTTTTCTTAGCTAATTGCTGCCAAGGGATTAAGTTACTGTGATGTTCCATAGGTGTGAGGACAATTTCATCACCAGGACCACATACACTTACTCCGTAACTGGATGCAACGAGATTAATAGCACTTGTTGCGCCTCTAGTAAAAATAATTTGTGAAGAGAATTCAGCGTTAATGAACTGTGCTACTTTATCGCGAGCACCTTCATAGGCATCGGTTGCTTTCGATCCTAGCGTGTGTACCCCACGATGTACATTCGCATTGTAGCCTTCGTAATAATCTGTTACGGCTTGAATAACAGAAGATGGCTTTTGCGACGTAGCCGCACTGTCTAAATACACCAGTGGGTGTCCATTCACATGCTGTTTTAAAATAGGAAATTGCTCTCTTATTTGGTGAGCATTCATTGTCCTAATTTCCTTTCAACTAAGCTTGAAAGTTGCTCCTCTACTTGCTTGATTGGAATCTCAGATACTACAGGCTCTAAAAATCCATATATGATCAATTTTGTTGCCTCTTCACGGGAAATTCCGCGAGACATCAAATAGTATACTTGTTCTTTATTGACTTGCCCAGCACTTGCCGCGTGACCTGCCGTTACTTCATCTTCATCAATTAAGAGCATTGGGTTTGCATCTCCACGTGCTTTTGGGGAAAGCATAAGTACTCTTTCTGTTTGTTCTCCGTTTGCGTGTGTCGCACCTTTTTCAATCTTCGTAATGCCGTTGAAAATAGCTGTTGCTTCATCACGCATTACCGCTCTTGTCACCATGTCACTGTCAGAGCTTCTTCCAAAATGTACAGCTCTCGTCGTTACATTTAATTTCTGACTATTGGTACCTACACATACGACTTTAGCATCAGAGAAGGAACCATTGCCTTTCAAGATGGATGTCGTATCGGACATAATGTTACCGTAGCTCATTTCTCCAAGTACCCATTCTATTTTCGCATCTTTTTCCACGATAGCACGGCGATACGTCACATCGGTAACTTGTGCACCTAAATTACGTACAGAAGAAAATGCTACATGTGCTCCGTTTTTCGCAATGACTTCAATAATGCCATTGTGTACCGTTTCATGTTCGTGCATCGTCGCAACATGATCCACATATTTCACAGCACTGTTTTCATCAGCAACGATGAGAATATGAGGGGAAACCAACGCTTCTCCATCATCTGCAACAAGCAATGCTTGTAATGGAATCTCAACCTGTACATTTCTTGGTATGTACAAGAAAATACCGTTGTTGAACAATGCTGCATGTAGCGCTGTAAGACGGTTCTCTTCTACTTTTACTGCTGTCATCAGATGTTTTTTCACCAAATCTTCATGTTCTCTTGCTGCAGTAACGAGATCGGTAAAAATAACGCCTTGCTCAGCTAAGGAAGCAGAAAGTTGATGAAATGAAGTGGATGAATTGTGCATTACCAATTGACCACTGTCTTCTCCGCTTGTCTCTAACAAATCTTTTATATGTGAAGGAAGATCTTCAATCTTCTCTACCTTTGAACTACTTTTAAATTGACCGTATTCATTTAAGTTCCACTTTTCAATTTTCGTTTTTTCTAAGTATGGAAGCGGAAGGGATGATGCTTTTTCCAATGCTTGCAAACGAAACTGTGTTAACCACTGTGGTTCGTCATTATGTTTTGCTAACGATTCCACGAGCGCTCGGTCAATTGGGAGTATCATTTCAACTGTCATCTCTATTCCTCCTCACTAAAGCTTAGGCCCAGTCGTATTCATAGGAACTTGAAATTCCTCTTCTTGACCCACCGTTTCATCTTCAATACCTAATTCTTCTTTGATCCAGTCGTAACCTTCTGCTTCTAGTCTTTCTGCTAACTCAGCACCACCAGATTTAACAATGCGTCCTTGCATCATCACGTGTACATAATCTGGCTTGATGTAGTTAAGCAAACGCTGATAGTGCGTAATAATAAGGAAAGCATTTTCTTCACTACGCATTGCATTTACGCCAGCTGCTACGATTTTCAATGCATCGATATCTAATCCAGAATCGATCTCATCCAAAATACCGACTTTCGGATCAATCATTGCCATTTGTAAGATTTCATTACGTTTCTTCTCTCCACCAGAGAATCCTTCGTTCAAATAGCGATGCATAAATTGTGGATCGATTTCTAGTTCTTTCATTTTTGCTTCCATTTGACGAATAAATTTAATTAAAGAAATTTCGTCGCCTTCTTCTCTGCGAGCATTGAGTGCACTACGCATGAAATCAGAGTTTGTTACACCTGTAATTTCACTTGGGTATTGCATCGCAAGGAATAAACCTGCAAGTGCTCTTTCGTCGACTTCCATTTCTAGTACGTCTTCTTCATTTAAAAGTACTTTACCTTCTGTCACTTCATACTTTGGGTGTCCCATGATTGCAGATGCTAACGTACTTTTACCCGTTCCATTCGGTCCCATGATGGCATGAATTTCGCCACCCTTCATTTCTAATTGGATACCTTTCAAAATTTCCTTACCATCTACAGACGCTTTTAACCCGTCTATTTTAAACTGTAGATCTTTACTCATTAATATAGTCTCCTTCCGCTATATACATTGGCTATGTTGATGATTTAACCATGTGTTAACAAGAATCATTCTTATTTGATTCTCAATGATTATCATTACTTTATAATTATTATAAACTATTCTAATCCAGCAATAAAGCCTTTTATCAATTTTTTATACATTTTTGTTTCATAAGTTTATAATTATACCATCGCCTATTTATTTTTTAGGTATTGAAGACGGTATTTAACACTGTTTTCATTATAGAATGCCTGCGATGCATATGCAAATCTACCGGCAAATGCAGTAAAATAAAACAACATGCATTACCATGACATGTATAAGCTATTCACTAGCAAAAAAACCACAGCTTATCTAAGCCAGATTACTTCGAAATTTTAAAAATTTTAGTCACAAAACAAAACAAAAATACAAAGAAAAAAAGATGAAGCAACATACAACCAAGCTCTTACGTAGATCATAAGCAGCTTCGTTCTATGTGCCCCATCTTACTTATTAACTATCTTTACTTTATCCTTTTGAAGAACCAGCGGTAATACCTTCTACTAAGAATCGTTGTAATGCTAAGAATAGAAGCGTAACCGGAATTGCAGCTAACACCGCACCTGCAGCAAATAAAGTATACTTGGCGTCTTTACTACTAAACACCATGTCATACAATCCGACTGCTAGCGTCCATACTTCTCGATCATTTCTTAAAATTGCTTTAGCTAATACAAAATCAACAAAAGCTCCAGTAAACGTCGTTAACGCAATATAGATTAGCATTGGCTTAGATAATGGAAGGAAAATTTTCAAGAAGACCGTCATGTGACTGGCTCCATCTATTCTAGCCGCTTCCTCTAATCCGCGTGGCATCGTATCAAAGTAGCCTTTCGCTACAAACATTCCCAAAGCGGCACCAGCAGAATACACAATAATAAGTGCTGCGTGAGTACCAAGTAAATCAAATCTTTGGAACATAGCATAAATAGCAACTAAACTTAAAAATCCCGGGAACATACTTAATAATAGTATACTGGACATGACGACTCTTCGTCCTTTAAAGCGGAAGCGAGAAATCGTGTACGCTGTAAACAACTGTATGATCGTTCCGAAAAGCATACTTAACGTCGCTACTTTTAACGTATTACCATACCAAGTTAAAACCGGACTAACATCGTCGTTTGCAAATATTTCTCTATAGTGATCGAGTGTCATATTTTTTGGTATAATGGATTCACTGTATAGTGATGTACCTTCTCTAAATGAGGTCATTATTACCCAAAACGATGGGTAAATGACAGCAATGGCTATTAATACGAGCAGCAAGTAACTTAAAATAATTCTTAAACTTATGTTTTTCTTCATTGCACCATGTCCTCCTCTTTAAAAGAAGGTGTATTACGAAACATAATGATTGCCATTATCGCGATGAATATAAACATCAATACAGCGATGGCAGAGGCAAAACTATACTGTTGGTTGTCTAACGTCAATTTGTATAACCATGTCACCAGCAAATCCGTCGTTCCGGCATATTGCAAGTCACCTGATTTTGGATCTCCATTTGTTAATAAATAAATGACATTGAAGTTATTAATATTTCCAACAAAATTTATAATAAGTACAGGGGCAGTAGCAAACAAAATATATGGCATTGTAATGGATCTGAATTTCTGTCCATTAGTTGCTCCATCCACATCTGCTGCTTCATATAAGTCTTTAGGAATATTACCTAACAAACCGATAACAAGCAACATGGAAACAGGAATACCTACCCACATATTTACAAAAATGATAGAAAACTTAGCCATGATAGGATCATTAAGCCACTTTACACCTTCTAACCCTATTTGCCTCAACATTCCATTAATAGCACCAAACTCATCATTCAATAAGTTTCTAAAAATAAGTAATGAAATAAACTGTGGAATAGCGTAAGGTAAAATAAACAATGTACGCCAAAAGCGCTTAAGTTTAATCCCTTTTTGCTGAATTAATAAGGCAACTAAGATACCTCCGAAATACGTTGTCACCGTCGCCGAAACAGCCCAGATAGCCGTCCACGTTAACAAGGTGAAAAACGTATAACTCCACTGTTTTAAAGCAAACAAATCGATAAATGTTTCAAATCCAACCCAATCCACCAGTCCCTTAGGTGGAATATAGTTTGGAGCAGAATAGTTTGTAAATGCAATCAATACCGTAAACAATATCGGAAAGATGGTGAATATGAGTACTCCGATAAAAGGAATAGTCAACATCATGTAAGGGAAACTATACGTATTCATTTTCTTCCATGATTGAGTAAACGAAAGAGGTTTCTCCCCTGCTTCTCTTGCTTTACCTGTCCGATAAGCATCTCTAACATTCATCACATAAATAAAAATAATAACCAGAATAACTAGGACAGATGCTAGTCCATCCAGAAGCATATCGATGGAGTTATCTCCAGGTACATTGACGAATTTCCGACCTACTTTTTCTAGTGTAGCCCCTTTATCCCCTAGCGTAATTAATCCAATTAAGTTGTCTATAAAAGAGGTAATGAGCAAATAGACGAAAACGATCTCCGCAGTAAGAAAGAGAGCACCTTTAACAAATTGTCTGTTGTACCATTGTCCTAAACCCATGCATAGTGTGGAAAGCACGGCCGCTTTTTTCGCAAAGTTCGCCACTTTAGCCAGTCCTTTCTCTTCAAAATCACTCACCTCGCTCTTTTAGAACAAGGTGAGCGTCATTCGGTGTATATTTTGCGAATATAGCGATTAGTTCATTGTAGCGTTAGCATCTTTCAATTGCTGTACCATGTTGTCCATCGTCTCTTTTTCATCTGCAGCGTTATTCCAGAGTTCTGCTAGTGCACTTTCCATAACAGACCAGTAGTTGCCCATTTCTGCAATAGATGGCATTGGCTCTGAATTTGCATATTGCTGTAAAAATCCAGATACGAGTGGATCATTCTTGATCATATCATTACCACCTAACATTTCATTTGCAGGCATATCTCCACTATTTTCAAAACGTGCTAATTGAGACTCTTCACTTGTTAAAAACTGTGCTAACAATTGTGCAGTATCAGGATACTCAGAGAACGCATTGACAAAGTAAGCTTTCGTACCAGAGAATGGCTTCATCATTTCTCCATTTGGTAATTTTGGTAAAGGTGCAACAGCTAAATTAGGAACTTTTTCTTTAAACGCTCCGGACATCCATGGTCCTGTAATGTTCATCGCAAGTTTACCTTCTTCAAACAATCCATCTTTAATGTTCCCTTGAATGTCTTGAGAATCAATTGGTAATATGGATTTTAATGATTTGACGAATGTAGCTGCTTCTAGCGCTCCTTCGCTATTCATACCGATGTCATCCGCATTGGTACCGTTGTCTCCAAATACATAAGCTCCATATCCAGCAAAGAAACCGTAACTATAGTATGCATTTCCAGCTTCCCACATGATGCCATAGTTATTATTATCATCATTGAATTCGTTTGCAAAAGCAACGACTTCTTCCCACGTTTCTGGTGCTTCAGCAATAAGATCTTTATTATAGAACATACCGATCGTTTCTACTGAACTTGGATAACCCCATACCAAATTTAAATCCTCATACTTATAACTCACTGCATTGATAGCTGTTTCATAGGCTACAGCTTTTGTTTCCTCATCGAAATAAATCGGTGCAATAACACCAGAGTTAACTAATTTACCAACATTATCGTGTGCAGCAATAAATACATCTCCTGCCAATCCAGCTTCCGCATCTTGGATAACTTGTGCTGCACTTGTATCTGCTTCTACTGTTTCATACGTTACGTCTACATTGTAATCTGCGTACATCGTTTCAAATGCATCAATTCGTTCTTCAATAAATTCTTTCTGGTTAGCACTATCCCAAACTATGATTTCTGCTCCTTCTTCAGGAACGATTTCTTCATCCATTGATTCTTCCATTGGTTCTTCTTCTGTGTTACTATCTTCTTCATTATTATCCGTAGTATCTACAGTTTCTTCCTGTGTGTTATTGGAACCTGCTTCCTCAGTTTCTTCACTGTCTCCACATGCCGCAATCGTAAATACCATCGTCATTGCTAACAATAAAATTAACATGCTTTTTAACTTCATCTTAGAACCCACCTTTTTTTAATGTATGATACTTCTTCGTACAAGCGCTATCCTACTTCTAGCTATATACGTTTGTCCCCTTATGTAACCATACAACATCATATGTAATTGTACGGTTAAAATGAATAAAATAGCATAGAATAAGGAGTGCAAACGTTTGAACAAAAAAATAAAAAAAATATTGCTATGGTAGAAAACTTATAGTCAGCTACTTAAAACATAATTGAAAGCGCTTTACGCTCATCTATATTGTAACTAATTATTCGCAATCGATAAAACGTTTGCACAGATTTTATGTGGGCATCTACACTAGATTATACTACCTTTTCTCTAAAATAGTCTCTTTTTCTCACCTTTTTACTTATTTTCAATTTCATTTATTTGTACTATAGTAGAATTTAAGCAGAAACGGTGTTAAAATCATGTTGAAAAGCTACTAATGAAAAAAAGCCCTATGTCGGTTTATCATAGCGAACACTCATTACCTAGCTCACATCTGTAATACAAAAAAATGAAAGCCGTTTCATAGGGAGGATATTATGCCAGTTACCATTAAAGATGTTGCAAAAGAAGCAGGTGTTTCTCCATCCACCGTTTCCAGAGTCATCTCCAATCATCCGCGGATTAGTCCGCAAACAACAGCTAAAGTCAAAAAGATTATGGATGAACTCGGTTATCATCCAAATATGCTTGCGAAAAGCTTAGTCATGCAAAAGTCTAAAACGTTAGGCATTATTTTGCCACGTCCAGCCGAAGAATTATTCGTCAACTTATTTTTCTCTGAATTTATTCGTGGTATTGTGGCACAAGCTTCTAGGATCGGCTATGATTTGCTCATGACATCCGGCGTAACACAAATGGATGAAGCAGATGCTATAACAAAGCTTGTAAAAGGAAAAAAAGTCGATGGTATTATCATTTTAACTTCTCGTAAAAAAGATCCCGTCATTAAACTATTGCAAGAGATGAAATTTCCTTTTGTCGTGATTGGGCGAAGTGATGAATTTGAAAATATACTATCTGTAGATAACGATAATATAAAAGCAGCTACTGACGTGACAAACTACCTTATTTCTATCGGTCATAAGCGCATTGGTTTTGTGAGTGGGCCTGCACACTTAATCGTTTCTCAAGACCGCCTTACAGGCTATACAGAAGCGTTAAAAGCTGCACAATTGGAAACAAAGCCAGAGTGGATTGTAGAAGGTGAGTTTTTACAAGAGAGCGGCTATTTAGCGATGTCTTCTATTATGAGTTTGGAAAATCGTCCATCTGCATTAATTGTTACGGATGATCTTGTTGCTTATGGAGTACTTCGTGGTTTAACAGAGCTTGGATATAAAGTACCAGAAGATATCAGCATTATTAGTTTTAATAACATTACCATCTCTGAGTTAACAAACCCACCTTTAAATAGTGTAGAAATAGGGATTTACCAAATGGGTTATACGGCATCACAATTGTTAATTCGATCCATTGAAGATGGTGTGGACAGCAAACGAGAACTTATTCCTCACCGGATTATTACAAGACAATCTTGTGCACCTCTGCTTGAGAAATAATGACACATAGCATCTATACGTTATTATGATCGTTTAATAATTGAAGACAATGAAAACAAATGACGCTACATCATTTTTAATAAAGCGTCTCTGCCTTTCATATTGGAAGTTATCCCATGTTTTTCAGCCTCTAATGTTACAGACTCTAGTGGGGCCTCGAGCAATTGCTCCAGCGTCCTCACACCTACAGCTCTACCAGCAATAATTCCTCTATCTGCTAGCTTGTCATTTAACAGTCCTACATCCAACGCTCCACACATAATGTACCCTTTGTCAGTAGAAATGGAAAGCAACGTTGTTTTAGGTAGCAAAACCTCTACCCCAAGTACTGTTTTCCCATCAATCTCTATCGGTTCTAAACGAATCATATGCTCGCTCCCTTTTTTCTTAATGTATTAGTTCCAACATCACTCGTTCATAAGTATATCAATAAACAATTTGACCAGAACATAGGTATGCACCCTACTTTACACTTTTCATTTATGAGCATAATGCCGATAATAATCGTAACACCGATAACGACCATTATATGAAGAGAGTCAGCAAGACAACATCCAACACAACCGGCAAGATTTATCATCGTATATAGAATATTTTATGAGATGTTTGGTAACTTTAGTTGAATTTATCAACTACATCGTTTAAAATAAAGTTAAATTTAAACAAATGTATAAGTATCAACAATAACATTTCAACATTAGTGCTGCTATAAAGATGATAGAATAGACTCCTTATGTTTTGTAATAAAAGAATTATAAAAAAAAGAAAAATTAGAAAAGAAACTTAACTCTATTATATTTTCGACAAAAATAACGTTACTTCGACACATAAAAAGTGATATATTATGGTAAATATCAAAAATTTGGAGAGGTGTGAAATGATAGAAACGAAAACAAAACAAACATTGGGGGAATTAGTTAAAAAACACAGAGAACACCAGAGCTTTACCATGGGTCAGCTTCAGCAAAGTCTAGGAATTAACAAAGGTGTCATTAGCAAAATAGAAAATGGCGATACGAAGCGACCAGAATTTAAAACGATATTCACCATCTCTGAAGCACTCCATATTCCCGAAGGTGATATCATTGATCGTTATGTTCAAGTAGAAGATCGTCCCATTGTTTTAGAAGAATTACTAGATAAAAGTACACAAATTGATTTTAACGCTGCTCTTATCAAAAAAATTGCAATCGCTTATTTAGAGTCACCTAAACACGAAACAGAAGATGCACTATCTGCACTGTATCAACGCGCAAAAACTGTCGAAAACAAAGAGATAAAACTAATACTATATATGGCGATCGCCGAATATGCTCGTCAAAGAGGGGTCCCGCCTTTTATTGCAAAAGGTTTGTTGCAGGCGTATTTCATTAATCGTTTAAACATTCAACGAGATACTCAAACTTATGAGGAAGGAAAAGAAATATTACATTATGTAGACTTTCTTTCTAATGAAGAAAAACGAGAATTCTATTTTAAAATGTCGATTCAAGCATATGATATTAAACAATATCATGATAGCATTCAGTTAGCCCAGAATGGATTTAATATTTCTTCAAAATCTACTGAATTAGAAGCAAGAGCATATGGTACAATGATTAATTGTTTTTATACTCTTGAAGAATATTATGAAGCAGAAAAACACTTGCTTATTTTCAAAAAATATAAATATGATTTTGTTAAAGAAGGGATACAATTTACCTATGCACACATAAAAGCAAAACAAAATGATTTTAAAGTAGCTATTCCTATGTTAGAAAAGTGTTATAAGGAAATTAGATATGACCAAAAAATTCATGTCATTGTTGAACTTTTAAATATTTACATTAAATTAAATAAAGTAAGCGAAATAATATATTTAATAAGTGAAGAAGAAAAGTTTTTACCTATAAACCCACATGCACCACATCAATATAAATCAATTGGTAAATACTATTTATACAAAGGCACATTCAGTATGAATCAAGGCAATATTGATGAAGCGATGAATAGTTTTGAAATAGGCTTAGGAGCATATAACTATATTAATTCATATGAAGACATTACATCTTTTTATCGTCATATTATTTCTTCTTGCATCAAGAATAAAGTAGAACCTAATCTAGCACAGTTAAAGTTAATAAATTATACCCCAGGTATGAAAGAAGAACAATAAGGAGGAACTTTTAAAATGAAAAAAATGATTGCAGCTTGTATCCTATCAATAGCTTTGATATTTAGCATATCAACCACTCCAGACATATCAAACAAGCAAATCTCACTCTATTTCTACGATTACGGAGATAGATAGAAACATCATAACACTTAGTATATATTTTATAATTCTAATGGATCGTTCATTTTAATCGTTATGTGTTCATTACATAACGATTTTTGTTTTGCTAAACAACATTTAATATTTAAATACCCTCTATATATTTTTTCATAGTAATACAATCACTTATATATCAATCTACTCACAATTGCAACTTATTCCCTAATCACCCTCACTTCCTTTTTATAACAGTTACAAAATTCAAATGACAGCCTGTACAAAAAATAGACAAAATAGAGTCCTTCGTCCTCTTTTACTTCTAGGAAAAACGTGGTATATTTATACTTATTCATAGTCACTGTATAGTAAATTAGACTGATATGTGGGCAAATTGGAGGATTTATATGGCCGAGCCGATAACAAAAGACACCATTTTCAAGCTTTCCATTGACGTTGAGATCCAATGTAGCAATGAAGATGAAGCAACAACATTAATAGCAGATTGCTTGAAAAAAGACAATATTAATCATGAAGTTAAAAATATTTCAACTAAAGATGCTGCTCATTGCCATGTTTCTGCAGAAAGTATCATCAAAACCAACACTTCCATTCCTTCAACTACCAATCTATCACATCATGAAGAAAAGATATCTACCATTCAAAGCACCATTAACGGAGGAAAGATGGTTCGTTTGTTTATTAAAGACGGGGACATATTACAACAAACACTAGGCATACCTTGTCAAATACTACATTATGATGATCAATCACATCAAGTTACTGCATATCATGTGGATGAAAAAAGACCATATATTTTTCATATCTCTGAAATAAAAGAAATTTGTGCTTGAGTGCACAGGATAAGTTCAGGATAAATTTCAATCTTTTTTGTAATGACATGCTATTTACTTGATTCATAACATGAAACAAAATCACAAAATATTTAAAGCATATGTCTGGATACCGTTCCGCGCTTTCCTTTTTCAAGCGCGATTTCTCTATGCCCTAAACGACTTTCATCCTTCTTTAAAAGCAACCTTTTTTTTCATACATCTCCTGCACCGTTGAAAAATATCATACTAAAAAAGCCACATCTCACTGATGTAGCTTACCATGATATGTATGAATGCATCATACGTGCTAGATGGTTAGCTGCATTACTGTCACATTGACAAAACTTTTTAGTCTTCAAAAATCTTTTCTTCGTCATTTACCTTGCTTTACTGTGCGTATACACAGCAATACCCAGCCTGTTATAAACGCAACGCCACCAAGCGGAGTCACCGCACCTAAAACCGTGATACCACTTAAAGTAAGGATATACAAACTACCTGAAAAAATGAGAATTCCACTCACAAACAATATGCCTGCCCAACGCAACATTGACGTATTGTCTTGCCAAACTTGCAGTAAAATACCAACAATCATTAACGCAAAAGCATGCATAAATTGATATGTCACTGCGGTTTGAAACGTATCCAATCGATCCGCGCTTAGTCTTTCTTCTAATATATGAGAGCCAAAAGCACCAAAAGCCACAGAAAGCATGGCAAAAATAGCTCCTAATAAAATAAAACGTTTTGACCAGTCCTTATTCATTTGCTCTTCCTCCTATTACTTTCCCTATTTCAACTTGCAATTCTTACTTTTGCAAACCCCGTTGCTTTCATCCTTACCTCTTGACCACAGTAAATAATGATCACAGGTACAATTACAATTACAATGTAAGTATAGCACAAGCTTTATGACGTACCTAACCCTCTCACTGCTCTTCTTCTTTTCTATCTGTAAAATAATCATGGGCTGAACAAGGTTTTTCTCACATAACAGCATGCTATATGAATATATTGTTACAAGGAAAATAAAAGGGAGTGTGCAAATTGGACAGTAATTCATTCATCATATCTAAAGAAGACTGGTCATTGCACCGCAAAGGGTATCAGGACCAATCTAGACATCAGGAAAAAGTAAAAGAAGCCATCAAGAAAAATTTATCTGATTTAATTACGGATGAAAGTATTATCTTATCCAATGGAAAAGATATTGTGAAAGTTCCCATCCGCAGTCTCGATGAATATCACTTCCAATATAACTTTCATAAGAAAAAGCATGTCGGGCAAGGAGAAGGTGACAGTCAAGTTGGGGATGTTATCGCCAAAGATCCACCTCCGAAGCCTGGTCAAGGGAAGGGCAATGGTGCAGGGGATGGCCCTGGGGAAGATTACTATGAAGCGGAGATCGATTTTGAAACGATAGAAAAAATGCTGCTAGACGAATTACAATTGCCAAATTTAAAACAAAAACAAGAAACAAAATTAACAACGACAGATATTCAATTCAACGACGTACGAAAAAAAGGCATGATGTCTAACATCGATAAAAAAAGAACGATCTTAGAAAATTTATTGCGTAATTCCCGCAAAGGAGATGGGAAAATTAAAGGGATCTCCCCAGAAGATCTCCGTTATAAATCGTGGAATGAAATTCAAAAACCACATTCCAATGCCTGTATCATCGCCATGATGGATACTTCAGGTAGTATGGGTCAGTTTGAAAAATACGTTGCGAGAAGCTTTTTCTTCTGGATGACTCGCTTTCTTCGCAAAAAATATAACGAGGTAGAAATTGTATACATTGCCCATCATACAGAAGCTAAAGTCGTAACGGAAGAACAATTTTTCACCAAAGGGGAAAGCGGAGGTACGATATGCTCCAGTGCGTATAAACGAGCACTAGAAGTCATAGATGACAAATTTCCGCCTCGCCTCTATAACATTTATCCATTCCATTTCTCCGATGGGGATAACTTAACATCAGATAATAAACGATGTGTGGAGTACATTCACAAGCTGTTAGAAATGTGCAATATGTTTGGCTACGGTGAAGTGAATCAATACAATCGTAACAGTACGCTCATGTCTGCTTATCGCAACATTAAACATCCGATGTTTCAATATCATGTCATTAGAGAAAAACGCGGTGTATTGACCGCTTTAAAATCTTTTTTCACCGAAAAAGAGTCTGTGCAGGCATAAACATTTTCAAGGTACTTTCCATATGCAATGAATCTGAATCATCTTAAAATGGAATCAGAAATCAGGCGGAGTGCTTGCTCCATCTGATTTTTTTATGTTTTACAATGTTTAACCTATGGGATAACCAGTTCGTTCATTTGCAATAAACCAAGGGAGCAAAAACTAAGTGCTAATTTATAAAAAGCATTCCAACGCAACTTGTAATAGGTGGCCTCACTCATCTCTAACACAAAGTGATAAATTTGATAATCGAATTTATGATCTTGCGATATATATCTTTCTTTAATTAGCGTTTGTTCTTGACTTGGTAATGTATCTACAACTTGTTCGATGACATCACAATACATCTTTGCATCGGCAAATTGAATGGCTGCATCGGCCGTTTGATCTACTACTTTATTCGTTGACCCGTGCATTCTCGCTTCGTAATTCGTAGTTAAAGATAGTTGAGGGACACGTTCCATTAACATGACCGTATGAAAAATCGTATATTTTTCGAAAATAGACTCAATGGCTCTTTGCGTTTTACGTTTATCTAACTGAGGCAACTCTATCATATTCATTTCATTCATCCTTCCTAAAGGGGTTGTATCATGATTATTTTCATTCAAAATACCACCTTATATCCAAGGTGGTAAACATACGTTCTCTATTTAAGAAGGTAACGAAAAGATAAAATGACGGCTTTTAAAACTTAAAAAAATAAAATAAATATCCTACATCATAGTGAAAGGGTACAATTGAAAGCATTCCACTCAACGTATCTCCTAGCTTTGCAAACCAATAAGAGTAAAGATAGATTATTACAACTGCGGGTAAAAGAAACGCAGTGTACTTTTTCATCCCATTCCCCCTTTAACTCTATTCCTTGTCTAGTAGCATATTATTATATACTTCAGTTAATTGGAGAATATGATGAAAATCTAATCCTTTTGATTGATTTACAAAAGATGTAAATATTTCATTGTATGCCGATATAATCTCTTCAAAGGCACTAACAGCATTATACCATTGCATGCTTTCAGTATAATCTTTTATTCCTTTATCGTGCTGACCTTGTTGTAAGTAATAGTAACCTCGATGCTGATAGTACTTTCCAACACTAATATATTTATACGGGGTATTGTGATTTGAGAGGGGGGATAAAAATTGTTTTCCTTTCTTAAACAAAGGCTCCATCGCTTCCAAGTCGTCACTTTTTTTATACATATCGAGAAGTGCATTCACAGCCGTAATTTTTTGTTTAGCAGATAATTGTTCTAAACACTGCTGCAGCATTGGCAGGGCAGCAGAAAAATTACCTTTCTTTTTCTCTATCAGCGCTTGCGTTAACTTCAACGCTTCATCTAAAAAGGTATATGGGTATTTTATGTTTTTCATTTCTCGTTCTGCTTCTTTAAAATCTTCTAAGTAGTAATAGCAATTCACAAGAGCGAGGTGAACGTTGGCTTTTAGTTCGGTATCTTTGGACGCGATATTCAGCCCTTTTTCACAAAAATGAATACATTCTTTATATTTTTTTATTGTAAACGATTGCAATGCCATTTTAAAATAAAACGTTACTTTATTGGTATCAGAAAGAAAGTTGATATAGTGCATGATCTCTTTTCCTTCTTGATAAGATGCTTCCATCTGTTTAAAATCTTGACGCTTAATCAAATAAATTTGCAATAAACTTTTGGCCGTGTACTCTGGTACACCTCTCGTACGTGCGTATTCTACAATGTATTCAAACAGCTTTAATTGAATCGATTTATCTTCCACTTTAATGGTGATGTTGTACAACTGCTCTAATGCGGAATACGTATCGAGTCTCGGATTTTCCAATATTTTTTCTGCTGCTTTATGTATGAGAATTGGATGACTTTTAATACTTTCCTGCAACAGTCCTTCTAAAACTTCTGGCCGTAACTCTAAGTCCAAATAATGATCAATAATTTGCTCAAGAGGAATGTTTAGTACTTTAGCAATGGGTAATAACGTTTTAAACTCTGGTTTCTTCGTATCACCTGTTTCTATTTTCCCTATTACTCCTTTTCTCGTTCCAACTATATCCCCTAGTTGATCTAACGTAAGACCAGCAGCATGTCTTTCTCTTCTAATCACTTCTCCTATCGTAGTATAAGTAAATGATGTCATTTATTTCATTCCCCCTTGACTACCGAATAAACCGTTACACTTTCAAATTATTACCATACAAATAAGGTCGGTTGAATAAACAAATGTACCTCTATATTATAATGGAAATGGGATGCAAGTGTAAATATATTCATATAATAACTATAAAAGGCTAAGTTTAAACTACAAGTTAATCTTGTACTATTTTTTTCTATGATATTTCATTGTATAAGGCGTTTCATCTTTCACCAATTTTTTGAGTTTCTTTGAAATACAAGAAAGGAAAACCCCTCCTATTTCAGAAAAAAGAGGGGTTGAGAAGTATGGGGGGAATGTATAGTATTTTTAAGTTTCTTTGTGATGGTGTGCTGGGAGATGTTTGAAGGCTGATGGTAATGTATTGTATGAACTTGTGCATACAAACTTATATACAAATCTATAACTGCTGTAAGATTTCAATTTCTCGTTTTGCTACTTCGATTTCTACTTGCTTTCTCAATGTACTTGCACTGTTGTCTGCTAGTGTTACGGCTTGATCGCTCACTTCTGCTAATTGCATGACGTTTCCCATCACTAGAATAGCGTAGTTTTTCACTAACCTTTGCTCTACGACGGTCATTGTATAACCCCCATTTCCATTAATAAATGTATCGTTTCTAATTCTCTCTGCGCTTGATCTATCTCTTCCTGAGCAGGTTGTAAGTGCTTGTCTAATTGTTCTTGTTCAATTGCAGTTTGTGATTTCCAATTTATTTTCCCCATGATTATACCTCCATCCACTGCGGAAATTTTTCCTCTTCGGTTGCGTTTGCACCAATATAGTGAAGTAAGGTGAGGGATAATGTGCCGTCTTTTCGCTCTGCGTGTCGTATCGGATTGACAGGTAAGCTCGTTTCTACCTCTTCCAATACGCCGTCTTCTATGCCCGTGAAGTCAAAAACATCGCTTTGCTCTTGGTAAGTGATCTCCTCTGGTGTTTGTTCAAGCGGTACTTTATGTGTAACGATTACTTTTTCGCCGTCAAACGTGTAAGACAGTATATGATCATGCCGCTGTGGGCTGTATAATATGTTCATTGGTGAGCCTCCTTATTTCCATTTTCCGATTGCAGTTAAGTAGATGTATCCTTTGGCGTCAAATAGTGTTTCTCTGGAGAGGGTTATCCAGTGAGTCAACTTATATATTCCTGCAAACGTTTTATGAGCATTATCCCAATATGTTGTATCTAGTACTTGACCTTCAACTTTATTTCCTAATAAACCCCATCCTAAACCAGAGATAGAAGTGAAACTTGCTGGAAACAACCACCTTTGAGTATAATAACTATTAAAATCATGTTTCACTCTTCTGCTGCATATTTGCGTACCATCTGCAAAGCGAACATATTCTCCATTCGAATTGCTATCGGATTCTACGATAGGGTAACTGTTTCCTTCGTGATACACTAACTGATTATCTACTCTTAAATTATGCCTGTACTTAGGAGGCGTAAACTCTACAATACTATCATTAATTTCAGTGTTATATACTTCTTCTGTTTTGGTATTAGAATATTTGATCCATTTTAGAAAGTTACTATTTACTCCGTAAATACTTTCTCCATGAAAATAAACTTCTTGAAATTCCGCATCACTCCAAAAAGTATCTATGCCTAAGTATCTTATTCCTTCGTAATCGAATTCAACTAATTTCGCCTTTCCATCAACAGAAAATGAGGTAGAGGCATGTGTAATGATTGAACCTTGGTTATATGATTTTGTATATCCAGATTGTGTAATGACTTGTGCGCTTACAGAGTAAGGATATGATTTTCTGGAAAAATAAAAAGTACCAAACACTGTAGCGATTGGTGCTGAATTTGATTCATCTGATATTCCTATAGGTTGAAGGATAATCACAGCTTTTTGATATGAAGTCCATCCAGAAGGTGGCTCTAACTTTTTCCTAAACAACTTCCCATCGTGCAACTCCTTCAATGCCCCCTCTACTTCGTTAGCGCTGAAGTTATTACTTGTATCGGCTATGGAAGTGTTGGCTGCGCTTGGTTTTAGCACGTCATCTTCGGTGAGGGTTTTCACCCATGCAGACCATGCACCTTGATGGTAATATCTCATGTACAATTGACTACTATCTTGATGGGATATCGCTACTTGTGTACGTTCTTCCCCTTCTTGCTGTGATCTGTACGTTCTAATGTACCATTTTGCAGTGCTTGGACTATGTTGATGATTCGTTAACACGTACACTTCTTCCGTCGTGTTTGGATCAATGGGATTGAGCTCATTCTCTACTGCTCTTTCCTCTATTTTTTGTTCTATGCTATCTGCTTGCTCTTTTAATTTGTCATCTATCGTATCCCAATTTGGATTGATCGCTGTAATATCTGGTGGGCTATCTGTTAATTGTATTTTATTCAAGTTGTAATGTGTGGTTTGTTTCATTTGTTGCTTGCACTCCTTTCTTGCTTTTCGTCTATTTCAAACTGTTGAAGAAGTTATATGGTGATAATATTTTTCAATGCATCCCATGAGGTTATCGATTTCACGGTCTCCCAGTCTGTAAAACTATCATAAATATCTTCCCACGTTGAAAAATATTTAATGACCAATAATTTGATATGCGCTGGGACGAGCGGTTGTAATGCTCTTTGGATATCGTCATATTTATAGTCCACGTTATTATCTGGACTTAATACTTGAACCTGCAATAATGCCTCATTGGCATGAGGATGATTTAATTCGTCTGCACTAAAAAAGGTTACAACGCATTTACTGCCTGTAACCGTGTGGACGACATTTTTTATCGCTTCCCCATTTAATTTTTGCCCTTTACGCAATAAAGAAAGCAAATATGTTTTTCTTTGCTCTAGCGTACCTTCACCTTTAAACTTTAAAAAGTTTTCGAGGCGTGTAATTTTCCCTTCGCTTGCTGTTACTATGAATATATCTTGCAGGGCTTGTTCTTGGTGCTGCTGTAGCTGGTCTATTTCCAGCCCTTCTGTATCAAATAGCACGTTAAATTCGATAACATCGTGCAAGTAGGGTGGTAAGTAGGTAATGAGGTCCTTTTGCTGTTTGTTGCTTCCTTTTATATACTCACTCATGTATTCACCACCGTTAGATTAACACTGTTTAGTATCGGAATTTCTTCATCATGTAAGGCAACATCAGTGGCAGTTCCGTTTATTTTTAAATCCTGCATATCTGCGATGTTTGGGCTGTCTAATATGGCTACAGCGGTGCGCATGTAGCTGACACTATGTTTAACGAAAGTGATGCTGGCTAAGTAATCGGAGATCATTTCCTCTACTCCTTCTGCCTCACTGTACCCCGCTTCCAGTGTAATCGTTCCTGTAATGTCGATTGGTTTTTCTATTCCTGTTGCGACGGTTACTTTCGCTCCTATGGGTGCAACACCATTTCCTAATCCTTCTGCGTTCGGGTCTAAGTATTGCTGCACTTCGTTAATTAACGTGCTGCTCGCTGGTTTATAGTCTCGATCTGTGATGACGACTTTCACCGTGTTACCTCCGCTCCAAAGCGGAAATACTTTGGCTGCACCGACATCATCAAAGCGCTTCGTCCATTGTTCATATTGAGCGATATTACCGTCTTGTGGATGCTGGATGATTTTTTCTCTGTTTCTCTCTCGTAATGCATCATCGGATTCTTCTTCCACTCCGTTTGTGATAATAGCTGTTATGGTTGCGGTTTGTAATCCTTCGATGTACTGGAGTGGCAGGATGGAACCGAGATACGTATTCCCTCTTTCTCCTTCTTGCTCGCACTGTAATGTATATTCAAAATCTGCTAGTTTCTCTAGCACGATGTACGTATTGTTTTCCCCGCTAAAACGAGATTGTAGCGGCACATCCATGTTGAACACGCCTTTTACGATCGCTTTCGTTGCTGGTTTTCGAAATGTGCCATTTTGGTAGCATAGTTCTGTTAGCATGTCCCCTGTTGCGGTGTCTAAGGCAACGTTATCTTTCCATATGTCCAGTTGGTTGTACATTTCTACAAGTTCCACCGCTACAGGCGCTAGAGCATCGTAGATGATAGATCCTTCTCTTTTGTCCACGTCATTAGGCACGCTTTGCAGCATGCGGGTAAGTAATGCTTCGTATGTGATTGGTTGTTGCATCGGTTACTTCACCACCTTTTGCTGTTTTGGGTTTGTTTATCGTTTCAATCTGCATTTTCTAGATATGTTGTAGAATGATTTAATTACTGTACAGGTAACAATCTTGACGGATAGCTACGACTATGTTGCATAGCGTATGACATGTAAAGTTCCAAATTCAACTAATTTTTTTTAGAGGTGATTTTAATTTATAGATGATATCAAGCAAAATTCACTTGCAAATGAATCTATCATAATCAACTTTTACGTATTGGTTTACTACTCCGTTAATATTTTTTTACCTTTAAATGTAATTGAGTCTTCTGTAATTTTTAAAGTTTCAGTATCATTAACCACAACTTTAACGTAATCTTCTGCTCCCGGTCCTGTCCCATTTATTTCGATGTAGTCATTATCATCGTTGCCACCATAAATTCTTCCGATATTCACATCGGTTCCATCTCCCTTTTGCAAAGTTATTGCACCATCGATTAATCCACCAGCTTCAGTTAACACTTTATTTTCCCCAACGTATGCGTTTTGTACTGAATCCTTAGTGCTGTCCCAAACTTTTGTTAACCCTGTAACAGATGTAGGATCTTCTTCTATCCATTGCTCTATTCCACCTACCCAGTTGTATGTAAAGGTGCAAAACGCACTATATGGAGGCGTTTTAAAATAAAGCCAGTGCCAATCACTTTCATCTTTATAAATTTGAAACTCAAAGCCTCTTCCGTCTCCCATGACAAAGAATAAAGGAATTATTGCATGCCTTACTCCAAATGAAAAATGAACAATAGCCTGATCTGTTCCGGCAGCTCCAAAATCGCATTGAATATTTGCCATCCCTGAAAAGTTTGTTATTTCTGATGAATCTATAGGATTCTTATTTTGAATTCTTCCAATTTTAATCCACCTAGGAGTACCTGAAGTTCTGTCAAATTCTTGTGCAAGGTCACGTATCTTATAGGCGTTATGAATTTTCAAAGCACCTGTCATTGTATCCCCTGACTTACTTACACTTGCATTTTTTGCATTTGTTTCTGCCGCATTTGCTTTCGCTTGTGCCCCTGCTGGAGTTTCTTTTGTATCATGTAGCTCTTTCAATGCATCTTCAACGTTACTAGCTTGAAGGTTGTTCTCCCCATCTACTATATTTATATTCTCAGCTGTGTCTTGTTCGGTAATGAATTTCGTCCAACTTGTCCAGTTGTTATAGTAGTGCCTCATATGCATTTCATTACTGCTTCCGTGATACCTTATCGCTATTTGTGCTTTGTTATTATTAGAATCACTGTTGAAATATGTTCGGATGTACCAGTATATACTTGGTTTAGGAGCGTTGTTGTGATTGGTTAATATATACGGACATGTGGTGGTATTGGGGTCAATTTGATTATTTTGATCGTATGCTGCTTCCTTGCTGACACTATCCAGCTTTGCATTGTCTTCCGCATTACTCGCTGCTGCATCTGCATAGTTTTTGGCATCTAGTAATGCTTGATCTGTTTTTGCTTGTGCTTCTGATGGGGTTTCTTTGGCATTCCACGTTGTACGTTCTTCTTCTGTAAGATGCAGGCTCTGATCTGCTTTGTGTGTGTCCAATTCCGTTTGTGAGGCTGCATTTTGATCAACAATATCCCAATTTTCGTTAAATGCTTCTCTTTTTACATATTCATTGCTGAGTGGCTTTTTTATTCCTAGTTTCGGTGTTACATCTGGCATTGTTCGTTACCTCCGTTTAATAGATTTTATTTTGTTACATACGAAGGTAACGAACGGCAAAAATTATACCCCTGTTTTTAAAATTTTTTTGAGGTGATTTTGAGTAGAGGTATGATTATGAGATTGAGTGAACTTCTGTTATGTTGGTTTACATGCTTACTTGATAAACTAAACGGCTTTTTTTGTTGTTTCACCTAACTCCTTCAGCTTTATCACAAAACCTGTGCTATCAGTTAGCCCTTGTAGGCTTGTTTCTAGCCTTGCCAACCTTTTTAGCATTTGCGTTTGTTTTTCCAATCTCGCCCTTGTTTACATAGAAATCCCCGACATCGTGCCAACGGCGAGTAAATATAAGACTCTCGTAATCGTCTATTTCCGCAAGTATTTCAAGTTGCGGTGTTAGTATACGTATTGGTTTAATCGGCTGTCAACTCTTTCCTCCTTACCCTCTTTTTTTTGCTAAAATTTGAACACTAACGCATCTATATCCGCTTTGAAACTAATTGGTAAATATGAATCGATGCCAAAAGTTATATCTTTATCTTTAATCCCCTCTTGCGTAAATATAGTGTCGTAGTATCCGATCAAATCAGAATCATTTTCATCATCTTCATAGTAGAAATTACCTATTAATATCATTTTATTTTCAATAATAAATATTGTAAAACTTTGGAAAATGAAGTCATCTTCAAAGCGGCATAGTGTGTATTTTTCGTCTCCGACTTTTATTTTTATCCGTGAAGTATTGTTTGATTCATGATTTACATATCCTCGCCTTTTTGAAATACGGTACATGTTTCCGCTTAAAGTACCCGACTCCTTTGCCGAAGACAACACAAAATTATAGATCGTATACCCTCCTGTGATTGTAAAAATTTCATGAAAATCATCATCAGTTATAGTGGTTTGGTTGACGTAAATACCTTGTGTTGTTGGCGTGCTTTGAAGTTGATTCAATCCGCTTATTACTGTTGCCAACTCTTGAAAAGTATCGCTACCACTTGCCGTACCTCCTGCGTCAGTAATGGCGGTAGCGATTTTACTTTTCCCATCACTGACAGAGGTCTTTAAATCATCTAAGCTGTCTGTTCCATTGTTCCATGTTAGGTTGCCTTTTAGATCCACAGTGTCTTTGTTGTGGGAATATTTCATTACCCAAGTATCGACACCAGCATCACGTCTAAAAAACGTAACGTGATCCATAGGAGCATCAGTTGTGACAGGGTCACCATCTCCGTTATATTCAAACCCGCCGCCGTACGTTTCAGATTGACCTACATATACCCTCCCTGTTGATTGAGCATCTCCGTGCAAAGCTAGTGTTGCATTACCAAAGTTTTGCGCTTTTATCGTCACCATTGTATTTGTGCCTGCATCAATTGTTAAATTACCTGTCACCGTGCCGCCTGTTTTAGCTAACTTTGTTGTATCTGCGTATGTTTTCGCACTTGCTTCTGCGTCATTCGCTTTAGATTGTGCGCCTGTTGGTGTTTCTTTTGTGTCGTGTAATTCTTTCAACGCACCTTCTACGTCCGTAGCCGTAAAGTTGCCCGCACTGTCTCCTATAGATGTGTTCTCTGCTGTAGGCTCTATAACATCATTCTCCGTAGTAACTTTTGTCCACGCTGACCACGGATCAGTTTCATGCTTGTTCCGCATGTACATCTCATTTCCTTCTTTGTATAGCGTAGCAATTTGCGCTTTATTACCGTTAACATTGAAGCTGAAATGAGTTTGTATATAGTAGTATGTGTTACCCGACACATCTGGTGTGTTTTCATGCGCTGTCAAAATCAACGATTCTGTTGTAACGTCAGGATCAATTTGACTACCGTCATCATTTTTGAACTTTGCCACTCTCTGATAAGATGACTCCACTGCATTCGCTTCTGCCTGATCCGCTTTAGCTTGTGCGCCTGCTGGCGTTTCTGCCGCGTCTGCTGTGGCCTGTGCCGTGTTGATCTCTGTGCCAATGTCGTTCATGTCGGTATGTTGTACCGTTTCCCCTATTTCCCAATTTGTCTTTGCCATTATGTGACCTCCTTCATTAATAATGTGTGCAGTAGCAATGTATCCGCGGCAATCTCTACATTCACCGCATTGGAAGACAGCACGTTATCGGCATCATCCTTCAAATCGATCTGCGTGATGCTGCTCACATCAGCTGCGGGGACAATATAGTTCATTGCCAGCATGCCGTCTGTTACTTGCTTGACTTCAAAATCCGTTATTTCATAGCTATCATTGAGTACTACTTTCGCCGCTCTCCCATCTACGTAGTTGGCGACATCGTGTAATAAAGTAGCGCTAATCATATGACGACCTCCTTATTGCTGAGGGTGATGAAAGCTTGCTCGCCAAGCTTCCACTTCCCTAGTTCATAATTCCATGTGATCGTTTGCTTTTCTATTGTTTCTTCTATTCCAACGGTATCCCCTAGCGATGTATTTTGTTGGTAAACCATATTCGCTGGTTTGATGGTATGGACGGTATGCTGTACTTCTCGAAAGATCATGCCATCTTCAATATTGGTCGTCACATACAATATAAATTGTTCCGGATCGATGGAAACGATGGTCACTCCTTCTCCTACGAGAGCGTCCAATTTATGTTGTAAAAAACGCAACGTAAACGGTGGTTTCGTCTGGTAACGATGTAAAATACGCTTTCTACGAAAATCAATGTCTTCTGTTGTAGGATCAGCTTGGATGTCTAACACGACTTCCCTTCGCTTCAATGCCTCTTCACTAGCACTCCATACAAATTGATCGTCAAATCCCCGTTGTATCGCTTGCTCCAACGCTTCCATTTCCATCGTTTCCGCCTGATCGATTTCCATCATTTCTATAATATCTTGATAGAAAGGCGGTAGTTTGTTTAAAATACGAGTACTCATGTGATGTTCACACTCCCTAGCATCGGGATTTCTTCTGTATTTAACGTCATATTGCCACCATCATTAATGGTTGTACCGTTGACATCGAGCACACCTTTTACAGTTAAAATGGCAGCATCGATAAGGGATACACGAACGATGAGCTGCTTTTCTGCTGCCCATTGCTTTCGCAACGTCTCCAAGTATTCGTTTATCGCATATTCCATACTTTCTGTGACTTGTCCTATCGTTGTGCCTTCGTTTAACGTTAACGTCGTCGACACATCGATGGTGACAGGGGATACGCCATAAATGGTAACGACATGTCCTATCGGGGCGATGCCGATGCCTTTTCCTTGATCGTCTCCTTGGTTGCCTAGTGGATCTATAAACGTTTGTACCTCTTGGATCAACGATGTGGATGGTGCTTCATAGTCACTCGTCATGATCGTACATTTCACGGTTCCTCCGCCATTCCATGTGGGGAATACTTTTACCCCGCCAACACCGTCAAGGTTGTTGATACTCTGCATGTAATCGGCAATATTTCCGCCAAAAGCAGATTCCTTCACGACAGAGAAAAATCGCTCTCGCAGGGCTTCGTCTGTTTCTTCATCTTCCCCAGGGATTAAAATATCGCTCAACTGAGCGCTTGCTAATCCATTCATATATTGTAGCGGGATCAACGTGCCGAAATGTTGATTTCCGACCTTCCCGGTCGTTTCGCATTCTAGTTCGTATTCCCCCACCGCTATCTTTTCTATGACGACATAATTCACTTCTTCGAGCGAAAAACGGCTGCCAATAGGAACATCCCATCCATTGCCTGTGCTGTCTTTGAACTCACCTTTTCGTATGGCCTTCGTCGCTTCCTTACGACTCACTCCAAATTCCGCAGTACGACGAGACAAATAATCTCCATTCGCACTATCTGCAAAGCTCTCCTGTTGCATCGTTTCCAGCTGAATATACATTTCTTGCAGTTCTACGGCAGCAGGGGCAAGGGCATCGTAAATAATCGATCCTTCCCGTTTATCTACGTTGTTTGGCACAGTGTCTAGCATCCGTTGCAATATATTTTCGTACGTTGGTGTTTGCTGCATTACAATGTCACCACCTTTTCTGCCTGTATATTTCCTACCTTCGTATGCACGGTAAAAGAAATGTGCACGTCTTTTTTATGACTAGAAAAAGAAAAAGCATCGACACTCGTGATACGTTCATCTTGTGTCAATGCTTCCGTTATTCTTTGCTGCAATACAGGATATACGTAGGATGACGGTTTGCCAATCAAATCTTGCCATTCAAAACCGTAGTTCCATGAATAGATGACATAAGCATAGCGTTCCGTATTTAATATTTTGTAGATCGCTTGTTTCATCGCCTCTTGCTCATCTGTATATCCGCTAATGCGAGTGTTCGTTAGCTTATATGTTTTGGTTGGTTGTTGCAGTATGCGAAATGCAGTATCTTCTTGTATGACTTGATTGATTTTCGGTATCATGGCTTCACCAACTTATTTAATACAATGTATTGCTGTCCGCCTTGCATGCGCATGAGCATCACTTGATCACCTACTATGAGTCCATGATGGACTTTGTATAATTTTTTTGTTTCATTCCCAATTTCATTTTCTGTCGTCATGTACACTTCATGGTCGATGACGTTATTCGTCAGGAATAAAAAATCTTCCTGTAGCGTTAATCGTTGTTCGATGTTAATTTCAAGCGGGCTAGTGGATGTGACCGTTCCATACATGAATTGGACGAGACTTGCTTGGTTCATCGTGTCTTGGGTAATTTTCTTTACCATTTGCAGTAAATTATTAGCCACGGATCAGCCCTCCCCTTAACGTCAAGTCCATGACGTGCTGACTGTCTTTGAATGTGTGCTTTACTTTGTCCACGAGCATATAGTTTTGCAGGGAGATGTCTCCTAGTTTAGGCAAATGAATGATGACGCTGGACCCACCACGTACTCTGATGTCGCCTATCGCATGTTGAATGGATAAGGAACGCCGCTTTTGATTGTGCAGTTTATTTAACGCCTCCACCTTCACGATGCCATTTTCATCTGAATCTATCTCTTCATAGTACTGAAGCAGTCCCCATTCATTCTGCTTTACTTTGTCTTCAACGATAAAAATTTCTGTTCTGCCTTTTTCTTCGTTTTTCTGTGATAATTTAATGCGGTTGTACGTGTCTTTATCAATAGAAGAGCTATAGTTGAAGTTCTCTGCGCTACCTTCTCCGATGACCACATTCAGCTTCATCGATTCGATGTTTCGGAGTGTTATTTTACCGATATCATCGTAGAGGACATACACGTTACCACTATGCTGTGTCGTGAGATGCAGCGCAGTCTGAATGACATCCATTAACGTTGTATTTTCTTCGACCCTAACTGGAATAACGAAGCCTGTATCTTCAATATCTCCCGCTTGCAGTACAAAATCTGCGGCCAGCTTTTGTATCACTTCGCTGGCCTTTTTATTTCGATATACCATCGTATCTTTGTTTTTCAAATATCTCAGCTGATCATATGCGGTAACGGTAATAATCTGATTTTTATCCCGCTTTTTCGTAAACACAAAACCGTTAAAAATCATAGTATCGTCTACGCTAAAAACAACGTTGTTTCCTTCTTGAAAGTTGACAATGCCATCCGCCAACACTTTAAATGTCAGCTTGCCCGGTGTCCCCATACGATCTGTTTCCCACGTGACGCCTTCTTCAATGAGCGGTTGATACGTTTCACCCTCATTTGTCATCAGCAGCTGTAATTTAGGCAAAGCGGATCACCTGCCCTGGATAAATGAGGTTGGCATTTTTTATGCCATTTAACGAAGCTATTTCTTTATACTTCGCCCCATCTCCGAGTTCTTTTTTACAAATACTCCACAGCGTATCGCCAGCCTGCACTGTATAGGATGCTGCGGGTTCTTTCGCTGGTCGCTGTTCTTCTAACGTGGCTGTCGGTGTGCCATCCTCATCTTCAGGCCCATTTTTCACCAAAATCGTTGCGTCTTGGCGGTACTCTTTCAATTTCACACTAATGATAATATCGAAGCCGTTTTTCGCGTCTTCTTTCCACGTGTATTCTTCCAAGGATACTTGCATGATGTTATCGAATAACGGCTTTCCTTGTGGTGTTTGACGAACATACGTAAATGGAAAAGGCATCTTATTTTGTTTTAGCGCTTTAAAATGTTCCGTATAGTACGTTTGATCTTTGAATCCATCCGGATATACGGCAAAAGGATACTCCGTATGCGGAATGAGCGCATCGAACGTAATTTCGGAAAGTCCCGGCGTTCGCAACAAGTTGATCTCCCCTGTTTCCAGCATGGAGACCGTTTTATTTTCGTTTGCAATTTTTAATGTGAACTTGGAAGGGGTAACGGGTAGTTGTACTTCATTTAATGTCATCACATACATTACTCATACACTCCTTCCGCTGCGACGGCCATCGCTTCGCCCATCTGTTCTTCGATATGCCTTACGACCCCATCGATATCCAGATCGCTATTCACTTGCAGTTCATTCTTCATATCTAACTTCACTTCCGCAGTGGTAAAGCGATTAATCGCATCTTGCTCTGCCACTTCCCGTAAATATTTAATCTCTTCCGTGTTCAGATCCATACCATCTCGCATGCCTGCGGTGTTTTGATCGATATTGCTTACACTACCCGAAAGATCACCGCCGCCAAAATCGCCAAACGGTTGATTTAATGGATCATCAGGAGGAGCTTCTGGACCTTTTTGTAAGTCCTCTAGTCCAAGGGTGCTTTTAATGGCATCGATATCGAATGACTCTATGCCATTCGCAGCAGCGTCAAATGCACCTTCAATGCCGTCTTGTATGCCTTCCTTAAATTGACTTGTGTCTATTTTACTCAGCTCTAAGTTAATTTCGCTGTCCAAACCGATAAAAGAACCGATGGCATTCACGACTTTGTTTACCCCTTCTAGAAGTAAATTCACGATATCGATAAAATCGTTGTAAAATCCTGCCCATAAATCGATCATAAAACCGACGACTTTAGCCGTAATGTCTCCTAGGAAGCGGAACGTATTGGCGAAAAATTCACGCACAGGATCGCAAGCAGCAATGAGCGCGAGAAAAGCCAAAATAAGACCAACGACGAGACCGATGATCAAGCCGATTGGATTGAGTGACATGATCGTGTTCATCGCTTGTTGCGCCACTGTAGCGATCATGACTGCCGTCCTATATGCAGTAATTGCTGCGACAATGCCCCATATGATCGGACCGATAACAGACCAGTTATTACTAAAAAAAGTAGCTACCGCACTTGCCATCTGTGCAACAAACGTCAATGCAGCTCCTACCATTGCTAAGCCAATTCTGACACTCTCCATCATTTGCACAGCCGACTCTGAATTAAGCCAAGTTGAAAATAGCTGAAAAGCAGGCTGCAACGTTTCAATGAAATAATTTTTCATACTTTGCACAACATCGCTAAACGTGAGCGGTAACTGTGCGAACTGGGCATTAATTTCCTCACCGGAGAGGAGCATCGCATTTTTCATCACTTCGGATGTCATCGCTCCTTGTTCTGCTAAATGGATGAGCTGTTCCCTTCCTACTCCCAATGCGTTAGATAGTGCATCGGCTAATAACGGTGCATCGGTAATGAGACTTGCCATGAATCCCCCACTCATACTCCCGTTAGCCATGTCTGTAGTCAGTTTACTCATGATGCCAGACTGTTCCCCTGCTTCCATGCCCGCGATACGGAATGATTTTGCCGCCAGTTCAGCAAATTGTACCATTTCATCCTGATTACTAAAGGCATCTTTTGCCGATGTTCCCAGATTGGCGACTGTATTTGCAATGTCTTGATAAGGTACACGAGCCTGCTGTGCCGACTTAAAAATGCTGCGATTCATCTGCTCTAACTGTGCTTGATCGCCAGTAATTAAACCCAACCTTCCTTGAATTTCTGCATATTGGTCTGCCGCACCGACAAAAGAGTTTAAGCCTGCTTTAATGTTTTCTTTATACGCACCCATACTCTTTGCAACTTCTTTTGCATTATCTTGGGATATTTTTTTAAACTGCTCTATTTTTTCTTTTGTCACGTTCGCCGCCTCATTGAAAGCAGAGAACGTCTTCATGGATGATTTTATGGTAGCGATAATTTCCACCTACCTTCTGTATAAAATAAGATAACGACTGGCAAAAAAGTTTACAACATTAGTTTACATTTGCAAACTTCCATGACACATTTCGTTATCGTTTGTATAAACAAATCCATACCACATACATAGCTAAAAAAAGATAGACTACCGTGACGGCATCTATCTTTTTCGCTTGGATTTATTACTTTGTTTTTTATCGTTTTCTAATTTGATTTGAATGGAAGCAGCAATAAATGCTCGCTCTTCTCGAGATTGTTGCATATATTTTGCAGGCTCCCAACCAAACTTGTGAAGGCAATAATACGCCATATTGGCTTCAAAATCACCTTCTTTAATTAGTTTTTTGCTTCATCTACCATGTCTTCCATACTGACTTCGAAGCCATTGACCTCTTGAATTTTGTTTAAGTATTCCGCATATTCTCCGGGTCTCAGCATCGTTTTTAACAATACGTCCGCACCCATTACGCCATAGCTATTTTGCACTTCCGTATCGTTCAAGTTAGGAAATACGGTGCATTTTACTGCAAGTTTACCTAAATATTTGTGGTAGTCCGTCTCCTGCGTATACTGTCCTCGCTTACCTGGAACGGGTACTTTATGTGTACAAGATTTACGCAACACTTCGTCTTCTTCCGATGTAATACAACGAATTTCCCATTCCATTGGCTCGTTATGGTCATCTACAAAACGCTTAGATGCCACAAACGTGATACCCTCATTTTGCACTGCATTTTGCGCTAAAAACGCACTTAAATTACTCACAAGATCACCTGTCCTTTATATTTTATATCGCTTGTAAAGATGGTCTCATTCTTTGATGATCCCTGTTCAAGCGATGAAATTTGTTTAGTTTCTAACGATGTGAAAAAGAAACCAAGCGTTGTTGACTTGGTTTCTTTTTCTAAACCCGTTGAATGAACGTGTTCAAACTTATTACAACTTACCCTTTCTACTATTACATACCAGGTAAATTTGTAAATTTCGTCTGTATTTCGAAATCTTCGAATGTAAATTCCATTTCTTCATCTAAATACTCTGCATCTGCATCAAATTTAGCAAGGACACCACCGTTCATATTGCATCCTTTTAAGAAAACCGTTTGTTTGCCAACGGAAGATGTTGGGTCTTCATTCGTAACTTTAATATCAAAATACATATCTTGTCCTGTTTCTTTATAGTTATATAACAATTCACGGAACAGGGATGTATTATAGTGGAACGTGGCAGAACCAGAACCTGTCCAGCCCGTAGATTTATTTCCTTTACCCGTTTTCCCTAAAATCGGAACTTCGCTTTTTGTCTTTTCTATTGTTGCTTCCAAGTTAATTGCTTGCATAAAATTATACGTATTTCCATCTAATGTAATATAGCATTCTGCTAAAGAAGCGCTCACTGCATCTCTTGCACTCATCGTATTTGCCATCTTTTATTCTCCCCTTTTTTATGATTCTCGAATGATTATTGCACGACGACGGTCATATAACATTTCGTCATGGCTGCTGTCGGTGTAATGGAGTTGGATACGGAAATCGATTTTTTATCCGCTCCTTGTTCCACTACGATATCTTCTGCTTGAAATGCTTCAATCGCATTAATATTTTGCAATTGTTTAAAGTACGTCACTAATTCATTCCAAAACAAGCTTCTGCCTGTATCATTGTTTTGTACTTTTCCTAGATACTGCTGGTTAAACAACACCGCTGTATCGTTCGCCACTTGATCTAAGACGCGTACCACTTGATTGGAGCTGAAATCTTCGTTTTTATCCGGTGTAACAGAAACGAACGTATTAATATCGTCTAGGATGTTGACTTTATCGCCCACTTTATGGAATAAGAACTTCCCTTCTTTTAACCCTTTTGCCAACTCGCTTTGCGTGTAATCCACATCGATGTCGTATTCACCATCGTAAGTTGTATTACTATTGCTTTGGTTGATGGCACATGCTGCTGTCACACCTGCTGTCCAATACACAAGAGACGCAGCGTTCACTTGCTCACCCTTCACCGTATTTTCTACCGAAATGACGCCTTCATGGTCAGCCGCTGAACGGTATACGACTGTTTGGAACTTAATGCCGTTCTCTTCTCTCATGCGTTTTGTATATTCCACGAAAAGACTAATAATCGCTGGTGTTGCGCTCGGACAAGCTAATGTATTGAACGCATATGCTTCCGCTTTATTTAAGAAAGTTTGATAGTCGTCCGCATCAACTGCCGCTTTATTTGTACCTCCTTCTAAAGTGATACCCGCAGATGCAGTCGGTGCACCCGTTCCACTAAACATAACGTAGTCATTATCTACTAATGCATCGATGGTAGATACGATTTGTGTATCTACTTTTTTCGTATCTACATACGTACTCACTTCAAATAATGTGTTGTCGTCTGCATTTTGCACAATACCAACTTTCAAGTGGTTTCCGCGCACACCACTGTGCTTTGCAGTTATCGTTACAGACCCTTCTGTTTTCTCTGCCTTTGTTCCACCGTTTAAGCGATAGAAATATACCGTTTTCGCGTGACGCAGTACTTCACGAATAGGTTGTAACTGCGGTGCATCAGGTGAATAACCAAATAGCTTCATCGCTTCTTTACCGAAATCTGCTGCTTCTAATGTGACGATATCATCTGCAGCACCCCAATCTAGCGATAAAGGCATTGCTACATAACCTCTCTCACTTAATGTTGCAGATGCTCTTGCTGCACTTACAAAATTAATATACGATCCTGGTAAACTTTTATTTTGAGTTAAAAATGTTCCTCCACCAAGTGCCATATGTTCTCACTACCTCTCATTTTTTATGTGTTTTGTTTTCCAACGTATGGTCATTGCCCATACGTCCAGACTACTTACTGTTCACCACATTGTTCCACTCTACTTGTTCCATCGGTGTCTGTTCTGCTTCCTCTTTTTGAACTTGAACGTGGTAATCTACTAGAAAATGCAATACATCATTTTCTGTTTTGTGATTCATCTTGCTTGCAGTAAAACCTTTTCCATCGATCACAAGCATCTCCAATGTGTCGTACAATGTATCGACGGTATCGTACATGTCCTTGTTTTTCATATTTCCGTATGGAATATATTGAATAGCTAGTGCTTGTTGTCTGTCGTATTGCAGCTTCTTCATTCGTCTTTGCGAAGAGGACAGTACGGTAATAAAAAAACAAGGTTCTGTTAAACCTTGCGGGATGTCTTCTGTATAGATTTTCATCTCATCACCGAAATCTACTGCTAGCTTTTCCTTGATCGCATCCACCATACGATTGAGGATCATGGTCATCTCCTCCTAAACTATCAACCTACTTGTACTTACTTTCATCCACTTTAATTTACTTATGATTACTTCTTCTTACTTCTTTTTGCTTCTTCTTTCTACTTTTCTTTCTTAGCTCTGTGACGTTAGGTTCTCGCCCAACGCCTGAATCAAACCACCCCTTTCAACAAAAAAAGAACTCTCTGCAAGAGAAAGTCCTTAACGTGCATTTTATGAATAAAAAAAGACGAACGGTCATGGAACAAAGGATCACTTTTACGATGGACGTGCATTCCCGCTTACCTCTGTCCTTTTCTTTTCATGTTACTATATTAACACCGTGAAAAATAAATCTTCGATTGTTTTTCTTTCATTTTTCTTTACTTTTTCTTTTATTGCACTTTATATATGTGCCGCTGCACGGATGGAACGTGTAATAAAGCGTATTTGCTGTGTATGTGGTCCACTGCGTTCAATGGATATAGCAGCTCTTCTGTCTTATGCTCACGTGAAACTTCCTTAGCATCAGTATTCGTCTTGTTAGTGGCTTGTGGTGTGCTGTTTTTACACTGACCTGCTATATTAGAAGATGACGCTTTCATCATTAAATCCCTCCTTAGCATTCTCATTCACCATCTTTTTTCTGTATAACGATGGGGGTTTTGTAGCGATTTTTTTCCTATACATGGATGGATTTTCTCCGACGATTTTCTTGAATATTCTAGCGAAATGACTAAGGTCATTGTATCCTACAGCGTAACAAGTGTCGGTGACACTTTCCCCATTTTGCAGCAGCTCTTTCGCCTTCGCAATTCGCTTACCAATAATGTATTCTTTAAAACCACGACCAACATTTTTTTGAAACATTCTCGAATAGTGACAGCGACTAACATAAAAACGAGATGAAACTTTATCTAACGACAGCTCATCATCATATAAGTGTTCCTCGATGAAGTTTAAGGATTGATTGAAAAATGAACTTTTAACGGATGGTTCAGCGTAAGTTTCTACTGAATCAATGATAGACGTAATCATAAATGAGAGAAAATGATGTTTACCAGAGAGAACAATGAGCGATGAAGATAGCGACTGAATATCTTCATGAACATGAGGCAGCTGTTCGTCAACGACAATAATGATTAGTTTGTAGTGCTTCTCCGTTTCGACAAGCATCAGATGTTCTAATTTTTTGTAGCATTTCACTTCCACAAGAGGGGACAGATGATGGAATGTTAGCTCTTCATCTAAAAGATTTATGATTAAAATCGACTTTTTCAATTCCTCACCCCTTTCTTCCGTATTGCCTTTATCGGTCTTCCTCCAACGGTGGGATGCAAAATAACACATATAAAACGTGTGGTCTTCTTTTATTATGAAGATAAAATATTATATCACTCGGCTTTATGCTGATTTTGTTTGAAATAATCGTATAAGTAATATTGTCTTTATTGCATATTATATTATAAAGGGGGATACAAGATAGATGAGAAGTACACGCTTATTCCTATAATACCTATTTGTTATGATGCATTTCAAAAAATATATAAAATGAACAAATGATACGATACTAGTTTACGCCTCAGTTGCCAGGCGTAAAGATATTGAAATTTCTTCATCTTATGGTTACCGGTAGTAAGTTGTCTGAACAAGTTCATACAACTTAATATAAGATGAAGAAATGAGCGGATACAAGTTTTACGCCTCAGTTGCCAGGCGTAAAGATATTGAAATTTCTTCATCTTATGGTTAGCGGTAATAAGTTGTCTGAACAAGTTCATACAACTTAATATAAGATGAAGAAATGATAGGATACAAGTTTTACGCCTCAGTTGCCAGGCGTAAAGATATTGAAATTTCTTCATCTTATGGTTAGCGGTAATAAGTTGTCTGAACAAGTTCATACAACTTAATATAAAATAATAGTTACTTCATATATTATCTCCTACCATCCATACACTGCATGAAGGGGCAATTGGAGACGACAATATAAAGCAACTATTTTGTGCCATTCATTTTTTTGCATTGTGATAAGGAAATAACGAAATAGTAATGAGCGTGCTAGTTGACTAGACAGAAATTGCAGCCATGTGATTGGCTCGATACGTGGAAGGATTGACCCCAACGACTTTTTTAAACATTCTAGCAAAATGTGTTAAATCGTTGTAACCGATTGAAAAGCAAACATCCGTAACGGACTCACCATTTTCTAACATTTGCTTTGCTTTTTGAATGCGTTTATCTATGATGTATTCTTTAAATCCTTTACCAACATATTTTTGGAATATTCTAGAATAATAGCACTTACTAACATAAGCTTGTGATGCAACCCGTTCTAATGAGAGTTTATTATCGCAAAGATGCTGATCTAAATATTCTAATGATTGATAAAAATAAGGATTTTCGTTTACAGGCTCTACGTGTGTTTCGAGAGAAGATAAAAATGAGTTCAATAAAAGAAGATTAACTTTATCCATTCCCGTTGTGATCATAATCGTTTTTTCAGCTTTCACTTTACTCATATCCCAACTTGCGGGAAATGAAGAATCGTTGGTAATTAAAATGACAATGGAATAATGATCATTTGTCATTAATTCTAATACTTCATCTAATTGTGTGACAAATTTAAGATCCAAGTTTTTTGGTAAACGATCTAACCATTCTTTATTTTCTTTTTGCAAATGAGTGGAGTAGCAACAAATTACTGGATTCATAAATTCCCTCCCTTTGATATTCGTGTTAATGAGTAGTGATTATGTTAATATACTAGCAATATTAGGAATTTATTGTTCTTCTTCTGTTGCTTTTCATTCTGCGTAATTTGATAGTTTTACATATATTGAAAAGATTCATAGCTTTTTCTTTAATTAGAGTTTTAAAGCAATTATTTATTTTCATAGAAACGAATATTTATTCTTCACTTTTCCTATTTTTGTTTACTTTTAGCAATGGGGTCAAGCTGTTGCAAAACATGTTCCCATGTGTCACAGGTCACTGCCAAATCATCGATATACACATCGCCATAGGGCTTGCCAAATACAATTTCATCATATGGCACTTCATGTGCTGCTAACCACTCCAAGGTAATCGTACCTACCTTCGCAACTACTTTTCCTACATTGCCTTCACATGTTCGCATATGTCTCGCGGTGTATATGATAAGGTGATGCCCATCTTGTGAAAGCTGCTTTAATGCTTCCACTGCTCCTTTACGTGGCCTTACTTCTGCATACGTCTGACCTGGTTGCTTTAATTCACAAATCGTTCCATCTAAATCAATGACAAGTCGCACTGCACATTCCTCCTCAACATGAATAAATTTACATTTTGCTATGATGATAGAGAGTTAATCAAATAGGATGCATTCAAATCTTCATGACAAAAATCGCGATAGATTTCCTTCCACGGTTTGCTCGTTCCCCACTGAAAAAGGTGTTTTTTGATCGTTTCAAAATAATGTTCACACACTTCTGTTCCATGTCGCTGCACAAGGTGATGCTGCAACTGGTAAGCTGCAATATCTCCTAACAAATAATGTTGATAGTACACAGGAAGCGTCGTTAAATGAGGTTTGCTTGCCCAATAAGGAGCATCCCAATTTAGCGGCGGGTGAATACGCTGTGTTTCATATACGATTTCCCACCATTTTTTGTTTAAGTCTTGCTCTGGGTCCCGGTACAATTCGTATTCAAACTGAATCACCGTCATGGTCCAAAATAATTTAATTGGTATCATTTTTTGACACGTTTCTTTTCTTTTTTTAAATGATTGTGGAAAAATAGGAGCTAATAGATTCGTTTCATACGGTAAACGCTCCATCATAATGGCAATAGCTTCGCTCAGGAAAGTTTGAGCAGGCTGTCTCAAGATATATGGTAGCGATGGATCGATGCCCATTTCATACAATGCATGACCAATTTCATGAAGAAATGTGCTGACGTTCGACAACATCGGTTTCATTTGCGTAGCAAGGCGTATGTCACCTGCACGATCGAGATGAAGACAAAAACTAGAGGCTGATTTCCCTTGTCGCTCGTAAACATCTGCTTGCTGGAGAAGGGGCGCAAGATCGATACCAAAAGCTGAAAATGTGTGTACAATATGTTCTACGATGACTTCTGCTGCAACGTCTGCTTGACTTGGATCTTCTTCATCTTGTTGAAAAAAAGGATGCTGATAGTGCCACGGGCGAATATTTTCTTTCTGTATGCTAAATTGGTCTGTAATACGTGTATCGATATCATCTTTCACCTTTTCATAGTACTTTGCGGCATCATGTTTCACTGTGTGTATACATTGAAACACATCGTCTATCTCTAGTTCTTGGCTATGCATTTTCATTTCAAAAAAGTTAGAAAAGCCATTTTCCTGCGCTACTTGATTGCGCATATGCACTAATTTAATCAACCCCGGAGCTACAGATTTTCCTATTTGCATACTTTCGTTCCACATCTGTTCTCGCTTCTGTGCATCGCTTTCTTGACGAAGCATGGTCAGCAATTGTTGTTCTGTTGCTTTATTTCCGTTTATGGTAGGGCGAAACGTTGCAAATCGATAGTTCAAATCATTCCACAGCGATGACATTGCATTTCTTGTGTTCTCGTCAGTGAGAAAAGGAAGTGTTTCTCGATGGAGAACTGCATATTGTCGTTGATGGAAGTATTGCTGCATAGGAGCTTTATCCTTGTGCTCAATCTGAATGCATACCTCTTGATACGCTTTCTCTTTCTGTTCACACTGATACGCCCAATCCATTTCCCCTGTCGTTAATACCATCCATAGCGCATGCATAAAATCACGCTGTACATGTTGCAACTGTTGATTGATTTGCTCTAAGTGAACGTGTGGATCCATATGGAAATAGTTCATATATCAGACTCCTAAGTTTTTAAATGCATTATAAAATTCCATCCATCCCTTTTTCTCAGCTTTTATCGTGTGTGTTTCATTTTTTTTCGTGTTTGTGCGTTGCTTTATTTCATATTTTAGGAATTGGGCAACAAAAATGGAGCGTTGTTTTGCTGTTTTCTTTTACTATATTAGATAGAGGCGAGGTAGAGTTTTTATATACTTAAAACTAAAAAAAGGAGACCATTCATGCTAAAAAATGAGAAGCATTCTACATTGCGCACTGCTGTCCAATGGTCAGATTATTCCATTGATCCAAGATACTTTGTGTTACTATTTCTGCTTTCCTTTGTGTTAGGAGGGCAAATCTATTTAAACTTCTATCAGAAGTGGGATGCGATTATCGCTGCCATTGCAACAACAAGCAGCTTGGAACTACTTATCGTCCGCATCTTTCATGGCAAATGGAAGTTCCCTTTAAGTGCTGTCATTACAGGCTTTGGTATCAGCTTATTGATTAGTTCTTACTTATTGTGGCCATTCATCTTAACAGCTTTCCTTGCGATTACGATCAAATTTCTTGTCAGATATAAAGGCGGGCATATTTTCAATCCAAACAATGTCGCGGTCGTGCTTGTTTTATTTTTCCTGCCTCAATTTGTTGTCAGTACACCAAAACAATGGACGAACGGCTTTGAAGTGATGGCTGTGATTCTGTCGTTAGGTATACTTGCATGTTTTATCGCACAGCGATTGGATACGGTCATCTCATTTTTGAGTGGATTTGTCCTGTTCGCTTTCGTAAGGCACCTCTTTTTCGGCGCACCACTATTAGCAGCATTAGGACCATTAATGGGAGCTGCATTGCAACTGTTTATGTTTTTCATGATTACGGACCCCAAAACGACACCAACCACACGGAAGGCACGTATTGCTTTTGGGCTTTGCGTTGCAGCTGTGGATGCCATATTCCGCATTAATCGATTTGCCAACCCTCAATTTTACGCGTTATTCCTCGTTACTCTCATTGGGATTCCACTCTATCGAATGATCGTAAGCAAGCGAATGCAGACGTTATCTGCTAATTAAGTACTTAACAAGCACTAACTAAAAATAAGCAATAAAAAAGAACTAGGCTGACGGCGGCCTATGGTCGCCTAGCTCTAGCTCTTTGATCTATGACTGACATGTTTACTTTTAGCACTTGAAGCAACAAATGCTGTTCATTTACTAATTTACGTTTCGTGTAGCTGTTTCCCAGTGTTCTTCTCTTAGTTTTCGCTTTAATATTTTACCTGCGCCACTTTTCGGTAATTCATCCACAAACTCCACTGTTTTAGGCACCTTATAGTTGGCTAACGTCTCACGGCAAAATGCAATAATTTCATCTTCCGTTACTGATTCATTTTCTTTCAATACGACAATGGCCGTGACTGCTTCTCCCCAGTGCTCATGAGGTACACCAATAACCGCAGTTTCTAATATGCTAGGGTGCTTATATAGTACGTTTTCTACTTCAATAGAGTAGACATTTTCTGCTCCCGTTACAATCATATCTTTTTTACGATCTACAATATAAAAGAAATTATTTTCATCTACGGTAGCCATATCTCCTGTGTGCAACCAACCATCTACTAATGCCTTTTCTGTTTCCTCTGGTTTGTTCCAATATCCAATCATGACATTAGGTCCTCGAGCGATGATCTCTCCAACTTCTCCTGGAGCCACGTCCTCACCGCTTTCATTAACGACCCTCGCCTCTAATCCAGCTAACGGCTGCCCACATGAAGCTAAGCGATTGGTTTCGTACTCGTTCCCATCTGTAATATGATATTCTGGGCGAAGTACACAAATAAGTGGAGCACCTTCACTTAAACCATACCCTTGTACAAAGATGACATTAGGGAATAATTTTACCGCTTTCTTCAACAATTCAGGAGGACAAGGCGATGCTCCATATGAAAATCTTCTTAAACTAGACAGATCATATTTACTGAAATTAGGAGCGTTAATAATCATATTTAACATCGTTGGTACAACCATCGTACTCGTCACCCTATGCTTTTCAATAGCCGCAACCATCACTTCCGGATCAAACCTGCGAATGATGGCATGTGACCCACCACGAATGGTAACAGCATAAGTAGAAGCTTGATCTGCAGCATGAAACATAGGTGCTGAATGTAAATAAATCTCATTCTCCACAAAACTAAGAGAGTTGGAGGCATTGTTTGCATTCGCCATCACATTGCTATGCGTAAGCATGACCCCTTTTGGTAGTCCTGTTGTTCCTCCTGTGTATAATATAACGGCTAAATCATCAGGTTTTGCATATGCTTTCAGCGGCTGAGGCTCATAGTCTCCTATCCATTCTTCATACGGTGCTGTACCTTCTAATACCATATCGTCTTCACACAAAATGTATTGTTGGATACATGGCACGGATTGCTTTAATTGAGGTAAGAATGGTGCGAATTCTTTATGCACAAATAACATTTTTGTTTCAGAGTCTTGTAACATATAGAGTAGCTCTTCTTTCCCCAATCGAATATTAAGTGGTACAATAACAGCGCCAATCATCGTCACCGCATATAATAATTCTAAATAGCGAGCATCGTTTAACATCAGGAGTGCAACTCGATCTCCCTTTTCAATCCCATGTGCTTTCATCGCTTGGGCTAATTGACTAGTCCTCTCTCCCCACTGTCCATATGTAATTTGCTTGTCTCCATCATATAGAGCTACTTTGTCTTTCCTGTTTTTCGATTGAGCCATTAAACTATACGTTATAATCATATTCATTTCCTCCTCTAAATAAATAGATTCCACTTATAATAAAGCGTTTTCATAGTTACTAAATAAAATCAAATCATTTTAATCATAATATTCAAATAAATAAGAATATTATGATAATTAACCACATTAAATAATTCTTATACAGAAGATAGCCTGTTAAGAAGTTTCAAAAATATGGAATATATAATTTCAAATAATATCCTTCACTACTTTGTCACTTTTGTGTCCTATGTATATCATATATTATTTTGACTTCAAATGAAACTATTTTAACTGACTTTACAAAAAGAAGATGCTTTTTAAAAAAATGATTAAATGTATGTTCGTTTTCTATTTAAGATGACGAAATGATGTAATACAAGTTTACGCCTCAGTAGCCAGGCGTAAAGGTGTGATGTGGAGATTTCTCCATCTTATGCATAGTGGTAATAAGTTGGTTGAACTTGTTTCTTCAACTTATATAGTCGTTATTTTATTTTTTAACTCGAAATGTGTTGTTGATAAAGGTAAATACTTTTCCGCACTTTTTAAATAGATTTTGATAGAAATCACTTAAATACTTGTGAACTAAAATGCGTATCACATGAAAAAACAATGCATATAGTAGTATGACGATGGCTAGTTTTATTCCTGTTGATACGATTTCTACCATGACATCAAACACCTCTTTGAGTTATGATGGTTTACATGTAAACTTTATAAGGATGGCATATAGTCATCATTTGGATTTTTCTTCATATTTCACAACATATTCCACTGAAGGCTACCTTGCAAGCGCAAAGGAGCTGAGCAGCCTCCTTGCTATGATATATATAAAACTTAAAGTAAAATGGAAATCGCTTGAAACTTACCTTTAAGCGACCCGTTCCAATCCCAAAAAATATGTAAGTAAAATAAAATTAAAACCAATGAAATCGACGAAAAAATATATGTACCAAGGGTTTCATGATATAATAGAGATAAGAGTACAATAGAACGGCTCACGGGGGCACGGCTCACCTGTTTATTCTTTTTCATCTTCGAAAAAGAAAGGAGGTGTTGCCACGATGAAAATAAGACTAAGACTTGTCATTAAAGGATTAGGCGATTTATTCATCGAGTTTACGGTAAAAAAGTAAGCTGCCCCCGTTCACCAAAACGAAGCAGCTTACTTTTTGAAATATGAGTCCTGCCCTTTTGGGCAATCTATTGTTACTCCACCACAAGTGTTCCAGCACTTGTGGTTTTTACGTTTCATTCTTTATCTATATTATATCACAGTTGATTAATGAAATATACAGATCAGAAAGTAAAAAATAAAAGTCCATACCCACCAAGATATTGACAACTCATATTCAGAACAAGCTGACCCAGTTAAATGAAACATGTCGTCAATTTCCAAATACATTCACTCTTACTACCATTTTTCTCTTCATGAATATGAATATAGTCACTTCCCCTTCAATCCCAAATATGTGGTCTTTCTAAACCCGCCACACGCATGTAATTCAAAAATTGACCTGTGTGAACGGCTTCGTGGTATGCAATCCTTAGCAGCATATCTCCTGCATATCTTTCAATGTTGAATTGACTCAAATCAATAAACCTCGAGTCTAATTCATCTATTGAAATAGTTTGAATATATGCTATAAAAGCTTCAAAATAAGGTTGAGATAGTGTAATTTCATTTTCAACTGACACAATAGGCTCTTGATCGTAAGGAAGAGGTTGTAACTCCGTATACCCATTATTTTGTATGATTTTGTGAAAACCGTAACTTGCACCCCATACATGTCTTATCATTTCACCGAATGACATAGCGTCTTTGTCTGGTCGCCAAGTAAGCCAACTATCTGGTAGGGATCTCCATAGCAGGATAGAACGTCTTCTCGTCTCCCTCAAATTGAAAGTCATCGCTTGTATTGCATCCATTCATAACTCCTCCTCAGAACATTTACATATTTATTTTTGGTAGCTTTCATTCAAGTCAAATCACGGGTTATTTTTTCTTGTCTTTAGCCTATGATATCATCTTCAGAAATGAAAATTTTATCTTCATCTAATAATTCGATATCTTGTATTTGTTCAAAAATCAATTCCAAATCTTTCAGCTCACTTAAATGTATTAAAGGCTGTATGCTAGTAACATTGGTGTTTCTTATATCTATATACTTCAGTTTGGTAAGTTGTTCAATTGGAGAAAGATCCGCTATGTTCGTATCAGACATATCTAATTGCTGTATATTTAAATTTTCCATGGCAATATCTATATGTTCAATGGGATTATGACTTATATTTAGATGTCTTAATTGGGTTAACTTGTTCAATGGAGGAAGTGATTTAATATTGTTATTGTCTAGTGTTACAAAAACTAATTGTGATAAGTCAGAAATAACATCCACGTTGGTTATCTTGTTATCTGATAAACGTAATGTACTTAGCAAAGTCAATTCTTTTAATGGCTCAATTTCTGTAATTTGATTACCTATAAGATTTACATAGATAAGTTGTTTTAATTCCTTTATATGATCTATGTCTATATTGTTTAAGTTATTGCCTATCAAAGTAAGACTTGTTAGCTCTTTTAATTGTTCAATTGCACTTACGTCTTTGATATTACCTGATGTTATATCAAGTAAAGACAGTTGAAGAGGCAGAAAAGATAAATCGATAAGATCATTTTCTGATATGTACAATGTTTTTAATGTATTTACATTGCTAATTAATTGTAATGACTTCTCTTTTACACTACCTCTGATTATATCCAACTCTTCAAGAGAGGAAAGTTGTGAAATAACTTCAAAATCTTGGCTTTTATCTGTCTCGTTATCCTCATATTCATACTCTAAACGTATATAATCTAGCGTTTGTAAATCGTCATTATCCACTTCGGTTATTTCTTTACCCGTCTTTACTTCTAATTCTTTTTTAAAGGTTTCAGATATTCCTTCCAAGTCAATTGCAGTTTCTTTTGTCTCTGTACTGCAACCACCAATCAACATAATACCTAGAAACAATATGGACATCATACTCATGATACTTTTCAAATGTAATCCCCCTCTTTAAGTAAGGTATCTCCATTACCACAAAGCCACAAACAGCATAGCTAACCCTGTATTACATACTGTCATTTTTTCTTGTATTTTACAAGAAAAAATAATGTAACTATTTAAATTTTCAGATATAATAATCTTATAGTGATCATGCCGCTTTATACATACTTGATAATTTAAATTTAGTCTACATGGATTTAACAAAAAAAATTTTGTAGCTTTTATACATCTAGTGAACTTCTTGGTGTGGCACAATAAAGAAAAAAGCAAACGACATAAAAAGCGATACTTCGACAGAACGAAAATGCTATAGTAGTAAAAATGAGTTTCTATGAAATAGGAGAGATTAAAAATGAGTGAAACTACTATTCAAACACTGGGGGAATTAGTTAAAAAACATAGAGAACAACAAAACATCACATTGGGCACACTTCAAGAGAAACTAGGCATCAATAAAGGCGTGATATGCAAATTAGAAAACGGAGAAACAAAACGTCCTGAATTTAGAACGATATTTACTATTGCGGACGAACTTAACATTCCTCATGAATACATACTAGATCGCTACGTTGACGTAGAATTTCGACCACATATTATATTTGAATTATTAGAGCGAAGCACCACCTTGTCCAATAAAAAATTAACCCAAAAAATAGCTTTAGCATACTTAGAATCGGACAAGCACGAAACAGACGATGCCCTATCTTCATTGTATCGCTATGCAAAAACACTAAAAAATCAAGAGATAAGATTAACACTATATATAGTAATCGCTGAATATGCACGCTTAAGAGGCATCCCACCCTTCACGGCAAAAGGATTAGTGGAAGCGTATTTCATCAACTTTCAGGACATTACAAAAGATAAAAAGACGTATACAGAAGGAAAAGAAATTATCCATTACATGGACTTTTTGCCTAATGAAACACAACGCGAATTTTACTTTAAAATGTGCAGACAAGCCTTTGCATTAAAGGAATACGAAGAAGCCATTCAACTAACCCAATGTGGGCTGTCCATTTCTGGTAAACCAACAGAACTAGAAACCAGAGCATATGGAACCATGATTTATGCTTATTATCACCTTGAAAAATACGAAGAAGTAGAAAAATATTTGCCTAAATTCGAACAATTAAATTATCTTGATAATATTAAAGAAGTAATTCAAGTGTTGCGAGCAAATATAAAAGCAAAACAAAAAGAATATGATACTGCTATTTCGATGCTAAAACAGTGTTATATGACGGTTAATTATGAAGATAAGATAGATATCATTAACGATTTGATGAGCATCTATTTCGAATTAAATCGGATAGAAGACATACAACAAATCATACAAACAGAAAACGAATTTATACCAACAGACCCTGTTGAACACCATTATAAAGGATTGGGCAAATACTACGTAAACAAGGGTAATTTTAAAATGAAGCATGGCACCCTAAATGAAGCCATACATTGTTATAGTGAAGGGTTGAAAAGGTATGTCTATATCCAGCAATATGAAGAAGCTTTAACCATATATGCTCAAATTATTTCTTCTTGTGTTGAAAATAATTATGAACTCAATGCACCCCAATTGCAGCAAATCAATGAAGCAGCTAAAATGATCAAGAAAAAATAAGGAGGATGATTATCATGAAAAAATTATGTACAGCACTTTTATTGTTATCCGTTATAGTGCTTAGTACCACACCACCTTTAAATGACGTTATCGTAACATCTCTCATTGATTTGGACAAAAGATAACATATAAAGCAATAAAAAAAACACACGTAGTGATTACAGAAGTAATCCATCGTGTGTTTTTTATTTCTCTATTAATTAATGTTTTCACTAAAACAACCGTATTCCAAGCACTTTACAACTGTATACATACTATCAAGCTTCAATATACATTTTTGTTGCTCATACTAATTTTCACCTCTAACATCCAAATGAGCCCATATGCCCACTCCTTTTCGGATGGCAATCTCTTCGACAGCTACATATTCTTGAAACTTATCAGGGTATTTAGACTTGTACTTGGATTCCTGATCCACAATGAGGAAACCTTGTTCAAGCAACAAAACGACGATGTCTTGACCCTTTAAGCTCACAAAACCAGTTGATTGAGGGTAATCTCTATCAAGAATAGTAACCGTTAGATTATATTCTTTTTCCCATGATTGTGATATAAAACTATGGGCTTTTTTAATCCATTTATCGTTTAAATATTTGTTCCCATATGGTAATTTCACCATGGCAAGAAAAACTTGCTCATTTTGTTTATCTTGTTTTGGGTGCATTATATTTAAACCAAACTTATTATCTTTACTTAAATAGGTGCTATAGGTATATTTTCCATCCGTAATGAATTCCTCTGACTGACAACCCGTGAACAATAAAATGATGCTAAAAATTAATAAAATCAACCTCATATGAAATCAACTCCGATTTATAATGTTTGGAAAATAAAAAATAAATCCGCAGTGAATTTGTACATAACTATACCAGTCATCATTCACAAAGGGTTTTATTAGTCCATATCACTAAAAATCCATTCGTCATTGTTTTCAAGATAAACAAAAAAGTTACCGTTATTTTGAAAGAAGTGATCCAATGTTATTCTTATGCCGCTTTATACATACTTGATAATTTACCATCAATAAACACCATGGCAAATTCGTATTTGGAAACTACCTCATTATCATGCGTATAGACATAATAAAATAGTTCATAGTGTCTTTTTTCTCTGTCTACTGGAATGAAATGATTGAGGATAATGGGGTAATCATTTTTTATGAAACGAAGTGGCAACCAAAACGTTGAGCTAGGAACTGTATCAAACACTAAAAATTCTTCTTCAATTGTAGCAGCTTCATGGGTTAATTCATTCACTCTCGTCCATTGATCTTGCCTAATATAATAAAATATTTGCCTTGCCACTATATCATAAGCTACTGACCATTTGATATCTTCTTCAAGTTCTGTGATTTGTCGTATCTGATTTTCATTTTGTTTTTTCAACATACTTATTTCTTTCTTTAAATCCTCTATTGTTTCTTTCTCCGTTGTATAGGAACATGCAGATAATAGCATCAAAACAAATGCAAAAACAAAACTTCTTTTCACTATTTCAGCTCTTTTCCTTTAGAAGAAAACAAAGAGTAGACTTCATTTTTAGTTATTTCACTGTAAATGTTTGAACTAAACACAACTCGCCATCGGACAGTTCTTGCACTTCTTCATATTTTATATGTAGTTGTTTATAAATAGAATGCCAAAATGCTATTGCCGATTTGTTATTCCATAATTCCACTATCACATAAGTACCCTTATACTGTGTAAACACCTTTTCCACTAGTATTTTTCCTATGCCTTTATTACGGAATTGCCTACAGATAAACATATCATTGATGGCATAATCCACGTTTTTCCCTTTCACCAAAAAGATAAAACCAATCATCTCATTTTTATAAAGTATTTTGAGAGAAATTAGATCTTCTCTTGTTAAAAAAAGTTCAACAACGTCATTTTTAAACTTTCCGTCTTCACCTAGTATTAAGCTTTCAGCATACTCCGATAGATCATGTAAATAAAGCTGGAAAAGATTTTCTAGTACAACCTGATCTTCCATATTTGCTTCTTGTAATATTACATTTGACACTATATCTTTATCCAATCTATTCCCTCTTTTCATTCAAACGACGGGGCAATGCTTGACTCCTATCTAGTGTTAGTGAGTCAAAATGATAAAAATTCGATAGAAACAATATATCCATCAATCACTAAACAACAGGGATCAATCATGTTCCGATTCCTCATAGGTACGATATAAGCTGCTGCTTCTATATACCGTTTCTGTATACCTTTTGATGTGTTTCAATTCCTCAGAGGTACGATATAAACGGGGAGAGGCATCACAAAAGCGATGAAAAAAGTAGGGTTTCAATTCCTCATAGGTACGATATAAACGATGATGCAATGACAACATCTTTTACTTTATATTTTTAGTTTCAATTCCTCATAGGTACGATATAAACTTGAAAATTATTATCGTTAGTGAAGATTTATATATTGGTTTCAATTCCTCATAGGTACGATATAAACGTGCTACTCGCTTGCCTGTGACAGGATGATGCGTTCGTTTCAATTCCTCATAGGTACGATATAAACGAAGGTGTCACAGTATGTGATCATGTACCGAGAAAGGTTTCAATTCCTCATAGGTACGATATAAACCCCAAAAACGCCTGTGCTTATAGTAATTCTACATTGAGCAAAAAACTCCTGCTTCATATTCCCAAAAAATCATTTTGTATAAAAATAACCAACATCTCCTTCTTACTCACTCTACCTCTCTTTTACTCTCATTTTCATTTTGTCGTCGGTCCCCAGGGATTTTTACACTACTGGAGGTCGACGACAAAAAAGCGGAATGCAATGCGATAAACATTGCCCCGCTTTTCTTCATTAAAAATAACAGCGAATGTCCTACATATTGTTTCATGTTGTATTTGCTCAAGTCAATAAAACTTGTATACTATTATCAAGCTTTAATATCGAGTCTATTCATGTCAATAAAGGTGCTTCATTAATATTTATTTGTATTTGTTTTTTGCTAGATGAAATAATTAAGTAAATCTTCAATATGCATTTTTGTTGCTCATACTAATTTTCACCTCTAACATTCAAATGAGCCCATATGCCCACTCCTTTTTCGATGGCAATCTCTTCGACAGCTACATATTCTTGAAATTTAAGATGATATTGGGACTTGTATTCGGATTGATGATCCACAATAAGGAAACCTTGTTCAAGAAACCAAATGGCGATGTCTTGATCTTTTACTTTCACAAACCCTGTTGAAATAGGGAAATCTCTATCAAGAATAGTAACCGTTAGAACATCTTCTTTTTCCAATGAATCCGATAATAAATTATGGGCTTTTCTTCCCCATTTAGAATTTAAATCTTGATTTCCATATGGTAGTTTAACCATGGGAAGAAAAACTACATCAGGTTGTTCACCTTGGTTTTCATGTTCTATACTAACACCCCAAGCATCAATAGATTTAAGGGTTTTATAAGTATATTTTCCATCGGTGATGATTTCCTGCGACTGACAACCCGTGAACAATAACACGATGCTAAAAATCAACAAAATGAACCTCATATGAAATCAACTCCAATTTGTAATATTTTATTAATTCGATAATTTTTACTAAATCATTTTTTTTGTGAAAAGAAAAGATTTAGTACTATGGTAACTTTATGTTCACACGTCGTCAATGCTGAGAAAATATACTATATTATATATAAAATAATCTTTATTTTTATATATGTATGTTATTGTGAATATATTCAACTACTAAATTATACCATTAAAATGACTTATTAAAAAGAAACAATTAATATGGACAAGTATATTAATTTTTTTTAAATCACACTCGTATCTCCAATAATAATTTTCACTACTTGTAGTTGATAATAATTTGAAAATGGGAGTGAAGTATTTATGAAAAGAGTAGGTCTTTTATTGTTATCATTTTCTTTAATTTTTACAGTGTTTATTTCTCCAATCCACGCAAATAAAGAAACAGGGGTGCTAAGTGAATCTGAAGTTAAAGAATCCATAGCTACTGTTACAACTTCTGAAGATGAAAAAGATGAATTAAACTCCATTTTGCAGAACATTACTTTTGGTTATGAAAATGGAAAAGTAACTATGGGGGGACAGTTGACTTACAATGAAAACAATTATGATCTTTCTCTATTAGGGGATCTTTATCCTATTCCAAATGGACAATCTGTACTTGGTGATTTCGAATCATCTGAAGATTTTAATGTTCTTCTTTTTAGAGTTAAAGAATATAGCAGTGAGAGTATTGAATCAGAACAAGACAAAACCATCCTTTACCTGATTCTTGAAGATAAGCAAAATGGCGAAAGAATTTACATACAACAAGAAATACATGCAGATGAGTTTATTGCATTGCTTCAAGAGGCTAACCATTTCATCAACGAAAATTCCATGAAAGATGATGAATTCCAAAATAAATTACTTGAACTTATGAATGTTGATCGAAAATCAAGTTATTCAATAAATTCTAGTAATTCATTTGAAATTGAAGAAACTTTAGGGACTTTAAATTCTGAGGGTGAAGTGTTCATAAATAAAAATAATCAAATATCTGCATCATCTTGGACACAAATCACTGCTGACCAGCAAAATTTATTAAATTTATTAAATGATATTAAACAAGAACCCCTTGAAACATTAAACCTAGAAGATTATCCTGATGTACCCGAAAGCCTTTTTAAAGATGATGGGTTGAAATTTAGTCCTTTCTTTACAAATGAACCATATGGAAGATTATATGCATATACTGCTGAATCAAAATATTGGTCTTTAACACAGCTCTCATACGTGAGTATTATTTGGAGATTTAATGAAGCTTCAGAGAAGATAGAATTCCAGTTTAGTCTAGATCATGGGATGATAGTGGAGCATGACAATTTTAGTGGAGAAATGAAAGTATTTAGGTTAAATGCACCAATTGGAATAGAAAACTTACAGATGGCACATGGGGGTTTAGAAGGCGACCATGTTTATATAAACATGGTCGTTAACGGATCTTTAGAAGGTAAGCCTAACGTCGGTAAATTTGTTTGGGGTCTAATACCTTATGTAAATAAAGTATACAATCTAATTGATTCTTTAACAGGCACACAAACATTTCCATTGGGGAATGAACATGACTTTGAAAAAACAGTAGAGGCGCAAATGATACAAAATAATGGGAAAGTCTATAGAGTTGTTTCCAATAATTTTTCTGGATATGAGTTAAATTCAGAAGGTCATTACGCAAATGTCAAAGGACAGATCTACTCCATTAACAATGATTGGAGTGTGAGTTCTGATTATAGTGCATTATTCAGAGTAAATATTCAATAGATTATAAATTTAATCGGGTAGGAGGCTGAACATTAATTGTTCAGCCGACCTCCCACGCCACCGTATGTACCGTCCGGTATACGGCGGCTCCTAAGTTCACACTGTTACCGTCTTGAAATAATCCGTGAAGAATAATACCCTGCTTGTTTTAAGCGAGTATCCGTAATAGAGGTGCTTAAGATATGGCTTTTGGCTATTCGCCAATAGCCTTTTCTTGTACATGCGTATTGGAAGGCTTTGTTGTGGTTAAATCCAAGTTTTCTTAGCATGGTATATCGGGTTCGCACTCTTTTCCAACGTTTCCATATATACATGCGTATTCTTCTTCTTAACCATCTGTCCGTTGTTTTAAGTAGACGCTTCATATCCGAAAGTTTGAAGTAGTTCACCCATCCTGTGATGAATTGTTTTAGTTTCAATTTCACCAGTTCATATCCAATTTCATTGCTTCTTGCTGTGAGTGCTTTCACTTTTGTCTTCATCTTTTGGATACTTTTAGGATGAACTCTCAATTGGATTCCTTCTTTCGATGAGTAGAATCCATAGCCAAGAAATTTTATTCTCCCTATATAGGCTACTTTCGTTTTCTCTCGATTCACTTTCAGCCCTAGTTTGTTTTCGATATAGGGTAAAATATTCTCCCATATTCTTTGCGCTGCTCTTTTTGTTTTTGAGAATAACACGAGATCATCCGCATATCGTACGAACTTTACGCCTCTTCTTTCTAGTTCATGATCGAGTTCATTGAGCATGATGTTACTACATAAAGGACTGATGTTGCCTCCTTGTACAAGTCCGTGCTTTGTTTCTTCGAATCTCCCTTGATTCATTGCTCCTGCTCGGAGGTATTTATGGATAAGAGAAATCACTCTGCCATCTTTGATTGTTCGAGATAATATCTCTATCATTCTCGATTGGTTCACCGTGTCGAAAAATTTTTCTAAGTCCATGTCCACTATATACGTGTAGCCTTCATTGGCATATGCTTTGCATTTTCTCAACGCATCATGTGCACTTCTTCTGGGTCTAAAACCATAGCTTGTTTCCACAAATTGTGGTTCGAAGATAGGTAACAACACTTGCGTTATCGCTTGTTGCACTACTCTATCTACCGCTGTTGGTATACCCAATGTACGTGTTGCTCCATTGTCTTTGGGTATGGTTACTCTTCGTACTGGATTCGGTTTATATTTTCCTTCCAAAACCAACTGCTTGAGTTCCTCCCCTTTGTCTTTGAGATATTGTAGAAGATGCTCTATTTCCATCCCATCGTCTCCGTGTGCTCATTTGTTTCTCTTTACCTGTTTATATGCTTGGTTAAGATTTTCTCCGCTCAGGATTTGCTCTAAGAGTTGGTTTTCTCCACGGTCTGTGTTGGTGTAGTCTGTTTCAGCTATCCGCTGGTCAGTAAGCGCTCCTGCATACCCTTCGTGTTCCGCACTATCTCTTTGCAGGTAGCCCTTGCCACAGCAAGGTATTCTGCTTTCTTTTGTCCCGACTTTGGTAACTTTCATTGACTTACAACCTCCTTAGGTTCAACCCTTCATAACGCCGTCGACTGCGTTACTACTATGGTATCTGCTGACTTCTCACGATAAATCTTGTTTCAACCACATGTTGCACATACGCTTCATGCGTCCGTGAGACCTCCCACGGTAAGACACGTAACTTTCATCCCATGTACCCGCCACATTTACATCTTCGTGTCCGTGCAGTTTATTGGATTTCATCTTGTTAGGCAGATTTATCCCACTTTAGATGCCTGATGTGATTCGTGTTCCTCGGGTCGGAATTTTGCCTCCAGCTTCCTTCAGATTCCACCTCGCGATGGACACCCTTGCTCTTGGCTAATGGTTGGCAACTGCTAGCCCCCATAGCGGACTTTCACCGCCTAGCTACGTGCCATGCGTGGCACACCTAGAATAAAAGGTTGGCACATTGCCAACCTTTTTTATTGCATAAAAAACATCTTATCAGATATAATAAGAACATACGTCAAGAACTAACGTTCTTATTATGAAGTGTGGAAAATGAAAAAAAGAACATCATCTTTCTTGCAGATATGCAGAGTTTCTATACCAGCGTAGAAAAAGCACATGATCCTAGAAAGAAACATCAACCGCTTATCGTCGCAGGAAATCCGAAAAAAAGATCTGGTATCATCTTGGCCGCATGTCCCCTTGCCAAACAGCACGGTATCACAACAGCAGAACCACTGCATCAAGCTCTAGCCAAATGCCCTCATGTCATCGTGAAAAAACCTAGAATGCAAACGTACATTGATATATCTATTCACATCACATCCATCGTGCAGCGATTTACCGAGCTTGTAGAACCGTACAGCATCGATGAACAACTTCATGATGTTACAGGCAGCACAAAGCTATTTGGATCAGCAAACAATATAACCAACAATTACAGCATGCTATCCTACAAGAAACAGGCGTATGGTCCAGAGTCGGCATTGGAGAAAATAAAATCCTTTCAAAATTAGCCTGTGATAACTTCGCCAAGAAAAACAAGTCTGGTATTTATACCCTTCAAAAAAACAGCTTAGAGGACACATTATGGCCGCTAGAGATTAAAAAAGTTCAACAACGTCATTTTCGAACTTTCCGTCTTGTCCTAGCATTAAACTTTCAGCATACTCTGATAGATCATGCAAATAAAGCTGAAAAGATTTTTAGTACAACCTGATCTTCCATATTTGCTTCTTGTAATGTTACATTTGACACTATATCTTTATCCAATCTATTCCCTCTTTTCATTCAAACGACGGGCAGTAACGTGATATAAACCCAAATCAAGTTGACAAAAGAAAATCAAGAAACGGGAGGTTTCAATTCCTCATAGGTACGATATAAACGGGGAAACGGTGGGATAGTATGAAACAAAAAGAATTATGTTTTAATTCCTCATAGGTACGATATAAACCGAGTGTTGACGATTCAGACTATCAAACATTTCTGGAGTTTTAATTCCTCATAGGTACGATATAAACATATCTAAAATTAAACATAACGCCAAGGGCTATTCCAAGTTTCAATTCCTCATAGGTACGATATAAACTTAACGATGATCATGGATCAAGCCTGATTGAGGTTCTGTTTCAATTCCTCATAGGTACGATATAAACAAATGGCGGAAGTGGTTAAGGAGGAGTTAAATTTGTGAAGTTTCAATTCCTCATAGGTACGATATAAACCCCAAAAATGCTTGTGCTTATAGTATTTCTACATCAAGCAAAAAACTCCTGCTTCATATTCCTAAAAACATCAATTAGCATAAAAACAAATCAATACCTCCTCCTTACTCCTTCTACCTCTCTTACTCTCATTTTCATTTTGTCGTCGATCTCCAGGGATTTTTACACTACTGGAGGTCGACGACAAAAAAGCGGGATGCAATGTCATAAACATTGTCCCGCTCTTTCCATAATTTTAACAGCTCATGGCTCCACCTTCATCAAAAAAATAGCCACGCTCAAATCATCATTTTTCCAACCTTATTACAGCTTCAAAAATTGATCTACATCGTCCAAACTAATATCTAATGCAGACTGCCAGAAGTCTGGCTTCGTCAAATCTACACCCAAATGCTTGCTTGCTAAATCTTCTACCTTCATGCTTGCAGTATCCTGCAATAGAGCGATGTAATCATCTTCAAATGACGTACCTTTCTCTGCTGCTCTTGCATAAATACCTGCACTGAACAAGTAACCGAACGTATAAGGAAAATTATAGAACGGATAGCTAGTAATGTAGAAGTGTAATTTAGATGCCCAGAAATGTGGATGATAATCACCAAGCTGATCTAAATACGCATCTTTTTGCGCCGTTACCATCAATTCATTTAAGCGCTCAACAGAAACGGTACCATTTTTTCTTTCCTCATAAAAACGCGTCTCGAATAAAAAGCGAGCGTGAATGTTCATATAAAATGCAATGGAGCGTTGAATTTTATCATCTAGTAAAAACAATTTCTCATCAGATGATTGCGCTGCTTCAATAGCTGCATCCGAAACGATCATTTCTGCAAAAGTGGACGCTGTTTCCGCCACATTCATCGCATAATCTCTTGCTAAGTTCGGCATCCCTTTCATCGCATATTCATGATATGCATGTCCTAATTCATGTGCTAAAGTGGACACATTAGAAGCCGTACCTTCGAAGGTCATAAACACCCTTGTTTCTTCACTTACTGGGAACGGTGTACAAAATCCACCAGGTCTTTTGCCTCCGCGATCTTCTACTTCAATCCAATTATTCTCAAATGACATTGCTGCGAATTCCGCCATTTTAGGACTGATACCTTCAAATTGCTTTACAATTAACTGTGCCGCTTCATCATATCCGTAAGTTTTGCTCAATTTACCGACTGGAGCTTCCACATCGTGCCATGATAATGTATCTACACCAAGCAATTGTGCTTTCTTCTCAAAGTAAGGAATAAATTTCTTTTTATTTTCTTCGATCACGCTCCACATCGTTTGAAGCGTCTTTTCACTCATTCTATTGATACCTAGCGGCTCTTGTAATACGTCGTCCCATTTACGGTGAGCATAAGTTTGCAAACGAAATCCTGCAATATGATTCAATGCATCTGCACAATTTTGCGCTGCATTGCCCCATCCTTCTTCCCATGTTTTAAACATTTTTTCACGTACATCGCGATCTTTGGAGCTCAATTTGTTATATGCTTGGCCAGCTGAAAGCTCTTTCACTTCTCCATCTTCTTCAAACGGGAATTTGAGTTGACTAACAACCGTATCGTAGTTGGAAGACCAACCATGGTAACCATCGACAGCAAGTGCTTCAATGAGTGCTTCTTGCTCTGCAGGTAATTTTTTCTTTGCTACCGTTCTAATCTCGTGAAGAGCGAAAGAAATGTTATCCATTTTATTATCTTTAATCCATTGATCTAACTCTGCTTCTTCCATTTTTAACAACGTGTCTGCAAGTAACGTTTGAACGCCTTCGAACTGTGCGTAAAGTGCGGTTATTTTATTGGATAGTTGCACAGCTTTCAGATCATTCATATTTTCTGCCATTAAGCAGCCCGTGAAGGAAGACGCTTCTAATAGTTCCATTCTTATTTTCTGCATCAATTCCACTGAAGACAACAAATCACTTTTTTCCTGCCCCATTAACTCACGAAAAGCAGCAATATGGTCTTCTATGTCCGCTATAAACTTTTGAAAACTTTCTGAATCACTTCCACCTGCAAAAAATGTTTCTAAGTCCCACGTCTGATTTAAAGGTTCTTTCACTTCAAACTCCCTCTCTCATTTGTTATAATTTGAATTGCAATATGTTATTTTAAATTGAAAATAATTTGATTCAGGTATATAGGCTTTGATCCTACACAACATGCCTTTGTCCTGTATATTCATTTTTCCAACAAAGGAGTGAACAGAGCAACATGAAACCTTTACAAATATCCCCTGAGACAGCTCAATTGTTAGCTAAAAAGTTAAACGTACCATTGGAGCATTTAATGCATATGCCAAAACATATTTTATTACAGAAAATAGCTGAATTAAATACAGCGGAGAATGACAGCAAAGAAGAAAAGTAATATCCATTCTACGATGGAGTCATCCATTCTATATTACAATATTACTTCATTTTGTTAATAAAATGATATGCGGGTTGCGATAATCGCTGCAATACCACTTCTCTCTTCTCCTCTTCCAACCCAATTTCAATGAGAGCTTGTTCCATACAGCTGAGCCATGCATCTGCACTTTCCTTCGTGATAGGGAATGGCATGTGCCTTGCTCGCATCATGGGATGCCCATACTGGTCTGAATACAGCGGAGGCCCCCCTAAGAACTGCGTCAAAAAAAGAAATTGTTTCTCTTGCACATTACGAATATCTTCGGGAAATAATGCTCCTATTGACTCATTTTTAATGACAATAGGATAAAACACTTCCACGATTTGACGTACGGTTTGTTCTCCGCCTATCCATTCATACATGGTCATGGATGGATTTGTTGTCATTTGTTCCTCTCCTCTAATATGTATTCGTTACATAAACACCATGTATAGTATACCATTATATGCGACACAAGGCATGTTCATCCACGCTTGTACATATATTTATACTAGGTAAAGGTTCTCTTGTTGAGATTTCTTCATCTTATGCATAGCGGTAATAAGTTTCTTGAACAAGTTCATTCAACTTTTATAGAGTAAGTTATATAGTGGTGATGACATAATGATAAACAAAAAAATGAAGGCTTTTCTTTTATGTACCGGCTGTGTGTACTTGCTCCTTCTATTTTCCTATCCACAAGCAGCTTTAGATGCTGCTATAAACGGCATAGCGATCTGGTGGGATATTTTGTTTCCAGCTCTCTTCCCCTTCTTTGTTATTTCTGAGTTATTGCTAGGTATCGGAGTCGTTCGCTTTATTGGTGTGTTATTAGATCCATTGATGCGACCACTGTTTCGCATCCCAGGTACAGGTGGATTTGTTATCGCGATGGGCTTTGCTTCGGGTTATCCGGTAGCCGCAAGATTAACGTCCACGCTCAGAAAGCAAAAGCAGCTGACGCAAGATGAAAGTCAACGTATTGTTGCTTTTTGTACTACTTCTGATCCGGTTTTTTTAATTGGTGCGGTAGCAGTAGGATTTTTTCAGCAAGCATATATTGGAGGGTTACTTGTGACAGCCCATTATGGAGCAGCGATGTTACTCGGCATTCTCCTTCGATTCTACAAGCCACGTGGCACAGAAATGAACACCAAACACCATACAACCATTCAATATAGCCACACATTGCAAAAGCAACAACATGCACACCATACAAGACGTGAGGGAAACACAATGCAAAACAACCTTTTCTTACGTGCTTTTCAGGCCATGCATGAGCAACGACTGCAAAATCCAACCCCACTCATGACGTTGCTGCAACAAGCCGTTACAAATGGCTTACAACTTGTTATGATCATCGGAGGTTTAGTTGTATTTTTTTCTGTGTTTATTCATTTATTTACCTCTTCTAACTTACTGTTGCCTTTGTATAGCGGACTAAGTATGTTCTTCTCCCTCATCCATATTCCTTCTGCTCTGTCACCCGCTTTTGTGAATGGACTATTTGAGGTTACCTTAGGGGTAAAAAGCGCATCTATACTGAGTATCCCTCTTGTTTTCAAAGTGATGGCAGCAGCATTTATCGTTTCATGGGGAGGCTTATCTGTACACGCACAAATTGTTAGTCTGCTTTTTGGAACGGATATCAAGTATGTTCCATTTATGGCTGTCAAACTATTGCATGGATGTCTCGCCGCTATATTTATCGTCTTATTATGGAATCCTTATCATACCTTTTTACTAAACAACACATTCGTTACACCTGTATTTCAACATTTGAACAACATGCCATCTTCTATCAGTTGGGCTTCTATTACAGGCTTATCTTTCTTGTTCATGATGTTAGTATTCATTGTCATCTCTTTTATCTTAGGATTGTATAACAAAATGTTCAAATCATCCAAGTAAACCTTCAAAAGAAGAGATGAAAAAAGTCCACTCCATCGTTCATCACAAACTCTTCATTAAAATGGTTGAGGTGAAAATCTTGGTTAAAGTGAAACGTATCCTAAGAGAAGTGAAATACGAGCATTTTGTATTATCTATTTCATATGGACATTATAAGTTAAGTATAGGTGGGACAGACAAAGTCATCTTATCCCATCAACGTATGCTCAACGACAATCACATATCGTATATTTATTTGTTTCCAGTAGCGAAAGATCTTAAATTACACAAGTTAAAGCACGCAAGCTCTTTTTGGGGCATGCTTATAGATGGGAAGTATGTAGGAATTTATTTCACACATGACATTCTTCACATGATGTCGGCTTTATTAGAGAAGAAAGGTTTGAAAAATATATTTCTGCATCATACGCTCGGAGTAGACATGCATCAATTGGAACATGTGATCAAGCTGACAAATGCACCGATTACGTTATACCTTCATGATTTTTATACCATTTGTACACAAATCAACTTAATGAAAAATGATAAAACATACTGTGGTGAAGGTGGTATTAGTAAGGGTAAATGCAGTAACTGTACTTATTTTGAGGAATCGAAATCCCACGTCAAACAGTTTAAAATATTCTTGAAGAATCATCACAGTAGATTAAACATCGTTGCACCTTCTCATTCAACAAAACAAATTTGGTGCTCAGCATATCCAGCATACGAAAGCAAAGTTACAGTCGTAAAACATCAACAATGTGTAGGAGAATACGAGCATAATAGAGCATCCATACAACCTCATAGCCATATCAACATTGCATTTGTTGGACAAGAAGCGTTTAATAAAGGATGGCACGAGTGGGAGTACGCAATCACAGAAGTGTTGAAAAAAAGAAGCAACAACACTAACCTACATTTTTATCATTTCGGAAGAAGATATCATAAAAAAGATTTCATTCCACATATACCCGTTTCTTTTCAAAAAGGACATATGAACGCCATGGTCAAAGCGCTAAGAGAGCATCACATTCATTGTGCTGTATTATGGTCACTTTGGCCAGAGACGTATTCCTACACATACTATGAAAGTACAGCAGCAAACGCTTTTATCATTACCAATCCAAGGAGTGGCAACATTGCTGATTCCGTAAAGCATAGAGGAAACGGCATCATTCTTTCCGATGTGAATGCATTAATAGATTTATTTGCAGATGAAACAAAGTTAATATCGCTTATCAACGACTTTAGGCAAAAAGGAAAAAAAGGTCCGCTACAAATCCATGAAAGTAAAACCTTATTACAATTCATCCCAAAACAAAGTGCAGTAGTCCTGCAAAAGCGTATCGACAATAAAAAGCCAACATGGTCATTCATCACCAAAAGCATACTTCAAATTCGCTATCATCTACGTTTGAAAATAAACTATATAAGAAACAGAAAATATTTTTAAAAACCGGCGCAAAACATGCTAAGATGAAGTTGAAGTATAATGGAGTATAACAATGAAAAACAAGCATCAGTGACAGAGTGAAAATCAAATGTATAGTGGGAGTGTAGACATTGAAATATTTTATATTGAATCGAAGTGATGAACTTTCTATTCAATTATCAGAAAAAGTACATCATCTCTGTGAAGAACATGGCATGAAAGTCGATCGTGAAAATCCAGATATCGTGTTGTCCATAGGAGGAGACGGAACGATGCTGCATGCATTCCACTCCTATTTAAAAAATATTGAACATATAGCATTTGTCGGTATACATACAGGTCATCTCGGTTTTTATGCAGACTGGAATCCTAATGAAATTGAGTCACTTATTTCTATTATGAGTGCATCCCAATCTTCCTTACAGCAACATATCGTAAAATATCCCATTGCAGAGATTGAAATTGAAACGTTAACTTCCAAAAAGACATACTATGCTCTAAATGAAATGACCCTGAAAGGGGTAGATGCTACATTAGTTGCAGAACTGCACATTAATGACCATTTATTTGAGACATTTCGCGGAGATGGTATTTGCATTTCCACTCCTTCTGGCAGTACAGCATATAATAAAAGTTTGAGCGGTGCGATTGTTCATCCTTCCATGCCTTCTATTCAAATTGCAGAAATGTCTTCGATTAACAATCGAATTTTTCGAACGTTAGGTTCCTCTATGGTGTTACCTCAACATCATCATTGTGATATATATCCTAGAGCAGATCAGCACTTAAAAATTACGATTGATCATATGCAAATGGAAATAGAACAACTCGTGAATATACGCTGTAGCGTATCTGAAAAACAAGTTCGATTTGCCCGTTTTCGACCATTTCCATTTTGGAATCGTGTCAAAGAAGCCTTTATCGGTGATGTGCAATAGGACAACCACTACAATCTGAACATATGAACATAGAAAAGGCTGCTCTTATGTAGAGACAGCCTTTTCTTGTGTAATATGAATATTATAAAATTTATAATAACTCTGATACTAATTTTGCTTGCGTGAATAATTGTAAGTAATCCGGTCCGCCTGCTTTAGAATCTGTACCAGACATATTGAATCCACCGAATGGATGAACGCCTACGAGTGCACCCGTACATTTACGATTAAAGTATAAGTTCCCAACATGAAATTCTTCGCGAGCTTTTTCCAAATGCTCTCTATTGCGACTGATGACTGCACCTGTCAAGCCGTACTCCGTATTGTTTGCAATTTCCAAGGCATGATCAAAGTCTTTTGCTTTTGCAAAGGCAACGACTGGTCCGAAGATTTCCTCCTGCATCAAGCGTGCTTGTGGGTCCACATCAGCAAACACGGTAGGTTGAATAAAGTACCCTTTGTCTGATCCTTTTTCCCCACCAATCATTAATTTGCCTTCTGTCTTTCCGATCTCAATGTAGGATAAGATCTTGTCATACGCTTGTTGATCAACCACTGGTCCAGTATACAAGCCATATTCCCTTATATCCCCTACCGTAATCTCTTTTGTCAATGCGACTACACGTGCCAATACTTCATCGTACACTTCTTCATGTACAATCGCTCTTGAACACGCAGAACATTTTTGTCCAGAAAATCCGAATGCAGAAGCGACAATAGATTGAGCAGCCAATTCTAAATCAGCATCATGATCGACTACAATCGAATCTTTTCCGCCCATTTCAGCCACAACGCGCTTCATCCACTTTTGCCCAGGTTGATGCTTCGCTGCAAGCTCATTAATGCGAAGTCCCACTTCACGAGACCCTGTAAAACTAATAAAACGAGTAAGTGGATGTTCAACGAGGACATCACCGATTTCAGATCCACTACCAGGAATATAATTCACGACACCCTCTGGTAAGCCAGCGTCATCTAATATTTCCATAAATTTTGCTGCAATGACAGGCGTAGTAGATGCAGGCTTTAACACGACGGTGTTACCGCTTACAATGGCTGCTGTGGTCATACCTGCCATAATAGCTAGCGGGAAATTCCATGGTGGAATCACAATGCCTACCCCTAATGGTACATAATATAATTCATTATCTTCACCCGTTAATCTTGTTAAAGGATGTCGACTAGTTAATTTTTCGATTTGTCTTGCATAGTATTCCATAAAGTCAATTGCTTCGGCTGTATCTGCATCTGCTTCTGCCCAGCTCTTCCCAGATTCTTTTACCAACCAAGCAGAGAACTCATGCTTGCGACGACGCAAAATAGCAGATGCCTTATATAAATATCTAGCACGAGCACTTGGCTTCACTTTTTTCCACGTTTCAAACGTTTCTACAGCCGTATGGATGGCTTGCTCTGCTAATGACTTATCCGCTTGTGATACAGTGCCAATCACTTCTTCTATGTTTGAAGGATTTATGGATGTACCCGTTTTTTTCGTTCTAATACGTTCACCACGAATGATGATATCGTAATGCTTGCCTAATTGCTGTTCTACCTCATTTAATGCGGTTTGAAAATCATCTCGATTTTCTTTTTTTGAGAAGTCAGTAAACGGTTCATTTTTATAAGCTTGTTGCATAAAAAAATTCCTCCATTCATTTAGAACTACAACTATCTATTCTCATTATGCAGGCATGCTGTTCCATATTGCAATACTTACAATTAAATTGTTTCAAATTTTTTTTGCACCATGTACATACCATCTTGAAAAGGAGCTGTTTCCAATGCAAGCACATTTTATGTATTTTTTTATCGGACTTATCTTTATTTTTGCTTCCTTTATTACCTTTTTTTTGATGTGGTCTGATTTATCTATGTTGTTCTTATGTTTGATTGCGGTGTCGATGGTTTTAGGGCTAAGCTTACTCATCACGTCGTTGTATCGTATAGAAAATCAGCTGAATAAACAAAAATAAAGCAATTAAAAAAGGACTAACATGCCCATTATCACATCATGAGCATGTTAGTCCTATGGATCTTATGTGCAAAGCATGAAAAAAAATCAAAAAGAAATCCGGGCAAATCATTACTGCGATACTTTTTGTAATTCCTTCTGCTTTACTTTTTTAATGATGAAATACGCACATCCAAAATTACAGTATTCATATAGATAATCTTCTACATATTGAATACAACTTTCTTTATTGCGCCCATGTCCATCATGGTAAAATCCTTTTAATCGCAGCTGGTTGTAACCCCAATCCCCTACAATATAATCGTATCGATCAAGTACATCACTATAGCGTGCGCGGAATACTTCCAAATTCCAACCGTCTCTGTAATCGGTCAATAATTCGTAGTTTTTTCCTCCGATATGAATGGTCATCTATTTCACTCCAAACTAAACAAAGTGAATGCCATTGAGCATGCTGCTAACATTGCTTTAGATGGTAATACTGTTGTAAGACATTGGTAGTGTGAACTGTTACCTTGAAGCTAATGTTTCGTCTGCTGCTTTTTTCTGCTCATGTGCATGGTAAGAACTTCTTACTAAAGGTCCAGATTCTACGTGACTGAATCCTCGCTTCATTCCTTCTTCTTTCAAAAGAGCAAATTCTTCTGGCGTATAATATTTATCAATTTTCAAATGCTTTTTCGTAGGTTGTAAATATTGTCCTATCGTTAAAATATTACAATCCACTTTACGCAAATCGTCCATCGTTTCTAAAATTTCATCCCAAGTTTCTCCTACCCCTATCATAATGCTTGATTTTGTTGGGATAGTCGGTTTGTACTGTTTGGACAACTTCAGAAGTTGTAACGATCTTGTATACTTTGCTTTAGAGCGCACGCGATCAGACATGCTTCTCACTGTCTCCATATTATGATTCAGGACTGCTGGATTCGCATCCAATACCGTGTGTAATGACTGTACATTCCCCATAAAATCAGGAATGAGCACTTCTACATTACATAGTGGTAAACTTCCCCTCACTTTTCTAACGGATTCAGCAAAAATATATGCTCCTCCATCTTGTAAATCATCTCTGGCAACGGATGTAATAACACAGTGAGCTAATTGCATTTGTTCCGCAGCTTCTGCTACACGAGTCGGCTCTTGCATATCTAGCTCGTTTGGCAAACCAGAGTTAACAGCGCAAAAACGGCAGGCTCTTGTACACGTTTCACCCAATATCATAAACGTTGCTGTTCTATTCGCCCAACATTCGTGAATGTTAGGACATTTTGCTTCCTCACAAACCGTATGTAACGTTTTGGAGCGCATCATTTTTTTTATTTCTTTAAACTCTTCATACTGCTCACCAGAACTTAGCTTTATCTTTAACCAGTCTGGTTTTCTTTTTGTTGCATCTATGGCCATTTTGACAAAACTCCTCATCAATCAGTATGGTTTCATAATATGTTGTTTATTTGCTTTCACATTATTATACCATGAATGACAATCATACTACAGTTCATATGACGTGCATAGCAACCCCATATACTGCAAATAATAACACAATAGTGAAAAGTATATAAGTTGGTTGAACTTGTTTCTTCAACTTATATATAAGACGGAGATATGTTGAGATATACATGTTTACGCCTCAGTTGCCAGTCGTAAAGGTTGGAATATGGTGATTTCTCCGTCTTATGTTTAGCGGTAATAAGTTGATTGAACTTGTTTCTTCAACTTATATATAAGACGGAGAAATGTTGAGATATACATGTTTACGCCTCAGTTGCCAGTCGTAAAGGTTGGAATATGGTGATTTCTCCGTCTTATGTTTAGCGGTAATAAGTTGATTGAACTTGTTTCTTCAACTTATATATAAGACGGAGAAATGTTGAGATATACATGTTTACGCCTCAGTTGCCAGTCGTAAAGGTTGGAATATGGTGATTTCTCCGTCTTATGTTTAGCGGTAATAAGTTGATTGAACTTGTTTCTTTAACTTATTTTACCTTTACACATTTCCGTGTTCATTATTTCTAAAAAGGAGGTTCATACGCATTGTGGTTTACATGAAAAAAAGCATTTCCCTCATACTTTTGTACTCCTTTCTATGTCTTACTATACTGCCCACTTGGTCGGCTCACGCAAATACCTCCATGGTGGAAAATAAAATGGAAGATCGCAAACAATTATTTGACCACATGAGTACCGTTACGCATATCCCATGGTATTATTTTGCAGCTGTAGATCAATATGAACGCAATACGTCCAATCAAAAGAAAAAAAGAGAAATAACACAAACAGAAGAATATAAAAAACGTATAACAGCCATACATATTCCATTACAAGCATGGTACGGTGCTATGAATCTAATGCAAACGAAGCAGTCAGAGTCAAACGTCATGTTATTTAACGGCATTGGAAGAGATGGAGACGGGGACGGATTGGTAGATCATCATAATGATATGGATGTGGTGACCACCATGGCGAGTATCATAAGCAAACACGGTACTTCTGATAGTGACATGATGAGGGGATTGTGGGACTACTATCAAAATGATCGCATCATGAAACGTATCACACAACTTGCGGCTATATACCGCCATTTCGATATGATCCAGCTTGAAGGCAATGCTTTTCCTGTTCCGCTTCATGCTAATTATTCATATCGCAGTACATGGGGCGCTTCTCGTGGCTGGGGAGGCAGACGCATCCATGAAGGGACAGATATTTTTGCCAATCACGGAGTCACCGTTCGCAGTACTAGTTATGGCATTGTAGAGGAAAAAGGATGGAATCGCTTTGGTGGATGGCGAATTGGTATACGTGATGTCAAAGGCATTTATCATTACTTTGCCCATTTGAACGGATTCGAAAAATCATTAGAAGAAGGTTCTATCGTGAAACCTGGGGATACCATCGGTTGGGTCGGCAGCTCTGGGTATGGTAAACCAGGAACACAAGGAAAATTCCCACCACATCTGCATTACGGAATGTATAAAGATAACGGATATATCGACTGGTCTTTTGACCCTTATCCTTATTTAAGAAAATGGGAGAGACAAGAAAGAAAACGACGATGACCAGCATACTTGTACATGTTTATCCTATGTCTACGTCGTTCATGGCTAATTGTTTATGGTTGATTCCATACGTATCAGATGAGGCCTGCAATATGTCATATCATTCACCATCATGTGTGAATGAAGACAGATGCAGGCCATTTTATTATCTCTACATCATTACTCTGATTCACTATTCGATGCATCGTTTATCTCTGGGATGGATATCGATGGTGGAATAACACCAGATTGATTAAGATTTCCAGCAGGATTGCCTTTATTATCAAAATAATACGTAGGCACATCTCCCACAACGAGTAAGTAAGATATAGGGACGTCCGTTTGCACAATTTCAGGTTTCGTATCAAAAGGAATGATGATGGTTACTTCCGTCACTATTTGAATATACACCTCAACAAGCAGCATGTTAATACCAGCATCTTTTTGCCTCGTTTTTAAATCTACTTTTACAGCTCCGGCAGGAACAAATTTAACTTTTACTTCTGGACCAAATGAGGAAATGATGGCACTGTTAAATGCTTGACCTATCGGTATATGCTCGGGAATTTTTTGCAATTCATTTAACGTATTTTGCACGATCGTAACGGTGTCCGCCGTAATTTTCATATGTTCGGCGTAGTTAAGCATGAAGCCCGTTATTTTTCCTTTTTGATCCGTTCTCCAGTCTATAAGTTTATCAAAATTCGTCGCTTGTGATATTTTTTCCGTTATCGCCTTATTGATCGACTGTGTTGCTACCTGCTTAATTCTAATTTTTGCTACGTTCATGAGAGGTGTGCGCAAATTGCGCTCTATAAAAATAAAAGTCTGCATACCAAGTAACAACATAATAATAAATACAATAAAAAACACTTTTCGCTTACTTTTTTTACTACCCTGTTTACTGCTGCTCCACCTACGTTTACGTCTAAACATGGCGTACCCCTCTACATCTCTCATTCATTTCAGAGTTTTGTACATTTCTGTGTAGTATGTATATGGTGCAAGCAACAAAAAAAGAACGCACATACACGTTCTTTGTTCCTTCCCTTATTCCATTTCAATCCATTTCGTTTTACTGCTCTGTAGACCGGTCTGTAGCACGTTGTCTGGATGCTTCATATAACATGATCGTGCAAGCCATTGCTGCATTTAATGATTCTGCTTGTCCACTCATCGGAATGGTAATTTGATGTGTGACATAAGGTTGTAGCTGAGGAGAAACTCCCTGCGCTTCATTGCCAATCACGATACACGTAGATGGTTTGTAGTCTAACGAATAACATGGCTTACTGTCTTGCAATGAAGTAGAAACGATTTGGGTTTGCATTTGCTTTAGCTTTTCAAACAAAGTAGACAAAGGACAGTGTACTATCGGAAGATGAAAAATAGAACCCATCGTGGAACGAATGACTTTCGTATTGTATACATCGACTGTTCCTTCCCCTAACCATACTGCATCTGCTCCGAGGGCATCAGCACTACGGATGATTGTTCCTAAATTACCAGGGTCCTGTACTGCATCTAATGCAACATAAAAACGCTTTTTATTGTCACGTTGTAATACGGTGTCTACATCGTATGATGGCATATGGATAACGGCAAAAATACCTTGTGATTGTACCGTATCCGTACATTTTTTCAGCACTGCTTCACTCACTGTATAACATGGATAAGCATGATCGTCTTGTAAATGACTTTGCATCTCATATGGTAAATCGTAATCCTCCGTAAACACAAGCGCTTGGATTTCTGCTTGTGAACGCAAAGCTTCTTCTACGAGGTGTAGTCCTTCAACTATAAATTGTTGATGCATACTTCTACCCTTTTTAGTCAATAAGGAAGCCCACAGTTTCACCTTTTGATTGGTAACAGATTCAATATAGGAAAAAGACGTCATGAGGAGAATGACACCTCAAATTCTTGTAAATCCTCATTTTTGCCTACGACAATCAATATACTGTTTTCTTTAATTAAGTCTGAAGCATGCGGAGAAATATTCATGTTGTTATTTTCTTTGATCGCCATCACATTACATTTAAATCGAGCTCGAATATCTAACTCCAGCAAACTTTGCCCTATCATTTGCTCTGACGCAGCAATTTCCACGATACTGTAGTCTTCTGAAAGTTCAATGAAATCAAGGATGTTAGGAGAAATAAGATGATGAGCAACACGCATCCCCATATCCCTTTCCGGAAAAATAACTTTATCCGCACCTATTTTACGCAATACTTTACCGTGCAAATCATTTTGAGCCTTAACGACAATGCGCCCTACACCTAAATCTTTCAAAATCAATGTAGTAAGAATACTCGCCTGAATATCTTGTCCAATAGCGACAACAACAACGTCAAAATTTCTGACTCCAATTGCTTTAAGTGCATCTTCATCGGTCGAATCCGCCTGTATAGCATGCGTCACCATGGAAATAATATCGTGTATTCTACTTTCACTCGTATCAATCGCTAGTACTTCAAAACCTAATTTATATAATGTTTTTGCTACACTTGAGCCAAAACGTCCAATACCAATAACGGCATATTGCTTCTTTTTCACACTGTATTCCCCCATATAAATTTCAAGCTTCTCATTATTATATCATAGCTAAAAGCTAAATAAGAACCATGTATAAAGTATATGCGTTTGCACAAAATAAAAAAATCAGGTATGAATGCCAAGCAATACATTTTACAATATGATCAGAGAAGGTGTTATTTCATTGTTAAGCCTAAGACAAGCGGTATTAAAACGTGTAGAAGATAAAAATGAGAGCGAAATCCATGAAATTATTCAAGGTTCTGTTGGACATGATGAAAAAGCATTGCCAGGACTAGGCGTGCTATTCGAAATTATTTGGAAACATAGTTCGAAAGAAACGCAAGATCAACTCGTGGATACATTAAGCGAAGAATTAGTTGGAAAAGGATCATCATCATAGTCACATTAAAACATAAAAAAAACACCTTCAAATCATCCAGTTTTCGTCACTGTGAGCATTTGAAAGGTGTTTTTCATTATCACTTAAATTTTACGCTTTACGTCATCAATATGGCTCTTGCTGGTGCAGCATCAATGCCTTGCATTTTGAGCGGAGCAATGACCATGTTATAACTCCCAGCAGGAACATCTTTTAACCTTAATCCTTCTACGATAATTATCCCGCTTTTGAACAATGTTTTATGTGTAGGGTGACCTGTTTGGCTTCGTTCAATGCCTAAGCCATCAATGCCAACGCCCTTAATTTTCTTTTCTTTTAAATACTCTGCCCCATCTTCTTTGACAAAGATAAACTCAAAATCGAATTCATCAGAGAAAGAGTTTTTTGTTTTGAGCAACAGCCATTCCCCTTCTTGAATATCCCATTGCTCTAAATCTGCTTTTGTAATGCCATCTGTCACATCTGTCAGATCCAACACGCGCGCTGGACCAATTAAATCTTCCAAAGGAATGGTTTCAATCGTTTCTCCACCTTCCAACATGTGCAGCGGCGCATCCACGTGTGTTCCCGTATGTACATTCATACTTAACTTCGACTCAAATGCCGTAGCCGTCGTAAAGTCTTGCATCGTTTCAATGGTAGGCTTTTTCTCTTCTTTGTTCTTATAAACTTGCATGCCTTCTTCAATCATCATAGATATATCGTAAATTTTCAATTTCTCCAACCCCTACTCTTCTGATTACTTGCAGTCTAGTCCATCATCTTCTTGTCCGTGTAATGGCCACCATTTAAAACCGTCTTCTGCTAACAATGCACTTGCTTCATCTGGCCCCCATGACCCAGATTTATATGGAACAACACCGTCCCCTTCTTCTTTCCAAGCGTGTGCGATCGTATCGATAAATTCCCAAGCAGTGGATACTTCATCCCAACGTGTAAAGTATGTAGACTCTCCACGCAATGCGTCATACAATAACCTTTCATACGCTTCCGGTGTATTAATCCCTACTTGGCTGCTTTGGCAAAAATCCATGGCTACAGGCACGATTTTCATTTCTGAACCCGGGCTTTTACCATTGATTTTAATGAAAATACCTTCCACAGGATTAACGCGAAAGACAATGAGATTAGGTTGTAAAGCCGTTTTTTGCGTAAAGTACACGTTATCAGGTAAGTTTTTAAATTCTACAACTATCTCCGTCGCTTTGGCCGGCATTCTTTTTCCTGTTCTCACATAGAATGGAACACCTGCCCAGCGTAAATTGTCCACAAATAATTTCGCTGTGAAAAATGTTTCCGTCGTTGAAGATGGATCTACGTTGTTTTCATTTCTGTAAGCAGAAAGATCTTTACCATTCAAACTTCCTTCACCATACTGTCCTCTCACCACGTGCTTTTTCACTTCATCTAACGTCTTATATTTGCGTATAGAGCGAAGCACTTTCACTTTCTCATCTCTTATATCTTCTGGTACTAGTCGACTAGGCAACTCCATCGCCATCATCGCAACCATTTGTAGGACATGATTTTGTACCATATCATTCAATGCGCCTGCCTGATCGTAATAAGCACCTCTATCTTCCACCCCTACAGTCTCACTGAGCGTAATTTGAATATTAGCGATATACTTATTATTCCAAAGAGGCTCAAAGAAAGCATTGGCGAAACGAATCACTTCAATATTTTGCACCATTTCTTTTCCTAAATAGTGATCAATACGGAATATTTCATGTTCTTCAAATACATCTCTAATTTCTTCATTTAACTTTTCGGCTGATGGTAAATCATAACCAAAAGGCTTTTCGATCACTAATCTTTTCCAACCTTTTACGTTCAGCATCTCCCCATCTTTCAAATGATGAGCAACTTGACCGAACAAATCTGGAGCTAGAGCAAGATAAAATAAGCGATTGCCAGTAAGTTCAAATTTATTTTCCAATTGTTCCGTTAACATTCTCAACTTCGTAAAATGAGAAGGATCGGTAATATCTAATGATAAGTAGTGAAAATGCTGAGCAAACTTTTCCCATGCTCCATTGCCTTGTAGATCGTGCCTTGCAAATTCTTTAATGGAATCATGAACATTTTCTCTAAACTCTTCGTTCGTTCTTGGTCTTCGAGCTAAGCCAATAACAGTAAAATTTTCTGATAATTTACCTTCCTTGTACAAACTGTATATAGCAGGATACAATTTTCTTTTCGCTAAATCACCAGTTGCACCAAATATAAAAATTGCAGCTCCATCTAATGCGTGATTTCCATTCATTCAGCACCATTCTCTCCACGTTTTATTTAGTATGATTCATCTATCTATTTTAAAATTTTAGCATAAGCAAAATAGTACGTAAAATATTATTTGGCTAGCGGCCTGTATTTATTGTATCAGATTATGACATCAGATTAAATTTCTGAAGACATCACGGGCGTCACTAACGTTACGATGTTTTTATTACTCTCTGTATCCTTATGCATGATCATTTGTAATTGCAGTGGATAATCCATGATCATGCCCGCTGCAATGTATTCCGATGTAAATGATATAATCTCAGAATGCTCATCTTCGTATGTATCTAAAATATTAGTATGCAATTCCTGTTTCAGCCACGCTTGGCTAGTGTGATTATCGTGATGGTCTGTCACTTCTCCTTGTACCATACTGTGCCAGTCTGCATCCACGTTCCATGCATGCAGCTTCTGATCTACCTCTTCCATGTACGATTGAATATGGTCATAATATCCTTGCACGGAAATGACAAACGTTAACGTCCGCTTATTCCTATATGTAGCATATGTGATCTCAGCATCCTCTTGTTCTATGGTGTACTGTTGTTGGTGTGCGTCGTGATGGTATTGCTCTTGTTGAAGTTGTATCGTCTCATTTCCCCATAGTGCTTGTTCAAACTGTTTTATTTCTTTTTCATTTAATGCTAGAGAAGCACTCTTTTTGACCGTAACGATAGGGTCTTCTACATAATAAGGATAATGTGCTAACGTTGCAACTGTATTTATTTCTTTTTGTTCCGCTTTACTATGTAATTGGAATAAACTCAAACATATTAATATCATCACCATGACACTCGCTACTATTTTTTTCATTTAAAAAAGGCCTCCCATCACCATGCTTATACATGCTAGGATTGCCTTTTCATCTATGTATTATACTATTTTTATATCATTTTCACTTTTTTGAGTAGAGAAATTAATAGATTTGATCTGGCTGCCGAGGCGTAAACTTGTATTCTATCATTTCTTCTCCTATATGTTTCCATCTATAAATCTGTAATTCCATGTTTAATAGCGTAAATTGCAGCTTGTGTGCGATCTTCCACACCTAACTTAGCTAAAATATTCGTGACATGAAATTTTACCGTTTTTACCCCAATAAATAATTCATCCGCCACTTCTTGGTTGGACTTTCCTTTAGCAATGTGAATGAGCACTTCCAATTCGCGCTCTGTAAGTTCATGGTGTGGTTCACTTTCCACTGTCGCTGGTTGACGAAAGCGATTCATCATTTTTGTAGCGACTTTAGATTCTAACACAGGTTTACCATTCATCGCATCTTTAATAGCTTCTGCAATTTCGGATGCACGAGATGTTTTTAACAAGTAGCTAAAAGCTCCCGCTTCAATGACAGGATATACTTTTTCATCATCTAAATAGCTAGTTAGCACAATGACTTTACATTGAGGATGTTTACTCATAATATGTTTTGTCGTTTCAATTCCATCCATTTCATCCATTACTAAATCCATCAGTATGACATCTGGCTCGTATTTTTCAGCAAGCAAAATGCCCTCTTTTCCATTACTAGCTTCTCCAACTACTTCTAAGCCTTCCTCTGTACCCAAAACTCCAGCCAGTCCAATCCGTACCATTTCATGATCGTCAACGATTAACACTTTAATTGGCTCCACTATAGCCTTCCTCCTCTTCATGCAAAATAGGAATACGAATATCTATTTTTGTCCCTTTTCCTACAGCAGTAATAATTTCAAAATGTCCTCCAATTTCATTGACGCGCTCTTTCATGGAAGATATGCCGTATGAACCTACTTTTTCGTCGTCCAGTTGAAATCCTATTCCATTATCCATAATCAATAGTCTCACCACGTCATCACGTGGATACAATCTCACTTCCATTTTATCCGCTTTAGAATGTCTTAGTGTGTTAGAAAAAGCTTCTTGTACGATGCGAAACAGATGATTTTCTACGCCTTTACTAAATTGTATCGCGTAATCCATCTCGCATTCAATGGAAATAGGCACTTTTGATTTAAGTTCTTTTATTAATTCCATTAATCCTTCTGCTAAATTTTTCCCCTCAAGATGTACTGGTCTTAAATGCAACAACAAAGCCCGCATCTCCGACTGTGCAACGGAGGCCATTTCCTCTATGAGAGATACTTGTGCAGTAGCTCTATCCACATCTTTACTAATCGTTCTACTTGTCGCCGTTGCTGTCATGGAAATGGCAAACAATTGCTGACTGACTGCATCATGCAACTCGCGAGCTAAACGTTGCCTCTCTTCCATTATTGCCGTTACTCTGGCTTGTTCAGCAAGCTGTGCATTGTTAGTGGATAACCGCTGGAGTGATTCCACCTGCTCTTTCCATTTGTCGCTTATCTTTGTGATTTGATCCGTCAGTTTACCAATTTCATCCGTACCAAGCTCTGGAAATTCACGATTGAAGTTTCCTTTTTCCAAGTAGTATAAAGCATCGGATAATTTATCTAACCTGCTTTTTATTCTGTAACTTTGCCAATATCCCAGTATGAGTCCACCAATCACAACGATAAGAAAAAAGAAAATAGCATATTGGATCATATCAAACCAAGAAACATCAATGAAGATGTCTCTGACCCCTATAGAGTACAAAACATATAGAAATACAATCAATAATAAGGCAGTATAGATCATAGATTCCACAATAAGAGTCCATTTCATACTGGTTAACTTTTTCTCTCTCTTCATATGGAACCTCCTATCACTTCTTAATGATAATATCCCCTATCATATAATTTACTATAATATTCACTTTATGTGGACTGAATTCATAATATGGACTTTCCCATTCTAGCTTACTCGGTATGCCTTCCTCTTTATTTTTCCCCATTTTAACTGAACCTAACAGCACAGAACATTGCAAGCGAACACCCAAATCTTCTGGTATGTAAATTTTCATCTCTCCTATTGTTGCCTTGTGAATCATGATGTAGGTCTCTTCCTGAAACTCTGCTTTGGAAAGGTCAATTACCACTTCTTCTATAAATGATCTAGAATGATGGTTTTGAAAATGAAATGGTTCGTGTTTTTTCTTAAAGGTCTGAATGAAAAAATGCTTAGGCTTAATGTAACCTTCAGATTCGGTGTAACCTAGAGAATCGGTGTAACCTTCATATTTGGGAAATGGTTTACTTTGTCTAAAAAACAACCCTATTGCAATAAGTAAGACTGTAAGCAAAAGTGATATTATAACAACATACATATAACCATCGAAAAAAATATCCACGCTAAACCTCCCACTCTTTTCAAACCTTAAATTATTTCATTGCAAGAATAGTTTCTACAACATTTTGACCACAATATTTCCTATCATATAATTTACGATAATCTCTATTTTATCGTTACTATTTTCATAATTTGCAGTTTGCCAATCTATCATTTTGGAAAAGCCTTCTTCACCATCTTTTCCTATTTTAAAAGAACCCATTAAAACAGAACATTGTAAGCGAACACCGATTTCTTCTGGTACATAGATTTTCATGTCTCCAATGACCGCTTGATGAATAATGGTAGATTTTTCTCCCCATAACACAGCTTTGGAAAGATCTATCCTTACCTCTTCGATAAATGACCAAGAATGATGATTTTTCACATCCCATTGTGTGTCCGTTTTTTTAACGCTTTGAATAAAGTGTTGCTTGCGTTTAACAGGCTCTTCAGAGCTCGAAACATTCGTATTCTGTATAATAAAATACCCAACAATAATGAGTAAAATGGCGAAAATAAAAGATAAATAATCACTTAATAGTATAGCCACTCCTATGGCGAATAACAAGTAACCCGTCTTGTCTCTGCCACTGTGTTTTTCGCTGCGCAACTTCAACAATCCGAACAAAACAAAAACAACTCCAAGTAAAGTGCTTAAACCTAAAATGAAGTAACAAAGAATGAATAATCCTGAAAAAACGAGGAAATATGAAGTGTTGCGTTTATTTTGTTTCAAAATCATTGCACCTTCTTTCTAGTAGACATAAACATAGTAAAGCCTTAGGTATATAGTATATCACCTAGGCTTTACAACATCATGGTTTAGCAGATCGTTTTAAATGGAGTTTATGGTGATGCTGTTTTATAGTCCATACTACACTTTTTCTTCATCACTGCTACCGTGTAGCTTTGTTTTCATCTGTGCAAGTTGCTCCTCAACTTTTGCATTATGGATAGGTGATGTATTTCCGTTTGTCATCATATATTTTTCTGGGGAACGCATGATGTTTGCTTCTGCTTCCATCTGTATGATTTTTTCTTCCATTCGCTGAAAGCCTTGTGCAGATCCTCCGGTATGAATGGAATGAACACTAGAAGTAGCTTCTGCCATATTCTTTTGCGCTTTCGCCATTTGAGCACGTGCGACCAATTCATTTCTTTTATTTCTCATTTGATAGTATTCGTCTTTTAACTCATGCAGCTGTTGCACTAGTTCTTGAGCTTGTATACTCGCGGTTTGAGATAAATCATAAAATTCGGTTACTTTTTGATCGTAATATATTTTTTCCGCTAAACATTGTCTTGCAGCTTGTTCATTTCCTTCTTTTAATGCTTTCTCCGCTAACGTTTCAAATTCTTGCTGCTTTCTTTTTACTTCTTCGTAACGATGTTTCAATTTCCCTTCGTTAGCCATCTGTTTTGCAACAGTAACCTCTGCTTTAGATATTTCTTCTTCACGCTCACGCAAATATTGATTTAACATTTTTATTGGATCTTCTACCTTATCTAATACATCATGTAAAGATGCTTTCGTCATATCCGTTATTCTTTTGAAAACTCCCATTGTGTTATTCTCCCTTCTCGTATTCTTCTAGTTTTTGTTTTAGTTTTTCAATCTCTTTACGTAAAACTTTATTCTCCACATCATGCATCATATCGTCTATAGATGAAGATGCTGCTTGCTCTTTCGTCCCTTGCTGTGTCGATTGTGATGAAAAAGGTTGTTCATAAGGTGGCGGTGGATAAGGCGGTTGAAACTGCTGTCCCGTATTTCCATTGCTATAGAATGGTTGATTAGGATTACCCATCCCACCTGTATGACCATGTGCGGTCGCATAGGAATCAAAGCGATTTACTCTTGGTTCTTTCGGTATTACAAACATAGCAAGTAAATAAATAGGAACCAAAATAAATCCTGTTACAAATGTAACGATGATTAAAACGATTCTAATAAGTGAAGGATCTATGTTAAAGTTTTCACCTAAACCACCGCATATTCCGCCAATTTTTTTATCATTCCTAGAACGGTAAAGGTTCTGCACCTTTTATTCCTCCTTTTGCAATTTCTCTTTCATCATTTCAAGTTGGGCGTCCACTTTTGTGGTGGTTTTTTGATGTTCAAAGTAATGTAAACCCGATGCCGAATGCGGTAAGTCTGCTGCCAGTTTTCGCATTGCTCCTGCTTCCATTTCCATATCCATCACCTTATCTTCTAAACGATGAAACCATGCTTCATTATTTGTAACCTGATTTCGATTCGCATCTATTTGCTGCTGTAATTTCACCGACTGCATTCGCGCAACGATGATTTCTCTTTTTTCCCAAACTTCATTATAGTTACTTTGCAAAGAAATCAGTTGTTGTTCTGCTTGCTCCTGGTTTGATTCTGCCTGTTCATATAGTTTTTTATACTGCTCCGCTTTTTCTTCATATTGTATTTTTTCTTGAAGCGCAAGTCTTGCTAGCTTTTCCTCACCAGCTTTCAACGCTAATTGCGCTTGTTCCTCTCTTTTCTCCATCCACTCATGTGCATCTAACCATTGTTTTTTCATTTGTAATGCATAGCGTTCACATTGGTAGTACAGTTGCTTCGCCTGCTCCACTTTTCTTTTTTGAGAATATAAATATTGATTTATTGCTTTCATTGGATCTTGTGTTTGCTCCAACCAATCGTTTAATGTTGCTGATGTAATATCTCCTATGCGTTCAAAAATATTTGCCACATGTATTCCTCCTTTACTACATTTGTTTAGTTAGTTAATTATGATATTTACATTTACGCTATGATTTTTTACTCAACATACCAAATCCTATAAATACTAAACCAATTGCAATAACAAGACCAATAATCCACGATAATTTAATAAGTAAAAGAATTCCTCCAATGACGATCATAATGGTTCCGATTATGGCTCTTCCGCTTTTTACCCCGTAATAACCAAACAAGAGGAATGCTATAGGAATAATATAGCCCGATAACCAATAGGGGAATATATTACCTACATATCTAAATAACATAACTAAACCAATAAAAATGAAAGCAAATGCCAAAAACTGTTTGTTCTTCATTGAATATTTCACCACCTCTTTTTTACTTTATAACTATTATAATTGTTGCTGTTATTGATATTTTAGCGCAAACTGTCATTTCTTAAAACCGCCCTAAGACGTAATTTGGTACTAGACCTAGGTCTAGGAAGTGATGCCACAGTAGACAAGCACAAAATTCCATGGCAACAATTACTACCGAAATAGTGTAAAAGTCTATGTTAGGATAGAAAAGAATATAAAGAAAAAGCGTCCACATTAAAGACGCTATCATTATTTTTTGGACAAGCTATACTACAACAGGAGGAATTACAATGAGAAAAAAAATAATAACGGGTATTATAGCGGGGACACTAGTATTTTCTCAAGTGCCTGCAAGTCTTAATTTTACTGCACCAGATCAAGGAACGGTGTATGCGGCATCAACAAGTGGAACGGTGAAATACGGAGTAAATTTACGTAAAAAGCCAAGTACTTCTTCTTCTAAAATTCGTATGTTGCAAAAGGGAGAAAAGGTAACGATTTTAAGTAAATATAATAGTTATTGGTATAAAGTAAAAGATAAGAATGGTAATATCGGCTATGCTTCAGCAAATAGCAAGTATATTAGTACAAGCAATTCTTCAAGTTCTAGTAGTTCTAGCAGTTCATCCACTAGCACTAGTAGTAAAGTAAACAAAGTGATTAATGCAGGTAAAAAATATCTTGGTACTCCTTACGAATACGGATCAAGTCGTTCCAATACGAGAACGTTTGACTGCTCTGACTTCGTAAAGCAAGCTTTTAAAGACGGTATCAATAAAACGTTGCCTTCTAACTCAAGAACACAAGCAAACTATGTAAAGAATACACTGAACAACAACGTGAAAAATTGGGAAAACTTAAACAAAGGCGATTTGATGTTTTTCATGAGTTACAGAGGTAGCAGCAAAAGTAACTACACAGGAATTAACAAATCAAATCAAAGAGTTAGTCACGTAGGTATTTACTTAGGAAATGGTAAAATCCTTCACACATATTCTAAAAATAGCGGTGGTGTACGTATCGATAGTATCGAAGGCAAGCATTGGGAACATCGCTTTATTTTCGGTGGTAGTGCAATAAAGTAATATTTCATTTTTTATTCTAACACTACTAACATGGATTTCTTTTTTAATTAATAGTTTTAAAGGTTATTTCATAATAAATTTGCTTGTTTGTTTTTTGGTGGGGATATTTATACTCCACCTTTTTTTTATTTCTATGTTCCATTTATGCTTCAATCTTCTTTATCGTTAGATCGTTATTGAATTTGAATAAAGATTGTATTCACTGCTTTCCATACATTGAGTATGATTCACAGTTTATATAAATAGTATTGCATCGTTTCTACATCTCAATATATTAATATTTTAAACTCTATTGTATAAAGTTTGGTTACAAAAAGGTTACATTAAAATTCTAATGATATGGATTAATCCAACCTATGTACTCGTATGATTACCCTTCTCTTCTTTAGCATTGCATTAAGCCCCATAAAACAATAAAATCTTACTTAACAGCGTCTGTTTTCTTGTTGTCATACGACGTAGACTACATGTGACAAAAGGAACTACATACGTAGCGTATTCACAGCATTTCAAACTTCTATTCTGCATCAGATGAATTCTATACTATTTCGACATACTTTTACTTATCCATATCTTATTCAAAATGCAAACAGGCCTTTGCAAAAACACAATACATCGAACTAAACGAGTTTAACGAACTGAAGTTAGTTTGTGAACTACACACCACTTAACACCCTTATGGGTCGTTAGAAGTGGATGCTTCTTGGGAAGTAGTTACTTTTGTTAGCTATCTATATTTACCAAGCTATGAGGGTAGGTTCCTACCCCTAAAGAAAATACCAATTACTTGGCTAGCTTAGCTTCAGCAAGTTGATACTTGCGTTCATGTCTCTATCATGATGAATATGGCACGCAGGACAATGCCATTCACGAAGTTTGAGATTTTTTACGTGGAAGAACAGCAAAGGCACAATGAGATAGTAAAAGTATTAAAAAGCACTTATTTATAAAAAATATAAACATACTAAAAAGATGCTTATGTAATGTACATAAACATCTTATTGATATCTCATATATACCGGTGATAGGGGTCGAACCTACACTCCCGAAGGAACACGATTTTGAGTCGTGCGCGTCTGCCAATTCCGCCACACCGGCTCACCTATAATGGCGTGCCCTGAGAGATTCGAACTCCCGACCTTTTGATTCGTAGTCAAACGCTCTATCCAGCTGAGCTAAGGGCACTAATAATGCCGAGGACCGGACTTGAACCGGTACGGTAGTCACCTACCGCAGGATTTTAAGTCCTGTGCGTCTGCCAATTCCGCCACCCCGGCAAATTAATGGAGGCGCCACCCAGATTTGAACTGGGGATAAGGCTTTTGCAGAGCCGTGCCTTACCACTTGGCTATGGCGCCCAGTCTGGAGCGGACGACGAGATTCGAACTCGCGACCCTCGCCTTGGCAAGGCGATGCTCTACCACTGAGCCACGTCCGCATAATGGCTGGGGATCCAGGATTCGAACCTGGGCATGACGGAGTCAAAGTCCGTTGCCTTACCGCTTGGCTAATCCCCAATGGGGCGACCGATGGGAATCGAACCCACGAATGCCGGAGCCACAATCCGGTGCGTTAACCACTTCGCCACGACCGCCACATAATACAAGTACTTACTAATTTAACTATTTTGTTCTTCTGGCAGGGGCAGCAGGAGTTGAACCCACGCTAACGGTTTTGGAGACCGCTGTTCTACCATTAAACTATGCCCCTAAATGGTGGAGGATGATGGATTCGAACCACCGAACCCGTAAGGGAACAGATTTACAGTCTGCTGCGTTTGGCCACTTCGCTAATCCTCCAAAATGGTGCCGTCGAGAGGACTTGAACCCCCAACCTACTGATTACAAGTCAGTTGCTCTACCAGTTGAGCTACAACGGCATATTCAATTAAAATGGTGGTTCGGGACGGAATCGAACCGCCGACACGAGGATTTTCAGTCCTCTGCTCTACCGACTGAGCTACCGAACCAAACAAGTAATAATAATGGCGGAGCTGACGGGATTTGAACCCGCGATCGCCCGCGTGACAGGCGGGAATGTTAGACCACTACACCACAGCTCCGTATTAAATTAATTTGGTTGCGGGGGCAGGATTTGAACCTACGACCTTCGGGTTATGAGCCCGACGAGCTACCAGACTGCTCCACCCCGCGATATTATTATTTAATTATGGTGGACGCTGACGGGATCGAACCGCCGACCCTCTGCTTGTAAGGCAGATGCTCTCCCAGCTGAGCTAA
>NZ_QXJP01000061.1 GCF_004115085.1 Longirhabdus pacifica | reverse complement strand
AGTAGAAGGCACATCGTCAAAACCATCAAAGTCCACCACCTCTTCATTTACAGCTGTAGCTCTTGCTATAATAGAGGCGAATTCTGCTCTCGTAATATTATCATCCGGTCTAAATGTATTGTCTGGATAGCCTGATATGTATCCATCGTTTACCGCTTGTAGTATTTTTTGCTCAGCCCAGTGACCCTCAATATCTTCAAAAGACGTGTTTGCTTGTGCGGATGGTGCTGAAAGTGGAATAACAAATAATAGACTTAATATCAAACCTAGTAATATTTTTTTCATTGTTTTTTTCATCGTCCGTTCCTTCTTTCTAAGGTTAAAATGATTACAGTATCTTTATAAAGTAAGTTTTGACTTCTAAATGAAAGTGACAACAAATAACAATGGCATTTAAACCTATTAATTGGAGCATATACTGCCATCAGCATGATTACTAGTAACACTCATCACCTCTATTCTAGTGACTCTGGTATATAGAAACTAGAAAAAGTATTGATATCTACATCAAAAGAATAATATTTTCCACTCTCTCTTTGCATGGCATTACCTACCCACAACCTATTTGGAGTATCTTTCACAAAAAAACCTTTATCACTTCCTGTGGGCAATGTATTTAAACCATATTGTTCGGTGGTTCCTGAACCTTCAAGGGAAGATCCTCTAACAAAACCATTGTCAGGTAAACTATTAACATACTGAAAAGTACTCATATTTTCTATGGCAGGAGTCACCGTTACTTCCACAAAAGCTGAATATAATCTTTCTAGAGATTCCTTTATATACGGATACCTCTCTATGTCTTCTATTAACGTGTCTTTGTCATAAAACATATTCCCATATACGCCTCGAATATCTTCAGGGGATCTAGCATCGACAACAATCATACGATGTACCGTCACAGTTCCCCAATTGTTCACCATTTCAATCGGCTGCTCTGTAATATGATCTAAACTTGCAGGAACACCTTTATTTTTATGATAAACATATGGAGTCATAGAAAGTAAGTTTGTCCCTGTCGTTCCTACTTCTCTCAACTCATCTAACCAAGGATATGTTTCTGC
>NZ_QXJP01000060.1 GCF_004115085.1 Longirhabdus pacifica | reverse complement strand
GTTAGCGTATCGATGTCTTCTAATGCTTTATCTGTTGCTGGTAAGGTAATCGTATCGACTTCTTTCTCTGCCTTGATGGTGACGGTTCCTTCTTCATCTGGTTTGATGTCGGAAGCCTTCACTTCTTGTACATTTTCTTCTTGCTTGGTAGCTTGCTTATCGTCATCTTTTTTCGGGTAGCTGATGATGACTCCGCCGCCACCGTTGTCACTTCCACCACCACTGTTGCTTGGTTTTTGTGGGGTTGCCGATACGATATTAGAAGCACTACCCTCCGTGTTGGTTGCATTGGTTTCTGCAACGACTGCATAATCATAAGTGATACCATTTGTTACGTTTGTATCTGTATACGTTATGGTTGCACTATTTCCATCATGTTGTAACACCTGATACGGAGTTTTTCCAAATTGTTCATCGGCTTTTTTTCGGTATACATGGTAAGACTCTGCTTTCTCAATAGCATTCCATGTTAAAACTATGTTCCCGTCTCCTTCTTGTGCTGAGAGCGTTGGTGCGTCTAATTTTGCTTTTACAACGATTGTTGTACAGTAGCTGATTGAAGAATCGCCACCTGCATTGACTGCAATAACACAATACTCATAGCTCTTCCCGATGATTACCGCTTTGTCTAGATAACTCAATTGGTTATTGTTATCCGGCGAATCGTTAATCGGTATAATTTCTTGAGAGACACTACCTTGTGGTTGTTTTACAATTTTATATGATGTAGCTCCTGACACCGCAGTCCACGTCAAAATTAAAGTGCCATTACCACGGTTTATATCCAAATCTGTCACTTCAGACGGTGGGATGATGACTTCTTTAAAGTCTGACTCCGTTATCCCCGCATTATTTTCTGCTACGATTTTATAATAATAGGTCATCCCATGTTCTGCCGTTGCATCTTTATATGTGGTGGTATTGATATCATTAATTTGTGCTAAGTTGTCGTAACTACCCGTTTCTTTAGTCAATCTTTTAACCATATAATGATCTGCGTTGGTTATGGTATTCCAATTTATCACGACTTCACTTTGATTTGCATCCCATGTTGCATTTGTAATCTGTGGTT
>NZ_QXJP01000059.1 GCF_004115085.1 Longirhabdus pacifica | reverse complement strand
TAATTGCCAAAACAATCGGCTGTTCTCGTTTTGTGTTCAATAGGTTTTTAGCACTTTGGATTGATACTTACAAAGAGACGGGCAAAGGTTTAACCTACAGTACTTGTTCTTCACAATTGCCACAACTTAAGAAAGAATTTGTTTGGTTAAAAGAAGTTGACAGCATTGCTATTCAATCCTCACTAAAACATTTAGCCGATTCGTATACACGATTTTTCAAAAAACAGAACAAAGCACCCCGTTTTAAATCTAAAAATAACAAGGTTCAGTCTTACACAACAAAGTACACAAACGGAAATATCGCCATGGTAGAAAATAAGATCAAGTTACCTAAATTAGGTTTTGTTAAGTGTGCGAAAAGTCGTGAAGTGGAAGGACGTATTCTTAACGCTACAATTAGACGTAACCCCAGTGGTACATACTTTGTGTCCATTCTTGCAGAAGTAGAAGTGCAACAACTCCCCAAAACCGGTTCTTCTGTCGGAGTGGATGTGGGTTTAAAAGACTTTGCTATCCTTTCAACGGGTGAAGTATTTTCAAATCCTAAATGGTTCCGTACATTAGAAAAAAAGTTAGCGGATGCACAACGTGTTCTTTCCAGAAGACAGGAATTAGCATGGAAACGAAACTGCAAACTAGACGAAGCAAAAAACTATCAAAAACAAAAACGCAAAGTAGCACGGCTGCATGAGAAAATCACAAATGCTAGAACAGACTACTTGCATAAAATCTCTACCAACATCATCAAAAACCACGATGTAATTGGTATGGAAGACTTGCAAGTATCCAATATGTTGAAAAATAATAAATTAGCCAAAGCGATTAGTGAAGTGTCTTGGTCACAATTCAGAAATATGCTTGAATACAAAGGGACTTGGTATGGTAAAGAAGTTGTTGTTGTCTCTAAAACATTCGCTAGCAGTCAACTGTGTTCGTGTTGTGGCTATCAAAATAAAGACGTTAAGCATCTCCATCTTCGTGAGTGGGAGTGCCCTTCTTGTTGTACGATACACAATCGGGATGTTAACGCAGGATTAAACCTTAGAAACGAAGCGATTCGTCTCTTAACCGTAGGGACTACGGGGATAGCCTAATAAACAATTGGCGGTTACGCTGATGTTCTTAGGAAT
>NZ_QXJP01000058.1 GCF_004115085.1 Longirhabdus pacifica | reverse complement strand
TCCTTTCTATCTTTTCTTCTTCCTTGTAGCTGCCGTTAAAAAAGGCAATGGAATATACCAGGACTTTGCCGTATGGCTTAGTCCTGGTTATTCGCTTGTCTTTTAGGTAGCGTATGGCTAGGGGAACAAAAGATAAGAATTTTTTATTTTTACTTAATACTTACATGATTTCTACTTTAATGAGATATGAAAAACGTTAAAATACAATATAGTACTGGTTTTTTGTTTGCAGCAATAGTGAACACATACGAATTAAATGGAATCTTTTTTTAACGTTAGCAATGAAAAGGAGCTGCATCAGCAGCTCCTTACCATGCTTTTTCTGCTTTAAAATAAGAGCATTTGCAGCGCAAAAGCTCTCCTTAAAGGGGCGATAAAAATCCGCCCCCCCTTTCCTAATACATCACATATTCCATCTTGATAAAACCATATTTCTTTGGCCAATCTTCAATATAAAAGAAAAACAAACGATAAGACAATGTATGAGCATCATCCGTTTCAGAGCAATAAACATGCTCCTTCACATACTCATTGTTACCTATTTCATGATGAGCGTTAGACGAAGGTATAACCACATCATCTAACTCTTCTTTCTTCATTAATTCATATAAGGCAAATCTCGATTCCATATACGGGTCGTTCTCATTGTGATAGTCACACATTTGGTTAAGGACTATCCATTCAGAAAATGATATACGGGAAAAAGAAATCGTGAAACGTTCTCCATCATATGGAAAACTCCGATGTGGATAGAAAGAAATTTCTTTCAAACTTCGATGCTGATATAAGCATTCTGTCAAAGGAAATGAATCGTATTCAAACCCTGGATAGTGTACTATCATTTTAGAAAAACTGTTCGCAAGATCTACTCCTGAAGAGTGCTTTTCATCATCCTTTTCTTGCTCTTCTAAGCATGCTATCTCGTCATTCTCCTCCAATGCGTAACCGCAGCCACGCATGGAATCCATCATATATTTTTCGTCATATGTTTGTATCTCAATATCATCGCATTCTTTTGCTGCTTCTGCTTCTTCGTTTATCTGTTTAAACTCTTCATCGAGTAGTTCGAATTTGTTTTTCATCTTTGATTCACTCCCTATATTTTTTCCTTTTGGAAAGCGAAGCGTAATATTCCAGAAGGAGTATTTTTCCTTTTTGCTAAGGCGAACG
>NZ_QXJP01000057.1 GCF_004115085.1 Longirhabdus pacifica | reverse complement strand
AGCTTTCTCCAAGCATCACTATTCTTTTATCTTCAAGAACTTCTTTTAAAAACTCTAAATCACTGTAATCTGTACTGTCCAATGAAATAGATTGAATTTCATTCGTCTCGTTTACCTCGGATGTCTCTTCTTCATGATCTATAATGTTATTATCTTGTGTATCGTTTGCCCCTTGTTCTGTGCAGCTAGATAAAAGGACAACCACACATATTAATAGCATCGCATATAAACCTTTGGATATTGTTGAGTTTTTCATGTAACCATCTCCTATTCAACATTAGAACAAACTTATACTTGTCCAGTGAATGTATTGTGCAAACACTACTTCAACCAAACATGTTAAATGTTCTAATTATCTTTAACATAGTTTGACGAATTGACTTCTTCAATCAATATCAGACCATCATACTGTTCACTAGGTACAAATGTTTCTTCATATTCACCTGAACTCTTCCCTATAGCCTCACTATTCCACCAGTATGTATTATTTTCATCGTCCGCTATATCAATGTTTAAGAAAGCCACTGGATAATTAGGTTCATGGAGAAGGTGTTCAACAGAGTTACCCTTATGATTGCTATATACGGGCATAATAACACTTCTATCATCAGACATAGAATATCCACTGTACATATATAATCCAATGCCATACGCTTGTTCTTTTATTCTATCTGGTAATTGCTCTATCATATTTACCCTTTTATAGCTTTGTTTATCTACAGTCGATTCACTTTTCATTATATGAGCATTATGTGCCCATACAATAAATTTCTCGTCTGGATATACTTCTTCTAACAGCCATACTAAATTGTTTGACATCATTTCATCCCTTTTATTAGCTGCGTAACTATTAAAACCACTATTTTCAGAAAAATTTTCTTCCGTAAAATAATCCATCAAAGATGTAATTCTAAGATTAAAATATTCCACAACTAACTTGTTTACGTCTTCACTCCATCCTTTTGTTGCTGTTGTATGTAATGAAGTCCACTCATTCGATAATTTTTCATATTCTGCAATTAATACTTCTCGTTCATCTTTTTCTTTTTCAGAAAAACCAATACTGAATATACTATTTTCAAGTTCCTTAAGGTTTGTTTCCGCCTCCTGTACATTTTCTGCAAATGTAGCATCAAATTTAAGAAAATAATCATACAATAAATTATTCGTATGGGGCTGCATGTCAAATCCAGCAATTTGAATAGGATTAGAGGTGTTTTTTTGTTCTTT
>NZ_QXJP01000056.1 GCF_004115085.1 Longirhabdus pacifica | reverse complement strand
CTATGTGCACTGGTATAATCATATTCGAATTCATGGAACATTGGGCTACATGAGCCCTGTTCAATATAAACTAGCTGACCTTAAAAAAGTTGTCTAGCTTTCTGTTGACAATCCAAATTGTATTCTGAAACTCCATGAGAGCTTTCTCCAAGCATGACTATTCTTTTGTCTTTGAGAACGTCTTTTAGAAACTCTAAATCACTGTAATCTGTACTATCCAATGAAATAGATTGAATTTCATTCGTCTCGTTTACCTCGGTTGTCTCTTCTTCATGATCTATAATGTTTTTGTCCTCTGTGTCTGTCACCTCTTGTTCTGTGCAGCTAGATAGAAGGACAACCATGCATATAAATAGCATCGCATATACACCTTTGGATATTGTTAAGTTTTTCATATACATATCTCCTATTCAATATTAGAACAAACTTTTACTTGTCCAGTGAATGTATTGTGCAAACACAACTTCAACCAAACATGTTAATGATTCTAATTATCTAACATAATTCGGAAAATTTACGTCTTCAATCAGTATAAGACCATCATACTGTTCACTAGGTATATATTTTTCTTCATATTGATGACTACTACCCACTGTCTTACCTATAGCCTCACTATTCCACCAATATGTATTATTTTCATCATCCACTCTATCAATATTCAAGAAAGAGACTGGATAATTAGGTTCATTGAGAAGGTTTTCAACAGAGTTAGCCTTATGATTGCTATATACGGGCATAACATTTCTATCATTAAACGCAGAATTTCCACTGTGCATATATAATCCAATGCCATACGCTTGCTCTTTTATCTCCGCTGGTAATTGCTCTGTCATATTAACAAGTACATAATTATCTTCATTTTTCACCATTGAATAATTTTTCATAATGTGAGCGTTATGCGCCCACACAATTAATTTTTCGTCCGGGTACATTTCTTCTAAAAGCCACACTAAATTATCCGACATTACTTTGTCTCTTGCATTATCTGCGAAATTAGTAAAACCAACACCATTAGGGTAGTTTACTCTAATGAAATTTTCCGTTAAAGATCTAATTCTTAGGCTAAAAATTCTTTCTACTAATTTAGTTACATCTTCGTTTACATCTTTTTTCAGAGATGAATGCAACTCATTCCATTCATTTAATACATTTTCATACTTTACGATTAATGCTTGTTGCTTCTCTTCTCCATCTTCAGGGAAATCTCCAGCTTTTATCACGCTAATGAAATTATAATAATCTAATTCTAGCTCTTGTACGTTTTGTGCAAATGTAGCATCAAATTTAAGAAAATAATCATACAACAAATTATTCGTATGGGGCTGCATGTCAAATCCAGCAATTTGAATAGGATTAGAGGTGTTTTTTTGTTCTTT
>NZ_QXJP01000054.1 GCF_004115085.1 Longirhabdus pacifica | reverse complement strand
TAAAGAACTTACATCTACACCTTGGTCAATTAAATATTTTGTTAAATCTATATTATTACTCATAATGGCTTTCATTAGAAGAGTGAACCCATCAGTTTCTGCAGATTGTTCCTTCACGTTTGCACCATCGTTCACCAACTGTTTAACCTTTTCCAAATCCCCGGAACGAACAGCTCTTTTTAATGCCACTGATCCAAAGCTAAGTTCGCTTTCCGTTGCACCTTTTGAAAGTAGAAGTTGCTGCATTTCTTTATTTCCATTCACTACTGCCTCATCCAGTGCACTATGTCCTTGTCCGTCTTTCACATCGAGATTGATATTATCATCCGATTCTATGATTGCACGAGCTAACTTAACGGACGGACTTAAATGTAGTGCGGTATAACCAAATTCATTTTGTATGCTCACATCAGCACCTGCATTAACTAGAGATAGTGCTAATTCTTCGCGTAAAGATGCTCCCTTAGCATATATTAATGCAACATGTAATGCAGTGTCTCCATCAATATTTTGTAAGTCTACATTTACACCTGCATCCAATAATACTTGCACGGTTTCTGTATGACCTTTATATACTGCAAACATAAGTGCTGAAAATGGCAAGGTTTCTTCTGATGCTTGTTGCAGATCTTTATTTGCTCCTTTTTGTAATAAGTAGGAAACAACTTCTGTATTTCCTTTCTCAGCTGCTTGCATTAATGGTGTCATACCTTCTGAATTCAATGTATCCACGTTCGCTCCTAATTCAGTCAACATAGCCACTGATTCTTTGTCCCATTGAGCTATTGCGGACAATAATGTATCTCCAGCTTTATTGGGTGTATTCATATCGAATCCTTTATTCTTCACTTGCTGTAATGCTTGCTGGTTATTATCTAATATTGCTTGAACTGCTTCATAAAATAATGCATCATCATCATTGATTTCTGACGTAGCGTTAAGCATCATAGACAATATCTCTTTGTTACCCTCTTTAAATGCTACATCTAGCAATGTTTGTCCTTTCATTAGATATAATTCTGCGTTAAGATCTACTTTTTCATGCAGTAATAACGCTACTAACTCCTTATTTTGTTTTTCTATTGCCATTTGTAAAAGAGGTTCACCGTAGCTATCTCTTGCATTTACATCTGATCCATTTGTTATTAATTGCTTCACTTTACTCAAATCATTTTCTTCATTTTGTATTGCTTCTACTATAAGAGGAGTATCTTCTGTAACTAAATAAATAATATTGTATTCATCCCAATCTTCCTCTTCTACTGATAGAAATCTGTGTAATTCATAAACAGAAATATAAACAATATCCTCTTTTGTTTGAATCGGTAGTTCTCTATTTATTTCTTTTATCGTAATTTGGTCGTTAGCAATTTTAATATTAAATGTCTGATCCTGATACGTATAAACCATATGTTGTGCATCTGTTATTTTCACTGTTCCACCAAAGGCTTTTAATGTATCTACAAAAGGAACAAAAACACTTGATGAATAGTCATCTGGATATTCCTCATTTTCTACATAATATGGAGCGTGCTGCTCGGTGTCCAGCTTATACCCATTGATAATGATCATATGCTCTGCATTTTGTTTGTTCTCATCCGCAACGTTATTCACATTGTCTAATAT
>NZ_QXJP01000053.1 GCF_004115085.1 Longirhabdus pacifica | reverse complement strand
GGAGTGAATTCCCATGCAGAAGGGATTTCAACTATAGCAGAAGGAGATAATGCGCATGCGGAAGGAAATGACACCATTGCGAATGGATCAAATTCTCATGCGGAAGGAAGTAACACCATAGCCGATGGCGCAAATGCGCATGCCGAAGGAAGAGATACAACAGCTTCTGGTTTTTCTAGTCATGCGGAAGGAGGATCAACCACCGCGAGTGCAGCAGATGCACACGCAGAAGGGGCACTTTCCACTGCAAGCGGCTTCCAATCGCATGCCGAAGGACTAGCGACAATGGCAATAGAAAGACAATCGCATGCAGAAGGAATTGGAACAATGGCGAGTGGCTCGGCTTCCCATGCGGAAGGAGGAGCAACGGTAGCCAGTGCAGCAGATGCGCATGCCGAAGGAGCAGTGACAACGGCTAGCGGGTTCCAATCGCATGCGGAAGGATTCCAGACCGTAGCGAGTGGAAACCAGTCCCACGCGGAAGGCATTGGCACATCAGCAGAGGGAGAAGCTTCTCATGCGGAAGGGGGAGCAACGGTAGCTAGTGCAGCAGATGCCCATGCGGAAGGAGCAGTAACAACGGCTAGTGGGTTACAGTCACATGCCGAAGGATTTCAGACCGTAGCGAGTGGAAACCAGTCACACTCGGAAGGGATTGGTACAACAGCAGAGGGAACTGCATCGCATGCGGAAGGAGGAGCAACGATAGCCATTGGCGCAGATGCCCATGCGGAAGGGGCCATGACAAGAGCTATTGGATTACAATCGCATACAGAAGGGCTAGGTTCTTTAGCTATTGGCGCACAATCGCATGCAGAAGGAAATGAAACCATGGCAGATTTAATGGCTTCGCATGCAGAGGGAGTTAACTCCATGGCATTGGGAGAGGCAGCTCACGCAGAAGGAAATAATACATTAGCATTGTTGAATGCTGCACATGCGGAAGGAATAGATACTTTAGCAGATGAAATAGCCTCTCACGCCGAAGGAAATCAAACGATGGCATGTGGTTTACAGTCTCATGCAGAAGGACTTCAAACGGTTAGTTCATCTGCAAACTCTCATGCGGAAGGACAAATAACGTTTACAGTAGGTCCTAACTCCCACTCTGAGGGTCTACTTACTGTTGCAATGGGGGATGCATCGCATGTGGAAGGAGAAAGTTCGATAACGCAAGCTGAATTCTCTCATGCAGAGGGTTGTTCAAGTAGTACAGAAATGAATGCAAGAGCATCACATGCTGAAGGTGAAATAAGTACAACGATTGGGATCGCATCTCATGCGGAAGGCTGTATTACTGTTGCCCGAGGATTTGCTTCTCATTCCGAAGGTAGATTTACAACGAGCAGTGGTGGTCAAAGTCATACCGAAGGTATGTCCACCATGGCAATAGGAGATAACGCACATGCGGAGGGTAATATGACTGTAGCTAATGGCTTTGACAGTCATGCCGAAGGAAATGGAACCAATGCAAATGGTATGGCAGCGCATGCCGAAGGGAATGAAACCGTTGCAGACGTCATGGCCTCCCATGCCGAAGGAAATAGCTCCATGGCTCTGGGAGAAGCAGCACATGCGGAGGGGAATAGTACATTAGCACTATTGGAAGCTGCGCACGCAGAAGGCAGTGGAACGAGAGCGGTGGGTGTCGCTTCTCATGCAGAAGGAAGTGATACAGAAGCTATAGCAAATAGTGCACATGCGGAAGGAAATGGAACGGAGGCAAGTGGGTTTGCCTCGCATGCCGAAGGGATCAATACTACAGTAGGTGCTGGACTTACAAGCGCACACATTATGGGTAACAGTGGCGAAGCTAA
>NZ_QXJP01000052.1 GCF_004115085.1 Longirhabdus pacifica | reverse complement strand
GCAGGTGATGCAGACACTAAATATAATATTTATAGAAAAAGAAACTACAACGGTGAGTGGGAGAAAATTGCTACAGAAATTGAAGAAACCACGTATACAGACGACGGAGTATGGATTAACAGCTACTACTATTACGAAATCGAAGCAGTAAATCAATTTGGCGTTAGTGAAGAAGTTACGCCTATAAGTTTTCATCTACCTATAGTGTAACCATTAAAAATGAGTGAGTATATGCAGTAGGTATGATGACTACATGCATAACAAAAACGCAAGAATGTCTCGTTCATTCTTGCGTTTTTTTACACCTCTCCATGGCTAATACGCTACACTACCTTCAAAATACTTTTGAGAAAGTCCCTGCTTCTGTAAGACTTTCTCCTAGATAGAAAATACTAGATGTTTCGTATTTATCGTTGATGAACCAATTCCCCTCCGATTTGATGATGATCCATTCGTTGTAACGATTCATTCAAAACCTATTATTTCATATAGTTATTTTAAGTGTTATTTAATGTAAATAATATATTTTATCATCTTTTTATTATTTCGTTTCCATATATGTATTGAAAAATAAAAATAGGTAATTTATTGTTACTAATGAACTACATAGAAATAGTTCTTTATATGTATTTTTTTCTTACCAAATGCTAATAACACATTCTAATAACCTATATATCCTTTCATTCTATCCAATACACTACTTGCAATGAATATCATAATTACATTTTATGTCGATAATTAGTGCTACAGTCTGATACAACACAAAAATTGTATATCCGATATAAAATAAGTACGCTTCCAAAGCAAACAAACTACACACAAGAAGGTGGGATTTTGATGACAAAAGGGAAGATAGCTAAATTAGCGTTAGTTACAACATTAGTTATGAGTCCTGTGATGACGGTAAGTGCGGAGCAATTACAAACGGACCTACCACCTATTGAACATGAAATAGTGAATCAAATGGAAGTAAGTGAATTAAACCTAGTAAGTGAAGTAACAGATGAAAAAGGTTTATATGATGAAGAAGCATTGCAATCACAGTCAACTGCATGGCAGTCTGGAACACCCATGCCTACACCACGTCATGGTTTTGGTACGATTATTGTAGATGAAAAAATTTACACGATAGGTGGAGCAAGATATAAATTAGGTCCTGCTACAGATATTGTCGAGGTGTATGATCCAAAAACAGACACGTGGACAACAGCAGCTCCTATGTTTGCGCCTAAAGAGTGCTTTGGGATAGTGGAAATCAATGGAGAAATCTATATATTCGGTGGAGGCGGAAAAACACCTACCGATACAGTTCAAATTTATAATGTAGAAGAAGATGTTTGGAGATTGGCAGGGCCGATGCCAGAGGCAAGTTTTGATGGTAAGGCTGTCGTATTAGATGATAAAGTTTATTTAATGGATACCGTTAGAAGAATATTCTATGAGTATGATCCTGCTAATGATACATGGACGAAAAAGAAGTTTTTGAACTTTCTTTTACATCGTAATGGACTTATAGTATACAACAATGACATATATTCTATTGGAGGGTTAAATACAGCAATAACACATCCAGATACCGGTGGAATTACAGAACCATTTTTCTATGATGATGTAACAAAGTATAACGTAGCGGAAGATAAATGGGAAGCTGTGCCTGAAATGGATATGATATATGAAAGATTAGAAGTAGACGCAGTAGAAAAAGACGGGAAGCTTTACGTATTAGATGCTAGTTCTCCTGACTACTCAGCGGAAGTATATGATCCTGAGACACAGCAATGGTATAATTTAAAATCTATGCCAGGGACAGTAAAACG
>NZ_QXJP01000004.1 GCF_004115085.1 Longirhabdus pacifica | reverse complement strand
TACGAACGATCCGCAATCTTTTCCTTCTCCACCGAACATTGCTAATGGTCAACTATATAAAGATGGATTAACGATATCCAATGCTAGAGCCAATAAAGCCGACACGATAACAACAGGGGAGATTACGTATGAGCTAGTACAAGAAATAGGGTCATATGACAATGCAATCACCGCGGACATTGCTAACTTAGACGATGTGACAGTGCATACACCCGTAGTCAACTATGCAGAAATTCCTGATGACAATCGTCCATTTGATCAAAGTCTCACTCCCGACACTAGTGTCAGTGTGCTGGTACTAGATCGTCATTTTACAGTACACATGGATGAGTATGGCTTTCACAGCAACATCAAAGGGTATGGGGATCGAAACTATGAAGACTATACCAAAAATAAAAGAGTGCTATTTCCATTTGGTGTATACAACGAAAGTCAAACGACGTACTATCCAGAAAATACATGGATTGATATTCCAGTAGGACAAGATGAGATAAAATTCTACCTCCCGACTTGGGTAGATGAAGGATACTATACTGCCACGACAGAAGCTTGGGCGATCAATGATCAAGGCATATACGCATGTGAATACAATAAAAATGCAAACATAAATAACTACTGTGCTGCAGAAGAAATCGACGTGGAGGTCGTTGGACGCCTGTTCGATTTTCGAATATGGGACATTGGTGATTTTCGTTTCGAAGATGTATTTCGAAGTAGTCCAGGTTCACTCCCTCATACAGGCCATGTGTACTATGCTGGTGGCCGAGATGAAAATGGGAACGTGACGAACTATACTAACAAACCAAAGTGGCTGCTGCCGATTAGGCCTACTTCCCATCCGTATTATCCAGAAAATGTACCGCACAACGGTTATTCCTTTTTGTTTGACTTCAAAACGATCGGGAACTACTGGGATGTAGATGAAGGCGTTCAAATTATACCTAGCTTCTGGTTCTTTCCGTATGGTGGTGGACATGGGACGGAAGTGGATTTATATTACGATACTTCGGACAAAAAACTGATTAAAGTCGGTTCAGATTTAGACAAGCAGACGTATCAACGAATGTATCAGCTGAATGATCCATTTCGCAATATGAATAGTAATGAACTAGAACACGCTGCATTATATGAATACAACTTTATAAGTCAGAAAACACAATCTTTTGACGCCTTTTATCAAGACTATGTAGAACGGGATATTACGATAGGACATGGCTTTGATTATATGTTTTTAGGCCATCCATCTCGAACGTTAATTGGCCCGCAATCTAACGTACCAAATAGTGTCCAAAGTCATCAAGCTTCGCGTAGCATTCAGCATTGGTATGGAGAGTACAGTATTCCTATTGCGCCATACATCTTGCCCAAAGGGACGGATATTTTAGCACTTGCTAACCAATACAATGGTGCACTAGACACGCATGAGAAGGAATTTATAACGGGTGGTTACATTATGGTTAACTTTGTGATTCAAAGTGTACGTGATGATGCAGCTATTTTAGGGTATGATGCTCCTTATGCAAATATGTGGGCGATAGAAGGGCAAGTGGCTAGTAGTGTGGATGATCGAGGGAATCACTTCACGTTCAAAGCTGGCGATATTATCATGTTTGAATCGGACTTTAGTGTACGTAATGATTTTGGATCAGGAGCAAGATAAAGTATGATTAACTTTTTAAAAAGTTCAATGCTACAAAATGGTTGCTACACCACCTGAAGAAGAAAGAACAACATTTCCATTGTTATTCATAAGTTAAAAAGGAGTGAAGCAAATGTGCTCACTCCTTTTTTGCACCAAAAAGTGGCTTCAATATTTACTTAATACATTGACACTAACCGATATACTCGTGATTACAAAAAAACTTTAACGTTTTCTGAAAGAAGTCTCCATCTTCAAGCGTGTGAAGGGCGAAGCCCAACGATAAGGTGGAGATGAGTTTAAACACGTTCAGATGATAGCTTTTCTATCAGGTTAGGAAGCCATTCTTCTAACGTGCTGAATGTATATCCTAACGCTGATGCCTTTTCATTGCTCATCGTCCATGTTTTTTCAATGCCATAAGGGGAATGTCCCTGATCCATAAAAGTAGAAGGTTGAATGATGGCTTCCTTGTTTACTGTGTGTTGTATTTTTTTGATTAGTTCATCTAAAGTCAGTGTACCGTTCGCACAAGCATTAATGGGACCTGTAAAGTTTTGCTCCGCTATCCAAGCAATGAATGCCCCTGCTTCCTCTTGATGAATAAATCCAATTTCAGCATCAAGGTTATAAAATCCTAGTGGTTGTGCTGTTTTGATATGATCGATATGTAGTTGCAAGCGCCCCGTGTAATCATGCTCCCCAAGTACAATTGGCAATCTTACCGCAGTAACAGGAAAGTCAGCTTTTTGATAAAATACAGCTTCTGCTTGTCTTTTTCCTTCTTGATAGTTTACCTTTTCATTTTTTTCTTTTGAAAATTGATATGTAGTTGGGTTGAACATGTCTTCTGCAAGGTTTGCCCCATAGTCATATACAGACTGAGTGGAAGTAAAGATGTACTTGCCTACTTTCCCTTCTAATACTTCTACTGCGATGGAAGCATCATCGGCATTGTAGCATATTTGATCAAACACAAAGTCCCACGATCTACCCTCCGTTGCTTCTTGCATAGATTCCAAATCAAAGCGATCTACTTTTATTTTTTCCACTTCAGGACCAAAAGGAATTTCTGTATGTTGGCGAGTAGCTATCGTGACTTTTATTTCGCGTTGAAGTAGAGACTGTACTAAGTTGACACCAAAAAATCTAGTTCCTCCAAATACTAATGCTGTTTTCATCTGCATCCCTCCCATAAATTTAAAGTTATGTTGCTGTGTATATAGTAGAATTTCTAATTTTAGTCTAACATATTTTGTTTCATTGAAGTGGGAGGGAAGGAGTATATATTTTTTTACAATTTTATACACTTTTAAAGCAACTTTTGCATCTTAATATCGTTTAACATATAAAATGAAAAAAGAATGATTTGAGTTTAGTTTGCGCTCCATTATTATTTTTAAAGAACAATGGTGTTATCTTTTGTATAGGTTATTCATAGAAAATCAATGGGTTGTATTTCTAACGTAAAATTATATCTATATCGTACAGTGAAATGGGGGCTTCTGTCATGAGAAAAGTACAATATATATTCTTATTGTGTCTAAGTTTTATTTTCATTTCGATACCTTCTACCTTCGCCGATGAAAAACATACTGCGCCATCTGTCATCATCCAGCATGAGCAATTTCCTGAAGTCAAAGCTTACAGTACCGTTCAAGGTGATGTACATCGATATCACATGATGTTTGATGTACCGATGGACAGAGCGACGGTAGAAACAGCTTTGAAAAAGAGTACATGGATTAAAGACGTGACGCATCATCTTGATTTTCAATGGGAAGTAGATAGCCGGCAAGTATGGGTGGAAGTGAATTATGATGAAGAACAACTTAATAAAGCTGTGCATAGATATTCTTCCCAAAGATTAGTGATCGATGTTAACGGAGCGAAAACGAAAGAAGGTGTCGCTATGGAAGATGCAAAAGCATTTATGGTGTATATAGATGATGCCGGTAGTGTTGAAAAAGTGCACATTAGTCTAGCATCTACTCCAGAAATTCAGGCCCCGATACGAACACCAGTCTCGACACTTAATCAGAAATATCAACTTGTCTTCACGGAAGAGATGAATACTTCATCGGTAGAAGAAGCATTACAGAAAAATATAAAGTCATACGAAGTAGCAGTTCAATTGGACTATGCATGGAAGACGGATAAAGAAGTTATCGTAGAAATACAGCTGGAAGGAGAAGTATTAGATTCGTATTATGATCCTACATATCAACTTAATGTGACAGGTGCGCTAACAAAAAAAGGAGATAAACTACTTTCATCTCCTCCATTTAAAGTGTATGTATGGGAAGAGTTAGAGCAATTATGGAGAGTTTCTCTCGATGGTTCACGAGTAGAACAAGTGACAGACTGGAATACGTTGTATAAACCTGTAGCGATATTAAATGATAATGATATTGTCCTAGCTAGGGAAAAAGAATACTTCTGTTGTCATGGACCATATGTTACGTTGTTCGGCATGTATAATATAGAACAACAGGAGCTTACTTCCTATCCTGTAGCGGCAAGTAGGTTGCCAGAAGCACTTACTAACTATATTGGGCCAGGGTCTTTTTATGCCGATATGAGAGGCTTCTTCTATTTCGGAGATGAAGAAAGCATTTCCTTGACGAACTTAGAGCAGCAGGAAACGGTGCAGGTGAATACTGAAGGTTACGTTCACGGGGCTACATTCAGTAAAGATAAAAAGCATATCATCTTCCTGAGCAGTTCTTCTCTGGAAGATAGGGCTAATTTAGATCTCATGTTATATACGATAGACAGCAAGCAGTACCGCACATTAATAGAAAACGTACCAGGCATTTCTCCTATTTATGATTTGTATGATAGAGGAGATCCGCAGCGTATACCGATGTACGATGATGGAGATACCTTCACCTTTATGATGTACGTAGATGGCAAGTCGCAATATTACGATTATCATTGGCAGAGTGGGGAAATGGTGGAAAAGAAAATTCCGTTTTCTTATGATTATAATTTACACATAGTTCCTTCCCATGACGGAGCGTATCAACTTTATCTTCCATACGATCAATCATGGACGTTGTTTGAAGGAACAAATGAAGTAGCGGTGATGGAAGAAAGAATCTACAGTCCAACTTGGATCAACGATCATCAATTTGTATATCAAAAAGTCAAAGATCAAGACGAGGGTAAATCCATCATTTATGCATACGACCTTTTGATGATGGAAGAGCAGATCTTTTTGGAAGATAGATTGGAGTCTCCTCACATTATAGGGGCTACAGAAAAATGGATTTATGTGGCTGCACCGTAAGAATGAAATAAAAGTTATTGTCCATAAGGACGCTCTATCTATTTCAGATCAGCGTCCTATTTGTTGTTTTTGTTGTTTGCTAAATGGATCATCATTTACTTTTCTGAACCGTTGTTAAATCGTTGCAGCTGTTTTTGTTTTTCATGCTCTCACAAGTCTCGCTTAAACTGCATGAAGCACACTTTCCTTTTTTTATTTTTTTATAAAAGGAAAAGAAACAATAGCTTGCATAACCAAAAATGATAGCGCCTAGCAGTATGTTTATGAGCATAGTGAAACGTCTCCTTTTCTTAATGGTATGCTGTATTCTTTGTTCAACATATTTGTAACTACCACGTTTCAATGTCATAACATTTAAAAGCCTAGTAATCTCCCAATCTGATACACGCACAAAGCTAGCACGTAAGCAATAGCGAAGGAAAGGGCAATGCTAAATAACATGGATCTGGTATTAGGTAGTTCGTTTTTTAACGTAGCTACGGTGGCGAGACAAGGAACGTAAAGCAGAAAAAACACCATAAAACTATATGATTGTAATGCCGTGTATTGTTGGCCAATAACAACATGTAAAGCTTCGGTATTCGGTACAAGATAGAGAACGTACAGCGTCGATACGACCATTTCTTTTGCCAAAAAGCCAGTAATTAGTGCTGCCCCAGCTTGCCACGTGTCAAAACCAAGCGGAGACAATAGAGGGGCAATGCTCTTTCCAACATAGGCCATAAAACTTTCCTGTATAGGCACATGGAAGCCTTGAGGACCGACATACGATAACAACCAAATCACGATAGTCCCAGCTAAAATAATCGTACCTGCTTTACGAACAAAACCTTTTCCTTTTTCCCACGTACTTCGATATAACGTTTTTGCATATGGTATACGATAAGGAGGAAGTTCAATCACGAACAAAGATTTTTCATTTTTGTACTTTGTTATCGATAAAATTTTTGCCACGATAAGCGCGACGACAATACCCATTACATATAAAGATAAGACGATAAGTGCTTGATGACTTGTGAAAAATATAGCAGTAAACAAACTGTACACAGCCAATCTAGCAGAGCAGGACATAAAAGGGGTGAGCATCGTCGTTAAGTGGCGCTCTTGCTCTTGTTCCATCGATCTTGAGGCCATAATGCCAGGGACGTTGCAGCCAAAACCAATGATCATAGGGATGAACGCTTTCCCATTCAATCCGAATTTTTCAAGTAATCGATCCATCACCATCGCCACTCTGGCCATATATCCTGAGTCTTCGATAAACGAAATAAATAAAAATAGAATGAAGATTTGCGGAACAAATACAAGGACACCTCCTACCCCTGCAATGATCCCATCTATAAATAACGATTGAAAAAAAGCGTTAGCACCAATCCATTGTAGTCCAGCTTCTACCCCACTTGTCACAGGACCCGAGATCAATCCATCCACTAAGTCGGAAATGGGGACTCCTAACCAATCAAACGTAAATTGGAACATCACATACATCACGAATAAGAAGATGGGGATACCTAAAATGCGATTGGTTACAACGCGATCTATCGTTTCACTCGATGCTTTATGTTTCAACAAGGACGTTATCATGTTTTCCTTTAATAGTTCTTCTATATAAGTCTCTCTCGTTCTATAGATTAGTTTATTCAAGGCAATGTTGTGTTTTATTTTCACGTTCTTTTCCGTATCTTTCATCCAAGCTTCTAGCCATGTCAGAGATACGTATTGTTGTAAATATTGCTGTACGACTTCATTGCCTTCCAAATACTGAAGTGCAATCCATCGTGTATGTTTCATTTTCGCTGGCATTTGTGATTCACATTGTTGTATTGCTTCTTCTATGATGTCATCATACTGAAGATGAAATGAAGGTGCTTTCATTTTCTCTGCATCCAGTTGCTCACATCCTTTTCCTTTTCGCGCAATCATCGGTTTGATTGGCACGCCAAGTTGCTGAGAAAGTTGATGTATATGTATAGCAAGTCCATTACGCTTTGCTACGTCCATCATGTTAAGGCCTATCATCATCGGTTTTCCATATTCTAATAGTTGCACCGTAAGATGTAGATTTCGTTCTAATTGAGAACTATCGATAATGTTAATCATTCCATCGAATTTACCTTCTAATAAAAAGGTAGAAGCGACTTTTTCATCTTTTGTAAGCGGAGAAAGTGTATATAATCCTGGTAAATCGATTAGGTTCCCTGTTGCTGCACGAAGTTTCCCCACTTTCTTTTCTACCGTTACACCACTCCAATTCCCTACATATTCATAGGAATGAGTAAGTTGATTAAACAATGATGTTTTTCCTGTGTTCGGGTTTCCAAGTATAGCGATGTCCATTATAATGCCTCCACTTCGATACACTGAGCATCGCAGTGACGAATGCTAACTTTTTGGCTTTTACATGCAATGAAACATGGACCACCAAATGGCATCTTTCCTTTGTAAAAAATTTCTTTTCCTTCATTGATGCCAAAATCATTTAACCTTCGATAAATAAGAGGATGAAGTTGCGAACATTGTTTGATGACAACACGTTTACCGCGTGGGACTTCTGTTAGTACCATAATATCTTGCTCCTTTTAAACTGCATAATAATCAATTCTAGTTAGTTGAAAATGATAATCTTTATCATTTAGATAATGTTAATTATCATAAGCTGTAGTTAGTATGCTGTCTGTGATAAAAATCACAAAGTGAAGTATGACATGATATGATATGACGTAGGTTTTGAAAGTGAACGATTAGTATTTTATTGTTATTTTAAGTATGTTAATATGCTATGATAAAAATGGAATATTTAGAAAAATAAAGCCTTAGGGGGATAGTCAATGAAGTTTTTGAGATTTAGATTTCTTATTGTATTCATGTTTTTAAGTGTAAGTACCATCATAGGTTGTGAACAAATCGGGGGAGAACAGATCAAGGACGAAGATCAAGTGATGATTAGGCATACACAATTTCCTGACGAAACTTCATCAGTGGAAGTAAGTGGTCCTGTTCAGTCGTATACCATTACTTTTGCACAGGAGATGGATCGAAATACTGTAGAAGAAGCATTGAAGAGATCGATTTGGCTTCCAGATGTCCCTGTAGAGTATACATTTGATTGGAAAGCAAATAAGAAGCTGGAGTTGAACGTGCAATTTGAGCTTACCGCGCTGAATGCGTACATTCATGAACCAATAGCTAAAACTTCTTACACCATAGACCTCAATCAAACGGAAATGAAAAGTGGGGAAAAACTACATAACATACCGATGTTCGAAACGCTAGTTGTGAATGCAGACGAAGAGTCAGCTGTAATCATTAGTTTGCTTTCAACGCCAGAAATACAATCTCCAGTGAAAACGATAAATAGCGTGTTAAATCAACATTATAAACTAGTATTTACAGAGGAGATGAACAAAGAATCCGTAGAACAAACCATTACAAAACATTTAGGAACAGAAGCAACGCTTGTTTTCAAATGGGAAAATGAAAAAGAACTTCATGTAACAGTAGATAGTGAGGATGATGAATACAACATTGATGTAACAGGAGCAACTACAGCTGAAGGAGTATTATTACAAGCATCTCCTCCATTTTATGTGCAAATCGCCGATATGCAGACAAAGATAACTAGGCTTTCACTTGATGGGACAGAGATACAACAGTTCGACTTCGAGGATGGTATAACCTCATTTTATAGTGTATTGAATGATCGTTATGTTGCCGCTTCAAGAATGAAAAACTTCAACGTGTACGATTCGTTTACACATTTACACTTTATGTACGATGTAAACACGGGAGAAAAAACACATTATCCCATTGAAGAAGACCAATCACAAGTGGCTCTGCTGCATTATAGTGGTGCAGGTTCCTTTTATGCAGATAGAAGAGGCTTCTTTTATTCTAAACCAACAGAGTCCAATGCATTAAACACAGATAGTGCGATAGTGCTTAACGTGGATGGATATGTTCATGAAGCCATCTTTAGTTTAGACAAACAGCATATTATCATGGCTGTGGGGACATCAGAATCAACACTTCATGATTTGCAATTGGTTATCTACGATGCTGCGGACGGTAATGAGGTGATGAGGAAAAAAGATAGTTTTAATGTAGGATCAAACGAGATCGATATGGTTATGTACCCTGTTTCCATGAGAGACCAGGGGGAATTCGTATATATTACACTCAAAGACGAAGCGATGAACGACGTTCATTACATGTATGATTGGTCAGAAGACAGTATCACACCAATGACCTTTCCCATTCCATATGACGATCACATTGATTTCAGTGCTTCGAGTGATGGGAATTATACACTTTATCAAGCTGATTTCAGCGAGTGGCAATTGTTTGAAGCAAATGAAGCAGGGGAAACGTTGTTAACGGCGTTTTCTTCTTACAGAAATGCACCACCGCTTTGGATAGAAGGGACATCACAGTTTGTTTATATGATGGAGACTGAACAAGGGCTAGCCATGAAAGTTTTTGATGCCCAGAATAAAGAAGAGTCTATATTGGACAATTATTTTTTTGAAAAGTCTAATTATAATAGTTTTGCTTTTATTTTGAGTGCGAATGAACAATACGCATATGTGGTAGAAACCGTTTCAGAAAAATAATGATACTGATTTATGAAAAAAATGCAGTTGGTAGGCACAAAGTTTTTCCACCCCAATGATCGAAATAGGGGTGGAATCTACTTTATGTAAAATTATCAAAGATATGCTGATCACTTCATTCATGCGTAAGATGAATGATAGAAAATCATACACAAGTAAGTTGTTATTCTTTTACTGTACCGTCTTCAAACACACGATATTCTTTCACTTCGCCATTGTTGTTATAGTAGATTGTAAATGTACTTATAGCCCCTTCGTTCCACTTCACAAATAACTGGGCTTCCATATCTCCATTCATAATACCCTCTGTATCTACCGTATCAACAACTTGATTTTCTCCGTCTACTAGCGGGTCAGTGTACGTGTAACCTTCCGTAAGGGTGAAATCATAACGCCAAGTGTCTGTATCATTCATTGCATCTTTACCTATTGCATTTGGATCAGATAGTAATGTTGTTACTTCTTCTTCCGTCATGCCGATCCATAAACTATTTTTCAAGAAATAGAACGGTGTATTTTCTTCGTCTGCTACTTCTTCATTAGCCAAATCTTCTAAAGTATCATCCAAAGTGTTTTCTTCCATGCTATCTTCCGTAGTCATATCCTCTTCCATATTTTCATCCGAATTTAGATCAGTTCCTTCTTCGGTTTCTTGTTCCTCATTCATGGCTTCATCTTCAGTCATTTCTTGCTCAGCATCTGTATTGTTCTCTTCTACAGATTGTTCAGTATTTACAGGAATCGTTTCCTTATCTTCCATTGTGTCTTTTTCATTAGCACATGCCGTTAAAATAATGGCGGACATCGCTAATAAATAAAATGGTTTTCGCATTTGTTTTTTCATTTAAAAATCCCCTTTTTCTTCTGTTTTCTATTGATCTCTAGTTGGTAGGCATCTATTCATTGCTTTGCATGAGATGCTTTGAAAGAGTATAGCAAATGGAAAAAACGAAGTCAAATTGGCAATTAACAATAAAAATACGTATACAGTAAAATAAAATGATGAACATGTCATGCCAAATATGAATGCATGACAATTTATTTGTATTTTTTTTCATATGACAATATAATATGGAATGAACATCTCCTCTTTCCAGCAACTATATAAGTTAAATGAACTTGTTCAACCAACTTATTACCACTAAGCATAAGATGGAGAATTCACACTAACATATGAAATAACACAATGAGAAAGGATGTAAATATGAGTAAAAAAAGTTTTAATGTATTGTTGTTTAGTAACGCCATCATAAGTTTTTCTTTAAGTTTCTTTCTTCTTCCTGCGTTATCTATTGAATCCAGTTGGGTGATATTTTATTTTATTATCTCCACTGTGTTACTTTTTTTTGTTTTTTTCTATACAAATCTAGCTATATTTCCTACTAATGATATGGAAAAAGTGGAACGTATAATTAGAAAAAGATGTGAACCTTTATACATGGCCTTGAACGCTATTGAAAAGGGGGATTTACAAGAGGCAAAACATTATTTGCAACAAATAGATGAACAGAGTATCGATATGTATAATAGATATTCGATATTAGCATGGATACACGTAATGGAAAGTAATTATGAAGACGCAAAAACAATAGCAAAAAAATTGCCCTCCCGATTAATTAAGTATTATGACATGATCATACATATGGTAAAAGGAGAAAAAGAGCAATATCAACAAATGAAAACGTCAGTGAAAAACAAAAAGATGCTGTTTCAATTGGACATGGCAGAAGCCGCGTATGATGGAAACATAGATAAATTAAAAGAAGGATTAAATTCATATAAAGGAATGGAAAGATATGCATTCCTGAAGACGATGAATTATGGCATAAAACATTTTAAACATCATAAAGAAGCTATAAACGTGACAAAATCATGAAAAACGTTTCATTAAAATTATTTTTAACAAACTATATTCAATTGGCAATGTTAACGATACTTTTATACGTAATCTTGGGATCATCTCCAAACACCTCTTTACCTTTTATTCTTATTTTAAATTTGCCAATAACAGCTATCATTCTTTTTACAGGATTGGATGAAAAGTTAAAAAAGCATTTACCTTAAAACCAAAGAGTTAATCCCATGGGAGGTAAACCACTAACATGAAAGTATTTGATGCACATTTTCATATTATTGATCCAAGATTTCCTTTAGTAGAGAACCAAGGATATCTACCTCCTCCTTTTACCGTAAATGATTATGTTACACGCACGCATCACTTTGATATGGTGGGAGGGGCTATCGTTTCCGGCTCATTTCAGGCACTTGATCAACGTTATTTAGTAGATTCGCTTCAGCAACTAGGAAATTCATTTGTGGGTGTCACACAATTACCTGCTACGGTTTCTGACGAACAAATCCAGACATTGCATGAGCATGGGGTTAGAGCTATTCGCTTTAATGTAAAACGAGGTGGGTCAGAACATATATCCCAATTAGAGTATATGGCGAAAAGAGTACACGATATCGCGGGATGGCATACGGAATTGTACATGGACGCAAAAGAAATATGTAATATTTCATCCATGCTTTCTAACGTTCCTTCTATTTGTATAGATCATTTAGGACTGAGTAAAGAAGGTTTTCCTCTTCTATTGAAATGGATAGATAAGGGAGTGCGTGTGAAAGCGACAGGATTTGGGAGAGTAGATTTTAATATAAAGGAAGCATTAAAGTCTATTGTGAGCGTAAATCCTAATGCTTTAATGTTTGGTACAGATTTACCTTCTACGAGAGCTCCTATTCCGTTTCAGGATGAACACATTCAGCTCATAATAGAGACACTAGGAGAAGATCTAGCTAGTAAGGTGTTGTATAAAAATGCAATGGATTGGTACAAAAAATAAAATAACAAATAATAAATAACAACGATTAATGAAAACTAATCGTTGTTATTTTTTTGAAATCTAGGTTGTAAATAATTGCGTTTTTTATCGCGAAAAAAAATCCATCCCCCGATAAATCCGACACCAATGGCAAATAATACGAAGCCAAACAAAAATTGAAGCCAATCAAATGAAGGTGAAATAATGGATTCGTCTCCAAATTGAGAGAAATAATCAAATGTACTATTTTTCATTTTTAGAAAACCCCATGTTGCGGACAAACCAGGGATGACTAGCAGCAATATCGCAATAAATCTTGACGCTGTATGCTTCATAGGATGTAAACCTTCCTTTTGTTCTAATAGATAAGTTGAATGAACAAGTTCAGTCAACTTATTACCTCTATACATAAGATGGAGAAATTACAATATCACAACCTTTACGCCTGGCTACTGAGGCGTATACTTGTATTCCATCATTTTTTCATCTTATATAGCTTTTTTTATTTTAGCCTATATTTGTGCAAAGAGAAAGGCTACAATAGAGATAGTTGTGATTTTTTTTGTCATAATATAGTGATTAATTTTTGGGGGTGTAGGATGATATGTCAGTTGAAAATTATGATATTGTCATTTTAGGCGGTGGTATTGGTGGGTATACAGCAGCAATAAGAGCATCGCAACTCGGCAAAAAGGTGGCACTGGTGGAAAAAGAGAAGCTAGGTGGCACTTGTTTACATAAAGGATGTATTCCTAGTAAATCTTTATTGCGGAGTGCAGAAGTATATTCAACGATAAAACAAAGTGAACAATACGGTATTGTAACAGAGAGTGCCACTTTAGACTTATCACTTGTTCAAAAAAGAAAAAATGATATTGTGGACAAATTGTATACAGGACTACAGTCATTGATGAAAAAAAATGAAATACATATATTTGAAGGTTCAGGTCGTATTATCGGTCCTTCTATTTTTTCACCAAAAAGCGGTGCAATTGCAGTGGAATTACCAGATGGAGAATCTGTAACATTAGTTGGAGAATATACTATGATTGCCACAGGCTCCACTCCACGTACGATCCAAGGTTTAGATATAGATGGTGAAACCGTGATGACGAGTGATGAAGCGTTAGAAATGGATACACTGCCTAAATCGATTATCATTGTTGGTGGTGGTGTCATTGGCATTGAATGGGCTTCCATGTTAAGTGATTTTGGTGTGCACGTGACAATCATAGAGAGCTCAGATCGTTTGCTCATACATGAAGACAAAGATATTTCTCGGGAAATAACCAGATTACTTAAAAAGAGAGGAATAAAAGTTTTAACCAATACATCCATAGATTTTTCTGAAACAATAGTAGAAAAAGGGAAGCAAGTTACTCTCTTCATGACAAAAGGAGAGAAAAGAACGGAAGTACAAGCAGAAAGAATGTTATTGAGCATTGGAAGAGTAGGAAACGTGAATCACCTAGGATTGGAAAATACAGATGTGAAAATAGACCACAGTTTTATTACGGTAAACGAACACTTTCAGACGACGGAATCTCACATTTATGCTATTGGTGACTGTATTGGAGGAGTGCAGCTAGCACATGCCGCGGGTCATGAAGGGATTGCGGCTGTTCATCACATGCTAGGGGAGGAAGTACATGTGGTAGATGAACCATTTATTCCACGTTGTACGTATTCTCATCCAGAAGTGGCCAGTGTAGGGTACAGTGAAGAACAAGCGAAAGAACAGGGACGAAAAGTGAAAGTAGGAAAGTTCCCGTTTCAAGCGATTGGCAAGGCATTAGTACAAGGCAATGCAGATGGATTTGTAAAAGTCATTGCCGACAAAGAAACGAATGATTTAATTGGTGTGCATATGATAGGTGCTCATGTAACAGATTTAATTTCCGAGGCAGCTTTAGCACATGTATTAGATGCGATACCTTGGGAAATTGGTAATGTGTCTCATCCGCATCCAACGTTATCCGAGGCGTTAGGCGAAGCCATGCTGGCTGTAGATGACAGTGCAATAGGGATGTAGTAAATATAAACAGATGGAGTGATGCACTTCATCTGTTTTTTTATATGGATTTTTTTATAGAATGTACCGTGAAAAGTTAAATGCTTGAAAACAATAGCTGACAGCTATATAATAATGATATGTTCAAAATTAGTACCTGGTCATAGATGTTGATATTATATATAAAAATGCTGAATAACAGATTAAAGATTGAATTATTTGAAATTTTAACGTGAAAAATTCAAAATACTGATGAATTTATCAAAAAAAGCGGTTACAATTAAATTGCAGGAAATTAATTAGGATGAATCTGTCTAGTATATGTGTCATGCTATGGTGTAGTTTTATGTGCTGGACAGCCTTCTATGTAACGCACGGATTAAATGTATGGAGGGATGGCTTAAATGAGTGAGACTATCGTGCAAGAAAATAACAAGCACAGAAATTTAGGCATAACAGATGAACAAGTGATTAAAATGTATCGAACTATGGTACTTGCAAGAAAGTTCGATGAAAGGGCACTGTTATTGCAACGTTCAGGAAAAGTTAACTTTCACGTTTCTGGCATTGGCCACGAAGCTGCACAGATTGGTGCTGCATTTGCACTTGAAAAACAAAAAGATTATTTCTTACCTTATTATAGAGACTACGGAATGGTACTTTCTATTGGGATGACAGTGAGAGATTTAATGCTGTCGATATTCGCTAAAGAGGAAGATATTACGAGTGGTGGAAGACAAATGCCAGGACACTTTAGTGCAAAACAATACCATATTGTAACGGGTTCTAGCCCCGTAACGACACAAGTTCCGCATGCAGTTGGTTTTGCACTAGCTGCAAAAATGAAAAAACAAGATTTTGTCTCCATCGTTACATTTGGAGATGGATCGAGTAATCAGGGTGATTTTCATGAGGGGCTAAATTTTGCGGCCGTGCAAAAATTACCTGTTATTTTTATGGTAGAAAATAATCAATATGCGATATCTACGCCATTACATAAACAAGTGGCATGTGAACGACTTGTAGATCGTGGATTAGGGTACGGGATGCATAGTGTGCAAGTAGATGGTAATGATCCATTAGCGGTATACAAAGTTGTCAAAGAAGCGAGAGAACGTGGTATTAAAGGGGAAGGGCCTACTTTTATAGAGGCAAAAATGTACCGACTGTCTCCTCACTCCACTTCAGATAATGACTTAGCATATAGAACGAAAGAAGAAGTAGAAGAAAACTGGAAGAAAGATAGCATTCCTCACTTTAAAACTTACTTAGAAGAATGCGGTTTATGGACGGAAGAGCAAGAATTAAGGATGCAAGAAGAAATTAAACAGGAAGTGAACGAAGCGACAAAATATGCTGAGCAAGCACCATTTCCAAAACCTGAGGAAGCACTAACACATGTATTCAAGGAACAGTAACATTGAACTTCACATAATGGGGAGGAGAATCAATCGTGGCAAAAATAAGTTATATTGATGCGATTTCAGCAGCAATGAAAGAAGAGATGGAAAGAGATGAAAATGTCTTCGTATTAGGTGAAGATGTTGGAGTCAAGGGCGGTGTATTCGGAACGACAAGAGGATTGCATGAACAGTTCGGTGAGATGAGATCGATGGATACACCACTTGCTGAATCTGCTATTGCAGGGGTTGCCATTGGTGCAGCAATGTATGGCATGAGACCCATTGCGGAAATGCAATACGGGGACTTTATGCTGCCGGCAACGAATCAGATTATTAATGAGGCAGCTAGAATACGTTATCGTTCGAATAACGATTGGGAATGTCCGCTCGTGATTAGAGCTCCCATTGGTGGTGGAATTTTTGGCGGCTTATATCATTCACAATGCCCAGAATCGATCTTTGTCGGTACACCGGGTCTAAAAATTGTCGTACCTTCTACTCCATATGATGCGAAGGGATTACTCAAAGCAGCGATTCGGGATGAAGATCCAGTGCTGTTTTTTGAGCATAAAAAATGCTACCGTATGATCGTAGATGAAGTTCCTGAAGAAGATTACATCGTTGAAATTGGGAAATCCGATGTGAAGCGTGAAGGGGAAGACGTTACGGTCATCACTTATGGACTAACGGTTCATTTTGCTTTACAGGCAGCAGCAGAACTAGAACAGGAAGGAATTAGTACCCATGTATTAGATTTGCGAACATTGCAGCCTCTAGATAGAGAAGGAATATTAAAAGCAGCAGAGAAAACGGGAAAAGTACTTATTATACATGAAGATAATAAAACAGGTGGTGTGGGAGCAGAAGTTTCAGCAATCATTGCAGAAGAACTTGTCTTCGACTTGGATGCTCCGATCAAACGTTTTTGTGGTTATGATGTACCAGCGATGCCGATTAGCCCGCCATTAGAAAAATTTTATATGCTCAATAAAGATAAGGTGAAACAAGCGATCAAAGAAATGGCGTTATTTTAGGGGGAATATAGATGAGCGAAACGAATACTTCTATACAAATTGTAATGCCAAAATTGGCAGAGAGTGTTGTCACAGCAACGGTAGCGAAATGGTTGAAGCAACCAGGTGATTTCGTAGAAGAGTATGAACCCATTTGTGAGATGATTACAGATAAAGTAACCGCAGAACTGCCAAGCACGGCTACGGGAACATTGAAGGAAATATTAGTAGAAGAAGGAGATACCGTCGAGGTAGGTACGGTATTATGTATGCTGGTAGATGAAGCAGCAGGCAGCACACCAGCTGTTGCAGATAGCAGCAAGCAAGATGTACAAAGCAGTACCAGCACAGCTACAACGAAAAGTGATGTAGCTAGTGTAACAACAAAGCAAGATAGCGCAATGAAAAAGCGTTACTCACCTGCAGTAAGAAAACTAGCGGATGAACATGACATTGATCTTTCTCTTGTTACTGGGACAGGAATGGGTGGAAGAGTAACGAGAAAAGATGTAAAACAATACATAGCTAGTGGTGCATCATCAGCTTCTATACCTCGAAGAAGAGAAGAAATCATACAGGCAGCTCCTGAAGCTATGGCATCACCAACTGTTGAGCCAACTCAGGTCCAGTCTGTTGTGCAGTCACCTACAGAACATCATGGCGAAGTGATAGATGGTCAATACGAAGTACCGATTCACCCCATTCGCCGTATCATAGCGGAAAGAATGAAGCAATCCGTTACAGAAATTCCTCACGCTTGGACGATGGTGGAAGTCGATGTAACGAACCTCGTTCAACTACGCAGCAAACATAAACAAACCTTTTTGGAAAAAGAGGGTGTACCACTTTCTTATTTAGCATTTGTCATGAAAGCATTGGTTCAAGCTACTAAAAAATATCCTATGCTTAATGCTACATGGTCAGAAGAAAGTATTAAAGTAAATAAAGATGTTCATATTTCATTAGCAGTAGGTACGGATGACACCGTGTCTGTTCCTGTTGTCAAACATGCTGATCGTAAAAATATTGCTGGACTAAGTCACGATATTTATGAACTTACGATGAAAGCTCGTTCCAACAAATTATCCCCTAGTGATGTACAAGGTGGAACGATAACACTAAATAATACAGGTTCTTTTGGAGCGATTATGTCGCAACCTATTATTACCTACCCACAAGCAGCAAATGTGACGTTTGAGTCCATTGTGAAACGTCCTGTTGTCATTGATGATATGATTGCCATTCGCCATATGGTGAATGTATGCTTGTCTTTGGATCATCGTATATTGGATGGGGTTATATGTGGTAAATTCCTGCAAGAAATAAAGCACCAGTTAGAATCTTATGATGTAAATACGAATATTTTCTAAATCTTAAATTAGAAAAGAATAGAATAGAACATACAAAATTACGCCTCACATATGGGGCGTAACCATTTTTTTATGAGAGTGAGCTGAAGCAGCTTATCAAGCTGCATGAGGTTTAAAAACTACTAAATATAGTTAAGCTCATCGTTACAGTAGTCAAAAGCATAGCAGCGATGATCATGTAAATAACGAATTTTTGAAATTTTTTATGTTTGCGCTTCATACTATACAAAACTCCTTTGCTAATCATTAATGAGACATGTATAGGCTAAGTGTAACATAGATCGAAAAAAGAAACTATGTATATAAAATAAAGAAATGATGGGATATAAGTTTACGGCTCAGTAGCCAGGCGTAAAGGTTGGGATGTAGAAATTTGTGTTCCACTATATTACCATATATAATGATGGAAAAAGTACTGAATAAACAATGAAACTTGGAGGAAAAGACATGATTAATGAAAAACGTATCGTTGATGAGTTCATGGAACTTGTACAAGTAGATAGCGAATCTAAATTTGAGCGTCAAATCTGTGATCTTTTAACGAAAAAATTTAAAGCTTTTGGTTTAGATGTAATGGAAGATGATGCTGCAGAAAAAACGGGACATGAAGCGGGAAATTTAATTGTAACCATGAATGCAACGAATGGCTATGAAGATAAAGACATGATCTATTTTACTTCTCATATGGATACGGTTGTTCCTGGGCGAGGAATTAAACCTCAAATTGATGATGATGGATACATAAGAAGTGACGGTACTACGATTCTAGGCAGCGATGATAAGGCTGGTATTGCATCCATATTGGAAGCGATAAAAGTATTGCAGGAAAACAACATTCCTCACGGGCCACTTCAATTTATTATTACGATTGGTGAAGAGGGCGGATTGTTCGGAGCAAAAGCATTGGACCCTAGTCACGTAAAAGCAAAATACGGCTATGCATTAGATTCCAATGAAATTGTTGGAAACGTGGCATGTGCTGCGCCATCGCAATCCAAAATTGATGTAACCGTGCTTGGAAAATCAGCACATGCAGGAGTGAATCCTGAAAAAGGTATTAGCGCTGTCGTTGTTGCTTCTAAAGCTATCGCGAACATGCCGTTAGGTCGTATCGATCACGAAACAACGGCTAACATCGGTGTCATTGAAGGTGGTAAGGAAACGAATATCGTAGTAGACGAAGTAAATATTAGAGCAGAAGCACGTAGTATTGATAGTGAGAAATTAGATAAGCAAGTCGCAGCAATGAAAGAAGCATTTGAAAAAGCTGCAGAAGAAGCGGGAACAAAAGTTAATTTTAATAGTGAAATTATTTATCCAAGTTTTCTTCATGATGAAACATCAGAATTAGTACAAGTGGCGGAGAAAGCCATTCAAAAAGTAGGTAGAGAAATGCATTTGTTCCATAGTGGAGGGGCAAGTGATGCTAATATCTTTAACGGTATGGGTGTACCAACGGTGAACTTAGCACTTGGGTATGAAAAAATTCATACGACAGAAGAACAGATGCCGATCAAAGAATTATTGAAATCTGCAGAACTTGTTGTAGCAATTATTGAGGAAGTTGCGAAATAAAGTAATCTGTTGATAGTATACAGCGAATAGGAACAGCTTGGTAAAGTTAATAAAGCTCTATCTAAAATGTAATGATTTTAGGTAGAGCTTTTTTCATGGTATTATATGATGGTGAAACAAGCACATATAACAACTAGAGGTGATAAAGTTGAAATTTGCATACTCATACTATTGTTCTATACATATTTTAGTATTAAGAAATGATGAAATACTTCTGATGAAGAGAAAAAATACAGGCTATGAAGATGATAAGTGGAGCGTTGTTTCTGGTAAATTAGATGGTAATGAAACCGTCATCGATGCGGCAATTCGAGAAGCAAAAGAAGAAGTAGGCATTACCGTGTCTCCTTCCGATGTTCGTGTTATTGGTGTAACTCAACGGAAAGAAATGACAGAGTGGATTGATTTTTATGTAACCTTAAATACATGGGAAGGAGAAGTAACTAACGTTGAAGAGGATAAATGTGAGCAATTAGCATGGTTTAACCAAGAGGAATTACCTGAGGGTATGATTGAACATGTGAGACAAGCATTGGAACAAAATCGTGACAGCATGTGGTTCCGAACATATGGGACGTTTAAGTAAATCTAGTTTATTTTTTTTCCTGAAATCTCTACATCATAACCATCATTTCTTCTTCTTATTTCTATTCATGGAGAATAGTAAAAGAATAATACAAGATAAATCCAGATGGATGATCCATAAAGCGACTCTACCTTCCAAATCAGTAAGAATAAAGTAGGAGGACAAAATTAGAATAAACACAAAAATAATAATGAGCAGCTGGTAATCTGATTTTCCCATAAAAAAGAACTCCCTTGGTACAAAGTTGCAATAAGTATACCATATAAGCAAAATGCATTAAAATTTAAAGCTAACGCTTCCATTTGAGGGAACAAAACGGAAGCGTATTTTTTGCTGTAATACTAGTGAAGAAATAAAAAAGTTATGACTTTCTTGGACGCGGAACGCATACAGGAGTAAACACTCTTGATGAATTCGGTCTTAGAGTAATGACTTGAATATTTCTAGCTCTCTCTCCGGGTGCAATATTTGTAATGATAGTTTGTCCTAATCCACGAGGTGATCGAGAAATAACAATCGTTAAATCCCTCATTCCAACATGAATAGGACCTTCCAGTATATTTCTTCCATTTCCATTAATGACTAAAATAGATCCAGCTATTTGATATATATTATGGACACTAATATTATCTGTGTTAAATCTAACAGGTCTTAGAGTAGTGATTTTTTTTATTGGTTCTTTTTTCGTGATTTTTACTTTCTTCATTATTCTTTTAATAAGTGCTTGTCGTTGTTTATTTGTAATAGCCATACTTTCACCTCTTTTCACATACTTTTATTTAACATATGCGGAAAAGCATGAGGAGGTGTGGACTAGTTTTTTTAAATTTTTCTTAAAAATAATTTAAAATTTATACAAAATTAACTTTACTGTTTTGGCAAATATTGATAAATTATATGATAGAGCTAACAATTAAATTTAAACAATTAAGGGGGAAATGAGTGGAAATATTTAAAAATCGCCAATTTTTAAAATTATTTGCTGCTTCTTTTACTTCTCAAATGGGTACAGTGGTTGGTAATTTTGCGATTGCGTTTTATTTACTAGACCAGTTTAGTAATCAACCTTATTTAACGACACTTGCAGAATTGATGTACTCATTGCCAACTTTGTTTGTCTTTTTGTTTATTGGCGTTGTTGCGGATCGAATGGACCGGCAGAAAGTAGCATTATATTCCGATTGGATTCGAGCAATCATTACCATTTTCATTATTGTTGCCGTCATGATGGGATCTTTAGTACTAGTGTTTTTACTATTGTTTATAAGGTCAGGAATTTCCAAGTTTTTCATGCCTGCTCAAATGGGAATGTTACAAGGTGTTGTAGCTAGAGAACAATACCAGACTGCAGCTGGGCTTAATCAAATTATTTATAGTATGTTCATGTTATTCGGTGTGGGACTTGGGGCTTTTACTTACCGTACGATTGGTATTGAAGGGGCTCTGCTCATAGATGGCATCAGTTTTATTATTTCTGGTCTTTGTATTAAAGCGTGCAAAGTTCCGCTGGAAACGAGACAACCAAATGGCAAAAATCGTTGGAGAGATATAAATTTTCGTTCCTCCTGGAAAGATTTTAAACTTGGTGTCGCTTATGTACTTAAAAGTCGTTTGTTGGGAACGATATTGCTTGGTTTTTTAATTTTTGGCTTCGTAAATGGGGCTTTCGCAATACTACCTTTGTTTACGATGAAATTTAAATTAGCTCCTGACAATTACGAGTGGTATGCATCGTTGTTTGCTATTTTTATTGGTGCAGGCATGCTTGCAGGGAGCATCTTTGGAGCCACCATGAATCAAAAAATAAAACCGTACGTCGTTGTTACGTTTGGACTGTTAATAGCGGCTTGTTTTACAGCTACGTTAGGGTATGTTGGAAACGTGTGGTTGTATCTGTGTTTCATGTTTGTGATGGGAATGGTGCTAGCTCCTATTAATATTGCGCTAGCTGGTTGGCTACCAGAATTAGTGGAGCCAAAATTTTTCGGTAGAATTGAAGGGTTGATTGATCCCTTATTAATGTTGGCACAATCCATCATGCTCGGCAGTATTGCAGTGACTTATCCAAACTTAATAAAAGAAGTTGACTTTATTTACTATATAGTAGCTGGATTATTATTCGTAGTAGGGTTGTTCTTTATGAATACATTACCAGCATTAGCGAAAAAACACGCAAATCAAGAAAAAGCGCAAAGTAATGCAGTGCTATAAGATCATACAACGAGACATAAAAAAATAAGTAATATTCTTTTGGCTGTAAGGTAAAATTTTCTTAATTTAAAAGTAAATTCTAAGTAAATTTATAGGAGGGGAATATGAAAACTTTTATTTCAGATTCCAACGATCTTTCTTTATTCGAAACCGAAAAAATAGATAGTTACTGGAATGCATACTTAAGGGGATACGAACAGCATGTAGACATACCCAAATTAAGAAGTAAGGGGGCGGAGGAGAATACTTCATGGCAAGAAGTTGCTATATCTTTCTCTCTCTCCCAATCACGTCAATTGAAACAGTTTGCTCATTTTTGCAAAACATCCAAACAAAATATTTTACGAACGGCGTGGGGAATATTACTACAAAAATATAACGACGTAGAGGATTGTGTATACGGGGAATTAGCATATGAAAAGGAAGAGGATAAGTATGCAGAAGGTAATCCACTGATATGTCCTGTTCGTATTCAAACTGATCAGGAAATAACCACTCATCACATAATTCAGAATGTACATCAGCATGTTGCATCATACGGTCTAACACGATATTTGAAAATAGATGTGCTTTCCTCCGTTCACCATCTCTTATCTAATGCAGTGTTAACCTTTGCTGATAAAGCAATAGTAAATACGTGGCTAGCACAAGCGAAAGAACACTCCAGCGATGATCTATACTGTGTGATACAAGATGACGAGCAAATATCTTTTTCCATTGTTTATCGTGAACAAGTATATGCTATTTCATTTATCCAACAATTAACACAACATTTTATGTATCTTCTAGAGCAAATGGTAGAAAAGCCTTTCTCACAACCACGAGAGTTAGAACTAAACACATACTTACAAACAAATACATTACTGCAGTGCAATCAAAATGCAGCGGATTATCCCAAGCATAAATCGATTGTAGAACTATTTGAGCAGCAAGTGAGTCAACGGCCCAATCATCCTGCACTTTATTTTGAACACCAACAGTTAACCTACGAGCAGCTTGATCATGCATCGAATCAATTAGCTAGGCATTTGCTCGCTCATGGCGTATCAAAAGGAGATTTCGTGTCGGTGATGATGCAGCGTTCACCGATGATGATCATTACCGTATTAGGTATTTTAAAAACAGGCGCTGCCTATGTACCGATTGATCCTATTTACCCTCAAGAACGTATACAGTACATTTTATCCGACAGTATGGCTCCCTTTTTTATTGTTGACAAGGAAGTTGGAATTGTAGATTTGGAATATGAAGGACAAATCATATCGATAGATGCATTAACGTTAACTTCTTACGGTACGGATAGTATAGGGAGACGGAATGAACCAGAAGATGTGGCCAATATCATTTACACGTCAGGGTCTACAGGTAAGCCTAAAGGGACACTCATTACACACCAAAATATTATAAAAACAATGATAAACGGTGGCTATGTTGACATTACACCAGAAGATAAGTTGCTACAGCTTTCTAGTTTTGCTTTCGATGCTTTTACCTTTGATATGCACGGTGCACTTTTAAACGGTGCACAGTTAGTGCTAATTAAAAAAGAAGTACTATTATCACCGACAAAACTTTCCGCGCTCATCAAACAAGAACAAATTAGTGTCATGTTAGTCACTACGGCTTTATTTCATGTCCTTGTTGATGTCGATGTTAGTTGTTTAAAAGATGTTCGAAACATTTTATTTGGTGGGGAAAAGTGTTCCATAGAGCATGTACGCAAAGCATGGGATATTGTAGGGCCAAATCGTCTCGTCAACATGTATGGTCCAACAGAAACAACAGTGTATGCGACGTATTATCCAATCCAACATATTGATGCATCATGGGAAAGCGTACCGATTGGAAAACCAGTGCACAACACGAAAGTATATATTTTAAACAAACAGCAGCAATTACAGCCGATGGGAATACCAGGAGAATTGTACATTGGTGGAGATGGAGTAGCTAATGGCTATCTTCATAGAGAAAGTTTAAGTAAGGAAAAGTTTATGAAAGATCCGTTTATTCCAGGAGCAGTGATGTATCGCTCAGGAGACAGAGCTAGATGGCTCCCTGACGGAAGCATAGAATTTATGGATCGATTAGATCAGCAAGTGAAAATTAGAGGTCACCGGATTGAAATTGGTGAAATTGAAAAGCAGCTGCTTGTTCAACCTATGGTGCAGACAGGTGTGGTGATGGTTTCTAAAGATGGGCATGAGCATTCCTTTCTTACTGCTTATGTTGTACTTCACCCGGATGCTTCTATGGATGATGTGAAACAAAACTTGGCAAGAACATTACCACCATATATGATGCCAACGTATTTTATTAGCTTGCCATCCTTACCGTTAACAGCCAATGGCAAAGTAGATAAAAGGGCGCTTCCTGATCCAGAGCAGCATACAGAGAACACTCCACGTGTAAAACCATCAAATGCAACAGAAGAAATGTTAGTGGCGATGTGGAAAGAGGTATTGCATCTATCCACAATAAGTACGAACGATCACTTCTTTAAAATAGGCGGTAATTCATTAAAAGCAATGCTGCTACTAGCAAAAATAAATCAACAAATGAGAGTGGAACTTACCATGAGTGAAGTGTTTGACATGCCTACTATTCAAGCGCTTGCGAAACGAATACAACATGTACAAAAAACAAATGCTTCTTACATTCAACCCGTTCTTAAAACGATAGAAGAGCAAGCGTACTACCCTGTTTCTTCTGCGCAAAAGCAAATGTATGCAATTCAAACATTAGATGAAACCAGTTGTAGTTATAATGTACCGTTGTTGTGGAAAGTAGAAGGAGTAATAAATAAACATAAGTGGTTACATGCATTACAATCTATCGTCAATAGACATGAGATTTTACGAACTTCTTTCCATCTAATCGAGGGTGAATTGATGCAAAAAGTGCACCCTTCATCTGAAATCTCTTATGCTGAAGTGCATGTGAAGTGTGAGGAAGAAATAGATGAAGCAATTGCTAGTTTTATTTCCCCATTCTCATTTCATACGCCAAAGCTACTGCGAGCGGGTTTTATATATGTAAACAATAAGCTGAACATGTTGATCATTGACATGCATCATATGATTACAGATGGTACGTCGATGGAATTGTTTAAAAAGGAGCTTTCTGCAATATATGAAGGAAAAGAAGTACCATCTTTAGCACATCAATATAAAACGTACGCTGTGTGGCAGCATGACATGCTGCAAAGTGAAAGATTACAAAAACAAAAGCAGTTTTGGTTAGAACAATTTGAAGGTGAACCTCCTATTTTACAATTACCTACTGATTTTCAAAGGGGGATAAGACAAACATTTGAAGGCAGCACTTTCACATTTCAGTTAGAGAAGTCACTGACTCAAAGCATATATACAACGGCAGCAAAATATGACGTAACAACGTACATGTTATTATTGGCCGCTTATCATGTACTGTTATCCAAATGTACTGGTCAACATCATATTGTTGTGGGAACTGCAGTTGCCGGCAGATCGCATAGTGAGTTAAACGATGTCATCGGAATGTTTGTAAACTCATTACCTTTACAAATTAAATCAGATAAAAAGCAGTCGTTTGAACAGTTTTTAAAAATGGTGAAAGCCAATGTCTTGCAAGCATATGACAATGCGGACTATCCATTTGAACGACTTGTAGAGGAACTAGGGCATGTAAGAGATGCTAGCCGTAATCCACTGTTTGATACGATGTTTATTTTACAGAACATAGATAGAACCCCACTGCATATTTCTGGGGTGACATTACAAGAACAGAAAATAGATAGTAAGCATGCCCGATTGGATTTAACTTGGGAACTAATAGAAACAGCAAATCATATAGATGTCACCTTGGAGTACAATACAGCTTTATTTACAGAAGACACTATTGCTAGGATGGCAGAACAGTATCGGTATGTATTGCAGCAATTGATAAATAGTCCAACAACTTCTTTTGTTGATATAGAACTCGTACCACCACGTCAAAAGAATCAAATAGTAGAACAGTTTAATGATACAAAGACACCTTTCCACGAAGATAAGACCATTCAGCAAATGTTTGAGCATTATGCCCAGACGATACCTGAAACGGTTGCTGTCGTATTCAAAGATCAGCAGTTAACATACCGTGAGCTGAATAGAAGAGCCAACGATGTGGCATTAGTGCTGAGAGAGAATGGGGTTAAGGTAGATCAATTTGTTGGTGTAATGGTTGAAAGATCATTAGAGATGATCGTATCTATTTTCGCAGTACTAAAAGCTGGTGGTGCATACGTCCCAATAGATCCTACTTATCCAGCAGAACGTATACAGTACATGCTGGAAGATAGTGAAACAAATTATTTGCTCACCCAATCCCATATATCAGTCCCTTCCACATTTAAGGGGCAAAAAATACTAGTAGACATAGAGCGGTTTAAGCGAGGGAGAACGGATATTATAGAGCACTGGAATACACCTCAAGATTTAGCTTATATGATTTACACCTCGGGTTCTACTGGGAAGCCAAAAGGGGTAATGATAGAGCATCAAGGAGTATGTAGCTTTCAGCTTATTCATTCCATCTTCGGTATGGGCAGAGGCAACCGAGTGTTACAGTTTGCTTCTTTAAGTTTTGATGCTTCCGTAGCGGAAATATTTTTAACCTTATTGTCTGGTGGAACCTTGTATGTGGAAGAAAAAAACGAGCTAATTTCTAATTTAGTAGATTATATGGAACGGAATGAGATTACCAGTGCCATTTTGCCACCGAGTATGCTGCGTAATTTGGAATATAGGGATTTACCTCATTTAAAGACGCTAATTACGGCAGGAGAAGCTTGTTCTCTTCCACTTATTAAAACATGGGGAAAAGGTAGAACCTACGTTAATGGATATGGTCCAACGGAAGGGACAGTAGGGGCAACGAATGCAATATTCCCAAATGGGGAAGGTAGTCTATCCATCGGCAAGCCAGTGCCCAATATGAAAATTATGATTCTTAACGAAGACAACCAACTGCAACCGATCGGTGTTACCGGAGAACTTTGTATCGGTGGGGTTGGGCTTGCAAGAGGTTACTGGAAACGCCCGGATCTAACGGCAGAAAAATTTATTGATAGCCCTTTTAATAGTAATGAAAAAATATATAAAACCGGGGATCTTGCTCACTGGCTTCCTGACGGTAATATTCAGCTGTTGGGACGTATGGACCACCAAGTGAAAATAAACGGTCATCGCATAGAATGTAATGAAATTACCGAGGTCATATTAAAACATCCAGATGTCCATGAAGCGATTGTCATGGATACAAAAGAGAGCGATAGCGTTTACTTGTGCGCCTATATTGTAGTGGTTGATACCGGCAGCATAACAGCAATAAGAAAATATGTTTCTGACATACTGCCACAATACATGGTTCCATCTTACTTTGTACCGATAGAAAAACTCCCACTCACAGCAAATGACAAGGTGGATCGCAAGGCACTTCCAGACCCAAAACAACAGATGTACATGGACTCGTCGTATAAACCACCAACTAATGCAATGGAAACAAAATTAGCATCCATTTGGGAGGATGTTCTAGACGTTGAGAAAGTAGGGGTAAATGATGTTTTCTTGGCGTTAGGTGGAGATTCCATCAAGGCAATTCAGATTGCAGCTCGCTTAAATAACGAACAATACCACATTGATATTAAAGATGTATACGAGTACGCGACCATCGCTGAGCTAGCACCGATGGTAAAACGAAGAAATATGACATCTGAGCAATGTGCGGTAGAGGGGCATGTTCCTTTAACTCCAATACAAACTTGGTTTTTTGAGCAGCACTTGCCAATATGTAATCACTGGAATCAAGCGGTTATGTTACAACATGAACAACGCTGGAATGCGGAAAAAATAAATGAAGTTTTCTCTCATCTTGTGAAGCATCATGATGCGCTTAGAATGTGTTATACGTTAGATGCTAAGGTGAAACAAATGAACAACGGAGTGGAGCATCAACCTTATTCCTTGCATGTTTATGAGCATGATGCATGTGATGATGTACAACAAACCATTGCACAGGAAGCAAATCGTTTGCAAAAAATGCTGAACATAGAAAAAGGACAGTTGATGCAGCTAGGTCTATTTCACAGTCAGGAAAAAGATTATTTGCTCATTGTCATTCATCATTTAGTTATCGATGGCGTATCTTGGCGTATTTTACTAGAAGATTTTCACACCGCGTATGAGCAGCTTAGGAATGGAAAGAGCATTTCGCTTCCGAAGAAGACAGACTCCTTTCAAGCATGGAGTCAACAGTTAATCCAGTATAGAAGGAGTAAAGAGCTAGAACAAGAAAGCGTGTATTGGAAGGCAGCAGAAGGAAGAGATGTCCCTTCACTACCTAAGGATAGGAACGGAAATACGATTTGCTACTTGAAAGATAGTAAGACTGTTTCTATTCATTTGAGCGAAAAGGACACAAATGACCTACTTACCAACATTCATGGTATTTATCATACAGAAATGAATGATGTATTGCTTGCTGCGCTGATTATGGCTTTACAAAAAAGTATGCACATTACTACTTCTTCTATCCTGTTAGAAGGTCATGGACGAGAAGAGATTGGCTTGCAGATGAACGTTTCCAGAACCATTGGTTGGTTTACTTCTATGTATCCTGTGCATTTCACTTTACCTTCAGATAAGGTTGCAGACGTCATTATGCATGTGAAAGAAACATTGCGAAGTGTTCCGAACAAAGGTATTGGTTATAGTGTGCTGAAGTATTTATCTTCTGCAGAACATTCATTGCAATTTAAGCATCAACCAGAGATAAGCTTTAACTATTTAGGTCGGTTTAATCAGCACGAAAGTGAAGGCGGACTTCAACTGGATACGACGTTGACTGGAGAAGCTTTTCACCCATTGACCCCATTAACAGCAGCTATAGATATCAATGGCATGATAGAGGATGACAAACTGAAATTTGTTCTACGTTACAACCCGCATCTATTTTTAGAAAGTACGATGACGGCATTTGCCACACGATATGAGCAATCTTTACTGGATATATCACAACATTGCATGCAGCAGGAACATCGTGTATACACACCTAGTGACTTTACTGCGGAAGACATAAGTGTGGAAGAACTAGACAATTTTTTAAACATGTTGGATTAATGATAAGGAAGAGGAGTGTGCAAGATGATACAGAAAGATGATATTAAGGATATTTATGAATTATCTCCATTACAAAAAGGAATTTTATTTCATTATTTAAAAGATCCTAGTTCACATGCTTATTTCCAACAAATGACGCTGACTATACAAGGAAAATTTCAAGTTGATGATATGGAAGACAGTCTCAATGCTTTAATTAAAAAACATGATATTTTACGCACCGTTTTTATGCATAAACAGTTTAAAAATCCAATGCAAGTCGTATGGAAGGAGAGAAAAGCAAACATTTCGTTTCAAGATATCTCTTCCTTACAAGAAAAAGAAAAGCAAGCTTATGTTGATCGGTTTTTGGAAGAAGATAAACGTAAAGGATTTGACTTGTCATCGGATTTACTTCTTCGTTTCTCTGTCATTCAAACTGGGGAAGAAACCTATCAAATGATCTGGAGTCATCATCATATTTTGATAGACGGTTGGTGTTTAGGCGTTTTATTCAAAGAGTTGTTTGACTTTTATGAACAAAAATATCATGGGCAGCCTATATCGACAATAGAAGGAATACCTTATAGTGTATATGTAAAGTGGCTTCGCAAACAAGATAAGCAGCAATCTATTGATTTTTGGAATGAATATATAGCTGGCTATGAAGAAGTAAGAGGTCTACCCCGTCAATCCAATTACGAAAAAGAAGAAAATTATGAAAGAGGAACACATCGATTTCGCTTAACAGAACAAATGACTTCTTCTTTTTCTCAATGGGCTAGACAACATGGTGTCACGATGAGTACCGCATTTCAAACGATATGGGGTTTACTATTGCAAAAGTATCAAAATACTTCTGATATTTTATTTGGCAAAGTGGTAGCGGGTAGACCTGCACAAATAGAACATATTGAAAAGATGGTGGGTTTATTTATCAACACCATTCCCACTCGAATGCATACCGATCCCAATGATACTGTCATTGATGCAATGAAAAAAATGCAGCAGCAAGCCGTTGATGCCGATGCACATGAATATATTTCATTATCGGAAATGAAGACAGATCAGCAACCATGCAGTCAACTCATTGATCATATTATGGTCATTGAAAATTATCCGCTTGATTTAGAAACTTTAAATCGTGAGACGTTACCATTTCAAGTAGTGAATTTACAAGCATTTGAGCAAACAAACTACAATCTATGTGTGACCGTGTATCCGATGGAGCAATTAGAAGTGGACCTTACTTATAACCAAAAAGTATATGACACGGAATTTATGCAACATATACAGCTCCATATCGAGACGTTAATTACTACACTTCTTGCTCATCCTTCCATTTCTATACAAGAGATAGAAATAACTTCTGAGAAGGAAAAAGAGCAGCTACTTCATACATTTAACCAGACTGAACAGGATTATCCAAGAACGATAACAGCACAGGAAATGTTCGAACAGCAAGTATTGCGGACACCAAATCATGTCGCTTTAGTATTTGAAAATGAACAAGTGACGTATGCGGAGTTGAATGAGAAAGCAAATCAGTTGGCAAGGCATTTAAGAAAAAGAGGGGTAACTAAAAACGAATTTGTGGCGATCATGTCGGATCGCTCGATTGAAATGATAGTAGCCTTACTTGCTATTCTAAAAGCAGGTGGAGCCTATGTTCCGATCGATCATACGTATCCTGTAGAGCGTATCACGTATATGTTAGAAGATAGTGGAGCTCGTTTACTATTAAAACAAAGCGCACTTCCAAGCGTGGAAAGTTTTAAGGGAGAAACGATGAACATAGAAGATGCTCCATGGTATACAGGAGATGTAGAAAATGTAACACCAATCAATACTGCACAAGATTTAGCGTATATGATCTACACATCTGGTTCAACAGGGAAGCCCAAAGGGGTTATGATTGAGCATCAATCGTTATGTGGGGTTTCGTTGATGTGTCATACTTTTGATCTCACCGTTGGAACCCGGGTCTGTCAGACCGCTTCCATAAGTTTTGATTCTTCTGTCTTTCAAATATTTTGCAGTTTGTTTAATGGAGCAAAGCTCTATTTAGTAAAAAAAGAGTTTATGTTATCGGGTGCTTCCTTTGTACAGTGGATGAAAGAGAAGCGCATTCAGCTTGTTGATTTTGTACCTTCGTTCTTAAGGGCCCTTCCTTACGAGCAATTACCAGACTTACGTGTGATAGGTGTGGGTGGGGAAGTGGTAACAAAGGACTTGGTTTCTTTATGGGGGCAGGGTAGAAAATTTATCAATTCGTATGGTCCAACAGAAGCGACGATTGATTCGACTACGGCGGTTGTTACACCAGAGATGGATCAAGTTTTCATTGGAAAACCAATCTCTAATAAAAAAGTATACATTCTCAATGATCAATTACAACTTCAGCCGATAGGCGTAGTAGGGGAATTATGTATTGGTGGGGAAGGATTGGCAAAAGGGTACTGGAAACGAGAAGCATTAACCAAAAATAAATTTATTGATAATCCATTTGTTCCGAATGAAAAATTGTATCGTAGTGGAGACTTAGCCAAGTTTCATCCTGATGGAAACATCGAATACGTGGGAAGAAAAGATCATCAAGTTAAAGTAAGAGGTTTTCGAATAGAAACAGAAGAGATAGAAAAGGTGTTGGCAAGTCATCCTGCACTGAGTCATGTCACGGTGAAAGTGTATACAAATGAGGGAACGAATGAACTGTGTGCATATGTTGTGAAGAACACGTCCTGTTCTACTTCTGAGCTTAAGCAGTATATGAAGCTTAAACTCCCGTCTTATATGGTTCCACTATATTTTGTTGAGTTACAAGCAATTCCTTTAACAGCGAATGGGAAAGTAGATAGAAATAAACTTCCAGATCCCATACTAGTAAGTACCGATGAAATGGTAAAACCCAAAAATGAAGTCGAAACACAGCTGTTGGACATATGGAAAGAAGTGTTATCTATTAAATCCATCAGCACGACAGATAACTTTTTCGATCTTGGTGGAAACTCGATAAAAGTGATGACACTTCATGCTCTTATGTATAAAAAGTTTCAAATTGATATTCCGTTCAAAGCTATTTTTGAGCATCCCACTATCGTGAAACTGGCATCTAGAATGAAATCCATGCAAACTTCTTCTTACGACATGATTCAGGCTGTAGAAGAGCGAGATTTGTACCCTATATCTTCTGTACAGCAACGAATGTATGCCATTCAGCAAATAGACGGAGTAGGTACCAGTTATAACATTCCTTATTTATTGCATCTACATGGCGAATTTGACGTTAACAAGTGGGAAAAGGCGATGATGCAGTTCATACAAAGACATGAGGCGCTTCGGACTTCATTTCATGTGAACGATGGACAGTTGTGGCAGAAAGTACACGAATCTATTCCGTTTCATCTAGATGTTAGAGAAGTGGAACAACATCAATTGAATGATGTCATTTTATCTCTTATTCAGCCTTTTACATTAAATATAGCACCGTTGTTTCGAGCTTATCTTTTTAAAATTTCAGAAAAACATCATGCGTTTTTTATAGATATGCACCACATTATATCTGACGGTGCATCTGTAGATATCTTGTTATCTGAACTGATGAAACTGTATGAAGGTGAGACATTACAACCACTACCTATTCAATATAAAGATTACACAGCATGGCATCAACAATATTTACAGTCTGAGAAGGTGAATGAGCACGAAGCATTTTGGTTGAATCAGTTTAAATATTCCGTTCCAACATTGCAGCTTCACACTGATTTTCCTCGTCCGTCCATGAAGCAGTACGATGGAGATATTGTTACTTTTTCATTGAGTCAGGATCTGAGTAGCAAACTAAGGGCGGTCATGCACCAAGAAAAAATTTCATTATTTTCGATACTACTAGCAGCATATAATGTTTTTTTATCCAAATACACTGGGCAAGAAGATATTGTAGTGGGTACGCCAATATCAGGACGTTATCATCCTGACGTGAACAATATTTTCGGTATGTTTGCCAATACGATTGCACTCCGTAATTATCCTGAAGGTAGTCAAACGTTCCAACACTTCATGCAAAAAGTGAAGCAGATGGTGATCGAAGCATTTGACCATGCTGATTATCCATTTGAACAGCTGGTTGAAAAATTGAAATTACCACGTAATGTAAGTCGCAGTGCATTGTTTGATACGATGTTGATTGTCGTAAATGAAACAGAAAAGCATACACACTCCCATAATCTCACATACGAAAAGCAAAATACACTGTGGAAAAATTCCAAATTTGATCTGTCATGGTATGTAGAAGAAAAAGATCAGCTTGAAGTGACGGTAGAATACAGTACGCATTTATTTCATCGAGAGACGATTGAACGGATGACGGTTCATTTTGAGCATATACTTACCCAATTGCTTCAACATCCAATGCAACAGTTACAACATGTTCAGATGATAACAACAGAGGAAAGCGAGCAAATTTTATTTTCGTTTAACAACAACGAGCCTGTATACTATCCGGTGCACCAACCTTTACATTACATTTTCGAACAACAAGCAACCAAGACACCATACAAAACAGCGTTGATTGCAAACCATGAGCAGCTAACGTATAAGCAAGTGAATGAAAAAGCGAATCAGTTGGCCCATACATTGCAGCGTAGAGGTGTAGGTAGAAATACGGTGGTTGGTTTATGTGTGGAACGATCTATCGATATGATGATTAGTATTTTAGCTATTTTAAAGGCTGGCGGAGCATATATGCCGATATCTCCTGATTATCCAACTGACCGCATCCAATACATGATCGAAAATAGTGAAGTTCGACTTGTTTTAGTCCATCATCACACCAATACATTCCTATCATCATTACCAGTCGATGCCGTTCATGTGAATGACGAGACATCTTACAGTCAACACACTCATAATCTACCTCATCGTAACGAACAGCACGATTTAGCATACGTACTCTATACATCAGGTTCTACAGGAAGACCTAAAGGTGTCATGATTGAGCATCATACAGTAATAAATCGAATCGGTTGGATGGTCAAACAGTATGACATTTCAGAAAGTGATGTACTGTTGCAAAAAACACCGTTCGCTTTTGACGTCTCTGTTTGGGAAATTTTCATGTGGTTTTTTGCTGGATCAACATTGTGTTTACTGAAACATGGTGAAGAGAAATCACCGGAACATATGCTGAATACAATAGCTAAACATCATGTGACAGCCATTCACTTTGTACCTTCGATGTTAAATGGATTCTTAGACTATATGGAAATACCACACAACGTGGAAAAAGCAAGTAGTTTGCGTCGGGTGTTTGCTAGTGGCGAGGCATTACTTCCACAACAAGTAGAACGATTTTATCAGTGGCTGCCGCATGCCCATCTTTACAATTTATATGGGCCAACAGAAGCTACCATCGATGTATCACATTTTCATTGTTCACCACAAGAGAAGTTTCGTAGTGTACCCATTGGTAAACCATTAGACAATGTTCAATTATACGTGTTGAATGCAGTAGAGCAACTACAGCCTATTGGCGTTGCAGGAGAACTTTGTATCTCTGGAACTTGCTTAGCTAGAGGGTATATGAATAGAGAAGATTTAACGGCAGAGAAGTTTGTCAATAACCCATTCAAAATAGGGGAAAAAATGTATAAAACGGGGGATTTAGCTCGTTGGCTGCCAGATGGAAATATAGAGTATTTAGGTAGAATAGATAATCAAGTAAAAATAAGAGGTTTACGAATAGAACTCGATGAGATTCATTCTGTTTTGCTGCAATGTGATCAAGTGAAGGATGGTGCTGTAGTTGCAGTAAAAGATGATAGTGGAACGGATATGCTTTGTGCATATATCGTGCCGTCGCAAAAAAGATTTAGTATTCAAGTCATTCGGGAGCACCTAGGCAAAACGTTGCCTGAATACATGATTCCTGCTCATTTTATGGAAATAGAGCAACTTCCACTTACGCATAACGGGAAGTTGGATAGAAAGGCCCTGCCACGTGTTGTCATGCAGCAACGTGATTATGTTGCACCAGACAATGAGATGGAAAGTGTGCTATTACAAACTTGGCAAGAAGTCCTACATGTAGAGTCTGTCGGAACGACAGATAATTTTTTTGAATACGGTGGAGATTCAATCAAAGCCATTCATGTCATTGCTTCGTTAAGTAAGCGTGGTTTGAAATTAGATATGAGCAACTTATTTAAATACCCAAGTATAAAACAGCTAGCTCCTTTCATTCAGCAGAAAGATCATGACATACACCAAGGGTTAGTAACAGGAGAAGTAGAGTTAACTCCAATTCAACATTGGTTTTATGAGAAGAAGTTGTTAAATAAACATCACTGGAATCAGTCTATTTTATTGCACAGTGAAGATGGAATTGACATGGAAATATGTGAAAAAGCTTTCCTGCATTGTATTGGACATCATGATGGACTTCGACTTATTTTTCCTATCGTGGATGAACAAGTAAAGCAAGAGCATCAACCAGTGACAAGAGAAGTATTTCATGATCATTCGTTTCACATAAAAGCAGATGAAAATATTTCAGAGCGCATCGAAATGGAAGCAAATACACTGCACAGAAGTTTAAATATTGAAACAGGACCACTGCTCGCTATGGCACATTTTCATACGGTACAAGGAGATTATTTGTTGTGTGTTGTTCATCATTTAATCGTGGATGGAGTATCCTGGCGTATTTTAATCGAAGATTTTAGCCAATGTTATGAGCAGTTGGAACAAGGAGAGGACGTTAGGCTTCCAGACAAAACGACGTCATATCAAGATTGGGCTAAGCAAATACAAACGTATGCAAATAGTGATGCAATGGTAGAAGAAATAAGCTATTGGCAGCAACTAGAACAAGTCAAACTTACACATTTGCCACAGGAAAAAGTAGAGCAAAAGGTGGGTGTAAGTGAACAGTATAAAGTAGTGTCTATTGAATTTGATAAAGCTTTAACTGAACAGCTCTTAACGAATGCCAATCAGGCTTACCATACTGAAATTAACGATTTATTGTTATCGGCATTAGCGATAACGATGAAAGATTGGACGGGGGAAAGGCAACTAGGTATTCACTTAGAAGGACATGGACGTGAAGACATTATAGATGGGGTAGATCTTACACGTACAATCGGTTGGTTTACGTCGTTATATCCTGTTGTAATTCAATGGAGCGATGATGAAAGTATATCTAATGTCATCAAAAGCGTAAAAGAAACACTGCGCCGCATTCCGAACAAGGGGCTGGGATACGGTATTTATAAATATCTTATGAATAAAGAGCACTTTGATCAAAAGGAGTCTACACTACAACCTAACATGCTGTTTAATTACTTAGGTCAATTTGATCAACAAAATGAAAACGACCGTTTCCATCTTTCAAACTTGCCTACAGGAAATGATAGTAGTGTAGAAGTGGAGGATGCTCATGTACTAAATATCAATGGTGCTGTCATACAAAATCAATTGGTGTTTCACTTTCAATATGATGCACTGCGTCTAAGTCAACAGAGCGTACTTCAATGGAGCGAAAAATTTAAACATCATGTAAAAAATCTCGTGCATCATTGTGTAAACAAAAAAGAGAGTGAAGTAACACCAAGTGATTTTAGTGCAAAGAAGCTTTCTTCTGAAGAATTGGATGACGTGTTTGAGCTATTAGGTTAGTTATAGGAGGTAAGTAAAAAGTTGGAATGACAAATTGTAAGGTGTGTTGCTGTGGAGATGTATGTCTCCAAAGTACCACACCCATTTGAGAGCATAAAGGGAGGAAGAGGAATGAATAAGAAAAACATTAAAGATATTTATGAGCTAACTCCTATGCAAAGTGGGATGTTGTATCATGCCATCCAAGATAGTAAAGCAAATCTTCATATTGTTCAAGGTTGTGTCAAGTTAAAAGGCGTGATGCACGCCGAGCTGCTTGAGCAGAGTTTTAATCATATCATTCAGAAATATGATGTACTAAGAACGGCCTTTGTTTATGAAAAAGTAAACCAACCTCTACAAATCATTTTCAAAGACAGACCCGCAAAACTTGAATTGGTAGATTTGTCCTATTTAGAAGAGAAGCAGAAAGCATTAGTACAGTATAGGACAAGTGATCGAAATCGTGCTTTTGATTTAACGAAAGATGTACTCATTCGACTTCATCTCGTTAAATTGGGTCATGAAAACTATGAGCTAATTTGGAATTTTCACCACATGTTAATGGATGGTTGGTGCTGGAGTATTGTTTTTGATGAACTAATTACCGTATATGGTCAGTTGCTGAAAGGTGAAACACCTTATATAGAACAGGAAATTCCGTACAGCCAATACGTACAGTGGTTGCAACAGCAACATTATGATCGTGGTAGACAATTTTGGCAAGAAAGCTTACAAGGCTTTGAAGATGCAACGACCATACCAAACCAAAAAAATCCGGCGGATCAATTTACATATCGTGAATATCAGTGGCAGCTAGATGCTGAATTAACCTCACAGTTGTCTACACTAGCAAAAACATATCAAACAACGGTAAACAACGTTTTTCAAACTGTATGGGGTATTTTGCTGCAAAAAGTAAATACAGTTAACGATGCTGTTTTCGGTGCTGTAGTGTCTGGACGCTCACCGGAAATTCCACACGTGGAAAAAATAGTTGGCTTATTTATTAATACTGTACCTGTAAGAATACATACACAAGTAGGAGATACATTTGCTACTCTATTACAACGAAATCATGAATGGGCAATACAAGCGAAGCAACAGGAGCACGTTTCCCTTGCAGACATTCAAGCTGATTCCGCATGTGGTGATAAATTAATAGATCATATCGTCGTATTTGAAAACTATCAATCCACATCGGATTCTGTGCAAGAGAAGTTCAATCAATTAGGTCTTTCTTTTGCACGTGGTGAATCCTATGAACCTAGCAGTTATGGCCTAACTATAGTGGTGGAGCCTAGTGATCGACTCCATGTCACATTTGCCTTTAACGAGGAGCAATATACATCAGAATTTATACAAAACATCTCACAATATATGGGTAACATTTTTAACTGTGTAATTGATAACCCTCAATTGGAAATACAGCAAATACAATGGTTAACGAAGGAAGAGGAGCAACACATCCTGTCAGACGATGACCAGCTATATGTCGATTATCCGAAACATAAGACAGTACATCAGTTGTTTGAGGATCAAGTACAACGCACACCTGATCGCATCGCGGTTACATATGAAAACAAGCAGTATACGTATGCCCAATTGAATGAAAAAGCAAATCAATTAGCGAGAATATTACAAAAAAATGATGTGCAGAAAGAGACGATCGTTGCCATCTGCATTGATCGTTCATTAGATATGATGGTGAGTATGCTGGCCATATTGAAGGCAAACGGTACGTATTTGCCAATTGACCCTCATTATCCTGAGGAAAGAATACAGTATATGCTTGCAGACAGTCAGGCGCAAGTGTTGATCGTAGAACATGCTTCTATGGTCTCGCCGAAATATGAAGGAACAACGATTGTACTGGCAGAACAGCATTTAAAACAAGAGGATCATTCTAATTTACAGTTGCAAGTTGACCCTAACGATGTTGCATATGTCATTTACACGTCTGGTTCCACTGGAAAACCTAAAGGCGTAATGGTGGAGCATCGTAATGTCGTTCGTTTGCTATTTCATGAACAAAATCTTTTTGATTTTAATGAGCATGATACATGGACGATGTTTCACTCTATGTGTTTTGACTTCTCTGTATGGGAGATTTACGGTGCACTGCTTTACGGTGGTAGACTAGTTATCGTCTCACTACAGGTAGCACAAGATACAAAGCAATTTTACGATGTAGTGAGAGACCAACAGGTCACGATTTTAAATCAAACGCCCGCGGCATTTTATTTGTTCATAGAACAGGCGATGTTAGAGCAGGGGCAACCGTTAAGTCTTCGTAAAGTTATATTTGGTGGAGAAGCTTTATCCCCAATAAAGTTAAAAGACTGGAAACGTAAATACAACGATACGATGTTAATTAACATGTATGGTATTACAGAAACGACCGTACATGTAACATATAAGGAAGTAACGGATGAGGATATACAATTAAATGTAAGCAATATCGGAAGAACCATCCCGACGTTGAAAACTTATGTTTTAGATCCCGACCAGCGTATATTACCAGATGGGGTGCCTGGAGAACTATGTGTAAGTGGCGAAGGGGTAGCTCGTGGATATTTGCATCGCAGTGAGTTAACGAAAGAGCGTTTTATAGATAATCCTTTTATTAGCGGATACAAATTGTATCGCTCAGGTGATTTAGTGAAAAGACTGCCAAATGGGGAAATGGAATATTTAGGACGCATGGATCACCAAGTGAAAATACGGGGACATCGTATTGAGTTAGGTGAAGTAACTTCTAAACTTTTGCAATTGGATGATGTGAAAGATGGTATTGTGATCGCGAAGCAAGACCAGCAAGGGATATATTATTTATGTGCGTATTATGTAGAGGAAAAACCAACCTCACCCTCAACGATTCGGGATGACATGGTATCTTCATTACCACAGTATATGATTCCGTCATATTTCATAAAATTACAATCCTTACCTATAACATTTAATGGTAAAATAAAAAGAGATGCGCTGCCTGATCCACAGGAGAAGAGACAAGCAAGCGCAGCGTACGAAGAACCAAGAAATGAAGTAGAACTTAAACTGGTGAACATTTATCAACAGGTATTAGAAGTACAAAAGATAGGGATTCAAGATCACTTCCTAGAATTAGGAGGTCATTCACTAAAAGCCACCATGATTGTTTCCAAATTGCAGAAAGCATTCGATATGGATGTTCCGGTTAACGAAATATTTTTGAGACCTACTATTAAGCAGCTGGCACAATTTATGCAGCACAGTCAAGGGCGAACGTATGCTGATATTGCGCCTGCTCAAGAGAAAGACTACTATCCTGCTACGGCACAGCAAAAAGCAATTTTTGCTATTGAAAAACTAGATGAACAAGGAGTTAGTTATAACATTCCATTTGCCATAGAGATAGAAGGAGTAGTGGAACATGAACATGTAGAGCATTGTTTACAGCAATTGGTGGCAAGACATGAAGCGCTGCGCACATCATTCCATTTTGTAGATGGTCAATTAATGCAAAAAGTGGAGGAAGATATTATTGTAAAATTGCCTGCATGTCTTGTTAAAGCAGAAGCAGTAGATAAGCAAATTGAAGATTTTATACAGCCTTTTTCTTTGCATAAAGCTCCACTTTTCCGTGCCAAGTATGTGAACATACAGGAAGGCAGACATCTGTTACTGCTCGATGCACATCATATTATTGTAGATGGCATGTCAATGAATATTTTAACGCAGGAATTTATTCAACTATACGAACAACGTGTTTTACCTGTACTTCCCTTGCAATACAAAGACTATGCAGTGTGGCAGCAGGAGTGGTTCATGTCTGACGACTTTAATAAAAAAGGTGAGTTCTGGCGTAGAGAATTTGCTGATAAGGTGGAGCCGTTGGATTTACAAACAGATTATCCTAGACCTCGAGTTCAAACGTTCAAAGGAGAACATATTCGCTTTGAATTAGATGCACAGATGACACAACAGTTACGTCAGCATGCAACAGATCGTGGTGTTACATTGTATATGTGGATGTTGGCTGCTTACAATATTCTTTTATGTAAATATTCAGGACAGCAACAAATTGTTGTCGGCTCTCCCGTGTCTGGCCGCCATATGGCAAGCTTGGAACCGATTGTAGGTATGTTTGCTAATGTGCTGCCCATCAAGAATGAAGTAAAGCCAGAACAAAGTATAGAGGAATTTGTTACAGCACTAAAAAAGGTTTGTATGCTTGTCTATCAACATGGTGATTATCCGTTGGAAGAATTGTTGAGCCAATTAAACATTCGACGAGATGTGAGTAAAAACCCATTGTTTGACACGTTGTTTATATTGCAGGACATAGAAGATTTTACTTCTAACGTTTCTAGTAGACAATTCAAAGGATATGAATTAGAAGCGGGAAGTGCAAAATTTGATATGACATGGGAGATTCAGAGTGGGGAAACCCTTGGATTCGACGTCGTTTATAATGAGGGTCTGTTTAAACGTGATACGATAGAGCGAATGATTGAGCATTATAAAATGTTGTTGCAGCAGATGATAAATCAACCACAAGCGACAATAAAGGAATTAGAGTTAGTTACGACTTCGGAAAAAGAGCAGTTGCTCCATAACTTTAATCAAACTGCACTTCACGATTCTACACATCAAACGATCATGTACTGCTTTGAACAACAAGTGAAACAAACGCCACATCACATTGCGGTTGAGTATCGTAATGAGCAGCTTACGTATGCGGAATTAAAACGAAAAATAGATACAGTGGCTGCATTGCTACTGCAAAAAGAGGTAAAGCGGAGCGATGTTATTGGCGTTATGCTCTCTCCTTCTGTAGAAACGATCGTTGCTATTTTTGCAGTTTTAAAAGCTGGCGCTGCCTACTTGCCGATAGACCCCACCTATCCAAAGGAAAGAATTCAATACTTTTTAGAAGATAGCGGTGCCTCTTTATTGTTTGTAGATGATATGAAGATGAAGCCAGAGCAATACCAAGGAACGATGATAACTAAATCTATGCTGAATCATCTTGCTCCATCGTTAACCGCAGTCGAAAAAGACATGGATCCCGATGATTTAGCTTACATTATTTATACTTCCGGTTCCACTGGAAAACCGAAAGGTGTGATGGTTAAACATCACAGCGTCGTTAATTTAAGTTTAATTGCAGATACACTGCATATCAGGGAAAACAGTCGTGTGCTGCAGTTTTCATCTTTTAGCTTTGATGCGTCAGTATGGAATATGTTCCCTACGCTATTAACTGGAGCCACCCTCCTGATAGAGGATCGAGAAACGATATTAGAGGAAGGTGTAGCGCAATGGATTCATAGAAAAGACGTATCGGTTGCTACGCTGCCGCCTTCTGTAGTAAGGACGATGGAAACAATGGAGCTTCCGGCATTACGGACATTAGTTACAGCTGGAGAGCCTTGTTCATTGGATATCGTTCAACGATTTAGTAAGGGTCGGATGTTTTTTAATGCATACGGACCAACAGAAACAACGGTTTGTGCAACGATTGCAGCTTGTGATGTCCATACTGAACATATAACAATTGGGAAACCAATTCAAAATACGAAGGTTTATATTGTTAATACAGATCATCAACTTCAACCTATCGGTGTCCCAGGTGAACTATGCGTGAGTGGCGAAGGGTTAGCATTAGGATATTATAATCGTCCATTATTAACAAAGGAGAAATTCATTCCCAACCCTTTTGAACCAGGAAAGTTGATGTATAAGACAGGCGATGTTGCTCGCTGGTTGCAAAATGGAGAAATTGAATATTTAGGTCGCATCGATAATCAAGTGAAGATACGTGGTCATCGAGTAGAAGTTGGGGAAATAACAAATACACTATTAAAACATGATCAATTGCAAGAAGTGTTTATTGCACAGCATGCAGCAGCGGAAAATGAAATTTCCCTATGTGCTTACTATGTGCCGAAAAAACGTATTGCTGGATCCGATCTTCGCATATGGCTAGGTCAATATGTGCCTGATTATATGGTTCCAACTTTCTTTGTGGAAGTATCTGCTCTTCCGCTTACCGTCAATGGGAAAATTGATCATCATCAATTACCTAAACCAAGTTTAGATCAGCATGGATATCATCCACCTACAACAGAGAAGGAAAAGGTGATAGCATCGGTCTGGGAGGAAGTGCTGGAAGTATCAAAAGTGGGGATGCAGCATCACTTTTTTGAAATGGGTGGAGATTCTATTAAAGCGATTCAAATCATAGCTAAATTAAAAAAGCACGGATGGACGTTCAAATTAAAACATCTTTTTACGTATCCTACCATTGCTGAACTTACTCCGTTTGTATATAGAGATGATGCGGTGATGAATGACAGCGTAGTAGAAGGAGAAGTGCCACTTGCACCAATTCAGAAATGGGTATTTGAACTAACTGGTACACCAAATCACTGGAATCAGGCGGTCATGTTGAAGCATAAACAAGGATGGGATGTAGCTGCAATACAAGGTTCTTTCAACAAAATATTAGCCCATCACGATGCATTAAGAATGAAATATGAAATGAAAAATATGCAGCAGGTGCAAATCAATCAAGGTGTTGCAGGAGAACATTTTACATTAGACGTATACGATTATACAAAGGAGACAAAAGTAGAACAGCGAATTGAACATACTGCCAACGAATTACAACGCAGCTTTAATATTACTGAAGGGCGATTAGTTAAACTAGCTTTATTTCATACAAATGACGGAGATCATTTACTTCTTATTGTTCATCATTTAGTGATAGATACGGTATCATGGCGCGTCATAATGGAAGACTTTGAATACGCATATGATCAACTATTACAAGGAGAAGAAATCAAATTTCCCGCTAAAACAACATCCTACCAACAGTGGGGTAAAGAAATGACTTCTCTTGCCAATACACCATCTTTTGTCCAACAAGCGTTAGCATATTGGCAACCAATTTTACAAATAGAAACCCCTCGTTTACCAGCTGATGCTGAAGCTGTAGCACGGGAAGCAACTTTCGGTGAAATGAAACCGTTGAGTGTAGAGTTTACAAAAGAGCAAACGAATGTGCTACTGATGAAAGCCAACAAAGTATTTGGAACCGAAACAAATGAATTACTTTTTAGTGCATTTGTCCTTTCTATGCAACAGTGGACAGGTAAAGATTGTGTTGTTTTTGATGTAGAAGGACATGGGCGTGAACAAATGTTAGATGGTGTGGATGTTTCTAGAACAGTTGGTTGGTTTACGTCAGTCTATCCTGTTGTCATTCAAGAACAAAGTAGGGAACTTTCTGCAGTTATATCAACCGTGAAGCGAACGTTTAGAAATATTCCGAACAAAGGAATGAGCTACAGTATGCTAAAATACTTGACAGAAAAGCAGCACAAACATGCGCTATACATTAATTTGCGTCCCAATGTAATGTTCAATTATCTTGGACAATTTAAAAATGGATTTGAGCAACATACAGTATGCAGTTCAAACATACCGATGGGAGATATGGTACATCTTGATTTTCCATGGCCTTATGACTTAGACGTTAGTGCTAGTATTATGGAAGGTAAACTAAATATGACATTCCGATTCAATTCACATCGATTTTCACTTGCGACGATGCAGCAATTACTGCAAAGGTATAAGACTGCATTAAACATGATACAAGCGACATGCCAAGAAGATTACATTATTTCATGACATAAGCAAGCCAAAAGTAAGTGGTTTTCAAATGATAGTCAAAGCCCCACGATAAAAGTGGGGCAAAAGAGTCAAAAATTAACGTTTCAAAGGTGGGATAAGCCGTGTCGAGACCAGAAAAAATTTTATTAGTAGACGATGAAATTGGAATATTGAATTTAATGAAAATTACGTTAGAAAAGGAACGGTTTAGTCATATCACGACATGCGAAAGTGGAGAGGAAGCACTGTCTGTATTGAGTAAACAGCAGTTTGATGTCATTGTACTAGATATTATGCTTCCGGATATGGATGGGTTAGATTGTTGTCGAAGTATTCGTCAATTTACAGACACCCCCATTTTATTTCTTACTGCTCGTTCTAGTGATTTAGATAAGTTAACTGCATTTGGTGTAGGAGGGGACGATTATATTACAAAGCCTTTTAATCCACTAGAAATCATCGCTCGTATTCATGTACAACTGCGAAGACAAAAAAAGTTACAACCCGTTTCACATGCACCAATAAATTGCTACGACTATGGCACCTTCATTTTAAATATAGTGGAAGGTACGTTAACGGTACAAGGTGAACCCGTAACGTATACAGCGCAAGAGTTTAAATTGCTTGTATTTTTTTGTGAACATCCCAATCAAGTGTTTACTTCTGCACAGTTATATCAAAGGGTTTGGGAATCTTCCTATGCTAATGATGAAAAAACAGTAGCGATGCATATCTCCAAATTAAGAAGAAAAATTGAGCGTGATGCAAAATCACCAAAAATGATTATTACATTAAGAGGTATTGGATATAAATTTGTACCTCCGAAGGGTGAGCAGGTTGAAAGTAAATATTCGCTTTAGTGTATTTTTTATTTTGCTACTATTTTCGTTGATGTTTTCACTCGCATTCATCGTGATGATTACGATAGACTATCTTTTTCCACTCATAAACATATCAACGGAAAGCAATCAATTAACATTTGAATTATTGGTGCCGTTCATTATCGTTGCCACCGTTATATTTTTTAGTTTCATCTTTGGTTGGTATATTGGTAAACCGCTCTGGTTTATGGCATTATGGATCTCTAATTTATCTAAGGGGCAATATGAAGCTCCTTCAATTAAACAAAAGATATACAATGAGAAGAAACAGAAATGGAAAAGACCATATCATTTATATGATAAGGTTCTACTTAATATCTCAGAATTATCTTCTAGGTTGAAAGACTCAGAAACGAGGAGAAAAGAAATTGAAGCGTTGCAAAAAGAATGGTTAGAGGGAGTCACACATGATTTAAGGACACCACTTACATACATTAACGGATATGCGGCATTATTAACATCTTCTCCGTATGATTTTACGGAGGAAGAGAAGAAACAGTTTCTTCATGAAATTGAACAGAAGGGCGGTCATATTAAAGAACTAATTGATGATCTAAATTTATCTTTTAAGTTGACAGAAGCTAAAATACCATTGCAAAAAGAAGAAAAAAATATGGTTGAGCTGACACGAGTGCTCATTGCGGATATACTCAGTAATCCAAGTAAGGATCAAATAAATCTCACACTTCATGCAGAGAAGGAAGTCATTTCCTTTTGCTATGATACAAAACTAATGTATAGGGCATTACATAATCTAATTAACAATGCGATAATACATAATCCTGAACATACAAAAATTACGGTTACTATACAAATGGACGAACATTTTCATACTGTACATATTCACATCAAAGATGATGGTGTGGGAATGGATAAAAAAACATTGGACAAATTATTTGTAAAATATTACCGTGGCACAACGACAGATGCAGAAAAAGAAGGATCGGGTTTAGGTATGACGATAGCTCAAAATATTATTAAAGCTCATGAAGGAAAGGTGAAAGCAGAAAGTAAGATTGGGATGGGAACAACGATTTCTATTACATTGCCCATTGAACCTACGACCTATGAAATGTCATCATAGGTTTTTTTACTGTTCAACTTTATATTTGAAGTGAAATCATGTGTAAACAAATCCAATCGTTCTATTGGATTTATTTTAGTTATGATGAAAAAACTTCACTAGTTCTGGGCGTTTTATTGACTTTAAATCGCTTTCAAAATAATGTATTCATATAGTTACACTATTAAACATGACAGCGCTTTCATGAAATATCAAACTCATCATATTGGAGTGATACTATATGGACAAAAAAACTACAGCGCATATTGTCTCTCATTCACATTGGGATCGTGAGTGGTATATGCCTTTTGAAAAACATCGATTTGATATGGTTAAGTTGATAGATAATCTACTTGATTTATTTAAGAACGATGATCGCTTTCGTAGTTTTCATTTAGATGGACAGACTATTTTACTAGAAGACTATTTAGAAATTCGTCCTGATCGCAAAGATGAATTGAAGAAAGCCATTCAGGATAAAAAATTGTATATCGGACCTTGGTATGTATTACAAGATGCATTTTTGACTAGTTCTGAGGCTAACGTGCGGAATATGCTTTACGGTATGCAAGATAGCAATGAGTACGGACAACCTGTTATGATTGGTTATTTTCCTGATACATTTGGAATATACGGACAAGCGCCACAGCTGTTGCAACAAGCAGGTATAGAAACCGCAGGCTTTGGTCGAGGGGTAAAGCCGACAGGATTTAATAATACAGTGGGGGAAATGCAAAGTTATGAATCTCCTTTCTCAGAAATGCACTGGGTATCCCCTGACGGTTCCAGCGTTTTAGGTATTTTATTTGCGAATTGGTATTCTAACGGTAATGAAATTCCGACAAACCAAGATGCAGCGCAAAAATATTGGGAAACAAAATTAGCTGACGCAAAAAAGTATGCATCCACCAATCAATTATTGTATATGAACGGGTGTGATCATCAGCCTGTACAAAAAGACATGGGAGATGCGATTCAACTAGCCAATGAAATGTATGAAGATATTGAGTTTGTACACTCCAATTTTCCTGATTATATGGATGCTGTCAAGCAACATTTGCCAGATGGATTGCAGTCCATTCACGGTGAGTTACGCAATCAACGGACGGACGGATGGGCTACACTCGTGAATACGGCTTCTGCTCGCATTTATTTAAAACAGATGAACCAAAAGAGTCAATCTTTACTAGAAAGAAAGGCTGAACCACTATCTGTCATGGCGAGTTTGCTAGGATTTGAATACCCGAAACAGTATCTGAAATATGCTTGGAAAACATTAATGAAAAACCATCCTCATGATAGCATTTGTGGCTGTAGCGTGGATGAAGTGCATAGAGAAATGGTCACCAGGTTTGAAAAAGTAGAGCAAACTGCGGAGATGATTATTGCCGAAAATGTACAAAACATCGCTTCACTGATAGAGACGAAGCCAAGCTTTACGGATGATGAGCAAGTTATTCCACTTATTGTGTTCAACACTTCAGGTTGGAGTAAAGATGAAGTAATTACGAAAGAAGTGGAAGTAGAGAAAGTCTTTTTTGCAGATATGTCATTCGAAGAAATACCAAGTTATTTAGAACAAAAGCAACTTCCATCTTTTATCTTGAAAGATGCACAAGGTAACGAACAGTTGCTTACCGTCAAAGATTTAGGTGTTCGCTTTGGCTATGATTTACCTGATGATGGGTTCCGTCGAGCTTATTTCGCAAGAGTTGTAGAAGTGCAATTTCTAGCACAAGCGCTTCCGCAATTTGGTTATCAAACGTATTACGTCATGCCACAAGTCGAAGTATCAGAAACGCTGCTTGAAACTTCTCCTATTGCTAAAAGTGAACGGGAACTAGAAAATGAACATCTGCATGTCCATATTCATGACAATGGTGCTTATACGTTAACGGACAAGGCGTCTGGTAAAGTATTTGAGCATCTCGGTATGTATGAGGATACAGGAGATATCGGGAATGAATATATGTTTAAAATGACAGGCAATAGTGAAGCACTTACCACAAGTGATGTAACTGCTGAAATCAAGTTAGTGGAAAATACAGCCGTTCGGGCGACAGTAGAAATCAGACATCAATGGGAAGTTCCTGCCTCTGCAGATGCTGCTTTTGATGAGGAAAAAGCGCGTCTCGTGTGGCACAAAGATCGTAAGGCTGGTCGGGCTAAAGATATGAAGACAATCAACATGACTACGCTATTAACGTTAGATAAAGCGGCAAAAGGAATTTCCTTAAAAGCAACGATGTTAAACACAGCGAAGGATCATCGTATTCGCGTGTTGTATCCAACGAAATTAAATATCACGGATCACTATGCAGATAGTATATTTGAAGTGGTAAAGCGTAGTAATAAACCAGAGCCAGAATGGGAAAATCCAAGCTTTGACCATCATCAGCAAGCTTTTGTTGGCGTCTCTGATGACCATCATGGACTCACGATTGCAAATAGAGGCCTGCATGAGTATGAAGTACTTTCTGAAGACAGTACGGTAGCTGTTACGATACTAAGAGCAGTATCTGAACTTGGAGATTGGGGAGACTTCCCTACTCCAGAAGCACAATGTCTTGGAGAGAATACGGCAGAGTGGTTTGTTATTCCGCATCAAGGCACTGTTATTAACTCAGATGCAATGCAGCATGCATACCAATATCAGAGTGATGCAACGGTACTGCAAAGTGATATGCATCCAGGTTCATACGCAAGTGCTCATTCCTTTATGGAATGGGAAGCGCCGCCGCTCGCTATGACTTCTTGTAAAATGGCGGAGGAAAATGAGGATATCATACTTCGTTGGTTCAATGCATCACAGGACAAGGTGACGCTAACGCATACATTTGCTCAAGGGAAGAAAGCGTATTTAAGCAATATTATAGAACAAAAAACAACGCAACCTTTACTTGAAGAAAATAAAATAGAAGTCAATCCATATGAGATTTTGACAATCGGGTGGGAGAAGTAAACATCGTAATGAAATAAACATAAAGGAGAATGACCAATGGGTGAAAGCAATCCAAGCATACCAAAGTCAATGCAAGCAGTGATAAATAAAGTAAACGAACACTTTGCGCATGACGAAAAAATACAAAAGATGTTTCAACAATGTTTTGTCAATACGTATCAAACGACATTAAAACAACAAGAAGATGGCAGTACATTTGTGATTACTGGCGATATTCCAGCGATGTGGCTGCGTGATTCTGCTGCACAAGTAAGACCTTACCTCATCCTTGCAGAACAAGATGAGCACATGGCAGATATGATTGAAGGGGTAGTGCGTAGACAGTTTCAATACATTAATCATGACCCTTACAGCAATGCGTTTAACGAAACGAGTAACGGACAAGGACATCAGTCGGACAACACGGACATGACTCCGATGATCTGGGAACGCAAATATGAAATCGATTCATTATGCTACCCGATACAGCTTGCTTATTTATTATGGAAATCTACTGGGCGTACGTCTCACTTTGATGCGTCCTTCGTAGAAGGCTTGAACAACATACTCAAAGTATGGAGAACAGAACAACATCATGAAGAAGATTCCCCGTATCGTTTTGAACGAGAAGATGTAAGGCAGTCGGACACGTTAACGCGAGGTGGGAAAGGTTCGAAAGTAAGACAGACAGGCATGACATGGAGTGCATTCCGTCCTAGTGACGATGCATGCCATTACGGTTATCTCGTTCCTGCAAATATGTTTGCGGTTGTCGTATTGCATTATGCAGTGGAAATCTGTGAGCAAGTACTACATGATCATGATTTAGCAAAGCAATGTTTGACGCTAGCAGCAGAAATCCAAACAGGCATTGAAAGTTACAGTGTTATGGAGCATCCTGTACACGGTGAAATGTACGCATACGAAACAGATGGATATGGAAACTACAATTTAATGGATGATGCGAACGTTCCGAGTTTGATGGCGATGCCGTATTTAGGCTACTGTGATTTTACAGATTATAAATATACACGGACGCGCTCTTTCCTTTTGAGTAGAGACAATCCTTATTATTACGAAGGTAAAAAAGCAAAAGGAATCGGCAGTCCTCATACCCCAGATCATTATATTTGGCATATTGCATTAGCTATTCAAGGGATGTCAGGAACAGACAAACAAGAAAAGCTAGACATATTAAATATGTTCAAGGAAACGGATGGGGATACGGGTTTTATGCATGAGGGATTTGATGCAGATCGTCCATCTGAATTTACGAGAGAATGGTTTTCATGGGCCAATTCTATGTTTAGTGAGTTCATTCTTAGTCTATGTGGCATAGCGGTAAAAGATAGTCCACTTTATCATGCATTACAAAAGCAATGATATATCGTTTTTATGCTTCATGCTTGCTTGTTAGATGGTAATGGGTTAAACAGCCAAAGAAGCAACAGGACATCATCGTTCGCTAATAAGCAAGCATCCTACATATAAGGGGGAGATGACTTCATAAGCACAATGACTTAAAACCCAATCGGTGTTGTACTTCAGTGGAGGTAAGAGATAGAAAAATATTGTTTTTATTGTTCAACGTTGTTTGTGGATAGTAGGGAGAGAACTAGACCAACAAACAAGGAGATGAACAAATTGAACAGAACAAAAACTTTTTTTGCAACACTATTATGTATAGCTATGGTGGTTATTATTCCTCAAGCGATACAAGCAGAACAGCCAAGCTCATCGTATTGGTTTCCACAAGATTTGCTAGAGTGGACTCCTGAAAGTGATGGTGATGCAGTCTACAACCGCAGCATGATCCCATTGGCAGATAGAGAAACAGGACATGCAGTGAATGACAATGCACAGTCTGAAGCAAACCTCGTAGCATTAAGTTCTATGAATCAAGCAACGAGTGGTGTACCATCACAAGGAGGAAATACGTTCGAATCGAATACGTTCTCCTACTGGCAATATGTTGACCTTATGGTGTACTGGGCTGGTTCAGCTGGAGAAGGGATTATCGTACCACCAAGTGCAGATATTATCGATGCTGCACATAAAAATGGTGTTCCTATTTTAGGGAATGTTTTCTTCCCACCAACGGTATATGGTGGTCAACTTGGTTGGTTTGATGAAATGTTAGTGCAAGATGAGAATGGAAACTTTACTGCTGCAGATAAATTATTAGAAGTAGCACAGTACTATGGATTCGATGGTTGGTTTATCAATCAGGAAACAGAGGGTGCTACTAGCGCACAAGCAAAAAAAATGCAAGAATTCTTAATTTATTTGCAGGACAACAAGCCCGAAGGCTCCCACATTATGTGGTACGATTCCATGGTTGAAAGTGGTCAAATCGCTTGGCAAAACGCTTTAACTTCTAAAAACGATACGTATCTACAAGATGGGGACAAGCGTGTTGCAGATAGTATGTTTTTAAACTTTTGGTGGAATAACCAACAAGCATCTGGTCAAAAAGCAAAGGACATCAACAGATCTCCATATGATTTGTATGCTGGTATTGATGTAGAGGCAAATGGGGTGAATACTACCGACATTGCATGGGAAGGCATTTTCCCTCAAAATGGTTCTCCATACACTTCCTTAGGGATTTATCGTCCAGATTGGGCTTATAAAGAAAAAACATCCATGGAAGATTTCTATGCAAAAGAGCACTTGTTCTGGGTAGGACAAAATGGAGATCCATCTGACACTGCTAACAATGGAAGCTGGAAAGGGATGGCACATTACTTCACTGCCAATACTCCAATCAATAGCTTACCATTCGTTACACATTTCAACACAGGTAGCGGTAAATTCTTTGCTATTGACGGAAACGTAGAGCGTGATTTGGAATGGCATAACCGTAGTTTACAAGACATTTTACCTACTTGGCGTTGGATAAAGGAAGGCAGTCAAGGACTTGAAGTTGATTTTGATTGGACAACAGCATACTACGGAGGAACTTCCTTAAAAGTTAGTGGTTCATTAGAGCAAAATGGCAGCACGAACATTCCGTTGTACAAAACGAACATCAAAGTACAAGAAGATACACAGTTATCATTAGCTTATCAACATAATAGTGAAGATGTGGATATGAAAGTAGGAATTAGCTTTACAGACAGTCCGGAAACCTACACTTATTTAACTGTAAGTGAAGGGTCAAGTGAAGCTAGTGAGGAGTGGAAGCAAGCATTCATTGATTTATCTTCTTATAAAAATAAACATATCGCCGCAATCTCATTGCAATTTTCCAGTACAAATGGCGTAGAGAATTATATTGCCAACATTGGAGAATTACAATTATACAACCAAAACAGTAAGACAACACCGAGCGAAGTGCAGCATGTGAAAATAGAAAAAGAAATGTTCACAGATGGAACTTACGGTGAAATCGCACTGAGTTGGGAAGATGCAAACAATGACATGGTAAGTCATTATGAAGTTTATCGTGTGATGGCAGATGGTAGTCGTCAATGGGTAGGAGCAACGCCGAATGATGTTTACTACTTAGCTAACCTTTTACGAGATGGAAAAGAAGCAACAAGTGTATTTGAAGTCATAGCAGTGAGTGCAACATACGAAAAAAGTAATGCGCAAAGCGTTGAGTTGACATGGCCAGCATATCCAACACCTACGGCAGATTTTAATGTGAACAAAACACTGGCAGCACCAGGTGAGGAAATTCAATTTTTGAATTTATCTTCTGAAGTTACGGAAGAAGTGACTTGGTATTTTACAGGAGCGACAACAGAGACAAGTACAGAACAAAACCCTGTCGTTACGTATGATACAGAAGGCACGTACTCCGTTAAATTAGTCGCTAAAAATAGCGAAGGTGAAGATGAATTGATGAAAGATGGCCTGATTACCATTTCAAAAGATGCTGTGAACATCACTAACATCGCATTAAATAAGTCAGCATCAGCGAATGGAGCATGTAATCAAGGTGAAGTTGCAGCATTTGCAGTGGATGGAACACTAGGGAAGAAATGGTGTGCCCACGTTACGCCGCAGTGGTTGCAAATTGATTTAGGTCAATCGTATGACATTGCAAAATTTGTGATTCATCATGCTGAAGCGGGTGGTGAATCTGCTGGATTCAATACCAAAATATTTAACATTGAAGTAAGTATGGACGGAGAAAACTGGAGTAAAGTCGTTGACGTTGATAATAATGTGCTTGGGGTTTCTGAACATAACATTGCATTAACGGAAGCACAATATGTTCGCTTTAATATTATCAAGCCTACCCAAGGCGGGGATCAAGCAGCTCGAATTTATGAATTTGAAGTGTTTGGTTTATAAGGCTGGTATAGTCATCATCAACAGTAAGGATTGAAGTGGAAGAGAGAATATCACATGTTTGATATTCTCTCCCAACCCATTTTCACGAAGGAGGAGCTACATCATGAAATTACTTCAAGAAGCGAGTGAATGGATCTGGCGAATTGTTGCTGCCAACATACTCTGGTTTTTATTTACGATATTAGGTTTAGGTATTTTTGGTTTTTTTCCGGCGACGGTTGCTCTATTTACGTTAACGAGAAAGTGGTTAAGACGAGAATTAGAAGTACCTTTGTGGGGTACCTTTGTGAAAGTTTACAAGCAAGAGTTCCTTCGTGTTAATGGTTTGGGATTCATATTTATCGGTATTGGTATTTTCCTTTACATGGATCTAAGGATTGTAGGCAACGTAATGGATGGATTTTTGTCATTGTTGTTGTATGTGTTTATCATGGCACTTTTCATCTGGTTATTGTTAGCGGTCATTTACTTTTTTCCTCTTTATGTTCATTTTAATATGACATGGAAGCAATATATAAAACAATCTTTTATTATTTCTTATGTTTATCCTTTAACTACGATTTTTATTTTAGTAGGATTGTTCATTATTTTTTACAGTATCAGAACTTTAATGGGACTTATTCCGTTTATTAGTGCTGTTTTTCCTGCATATTGGATCACATGGATCACTTTAAATAAGTTCGATCAAATTAGTGGGAAGTAAAGGCGCTCTATTTATCACTTATATATCACTTATCATGCGAAAGGAAGAGGACGATGTTTTATACAGAAAATAAGCTGGAAAATAGAATACGCGAAATAGAAGATTATCGTTATCGAGATCGTTTTCACATTGAAAAATTTAACACCGCGGAGGATGATGGTGCAGTAGGAAGTTATCCTCCTGCCGATTTCCAAGATGGTGAGATGCGTCTTTCAGATCGTTGGAGTGGAAGAGATAAGTATATATGGTTACAAGCAGATGTTGCTGTTCCAGAGGAATGGAAGAGCAGAAAGGTCGTTGGAATTTTTGATTTCGGTGAAACGGGTGGGGGCAATAACAGTGGTTTTGAATCGCTGCTGTTTCTTGATCGTCATCCTTTCCAAGGGGTAGATTCCAATCATAAAGAAGTATTTTTTCCAGAACATACAGTTGGAAATTTAACTTCCCTGCATTTTCGTTTATGGTCTGGTATGGAAGGTGGCGGTGTACCGAGAGCGCAAGAGCATCGCATTGTTCGTGCCGAAATGGCTTGGTTAGATGAGAAAATAGATGATTTATATTACACCGCTAAGACCGTACTAGAAACAGTAAAAGAACTAAGCGATGAGCAACCAGAAAAACATCTATTGCTCAAAGCTTTAGATAACGCGTTTATGCTAATTAATTGGTCCAATCCTGGGTCAGACGTTTTTTATGCTTCTTGTGGTGAAGCCATTCATAGCTTGCATGAAGGAATAAGTAAAATAGAAAAGCAACATCCTGTCACGATTCATAGTATTGGGCATACGCATATCGATGTGGCTTGGCTATGGCAATTGAAACATACGAGAGAAAAATCCGCACGTTCTTTCTCTACTGTACTGCGTTTGATGGAACAATACCCTGAATATCTTTTTCTTCAGACACAACCGCAGTTGTATGAATATATCAAAGAAGACTATCCCGAAATTTATGAACAAATGAAGAAGCGAATAAAGGAAGGACGTTGGGAAGCAGAGGGTGCGATGTGGCTGGAATCGGATTGCAATATTCCAAGTGGTGAATCCCTCGTCCGTCAAATACTATACGGAAAAAGATTTCTAGAAAAGGAATTCGGTATTACAAGTCGTTATTTATGGCTTCCCGATGTATTCGGATACAGTTGGGCATTACCGCAAATATTAAAAAAATCTGGTATCGAAACATTTATGACGACCAAAATTAGTTGGAATCAGTATAATCGGATGCCGCATGATACGTTCCATTGGAAAGGAATGGACGGGACAGAAATTTTGACACACTTCATTACGACACCGGAACCTTGGAATGGACCAGATTCTTTCCACTACACGTATAACGGTTTTGTTACGCCTCATTCTGTCAATGGATTATGGAAAACGTATCGTGAAAAAGGCGCAAACCAAGATTTACTGCTCTCCTATGGGTATGGAGATGGCGGTGGTGGTGTAAATCGCGATATGCTAGAGAGTAGAAGAAGATTAGATGACATGCCAGGGCTTCCACACGTGAAACCATCCAAGGCAGGAGCATTTTTTGAAAAGCTACATGAGAACATCAACCAAACAGATCAATACGTTCATCGCTGGGACGGGGAATTGTATTTAGAATATCATCGTGGTACGTATACAAGTCAAGCGCACAATAAGAAAATGAACCGTAAGTTAGAACTTGCTTATCGGGAGGCAGAGTGGCTTGGCGTCATGCAAGCGCTAGAACAAGGCTGGCAGCAATATGAGAAAGAGACATTGGACGCAGGTTGGAAAATTATATTACGGAATCAATTCCATGACATCATTCCAGGTTCATCCATTGAAGAGGTGTACCAGGATTCTCGTATAGAATATGAAGAGGCATGGCAAAAACATCAGCAATTAGAAAGCAAGGCCGTTACTGCGCTAACACAAACAAAGCAAAAAACATATACCGCTTTTCATGCTTCACACTTTCAACAAGGCAATATCGTAAGTATTGCCATCGATGAAGATAACAAGCAAGAAGGTACATGGGAGCATAAGGGACAAGCATTAGTTGCACAGCAATCAGGAGATCAGTGGATGGTATACGTTCCTGAGTTAGCGTCCTTCTCTGCTGTAGAACTAACCTATAGTACAAATAAACAACCAGCGACAACGGAAATGACTACCTTAGTAGCATCCTCTGTTGAGCAAGGGTTGGAAACTGATTTTTATATCGTCAAGTGGAATGAGCATGGACAATGGACTAAGTTATGGGATAAAAAGGCGCAGCGAGATGTACTAGCTGCAGGTGAACGTGGAAATACACTACAAGTATTTGAAGACAAACCGATGGCACATGAAGCATGGGATATAGATATTTTCTATCAAGAAAAGATGGAAGAAATCGTAGATTTGTGTGAAGTAAAAGTCATAGAAAATGGTCCACTGCAAGCGGTTGTATACTTTGAATGGAATTATGGACAGTCCAAATTAAAACAAACAGTGAAATTTTACCGTGATAGTAAACGCATTGATTTTGATACGAATGTAGATTGGCATGAACAAAAGCAATTGTTGAAAGTTGCTTTTCCAGTAGATATTAGATCAACGGAAGCGACGTATGACGTGCAGTATGGGAATGTGAAACGCCCTAACCATTGGAACACAAGTTGGGATATGGCGCGTTTTGAAAGTGTTGGTCATCAATGGGCAGACTTATCAGAAACAGGATATGGTGTAAGTTTAATCAATGATTGCAAATATGGCTACGATATTTTTGGTCATGTGATGCGCCTATCTTTAATTAAATCCGCTACACATCCTGACCCTCATGCAGATCAAGGGCATCATCAATTCACATATGCTTTACTGCCACATGAAGGGGATTGGAAGCAAGGGGAGACCGTACGTGAGGCATGGAATGTCAACAGCAAGTTGCAAGCGATCCCTGGTGTAGTTCAATCGCCTGGTTCCTTTTTAACGGTATCCAATGAACATATTCATATTGATGCAATTAAGAGAGCGGAAGAGCAAGACAAAGTCATTGTTCGTTTGCATGAAGTAGAAGGCAGAAGAGGAGAAGTGACACTTGGTTCTGCTTGGAACATAGAAGAGTGGCAAGAAGTGAACTTAATGGAAGAGAAAATAAGTGATCCAGTGGTAGACGAAAATATATCTTTTTATATTAAGCCGTATGAAATTAAAACGTTTATGCTAACGATAAAAAAATAAGTTTGTAAGATTTTTTAATCTTATATACCTATTAGACTTACCTTTTCATTACATGTAACATATTATATAATAGATGTGAAATATTGTGTCGAACAGTGTATTTATTTGGTGATCTGTCTCATTGTATGTATGAGGTAGATCCCTTTCTTCTTTTCTAGCATGTTTACGGGGGTATGGAGTATGCTGTTTAAAAAATGGTTTCATTCTAAGGGGAAAGTATTTCATCGTATTTTATGGATGAACTCTATCATCATGCTTGTGTTTATGCTTATACTCTTTCTTGTCGTCTGGAACTACTATAACGATGTGGTGGCACAGAGAGAACTAGATAAAAATACGCGCACATTAGAGCGGATTGAAACTTACTTTAATCATAAACAGGATTATGTAAGAAGCGTGTTTAATGGGCTACATCAAGCAGACAAAGTTGAAATCATAGAAGGAATTTCCTATTTTGTCAATCATACGTACACCGAATATTACGAATATAAACTAAACAAATATAAACAAAACCCATCTTCTATTCCTAATGATTTCGAACAATATGTATACGACTCCTTTATCGAAGAAACGGACGTTGTTGCGGTTACAATCACTGGAACGGAAAATGAAGCAAATCAATATACAGATGCTTTTCATTATTACGATTGGTCTAAAATACAGAAAGGGGAAGCACAAAGCTTTACCGTGGTGAAAGGGATAAGAAACCCTGGAACGTTAATTCCCCTAGCAGAAGCGAAGGTGTATTATAACTTCGATGGCATTCAACATTTTGTTGAAACAAGCAACGAGAGAAACGAACATATTTATATATATGACAGAGATAAAAATGTCATATTTTCTAATGGTAATGCATTGTTGGACGAGATACTTCCTGTTAGTAGTGAAACAGGTTTAGAAACACTTTCTGATCACGATTATTATGTCAATCGTTTATTTGATGAAAGGACAGGACTATTAATTGTAGGTGTCATTCCATCTGATGGACTGGTAGCCTTTACATTTGTTCATTTTACCATCATTATTGTTACGTTTACCTTGTGTATGTTTGCGATTATCGTGACGTATTTGACGATGAGAAAATATGCAAAGCGAATTGATATGATTGTACAATCCATGGAACATGTTCAACGTGGTAATTTAAAAGTACAAATACCTGATGATTCACAAGAAGATGAACTCACTACGATTTCAAATAGTTTTAATAAAATGCTCACGGATTTAAATCATTACATCAACATCGTATACGTTTCGGAAATCAAACAAAAAGAAGCTAAGATGAAAGCGTTACAATCGCAAATTAATCCACATTTTCTCTATAACACATTAGAAACGATACGGATGAAAGCTATTGCAGAAGGCTCTAAAACAACAAGTCAAATGATCATGTATCTTGGTAAAATGTTTCGCTATTCTTTACACGGTAAAGACGTCGTTAGAGTGGAAGATGAACTTGCACATGTGCATCATTATTTAAATTTATTTCAAATACGTTATCACAATACCCTACAAGTAGAAGAAATTGTTTCCGATAAATTAAAAGTGTATAAAATGCTTAAATTCACCATTCAACCTATTATTGAGAATTATTTGATTCACGGTATACGCAAAACCGAAACATCCAATGTGCTGCAAATCAAATTTGAAGAAAAAGATGAACGTTTAGTCATCGTCATTAAAGATAATGGGAAAGGTATACGCCCAGATCGACTACAGCAAATTAGAGACATGTTATCAGGAGCAAACGGAATGGGAGATTCCTTAGGGATGCAAAATGTTCACGAACGTATCCAACTCATGTACGGTGAATCGTATGGATTACATGTGGATAGTGTTCTGGATCAAGGAACAACGGTATCCATTTTTATGCCAGTACAACAAGAACTTATACAACTAACGAAAGGGTCGTGATGTAAGTGTATAACGTATTTATTGTGGATGATGAGCCTATTATTGTGGAAGGAATGAAATCTATCATTCATTGGGAGGAGTACGGGTTAAATATAATAGGTTTCGCTCATAATGGAAAACAAGCATTACAAGCTTTGCGATCGTTACAAGGCGAGGAGTGTCATATACTTATTACGGATATTATGATGCCGGAGATGAACGGGTTACAATTAATACAATCTATAAAGCAGTTATACCCAGAAATGAAATTTATTTTGCTCTCCGGTTATCAAGAGTTTGATTATGTCAAACAAGGGATTACTTTAGGAGTAGAAAATTACTTATTAAAACCTATCGATGAAGAAGAATTAGCCACGACCTTACAACAAACGACGCAACATTTAAAAAAGTCTGTGCAACGTCAAGATGACAGAAATGTACTGAGAGATAATACCGTATGGAGATGGCTAAATAAAGATGTAGATCGAAAGCAATTAGAGGAAAGACTATCTCTATATCGGATACAACAATCTTTACCCCAAGTGACCGTTGCAATTATGGAAGCTGATTTTACCATCCCCTTAACTTCAGATACCTTATTTGAATTTCGCGATGCATTAGAAATTAAAACGAATAGCTTATGTATTATTGCTCCTCACCAATACTTCATATTTGTCTGGTTTGGACATAATCGAGAAGAGGTAAAGCAAGATGTCATGTATGTGGAAGAGCAAATGAAAGCAAAGGAAGAAGTACATGATTTTTTTATTACATTAGGCAACACGGTGATGGAAGAAGAGCAAGTATTTCATAGTTTTGAACAAATACAAAAACTAAGAAAAGCTAGATTCGCTTTAACGGCGGAGACCAACGTGATCACAGAGAAATTTGCAGGACACTACTTTCTTTCATCCGATCAAAGTGTGGGGTTAAATGTAAATCTTGAACCCATAATCGGTCATGCATTACATTACGAGTATGAAGCTGTAGAGCAAAGTATACATGAAATGTACGATCAAATATTCGACGAAAATGTATCGATGGATACATGCAATATAGTTAGAGGGTTAACGATTGAAATATTAAGTAGATTGCATGCGGAGTTAGGTTCTAAACAGCATCATTTCATGAGTTTATCCACTATGGTATCCCATTTGATGACGGTAAAAACGAAAGAACAGTTAAAACAGCAATTACTGCAATATGTACAGCAGATGATGAGAGAGCAGGAAGAGCAAGAAGGGAAAATGAGCCCTATCATACAGAGTGTCATTCATTATATAAGTAATAATTTGCACGAAGAATTATCACTGAAAACGCTAAGTCAACGTTTTCACGTCAATACGAACTATTTAGGTCAATTATTTCAGCGCGAAGTCGGGAGTGTTTTTTCAGAATATGTCAATCATATGCGCATTGAAAAAGCTAAATCGTTATTATTGCAACCACAATATAAAGTAGGAGAAATAGGTAAAATGGTAGGTTACTCTGATCCCACTTATTTCTACAAACAATTCAAAAAAAGTATAGGATGCACACCAAAAGAGTGGAGATCCGCTAAATTTGCTTAAGTAAAAACCGTTTATTACCTCCCTTCTCAAGGAAATGATGTCTCTCTACACTATCTGATATGGAGAAATTACTGCTAGATGAAATTAGTCCAAGAAAACTAATATTAGTTAACTACCAAGGAATGCTAAACGGTTATACAATAATAGTGTAGAGAGAACACATACTAGAATAGGAAAGGGAGGGGGCACTATGGAGTGGTTAAGTAGGCCATTGCGCGATATTTATAAAAATAGAATATGGCTACTAATGGTATTACCGGGACTAATATGGTTTATCTTATTTGCATATATACCGATGGGTGGACAAATATTAGCTTTCAAAGATTTTAGACAAGGCCATGGTGGATTTATCAGCAATGTTATAAACAGCGAATGGGTTGGATTTGAAAACTTTGAGTATTTATTTACGAGTAACGATGCTTGGGAAATTACGCGCAATACACTAGGATATAATTTAGTTGGTATTTTTCTTGGATTAGTTTTCGCCGTAACCTTTGCCATTATTTTAAGTGAAATAGCGAACAAGAAGTTAGCGAAGATTTATCAGACAGGAATGTTATTCCCACACTTTTTATCCTGGGTTGTTGTTAGTTATTTCGCCTTTGCATTTTTAAGCAAAGATAATGGTTTGCTTAATAATATTTTTTCTTTTTTCGGATTGGAAGCGGTTTCTTTTTATTATGAGTCTGAATATTGGCCGTTTATCCTCGTCTTTATGGGACTTTGGAAAAGTGTTGGGTATAGTACAATTTTCTATTTAGCAGCTATCGTTGGTATCGATCGATCTTATTATGAAGCAGCAATGATCGATGGGGCAACGAAATGGCAGCAAGTGAAACATATTACGATACCGATGCTCGTGCCACTTATGATTATTTTAACGATTCTTGCATTAGGTGGTATTTTCAATTCAGATTTCGGTCTATTCTATCAATTGCCAAGAGACTCTGGTGCATTGTATGAAGCGACAAATGTCATCGATACGTATGTATATCGTGCTTTACAAAATAATGGTGATATTGGGATGAGTACGGCTGTAGGGTTGTACAAATCTACAGTTGGATTTATTTTAGTGTTGCTGACAAACTACATTGTGCGAAAAATTGACGAAGAACAAGCACTATTCTAATAAAGGGGGTTTTTACTATGGAGGAAAAGAAAAAACAAAAGAAGAAGGCTTACAATCCCCATCAGATGAGTAGAACCTCCAATGTTATTTTGAATGTGCTGATGGCTATACTTGCCTTTGTTTGTATTTTTCCTTTCATTTATGTCATTATCATTTCTTTTAGTGACAAAAGCAGTATTGCATCGGAAGGATTTCAACTTATACCAAGCAGTTGGAGCTTGGAAGCTTATCGATACTTATGGTCTATCAAAGACGCTTTATTTAATGCATATGCTGTGACGATATTAGTAACAGTGCTAGGAACGATCATTAGTGTGATGTTAATATCTTTTTATGCTTACGCGATTTCTCGTAAAGAATTTCAATATCGAAAACAGTTTACATTTATCGCTTTCTTTACGATGTTATTTAGTGGAGGGCTAGTTCCAACATACATTGTTATCACACAAATGCTGAAACTTCAAGACACGATTTGGGCACTCATCTTACCACTGGCAATTAACGCTTTTTGGATCATCATGATGCGAACGTTTTTCAAACAATCGGTTCCAGAAGGTGTGTTGGAGTCAGCACGAATTGATGGCGCAAGTGAACTTAGAATTTTCTTTCAAATTGTGTTGCCGTTATCTTTACCAGCGATTGCAACTATCGCATTATTCAGTACATTAGGTTATTGGAATGACTGGTTTAATGCCTTATTGTATATTGAAAATCCAAATCTAGTACCATTGCAGCATTTCTTAATGAAAATTGAGAATAACTTAGAATTTTTACGTAACAATCCATTGATTTCTAACCAGGTACAATCGACAGCCAGTATACCGAAAGATACAGCACAAATGGCGATTGTCGTAGTATCTACATTGCCGATTGCACTAGCCTATCCATTCTTCCAACGTTATTTTGTTGCAGGTTTAACTGTTGGTAGTGTGAAAGAGTAGGGCAAAAATATATAAAATAAAAGGGGTAATGAATGATGAAAAAGACATTAGTAATGATGCTTGCATTGATCATGAGTTTTTCTGTTTTTCTTGCTGCTTGTGGTGGTAACGACGATGACAGTAGTAACAGTGGCAATTCAGGTAATGATGGCGATGAGCCGTATGAAATCATTTGGTATACCATTGGTACACCGCAAAAAGATACGGACAAAGTATTCGAACATTTGAATGAGTATTTAGTAGATAAAATTAATGCAACAGTGAAAATGACCCAAATTGATTGGGGAGACTACATGAAAAAAATGCAAATCAAAATCAACTCTGGTGAGAAGTTTGATATTGCATACATTGCTGGATCAGAATATTTATTAAATGCACGTAAAGGTGCTTTTCTTGACATGGGAGAATTACTAGATCAATACGGTCAAGAAACAAAAGCGATTCTAGATCCTGCTTTTCTTGAAGGACCTCTAGTAAATGGTACATTGTATGGACTTCCAGCAAACAAAGAAATTGGACAACAAAGTGTATACCTTTTCAACAAGTCATTAGTAGAAAAATATGAAATGGATATTGCTTCTATCAACTCGCTTGCTGACTTAGATCCTTACTTAGCAGCAGTTCAACAGAATGAGCCGGATTTTCAACCGATGGCAACATTCAAACCTTACTTACCATTTGACTATATTTTAGGAGATGAACTTCCATTTGCTATTCGTTTAGATGGAGATCAAACTAAAATTGTCAACTTCTATGAAGAGCCTGAAACGATGGAAATCTTAAAAGTAATGCATGACTACTATGACAAAGGTTATTTAGTAGGGGATGCAGGAACAAGTGATGATCCATGGCCATTAGAAGTAGAAAACTGGTTCGTAAGAAAAGAGATGTACCAACCTACAGCAGAACTTCAATGGGCACGTAGTGCTGGCTATGACCTTGTCATGCAACCGATGCATCAGCCTATTACATTTAACGGTTCATTAATGGGGTCGATGCAAGCAATCTCTAGTACTTCTGAAAATCCACAAAAAGCGATGGAATTTTTGAACTTATTGAATACAGATCCATATGTACGTGCAACCGTAGATAAAGGTATTAAAGGGGTTCACTATGAAGAATTAGAAGGTGGAAAAATTAAAGATATAATGCCAGCTCGTGATAACTATCGCGTACCGACGTATTCTTTAGGAAACCATTTCATTCTTCCATTGTATGAAAATGATCCGGAAAACAAATGGGAATTGTTCCAAGAGTTTAACGACGACTCTATTGCTGCACCGACAATTGGTTTTTACTTTGATGCAGAAAATGTAAAAAATGAAATTGCAGCAATTGAAAATGTTAGAGGAGAATTTGCAAAAATCATTTTACACGGTGCAGTAGATCCTGAAGAATTTATTCCAATGGCTACAAAGAAATTTGAAGATGCTGGTATGAATGTAGTCATGGAAGAGATGCAAGCACAATATACTGCATGGCTAGCAGAGCAAGAATAAGTAATTTTCATTTCTTCTATAAATAAGAACAATGATAGTTGTGCGGGTGATCCATGTATCATCCGCACTGCTATAATCAAAGCGAAAGGAATATATCATGTTGCATAATAGTATAAAAAAAGATACAGCTTTACGAGATAAGATGTATGAGATTGTAAAAGCGAAGCCAGACCATGAAGTAAAATATACATTTCCAACTGATTTTTGGTGGGGATCTGCTTCTTCTGCAACGCAGATGGAAGGAGAAGCGAATAAAGACGGTAAAGGACCGAATATATGGGATTATTGGTATGAAACAGAGCCTGAATTATTTCATAACAAAGTAGGTCCTCAACATACGTCAGATTTCTATCGACGGTACCGTGAAGATATTGCCAACATGAAATATATTGGTCATAATAGTTTTCGTTTTTCCATTTCTTGGTCTCGATTATTTCCCAACGGTTTCGGAAAAGTAAATTCCCATGCGGTTGTTTTTTATAACAATGTGATTAATGAATTGATTAAAAATGATATTGAGCCTTTCGTTAATTTATATCATTTTGATATGCCGCTAGAATTGCAAAAGATTGGTGGGTGGGAAAACCGATCCGTTATCGAAGCATACGAATTATATGCGTATACGTGTTTTGAATTGTTCGGAGATCGAGTGAAAAAATGGTTTACGCATAATGAACCGATTGTACCTGTAGAGTGTGGTTATTTATACGGATTTCATTATCCAGCTGTTGTGGATTTTCAAAAAGCAGTACAAGTAGCGTTTCATTCCATGCTTGCTAGTGCAAAAGCCGTACAATCATACCGTAAAATGCACAAGACCGGCAAAATCGGCATTATTATTAATCTAACGCCTTCGTACCCAAGAAGTGATAATCCTGAAGATGTTAAGGCCGCTCATATCGCTGACTTATTATTTAATCGTTCATTTTTGGATCCTTCTGTAAAAGGAGTATACCCGCAGGATTTGATTGATTTGTTGAAAAAATTGGATTATATGCCTGAAATACAACCAGGTGACCTAGAAACGATTCAGAATAATACGATTGATTTGTTAGGCATTAATTATTATCAACCACGGAGAGTAAAGGCGAAAGAAAAGCTTATTGAAGAGGGGTCGCCGTTTTTACCAGAGCATTTATTTGACCACTATGAGATGCCAGGACGGAAAATGAACCCTTACCGTGGATGGGAAATTTATGAAAAAGGAATGTATGATTTACTTATTAATATTAAAGAAAACTACAACAATATTGAATGCTTCATTGCAGAAAATGGTATGGGTGTAGAGGATGAAGAACGTTTTCGTGATGAACAAGGGGTTATTCATGATGATTACCGCATTGAATTTATGAAAGAGCATTTAAAGTGGCTTCATCGTGCTATAGAGGAAGGCGTAAATGTAAAAGGATATCACCTTTGGACCTTTATGGACAACTGGTCTTGGTTAAATGCGTATAAAAACCGATATGGATTTGTATCTGTTAATTTAGACAAAGATGGAGAACGAACGATTAAAAAAAGTGGGTATTGGTTTAAATCCGTAGTTAGTCATCATGGCTTTAATTAAGTTAAGATGAAGGAGGATGCGACAGGACATCATGACATACTATGCTGTATTTGATATTGGTGGCACTTCTGTAAAACATGCCGTCATAGATGAGCAGGGCAACTTTCACAGTGAGAATAAAATGCAAACACCTAAGCCAGGTAATGATGAAATATATAAAATACTTACGGATCAAATAGAACAAGATAAAATAAATTATAAAGTAAAAGGAGTCGCTTTAAGTGTACCGGGCGCGGTAGACATTCATACTGGTCATGTGTATTATACGGGATCAGTCATGGATTTTATGGGACAAAATATGAAAGAAAAACTTGCATCCGTTGGCTTGCCTATTGAATGTGAGAATGATGCACATTGTGCTGCATTAGCTGAAAAATGGCAAGGAAACGCTATAGATGTGAACAACTTCATTTGCATTACAGTGGGTACAGGGATTGGTGGTGCACTTTTTTTAAACGGTGATATTTATCGTGGGAAAAGAGGTATGGCAGGGGAAGTTGGTCTCATGATGCTGCATAATCCGTCTTACACTTTACCAGAGCAACTTGCTAACGTGATCCATACAGAGACATTAAGTAGATTGGGATCGACATGGAATTTACTAGATCGTCTTCGCAAAAAAAATATACATGTCACAGGTCAGGAAGTATTTAAGCTATATGAAGCCCAGCATAAAGATGTACGTAAAGAGTTGGATGCGCTCTATAATGCTTTGGCGGTTGGCATTTGCAATATAGCGCATAGTATTGCACCAGAAAAAATCATCATTGGTGGCGGGATTAGCCAGCAACCTTCATTTCTACATCCCATAAAAGATAGAGTGACCAACATTGCTCCTACATTACTAGAGTGGATGGAATTGGAACATTGTAGATTTTATAATCAAGCGGGACTGGTTGGGGCGTTGTATCACTTTTTAAAGATGCAAGCGAAATTACCAACCATAAATGACTTTCAAATATAAGCTAACGCAACAGGGAGGAGTATACACATGCTATTTGGTTCGATAGAAGCGGGAGGAACAAAATTCGTATGTGGGATCGGAAATGAAAAAGGAGACATTTTAGAGAGACTCTCTCTACCAACGACTACACCGGAGGAAACATTAGCAGGGTGTGAACACTTTTTTGAAGGCAAGGACGTTTCTGCCATTGGCATTGGCTCATTTGGACCAGTGGATCTAGATCCTTCAAGTGCAACATACGGTCATATCATGAATACACCGAAGTTAGCGTGGAAGCATTTTGACCTTTTTGGTGCAGCAAAGTTGCGCTGGAACGTACCTATTGGACTAGATACAGATGTGAATGCAGCCGCATTAGCAGAGAGTAAATGGGGTGCAGCTGCCGGATTACAAAACTGTTTGTATATTACGGTTGGAACAGGTATTGGAGCAGGTGCAGTGGTGGATGGACAGATGCTCAAAGGTATTTCGCATCCAGAAATGGGACATATACTTGTACGCAGACGTCATGACGATACGTATAAAGGTGGATGTCCATATCATACAGACTGTTTAGAAGGCTTAGCAGCAGGGCCAGCCATTGAAGCTCGTTGGGGCAAGAAAGGAGTCGAATTACAGGAAGATCATAAAGTATGGGAATTAGAAGCGTTTTATTTATCGGAAGCACTTGTGAACTACATCTTAACGCTAGCTCCCAAAAAAATTATTATGGGCGGGGGTGTAATGAAACAACGACAGTTATTTCCACTTATTCATCACCAAGTACAGCAAAAACTAAACGACTACGTTTTCTTTTCACAGTTAACTTCTGAAAAAATTGCTGATTACATTGTACCTCCACAATTGGAAGACAATGCAGGAATTAAAGGCGCAATGGCAATTGCACAACAAGCTTATGACGAGACATCTTAAAAAAATGATCACGCAGTATACTTATCTGACCTCCAATTTAAGGGAGGTTTTTTTATGCAAATATCTTGTAAGGCACACTAAATTGCAGTAAGATAATATTAAAACACGAATATTATATGATAAGAGGTGATCTAATGTTCGGTAATTACCGTACTAAAAAAATATTGTTGCTTGGGTCAGGGGAATTAGGGAAAGAAGTAGCAATAGAAGCACAGCGTCTTGGAGTGGAAGTTGTTGCTGTCGATGCTTATGATCATGCACCTGCTATGCACGTCGCTCATCGTTCTCATGTGATTGATATGCTAGATGCAGTACAGTTGCGTCATGTCATAGAAAAGGAAAAACCAGATTTTATAGTACCTGAAATAGAAGCAATCGCAACGGAGGAATGTTTAAAACTAGAGGAAGAAGATTACCATGTCATTCCTACAGCGAAAGCCGCATATTTAACGATGAATAGAGAAGGAATTAGAAGACTAGCAAGCGAAAAACTAGATTTGCCGACAGCGAATTACCGTTTTGCAGAAACGTTAGAACAACTTATTCAAGCGGTGAATGAGATGGGCATGCCATGTGTCGTCAAACCAATCATGTCTTCTTCAGGTAAAGGACAAAGTGTCATTAAAAGTGAAGGGGATATTGAAAAGGCCTGGCAACTGGCACAGAGTGATAAGCGTGGGAAAGGCGAGCGTGTCATTATAGAGCAATTCGTACATTTTGAATCGGAAATTACCTTGCTGACAGTAAGGGCGGTGAACGGGACATTCTTCTGCCCACCTATCGGTCATATCCAACAACAAGGTGACTATGTTGAATCGTGGCAACCTCACCCTATGTCAAAAGCGCAACTAGATCAAGCACAAGAGATGGCACGTAAAATGACAGAGGAACTAGGTGGATACGGATTATTTGGTGTGGAACTCTTTCTTACTGAAGATGGAGTAATATTTAGCGAAATCTCACCTCGTCCTCATGATACGGGCATGGTCACGATGGTAAGCCAGGATCAGTCTGAATTTGCACTGCATGTGAGAGCCATATTAGGCTACCCTGTGGAAAACATCGAAGTCCAGACACCTAGTGCTAGTGCTGTCATTAAAGCAAAAGAGGTGAGTGATGGGTACAGATTCACCGGCATGGAACAAGCATTACAAGTCCCAAGCAGTCAACTTAGATTATTTGGTAAACCAATAACGAAAGTAGGCAGAAGAATGGGCGTTGCACTTGCAAAAGGAAATACGATAGAACAAGCAAGGGATCGAGCGAAACAAGCAGCAAATAGGATTCAAATTCATACTGTTTAGAGACAGTGGACATCATTTATTGTTGATCTTGCATCATACCAGTTTACATCGTTAAAATACAGGTGCATAAACGAGAGTCTCTCGCATATATTTTCATTAATTTAGTAGCATCGGGAGGATGTGAAATATGAAATATGTAGCTTTAGGGGACTCATTGACCGTTGGTGTGGGAGATATATTAGGGGGAGGTTTTGTCCCTATTTATAGATCGATGGCACAGCAATATTTCAATAGAAATATTTTATTGTATGACATTGCTGTATCTGGTGCAACAACAGGAGATTTACTTGTTATTATAAAAAAAAATAAACAAGCTCGAGAAGAAATAAGATCAGCAAACATCATTACGATAAGCGCGGGTGGTAACGATCTGATTAATGCGGCAAAATTATATATATCGAAGGAGAAAAAAGATCCATTTCGCCCTTCTCTATCTAGTTGCAAAGGGAACTTTGGTGATTTAATTGGCATCATTAATCAGTTAAAGCGTGAGAGTAATGTCCCTTATATAATTCGAACGATGAATCTATACAATCCATTTCCACAAATTAAAATGGCAAAACATTGGGTGAAGCAATTTAATCTTTACATTGCTAAATTTCAAAATAAATGCAGTAAGATGGCAGATGTGTATACTGCTTTTAAAGGAAACGAGAGCCAATTGCTCTCCGCAGATCGTTTTCATCCGAATGGTCCTGGTTACGAGCTGATCGCCTATAAACTTCATCAGCTTGGTTATAAACCTTTAAGTTAAAGTAGAGAAACGATGACATTAAGATGTCATCGTTTTCTTTAGCAGTTAACAACGAAATATTTAAGCACACGATTTCCTACTTGAATCGTTGTTGTACCCGTATTTGCCGTATCGGCAGTGATACTGAGTGTATAAATCCCAGGTGGTGGATCAATAGTAGTATGCTTAAGATTGAGTAGCATGCAGTTCTGTATTTGCGGTGTTACCGCTAACTGACCGAAATTTAAAGAACGCTTAAACTGTTTAATGACAGCTCCTGTAGGGTCACTTAAAGTTAGACTAGCGTTTAATTCTACATTGGTGTCTTGTTCATCCTGAAATATATAACTAAAAACAACTTCACACAAGGCTTTAAAGCAGGCTTTGCCAGGGAATGCAGGAATGTTTAATAACAATATATCTTGGGTTACTCCTGGTGTTAAACCGACAGTGCCCGTGAGTTGTGTCCCTTCCTTCAGTGCTTGAATGGGTCCAGTCGCGCCTGTTGCCCCCGTTGCTCCAGTAGCTCCAATAGCCCCAGTATTACCGGTTGCTCCAGTAGCTCCAGTTTCCCCAGTATTACCCGTCGCGCCCGTCATCCCTGCTACACCAGTATTACCTGTGCCTCCAGTGACCCCTGTGAGACCCGTCGCGCCAGTAGCTCCCGTAATGCCCGTTGCCCCTTGGTTTCCTGACATCCCGGTCATTCCTATGCCTGTTACACCCGTGTTTCCAGTATTCCCTGTCGTGCCCATTTCTCCGTTACTTCCACTCGCTCCAGCACTCCCTGTAGCACCAGTTGTGCCCGTCGTCCCTGTCACACCCGTCGTCCCTGTCATCCCGGTTGCGCCTGTTGGTCCATTTGTCACTCGCAGTAACTCGACCGCATCGATAATCATGTCTACCGCATCAAAGGTAGACGTCTTAACAAATGTTAATACTGCTGTGGTTGCAAGTAATGGAACGGTATCGAGATTAATGTAGATGGTTTTAAAATCCCCGACCACTGCATTCGGTAAATTTCGTTGTAAAATAGTAAATGATTCACTGGAGAGCGGCATCATGCCATCGTCGAAGTATTCAATAGTGACTGAAAGTGCAGCAGAAGATAATGCGCCTCCCCCTTTATTAGCAGCAGAAAATAATAATTCATATTTTTCTCCTGGTACAACAGGAATAGAGGATTGCTGTAAAAACACCGGGTCTACTCCACCAGGTAACACTACAGCATAAGATCCATATAAATTAGGACTGTTTACGGGAGTGGGTGGGTTGAAAAATAATTGTACGTTCGCAGCAGGTACTCCTGTAGTCCATGGTGCAAGCAATCCAGTTTCAAAACCTCCATTCATAACTAAATTATGGATTGAAGTCAATACACTACCTCCTTTTTATGAAGCTAGTATATTGTATGTGTAACAATGAAAATTGCTTGGGTACCCCACCTTGAAATAAAAAACGATGACATTAAGATGTCATCGTTTTCTTTAGCAGTTAACAACGAAATATTTAAGCACACGATTTCCTACTTGAATCGTTGTTGTACCCGTATTTGCCGTATCGGCAGTGATACTGAGTGTATAAATCCCAGGTGGTGGATCAATAGTAGTATGCTTAAGATTGAGTAGCATGCAGTTCTGTATTTGCGGTGTTACCGCTAACTGACCGAAATTTAAAGAACGCTTAAACTGTTTAATGACAGCTCCTGTAGGGTCACTTAAAGTTAGACTAGCGTTTAATTCTACATTGGTGTCTTGTTCATCCTGAAATATATAACTAAAAACAACTTCACACAAGGCTTTAAAGCAGGCTTTGCCAGGGAATGCAGGAATGTTTAATAACAATATATCTTGGGTTACTCCTGGTGTTAAACCGACAGTGCCCGTGAGTTGTGTCCCTTCCTTCAGTGCTTGAATGGGTCCAGTCGCGCCTGTTGCCCCCGTTGCTCCAGTAGCTCCAATAGCCCCAGTATTACCGGTTGCTCCAGTAGCTCCAGTTTCCCCAGTATTACCCGTCGCGCCCGTCATCCCTGCTACACCAGTATTACCTGTGCCTCCAGTGACCCCTGTGAGACCCGTCGCGCCAGTAGCTCCCGTAATGCCCGTTGCCCCTTGGTTTCCTGACATCCCGGTCATTCCTATGCCTGTTACACCCGTGTTTCCAGTATTCCCTGTCGTGCCCATTTCTCCGTTACTTCCACTCGCTCCAGCACTCCCTGTAGCACCAGTTGTGCCCGTCGTCCCTGTCACACCCGTCGTCCCTGTCATCCCGGTTGCGCCTGTTGGTCCATTTGTCACTCGCAGTAACTCGACCGCATCGATAATCATGTCTACCGCATCAAAGGTAGACGTCTTAACAAATGTTAATACTGCTGTGGTTGCAAGTAATGGAACGGTATCGAGATTAATGTAGATGGTTTTAAAATCCCCGACCACTGCATTCGGTAAATTTCGTTGTAAAATAGTAAATGATTCACTGGAGAGCGGCATCATGCCATCGTCGAAGTATTCAATAGTGACTGAAAGTGCAGCAGAAGATAATGCGCCTCCCCCTTTATTAGCAGCAGAAAATAATAATTCATATTTTTCTCCTGGTACAACAGGAATAGAGGATTGCTGTAAAAACACCGGGTCTACTCCACCAGGTAACACTACAGCATAAGATCCATATAAATTAGGACTGTTTACGGGAGTGGGTGGGTTGAAAAATAATTGTACGTTCGCAGCAGGTACTCCTGTAGTCCATGGTGCAAGCAATCCGGTTTCAAAACCACCGTTGACAATGAGGTTTTTAATACTTACCAAATCTTCATTCCTCCTTTCTCTTTCTTTTACTTTTTGTTAACAGTCTACAATTAAAGCTTTTAATATTCTGTTCCCAATGATAAATCCACTGTCAGCTGGAATGCTTGTAGTAGGCGTTAACACTAGTTCATAAAGAAATTCTCCGATTGGAAGGGAATTAGGTTCTGCGGAATGAAGTAATTGTAATTCAAAACAGTTGTTAACTCCTGGTGGGAAAATACTGAATTGAAGTATCTCTTTAAAGGTTTTAATCTCTGTGGATGTGGCATTAGTAACAAATAAAGATAATGTACCGCCTGCAGCATATTGTGGTTGCGTAACACCAGTAGATGACATAATTTGCAATTCGCTTAAAGCTTGGAAACATACCTTCTGATTAGGTTGAACGTCTAGTGTTAAACCTAAAATCGTAATCCCTTCATTAAATGTTAAACCTACAAGAGGGAGTGCTTGTTGTATTCCTTCCTTAAACACTTGCGGTCCCGTCGGTCCCGTCGGCCCTGTTGGTCCCGTCGGTCCAGTTGCCCCCGTCGGTCCCGTCGGCCCCGTCGGTCCGGTCGATCCAGTTGCCCCTGTTGGTCCCGTAGGTCCTGTAGCCCCCGTCGGTCCGGTCGCTCCGGTAGGTCCCGTCTGCCCCGTAGATCCGGTCGGCCCAGTCGGCCCAGTAGCCCCCGTCGGTCCCGTCGGTCCAGTGGCTCCTGTTGGTCCTGTAGGTCCAGTAGCCCCCGTCGGTCCCGTCGGCCCAGTAGGTCCAGTCGCTCCGGTAGGTCCCGTCGGCCCTGTAACTCCCGTCGGCCCAGTAGGTCCAGTGGCTCCTGTTGGTCCTGTAGGTCCCGTCGGTCCGGTTACTCCTGTTAATCCGCCAGGAACAGCCAGCAATTCAACCGCATCTATGACCATATCCGCAGCATCAAACGTTGCGGTTTTGACTAATGTTAATGTTGCAGTAACACAACCACCTGGAACAGGTTGCAAATTACGATAAATTGTTTTGAAACAACCTTCTTCTGCGTTAGGTAAATTTTTCTCTAGTATGACGAAACTCTCTGATCCAATACTCATCCCATTGGAAAAGTACTCGATAATGACAGTTAATGAAGCAGAAGACAGTGCCCCTCCCCATTTGTTACCGACAGATAAAATAAGCTCGTATTGTTCGCCTTCCACAACGGGGATGGACGATTGTTGTAAAAAAATAGTATCCAATCCACCTGGTAATACTGCTGCATATGATCCATATAGGTTAGGAGAGTTTACAGCAGTTGCAGGGTTGAAAAACAGTTCCACCACAGCAGGTGGTGCTCCTGTTGTCCATGGAGCAAGACTGCCTGTTTCAAAGCCTCCATTTGTAATCAAGTTCGTGATTGAAGCCAATATATTACCTCCTTTTTATTAAGCTAGTACAGTGTATGTATGGAAATGAATTTTGCTTGGGTACCTATGGTTTGAAGCAGAAATTGATGCAAATGGAGTGGGGGAAGATACAACAGAAATAAGCCCATTTATAATAAATGGACAGATAGTAGTGGCAAATATATTAAGATGTAAATACCTAGCATCTCATTCGTTTATTCATCGTGCACAATCCTAACTGTAAATAGTCTCCACAGGGATAGAAAATGTTTTGCACGTGTTCTGTATATACGTGTCCAATTGCTCTGCTGGATGGTGTATCGCCTCACCGTGACAAATTTCTAATCTTTTCGGTTGCAACTGTTCGATGATCGTACTGCTTTTGACCGCCTGCTTCATATCTGCTGTAAACATAGGCATCGGGCGATGAAGTTGCCTTTTCTTCGAAATAAATAAATCTCCAGCTAGCAGCACATTATCTTCATGATGGTAGTAGACGACATGACCTGGAGAATGTCCAGGGGTATGATAGGGAGTCAGTCCAAATAAGGACATCAACGCTCCAGTATGTTGATGTGAGGGCAATGATGTTGTTAAACCTTTTTGTACGGTTTGTTGGGCTTTTTTTCTTCTAGGATAAGGATTTTCTCCTTCCATGTATGTCAATTCATCATGATGTGCATAAACAGGTACAGGGTATGTTGTCCTTATTTTATCAATGGCGCCCACATGATCGGAGTGACCATGTGTTAGAAGAATAGCCTGCAGTTCCCCTTGATGATGCTGTTCTATTGCTTTTACTATTCCTTTGGCCATATTACTAATTCCTGCATCCACTAAAACCATGCCTTCTTTACTTTGAACAAGCCATACGTGTATAGGAATGAGCATCCAACTTTTTAAACTCCATATATGTTTCGAGATTTTGCTAACTTTTACTCTCATCACTTGTTCCTCGTTTCTAACTTTTGTTTAAAACCAAGTAATAACAGATGGAAAGATTCCTTAAATGTTGCCTCAAGTCTACTTAATAATTGTTGCGGAGTTTCCTTGCTATGTTGGTAGGTAGTAATTAACCCCCACAACATGTAAAAGTATATTCTAGTAAAAGAGAGCAACTGAGCATCATCAGGTTGTAGTGAAAGAGATAGCTGAAGTGCTTGTTGTAGTTGATCAAAAATATTATTTCGCAATAAAGTTAAGGCAGAAGTACTATGTTCATCTACTCGTTCAGCGTTTTCTGTGAAAAAAATGGTGTATACATCCTTATGTGTAAAGCAAAATGTAATAAACAATAAACTTATATCCTCTATGATTGAATCACGTTGCATCGTTTTATGATGCAGCATGTGAAACATATCTGTTTTAAGCTTGTTTAATGGCTGTTTCGAGATGTGTAGCAATAATTGCTCTTTATCTTTGTAGTACAAATAGATGGTGGTGTGAGAGCACTCCGCTTCTTTTGCGATTTCCCGAATGGTCACATGATTGAAGCCTTTAGCTGCAAATAGTTTTGCTGCTGCAATTTCTATGGCTAGTTTCGTCTGTTGTGACCGTTGTTTTTGCTGCATGAAGTTGCTCTCCTTTTCTTTTCATATTAAAGAAATAACCGATGGTTAGTAACCGTTGGTTATATTATAACCATTGGTTATTTTTATTGTCAATGATATAAAACGCTGTAATTGTTAATAACAATAAAATAAAGTGTTTCAGCTGGGCTGTTGTACATTAAGGTGATTATCGTATGTAAATAAAGGGAGTAGACATATGTTACATATGGAATATGGTAAAGTTACAGGCATTATAGCGGAACGTGAGGGTCTCCAAACAGTAGAAGTAACGATGAAGAGTGGTGTACATACTGCATTGCATTATAGTGATACATTTGGGAAGTTAAAGATAGATGACGACGTCGTGTTAAATACGACAGCAGAAAAATTAAAACTTGGCAGCGGAGGCCATCATTTTGTAATGCATGTCGTTAAAGACGTGCAGATACATAAGAAAGAAGATAGAAATGAAAAAGAGGAATGTGACGCTCCACTTTTACAAAAGCATTTAGGTCATATTATGAAAATGCGATATACCCCTTATCAACAAAGTGTACTTACTGCAGAAGAGCAGGATAGCCCCTATCACGCGATGTTAAAAGAGAAGACAGATTTAAATCGTATGCCAGTTTTAATTGGTGAATTACATAGTATGTTGCCGATTGCATGTTGCTGGTTAAAAAAGCAGGAATCCAAAACAAGTAGAAATGTTAAAATAGCCTATATCATGTCTGATGGAGGTGCGCTTCCGCTTTCGCTTAGTGATCATGTAGCGACTTTAAAACAACTGGGATATGTTAACCATACGATTACATACGGTCACGCATATGGTGGGGATATGGAGACAGTAAATAAATTTACTGCGCTTATGGCAGCAAAAGTAATATGTAAAGCAGACATCATCATATGCTGCATGGGACCCGGATGTGTTGGGACAGGGACAAAATATGGTTATAGTGGAATAGAAACAGGAGAACTGGTCAATGCTGTTTCAATTTTGGGGGGAACGCCTATTGTTATTCCTCGCATGAGTTTTGCTGATGGTAGGTCAAGACACTATGGAATAAGCCATCATGTTTTACACAGTATGAGTGAGATAGCATTAAGAAAAGCCGTTATCCCTATGCCGAACATTCAGAACCAGGAAAAAGCACAGTACGTGCGACAACAATTAAGTGACCACGCTTTAATGCCTTTGCATCACATAAAATGGATGGAAGTAGCAGGAAATGAGCTGCTGCAAGCTATAGAGCATTATCCGAAGACGCTAACGTCAATGGGTAGAACGTATCAAGATGATCCTATTTTTTTTGCTGCAGTCGCTGCTGCTGCTCAGTACGGTTTGGATCTAATACTTGGGAAAGCTTAACATGAGGGGAGCTTGTCCGTACTAATTGATTAAAATAAGCTTTAATTTGCCAGGACTTTCCTACTAGATACAACGTTTTTTTGGATTGAACTTTAATCATTGTATTCCCTCCATTTTTAAGGTTTTAAGTCCATTTTCATTTATTATTCCCATTTTCACCTTGCTTAGGATCATGATGAAATAAAAATGCAGTAACGCATGCTTATTCTACATTTTTCAGACTTTAGTTTCTCAGCGACAATTGTCCGCTCTATGACTATAATGAGTATATGAATAACACTAAAAAATATGACTACCGTTAAGGAGAGAATGAAAATGGATGAGCGCAAAAACAAATATGAAGAGAAAACAACGCAAATTGAACCGATATATGATGGAAAGGTTATTTCGTTGCAACTGGAACATGTATCGTTGCCAAACGGAAATACATCGATAAGAGAAGTAGTAAAACATCCTGGTGCAGTCGCTGTGCTTGCTATTGTAGATAATAAAATGCTCGTCGTTCACCAATACCGTAAGGCATTAGAGCGAAGCATTATCGAAATTCCAGCAGGAAAGATTGATCCAGGAGAAGCATTGGAAAAGGCGGCAAAAAGGGAGTTAGAAGAAGAAACAGGATTTATCGCACAATCGTTGACGTTGATTAGTTCATTTTATACTTCGCCTGGTTTTGCCGATGAAAAAATATATGTGTACTTTACGGATGAAGTCCTAAGCGGAGAGATGGATTTGGACGATGATGAGTTTCTAGATTGTGATCAAATTACATTGCAGCAGGCGAAACAATATATCGCAGATGGAGACATTCAAGATGCTAAAACCATTTTTGCCGTTTATGCATGGGAGAAATACATATTAACAGGCACCTTAACATGAACCGTTATTTTGCTGATCTTCACATTCACATCGGTGTAACCGAGAAGGGACAAGCGGTAAAAATAACAGGAAGCAAGCAGCTTACCCTTTTTAATATTCTAGAGGAAGCTTCGGACCGCAAAGGGATGGACATCATCGGGATCATTGATTGTCATTCCCCGGGGGTACAAGCGGAGTTGCAAAGTTATATAAATAGAGGGGAGATGCATGAGCTTGCAGGTGGTGGCATTCGCTTTCGTAATACGACATTATTGCTAGGTTGTGAAATGGAAGTGAAGGAACCGGGCATGGGTCCCGTACATGTATTGGCATACTTTCCAGACTTGAAGACAATACAGCAGTTTACTACCATGCTTCGTTCTCATGTGACCAACGTGCATCTCAGTTCACAGCGGGTGTACATGCCGTCTAAACAACTCCAGCAAGAAATAGTAGATGTGGGAGGCATGTTTATTCCCGCACATATTTTCACTCCGTTTAAGAGTGTATATGGAAGCGGTACCGATGAAATGCAAAAGCTTTTTGATATGAAACATATTCACGCTGTTGAACTTGGTCTGAGCGCAGATACGACAATGGCTTCTTATTTGTCTGAACTCGATGATGTAACTTTTCTAAGTAATTCTGATGCACATTCTGTAGGTAAAATCGGTAGAGAATATAATGAATTGCAACTGAAGGAAGCTAATTTTCAAGAGTGGGTTAAAAGTGTCAAAAGAGAAGATGGAAGGAAGGTAACAGCAAATTATGGATTGAATCCTAAACTAGGCAAGTACTATCGAACGTGCTGCAGAAGTTGTGGAACTGTCTTCACTGGAGAAGAAGGTATTACGGATGGCTGTCCTACATGTCACCGTCAGCATATCGTATGTGGGGTAAAGGATCGTATTTTGAAGATAGCTGATCGTAAGGAGCCTAAGATTGCTAGTCATCACCCTCCTTATTTTCAACATATACCATTATCATTTATACCAGGAGTAGGTTCAAAAACTTTGGAAAAGTTGCTAGATCATTTTGGCACGGAAATGAATATCATTCATCGTGTTCCATATGAAAAATTAGCTGAATGTGTGAAGCAAGACATAGCTAGCAATATTGTAAAAGCTAGAAAAGGACTGCTTGATGTTAACGAAGGTGGCGGCGGAGTATTCGGGAGGATAAAAGGGTAGTTTTGCTTTGCAAAACTTGTAGTCCTCATCCTTACGAAGTAGTTTTGCTTCGCAAAACTTGTAGAAATAAGATTTCACTTTTTTTCTCATCCTTCCGAAGTAGTTTTGCGAAGCAAAACTTGTAGTCCGAAATCAGTGAAATAAGATTTCACTTTTTTTTCTCATCCTTACGAAGTAGTTTTGCGTTGCAAAACTTGTAGTCCGGATCCAGCTAAGCGAGCTTAGCTTTTTATCCTCTTTGCTTACGAAGTAGTTTTGCTTCGCAAAACTTGTAGTAATAGTTTCTCTTTCTGTTCATATATTAATAGTATAGTAGAACAATGGGAGGAATGGGATAATGCAATTACTCAAGCAGTTAAAGCAAATATGGACTAGTCAAATGCCAATTACTATTTTTATATGCGTGCTATTTTTAATGGGAGCTATTTTTGGAGCACTGATGGTTCAATCTCTTTCACTAGAGCAAGAGAATGCGCTGATGTCTGATTTTGCAACTTTTATGCAAAATGTTTTAACAGGGGAAGCAGCAACAGGGTACTCTCCTTCTTTTATGCACGTGTTCTCTTCTCATATCACATGGATTGTCCTTATTTATGTATTAGGTATTTCCGTTATAGGGTTTCCTCTTATTTTTATCGTTAATTTTTTAAAAGGAATTTTAGTAGGGTTCTCTTTCGGTTTTTTAATGGAACAACTTTCTTGGAAAGGAATTGCATTCGCACTTGTTACGGTTATCCCACAAAATCTAGTTGTCATACCAATTATCATTTTAGGTAGTGTATTGGCTGTTACTTTTTCTCTCTCACTTTTTCGAAGCCTTGTTATGAATCGAAAGTCATCTCCTAGCCAACCATTGCTACTTTACTCCATGACGTATCTACTTTTTGCTTCCTGTCTCTTTGTCGTTGCTTTACTTGAAGTATTCCTTACTCCAGTCTTGACGGAGTGGATTAGTGTCATGATCAAAAGTTAATGATTAAGGATATATAAATAACTTAATAAATAAATGTAAGTATAACAATAGTGAAATTTAATGATAAAAGGTTAAAATGATTATTTTTCATACTTATGTAACATTTTGTACTTTTTTGTAGAAACTATTGAGATATTGCATGATATTGGTATAGAATGTTTCTAATGTGAAAATTTCTCCATCTTATGGTTAGCGTTAATAAGTTGTCTGGATAAATTCATTCAACTTACTAATAGAAATGATGGAGCACAGTTTTAAGCATCAGTAGCCAGGCGTAAAGGTGGTGATGAAGAAAGTTTAAATAAAAGAGAAAAGGAGGCAGATGATTGGAAACGAAAACAGAACAAAAAGCAAAACCTATGTATCATATACTGACTAACCGAAATTTTCTATATGTTTTTTTAGGAAACTCCATAGGTCACTATACTTTTTATTTTTTTATTTATGTACTTCCTTTTGTAATATATGAAATGACAAATTCTCCATTTGCCATGAGTACGATGAGAGCGATAGAAATGATTCCACCTATTTTACTAGGTTTGGTTATCGGGGTCATTATAGATCGATATAATCGAAAAATGATTTTATTGTTATCTATTGCATTGCAAGTGCTTTGTATCACGTTCATTGTCGTCGGTATGTATCAAAGTTTTATTACGATTTGGATGATTTATGTTGTTGGTTTTTTTGTTTTTTTGTTTAGTAATATGTTCAATAATACATATCATTCTATTATTCCTCAAATTGTGGCCAAAGATGAATTAACAGAAGCAAATTCACTTCAGATGATGATTATGAGTATTTTCCGTATTGCTGGCCCTGCTGTCGTGCTGAGTATAGTTGCCTTAATAGGATATGAGCAAGGTTTTATTATTTGCATTATAGGTTTAGTTCTTCTTTTTACTTTTGTTACCTTGCTCCAGTTAGATTCAATAGAGAAGGAGGAGCAGCCTGAAAAAAAGGAAAAGAAAAGTTTTGTAAAAGATATAAAAGAAGGGTGGCACGAGCTTACCTCTAATAAAACATTATGGACACTTACGCTCATTATACTGGGATTAAATATTTCCCAATCAACGACCGGTGCTGTTTTTATATTTAATGTAATAGATAATTTAGAAGCAGAGATCGGACAAGTAGGATTAGTTCAATCTGTGACGGGAATTGGAGCGTTACTAGGCTCTTTACTGGCAAGAAAAACGAAAGAAAAATTTAATAGGGGACAAGTCATGCTCTTTATGATGACCATATCATTCACATCACAAATTATTTATTTTTTAGCCCCTAATTATATAATATTAGCATGTGGTACATTTTTAATGGGCTCATCGGTTTCCATCGTTAACATTCATTTTATGACGATAAGACAGGAAACAACGCCAAATCATTTGTTAGGAAGAGTATCTGGAACGACACTCATGCTTTCCAATTTAGCTATGCCAATAGCGTATTTATTAGTTGGTGGAATTGGGGAATGGGTTAACGTAAAATATATGTTTCTTGTATCAGCTTCCATTACACTTTCTATGCTGTTTGTAGCTTTCAAAGCTAGGATTTCTAGATTTACATAATGATTGTATTTAAACGTTTTGTGGTTGGTTTCTGTGGTGGATTGGAGTGTTATTTATAATCATTCTAAAAAAGTTGACTTTACCCATCTTCTACTCATATAATAGAGTTATACATGGCAAATCTACAGCATTTTTTGACGTTGTTGTGAGATTAGGGGGAGCGAAATGGAATCACGCATTGAGAAAATAAAACAAGAGCTACACGGCAAAGGGTATAAGTTAACTCCACAGCGGGAAGCAACTGTGCGTGTGCTGCTTGAAAATGAAGAAGACCACCTCAGCGCAGAAGATGTTTTTATGTTAGTAAAAGAAAAAGCTCCGGAAATCGGACTTGCAACGGTTTATCGTACGTTGGAATTGCTTTCAGATTTACATGTAGTGGAGAAAATGAATTTTGGTGATGGAGTAGCAAGATATGATTTGCGTGGAGACTCCAGCAAACATCATCACCATCATCTTATTTGTGTACAGTGTGGTGCTGTAGACGAAATTATGGAAGATTGGTTACTTCCTTTAGAAGAAAGATTAGAACGAGAATTTCAATTTACTGTAGTAGATCATCGTCTTGATTTTCAAGGCATATGTCATAGATGTAAAGCAGGCAAAGATAAATCAGAGGAAGAATAAAAAATACTCTTGTACTTTATTATAATAAAGCGCAAGAGTATTTTTAATCCCAATTCATTTGAGTGTTTAACGTAAAATCCTTAAAATAATCAATATATATATAAAACAGATGAAGAAATAATGAGATATAAGTTTACGCCTCAGTACCCAGGCGTAAAGATGATGTATGTAGTTTCTTCATCTTATGTATAGCGGTAATAAGTAAGTTCATTCAACTTATCTATCAGATGTAGAAGTTCCTACATCTTATTTAGTGAGCTTAAAGCCGTTAAGCCTTACTTTTGAAAGCGATTACGTTTAGGCTCATCCATGCTTTAAGTATAGTAAGCAAAGTATTTGTATATATTGCAGGATTACATTGTTATGCATTCAATAAACGTTATGGAGGTTTTCATCATGATAGTAGGTGTACCCAAAGAAATTAAAAGTAATGAACATCGTGTTTCGCTTACTCCTGCAGGAGTGAATGCTATCGTACAAGCAGGTCATAAAGTGATGGTAGAAAAATCTGCTGGGGAGGGCAGTGGATTTTCTGATCATGATTACATATTACAAGGTGCAACGATAATCAGTACGGCTGAGGAAGTGTGGCAACATGCTGAAATGATCTTGAAAGTAAAAGAACCTCAAGTTAGCGAATATCCTTATTTCAGAAAAAATCAGCTTTTGTTTACATATCTTCATCTTGCCGCAGAAAAGCAATTGACAAAAGCATTAATGGAGAAAAATGTAACGGCCATTGCTTATGAAACGATACAATCAGCTAACGGTTCCTTACCTCTTCTCACTCCAATGAGTGAAGTGGCTGGCAGAATGTCAGTGCAAATTGGTGCACAATTTTTAGAAAAATATTATGGTGGAAGCGGCACATTACTAGGCGGTGTACCCGGAGTATCCCCAGGAAAAGTAGTGATCATTGGTGGAGGCATTGTGGGAACAAACGCTGCTAAAATGGCAATAGGACTTGGTGCACATGTTACAATGATTGAGCGAAGTACAGATAGGATGAGATATTTGGACGATATTTTTCAAGGTAGAGTGGAGACATTAATGTCCAACGAATTTCATATTACAGAAGCCTTGAAGCAAGCAGACTTAGTCATCGGAGCAGTCCTTATCCCTGGAGCCAAAGCACCAAGATTAGTGAAAGAATCTATGATTGCACAAATGAAAAAAGGTTCGGTTGTTGTGGATGTAGCCATTGATCAAGGAGGCATCTTTGAAACGATTGATAGGGTGACTACCCATAGTGATCCTGTGTTTGTAAAGCATGATGTCATTCATTATGCTGTAGCGAATATTCCTGGCGCGGTTCCACGTACTTCTACTTTTGCACTAACGAACGTCACACTGCCTTATGTGATGGAACTTGTTCAACATGGTTTTGAGCATGCAGTGAAAAACAATGAGAGCTTGTACCATGGAGTAAACACATGGAATGGTCAGTTAACCTACGAACCTGTTGCACAATCGTTACAGCTGCCATATGAGCGTTTGCAAGTTTGATTTCGCATAACAATAAATACCCTATACCATTTACACCCACAAGCACATAAACTCTTACAAGCATCTTAAGCATCTGTAAGCATATTTATTGACCAGTATCATACATGTATATTGGATGCTTTTTTCTGATTGAACGAAGTAATGCTTGGAGGAATGTAGATGACGATATTTATTCCTATCAAAAAAACACTTAAGCGTTTTTTGTTTTTATGTTTATTTGTCATGCTTACGTATTTGGTTGCTCATCTTCATGTTTTTATGATGGACAGACTAAACCCAATGCATAACGGCACATTACCTGTACCGAATGCGATCGAAGTATCAACAACCACGAAAAATGAAAAAAATAGTACCACAGTGTTAGATCAATTACGGTTGTTTTATTGGTATGGGCCATAGCGATGTTCATGCTAAATAAAATAAAGAATCATAACCAAATATATGCCGAAGTAGCCATGCGTAAAGGTTATGGTATAAAGATTTCTCTAACTTATGTATAGCTTTAATAAGTTGTTTAGAAGAAGGATTTTGACAAAACATATGGAATGGTGTTTTATAGGATATAAGGAAGGGAAATGTGTCTATGAAACATCATTTACAAGCTTTTATTCATTATTGCTTTGTTGAAAGAGGACTAAGTAACAATACATTAGCCTCCTATGAGTTAGATATCACGCAATTTATACATTTTCTTGAGCAAAATGGGGTAACTTCCATCAATGATACGCAACATGCCCATATTACGAAGTATTTACTTCATTTGCGTTCATTAGGCAGAGCGTCATCGACGATTTCACGTTCTATCGTGTCGATTCGCTCTTTTTACCAATTTCTTGTCAGGGAGCATCATGTCAAGCATGATCCTGCTAGACATATACAAATGCCAAAAAATGAAATGCGATTACCGAAAACATTAAGTTTAGATGAAGTGGAGCAAATATTAACATCTCCGGATTTATCCACTGCTTTTGGAGTTCGCGATAAAGCCATGTTTGAGCTGTTGTATGCAACAGGAATGCGAGTTTCTGAATTAATTGATCTGAAAACGGAAAACTTAAATTTAAGCATGGGCTTCGTTCGATGTATGGGGAAGGGTTCGAAAGAAAGAATCATTCCCCTAGGCAAAACGGCTATAGATCAATTAGAACTATATTTATCTACAACCAGACATGATCTATTAAAACAGAATAAAAGGGAAACTGCACTTTTTTTGAATCGATTAGGAAACAAACTGACTAGGCAGGGCTTTTGGAAAATACTTAAAAAATATAGTGATCAGCTAGGTATTCAAAAAGAGATTACACCACATACCCTTCGCCATTCGTTCGCCACGCATTTGCTGGAGAATGGAGCAGATTTAAGATCAGTACAAGAGATGCTTGGTCATGCAGACATATCTACAACGCAAATTTATACGCATGTTTCCAAAGTGAGAATGAAAGAAATTTATGATCAAACTCATCCAAGAGCAAAAAAATAACGGACATAAGAGAGGATGTACTAACATGAAGTTCAAACGAATCGCCTTGATCGTACTAGATAGTGTGGGGATTGGTGAGCAACCAGATGCACCAAAATTTAATGACGAAGGTGCACACACATTAGGTCATATCGCAGAGAACATGAAAGATTTGAATGTGCCTCACATGCGTGCACTCGGTCTAGGAAATATAACAGATATTGCTGGTATTCCTCCAGTGGACAACCCTACTGGATACTATGGTAAAATGCAGGAAGTATCGGCCGGTAAGGACACGATGACAGGTCATTTTGAAATTATGGGTGTGAAAGTTCCGATCGCTTACAACACATTTCCAAATGGCTTTCCTGATGAACTGATTCAACAATTTGAAGAGAGAACAGGACGTAAAGTCATTGGAAACAAACCAGCATCTGGTACGGAGATATTAGATGAATTAGGGGAAGAACAAATGAAAACGGGCGCTTGGATTGTGTACACATCTGCGGATAGTGTATTCCAAATTGCGGCGCATGAAGATGTTATCCCGTTAGAAGAGTTATATGAGGCTTGTAAAATTGCGCGTGAACTAACATTAGATGAACCTTATGCTGTCGGAAGAGTAATTGCAAGACCGTATGTTGGAGAGCCAGGTGATTTTAAAAGAACACCGAACCGTCACGACTACGCGCTTAAGCCACCTAAACCGACAACACTTAATTTTTTGAAAGACGGTGGATACGACTCCATAGCTGTCGGTAAAATCAACGATATTTTCTCAGGCGAAGGTATTACACAAACGACTTCAACAAAAAGTAATTTAGACGGTATTTTAAAAACAATCGAGGTACTAAAGCAACCGTTTACAGGACTCGCTTTTACTAATTTAGTGGATTTTGACGCTTTGTTCGGTCATCGCAGAGATCCAGAGGGTTACGGAAAAGCATTGGAAGAGTTCGATCAATACTTGCCAGAAATTCAAGCGCAAATTGGTGAAGAAGATCTGCTTATTATTACAGCAGACCACGGAAATGATCCTGTTCATCACGGAACGGATCACACGAGAGAATACGTACCACTATTAATTTGGAATCCGAAAATTGGCAATGGCAGCATCGGAATTAAGGAAACGTTTTCTGACTTAGGTGTGACCATTGCAGACAACTTTAAGGTCACATTACCTGAGAATGGGTCTAGCTTTTTAGGTGAAATAAAGTAATACAAATAGTGGAGGGATGAACAATGGAAATGAACAGTAAACATATACAGGAAGCAGCTGAAGCGATTAAGGGGAAGATTTCAAGTCAGCCCAAAATAGGATTAATCTTAGGTTCTGGTTTAGGTGTATTAGCGGAACTTATTGAAAACCCGAAAGTCATTGCTTATGATGAAATTCCTCACTTTCCAACGTCAACCGTAGTGGGACATGCTGGGGAGATGGTGATAGGACAATTATCTGGAAAAGAAGTCATCATGATGAAGGGACGCTTTCATATGTATGAAGGCTATGACCCACAAATCGTCACATTCCCTGTACGTGTCATGAAGCAGCTAGGTGTAGAATCGCTAATTGTTACCAACGCAGCAGGTGGAATTGATGAATCATTTTCAGCGGGCGACTTAATGTTGATTACGGATCATTTGAATCTTACATTCAGAAATCCATTAATCGGAAAAAATGATGACGCACTAGGAGCTCGTTTCCCCGACATGTCACAAGCATATAACAGAGACCTTCAACAAGCTGCATTACAAACGGCCAAAGAAGAAGGTATTGAACTACAACAAGGTGTATATGTAGGGTTGCTTGGACCAAGCTATGAAACGCCAGCTGAAATACGCATGTTGCGCACTTTTGGTGGCAGCGCTGTCGGAATGTCTACCGTTACGGAAGTGATCGTGGCTAATCATGCTGGAATGAAGGTGTTGGGCATTTCCTGCATTAGTAACATGGCTGCTGGAATACTAGATCAACCACTTTCTCACGAAGAAGTGATGGAAACAACAGAACAAGTCAAAGAAAAATTCAAAACATTAGTATTAAAAGTATTACCGAAAATGTAATGCTATTTCAACCATCTAAGGGGGAGCAAACAACATGAGAATGGTCGACTTAATACATAAAAAAAGAGAAGGACATGTACTGTCGTCAGACGAAATTAATTTTGTTATTGAAGGATATACAGCAGGAAGCATACCAGACTACCAAATGTCTGCATTATTAATGGCTGTGTGCTTTCAAGGCATGCAAGAACAGGAAGTAGCGGATCTCACGATGGCAATGACAAACTCTGGTGATACCATAGATTTGTCAGACATCAACGGTACGAAAGTAGACAAACATTCTACTGGTGGAGTAGGAGATAAAATTAGTTTAATTGTCGCTCCCATGGTCGCTGCTGTCGGAGTGCCCGTAGCTAAAATGAGCGGAAGAGGACTGGGTCATACAGGCGGTACAGTAGATAAATTGGAAAGTATTCCAGGGTTTCAAATTGAAATGAGCAAAGAACAGTTCATTGAAAATGTGAACCAGTATAAAATAGCATTGGTTGGACAATCTGGAAACTTGACGCCAGCAGATAAAAAAATGTATGCACTAAGAGACGTAACAGCAACAGTGGAATCCATTCCGCTCATTGCAAGCTCCATTATGAGTAAAAAAATTGCTTCCGGTGCAGATGCGATTGTGCTCGATGTGAAAGTAGGCAAAGGTGCATTCATGAAACATATTGAGGATGCAAAAGCACTTGCTTCAGAAATGGTTCGCATTGGTAAAAATGTAGGACGTAATACGGTAGCCGTTATTACGGATATGAACCAACCGTTAGGCCTAGAAGTAGGTAACGCCAACGAAGTAGAAGAAGCGATAGACGTGTTAAAAGGCAAAGGTCCAGAAGATTTACGCATTCTGGCATTGACCATCTCCTCTCACATGGCTGTACTAGGTGGTATTTATGCCAACTATGAAGAAGCTTATGAAGCGATGGAAGACATCATTCATTCCGGTAAAGCTTTAGACACGATGAAGCAGTTCGTAGAAGCGCAAGGTGGAAATGCAGCTATCGTGGATGATACGTCATTGCTGCCGCAAGCGAAGTACCATCAAGAAGTAAAAGCAGAAGCTGATGGTTATGTCACAGCGATTCACGCAGAAGAAATCGGCTTGTCTGCGATGTTGTTAGGAGCGGGACGTCAAACGAAAGAAGATAATATTGACTACGCAGCTGGCATTACATTGCATAAAAAAGTAGGCGATGCAGTAAAACGTGGAGACTCCTTATGTGTACTGCATTCCAATCAAGAACAAATGGTCGATGCGATAAATAAAGCAAAGCAAGCTTATACTATTGAGGAGCAGCAGCCAGAAGTGACAACATATGTTCACGCTGTGATTCAATAACGCTATTCGTTAATTTCCATTTCGCACTGAAAGTCTAGTGTGTTTAACCTTATGATTTTGTGGTATTTATCATCATGGACTAGTGGTACACGTAATACGTTGCCACTAGTTTTTTGTTGTATTCTTTTTATTATCTTGTAGTTTCGCAACAAAAAGTGTACTTTTATAATTTTTGAGTATAATTAAACTTGAAAATTACCTTTTTTAGGATTATAATTATACTTGTAATATATAAAAGTATAGATGGAGGTTGGTGGGATGAACGCTATAGTCACCACTGATTTAACCAAGTTTTACGGAAAACATCGTGGGGTTTCTCATATCAATTTGCAAATCAAACAAGGTGAGATATTTGGTTTTATTGGACCCAACGGTGCGGGAAAGTCTACAACAATCCGTATGTTAATGCAGTTAATGTATCCATCATCAGGAAGAATTGAAGTGTTAGGGCAACATATTACAGGACAACAACATGAATTACGTAAAAAAATAGGCTACTTACCTTCTGAGATTCAACTATATAAAGATATGTCAGCGAAAAAAATATTAGAATTTTCTGCGAGATCGTTCGGGTTGTCTTTGAAAGAAACAAAGGTGTTTGAATATGCGGAAACGTTGCAATTCGATATGAACAAGAAAGTGAAAGCGTATTCGATGGGGAATCGAAAAAAGCTAGGCATACTATTGAGCTTATTACACCATCCACAACTACTAATTTTAGATGAACCAACATCGGGACTTGATCCGTTAGTACAGCATTCCTTTTTCGATTTATTACAGCAGCTCAATAAGGAAGGGATGACGATCTTTTTTTCTACGCATGTGTTATCGGAAGTGGAGAAAGTATGTGACAGAGTAGCCATGATACGAAATGGCGAGATTATCCGTACAGCGCAAGTGAATGACATGATGGAAAATCAAGTGCAAGCGGTAGAAGTTTATTTTAAAGAGAGTGGAGACTTAATACAAAAATATGAGATGCAAGAGTGGAATGGCAATGTAGAGTATGACAATGGCATGCATCACTTTATGGTGAAAGGTGACATGCACGTATTTTTACGACATGTTTCTAACCACCCCATTAAAGACATTTCTATTCACAAACCAACTTTAGAGCAGTTATTTATGCAATATTATGAGGAGGGTGTGAAAGCATGAATCTGAATCTCATTCTTCATGAACTGCAATTAAATCGAAGAGGCACCATCATTACGGGTGTAATCTTTATTTTACTCAATGTCATGTTTGCTAGCATCACAGCTTCCTATATTGGAAATGGAGAATTGGTAGATATTTTGGAGACGATGCCCGCTGGTTTACTTGAAGCGGTAGGCTTTTCAAATTTTGAAATGATGAACTCTTTTGCTGGATTTTTAGGTACAGAACCATATATATTTAATATATTGTTACTCGGTTCGTTTGCAGCAATATGGGCATGTGCTTCCATTGCAAAAGAGAAGGATAGACAAAGTAGTGAGTTCTTATTTACGCTGCCCTATCGTCGCTCACAAATATTTTTATCTAAAGCCGCAGCGCATTTTATACAGCTTACTAGCATTTATTTGCTTTCTACTGTTATCGTTATAGTTATTGGCTTCGTTACAATGGATACCATCTCTGTTCGTGCGGTTTTTCTTGTCATGACCTCACTTTATTTTATATGTTTAGCTTTTATGGGCATAGGTTACAGCACTACTTCATTACTGTCATCGGAAAGAGCGGCAACATCTATTGGCGTAGGTATTGCACTTTTAACGTATGTATTGGATGTTATATCTAATTTGCATGAGAATCTCCAATGGATGGCATATGTAAGTTTAATCTCCGCATTTGATACTGCGAAAATCGTATTAGAATCGGAGTTTGCCATCACTGGTGTTATCATCACACTAAGTATATATATTGTAGGCATCATCATAGGGAATATGGTACTGAGAAAGCAGGATATTCAATCTTAGATGAAGGGGGAACAACATTGCAAAAAAAGCAGCAAATGATACAGACAGCAGAGCAGTTATTTATAACACAAGGCATTGCACAAACAAAAATGGACGATATTGCACAAGCCGTGCCCGTTTCTAAGATGACATTATATAAATATTTTGAAAGTAAGGAACGATTGACAAAGGAAGTGTTGTATCACATCATGGACCGTTATCAAAAAGAGTTGGATATCATGTTTGAAAAAACGAAAGATGATCCATTGCAGTTTTTAAGTGACGTTACGGCGATGCAACAACAAGCAAGTGAACAGTTGCCCAATGCATTCATTGAAGAGCTGATTCATTTGTATCCTGAACTTAGTTTAGAGCTGATTCAACTGCAAAAAGAGAGCATTCTTCCAATGTTTGAAGAAATGATTTTTCAAGGGCAAAAACAAGGGAAAATTCGTAAAGACATTTCCCCACATGTCATTACACTTTGGTTGGTAAGCTTGAAGACGTTTTTTTCTAATCCTAATAACTTTGAAGCGGGAATGGACCTTCATGCGATAGGCCAACAGTTTATGACGATATTTTGCTACGGCATCATGGCACCAGATGAAATTAAGAACGATAAAATTTCAAAGAACATGTAAGTACGAAGTTAGTTATTTATAAAAAGCCATGGTTGAGAAAGATTTTAATCTCAATCATGGCTTCTTTTTTCCTTTGTGATTTAATATAGCTATTTAGCGTCTTTTTAGAACGAAGATTTTAACAAAGTTTAAACAACACGAAGCGTATGCAAAAAGAGGTTTATATCATTAACATGTTGATTTTATTTACATACTTTGTTTGTTTATGGAGGGAGAGATTCGAGGGTGTAAGAGCGTGAGAAGAGGGTAAGAGTTAAAAGATTCCAAGAGTTAAAAGAGAAAAGAGACAGGCTTGGTTTTGTTGTTTTGAGTATATAGATAGTTTACAGTAGTGAATATTTTTTTTGTATTTAGTTGTATTAACTGGACTATTTCGCTCATATCTTTTAAAAGAGATATGAGCCCTCCGGTGGTTTTGCAAGATGATTATATCCAGGTGGGAGAAATGGTGGATTGTAATGATTTTGTTTAGGTCGATGTATGAGAATTATATGCTTCAATTCTTCTTTATTTCAAAGTAGATAGCTAATAATATTCCTATAGTAATCGATTGATAAATCAAAACCATTTCAGTTTCAAAGAAATACAAGTCATAAATACTAAATAACCAGGCAAAAAAATAATTTAAAATTAATGCCATAAAAATATAAAAAAATATCAATTAACACAACCTCCCCCTGATCATAAATACATAAAACAATTAATTCCCTTTTTTATCTATTATCTATTTATTGCAAAATAAATAATGGTAATGGATCATAATATCCATTACCATTATAACACTTAATAAGTAAAATTGTATCTGTCCTCGTATACTTCTGTTAAAACTGGTGTAAATGAAACATCCCCGTAGTTTAAAGTAACCGTAATACTTCCTGGACCTAATCTATGCGCATAACCAACCTCAAGTGCACCAGTTGTTCCTTCATATTTTGTAGGAACTCTGATTTCCATATAACCTTGTCCCCACTGTTCAACGTCAGGTCCACCTGCCTTCACGTCTACCTTCCATGAAGTTCCTTCTAATTCTTGCTTATCTACTGGTAAATCCCAACTTTCTGGTGGGTGTTCACAGCAATCGAGTACAAGTTGAGTATTACCAAATCCACTAGGATCGCCGTATGGACCAGCTTTACTCTGCCAAGCAACGGCTAATTTATCAGTATAAAAATTGAATGGACTTTCACTCCACTTATAATAAACCCAAACGCTATAGCTATTTTCTGAAGAATTACTTTCATCTTCATTTTTTGATACATATGCCCACAAACTGAAGATATCGCTACTTGAAGAACTACTTGAATTAAAAACAGAAGGTGTGGATGACAAAGATGAATTATAATCCATTTTTCTACCAAATTGATCATAAGTAACAACTTCTGAGCTTGTCTTAGATAACTCTACTTTCTTACCACCTTTTTTTGCAATGTCAGCTTTTAATTGTGTTGACATTACTTCAATTTCTTTTTTCTCAAAACCCATTTTAATCAAGTAATCATCTATCATTTCTTCTGTTGCATTTTCCAGATTTAGAAAAGGAAATACTAAATTATCATTATTTTCATCTGATGCGAGAACGGGTGTAATTAAAAATAGTGAAAATATTGTCATTAAAATTGCTATTTTTAAGTTTCTATTTATCATTTCTATTCCTCCTATTTTAAAAGTCATGTATATCCTCTTTGCCGGTAAAAGAAGTATCTACTGCACTAATGCTTAATGCTAATAATAAATAAGTAAATAAAATTTAAATTTAATGAAAAGAGTAGTAAACAAAGTAATCTACTGTTTAATTAGTAGGTAAAATTGTACACGTCATTATATGATATTGTTCCCGATCCGAATGAAATACTTGCGTAACCTATGGTTACTGAAACACTTCCTGGAAGTATTTTATGTCCATATCCAACCTGAATTGAACCAGTTGTATCTTCATACTCAGTAGGTACTCTAATTTCTTGATAACCTTGTCCCCACTGTTCAAGTACTAAACTTCCTTTCACATCAACCTTCCAAGAATTACCTTGCATTTGTTCCTTATCTACTGGAAGGTCCCAATTTTCAACATCAATTAATTGATCGCCAAATTTTGTTCCTTTAGCACCAAATCCACCAGGATCGCCGTATGGAGTAGCTTTATTCTGCCAAGCAAGGGCTAATTTATCAGTATAATAATTCAATGGAGTGCTACTCCACTTATAATAAACCCAAACGCTATAGCTATTTTCTGAAGAATTACTTTCATCTTCATTTTTAGACACATATGCCCACAAAGTGAAATTATCGCTACTTGAAGAACTACTTGTATTAAAAACAGAAGGTGTGGATGACAAAGTTGAATTATAATCCATTTTTCTACCAAACTCATCATAAGTAGCAATTTCAGAACTTATCTTAGTTAACTCTACTTTCTTACCACCTCTTTTTGCAATGTCAGCTTTTAATTGTGTTGACATTACTTCAATTTCTTTTTTCTCAAAACCCATTCTAATCAAGTAATCATCTATCATTTCTTCTGTTGCATTTTCCAGATTTAGAAAAGGAAATACTAAATTATCATTATTTTCATCTGATGCGAGAACGGGTGTAATTAAAAATAGTGAAAATATTGTCATTAAAATTGCTATTTTTAAGTTTCTATTTATCATTTCTATTCCTCCTATTTTTGGTGATATATCCTTTTCCGGCAAAAGAATTATACAATATAAACCAATTATATTGATTTTTATAGTAATATTCAACAATAATATTTAAAAATAACTAAATTACCATTAATCATCTCATCTCGGAGTTAGTATAAAAGATGAATACAATGAAGTTAAGTCTCTATAAAAAAACATTAGAGAGGGGGTTGATGATTTTTATGATAGTTTGCAAGAGATGAAGGGTGCGTATAAGGAAGGTTGGAAGTAGGTTGTGGCAGAGTGTGTTGCCGAAAAAAGCATGAGGTGTGATTGTTTTTTTCATGATTTTAACGAGATCGTTGCTTTTTTAGAAAAAGAGTGTGGGTTTGATATAAGGTGATGTTTTTAGGATCAAGTAGCTAAACCTATTTCAGCAAGTGAATTAGGTTTAGTTATTAGGTATGTTAGGATTGTTCATGGGAAACAAGATGATTTGCTTTTTCCTCTTCGTAAAATATCAGGAATTTCAATCCTTTTTCTGTCATTTCAAAACGCTGTTTTCCTTCTGGAAGTTTTATTTTTCTTACTAAGTCATATTTCATAAGATTAGGAATTAAGTTCATGATTAAATAGTATGTTTCCTTATCTATTTTTTTTGTGTGTATTCCTATAATTAATCTTTGTTGGTATAGATGAAATAGAGTAAGGCTATTTATTATAATTTCTGGGTTATCTTGTTCGATTTCACCTATAGATTTAAGTTTGTCTATAATGTCTTCGGGAAGTTCAACATGATAATAATTTTCAAGTTTGTTTAGTATGTTTTGATATTCTTCAGTTTTTTCTGCCTGTTGCATTGTGCTTAGTTGTTTTAGTAGTTCTTTATTTTGTTTTAGTAGTTCGTAGTTTTCACTGAGTAGTTGGGTTTGGTTTTGTATTTCTTGGCCAGAGATCCATCCTTTTAGGTCTTCGTTTTGTTCGTGTTCTTTTAGGGATTCTAGAATGGCTATTTTGATGTCTTTTTCGTCGGTGAAGAATTTGATTATTTTGCTTAGTACTTGTTTCCTAAAAGCTTCGTATTTAGGTTGTAAGGCTTGTTCGGTGACGGCTAGTCCGTGTTCTTTTATTCTTTTTTCGAGTTCTTCTTCTTTAATGACGATGGCAAAGTGGGGTTTGCTTTTTTCTAGAGCATAGTCGTATTCCCAATGGGTATAGCTTTTTCCACTTTCTTCGTCGATGCTGCCGTATCTTCCTCCTAGAATGAGAAGGTATATATCTGATTCATTTATCCATTTTTGGATGGTTTCTTTTTGACTTTGATCTCCGGATTTAAATAGTTCCATTCCTGCAGGGATATGACCAGCGTTGAGTACGGCTTGTACTGCGGTTTGGCGTTCGCTTTTCAGGTCGGTGTAGGTGGAGGAGATAAAGACTTGTAGTTTTTTTTGCATCGGTTGTTTTCCTTTCGTTTGTGTTGTTTTTATCGTATCACCTCTTCTAGCAGCTCTAATTTAGACATGAATCAAAAGAGAAAAGCGATTATTTATCTCTAATTTTTCTTTTTTGAGCGATACCGTCAAGGGCAAAATCCCTAGGTCCTAGAAAAGACATCTTGCATGTAGCGTTCTTAGAAGTATTGTATTGTTTGGTCTACATGTATTTGTAAGTGTTATGGATTTTGAACAAACTGTCCATGTACTAAGTCTTCGAAATCTGCTAATTGCATACGAATGGATGTACCTTCTTCAATAGTAGCACTGTCTGAAACTTGCAAGTGAAGATGTGCTTCAGATGAATTTCCTGAATTGCCACATTGTCCTAATAAGTCACCCGTATTCACAACATCCCCAACTTGAACAACAACAGAATTTTGTTTTAAGTGAACATAATAGCTGTACTCATCGTTGCCGTGATCTATAATGACATAATTTCCTAAAAGTTGTTCTTCATTCATCTCGCCAGGAATATTGTCTGGAATAGTATTTTCTATAGCAACGACTGTGCCTGCTGCTGGAGCAATAATGTCTTTCCCAAATGCATAGTAGTCTTCATTTTTAGAACCGTCACCTTCATAAGTCATGTCGTCTTTCACAATAACTAAATCATAAGCATAACGTTGAACCTCTAATTCGTAATGATAGTTATCTAATACATTCGTTCCCCCCCAACCAACATACCATTCTTCGTTAAATGGAAGTTTAAAGGATGTGGTAGTGTATTTTTCATCTGTTTCTGGGTGAGGAGTTAATGGCTCTAATAATAAACCATGAATGATATGTTCTTCGTCCAAGTAAGCAACAATAGCTTTTGTTTTTGTACCATCCATCCAAATGTAACGATATAAACCTTGTTCAGGATAGTTGCTATAAAGTTCATACGCCTCTACCCCTTCGTTAAAGGGTAGCGCGACTTGTTCTAAATCTTGCAGAGAAACGTCTTTTTGAAAGCTTTCACTCATTTGCTCATATATCCTTTCAAACTCTTTTGCTAAAAATACGTTGGCTAATTGCTCTGGTAAAATTAATTCCATCTCTTTGTCTTCGTCCATATCCTTTTGATTCATATTTGTACTTTCTTCTTCCGTATTACTTTGTTCGCTAGTGCTATTTCCTTGTTCCATGTTATTTTGATCGCTTTCTGACACGGTATCATTACATGCGGCTAAAACCATTGAAAATGCTAGTATCCATAATGTTAATTTTAATTTCATCCTGTGTTCCTCCTCAGATTTAGTTGCTTTTGGTATCACACTTAATGTGCTCATTGCTATAGGTCATGTGTTGAAATGAAGTAAAGTGCAGCATCGAAGTATTTTTTAATTTTCCCAAAATCTTAGTTCGTTGCTGATTTTTTACTAAATCATTTATTTATGTATAGTCATAGGTTGAAATTGGAGCAAAGGTTTGTAGTAGTGAAAGGATTGATATGTTCCTCCTGTAAAGAAGGAGCATACCAATTACTTTAGAATGTATATTTTGTTGTGCATGTTTAGTGAGTAATATAGCCCAATTTTACATCTCATTTATCCAAATAACACATCGAGGACGTTCCCTAGTTCTCCTCCTTTTCCATCTAATATTTTTGAATTGTAAACCTCGACATATCCACAATTGGTACAGGAAACAAACAAAAAACGATTGTATTGAATGTCAAACATTTTACTTAATCCTGTTCCTGTCATGGATAATTCTTTGGATTGACATGATGTTCCCTGGCATTTACTGCACACAAATTTACTTTCTATAGCATCTTGTACGTTCATCTTCTTCACTCCTATTGATGCTCTTTAATGAGCTGTTCTAGTTACTTAATACGTAAGAGATGGTATAAAGTTGCAACAAAAAAGATATAGTCTGGTGGATATAGGATGGATAAGACGCTTTGACGCGATACAAAGCTGGAGAGTGTGAAGATGGAGACAAACTGGCGACCAACATATGCTTCGGCAGTATATGCTTTGTTTTCGCCAGTTCCATCGTAACAAGCGTAAGCGTCCTTCCTCACTTCACTGCGAGTGTCATCCCGTCATCCAGGTTATATCCCACAATGCTTTTCACCTTGGCAAGTGGATATAGGATGGATAAGACGCTTTGACGCGATACAAAGCTGGAGAGTGTGAAGATGGAGACAAACTGGCGACCAACATATGCTTCGGCAGCTCATCTATGTTTCGCCAGTTCCATCGTAACAAGCGTAAGCGTTCTTCCTCACTTCACTGCGAGTGTCATCCCGTCATCCAGGTTATATCCCACAATGCTTTTCACCATGGCAAGTGGATATAGGATGGATAAGAGGCTTTGACGCGAAACAAAGCTGAAGAGTGTGGAGATGGAGACAAACTGGCGACCAACATATGCTTCGGCAGCTAATGCTTTGTTTTCGCCAGTTCCATCGAAACAAGCGTAAGCGTCCTTCCTCACTTCACTGCGAGTGTCATCCCGTCATCCAGGTTATATCCCACAATGCTTTTCACCTTGGCAAGTGGATATAGCATGGATAAGACGCTTTGACGCGATACAAAGCTGGAGAGTGTGAAGATGGAGACAAACTGGCGTCCAACATATGCTTCGGCAGCTCATCTATGTTTTCGCCAGTTCCATCGAAACAAGCGTAAGCGTCCTTCCTCACTTCACTGCGAGTGTCATCCCGTCATCCAGGTTATATCCCACAATGCTTTTCACCTTGGCAAGTGGATATAGCATGGATAAGACACTTTGACGCGATACAAAGCTGGAGAGTGTGAAGATGGAGACAAACTGGCGACCAACATATGCTTCGGCAGCTCATCTATGTTTTCGCCAGTTCCATCGAAGCAAGCGTAAGCGTCCTTCCTCACTTCACTGCGAGCGACATCCCGTCATCCAGGTTATATCCACAAAAAGATAGCATATGAAATTAGGCGCGAATAGTATAACTCAAATGAACAATAGAAAGGATGATACATTTGAGTACTTTTGATCCTAACAAATTGTCAGTCACATATTTTAATGGAGTAACTAAAGATAAGCCCGTTTTTCAAAGATACTATACGTTAACGCATTCTGATGAAACGGGTGAATTATTTCTAGATATCGGCCCTACTTATCGTACAGAGCAAATTGATGCACAAATGCGCGATGAAGTGCTAGGTTACTGGGTGATGAAGAAAGGGTGTTTGTTTTTCCACGGTTATGTGTATGTATCGGGTGGTGAGTTTAATAAAGAAGTGTCAAAAATAAGATATGACGTTTTTAGAAGAGAGCTTCCGCTAGCATTAACAGCAATACGTTATGGTGATCAGCATTTATTCGACTTATATCCTCAGTTGGATGAAGCTACAATATGTATGCATTTTCAATCAGTCTATCCGGAGTACCACGGTGTACAGTGTTGGGGAAAATTTAAAGATTATAATGTTTTAAATCATAGTGCACGTAGTGTTAGTAAGTGAAATATTAACACCATACATGCGGTGTCACGGAATGTTATCGGTTGCTGAACATCATTAAATAGTTTGCTCATTCTATCAGTTGGATTTGCAAGAAAAGGTTGGATAGCATGTGAAGGGATGGTTTGAGAGGGTAAATGAATGCGCCCTCTCTGCTGGCTTGTGATTAGGATGGGCATTTTTCATTCATTTTGTCATGATACCCTTAACAAATCGCTGAAGATGATATGAGGGGTTAAAATCATACATCACTATTTTCAAGCTATTTGTTGAGTATAGGAAATTTTTCATCAAAAGGGATGGCGTTCTTTTCGTTGTATTTGTCTAGAGCATCTGTTTTCAATTTGTTGTCGGTCCATATGTCTAATGTTTTTCTCTCTTCTACAAAGTCATAAATCGGTACGGCATAACCACAACTTGTTTGCACCGCTTCTATTTCACATGTAATGACTTGACGCAACCTTTCTGGAGGTGTGTTAGGAAAATACTTATTTGTCCACGAAATAAAAGTATCTGTACCTTTGTGTAGGACTTTGCCGTAACCGTATACGCGTAAGATGAGTGGTTTAGCGGTATAGCTACACCACATGAATGTTATTTTTTTATTTTCTGAAATGTGATTGGCTGTTTCGTTTCCACTTCCACTGTAATCCATGTAGCCGATATGATGATGATCCATAATTTTGAGGCAGTCATACCCTTTAGGAGAAAGGTTGATTCTTCCATCTCCAGTAGGTGCTGTCGCTACAAAGAACATGTGTTGTTCATGAATAAATTGTATGTGTTTATCTTCAAGTTGATGAAAGTAGCTTGCCATGGTATCACTCTCCTTCAACATATAAACTGTAAATACTATTTCCATGATCCAGTATAACATCTTTCCTCGTGTATGCTCAAAGACGACCAGAGGTATAAATTATCTATACCTAGGAATATATTTGCTTCTCTTAGTCAAAACTATGGACAAGAGTTGTATGTTGTTTTCATGATCACTAGGGAGGGATTATGTATTATGTTGAAGCGTTTGATAGTAAGTGTAATGCTAATAACGATGTTTTCTATTTCATTTGCGCCCTACGTATCGGCAGAAGAAGAGAAAGATAAATCCAATGTTGAAATTACTCCAAATGCAATGTCGGCCATATCTATCGATGCATCCTCAGGTAAAATATTGTACGAGAAAAATGCGCATAAACGTCTACCACCAGCCAGTATTACGAAAATTATGTCTATGTTACTGATTATGGAGGCCATAGATAAAGGCAAATTAAAACTGGATGAAATGGTACGGACAAGTGAATATGCTGCTTCCATGGGAGGCTCACAAATTTTCTTGGAACAAGGAGAAGAAATGAGTGTGGAAGATTTGCTGAAAGGAGTAGCGATGGCGTCAGGAAATGATGCAACGGTCGCACTTGCTGAAAAAGTAGCTGGCTCCGAGGAATTGTTTGTAGAGATGATGAATAATAAAGTTAAACAATTAAAATTGGAAAATACGAGGTTCGCCAATACAAACGGTTTACCTGCACCAGATCATTATAGTACTGCATATGATATTGCTATTATGTCCAAAGAACTGTTGAAGTACGAAAACATCACGAACTACACAGGGAAGTATGAAGATTACTTACGTAAAGATGAAAAGAAGCCCTTTTGGTTGGTCAATACAAATAAACTAGTTCGTTTTTACCCTGGTGTAGATGGATTGAAAACGGGGTATACGAGTGAAGCTAAATTTTGTTTATCTGCCACAGCAAAAAAAGATGATTTTCGCGTCATTTCTGTCGTATTAGGAGAGCCAAATACGAAGACGAGAAACGCGGAAGTAAGTAAATTGTTTGATTATGCATTCTCGCAATTTGAAAGTTACGCTATATATGACAAAGGTGACGTGATGGATTCCATTACCGTAGATAAAGCGTCTCCTAAGACACTGTCATTAGTTGCAGATCAACCTTATCGGGTTGTTATTAAGAAAGGTACACCTTCTGATGAAATTAAGCATGCATTGGAACTAGATGAAATTCAATTACCGTTACAAGTAGGACAACGTATAGGCAAGCTGGTTGTCACGATGGACGATGAAATATTACATGAATTTGATATTGAAAGTTCTATTCATATGAAAAGAGCATCGTGGTGGGAGTTATTCAAACGATCACTAACGAAAATGGTCACACTATAGTTGTTCACGGAATCAGATGAAGCGACAATAAAGCTTCATCTGATTCCGTCATATTATATATTGGAAGAAGCGTCATCTTTTTGTCTGATATTCAGAGCTTTTTACTAGTTTTGTCATGTAGCAGGAATCCCCTAGTTTATTATAGAAAACGTAGGTAGGAACTGACGAGAAGGAGTGATAGATGTTGAGCTTGAAAGTAGACATTGAAACAAATAGACAAGCAGTCATAGTAAGGCTGAAAGGTGAGCTGGATCATCACACAGCAAGTATGGTGAAACAAAAGATGGAAGAGGCATTAGATAGAGAAAATAGCTGTCATATTATTTTAAGTTTAAAAGATCTCAAATTCATGGATAGTTCAGGTTTAGGTGTCATTATTGGTAGGTATAAACAAGTAAAAGATAAGGGCGGTAAAATGGTCGTTTGTGATATTAATCCACAAATATATCGATTATTTGAAATGTCAGGTCTGTTTAAAATTTTGAATATTGAGCAGAATGAAAGCAATGCACTTTCTAGTCTGGGGGTAGTGTCATGAGTGAAAATAATATGAAATTACAATTTTCTAGTCGTTCCGAGAATGAATCTTTTGCTAGAGTGACCGTTGCAGCCTTTGTAAGTCAATTAGATCCTACGTTTGATGAGCTAACAGATATTAAAACGGTCGTTTCTGAAGCGGTAACGAATGCTATTATTCACGGTTACGATAATGATCCAAACGGAATGGTTACCATTACAGCTAAAGTAGAGAAAGATACTGTGTACATCATGGTAGAAGATGAAGGGAAAGGCATTAGTGATGTAGATCTAGCAAGACAACCATTGTATACGTCTAAACCAGAATTAGAGCGATCTGGTATGGGATTTACGATTATGGAAAACTTTATGGATGAGTTTCAAATTACGTCGAGTATGGATGAGGGCACACGAATTCGTATGATGAAACGTATTGAATCAAAAAAAGCATTATACAAATAAGGGGCTGGGTATGATGAATAATGATGTCGGAAAAAACGGTTCACATAGCCACCTAAATGATGACGAAGTGAAGCGGTTAATCGCTCTCAGTCAAGCTGGAGACACCACAGCTAGAGATACATTGGTAAGCTGCAATACACGGCTAGTGTGGTCCGTTGTGCAGCGTTTTTTGAACCGAGGTTATGAAGCGGACGACTTATTTCAAATCGGTTGTATTGGGTTACTCAAGTCAGTAGATAAATTTGATTTATCTTATGATGTTAAATTTTCCACTTATGCTGTACCCATGATCATCGGTGAAATACAGCGCTTTTTAAGAGATGATGGTACGTTAAAAGTAAGTCGTTCCTTAAAGGAATCTGCAAATAAAATAAGAAAAACACGGGATGAATTATCTAAAAATTTAAATAGATTACCTACCATTAACGAAGTTGCAGAACAATTAGATATGACACCTGAGGAAGTGGTGTTTGCACAAGAAGCAAACAAGCCTCCGTCTTCGATACATGAAACGGTGTTTGAAAACGACGGGGATCCTATTACATTGATGGATCAAATTGCAGATGTGTCACAGGAAAATTGGTTCGAAAAATTGGCATTGCACGAAGCAATTCAATCGTTAAATGAGAGAGAAAAGCTCATCGTATACCTTCGATATTTTCGTGATCAGACACAGTCTGAAGTGGCGAGTAGGCTTGGTATTTCTCAAGTACAAGTATCAAGGCTAGAGAAGAAAATATTAAAGTTAATCAAAGAACAAATTGCGCAGTGAATTAGAAATATATAAGATGAACAAACTACCTCCTAAATCCACTTATAGTGTATCGTCTGATGTTCATGATGATCTCATTGCCTTGCAACGATGAGTACAAATTTTATTGAATAGAATACATTGTTTGAGTTCCTTTACTGTGATAAATTTTTACATACTAAGGATAACATCGAAAGGGGAACGATGATGTATTTACATGGCACAAGCAAAATAAATGAGCGTGAACATCTGGAAATTGGAGGATGTGACACCGTCGATCTTGTGAAGCAATATGGTACACCGCTATATGTCATGGATGAAGCTTTCATTCGTCAGCGTTGCCGTGAATATATAGATGCATTTAAAACGTTTACGGATACATTTCAAGTGGCGTTTGCTAGTAAAGCATTCAGTACAAAAGCAATGTGCGTTCTGGCTGCACAAGAAGGGCTCTCATTAGACGTTGTATCTGATGGGGAATTATATACAGCACTAGAAGCAGGTTTTCCAGTGGAGCGCATTCATTTTCACGGAAACAACAAAACGCCAGAGGAAATTGCATTTGCACTCGATGCAAATATTGGTTGTTTTGTCGTAGATAACGATGTGGAATTAGACATGCTTGCTAACATGGCGAATGAAAAAGGAAAGTCAGTCAACATTTTGTTGAGAATTACTCCAGGGGTAGAAGCACATACACACGAATTCATTACAACAGGACAAACAGATTCTAAATTTGGGTTTGATTTAGAAAATGGTGCTGCTTTTGAAGCGGTGAAGAAAACCCTTGATAAGCATAACCTAAGTCTCTTAGGTGTTCATACGCATATTGGTTCACAAATTTTCGAAGTAGAAGGATTTTCTCATACGGTGAAAGTGGTTGCGGCATTTGCACAAAAAGTGCGAAGTGAGCTTCAGCATACATTTTCAGTTATTAACTTAGGTGGAGGCTTCGGTATTCGCTATACAGAGGAAGATAAACCTCTGTCGGTGAGACAGTACGTAGAAGCGATGATGAAAGATGTCACAGAAACATTTGCAGCACTACAACATCCAATACCTGAAATTTGGGTAGAACCAGGGAGAAGTATTGTTGGTGAAGCGGGAACAACATTGTATACGATAGGAACCCACAAAGATATACCTGGTATTAATAAATACATCGCCGTAGATGGTGGTATGTCAGATAATATTCGCCCAGCTTTGTATGGAGCGAAATACGAATCAATGCTTGCTAATCGTGCTAACGATCCAAATGAAGAAGTAGTGACGGTAGCAGGAAAAGCATGTGAGAGTGGAGATAAAATAATATGGGATGCACATTTGCCAAAAGCAAAAAATGGGGACATACTAGCTGTTTCATGTACAGGCGCTTACAATTACAGTATGGCGAGCAATTACAATCGTATTCGTCGCCCAGCTGTAGTATTTGTACAAGATGGACAGGCAGATATTGTGGTGAAGCGAGAGAGTCTAAATGATTTACTGCAAAATGATCTTGTACCTGTGCGGTTGTCCAATGCTGTGGTGACATCATAGTTAAGCATAATTGAAAAGTAAGAGGATGCATGTTTTCTATGCGTCCTCTTTTTTGTGTTTTTCTTAACATTAAATTCAGAATTTTCAATATAAATGCTATTAATATGGTAAAATATAGATGAATAATAGTAGAAAAGCTGAATGAAGGAGGAAAACAGGTGCAGCAGCAAGAGTATTTGGGTCAGCGAATGTATGATGAGATTGCTGACCAACTCTTGATGGAACAATCTGGAGTGAGTATAGGACGTATAATGTCTACTCCAGCGATTACTTATCATCACAAAGTGTTTGCGTTCTATGCAAAAAAACATAATAAGATGGTATTTAGATTTGGTAAAATGTTTCTCCCCACCACCATACCATCAACGGGCTGCCGTCCCTTTAATCCCTTTGTTAACAAAGGGCCTTTAGCAGGTTGGTATGAAGTGGACTATAGCGAAAAAGCACAATGGTATGATCTTGCCTTGCTGTCTTTACAAAATCTAAAAAAAGAGGTGGATAAAAATTGAGTCAATTATTAATGATTTTATCGCAAGAATTTGAAAAAGAAGCAGAGGGAACGCGCCGTCTGTTGGAAAATATGCCGGAGGATAAATTAGCTTGGAAACCTCATGAAAAATCACACTCACTAGGAGAGTTAGCACTTCATATTGCTTCTATTTCTGGTCCTGGATTCTTGAAAGCAGTCGAGATGGATGAGGCAGACATTACTTCTTTTAAACCAGCAGAGCTGCCATCTGAACTTACCAAAGACATCGTCTTAGCCAAATATGATGAAAGTATAAACGCGGTTAAAGGTGAGTTTATGAAATTGGATGAAGAAAAGTTAATGGACCTTTGGAAACTAAAAAATGAGGAAATCACGTTAATGTCTATGCCAAAAATATTTCTGCTCCGTACGTTAATGTTTAATCATATATATCATCACCGTGGACAGATGACGGTCTATCTTCGATTATTGGACGCGCCAGTTCCACCATTATACGGACCAAGTGCAGATGAAAATCCGTTCCTTACAAAAGTAAATCAAGCATAATATTTGCTACATGGCGTTGGAACGATTACAATAATAGATGCACATGGATGCGATGAATATGGAGGAGGAAATATTAAATGCCAAAACAAGCAACAGTAGTAATGGAAACTGGAGAGGAAATCATCATTGATTTATTTGACAATGATGCGCCTAATACAGTAGCAAATTTTGAAAAGTTAGCAAATGAAGGTTTCTACGATGGGTTAACGTTTCACCGTGTCATTCAAGGGTTCGTCGCTCAAGGAGGATGTCCTAACGGTACAGGAACAGGTGGTCCTGGATATACGATCGATTGTGAGATCAACTCCAATAAGCACGAGAGAGGCAGCCTAGCGATGGCACATGCAGGCCGCAATACGGGTGGAAGTCAATTTTACATTTGTTATGAACCACAACCTCATCTAGATGGACAACATACGGTATTCGGTAAAGTGGTAAAAGGAATGGAAACCGTAGATACATTTCGTGGTCAAGAAAGAATGAAGTCTGTAAAAGTAACAGAAGCTTAAACACATATTCTGTTTCCACTATACATGAAATAAGCCAAAGTCGATGATGGCATATCGCTGTCATCGACTTTTTTATTCTTTTTTATTTTGAAAAGTTTCGATCATTTTCTCACCCTTTGTATTTTGGAAACTAAATTTAGCATAAATAACAGCAGATCGATCAAAATTTATATAGAATAATAGAAATAGGAGGAGAGAAGGGGAAGGCTTCATGTTTAAAGTCACCAGGGGTTTAAATATGTAATTGTAAGTATATGTATGTCGTATGAAGTAAGATGATATAACTAATAAATGTCCAGTATAATGTGAAAGAAAGAAAGAAAGAAAGAAAGAAAGAAAGAAAGAAAGAAAAGTAAATAAATAATTATATAGTATATATAAAATAAATAACTAAACCAGGATATAAAAAAAGCATGATATCAACGTATTTCATGTAAAGCTACAAGCTACGATTATAACGCTGACATACATTCTCCTATAATGTCATTTAGATGAACCTCACGATGTGAGGTTAATTTTGTTTCTCTACGATTATTAACTCATAGTTTGCTTGGTTACATAGTGAAAAAATACTTTAATTAGTAATATCAGAAAATTTTATGTACTGTATATTTTATGTTTTTATTTTATGGTTTCGCCCTTGTGCATTGAGGTGTTAGAAGTATTTGGAGATGGAAAAGACGGAAAGACGAGATTGGTTCTGCGGTTGACATTAAAAAAGTCCACACGCTATGATGAAACTAAAAATACTTAGGGGGATGAGCATGGAGCGAAGTTTATCATTAGAACTTGTCAGAGTAACCGAAGCAGCTGCGTTGTCATCTGCAAGATGGATGGGACTAGGGAAGAAAAACGAAGCAGATGAGGCAGCCACTTCCGCAATGAGAAGTGAGTTTGAAAACGTCCCGATGGATGGTGAAGTTGTCATCGGGGAAGGTGAGATGGACGAGGCTCCTATGCTTTACATTGGTGAAAAATTAGGTAGAGGTGGACCACCATATGTCGATGTTGCAGTAGACCCCTTAGAAGGAACCAATATTGTAGCAAATGGAACGTGGAACGCTATTGCTGTTATTGCGATAGCCGATAAAGGCAACTTGTTGCATGCACCAGACATGTACATGGAGAAAATAGCAGTAGGACCGAAAGCAGTAGGGAAAATAGATATTAATGCCCCTGTAGCAGACAATTTGAAAGCGGTTGCTGCTGCAAATGGCAAAGATATCGAAGATCTAGTCGTTGCAACGTTAGATAGGGAACGTCATCAGAAGATGATACAAGAGATTCGTGAAATGGGTGCGCGTATTCGTTTACTTCCTGACGGGGATGTGGCAGGAGCTATCAATTCTGCTTTTCCTGATACAGGGGTAGATATTTTATTAGGTTCAGGCGGAGCACCTGAAGGAGTCCTTGCAGCAGTGGCATTAAAATGTTTAGGTGGGGAAATTCAAGGTAAGCTATTACCACAGAATGAAGAAGAAATAGCCCGTTGCAATCAAATGGGAATTCATCATCCAGCAGAACAGACGCTATTTATGAATGACCTCGTCAAAGGCGATGATGCAATTTTTGCTGCTACTGGTGTAACGGACGGAGAGTTACTACGAGGCGTGCGCTTCCAAGGAACTAGAGCAACGACGCAATCGGTCGTCATGAGAGGGAAGACGGGAACAGTTAGATTCATTGATGGCAACCATAGACTAGAGAAAAAACCAAGATTGTCTGCTAAATAAGGAATATAGAAGGAGAGGAGGCCAGTTCCTCCTCTCTTATTATTTCAATTGACTATCTATAATATTTTCTAGTTGATAGGATATGTCCTCTGTTGAACGCTGAAGTAAATCAGATTCATGGAAGATGATTCTAGCAAAACGTTCATCCATATCAAACTCTTCTGCAAGTATACCGAAGAAACCTCTTGCACGTCGATCAATTTCAAATAGAACTTCTAATTGCTCTCCATCTAAATAGAAAATCATTTCTAATTCATCCAAGTACTTTTTGTAATCCCCATACGGTTTAAATTCAAATTCCTGTACGAATGGAAATCTACGTCCTAACTTTCGATTCTCTTCGCAATCCACTTTATAAAGTCTAAATCCAAGTTGCTCTGTGGCGGAGATGATTTTATTCATCATCGGATGTGGAATAATTTGCAAATGGTCGTTATCCCCAGGATCTATCGCATTTTTAATGTCCAACCCTGTTCTTAAATAGACAGATTGTTTTCCGATGGTCAACGGTGTATCATCAGGAATTTGAAATGAAAACGGTATTTGTTTCTCTTCATCTGGCTGTAATGTAAAACGAGAACTGATTTGATGTTGATGTAGCCTTACTGTTTTTTTTATGTTTTTATCGTCCACTTCTTTTTCATAAAAAGTTTCTAAAAACATATATATGTCATCAATTTCTTGTTCAATGTTTCCTCCTATAATATGCACTTCGCCCTCTATCCATTCTCCTGGATAGAGTTCAGCTTCATGTAGTTTTGTATCCACTTTCGCTGAACCAATACCTACACTTGCAAGGGCTTTCTTAAAAAATGACATCTTTCTTCATCCTTCCAATCCATTGAATTTAAAATAGCTCATATGTTTCAAACTTACTATGCTATACGTATCATCGTTACATAAGTTTCCACTATTTTCGAAAGACTAGAGGATGTTGATTCTTTACTCCTTGCACAATAAAATGAACAACGAAAAAAGTTGATTTATTTTAGAAACGGTGTTATATTGAGTTTAATTTAAAGCTAATATTTGCTTTATACTGAATAGCTAACAATGAACATAACAAAAACAACTAAATATCGACGTCATCCTTCGGGGCAGGGTGAAATTCCCAACCGGCGGTGTTATCTGTTAACGTATAACAGATTCAGTCCGTGAACCGTACATATACTGCTTTACGTGTATGGTTGATCTGGTGAAACTCCAGAGCCGACAGTATAGTCTGGATGGGAGAAGGATTTCGCGTAACGAATGATCGTGATCATTGTGTCATTGTGAAAGTAAGTTCATATTTTCACAAGATACCATGATGTTTGTTTATACATTTTATATGCAAATAAAACTGTAATGCTTATTTGGTTCTTGGTCACTGGTTTGATCAGGGTTCATTATTTCATTAGAATTTATTTGCATCGTTATCATTTGTTCACAACAGGATCATAGATAGTTGCTGTGCTTAGACGGCTTCTCTTTACCTTACATTGTCTTTGGTGTGATACGACGTTGTTTTAAGACTCTTTCCGTAAGAGTATCAAAAAACGAAGTTAGCACAGAAAAAAGTGATGTATAGGTTTATTACTCCTCTGTTGTGTACATATCCATTTTACTTCGTTGCGCTTGTGTATAATTTTCCCAACGCCCCTTTACTTTGAAAAGTGATGAGGGTGTTTTTTATGTCCTTTCATTAGTGTTTTTGTTTCAGATGGTAGGAGGAACAAGAGATGGAACAATTAAACAATCTTAACCATGAACATTACATGCGACAAGCTTTGCAGCTGGCATCAGCTGCAAAAGGGCAGACGAGAACCAACCCATGTGTAGGTTGTGTGATCGTGAAAGACAATCAAATATTAGGTTTAGGTTCTCATCTAAAACAAGGTCATCATCATGCTGAAATTCATGCTTTACATATGGCTGGGGAAGAGGCAGAAGGAAGCACTGTCTATGTCACTTTAGAGCCATGTAGTCACTATGGGAAAACACCTCCTTGTGCAAAAGCACTCATTGACGCTAAAGTTCGCAAAGTGATCGTAGCTTGTGAAGACCCTAATCCGCAAGTGGCAGGATCGGGAGTTTCATTATTACAAGAACACGGTATAGAAGTGAAAGTAGGCTTGTTAAAACAAGAAGCTCAGCGTTTGAACGAAGTGTTTTTTACGTATATAACAAAACGCAGACCGTTCGTTACACTGAAAACAGCGAGTACGTTAGATGGTAAAATTGCTTCTGCAGATGGAGACAGTAAATGGATAACCAATAAAGCTTCCAGGGAGTTTGTGCATACGCTTCGTCATCAACATCAAGGCATCATGGTCGGTGTGAATACATTATTACAAGACGATCCACAGCTGACTACCAGGCTAGAAGATACTGGAAAACATCCCGTTCGTATCATCATTGATTCGACCCTTCGAACACCATTGCATGCTAAGGTCGTTACCGATAAACTTGCACCAACGTGGATTGTTACTTCTGAAATGTCATCAAAAGAAAAGGCCGAACAATTAGAGCAAGCAGGCATACGTATTTTTTATAGTGGCTCACGCTCCCGAGTGGATTTGCCTGAAGCGATGAAGCAATTAGCTGAAGCAGGCATTTCATCTATTTTGCTAGAAGGTGGGGGTAAACTAAACGGTGCTATGCTGGAATCCAGCTTGATCGATAAGATGATCCTCTTTTATGCGCCTAAAATTATTGGCGGCATAGATGCCCCATCCAACTTTAATTTTGATGGATTTAGTCATATGCAAGATGCGTTGCAATTGGATGAATTACAAATAGAGCGTTTTGGAGATGATGTTTGTTTTATTGGCTATCCAAACTATAAGGAGGAGTAGCGATGTTTACCGGAATTATTGAAGAACTAGGTCGTATCGAGCAGATTAGCAATCAAGGGCATACGCTCGTGTTAAAAGTAAAGGCAAAACACATACTAGAAGATGTGAAAAATGGAGACAGCATTGCTGTAAACGGCGTGTGCCTTACTGTTATTGCATTTGACAATCACACCTTTACGGTGGATGTCATGCCAGAAACATATAACAAAACGAATTTACATGAACTGCAAAAAGGTCATATCGTCAATTTGGAGAGAGCCATGATTGCGAATGGTCGCTTCGGTGGCCATATTGTGCAAGGACATGTAGATGGTATCGCTAAAATTTTAAGTAAACAAATTGTCGAAAATGCGGTGGTGTTTACTCTACAACTAAACGATACATCGTTAATGCCTTACGTGATGGAGAGAGGATCCATAACGATAGACGGCATTAGCTTGACCGTGATTAAAGTAACACAAGATACATGCTCTGTGTCCATTATTCCTCACACACTGCAATACACTAACTTACAGCACAAAGGTGATGGACATATGGTGAATATAGAGACAGATATTATAGGAAAATATATAAAACGATTGCTATCATTCGATGAACAACAGGGCCAAAGCCAGAGTACATTGAACATGGAAATGTTAATACAAAAAGGTTTTGCATAAAGGCATAAGAGGAGGAGAATACAATGTCAGACATTCAATTAAACAAAATTGAGGACGCAATTTATGATTTAATGTTAGGAAAACCCGTTATTGTAGTAGATGATGAAGACCGTGAAAATGAAGGGGATTTAATTGCACTTGCAGAAAAAGCAACACCTGAAATGATTAATTTTATGATTAAACATGCTAGGGGACTTGTTTGTGTCCCTGTGACAGAAGAGCGGGCTAGAGAGTTAGATTTCCCACCAATGGTGACGCAAAATACGGATTATCATGGTACTGCTTTTACCATTTCTATCGATCACGCAACAACGACGACAGGTATTTCTGCTGCGGAACGGTCTACAACCGTTCAGGCGATCATGGACCCTGACGCAAGGCCACAAGATTTTCGTAGACCAGGACATATTTTTCCTCTTATCGCTAAAAAGGGTGGTGTCTTAAGACGAGCAGGGCATACCGAAGCAGCAATAGACTTGGCTAAAATGTGTGGCTCTTATCCAGCAGGTGTCATTTGTGAAATCATTAAGGAAGATGGTAGCATGGCAAGACTGCCGGATTTAGCACAATTTGCACAAGAACATGACCTGAAATTGATTTCCATTGAAGATCTTATTCAATATCGTAATCAAAAAGATAAATTAGTGAAGCGTGAAGTAGAAACGAAAATGCCTACAGATTTCGGAACGTTTAACGCGATTGGCTATAGTAACGAGGTAGATAATAAAGAGCATGTGGCCTTTGTTAAAGGGGAAATAGATCCAGAGCAACCTGTTTTAGTTCGTGTGCATTCGGAATGTTTAACAGGCGATGTGTTCCACTCGCAGCGCTGTGACTGTGGTCCTCAGTTAGCTGCTGCACTTCAAGAAATCAACAGAGTCGGTCAAGGGATTTTATTGTATATGAGGCAAGAAGGAAGAGGGATCGGTCTCTTAAATAAATTGAAAGCTTACGAATTGCAAGAACAAGGATACGATACGGTAGAAGCGAACCAGAAGCTTGGGTTTGCTCCGGATTTACGCGATTATGGCATCGGTGCACAAATCTTGAAGGATCTTGGTGTAAGGAAAATGAGATTGCTCACGAACAATCCAAGAAAAATTACAGGGCTAGAAGGATACGGTATCGAAGTGGTGGAAAGAGTACCAATCCAAATGCAAGAGAACACCAACAATGAGAAGTATTTGCACACAAAACAAGAAAAATTAGGGCATTTGTTACACTTTCATTCCTAATCATTTGTAAAATACAAAGAGGGATAAGTGGAAATGTGTCGAATGAAGTCATTCATGGTATGATAGTAACTATTAATAGTAGCTATATGAGATGAAGAAATGATTTGTTGTGAAGATGATTCATCTAGTTAAATCAAATTACATTATGTTGAGTGAAGGAGATTATATTCATGGTAAAAACATTCGAAGGACATTTAGTCTCGGAAAATTTAAAATATGGCATCGTAGTTGGACGTTTTAACGAATTTATTTCAGGTAAATTACTGTCAGGAGCTTTAGATGGTTTCAAAAGGCACGGAGTAAAAGACGAAGAAATCGACGTGGCTTGGGTACCAGGTGCATTTGAAATACCGCTTATTGCACAAAAGATGGCACAGTCAGGAAAGTATGATGCGGTCATTACACTAGGAGCAGTTATCCGTGGATCTACACCACACTTTGATTACGTATGTAATGAAGCAGCGAAAGGCGTATCTGCAATCGCACTAAAAACAGGTGTACCAACCGTATTTGGTGTACTTACGGTGGATACGATAGAGCAAGCGATAGAAAGAGCAGGAACAAAAGCGGGCAATAAAGGATGGGAGGCAGCTGTTACTGCTATCGAAATGGCCAATTTGAGTCAACAAATTGGGGGATAAATTGTTTTGGGGATAGAATATAAATTAGACATGTTTGAAGGTCCGTTAGATTTGTTGCTTCACTTAATCGAGAAAGCAGAAGTCGACATCGCAGATATACCGATTGTTGAAATTACGGATCAGTACTTAGCATACTTACAGCAAATGAATACGATGCAGTTGGAACCGACTAGTGAGTTTTTAGTCATGGCTTCCAAGCTGCTACATATTAAAAGCAAGATGTTACTACCTAAACCACCTGTTATGATGGCAGATGAATGGGAAGAAGAGGAAGAAGATCCTCGTCAGCAATTAGTAGAAAAATTACTAGAGTACAAGAAATATAAAAGTATTGCAGAACATTTAAGAGATAAAGAAGTCGCGCAAAGTTTAGTGTATTCTAAAGAGCCAATTGATCTGAGTGTGTTTCTACCCAGTGCACCTAAAAACCCTGTGCAAGGGTTAGATCTGACAGATTTAATGATTGCATTTCAGAAAGCACTGCATCGGGCTGGAAAACGAGATCAAGTGTCCACTATTGAAAGAGATGAGATTTCGATTCAAGAAAGAATGGAAAATATCCTTGATATTTTCAAACAACGCAAAGAGCAAAAAATACTATTTTCTAAAGTCGTAACTGCTCATTCTCGCATGGAAGTGGTGGTCACATTTTTAGCTATTTTAGAATTAATGAAAACAAAGCATATTAGAGTGTATCAACATACTAATTTCGAAGACATTGTGATGGAGTATAGAGGAGAGGGCAAAACGGATGGACAGGCAACAACGGAAAGCAGTAATTGAAGGGTTACTATTTGCTGTTGGCGACGAAGGATTGGACGTCAAACAGCTAGCTAACATAATGGACACACCACAACAAGAAATAATAGGCATCCTTCAGGAAATGAAAAGGGAGTTCGTAGATCAGCAGCGAGGTATCCAACTAATGGAGATTGCAGGCGGATATCAACTTACGACGCTTTCGGAACATGCACCTTATTTTCAAAAGTTAGCACATACGCCTTCAAGAGGAACATTATCTCAAGCGGCATTAGAAACGCTTGCGATCATTGCTTATAAACAGCCGATAACGAGAATTGAAATTGAAGAAATAAGAGGTGTACGTTCAGAGAGAGCATTGCAAACATTAGTGGTGAAAGATCTCGTGACCGAAGTGGCAAGAGCAGATACTATTGGTAGACCTATTTTATATGGGACAACGAAATTTTTTCTTGAGCATTTCGGACTGAATGAACTACAAGACCTTCCTAATGCTGCTCAGTTTGATCCAGAAGATTTTGAGGCAGAAGCGAAGATGTTGTTCGATAAATTAGATAACGTAGAGCAGTTAACATTCGATGATATAGAAGAAACATAATATTTTACTCCTTGGAGAAGCTATAGGTATACATACTTATCTATCTTTCTTACTAAGGAGTTTTTTTATATGCTTTGGTTTGTCCTCATTTCTATTGTGCTGCTCGTTTTGGTTGTCATTGCACTATGTAGTCTTATACATATCACGTTTCACTTTAAAAAAGATGATAAAAATGATCTTATAAAATTAGAAATAAAGGCGTTGTATGGACTAGTCAAGCGAAAGTATGATGTCCCCAAGTTGGAGTGGGAAGGGTTAAAAAGAGGACTGCTGCTTAAAGTAAGTAAAAAGAAGGAGCAGTTCAATCAAACAACCGACAAAGTAAAAAACGAGTTGGATATTGATATGGATACGATACACCTATTTATGGATCGTCTTCGCTTCATGGTAAAGCATACGTTCAACATTAGAGAACTACTTATCGATGCTTTGCGCCATATTCATATTACAACATTGCTTTGGCAAACGAAAATTGGTTTTCGCGATGCAGTCTATACCTCCCTTAGCACAGGGGTAATGTGGACCATGAAAAGTGCAGTTATCGGGGTAGGCACTTCGCTAGTATGTTGGGAAAAAGAGCCTAAGATTACGGTCACTCCTCAATACAATGCAAATGTATTTAAAACAGACATCAACGTAGTGATGCACTATCGTCTGTTTTTTTTATGTAAAATGTTTGTCCTTCTGCTTTGGAGGTTGATAAAAAGCTCAGATCGAAAAACGATTTGGAAGTTATTCATACACCCCAAACAAATTCCAGATCATTAACACATATCGCGGTGGAACTATGGGAACGATAAGGAAGTATAAAACTTGCAATGGTTGATGAAGGAGGTATATTTTTTGACAGATCATCCAATTGGAGACTTGATGGAAACTGCATTGGCGAACATCAAGGAAATGGTTGATGTAAATACGATTGTAGGTAATCCAGTTCAAACACCAGATGGAAGTAGTGTCATTATGCCTATTTCCAAAGTCGGTTTCGGATTTGTTGCTGGCGGAAGCGACTATCAAATGAATGGGGAACAGCAGCAAGCAGAAAGTGAAGAGCAACCCGCTTTACCATTTGGTGGTGGGAGCGGTGGCGGCGTCTCTATTACACCTATTGCCTTTTTAGTGGTTGGCAAAGAAGGAGTACAAGTCGTACCTCTAGATAATCAAACGCACCTGATGGATCGCATCATTGATTCAGCTCCCCGTATGGTAGATAAACTTCAAGAAGTGTTTTCTAAGGGAGATAAACAGGATCACTCGACTGGTGTAATGTAAAAGTTTTGTTTCATTTTTTATTTTCACATATGACAACATGAGTCAAGGTGTCTCTAATAGGGACATCTTTTTTTTATGGAAACATATTGGAAGTGGATAAGCATATATATGAAAAAAAGGAACAACATCACGTCATGATATAACAAATGACTTGTAGTACAGGAGGATTGGATATAGGTGAGAAAGAAAATAGGTTTGATCACAATCGTTATGATGTTGCTCGTCCCTTCGTCGTGGATACAAGCAGAGGGAATCCACATTCATGCTGAGTCAGCTGTACTAATAGATGTGACTTCAGGCAGGGTTTTATATGAGCGTAACGCAGATAAACGGATGAGAATTGCAAGTTTAACGAAAGTGATGACCGCGATTGTGGCAATAGAACATGGAGATTTATCTGACAAAGTAACAGTGTCACGTAATGCAGAAGGAGTAGAAGGTTCTTCTATTTATTTGCAGACGGGAGATGAAATGAGTTTAGAACATTTATTATACGGACTCATGCTCCGATCAGGCAATGATGCTGCCGTTGCCATTGCAGAACATGTAGGTGGCTCCTTAGATGGGTTTGTTTACTTAATGAATGAGAAAGCTACAGAACTTGGCATGGAGAACAGTACATTTAAAAATCCTCATGGTTTAGATGCAGATGGACATTTATCTACCTCCAAAGACGTTGCGAAATTAACGGCCTATGCACTGAAAAATGAAGCATTTCAAAATATCGTGAAAACCAAATCAGTCCGAGTTCCAGACCCTGAAGAAGACTGGGATATGATTTGGCGTAATAAAAACAAAATGTTATCCCGTTACGAAGGTTCAGATGGGGTGAAAACAGGCTATACCGTAAGCGCTAGAAGGTGTTTAATTTCTTCAGCGACGAGAAACAATCAGCAGCTGGCTGTCGTTACGTTAAATGACCCCAATGATTGGGTGGATCATGCGAACTTATTAAATTATGGATTTGAAACATATCCATTACGTTCACTAGTGGAAGAAGATAGCAACCCTATCGAAAATCAATACATACCTTCGCAATCATTTTACTATCCATTAACAGAAAGTGAACTTTCACAAGTGAAATATGATATTGATTTAGAAGATAAAGCATCCTTATCTTATCGTTTAGGAAAAAGAGGGAAAATAAACTTCTATTTGAAAGGTCACCATATTGGCAATGTGCCATTAAACATAATACAACAAGACAAAGAGCAAATGAAACCTGCCTCTGCTTCACTCTCTGTTGATGAAAACAGCGATAGTGGCATAGGGAAATGGATGAAGACGTTACAAGTGGTACTGACTGGTAGTCGGTAGCCTAGAGGAGTTTTGAACATGGTTAATTTTATATGGTTGTTCTTTATCGTCGTAAGCTTTATTGTCGCCATCCTGCAGGGAAACATAGAACAAATGACAGAAGCCGTTTTCGAAGGTGCAAAAACTGCTGTTACGATATGTTTTGGACTCATTAGTGTACTAGTGTTTTGGCTAGGTATGATGAGGATAGCAGAAGATGCAGGATTACTACATAAGTTGGCTAAATTATTAAGGCCAATCGTATCTTGGTTGTTTCCTTCAGTGCCAAAGGATCATCCCGCTATGGGATATATTCTATCCAACATGAGCGCTAATATGCTGGGGTTAGGAAATGCTGCTACGCCGATGGGATTGAAAGCGATGCAGGAATTACAAAAATTAAATCAACATTCCCAGACAGCAAGCGCGGCCATGTGTACGTTGTTAGCTTTGAATACGTCCAGTATTACGGTGATACCGACGACCATCATTGCGATCCGTATGAGTTTTGAGTCGCTGCAGCCAGCAGAAATAGTAGGTACGACCATCATCGCGACTTGTATATCTACCATGACGGCCATTACGGTAGATAAATGGTATCAAATGAAAGAAATGAAGTCTGTGAGGCGATAATCGTGTATGCAATTGTGACCACCATATCTATATGGGCAATTCCAATCATTATAGTTGGCATTCCGCTTTATGCAGCATATAAAAAAGTTCCGGTGTATGAATCGTTTGTAGACGGGGCACAAGATGGTTTTGGAACAGCGATTAAAATCATTCCACATCTAGTTGGTATGCTGGTCGCTATTAGCTGTTTTCGTGCTTCAGGGGCGCTGGATTTATTTATTGAAGCAATTAAACCGATCGTGACGCCGTTAGGTGTGCCAGGAGAAGTACTGCCATTAGCGATTTTACGTCCGATTACAGGAGCAGGCTCACTGGCCTATACATCCGAACTCATGAACGTATTCGGACCTGACTCTTTCATCGGTAGAATCGCATCAACGGTACAAGGGAGTACAGATACTACACTGTATGTCCTTACCGTTTACTTTGGCGCTGTAGGAATACGTAAAACGAAATATGCGTTGAAAGTAGGTCTTATTTCGGATTTTGTGGGTTTTGTGGCAGCAGTGACCATTTGTTATCTTGTTTTTGCTTGAAGCTTTGTTTTTGCTTCATGCTGAGGGTAATATATGGATAGAGTGCAATAAATACATAATGACTTGTGATTTTAGTTATATATAGGTAAGATATAACTTGAGGTGAAAGTGAACATGGAAAGACTACAAAAAGTGCTCGCACAAGCAGGTATCGCATCCAGAAGAAAGTGTGAGCAGATTATTTTAGCAGGAAGAGTCGAAGTAAACGACGAAATTGTTAGTGAACTTGGAACGAAAGTAGATGTAACGGAAGATATCATTAAAGTGGACGGCAAGCCTATTCGCTCTGAGGAAAAAATCTATCTTATGTTTCATAAACCAAAAGGGGTAATATCTAGCATATCTGATCCTGAAGGTAGAAAAGTCGTGACAGATTATTTAACGAAAGTCAAACAAAGGGTATATCCTATCGGTCGTCTAGATTACGATACCGAGGGTCTTTTGCTGCTTACAAACGATGGTGAATTCTCGAATATGCTGATGCATCCGAAGTATAAAATTCCGAAGCACTATCATGCTGTAGTAAAAGGTGTGCCGCACGGAAATGATTTGGAAAAGCTTCGTCAAGGCATCATGCTGGAAGGGAAGATGACAGCACCAGCAGAAGTAGAGTATGCGGATGTACAGCCAGATATGAGTCAATCCGTTATTTCGATCATTATACATGAAGGAAGAAACCGTCAAGTAAGAAAAATGTTAGAACATATTCGCGCTGACGTGTTAAAATTAAGAAGAGTAAATTATGGTCCACTATCCTTACAGGGTTTATCTAGAGGCAAATACCGTCATCTAAGTGAACAAGAAGTGAAATCGATGAAAAAATTAGCTTCCAAGTCACATTAAATTCAAAATGTATCTTTATAAGATGGATGTCAATCGGTATAATCAAGGTAAATATGAATGGAATGTTCAAATGTTAAAATATTTCATTTACAATGGTACAAAGTTAACACTAGATGGGTGAACCGATGCATGATGGTCACCTTTGCAGCAGTGGAAAGGATGGGTAATGATGAGTGAAAAACAACGCATATTAGTTGTAGATGATGAGGAGCGTATTCGCAGACTTCTAAAGATGTATCTTGAAAAAGAAGGATTTCATATTGAAGAAGCGGAAGACGGGGAAATTGCGGTACAAAAAGCATTAGAAGAAGATTACGAACTCATTTTATTAGATGTCATGCTTCCTGGTATTGATGGGGTGGAAGTGTGTGAAAGAATTAGGCAACATAAGTCAACACCAATTATTATGTTGACTGCAAAAGGGGAAGAAGCAAACAGAGTACAAGGATTTGAAGTAGGTGCAGACGATTACGTCGTCAAACCATTCAGTCCAAGAGAAGTCATTTATCGTGTCAAAGCGATTTTGCGCAGGTCTTCTACTACAGCATATTTATCGAAAGAAACAATGACAAATAACAGTATTGTTTTCGAACATTTAGTTATTGAGCATGATGCGCACCGAGTTACCGTTGATGGAGTAGAAATTAGTCTGACTCCAAAGGAATACGAACTGTTGCACTTCCTTAGCAGTGCTCCTGACAAAGTATATTCTCGTGAAGATTTACTGCGGGATGTGTGGAATTATGAGTTCTTTGGTGATCTAAGAACGGTAGACACGCATGTGAAGCGTTTACGTGAAAAATTAAATCGTATTTCTCCTGAAGCAGCGAATATGATTACTACCGTGTGGGGTGTAGGGTATAAATTAGAGGTGCCTAAATAAAGTGAAATTAACCAAAAGTGTTGTTGGTAAGCTATGGATGACCATTATAGGACTTGTATTAGTCGTGCTAATTATTGTAGGCTTCTTTTTGTTAGAATATATTAATGTTAAAACGGACGAGCAGGCACAATTAGATATTCGAAGACTTTTTATATACACTGGTATTATTGGTTTTCTGCTTTCCACGTTTTTTGCGTTTTTTTTATCAACCAAAATAACACAGCCGCTATTAGAATTGAAGAAAGCAGCGGATTCAATAGCGGAAGGTGATTACTCTATACGTGTTCCGTACCGTTCCAATGATGAAATGGGCAAGTTAGCTCAAACTTTCAATCAAATGTCACACAAAATGGAGCAGTCTATTCATGATTTAAGTCACGAAAAAGAACAACTTGGCTCTATTTTAAGAAGCATGAATGACGCCGTCATTACATTTGATGCCGACGGTAAAGTAATGTTAGCCAATCCAAAAGGAGAAGATATGCTCCGTTTCTGGAAAGAAGGAAAAGGAGATAATGCTTCCTCCAATTCCAACTATATTCCACTTCCCCTCATTGACTTGTATAAGCAAGTAGTAAGGGAAAGCAAAGAGAAAACATCGAAAATACACTTAACGAACAATGCATATTCAGTCGTTATGACTCCCCTATATTCCCTTAATATGGTCCGTGGTGTTGTCGCAGTATTTCGTAACATTACAGAAGAGGAACAATTAGAAAAATTAAGGAAAGATTTTGTTGCTAATGTATCTCATGAGTTGCGCACCCCGTTATCTATGATGCAAGGATATAGCGAAGCGTTACTGGATGACATTGCAAGTACATATGAAGAACGACAAGAATTAGCGAAAGTCATTAATGATGAATCGAAACGCATGAGTAGATTAGTGCATGATTTTCTTGATTTGGCGAGGATGGAAGCGGGTTATGTTGAAATGAATTTTCAACAACTCAACACAACAGCGCTACTGGAGAGAGTCGTGAGAAAGTTTCAAACCTTAGCGAAAGAGCAAGGTATTACGTTGCAATTGGATTGCGACGATGACCTCCCTATACTGGAATGTGCTGATGAAGACAGACTAGAACAAGTACTTACTAATCTCATTGATAATGCTTTCCGTCACACTCAATCAGGCAAAAACATAACCATTTGGGCAAAAAGCGATACATTGAACCGAAAACAAGGGGTCAAAATTGCTGTGACAGACGAAGGAGCCGGTATAGATCCAAGTGATTTACCTTATATATTTGAGCGTTTCTATAAAGCAGACAAAGCTAGGACGAGAGCTTCCAATACAGGAACAGGACTTGGACTTTCTATTGTGCGAAATATTATAGAAGCCCATCATGGCACGGTAGATATTGTAAGTGAAGTGGGGAAAGGAAGTACATTTTTCTTCATTATTCCTACGGCATGTCCCAAGAAAATATCGTAGCATGTCACTTGCTTTATGTATGAAAGGCTTTATGTATGAAACAAAATGATGTGAGATGCAAATAAAAAGCGTAACGAAGGTTACGCTTTTCGTATGCCTAAAATCTATCACTAGAAAAATGATCTAGAGAGTAGAGCTTACGCGAGAATCCCTTTTATAATCAACCGTATGGCAATGACAAGAAATGAGATGCGGAGCGTCCACAACAGCGCTTTGCTGCTCATCCTTGTAGTAATTTTTGCTCCTGTAATGCCCCCAAACCATGCTCCAACGGCAAGTATCAGTGCTAAGGTGATATCGATATTCCCTTGCCAATAATGTGACACCGTGCCTAAAATAGCCGATAAAAAAATAATAAACATCGAAGTTGCTGTTGCGACATGGGGAGGATATCGGAATAAGATAATCATAGCGGGTACAAACAAAGAGCCGCCGCCTACGCCAAATAACCCGGATAAAAATCCGACAAGTAACCCGATCAACATCGCTACAGCATGACTATGACCATATGTGAAGGATTGTCCATGTTCGTCTATGTATGTCTTTTGCTGCTTCCAGTGTATGTTTGCCGTGTTAAATTTATTTTTAAATATAAGTAGCAACGAGACAAACAGCATAAAAATACCGAAAGATAATTCAAACGTTGCCGTATTCATCAGAGCGGTAACAGATGCTCCCAACATGGCTGCAAGTCCACTAGTGACAAAGAAGCTGATAGCGCTTTTCTCATCTACTCTTTTTTGCTTGCGAAACTGCAGTGTAGAAGACAAAGAGGTAACGATAAGTACAGCCATCGAAGTCCCTACAGCAACAGGATGAGATATTTCTATATCTAACAGAGTTGGAGCTAAATACATTAAAGATGGAATGATAATGATTCCGCCGCCTAGACCGACAATGCTGCCAAAAACGGCGGAAAGGTAACCTATCATTAACAGTAAAGCAATAAAGGTAATACTCATTTTTTAGATCTCCTTTAGTACTCAGTGAGATAAGAGGGTTGAGCCAAGCCATTTGTGTAACGCTTTAGGTACTTTAACGGAACCATCTTGTTGTTGATGCTGCTCTAATAAAGCAGGTACAAGTCGACTAGTAGCTAGTGCAGAAGCATTTAATGTGTGAACATACTGTGTTGCATTTCCTTCTTCTTTAAACCGTATGTTGCCTCGTCTTGCTTGATAATCCTTGGCATTAGAAGCAGAGCTGACTTCTTTATATTCGTTCATACTTGGAATCCACACTTCCACATCAAATGTTTTTGCCATGGAATGACTACAATCTTTTGCAGCGAGTTTTGTAACTTGGTAATGTAATTCTAATTGTTGAACTAAGTGTTCCGCTGTATGCAGCATCTCATTCAAAGCTTCATCTGATTGCTGGGGGGTCGTAAGTTGAACTAATTCTACCTTGTTAAACTGATGACCGCGTATCATGCCTCTTTCATTTGCACCATAACTTCCTGCTTCCCTCCGATAGCATGGAGTATAGGCGACATATTTTGTTGGCAATGTTTCAAGTTGTACAATTTCGTCACGATGAACATTGACTAATGCAGTTTCAGAGGTTGGTAATAAAAAGTGTTGACGATCGTCCGTATAAAAAACATCTTCTTTAAATTTGGGGAATTGACCTGCACTGTAACCGCACTGCTCATTTAAAATGTGTGGTGGTAAAATAAATTGATATCCATTTTTAATGTGCGTATCAATGAAAAAGTTAAGTAACGCCCATTCCAATTGAGCCCCTTGCGAAGCATACATCCAATGACCGCTTCCTCCAAGTTTAGCACCGCGTTCATAATCTATGATGTGTAATGTTTTAGCAAGTGCCATATGATCTTTCCACTCAAAATCAAAGGTAGGTTTTTCTCCCCATTGCTTCATGACCTGATTGTTTTCTTTTCCACCTGCAGGAACATCATCTTCGGGTATATTTGGTAACTGTACTATCATATCATGCTGTTGTTCTTCGCAATGTTTCAACTTTGTTTCGATTTGTGTAATTTGTTCATTCACATTTTGTATATAAGACTTCATGTTGTTCAGTTGGTCAGAAGCATCGGTATCCCCTTTTAGCATTCCAATTTGTTTTGAAAAAGTGTTCCTGTCCATTTTCAATTTTTCTACTTGTTGAATGTATGCTCTTCTTTCTTCATCTATTTGAACAAGCGGTGTGAGATCGACGTTATCCATACGTTTCTTTAGCGCAGCTTCCACTTGTGCTTGTTCTTTGCGAATACGTTTCATATCTAACATGAATCATGTCTCCTTTCATACATTGTGGATAAAAATAGAGAGCCAGAAGAATGAACTCCCGACTCTCCTTTTTGTTTTAGCATACCGAAATAGGCAATGTTACTGCAGGACAACAGATTTCACAGAAGTTAATGCTTCAAGTTGATGCAGTGCTTGTAATACAGGCTTATCAAGCAGCCTGTCCACAGTAAGCACCATGATCGCATCTCCACCTGCTTGCTTACGTCCTACTTGCATCGTTGCGATGTTGATATCGTTGCTACCTAATAACGTTCCAATATGACCAATCATTCCTGGCTTGTCATGATGAGAAACATAAAGGAAATTACCATCTGGCGCGATATCTACTGGGTAGTGATCGATTTCCACAATGCGTGGACCATAACCGTTTAACAACGTTCCTGCAATTTGTCTTTCTTCATTATTCGTATGAATGCTTAAAGTTATTAAGTTTGTAAAACCTTTTGTTTTTGAAGATTTCATTCTTTCAATATGAATATCTCTTGATTTAGCTAAATGCATGGCATTGACAATGTTGACATCATTGCCAAAGTGATGCGACAATATGCCCTTTATAATTAAACGTGCTAGTGGAGTCGTATCCACATCTGCTAGTTCTCCAGAGTAATTTATTTTAATCTCTCGAACGCCACCGTTCGCAATTTGCCCCACGAACTGACCCATTTTTTCTGAAAGTTCAAAGTATGGTTGTAATTTGTTTAGCACACTTGGAGAAACAGGAGGAATGTTTACTGCATTTTTAAATGGCTCTTGACGCAAAATATGCAGTACTTCTTCCGCAACATCGATAGCTACATTTTCTTGTGCTTCCACAGTAGATGCACCTAAATGTGGAGTAACCACAACTTTTGGATGAGATAAAAATGGATGATCTGGTGCAGGAGGTTCTTGTTCAAATACGTCAAATGCTGCTCCAGCCACGATGTCCATATCTAAAGCTTCTACCAATGCCTGCTCGTCAATGATGCCACCTCGTGCACAGTTAATAATGCGAACCCCTTTTTTCATTTGCATAAATTGATCTTTCCCAATGATATGGTGTGTTTCTTTCGTTAAAGGAGTATGCACGGTAATAAAATCAGCAGCCGTAATCACCTCTTCTACAGACCCTAAGGTGACTCCTAATTTCTCTGCTCTTTCCTCTGAAAGAAACGGATCATAAGCGATGATTTGCATGGAAAATACTCTCGCTCTTTTCGCTACTTCACTACCGATACGACCCATACCAATAATACCGAGCGTTTTACCGCGTAGTTCCGCTCCTACAAACGACTTGCGGTCCCATTCTCCAGTTATCGTTTTAGCATAAGCTTGGGGGATATTTCTTGCTAAAGAAATCATCATAGCAAAAGCATGTTCACAAGTGGAAACGGTGTTTCCGTCAGGAGCATTCACAACAATAATGCCTCTCTCTGTTGCTGCATCCAAATCAATATTATCCACACCAACCCCAGCTCTTCCGATGGCTTTTAAACGTGTTGCTTGTTCCATGATACGTTTGGTTACCTTAGTTTGGCTACGGACGAGAAGTGCATCATATTCATGGATAATAGAAAGTAATTCTTCTTCAGCAAGTCCCGTCTTTTTGTCTACCTGTACATCTGTAGCATCGTGAAGCTGTTGAATTCCAATATCACTGATTGGATCTGAAACTAGTACTTTAAACATGGTATGGTTTCCTCCTAAAGATAAAAGTGTATATAAAAAAACCCTCGCCCCATACTTTTATTTGTATGAAAAGGGACGAGAGTTATTTTCGCGTTGCCACCCTAATTTACCGAACGTTCACACGTTCAGGCCTTAGTAGGTCATTGACCTTAATGATAACGGTTTTAAACCGATTATATCTACTTACGTACGTTCAACATAATCACTCTGGAGTGCTCCGCTTTTTCGCAACACCGATTTGCACCATCCATCGGCTCTCTAAAGTTTACGATATAAGTTTGGCTCCGTCATCGTGTTTTAATTTTTTACAACTTTATCATGAGATTTTTGTACTGTCAACTACTCATTTGGCTTAAGTTGCATTCTCATTACTTGAATTTTAACGTTTGATTGGTTATGCTGAGATTATTAAAAGTGTGGTTTACAACAGCAGGAGGGAAAAAAATGAGCGTGAAACAAATAGAAGTAGATGAATTTTTGCAAAAACTCGAGAATCAAGAGCTGGCTCAAACTATTATCTTAGATGTGAGAGAACCGCATGAATATGAACAATATAAATTAGATGAAGCATTATTTATTCCTATGAACGATGTACCTTATTCTTTAGATCGTTTACCAAAAGATAAAGCTATTTATTCCGTTTGTGCACACGGCATGCGAAGTCAATTCGTTGCGGACTATTTAGTGAATCATGGTTATGAAAATGTCATCAATGTTGTAGGTGGAATGGCTGCTATCGCTGCACAAAAAGGTGTTGCATACGACTGAAAGTGGAAGTGGTTGCAACTTGTTGTAACAATGATGGAGAGGATTTTGATGAAGAAAAAAAAATATCGTTTAAAATTCAAACGTGTAAACATAGATAATATAAGCGATCGCTTGTTGTTGATAAATTTATATTTTACGCAAGGTTTAACGTTAACGATCGCGCTTATCATGTTGTTTTTTCAACAACGAGTGCCACCAGGATTATTTTCTCCTTTATCCAATTATGAAACATGGTTATGGTGGGGCTTAGGGTTTGCAATCGTACTTATGTTATTGGATCTTGTTTTATCGCAATTTGTTCCGGAACATGTGATTGACGATGGTGGAGTGAATGAAAAGATTTTTGGTAATCGTAACATTTTGCACATTGCGGTGCTTTCTTTCATCGTTGCTTTCTGTGAAGAGATGTTATTTCGCGGAGCATTGCAGCACGCTTGGGGAAATTATTGGACAAGTGTATTTTTTGCCGCTATACATTTTCGTTACTTACAGCACTGGTTGATGACCAGTATCGTTTTTGCATCCAGTTTCGGATTAGGATATATTTATGATGTGACAGGTACGTTATGGGCTCCTATCTTTGCTCATTTTCTCATTGACTTTATATCCGGTTGCGTGCTTCGTTTTAGGAGGAAAAAATGAATAATCAACATATGCCAAGGGTGGAATTGGACTACGAGAACTTACAAAAAGAACAACAAAAAGATCAAGCAGCAGAAGAGTATGCTTTTACTTCTCGTAGACACAAACATCCTTCTAATAAAGGGAAATACATACGACTTTATTATTTGACGTTAGTACTAGTATTTTTAGCTCTCACTGTAAGTTTAATGATGTGGGGGAAATCATTGTAGAATCCTGCATTATGTTTCACGGTATATTACGCCCACCTTTTTTAGGTGGGCTTTTTTAAAATAAGTTAAAGTAATGTCTTCAACTGGTTTTGCAAATGTTAATTAATACGCGTAGTAGCTCACTTTTGCATCATATCCATTTGTCTTTCTAGTTCGTTTATTCGGTTTTCCAATTTTTTTCTTTTCAAATCACATTCAACAGCAATTCCTAGTGCAACACAAGCTATATAAGATGGAGAAATAATGAGATACAAGTTTACGCCTCAGTAGCCAGGCGTAAAAACTGATGTAGAGATTTCTCCATCTTATGCTTAGTGGTAATAAGTTGGTTGAACAAGTTCATTCAACTTATCTATAATCCATTCCATTTTCATTTCTCCCTATTCTAAACAATCTCAGTAGAAATTCAGTTTACATTGATATATGAGACCTGCCGATTTTATTATTCTACTTCATAATGAATATCAATGGCTGCAGGATCTACGAAGGAATATCCTTCTTCTTCTAGTTTGGTTAATAACGTATCTAGTGCTTCAATCGTCCAGGTGTTTTCGTGCATAAGAATATTGCTCCCTTGATGGAGTTGGTTCATGACGTTATCGATGACAAATTGTGCATTTTGCTCATCGGGATTGGCACTCCAATCCAGTGAGCCATTGGACCAATTCATATATAAAATATCCGAAGCTGCTAACTTTTCTCTTAAGTACGTATTCGTTTTTCCATGTGGTGCGCGAAAGAATTGAGGCGCTGTTCCTGTTAATGTTTCCACTATGTCTTGCACGTCATCGACTTGTTGGTCAATCTCTTCATTCGTCAATTCATCCAATAGAATATGATCCCACGCATGGTTGCCAATGATTTGCCCTTTTTCATGAATGGTAGTAAGTAGCTCTGGATTTACTTCTATTCTATGTCCATTAACGAAAAAAATGGCTTTCGCATCATGGTCTTCCAAAATATTTAACATTTCCACTACCGTTTCTTCTTTTTTCGGTCCATCATCGAACGTTAATAGTACGACTTTGCTGTCTACATTTTCATTCATCGGCTTTATGATGTAATTTTGATCCATATAATATATTTTATCGACTTCTACAGACTGGTTATTTTGTTCTTCCATGTCATCATCTTGGCTCGTTTCTTCTGTATTGCTCTCATTATTATCTTGTTCCTGCTCCTTTGTGCCGTCAGTTACCACTTGTTCCACTACCTCCTGAGAAGGTTCTGTTTCATCTGTGGCTGTATCCAACGATGAATCGGATTGACATCCAGCTACGACGAGAAAAGCTAACATTGAAGTTAAAAGAATTTTTTTGTTCATACTTTTTTCTCTCCCATTATGTTTAAATTTGCTAAAAGTGAATGTATTTACATTATAACGGTTTATGAAAAATGTGCCTACTACTGCGTTCACTTTTTCCTACATTTACGTTGCATGAGATAACGTAAGTAGCAAAAGCTAAAAGTGCTACAAAAAAGAGAAGAATGGAGGTTACAGCCATGCGTACTACTGGGTTTATAATGGGTGTTATGTTCGGTGCCGTAGCCACAATGTATATGAATGAAACTAAAAAAGCACGAATGCAAATGATGACAGAAGTGGGAAACGGTCTGAACACCATGATGCATTCTGCAAAAGATGCTATGAAAGATATGGTAGACGGCAGATTAGAGCAATATTTTAGTCAACAAATGAACCATACGAAGCTAGACACCAGCAGCAACAGTAGCACAAACAGTAAGTCATCCATGCATAGCAAAAGTGTGAGTAGTAGTAAGGGAAAAGATGGAGTGGGGTTAGACAAGGTAAAGGAGCTTGTAAATCAAGATCCGAAAGTAAAGCATGAAGTGGACAAAATATTAAGTGAAAGCAAGGAACAGTCAACAAGCGTTCATTAAATGTAAATGAACACCTGAAACAAACACAATGTCATACTCATTTTAACAAGAAATCATTTCCATTTATTATATGTAGTGGAAATGATTTTTTCGTTGCATTTTTTTTATTTAATATTATATTTTTATAGTGCAAAAATGAGTGATTAATGATACGATGATGTTGTATCATAATTTTTTGATCCAACATTTCAATAAACACTTTATATTATATCTTTATCAGCAAGTGAATATTTCGTACACGCCTTTTTTATTCACAGTTTTTAAGGTATAACATATTTTAGACATATAGGATGTAGCAAGGAGGGTCCTTCATGAAAATAGAACGATTAAGTCAAGACAAAATAAGGATTTTCCTAACATTTGACGACTTGGTAGAACGCGGCATTCAGAAGGATGATATGTGGAGGGAAATTCCTAAGGTTCATGAATTATTTAGTGATATGATGGATCAGGCTTATACAGAACTAGGGTTTGAAGCGATAGGACCTTTAGGTGTTGAGGTCTTTTCTTTACCCGCACAAGGGATGGTTGTTATTGTGACAAAAGGAAAATTTGATCATGATAAGTCAAATGAAGAAATGGATGACATAGAGTTAGAAGAGCATATGTATGATATGCAAGTCACGATGGATGATGAGGAAGATGAATGGTTAACGGTTTCTTTCGCCGATTTTGAAGATTTAGTCTCTGCTGTTCATAGACTTCATCTTGAGGTGGAGAACGGTGGCACATTATATCATTATCAAAATCAATACGTACTGCAGTTTAGTCCTTTTGATAGTGAAAGCACAGAACATGCTTTACTAGATGCTACTTTATTAGAGTACGGAGAAAAAGTAGTGCTGACAGAAGCTTTTCTAGTGGAGTATGGTAAAGTAATCATAGCGGAAAATGCGCTGGAGGTTATTAAGCAGCATTTTAATTCATAAATAAGATTTCATTGTTTAGTTCATCTTTATTTAGCGGGTGAGCCCCAAGTCTACACATGTAAGGAAGAATGATAGCGGGTGGTTGTTACAAACCATCTGGTTTTTCTGCCCTTGAACATGGACTAAATAACACGGTGAAGTCTTTTTTTGTTTGGGGGTTAATTCAGTTGACGGTCATTTCTGGAATTATTGCAGCACTTGCTCCTGGAATTGCCCTGATGCTCTATTTTTATTTAAAACACGAATATACATCACCACCATTTCAGCTCATCTTAAGGTTATTTGTAGCAGGAGTTTTAATTGTTTTGCCCGTAGTTATTATTCAAAGAGGGCTAATTCTTTGGGTTGGACAAGGTGTTGCTGTAAATGCTTTTATTGTATCTGCACTCGTTGAGGAATTTCTGAAATGGTTCATTTTATATTATCTGGTTTACACACATTCATCATTCGATGAACCTTCTGATGGAATCGTATATGCTGTTTCGGTATCATTAGGTTTTGCGACTCTAGAAAATATATTGTATGCATGGTCACTTGATGCTAGTATCACCGTGATGATGCTTAGGGCATTACTACCTGTTTCAGGACATGCTTTGTTTGCCGTTACGATGGGTTATTATTTAGCTTTATCTAAGTTTGATGTAGCAGGTACGAAGAAATATATGTATGTAGGGCTTTCGATCCTATCTCCAGTGTTATGGCACGGAAGTTTTAATTACATTAATATGAGTCAATATAACGTATGGATGCATGCTATCATTATTCCATTTATGTTATTTCTATGGGCTTTGAGTTTATACCGACTGCAAAGCTTAAACAAAAAGTCACCATATTTTGTTGATGTTAGTATATAAGTTAGTTTGAATGGACTCTGTTTAACCAACTTATTACCGCTAAAATATTGATGTTATATCTAACTAAAAATGCATAAAGCTCCTTCTTCCAACGAACAATAAAGTCATTAACGTTGAGGAAGGGGTTTTTTTATGTACAAAAAAATAAGCGCTATTTTATTTCCTATCTGTGCACTTTTATTAATAGGGACAGCGTATTGGGGCTACAATGAAAATCAAGAAAAGACAGCAGTGTTAACGAAAGCAGAAAATACATACCAGCGATCGTTTCATGATTTGTCTTATCATGTGCAAATGCTAAATCAGGAACTAGGTAATGCGTTGGCTGTAAGTTCTACTTCTACAGATTTTCAGAAAAAAAGTTTGATCAACATATGGAGAATAACGAATCAAGCACAATCCGAAATCAGTCAATTGCCTTTAACGTTGATGCCTTTTCATAAAACAGATCAATTGTTGTCCAACTTATCCAGCTTCACTTATCAAACAGCTATTAGAGATTTAAGTGTCAAACCAATGAGTAATAAAGAAATAAAAACATTAGAAACCTTGTATAAACGTACAAAAGAGATTTCTGGTGAAATCCAAGGGGTGCAAAAATCCGTCTTAGCAGATAATTTGAAGTGGATGGACGTAGAATTAGAATTAGCAACTACAAAAGAAAAGTTTGATAATAAAATCATAAACGGTTTTAAGTTAGTGGATAAAAAAGTTAGCGAGTATGATGAAGTGGAGTGGGGGCCATCTGTATCTAGCTTTGGTGAAAAGAACTACGAAATATTATCAGGAACACCTTCTACAATGGCTGAAATTAAAGAAAAAGTGACAAAGCTGTTCAAATTAGACAACAATAATCAAGACATTAATATTGCTGAAAATGGAAAAAAGACAAAGTATCAAACGTTCAGCGTAAGCACCACAATCAATGACAGTAAATTGAACATGGACTATACAAAGCAGGGCGGCCACTTGATTTGGTATTACAAAGATAAAGAAATTGGTGCGAAACAACTCAGTACGGATCAAGCAATAGAGAAAGGGAAAAATTTCTTACAACGCGCGGATTATGGTGATATGCAAGTAACAAATGTAGATGAATATGGCAACGTCGCTAGTATTACTTATGCTGTTCATCAAGACAATGTCATCATATACCCTGCAAAAGTAATTGTAAGAGTAGCTTTAGATAATGGAGATATTACTGGTTTCCAAGCATCAGATTATGTATTTGAAAACAAAGAAAGAACGATAGAAGAACCGGAAATCACTATGGACGAAGCAAAAAGGAAATTGAATGGGAATTTCAAAATACAAGATGTCACACTGGCTATTATTAAAAATGGTTTGAATGAAGAAGTGTTATGCTATCAATTTACAGGACGCTCTAACGGAAGTGTATATCGGCTTTACATTAATGCAAAGACAGGAGCAGAAGAAGAAATAGAAAGAATTTAAACACTATAAAGGAACATCTTACCGCTAAAATGCTACAAAAAAACTAATGTTGTTACAAATTTTGATCATGGTATAATAATGAAAAAGAGCATTGGGTGGGGTAAGATGTTTCCAAAAATTAATGATTTTTTATTTACACATGTAGAGAATGAGGTGGATAGTGAGTACAGATCCCGCGTTGCAGACATCAGGGGAAAAGAAATCATTGTCGAAATTCCGATAGACGTGAAAACAGGTAAAGTAAAAACGTTGTATAGAGGAGAAAACATTTCATTTAGCTTTATCGATAATGAAGGTATTCAACATTTTTTCGAAAGTAAAGTACTTGGATTTATGTTGGAGAAGGAACATATGAGACAGGTAATGATAGAGAAACCTGCATTAGATCAGATTACAAGAAAACAGCGTAGAAGTTTTTTACGCATGCCAGCAAGTTTAGAATGTAAGTTTAAGATTAATAATAATGGATTAGATAGGCAATGTTTTACCCATGATATTAGTGGGGGCGGCATGTGTTTTATTTATGAGGATGATGTGCTACTTTTCCCAGAGCAAACGATACAAGGGAATATTTATATCATGTATAAAAACAAAGATAAGGTAAAAATCACGTTTGAAGGTGAACTTGTAAGACAAGAACCAGAGAAAAATTTGATTAAAAATATGGTTAAATTTACAAAAATAAGTGAGCAAGACAGGCAGCATGTCGTTAAATTTTGTATTGAGCGACAGCTAGAATTGTATAAGAAAATGTAAACATGTGGTGATATCATGAAAAACAACCATTACATCAAAAATTTCATTCTTTTCAGTAACGTCGTACAAAAGTGGCTTATCGTTGCAGCTATCGTATTGCTTCTGCTGCTTATTTTAGCACAGTCGTTGCTGCAATTTGAATACCTTAGAAATAGGCTTGTAGAAACTGAAAAGATGGAAGGGGTAAAATTGCTGGAGTAACGTCTTCTACTCTTTACAAAAAAAGATATTTCATGATATAATGTTTATCGTTCGCAGGCTTTGCCTGCTTTTTTCGTGGATAATTCATCTCATTTAGGAGGGGCTGCATTGAAAAAAATCAATGTTGCAATAGATGGCCCTGCAGGAGCTGGCAAAAGCACCGTAGCGAAATTGGTTGCAGATGAGCTCAAGCTTACATATATTGATACTGGTGCAATGTATAGAGCCATAACGTGGAAAGTGATGGATGCAGGAATTTCTGTAGACCAAATTGATGAAGTGGTTACTTTGATGCGCAACACTGAACTTTCTTTTGAAAGTGGCGGGGAAGTCATTTTTGCAGATGGTATCAACATAACAAATGAAATTCGCGATCCTAATGTTGGTCAATTAGTTTCTCACATTGCCAAGATTAGAGAAGTTCGTGAAATTCTTGTTGCAAAGCAAAAGCAACTAGCTGATGCGAAGGGTGTCGTAATGGATGGAAGGGATATCGGCACAGAAGTGATTCCAGATGCAGAAGTGAAAATTTATTTGACTGCTTCCGTAGAAGCAAGAGCGACAAGGCGATATGAACAATTGAAAGCCAATCATGTTTCCATTACTTTTGAACAATTAAAACAAGAAATTATGGATCGTGATCATATAGATCAAAACCGGGAAGTATCACCTTTGCAAGTTGCTAAAGATGCTGTTGTTATTGATGCTACAGAGTTAAGTATTGAAGAAGTTGTTCAGCAGATCATTACACAGTGTAGACAAGTAAGCCCTGTATAAATAAACCATGAGAAATGCAAAATAATATAAAGTAAGGCGAAATGAGCATAGCCGATGACATTTCAGCGTTAATAAAATGAAGAAGAAATTTGTTTCCTTTGCAAGGATAAAGCGAAACATCGTTCTTATATTATTCATTTTATATAAATACATTAAGCTAAATCTTTCTACGATTTGAAGTGTAGAGAGAATGAGGAGGTAACATAAAATGACAGAAGAATTGAATAAAAATGAAGTAACAGAAACAGAAGCAAAAACTGACATTGAGTCTGCAATGAAAGAAGTTTCAACTCTCAAAGCTGGAGACGCAGTTACGGGGAAAATTGTGAAGATTGATGATGATCAAGTATTTGTTGACATTGGATATAAATATGATGGTATTATTCCTATTCGCGAACTTTCCTCTGTAAAAGTTGGAGCTGCAGAAGATGCAGTGAAAGTAGACCAAACAGTAGAAGCAAAAATCATCAGCGTTGATGATGAAAAAGAGCAATTAATTTTGTCTAAGCGTGCTATTGATGGTGAAAATGCTTGGGAACAGTTAGAAGAAAAATTAAATAACAACGAAATATTTGAAGCAACTGTAGCTGACGTGGTAAAAGGCGGTTTAGTTGTTGACGTTGGAATTAGAGGATTCGTTCCTGCTTCCATGGTAGAACTTCACTTCGTAGAAGACTTCAGTGATTACCAAGGTCGTACATTGCGCTTAAAAGTGAAAGAGTTAGACAAAGAAGCAAACAAAGTTATCCTTTCACAAAAAGATGTCCTTCAAGCAGAGCAAGAAGAGACGAAAAAAGAAGTTATGGGAAAATTAGAAGTTGGTCAAGAGCTTGAAGGTACAGTACAACGTTTGACTAAATTCGGAGCTTTTGTTGACATCGGTGGTGTAGATGGATTAGTTCATATTTCTGAACTATCTTGGAAACACGTAAAAGAACCTTCTGAAGTAGTGAAAGAAGGGGACAAAGTAAATGTCAAAGTACTTAAAGTAGAGCAAGAAGCAGGTAAAATTAGTTTAAGCATGAAGCAAGCACAGCCTGGTCCTTGGGAGTCTGTAACAGAAGATTTCTCAGAAGGAACAGAAGTTGAAGGTACAGTGAAGCGTATTGCTGATTTTGGTGCGTTTGTAGAATTAAAAGATGGTGTGGAAGGTTTAGTACACATCTCTCAAATTGCGAACAAACACATTTCTACTCCACATGAAGTGCTAACGGTTGGAAATAAAGTAAACGTGAAAATTCTTGAAATTAATACCGATGCAAAACGCATTTCTTTAAGCATTAAAGAAACAGCGGAAGCGAAAGCACAAAACACTGAAGTGAATGAAAATGTGGAATTAACGAAAGAAGAAAAGAAATTGATCGAAGAAAACAATCAAGGTCTTACGATGACACTTGGTGAGCGTTTCGGAGATAAATTAAGTAAATTTAAATAAGGAGATAGGTTTTCCTTTTCCTTTTAACAACCATATTAAAAACAGACTCTAAGGAGTCTGTTTTTTTGTGTATAAATGTGGCATGAATCCTCATCCTAAAGAAAAGACTAAACAAAACATCATGATAAAAATCATGATGCTTTTTGATGGATAAGGAGGATAACATGTTCCAATTCGATTATTTGTTTGAAGAGCGGTACACGTTGGGAATTATAATCGGCATTATATTCGGTTTGGTTGCTAGACTATATATGTTGCAGACGGATTATAGACAATATCCTACATACCCTCATGGAATCATTGTTCATATGTCTTTAGGTGTGATTGCAGCTGGATTAGGGTCGGTGGCCATTCCGGCACTTTTTGAACAAGATTATACGGCAGTGACTTTTTTGGCACTTGCTGCACAACAATTTAGAGATGTACGCAGTATGGAAAGAGAAACGTTAACCAAAATTGACAGCTCTGAACTGGTCCCACGTGGCTCCACCTATATAGAAGGCATTGCATTAGTGTTTGAAGGGAGAAATTATTTAGTTATTTTCACTTCCTTTTTCACGGCTTTATTTGTGGTGCTTTTTTCCTTTTGGGTTGGTATTCTAGCTGGTATCGTTACTATAATTATTTCAGCCATGCTTAAAACAGGCAAAACAATCTCCCACGTTGCAGATGTGTATGCTGGGAAGGTAAACGTAGAAAAAAGCAATGTGTATGTGGATGATATATACATGATGAATGTCGGATTAAAAGTGAATCAAGATTTGATCAAGCAACATGCAATCGGTATCGTGCTGGTCCCAAAAAATAAAAATAGTGCTGCATCGTTATCTAATTTAGGTCAACGAAAAGCCATTCTTCATGATCTGTCGACGGTGTTAGGTGCCTATAGGGATTCAGGTGAGCCAGCATTAATACCTATGGCTAAGTTAGACATCAACGATGGCAGACTAGGGATTTTACTGGTGGTAAAAGACTGCAACATAGATAAAGCCGTACAAATGGTCAAAAATGTCCCTTTACTTGAAAGCAGTGTTCGAATGCCTTCCGAGGCTCCTGTAAAAGGGGGGGAATAAATAAACATGAAAAGAATTATGGCGGTCGTGACACAAAATAAAAGTGTAGTCAACGGCAAGTATATTTTTTATACGAATAGTGAAGAAGAATTGCAGCAAATTTCGTTCACACTAGAAAAAATATTAGACGCAACAGCACATCAAATATCGGATGATACAATCATGTTAGTGGATCACGGTTAAAATGGTGTGATTATCGCTAAAAAATGCATGGTATTGTTGAAGTTTATAGCGTTTCCATAACATTTCTGTTATCATGTTATAATGAGAATTGACGAGGAGTTGAAACAACATGACAAAACCGGTTGTCGCAATTGTAGGACGACCTAACGTCGGTAAGTCAACGATCTTTAACAAAATTATTGGTGATCGTTTGGCTATTGTGGAAGATAAACCGGGGATAACTAGGGATCGTATATACAGCTTAGCAGAATGGAAAGATAAATCGTTTCATATTATTGATACGGGGGGGATAGAGAATAGCGAAGATGAAGTTGTTCGTTCGATCAGGGTTCAAGCAGAACTAGCGATTGACGAAGCAGACATCATTGTATTCATGCTAGATGCTAAAACAGGGCTTACACCTGCAGATGAAGAAGTGTCTCAAATTTTATATCGCTCCAAAAAGCCAGTCATATTAGCGGTAAATAAAGTGGATAACATTCAAAGACAAGATGCTATCTACGAGTTTTATAATCTTGGTTTCGGTGAACCTATTGCTATCTCAGGGGCACATGGAATTGGAATTGGAGATTTACTGGAGGAGATCGTTAATCATTTTCCACCTTACGAAGAAGATGAATACGAAGACGATGTCATTAAAGTTGCATTAATTGGAAGACCCAATGTAGGAAAATCATCACTTGTAAATGCGATTTTAGGCGAGGAACGTGTACTCGTCAGCAATGTTGCAGGTACAACGAGAGATGCGATTGATACTCCATTTGAAAAAGATGGTCAGAAGTATGTGCTCATTGATACAGCAGGTATTCGAAAAAGAGGAAAAGTATATGAATCCATCGAAAAATACAGTGTATTAAGAGCAATGAGAGCGATTGAAAGAGCAGACGTAGCCGTGATCGTGGTTAATGGAGAAGAAGGCATCATTGAACAGGACAAACATATAGCAGGATATGCTGACGATGCGGGAAAAGCTGCGATTATGGTCGTCAATAAATGGGATGTAGTAGAGAAAGATGATAAAACGCATCAGGACTTTACGAATAAATTAAGAGATAACTTCCAGTTTATGAGCTATGCACCAATACTGTTTGTTTCGGCGAAAACAAAGCAGCGATTACACAAGTTGCTTCCACTCGTTACGCATGCTGCAGAACAACATGCACAAAGAGTCGAGACTAATTTGTTAAATAATGTGGTTGCGGATGCAGTAGCTTATAATCCACCACCAAGTAAAAAAGGAAAAAGACCAAAAATCAACTATGCAACACAAGTAGCAGTCAAACCACCTACTTTTGTGATGTTTGTCAATGCACCAGAACTCATCCATTTTTCCTATCAAAGATATTTGGAAAATAGAATTCGCTCAGCATTTGAATTTGAAGGAACTCCGGTTCGTTTTATATTTAGAAAAAAGAATGCAGATGAATAGGGGAGATTGTATTGATCTATGTCATTCCTATCGTTTTAGGTTATTTGATCGGTTCCGTATCCTTTAGTTACATTTTGGGGAAAAGTTTAAAAGGGATTGATGTAAGACAATATGGAAGTGGAAACGCAGGGGCTACCAACACCCTGCGTGTATTAGGTGTGGGTCCAGCCATTGCCGTGCTTTTACTGGATGTATTGAAAGGTATCGTACCTGTACTGCTGACCATGTGGTGGTTCCCAGAACATGTGACGATGCACGTGGTTGCAGGAGTCTCTGCAATCATCGGACATAACTGGCCTGTCTTTTTGAAATTTAAAGGTGGAAAAGGTATAGCTACTACCATTGGTGTAGTTGCTTCATTATGTTTTCTACCTGCATTGTTTGCTGGTATTATTGCTATCATTTCGATCGTTTTTACTAGATATGTATCACTTGGATCTTTAATATTTACGTTCTTACTTCCTATTTTCTTGCTTTTTACGGACTATGAAACACCTATTTTCATCTTAAGTATCTTTATTTTTATTTTTGCATTAATAAGACATCGCAGTAACATTGTAAAACTATTACAAGGTCGTGAGAATAAGATAGGTGCAAAGAGTGCAAAAAAAGCATGATATAGGTGTTTCTTTCAGCGCGTTGAATAAGGCTTGAATAATTGAAGGAGGTAAATATATGAGTAAAGTAGCTGTGATTGTAGCAGGGAGTTGGGGGACAGCGCTTGCTTCTGTGCTAGCAGAGAACGAACATGAAGTAATCATGTGGTCTAGAGATGAGCAACAGGTCGATGAAATGAATATACATCATAGTAATGAAAAATATTTACCAGGTGTAAAGCTGTCCTCTCGTATTACTGCAACGGCATCAATGGAGGAAGCAATGTTACATACAGAAGCTGTTGTGCTTGCTTCACCTTCGCATGCGATGCGCCAAGTGGTATCTCAAATGAAACCCTACTATAAGCATGGTGTGCCTGTTATTCACGTAACAAAAGGCTTTGAACCCAAAACATTACTTCGTATGTCAGAGGTGATTGAGGACGAACTGCAATTGCAGGACAACGATGTCGTTGTGTTGTCTGGTCCAAGTCATGCTGAAGAGGTTATACAAAAATGTCCAACGACTGTCGTTGTGGCATCTAACTGTAAAGAAAATGCCGAGAAAGCACAAGATCTATTCATTAACTCACATTTTCGGGTGTATACCAATCCTGACGTCGTTGGTGTAGAACTAGGCGGGGCTTTAAAAAATATTATTGCGCTTGGAGCAGGACTTTCAGACGGTCTAAACTTCGGTGATAATGCAAAAGCTGCACTTTTAACACGTGGTTTGGCTGAAATTGCTCGTTTAGGCATGACCATGGGCGGTGACTCACTCACTTTTGCTGGTTTGTCAGGTATTGGTGACTTGATTGTGACGTGTACGAGTAAACATAGTCGAAACTGGCGTGCTGGTTATATGATTGGTCAAGGAAAACCTTTAGATGAAGTGCTAGAGCATATGGGAATGGTCGTTGAAGGCATAAAAACAACGGAAGCTACATACCAAATCGCAAGTAATTTAGACATAGAAATGCCTATAACAACGCAATTGTTCCAAGTCCTATTCCAAAATAAAGCACCAAAGCTAGCGGTAGAGGATCTAATGGGTAGAGGAAGAACACACGAAAATGAAGAAATAGTTAAATCAAATCTTTCAGCATGGTCACTATAGCCTACACTTAACTTACCCCTCCTACATACATATAGAGAGATAACAATCGTGAGGAGGGGTAATACATTATGCCACAGCGTCCACAGCGACAACAGAGAGATCTTTCTAAAGAAGTGTTGAAAAAAGTGAAGAAGAACACTGGAAAAAATGTTTCTTCTAAAGAAATTAATAAATTAGCTAGTACGGTAAAACCATCAACGATGAAAAATGAGGATCAATTAATGAAACTCATTGACCAAGTATCGAGCTTAGTAAATATACCAGTATCCGATAAAACCAAAAATGATATCGTAAAAGCAGTAAAAGCAAGTGATTTAGATGGAGGTCATTTGGAAAAATTAATAGGAAGAATGATCGGTAAATAATGAAAAAAATCGGGGAACGTTCCCCGATTTTTTATTATATCCATACGTTTGATTGTTCATAGTATGATATAATCTCAGATGTATCATCATATTAATTTTTCAGTATTTAGCATACATTGCAATCATAAATGGATAGTACAGGCCATAGTAAACAAAGCCCAGCTTTGTTGGAGAGTAGGAGAATACGTATGGAACCAACATTATCAGCACTAGACAAAATGTGGATATCTTTTATTGCCATTGGATTGATGGTTATTGCTTCGTTAATTATTAGTTTTGCTCGTGTGAAGACGAAGGGAATAGTGCGTGTTATTATATCTATTATAGCTTTCGTTTTATTATTTTTTGCCGTTATAGCCGGTTGTGTTTCCATTGTGTAGAAAGTTTAGAAAAGAGGTGTTCGAGGAATGATTGTACTGAAAGGAAGAACAATAGAAAAAGAAATTACACCAGAACTAGGGAAGACGCTACTGGATTTAGCAGTACAACATAAAATAGATTGGAATCATGCGTGCACAAGAGGAACGTGTGCAAAATGTCGATGTAAAATCGAAGCAGGGTACCCATTATTGAATGCACCCACCAAAGAGGAACTAGCTCGATTGACAAAAGAAGAAATAGAACAAGGGTTTAGACTTGGTTGTCAGGCAACCATGGTACAAGACGGAGAAGTGAAAGCATTAAACAAGCCTTATTTTCCTTAAGGGGAATGTTATTGAAGATAACCGTTCATCGGATGAATGATTGGAAAAGTAGTGAGGAGCGTTCTGACAACAATGAATACAACACAAGTCAATCCTGACGTGATGGTACACGTTATCGATAAATTGGACAGATGCTTAAAACCTCAAGGTGTTCATTATGTCATTGGGGGCAGCAGCAGTTTGATGTTGCAACATGTTGAATTAAATCAACATCCAAATGATGTGGACGTGTATGTTGCTGAGTCTGACGTTTTAAAAGCGCACGATGCATTAAAATCTTATGCCATCGATACTCCTCGTATAATTGAAAACGGTATGTTTCGCTCTAATATGAGCGGATATGTTATACATAATATGTTGGTGGAGTTAGTAGGTGGATTTCAGATCACAACTTCTGCTACGAAATTCGCACTCATTATAGATAGAGATCATCCCTACCATGTTTCAGAAGTGTATGTATTAGGTAAGCGCATTGCCATCACTTCACTTGCTTATGAATTCGTTTTTAACGTCATACGTGAACGTGCTGATCGTTACATACCTATCGTACAGAAAATGAACAAACAAATGGAGCTCCATCATGATGATTTGCAGCGTATGTTACAGCACCATATCATCAGCATGGAACATAAAAATAAAATTTCGCAATTAATCCATACACATACATCGCTGTCATAAAAAAGGGATGGAAAGGGGAGAAAGTATGTGAAAGTATGCATCCTTCCGATGGGGAAAATCGTAGAAGTACACAAAGGAACTTCCCTTTTACATGCTATCAAAAAATCCAATGTACCTATAATGTCAAGGTGTGGTGGGAAAGCCGCTTGTCTCACATGTAAGGTGGAGAGTAAAGATGGCAAAGGATTGACCCCAATTTCGGATAAAGAAAAAAGAAAGCTTGGTGACGGCGGAACTTATAGACTTGCATGTCAAACCAAAGTAACATCAGATACAGAAATATATGTGCCTGAAGATCCATTAAAGAAGGCGATAAGGAAACAATTGCAACAACTAAAGGAGAATGAACGTTAATGGATAGGAATTGGATGAAAGTTTGTTCTGTTTGCATGTTGCTGCTTGTCATGTTAACTGGATGTTTGTACCCTCAAGATCAATCAAACAATCAGGAAGGGTTAGCCTATGTACCTGTCGTGCAGTCAGCAATTGACATGTACCAAGAGCAAACAGGATTATTACCTATTAAAAACAGTGAGTTAGACACCCCTTTATATGAAAAATATATTGTTGATTTTGCAAAGTTAAAACAACGTAACATATTGGCTGATATCCCCCCAAATGCTTTTGAACAGGGTGGTATTTATTATTACGTACTGATTGATGTGGAGACAACACCAACCGTAAAATTGCTAAATTTGCAGTTGACTCAACAAGTGAATGAAGTGCAGAGAGAAGTGAAGTTGTATGCCATCGATACGAATAAACTTCCATATGGTGAATCCATCTCACAATCTTGGTATGAAATAAACTACGATCTTTTGGGGATAGATCCTGTTACTGTACCTAGCTTATATGGTGCATATGAAAACAAATTAATGTTACATGAGTCTGGTATCGTTTATATCGATTATGCACAAGATATTATGCGAGAAATACAAAATATTCAAAACTGGGATAGCATCAGTAATGATTTGGACTTAAGAACGTATTTAATTGAGAATTATCCATATGTTCCTATTAAATCTTACCCTTACTATTGGGAAAATGATGAGCCTGTTGTTTCTGACTCATAAAGGATAAACCGTTCCATAAAGCAACACAAAAATAGGTAGTCAAAAAGATGATGATAAAAGATTGGATGAATGCTATGCATTGATTCAATCTTTTTTTTGTACATAAAAATGTCCAAGCCCCCATACAATGATATATAAAAGGAAGAAATAATATGATATAAGTTTACGCCTCAGTGAAATGATAGGATACAAGTTTATTTTCAATCGTAATGGAATATTGGTTATATTCAGCATAGAACTACATATATTGTTATAAGTGAATGTACGAGTTAGGAGGGTTCTCATTGGAAAAAGTAGATATATTTAAAGATATCGCGGAAAGAACCGGAGGAGATATTTATCTTGGAATCGTAGGCGCGGTGCGAACTGGAAAATCCACATTTATTAAAAGATTTATGGAGGCAGCGGTTGTTCCTAACATTAAAAATGAAGCCGATCAATTGCGTGCAAAAGATGAATTGCCTCAAAGTGCTGCTGGTAAGACGATTATGACGACGGAACCAAAATTCGTTCCGAATCAAGCCGTTGAAATCAGCGTGGCTGAAGGTCTTGATGTCAACGTAAGATTAGTAGATTGTGTAGGCTATGCAGTATCAGGTGCGAAAGGTTATGAAGATGAAAATGGCCCAAGAATGATTAATACCCCTTGGTTTGAAGATCCAATTCCTTTCCAAGAAGCTGCGGAAATTGGGACGAGAAAAGTCATACAAGAACATTCTACATTAGGCGTCGTGGTGACGACAGACGGTACGATAGCAGATATACCTCGAGATCAGTATTTAGAATCAGAAGAGCGTGTAGTGGAGGAATTAAAAGAAGTAGGTAAACCATTTATTATGGTGGTGAATTCCACTAATCCACATCATCCCTATACACAAGAGCTGCGAAATGAATTAGCTGAGAAATATGATATCCCTGTCATGGCAATGAGTGTGGCGAGCATGAATGAAAGTGATGTCATGAATGTATTGCGGGAAGTGTTGTATGAGTTCCCGGTACATGAAGTAAATGTCAACCTTCCTAGCTGGGTGATGGTGCTAGACGAACAGCATTGGTTGCGATCCAGTTATGAAAACTCCGTTCGTGACACGGTAAAAGACATTAGAAGACTACGCGATGTAGATCAAGTAGTGGATGGCTTTACACAATATGATGTTATCGAACGAGCGGGACTTGCTAATATGGATATGGGGCAGGGTATTGCTGAAATAGACCTGTATGCTCCTGATGAATTATACGATAACATCTTAATGGAAGTCGTTGGCGTGAAAATAAGAGGAAAAGATCATTTACTCGAATTGATGCAAGATTTCAGTAAGGCAAAAAGAGAATACGATCGATTTGAGAGTGCACTGGAAATGGTCAAAGCAACAGGATACGGCATATCTGCCCCTGTGGTGGAGGAAATGTCGCTTGACGAACCTCAGCTTATTCGCCAAGGCTCTCGTTTCGGGGTAAGATTAAAAGCTACAGCTCCTTCTATTCATATGGTGAGAGTGGATGTGGAATCTGAATTTGCTCCAATCATCGGTACAGAAAAACAGAGTGAGGAGTTAGTGCGATACTTAATGCAAGATTTCGAAGATAATCCTGCAAAAATATGGGAGTCTGATATATTTGGAAGGTCCCTTCATTCTATTGTACAAGAAGGGATTAATGGAAAACTATCACATATGCCAGATAACGCAAGAAATAAGCTGCAGGAGACATTGGGGAGAATCATTAACGAAGGTTCTGGTGGTCTCATCGCTATTATCTTATAACCATTCGTTTGTGCATCATCTGCTTGTGATAACCTATAAAAAAGCAATGTAAGAGTAAAACTCTCTCATATTGCTTTTTTTTATTTTCCTTGTTTTAATAACCAAGATTCGGTATAATGAATTTTCGGTACATACAGGAAATGGGATGTTCAGCATACAAAAATATAAATTAAGACGATAGACGCATGTCCATAGGATGATTTATATTACAATTATTGAGTTATCTATTGCATTCCATTGTACTCTGTATTACTATAAGTTTATTGTTGAGGAATATTGATTTTTAAGGAAAATCTTTGTTTTTCTACATATTTACCATGGATGAGATGTATAATTTATGCAAAAACAGTTAACAAAGAATGATAGAAAGTGATTGTAATCGGGGGGAGGTGAAAGCATGAATAAATCTGAATTAATCACAAAAGTATCTGAATCAGCAGATATGTCTAAAAAAGATGTGACCAAAGCTGTTGATGCTATTTTCAACACAATCTCTGAGGCACTTAAAAATAACGAGAAAGTCCAACTAGTTGGATTTGGTAACTTCGAAGTACGTGAACGTTCTGCAAGAAAAGGTCGTAACCCGCAAACAGGTGAAGAAATCGACATTCCTGCAAGCAAGGTTCCTGCTTTTAAACCAGGCAAAGCATTGAAAGAAGGCATTAAATAATTGCATGGTACATATCATCTAAACGTTTGAGTTTTTAGGTGTCCTTAAAAGGACACCTATTAAATTCTATCCCATTATTTGATTTGTTCATTCCTCCATATTATCCATAAGCTTTAAACTCTCTACAGTCAACCATACACATGCTTTTTCTTTATCATTCCTTTCATCATTTACTAAAATTTTTGCTTTAGTATTCTATTAAATTTTCCTAAGTATTGGACTCTATGACAAAAAAGAGTTAAAATGAAATTAATTATATTTTAAATATACTGACCTCAGCTCTAATCCTTTTTTTATCATGAAATATTCCAACCTCTTCTTTCAACCATAATATACAATATTTAATAAATATATGGTAATAAAATGATGCAATGTAACGTACTGAACATGAATCACCCTTGAAAGTATAGGTTTCTTTATGCTGCTTATTATGAATATAGGGGTTGATGATTATGATTGAATTTGAAGCATATGGTATTGCTCTTATTCCTGTCATTGTTGGTTTAGTTTCTATTATGACAACGTTTGGTTTGTCTAAACGTTATGCACCTATCGTTTCTATTGTACTAGGTATAATCGCGGCTATTGTATATATTGCACCTGATGATGTGAAACAAGCCGTTCTTGTTGGCATTACGATAGGTCTTGCGGCTAGTGGACTATACAGTTCTACAAAGCATATGGTAAAGCAGCGTAAAACACCATCATAATTTGTTTTCATATGCTTCTTACCTTGTGATGAAACAGTATTTGCAGTGAAAAATAAGTTACGCTATAATGGCAAGTAGTTAAATGAGTAAACTTTATCGTATCATAAGGATGAACTTAATGGTTACGACAGGGAGAGATTTTATTGAATATGAATAACACAGATTATATTGTCATTAAAGCAAAGGATAATGGTGTGCAAGTCATTGGTCTCACGAGAGGCAATGATACACGTCTTCATCATACGGAAAAATTGGATAAGGGTGAAGTCATGATCGCCCAGTTTACAGAACATACTTCAGCAATGAAAATTCGTGGTAAAGCTACACTGTACACAAAACACGGAGAAGTTGAAATTGATGAATAAGGAACTCATTTTATTGAAAATGCAGGCATAGCCTGTATTTTTTTTATGTACAATAATATTAGTATCATTTTACAATCAACAATACATATACCGGGAGAAACATAATGAGGGGGAAAACAATGAAAGGAATCATGAGATGGGCTTTTGTTTCGTTACTTTGCATATTATCAGCTATGTTGTTGTATCCATTACAGCAAGCAGTAAATGTAACGGAAAAGTCCAACCCTCAAGTTACTTTTTCCAGTGAAAACTTAGTGGATTACATGCAGCAAGTTCCTTTAACGTTGAAAAAGAAAAATGTAAAGTGGAGCAATAACATCTTATTCCTTGATTTGTCGATAGAAATGAAACAGTTTCAAAAAAAGTATGTTTTTCAAGATATGATGCAATTAATACGGTTTAGTTTTTATACCACCAATAATATTCATCAATTGTATGTCAGAGTTCTCTTTGCGGAAGAACATAAACAACAATTAGTTATTGCCATGGAAACATCAAGGGAAGATTGGTCTTCTGCAACAATGAAAAATAATGATGAAACCGTGGAAGAGATCATTACAGAACAAGCTAACGTTACCTATGGGCCTTTGTGGCAGTGGATATCTCCTCCTAACTAGATTAGGTCGTGTAAACCGCTTGCATGTATGATATAATGGTTTGCGAATTAAGCTGATAAATCACAAGAAACAGCAAGTTAATGTGCGGAGGAATTATATGGAGTCAATAGAGAAATTAGCACAAAAATATACACATCGAGAAATGATTGTAAAGCATACTACGTTACCGCCATTTCCGCACTATCGCAGTGAATTATTACATTGTGTCTTAAAACATGATCAACAACAAGATCATAAACTTTATACATTAGTTACGGCGCTAGTACAGTTGGGAATGGATTCACATGATATGGTAGACGTAGAAGAGAAAAGCAGTTCATTAAAGCAAATGAGAAAGCAACAACTTCATGTACTAACAGGAGACTATTTAAGCAGTAAGTTTTATCAATTGCTTTCTCAAGCGGGGAAGATAGGGATGGTTAAACAGTTTTCACAAGCCATTTGCGAAGTGAATAGGCTCAAAATCATTTGGTACGAAAAACTTAAATCATTGCAGTATACTGGGGAACAAGCATTGCAAGATATGATAGACATTCGTATGCAACTATATATTCCATGTTATCAGCTTTTACAAGATGTTACGGAAAAAGATTGGATGAAGCTGTTGCGTGGTTTTACGGCTTGTGAAGTTTTGCACAATGAAATAAAAGAGATAAAACATCAGACACTTTTGCAAGACAGCTTTGCTTATCGATACGTATTGGAACAAGGGGAAAATTGGCAAGAGACGTCTGTATTTACTACTGATCAGTGGAAGCGATTTGATGAACAATATAACGTTAACTTTTGTTTGGAGCAAAAGTTAAAGCAGCAGTGGAGCAAATTGAAGCAAGATATTGTGCAATTAGAAGACGATAAGCTCGTAAAACCGTTGCTCTCACTAGGTCAGTCATTTGCAAGTCATTCTTAATTCATCGAGGGGAGAAAGAATAGGAGCATGAAGCAGCCCAAAGAGCAATTCGTGTTGGAAGTGTTTGAAAGTATTGCACCGAAGTATGATATGATGAATAGTTTAATTAGTTTCCGTCGTCATAAAGCATGGCGGAAGTTTACGATGAAGAAAATGAACGTACAAGAGGGAGATACGGCGTTAGATTTATGTTGTGGTACATGTGACTGGACGATAAGTACTGCAGAAGCTAGCCGTACAGGTAAAATAATCGGTCTTGATTTTAGTCGTAATATGCTAAGCATTGGACAAGAAAAAATAAACCATAAAGGAATGCAGCAACAAATTGAGTTGATCCATGGAGATGCCATGCAATTGCCATTTGAGGATAATCGTTTTGATTATGTGACGATTGGATTCGGACTTCGCAATGTACCCGACTTACGCCAAGTGCTAAAAGAAATGCAGCGTGTCGTAAAACCGGGTGGAAAAGTAGTTTGTTTGGAAGTGTCCAAACCAACTTGGCAGCCGTTTAAATCTCTTTATTTTTTATATTTCAATAAGATACTTCCGCTTATAGGGAAGTTGGTAGCAAAAAAGTACGAACAATACCGTTGGCTTCCTGAATCATTAGTGAATTTCCCTGACCACAAGCAATTGCTGCAAATCTTTAAAGATACAGGTTTTGAACAATCTGTTGCTTATCCATTAACAGGAGGCGTGGCAGCATTACACATTGGAACAAAAGGGGAACAGTCATGATCGTACGTAAAACAAAAATATTTTTAGAAATGATAAAGTTCGAACACACCATCTTTGCTTTGCCATTTGCTTACATGGGGGCACTACTCGGTGCTTTTATGACAACTGGAAAACTACCTTCATGGGCAGATATAGGTTGGATTACATTGGCGATGGTAGGCGCAAGAAGTGCTGCAATGGGACTCAATAGGGTGATTGATAAAGCGATAGACGCGAAGAATCCAAGAACGAAAGGACGAGCTATTCCAGCTGGATTAGTATCGTCAAAAGAAGCGCTCATATTTATTGTTATCTCCTTTATATTACTATTGGTTTCAGCAGCACAGCTGAATACACTATGCTTAATTTTAATGCCCGTAGCGGTATTTTTTCTCGTGATGTATTCATATACAAAGCGTTTTACATGGTTGTGTCATGTGTTTTTAGGATTAACCATCGGATTAGCTCCGCTTGGGGGTTGGATTGCTGTGACGGCTAGCGTGGATTGGATAGCGATTCTCTTCTATTTGGCTGTCGCGTTTTGGATTGCTGGATTCGATGTCATTTATGCTTGTCAAGATACAGAATTTGATAAGAAAAACGGATTATATTCCATTCCCAGTCAATTTGGTATAGCGAAGGCATTGATGATAGCGAAGTGTTTTCACGTGATTACTTCCATTGGTTTTATTAGTTTGATCATGTTAACGGATTTAAGTTGGTGGTACATGATTGGCGTCATTATTGCTATTGGTTTGTTATATTATGAACACCGCCTCGTTAAACCACATGATCTATCTAAATTAAATGCGGCTTTTTTCACCATGAATGGGGTACTGAGTGTAATCGTATTTGCTTTTACTTTGATTGATTTGGTGGTGTTAACAATATGAATAGCAGTCAAGCAAAACAACGAAATTGGGTTGTGGGAATAACAGGCGCCAGTGGGGCAATATATGGCGTGAAATTTTGTCAGGCTTTATTAGAACGAGGTTTTTCGATTCATCTTGTCATTACGGATGCCGGATGGAGAGTGCTGCACGAAGAATTAAATTGGAGTGCATCCAAAAGAATGGATAGTTTAGCATCCGCTTTTGGTGATTATCCTGGAACGTATACGTACCATCCTGTACAAGATATAGGGGCATCCATCGCTAGTGGGTCATTTAGAGTAGAAGGGATGGTCATTATTCCTTGTTCTATGGGGACACTTGCTAGGGTAGCACATGGCCTATCCGACAATTTAATGGAGCGGACTGCGGATGTGATGCTAAAAGAAAAACGGAAACTGATTATGTTACCGAGAGAGACGCCACTTCATACCATTCATTTGGAAAACATGTTAAAATTGTCCCAAATGGGTGTGTCGATGGTCCCTGCCATGCCAGCTTTTTATTACAAACCAGAGACGTTAGATGATATGGTGGATTTTTTAATTGGAAAAGTAATGGATTTAATGCAGCTAGACAATCAAATGTTTCGCAGATGGGGCGAAGAAAATGAACAGTAAACAAAAAATGGTGATAGGTCAAATTAATTTTACAAACGTCTGGCCTATCTCGCTATTTTTTCCATATAAACAGTTAGCAAACAGTGTCAAAATAATGACTCAAGTACCAACACAGCTCAATCATGCAATGAAAAATGGGGAAATACATATCGGGCCCATTTCTTCATTTGCTTATGCTGAAAATAAAGATAATTACTGTATTTTACCGAATTTATCTGTATCTGCACATCAAAAAGTAGGCTCCATTTTATTGTTCCATAAAAAGCCGATAGAGGAGTTAGGCCATGGCAAAGTGGCGCTGCCTACAACATCAGCGACGTCGGTAAATTTACTAAAAATTTTATTAAATAAATACTATGATGCTTCTCCAAATTATTTTTTTGCTCCTCCAATTTTAGATGAAATGATGAAAGTGGCGGATGCTGCTTTGCTCATTGGAGATGATGCAATCAAAGCAGACTGGTATAATAAACAATACATGGTTACGGACCTTGCACAATTGTGGTATAAGCATACGGGGCATTGGATGACGTTTGCTGTATGGGCAGTGCAGAAAGACATCATGAATACAAGGAACGAAGAGATACAACGCATATATGATGCACTGCAAAGTAGTAAAGAGCAGGGAAGAACAAGAATAAAAGAAATACAGCAATTGGCATGTGAAAAAATTGGTGGTAATATCGAATATTGGGACACTTATTTTCATCAGCTTTCTTATGATTTTAATGAAGAACAGCAACAAGGGTTGTCTTTTTACTTTCAATGTGCGCAAGAATGTGGACTTTTACCACATCACATTACATTGGATGTGTTATCAAATCAAACGATAGTATAGGTGACATATGAATTTACTAAATATTTATAAGAAAATGAAACCAGAGTTAGCTTATGTAGAGCAACAGATGGAAGCCACAATAGATACAGATCAGCATGTATTATTCCAAGCCTCCACCCATTTGTTAAAAGCAGGCGGGAAAAGAATACGACCTGTTTTTGTGCTCCTATCGGGGCAATTTGGTACATATGATCGGGAAAAAGTGATGAAGGTTGCTGCATCGTTAGAATTAATTCATATGGCAACACTCGTTCATGATGATGTCATTGATGATGCGGCGACGAGACGTGGAAATTTGACCGTGAAATCGAAGTGGGACAATCGTATCGCGATGTACACAGGTGATTATTTATTTGCTAAAGCATTAACCGTTGTTACGGATATTGATAATGAAGAATTACACTGTATCTTATCTAAAGCCATGGTAGATATGAGCATTGGTGAAATGGAACAAATTCGTTTGTTTTACGATACAGATCAAAGTGTGTACGACTATTTACTTCGTATAAGACGGAAAACCGCAATATTAATTGCAATTAGCTGTCAACTTGGAGCCATTGCTGCTGGAGCAACCAGAGATGTTGCACGTCGTTTGTACCGATTTGGCTACAATGTTGGCATGGCATTTCAAATTATTGATGATATTTTAGACATCAACGGTACGGAAAAACAAATTGGAAAACCTCCTGGTAGTGATATGCGACAAGGTAATATTACGCTTCCTGTCATTTATGCGTTGCAACATGAAGATATTCGTGAACAGTTGCTTCATGAAATTGCATTGTTCAAAGAACATGACGGTCAAGTGGACGCATCAACATTTATTTCTCTCATTCGTGCCAGTGATGGAATAAATCAATCTCAGGCACTTGCCGATAAATATATTGCAAAAGCAATGGATGCAATAGAATCGTTACCAGATCTAACAGCGAAAAAGGATTTAATTAATATTGCTAATTTTATCGTCAAGAGGAAGTATTAACTTTCCATTAACTTTACAACTTATGGTTGATCTATTCTACATATCATGTGTATAATCCAATTATGTGCAATATTTTTTTACACCTTACATAGGAAATGTGTTAAGCGTTTTCAAACAAAAAAGGGGGATACACATGATGGAACAAACATTTTTAATGGTAAAACCAGATGGTGTGCAAAGAGGACTAATAGGTGAGGTTGTCAAAAGATTTGAGCAAAAAGGATTTCAAATGACAGCATGTAAAGTGCTAATCCCAACGGTAGAACAAGCAACTTTTCATTATGAAGAACATAAGGACAAGCCTTTTTTTCAAGAATTAGTGGATTTCATTACTTCAGGACCTGTATTTGCTATGGTATGGAAAGGGGACGACATTATCCAACTTTCTCGTACGTTGATTGGCAAGACGAAAGTGACAGAAGCTCAGCCGGGAACCATTAGAGGGGATTTTGCTCTTCATACAAGTAATAATATTATACACGGCTCCGACTCCCCAGAAAGTGCAGCAAGAGAAATAGGTAACTTCTTTAAACAGGAAGAAATCGTAGCATATGATAAAACAATCATGAGCTGGTTATAGTAATCTAAATTTATTGTAAATAGAGAAAAATAAGAGGAGTGAGATTGATGGATAATCTTGACTTCTCTTTATTTGTTGAAAAGATTAAAAGAATTACAGCAATTGATCTTTCACAATATAAAGAGGCACAAATGAAACGGAGAATAACAACACTTCGTGATAAAAGAGGATATCATACTTTTGATGAATATTTTTTGGCATTATCTAGAGATAAAAATTTACTAGATGAGTTTTTAGATCGGATCACAATTAATGTATCAGAGTTTTGGCGTAACGTGCAGCGATGGAATACGTTAAAAGATAACTTTTTAGTGGATATGGTCAAAGAAAAAAGGCAACTGAAGTGTTGGAGTGCAGCTTGTTCAACGGGGGAAGAGCCGTATACGTTAGCGATGATATTGGATGAATTAAATGCATTGCATCAATCTAAAATTATAGCTTCGGATTTAGATGAAAATGTACTGCAAGTTGCACGTAAGGGAGTATATGACGATCGCGCGATAAGAGAGATGCCAGAAGCCTATTTAAACAAGTATTTTTCGCTAAAGGAAGGCAATCATCATATATCCAATGTTTTGAAACAAAAGATTCGATTTGAGCAGAAAGATTTGTTAGTCGATGAATTTGAAGAACAATTTGATCTCATTATTTGTAGAAACGTTATGATTTATTTTACAGACGAAGCGAAGGATAGACTTTACAGGAAGTTTTCCAACGCATTACGTGAGGGAGGCATTTTCTTTGTTGGCAGTACAGAGCAAATATTTTCTTCCAATCAATATGACCTAGAATCTCTGAATACTTTTTTCTATCAAAAAAAGAAAGCATAGTATGAGCGTGAGGATAGGGAGCAGAAGTTACTTGTTGTTTTATGGTTTTAAACTATAGTGATTTTAATTTGCTTAATAATGCATCTATCTTCTCGTTTGTGGCGTGTAACTCTTTTTTTAATTGATTCATTTCATCGTCTTTCTCTTTCATTAATTTCATGTTTTTTTGGTGATCGTTGCCGTTGAATAGGATGAGGATTTGATGTTTTCCTGTGCGTTTCAATACACGGTAGCCTTGGTTGGAAGCGGTAGCGATACCTTCATGATTTGGCATACAGTATCCGTTGACATGACATGATCCATCGTCTCTCACACGCAATTGTCCTATGAGGCCAATCGGTGTCCATTCCGCTCTTTCCTCACGAGAAAGATAAGGTAGACTAGGGTCATATGCTGGATTTACTTTTCTTCGTTTTACTTTGTTTTCAGGCTTTGCGATTTGTCCTTTATCGTTTTGGTGAGGTGGAACGGTTATCGTTTCATATACATATCTCCCCCATTCATCTGTTTCGTATTGTCCTTGCCAATGCAGGGTAGAAGAACCAGCTAACACTGCGGGTGTGGCACTCGATACACCAAGAATATAGGCATCGTTATCTGTTGCTTTACGCACTTTATCGTCTTCTACTGTCACAAAGTAACCGACATCGATCGCTTTTCCGTCCATACTTTCAAACATTTCAGCAAAATCACACTGATTACAATTGCCCCCAGTAGTCACGTTATTAAAGCAAGCATCTCCTTCATTACCTGCATCCCCTCGAATAAAAGCAGCGAGACCATTACCTGGAATCGTGTTACCATTAGCAAGATGCCAAGAGTAATCGAATTTTGCTTCCCCACTACATCCCATGATATGAGCACCAGTTAACGTGTTACCAATCGTAGTGTCGATGCCCTGCGCATGAGAAGCGATACCATCTACTATCGTTCCTCTTCCTTCAGCGTGGGAAAAATCACCATTGGCTTGCGTATTAAATCCCTCTGCATGCGAAACAAGTCCGCTTGCTATAGAGCTAACTCCTTCGGCATGAGAGCTGTCACCGCTTGCTGTACTGCCACTTCCCTCCGCATGTGCAGCTGGGCCACTAGCTATCGTATTTAATCCTTCTGCGTGCGAACCTAAATTCGATGCCGTTGTTCCCATTCCTTCAACATGAGACGCTATTCCACTTGCTGTTGCGTTGTATCCCTCCGCATGGGCTGCGGTGTTACTGGCAGAGGTGCTAACTCCTTCTGCATGTGCCGCCATCCCGCTTGCATTAGCTAGACTTCCTTCTGCATGTGAAAAACTACCGGATGCAGTGGTGACACTTCCCTCACTGTGTGAAAAGTTTCCTGTTGCAATGGTGGAGTTTCCTTCTGAATGAGATCCAAAACCAATGGCATTTCCGCTCACTTCTGCATGGGACATATCACCAATAGCAATGGTTAAACACCCTTCCGCATGTGATTCGATGCCAGAAGCAACACTCTCTCTTCCTTCCGCATGAGAAAATGCTCCTGAGGCTTCAGTTCCTGATCCTTCCGCATGAGAAACAAGTCCACTTGCTATTGTTTCTTCGCCTTCCGCATGGGACGAATCTCCGCTGGCTTCAGTAGTATTTCCCTCGGCATGTGCACTATCTCCACTGGCTGTGCTTAAAAACCCTTCCGCATGGGAGTTAGATCCACTGGCTTCAGTAGAATTCCCTTCCGCGTGAGAGATGTTGCCCGATGCTAAAGAGCTACTGCCTTCCGTATGAGAAGCATTTCCCATTGCTGCTGTTCCCTGTCCTTCCGCATGGGAGAAATCACCTATAGCACTACTGAAATTCCCTTCCACATGTGATTCCGTACCCATTGACAATGTAACGAATCCCTCGGCATGAGAGCTATCTCCACTGGCTGTGCTTAGAAACCCTTCTGCGTGGGCATGCGCACCATCTGCACAAGTTGTGTTTCCTTCCGCATGCGAACTGTCCCCATTGGCTTCAGTGTCATTTCCCTCGGCATGCGAATTTTCGCCCGCTGATTCTGTGCTATTCCCTTCCGCATGTGAATTCGCACCAGTAGCAACAGAAAAGACTCCTTCCGCATGAGAATTAGAGCCTTGAGCCATCGTTGCATTCCCTTCCGCGTGAGCGTTATCTCCAGAAGATAAAGTAGAAATTCCTTCCGCATGAGCGTTCACTCCTACTGAAATGGATAAATTTCCTTCCGCGTGAGAAGCAAGGCTACAAGATTTTGTTTGAAACCCTTCTGCAAGTGAAGCTTGACCTTCTGCGGTTGTACATTGACCTAAAGCGGTAGAACAAAGTCCTATCTCTATTCGTTTGCATTCATTATTCATAGCATACCCTCTCCTTATTGATTAACAACGATTTAATAGAAACGATTAACAACACATACACTGATCTGTTCGTGAAAAAGTCTTAATAGTATATTCTTTTAGGTCATCACTGCTTGTGCGGATGAAATGAAATAAATAACTATATTTGTATAAGGAGAACGAGGGGTGTATAGTAAAGAGAAACGTTTTTGTAAAGTGAAAATAAATGAAAACGATGAAGTATAAGATGGAATCAATATCACAAATATAAAATGGAGAAATTACAATATCACAACCTTATCTTATCTATTGTTCATATAGATGTTGTCAAACGTAAAGAGCTATACTATAATTTACTCAAGATGTTTGAACGCTTAAAAGCGCTAAAGTGAATGGTTGAGATAAAAGGATGGAGGAGAAACATACATGAGATACTTAACTGCTGGAGAAACGCACGGACCTCAATTGACGGCTATTATAGAAGGATTACCAAGTAATTTAACGATTGATTTTAATGAGTTGAATGTTCAACTTGAACGTAGACAAAAAGGGTATGGTCGTGGCAGAAGAATGCAAATAGAGAAAGATGGTGCACAGGTAACAGGTGGCATTCGTCATGGCAAAACAACAGGGGCGCCTGTGTCCCTCGTCGTAGAGAACAAAGATTGGACTCATTGGACGAAAATTATGAACATCGAGCCGATTGAAGGTAGTGATGAGGAGAAGCGTCGTGTTCATCGTCCACGTCCTGGACATGCTGACCTGAATGGTGGCTTGAAATACAATCAAAGAGACTTAAGAAATATATTAGAAAGATCTAGTGCGAGAGAAACGGCTGCTCGTGTTGCAGTAGGCGGCATGGCAAGACAATTGTTAGCTGCGTTTGGCATTAAAGTCGCTGGACAAGTGATTCGTATTGGAGAAATAGAAGCGGAGCGAAAGCAGCTTCCGATAGATGAATTAATTAGCGTTACAGAAGCTTCGCCTGTTCGTGTCGTGGATAAAGACGCAGAAGCAAAAATGATCCAACATATTGATGAGGTGAAGAAAGAGGGCGATTCCATCGGTGGCATTGTCGAGGTGATTATCGAAGGGGTTCCGGTTGGACTAGGTAGTCACGTGCAATATGACCGTAAGTTAGATGCTAGAATCGCACAAGCCGTTGTTTCCATTAATGCATTTAAAGGCTGTGAAATCGGCATAGGATTTGAGGCTGCGGAGAGAAGAGGATCTCAAGTGCATGATGAGATTTTGTATGATGAAGACAAAGGTTTCCATCGCGCTTCCAACAATGCAGGAGGGTTTGAAGGTGGAATGACAACGGGAGAACCGATCGTCGTTCGCGGTGTCATGAAGCCTATCCCAACACTGTACAAACCATTAAAAAGTGTGGATATCGATAATAAAGAAGAGTTTACTGCTCAAGTAGAGCGTTCTGATAGTTGTGCCGTTCCAGCAGCAAGTGTAGTGATGGAGCATGTGGTAGCGTGGGAAGTCGCGCGTGCCTTTATGGAGAAATTTGGTGGGGATTCTATCGAAGAGATTCAAGGAAACTTGGATCAATACCTTGAGCAAGTAAGGGCGTACTAACGTATGAAACTGCTCAATGTAGATTTAGGTGATCGCTCTTATCCCATTTATATTGAAGAAGGACTGCTGCAAAAAGTACCAGCATTGTTGCAAGAACATCACATTACCCAGCGTTCTACACTAGTGATCGTGACAGACGATAACGTGGCTCCGCACTATTTGCACAGCCTAGTACAAACATTACATGAAGCTGATTATAACGTCGTTACGCACATCATACCAGCGGGAGAAGCCTCTAAATCGCTGCATCATTTTGAGTCTATTATGACGACGATGATTGAACATGGTTGTGATCGCAACACTACGGTGCTAGCGTTAGGTGGAGGCGTAGTAGGAGATATTGCAGGCTTTGCCGCTGCATCGTTTATGCGCGGGGTGTCGTTTGTTCAACTACCAACGACCATTCTTGCACATGATTCGAGCGTAGGTGGTAAAGTTGCAGTCAATCATCCACTAGCTAAAAACATGATTGGTGCATTTCACCAACCTAAATTAGTCATATACGACTTAGCTACATTAAAAACGCTGCCACAACGTGAAGTGAAAGCGGGATTAGCTGAAGTCATAAAAGAAGCTTTTTTGTGGGATGCAGCATTTTTAGATTGGTGCGAGCAGAACACAGAAAAACTATTGGGACTAGATTATGCAGCGTTAGAATATGCATTATTTAAAGGATGTTCCATTAAAGCTGAAATTGTATCCAACGATGAACGAGAAGCAGGAATACGTGCGTTTTTAAATTTAGGACATACGATTGGACACGCCATTGAAGCGGTAGCGTCTTATGGAAATATTTTGCATGGAGAGGCTATTTCGATTGGGATGGTAGGTGCAGCAAAAATTAGCGTTTTACTCGGTTGTGATCCAACTGTGGAAGAGCGCATGATAACGGTATTGGAGAAATTTCAATTACCTGTCTCTCTACCTTCCTCCATCGATACAGAAGAAATCTTGCAAGCGATGATGAGAGATAAGAAAGTGGTAGATGGCAAATTAGTGTTTGTAGTACTTACGCAGATAGGAAAAGTCAAACTTGCAGATCATATTGACCCTGACATGGTGCGTACTGTGATTAATGAATTAAAATAAGTTTGTTGGAGAGGATGGAGATTTTTCTATGTACGTTCGAGGAATTAGGGGAGCGACAACAGTAGAAGAAAATGTGGAGCAAGAAATATTAGATAAGACTTCCGAGTTGCTTCGTACCATTGTAGAAGAAAACAATGTGAATCCTGCTGATATTTGTAGCGTATTTGTGACGGTAACTGCGGATGTTGATGACGTTTTCCCTGCTTTGGCGATTAGAAATATGCCAGGATGGGAAATGGTTCCGTTAATGTGCTCGCTTGAAATACCAATTAAAGATAGCTTGCAAAAATGTATTCGTCTCATGCTTCACGCGAATACGGAAAAAGAGCAAGGTGATATGCGCCATGTCTATTTACATGAAGCCAAAAAGCTAAGACCTGACTTATGTGAGTAATGGCATGGATGCTAATTCGTAATGAAATGTACCTTTTGTAGTTGACACTCTTGCGATAGCATAGTATAGTACCTATAAGATTAGTAGTTTATTTTACCTTGATGGCTCATCATAGGATGGTCATAAGGAAATAAATACGAATAGCCGAGAATAGAACAGTATAGTATAGAGTAGATGAGCTATAATTGAATGATGATCATGCGCCTTATACATGTTTGGATGACATGTAAAATTCATTATATGTAAAGGGCAATGATGACTACTATACACAAAACTCTGTTCTTGGACAGAGTTTTTTTGCGCTATATACTTTTTTTACTGTAAGAGAAGGAGTGAACCATAGTGGAGACAGAGAAAGAATTACAGTACGTCATACAACAAGCCAAACAATACAATTTAATCCCAATAGAGAGAAACATACTTGCGGATACAGAAACGCCTATTCGTTTATTTCATCATTTTGAACAAGAGCCCTATGCATTTTTATTAGAAAGTGTGGAAGGCGGTACGAATTGGGCAAGATATTCTTTTATCGGCACAGATCCTTTCTTGCATATTAGAGGTAAAAAAGGAGCAATTGAAATAGATTTGAACGGAAAAAAACAGACGCTTACAGACAAGCCTATGCAAGCGCTGAAACAATTGCTAGCACGCTATCAAAGTCCTAAGTTAGAAGATATGCCTAGATTTACAGGTGGAGCGGTTGGTTTTTTCGGTTATGATCTCATTCAATATTACGAAAATATACCACCACACCGCATCGATGATTTAAACATGCAAGATATTCAGTTTATGTTCTGTGATCAAATTATTGTGTTTGACCATTTGAAACAACAAGTGAAAGTGATCGGTAATGTGCACGTCCATGAAGGTGATTCCATTGAAGACATCACACAAGCGTATCAGCTGACCGTTCAAAAATTGCAGCAAACGATTCAACGTATACACCAGCCGCTTCACATTCCTATGTTTCACCGATCTAGTATGGCGCATGAAGTAGATTTAGAAAACGTGGTATCCAACATTAGCAAAGAAGATTTCATGCGTAATGTGGACAAAGCTAAAGACTACATTGCAAGTGGTGATATTTTTCAAGTTGTATTATCACAGAGATTCGAAATGGAAAGCGAAGCGTCACCACTGCATGTGTATCGTGTACTTCGAACGATGAATCCATCGCCTTACATGTATATGCTCAAACTAGGAGACGAGGTGATCGTAGGGACATCACCAGAGCTGCTCGTACGAGTAGAAGGAGATCGGGTAGAGACGAGACCTATTGCGGGTACAAGGCCTAGAGGGCGCAATGAAGAAGAGGACATCGCGCTTGAACATGAATTGCTCCATGATGAAAAAGAGCGTGCAGAACATGTGATGTTAGTAGATTTAGGACGAAATGACATCGGTAGAGTTGCAAAATATGGCACAGTAGAAGTAGATAGTTACATGGATATAGAGCGCTACTCTCATGTGATGCACATCGTGTCTAACGTTTCTGGTGAATTGCAGGAAGAAAAAGATTTCTTTGATGCATTCATTTCATGCATGCCTGCGGGTACCGTTTCAGGTGCACCTAAAATTCGGGCAATGGAAATTATAGCGGAGCTGGAACAAGAAGCAAGAGGTGCTTATGCAGGTGCTATAGGGTATTTAGGATTCAATGGTAACTTGGACACGTGTATTACGATCCGAACGATTATTTTTAAAGGGAATAAAGCTTATGTGCAAGCAGGAGCAGGGGTGGTATACGATTCTATTCCAGAAAAAGAATACGAGGAAACGGTAAATAAAGCAAAAGCACTGCTGACATCGATAAAAGTAGCAGAGAACATTTTCACGAAAGAAGAACAAGTAGCGCTCTAAAAGAGAGGTATCAAATAAAAATAGGATGTAGCTTACATCATTACGAAAAATATATCATCATCCTGAAAATATAAAAATATGTTTTTACGGTAAGGAGAGAGGACAATGAGAGTCGTATTGGAGCAGTTATTACGAGGTGAGCATTTAAGCAAAGCACAAGCAGAAGCAAGCATGGACACTATTTTTTCCGGGGAAGCAACAGAAGCGCAAATCGGTAGTTTGCTTACTTTATTAAGAGTAAAAGGAGAAACAGTAGACGAAATTACAGGTTTCGCCTCCGCCATGCGAAATAGAAGTCCGAAAGTTTATTATCCAACCAAAGGACTATTAGATACGTGTGGTACGGGTGGTGACGGTGCGAATACGTATAACATCTCGACAGCGGCAGCGATTGTGTCCGCGGCAGGGGGAACACCGGTTGCAAAACATGGGAACCGCGCAATGTCTAGCAGCACAGGAAGTGCAGACGTGTTAGAAGCTTTAGGCGTTAATATTCACATTAATGAGACACAAGCACAGCACTGTTTGCAACAAGTAGGGATCTGTTTTATGTTTGCACAGCAATTTCATCCGTCTATGAAATTTGTAGCTGGCGCTCGAAAGCAACTTGGTTTTCGTACGGTTTTTAATATGCTAGGTCCTTTAACCAATCCAGCTGGGGCAGAGCATCAATTAATGGGCTTGTTTGACCGAAGTAAAACAGAGACTGTAGCTAAAGTGATGCGGGAGTTAGGTGTGCAGCGCGCTTTAGTCGTAGCGAGTGAAGATGGATTGGACGAAATCAGCATCTCTGCTCCAACGAAAGTCACAGAGCTTCGTCATGGTGAAATCACGACGTATCATGTTACGCCTGAACATTTTGGCTTGCAGACACATCCGATAGAACATATAAAAGGTGGAAATACAGAAGAAAATGCAGCAATTATCCAATCTATTTTTGCAGGGGAACAAGGTGCTAAACGTGATATCTTAATTGCGAATGCTGGTGCAAGTTTATATGTCAGCGGTCAAGCCTCTTCTTTACTTAGTGGAGCAAAGCAAGCGGCTGAAATTATAGATCAAGGGTTAGCAAAGGAAAAACTACAGCAATTAGTTCAGATGACAAAGGAGTTTAAACATGTTTCTTGACCGTATAGCAGCAACGAAAAAAAACGAAATAGAACAGTTGAAATCATTGATATCGTTATCAAAAATGGAACAAGCCATAGGAGAATGTTCACCTTGCCGTGATTTTACTACTGCTTTAAAAGAACGACAGCGATCGCTTGCTTTAATCGCCGAAGTGAAAAAAGCGTCCCCATCTAAAGGGCTAATTAGAAGCGATTTTGATCCCGTCTCTTTAGCGAAAAGTTATGAAAGGGCAGGAGCGAATTGTATTTCAGTCTTAACAGATCAACTATATTTTCAAGGTTCTAATACGTATTTACAAGCGGTGAAAGAAGCTGTAAACTTACCGATATTACGAAAAGATTTCATCATTGATCCAAGACAAGTATATGAAGCACGCATGATCGGAGCGGATGCTATCCTGCTCATTGCGGCTATGTTAAGTGCAAAAGAAATGCAACAACTGTATACATTAGCGAAAGATGTGGGCATGGATGTATTGAGTGAAGTCCACAATCGTTCAGAACTCGAAACGGTGCTTGAATTAGATGTTGAACTCATTGGCATTAACAATCGTGATTTACACACATTCAACACCACATTACAGACAACAGAGCAGCTGTCATCCTACATTCCAGATCATAAATTGAAAATTAGTGAGAGTGGTATCGGAAAAACAGAAGATATTGAATACCTACAACAATTACAAATGGACGGCGTACTGATAGGAGAACATTTTATGCGCCAACATGATGTGGAGCAGGCAGTACTTCATCTAATGGGGAGTGAATAACAAAGTGAATAACAACACGAACAACTTAACGAAAACGAAAGTTAAAATATGTGGCATTCAAACAGAAGCCATAGCGCAGCAACTATCTACTTTACCAGTAGATTTCGTCGGTTTCGTCTTTGCTGAGAGTAAACGTAAAGTAACAGCAGAGAAAGCAGCCGAACTCATTCAAAGCATGGAACGTGGTTCGTACGATCCCATGTTTGCTGGTGTATTTGTCAATCCAACCATGGAACAATTAGAAAATGTGTTGCATCATGCGCCGCTGCATATTGTTCAGTTGCACGGTGAAGAAAGCCCAGACTTTTGCAAGCAGGTGAAAGCATCATTTCCTAACATGAACATATTCAAAGTATTTTCTGTGAATACGGATGGAGAAACATCTATAGATGAACAACAGGGACAATGGCAAGCTATTATTGCACCGTATGCGCCGTATATTGACGGTGTGATGTTAGATACAGTGCACAAAGGACAAGCAGGTGGAACGGGAAAAACATTCGCATGGGACACCATTCCTGATGTAAAGCAATGTACGGACGCTTTATCCCTACCATTAATCGTGGCAGGTGGCCTTCATGCAGATAATGTTCAACCATGTATAGCGCAATATGCACCGGATGGCGTTGACGTTTCAAGCGGTGTCGAAAGTAACGGAGAGAAAGATACACAAAAAATAGAAGACTTCGTAAAACAAGTGAAAGAGATGGTGAACCAATGACAACAGTACCCGATCAACACGGACGTTATGGATCTTTTGGTGGAAGGTATGTTCCAGAAACTTTAATGAATGCTTTATATGAACTAGAAGAAGCGTACGCTCGGTATGCACAAGAGGATGAGTTTCAAGCAGAGTTAACGACGTTATTACAACAATACTCTGGACGATCTACCCCGCTATACTACGCGCAGGGATTGACCGCGCATTTGGGCGGAGCAAAAATCTATCTCAAGCGAGAAGATTTAAATCATACAGGAGCACATAAAATTAACAATACGATAGGACAAGCACTACTGGCAAAACGGATGGGAAAGAAAAAAGTCATCGCAGAGACAGGAGCAGGTCAGCACGGTGTAGCTACTGCTACCGTTGCGGCATTGTTTGGACTAGAGTGCAAAGTGTATATGGGAGAAGAAGATACGATCAGACAAAAATTGAACGTATTTCGCATGAAAATGTTAGGGGCTGAAGTGATACCTGTCACTTCTGGAACGAAGACGTTGAAAGATGCTGGAAATGAGGCATTAAGAAGCTGGGTGTCGAATGTCGAGGATACGTTTTACATTTTAGGATCAGTGGTGGGTCCACATCCATACCCGATGATTGTTCGTGACTTTCAACGAGTGATTGGGGATGAAGTGAAAGCGCAAATCATGCAGCAAGAGCATAAGCTTCCAGATACGATCATCGCCTGTGTCGGTGGTGGAAGTAATGCGATGGGGATCTTTTATCCTTTTGTAGAGGATGAACATGTACGTCTTATCGGCACAGAAGCAGCAGGAAAAGGCATCGATACAAGGGAGCATGCTGCCTCCATTACAAAAGGCACACACGGCGTATTTCAAGGATCGTACAGTTATTTGCTACAAGATCAATATGGACAAATACAAGAAGCACATTCCATATCGGCGGGATTAGATTATCCTGGAATCGGACCAGAGCATGCCTATTTACACGAAATAAAACGAGCAGAGTATGTCCCAGTGACAGATCAAGAAGCATTGGATGCATTACAGCTGTTGTGCAAAACAGAAGGCATTATTCCTGCCTTAGAAAGTGCCCATGCGATTGCGCATACATTGAAAGTGGCTCCACAAATGAATAAAGACCAAGTCATTGTCGTAAATTTATCGGGACGCGGAGATAAAGATATGGAAACGATCATGAAGGTAATGGGGGATTAAGAGATGAATGTTATTGACGTCACCTTTCAACAGTTAAAAGAAAAAAAGCAAACGGCACTTATTCCATTTATCACCGTAGGTGATCCAGACCTTGCAGCGACGGTAGATTTAATAGAGAGACTAGAAAGCGCAGGTGCAGATATGATAGAACTCGGCGTTCCATACTCTGATCCACTTGCGGATGGTCCTGTCATTCAAGCTGCTTCACAGCGTGCACTTGCCAATCAAGTGCATATCATGGACTGTATTCAAGTAGCGAAACAAGCACGGGAAAGAGGAGTAAAGCTCCCTTTTATTTTGTTTACGTATTATAATCCTGTTTTACAGTTTGGAATAGAGGAATTGTTTGCCCAATTGCAACAACATGATATTAGTGGGATCATTATTCCAGATTTACCTTGGGAAGAAAATAAACAAGTTATGCATTGCGCAAAGCAACATGGCGTACATTTAGTTCCGTTGGTCGCACCGACTTCCAAAGAGCGGCTGCACAACATCGTAGCACATGCACAAGGCTTCATCTATTGTGTTTCTTCTCTGGGTGTGACGGGAGTGCGCAATGACTTTACGTCAGGCATTGAATCTTTTTTAGCAGAAGTGAGAAGGGTAAGTGACATCCCGATAGCCATAGGGTTTGGTATTTCTACAGCAGAACATGTGGAAAGGTTTTCTGCGATGTGTGATGGTGTAGTAGTAGGTAGTGCTATCGTGAAAAAAATTGAACAGTGTGTCAAGGTAAATCAGACGAAGCAAGAGAGAGAAGCTGGATTGAGAGAAGTGGAGCAGTTTGTTGCAGCATTAAAAGGATGAAAATAGTAAATATTGAATACTACAGTATCCATGAATTTCGTTCATGGATTTACTTGTTTGCAAAATTTAAAATTTGTGGCATCATTAAATAAAAGTGAAGTAATGAATTAAAGCATAAAAGAAGTAAACTTAATAAGATGAAGAAATGATCTAATACAAGTTTACGCCTCAGTAGCCAGGCGTAAAGGTGTGGTGTGGAGATTTGTCCATCTTATGCATAGTGGTAATAAGTTGTATTAACAAGTTAATTCAACTTATATAGATACAATAACTTGGGGTGATTTTGTGAAAGCAAAGCAAAGAATAGTAGATCTTCCAGTATACAAGCCAGGGAAGCCAATAGAAGAAGTGAAGAAAGAATTAGGATTGAAAAACATTATCAAATTAGCATCCAATGAAAATCCTTACGGTTGTTCACCAAAAGTCAATGAAGCAGTGATAGCTGAATTAGAACAAACGAACATGTATCCTGATGGAGCGAGTAGTAAATTAAGACAAGCTCTAGCTGCACACCTTAATATAGAAGAAAATCAATTTATTTTTGGTGCGGGTTCTGATGACGTGCTACTTATGATTTGCCGTGCTTATCTCGAAGCAGGGGATGAAACTGTCATGGCAACACCGACATTTCCTCAGTATAAACACAATGCAGAAATTGAGGGTGCGGTAAGTATTGAAGTTCCTTTGAATAATGGAAACCATGACTTGCCAGCTATGGCTAAGGCCATTACAGAGAAAACAAAAATCGTCTGGGTCTGTAACCCGAATAATCCAACGGGTACCATGGTGAGTCATGAGGAACTAGTTGAATTTATGCAGCAAATTCCTACTCATATTCTGGTCGTGATAGATGAGGCTTACGTGGAATACAACTACAATAATAAACAATTCCCACGTAGTTTGGAGTTGCTACAGCAATATGATAACATGATGATTCTTCGTACGTTTTCCAAAATTTACGGACTAGCTGCGCATCGTATAGGGTACGGCATTGCAAACTCACACGTGATACAGACTGTCAATCAAGTTCGTGAACCATTTAACACAACGAGATTTGCACAAGCTGCTGCGATTGCGGCGATAAGGGATCAAGCATTTGTCACCACATGTTGTCATAAAAATGAAGAAGGTATCCATTATTTAAGTCAACAATTTAACCGTTTAAAGTTGCAATACTTTCCTGCGCATGGTAATTTTATTATGGTTCATTTAGATCGTCCAGCGGAAGCCGTGTTTGAATATCTGTTATCGCAAGGGATCATAGTAAGAGGGGGTAACTATTTAGGTTATCCAACTTCAATTCGTGTCACCGTAGGTACACAAGAGCAAAATGTTGCGTTTATTACCGCTTTGGAAAAAACATTGCAGCACATTAGCCCTGTCTAAGTGAATCCATGATTTTATATTTTCGCCAGACTGTTGTAGTATTGCGAAAATAAATGAAAGTGCGTGGTGATGAGAAATGAAAAAAGTAACGATATTAGGAATTGGTTTAATAGGTGGTTCGCTTGCACTATGCCTAAAAGATCATAAAGATGTTCATGTCATCGGACATGCAAGGCGACAAGAAACGATAGATACCTGTTTATATCGTGGAATTATAGATGAGGGAACAACGTCGCTGGAAGCAGCGGTGAGTGATGCTGATTTTATTTTCATATGTGTACCCGTTAGTTTGTTGCCCACTTACTTGGAGAAACTAAATCAGCTGCCTTTAAAAAAAGGTTGTATTATTAGTGATGTCGGAAGTACGAAACAAACAATCGTATCTAGTGCGAAAGTATTACAACATAAAGATGTTTATTTCATTGGTGGTCATCCGATGGCTGGTTCAGAACGCACGGGTGTAGACGCAGCTTCTTCTTATTTGTTTGAGAATGCTTTTTATGTGTTAACTCCGCTAGAAGATACACCTGTAGCGGTGTATGAGCAATTAGAAAGCTTGCTTCAATTCACGAAAGCAAAGATAGTGAAATTGGATGCAAAGATGCATGATGAAGTGGTTGGTGCTATCAGTCATTTACCACATATCATCGCCGCGGGTTTGGTGTACCAAGTAAGTCAGTACCATGAAAATAATGATTGGTATGGACTATTGGCAGCAGGTGGTTTTCGTGATATTACAAGAATTGCTTCCAGTGATCCTGTGATATGGCGTGATATATTAATGAACAATCGGGAAGTGTTGATTCAACTTTTAGATGATTGGCATGGGCAAATGGAAGATTTCAAACAGTGGCTTGAAGCCGCAGATAGCAAACAAATTGAAGAGCGTTTCGAGGCTGCGAGTCGTTTTAGAAATAGTTTACCTGAAAAGAGAAAAGGTGCTATAACATCCTTATACGATCTATATGTTGACATCCCAGATCATCCCGGAGTCATTGGAGAGATAACTTCCCAACTTGGAGCACAGCTTATTAGTTTGAGTAATATTGAAATTATAGAAAGTCGAGCAGAAGTTCCAGGGGTGCTTAGAATATCTTTTCAACATCAACATGAATTTGATGCAGCAATTAAGCTATTAAAGCAGTTAAACTACGATGTGCATATTTAAATGTCCATAGCATCATATCGCTTTTATATGAGTGGGAGGGAAAGGTAATGAGTGATCATCCTTTCCCTTTTCTTAGTTATAATATCGATTGAATAAAAAATTGGAAATTTCTTATTGACGTATGAAAGCGTATACATTATACTATAACTACAGTATGGTTTCTCTCCACTCCTATCCGAAATAGCACTATAATAAGTGCATCCACCCTATGGGTGGTTTTTTTTTGCCTTTTTATTTAAAACGTACGTATGATTTTTCAGGATAACTTATTTGTTTATTCATCCTTTTTTGAAAAAATAATTTTTCAGTTAAATAAAAAATGATTGTGAAAGCTTACAAATATATGTTAATATTTACATTGTACCTTTTTTAAATGTGAATTTTAACAAGGTGTGTAATATGATAAAATACAAAATAAATATAATAAATCAAACAAAAACTTAAAAATAAAATGGTGACAAGTTGAAGTCGTGTTTTAATATGTAGTACTATAAATAAAGTATGGAGTAATATAATACAAATGATGACAGTACAACTTAGCTGCATGACAATGCAACGATTTAATTAACAACCTTACTACTACACTACAAAGTAACCTAACTACATTACAACATCATTACAGTTCAACATTTTAGCCAGAAAAACAAATGGTCATGGCTAGATGTCATCGCTATGCCTGCAACCTATTACCATATCTTTCGTTCATTACATAGAAATATAGGTTTACCCGTTTAAAAAGGAGCATTTTTCACCATATATGAGCAAGTAAATTTTTTTAATGATAGCTATAAGTCAAACAAATAATGAGTTTTATTTTGCATACATAAATGTAAATTTTAAAATATATAAAATGAAGAAATCATAAATTGCAACTTTTACGCCTCAGAAGCGAGGCATAAAAGTTGATGTAGAGATGTCTCGATCTTATAAAATGAGCAAATATATCGGATAGAGCGCAACTTCTTACTTCTTTTGTAGTATAAAAGAGTGAATGGATCATCTGGGAAGTAGTTGTGGCGTTACAAGGAGGGTCGCTTGTAATGAATGATTCCCAGATTATTAGGGAAATAAAAGATGGAAATGCTGAGTGTTTTGAAGAACTTATTCATCGCTATGAAAGAAAGATTCTATCTTTTATTTATCATATGTTGAAAAGTTCACAACTGGATCATTTAGCAGAAGATTTATGTCAAGAGACCTTTTACAAAGCATTTAGAAGTTTGAAAACGTTTAGGGAAGTGGAAGCATCATTTTCAACATGGCTGTATACGATTGCGAGGAATACGGTGCTTAGTGAATTGAGAAAGCACAAGAGTGTTCAAGTGTCCATTGATGAAAGTGGCGTGGTTCCGGAAGCTCCTGCTGATCGATTACCAGAATCAGAGACGTTGCGTAATGAAAAAGTAGCATTAGTTCGTCATGCTATTAATAATCTACCTGAAAAACAACGATCCGCTCTCATATTAAGAGAATATGATCAATTAGAATATGTGGAAATTGCTAATATTTTAGGGCAAACAGTTAGCTCGGTAAAATCACTACTCTTTCGAGCTAGAAATAACGTGAAAACACAGGTAGAGCCATATTTTCTTGAACCAGTTTTTGCGGACTCAGAAAGGGTGAATAGGTCGTGAAGTGCCATGAAATTCAAGAAGAACTAGGGAAATATTGGGATCTGAACAATGATGATGCAAAAAAGCAACAGATTGATTTCCATATAAAGCATTGTTCTGCTTGTCGCCGTGAGTTTGAAATTTGGGAAGAAAGTAGACAATTAATTTCTTCTACGTCTTTTACAACTTCCTCATCGCCATTAGCTCATTCCTCTACATTTTCTTCTTCGATTTCTAATAAAGTCATGGATAGGATATATGAAGAAAATAGTTGGAATAAACCAATAGCCCGTCACTTGTATACTTTTTCTCTAAAACAAAGATGGACTTATTTATTGGCTATTACACTATTTTTATCGTTATTTATACTTAGTTTCGTGTTGTCTGTCATCATGCCATTTAGTGATCCAGTCTCACCTGTACAATTAAGTTATAATGCGATTGCCACCCCATTAGATGATTCGGTGGTACTGACTACAGCATCCAGAACAGCGGTAACATCTAAAATAGAAGATCCGTTTTTGTTAAGTATAGAAGATAACCCTAATTATTATTTGTTATTTTCTTCTGTTGGTATTATCATGCTACTGCTACTACTTCGTTGGTTTATTCAAATTAGAAACGAACATCAATTTGATTGAAGATCACCACACCATCACAAGGCTTTCATTAATGCATGTCATTAATGAAAGCCTTTGTGTATATAAGGATATTTTTAGAAGCAATGAAGAAGTATGTGAGGAGTGATATACATAATGAAAGTGATGTTGATTCGTCATGGTGAAACGGACTATAACGCACAAGGCAGGATTCAAGGACAAATTAATATTCCTTTAAATGAAATGGGAAAGCAGCAGTGTGAGTCCCTAGCACATCGTCTAAGTGTAGAAAAATGGGACTGTATATACAGCAGTGATTTGATGCGAGCACGGGATACAGCGCAAATAGTGGGCGATAAATTAGCCTTGCCTGTCATGACAGATATAAGATTAAGAGAAAGGAGTTTTGGAAAATTAGAAGGATTAACAAGAGAGGAACGAAAGCAATACGAAGATCAGGATGAAGCTTCTCTGTATGTAGAGTCTACAGCTAATCTAGTGCAAAGAGGAATGGGTTTTTTGAATAATTGTGTAGACCAGGATAAACAATCTCGCGTTATCGTTGTCACGCACGGAGGCTGGATCAATCATATATTACAACATATTTTAAATAAAAGTCATAGGCTGAGAGTAGATAACACATCGGTATCTGTTTTAGATTATGGTAAGCATAATCAGCAGTGGACACATACGTTGCTGAATTGTACGATGCATTTAGATAAGTTGAATTGAACTTGTTCAATTAACTTATTACCACTAAACATAAGATGGAGAAATTACAACATGATAACCTTTACGCCTGGCAGCTGAGGCGTAAACTTGGTTTTCAATATTTCTTCACCTTATATAAATAAGTTGAATTGAACTTGTTCAATTAACTTTCATAGAAAATAAGTAATGTGTAGATAACAGGAATATTTATGCAAAAATATCCCCATAATGAATTTAAAACCATCATTTTGTTATCAGCAGGGGGATTGCGATGAATTTAGCTGATATGTTAAGTTACTCGGATATTGATCAATTAAGTCAAATTGCAACGCAGTATAATTGCAGGTGTAGTTCTAACTCCAAGCGGGAGCTTATCCAAGCTATACTTATTGCTTTTTCGAGAAAAGATCAGTTTGAAGACTTGGTGAAGAACTTAACTTTGGAAGAAAGCCACTTTATGCAATTATTACTGTTTGAAAAAAAGAAAAAATATAGTTTAGAGGAATTAATGGCTAGAGCCAATTATAGCGTGATGGACAATAAAGATGAGCCTGAAAACAGAGGAAAAGGTCAGTCACGAAAAAAAATATCTAAATTCAAACAGTTAGGTTTTTTATTTAACGGAGTTTCTCATCAAACAAAATATGAATTTCAAGTTCCGACGGATCTGAAGCAAAAAATATTTGCAGTAATGTATAAGCAATTTAAATCGCATATGCAATATGTAAAGCCCCCACAAATATATCGTGATGAGAGTTCGTTGATCACCGATGACATTTTTAAGTTTTTAACCTTTGTTCAGGAAGAAGAAATACCCATTACGCCAGAAGGATTCATGTATAAACGCAGTTTACAACACATATTATCCCAAATGTCTGTAGCAGAACAACCAGTGGACAAAGGAGAATGGAGATTTGGATACGGCAGAAGGTTCAAAATGTACCCTAATCGTTTCTCTTTCATCTATGACTACTGTATTACAAGTAAGCTGTGTCAAGAGAAAGATGGCTTTATTCAGTTAACAGAAGAAGGAACAGAGAGAGTTGCAAAAAGATTAAAAGAAAAAAATATGCAAGTATATCATTTGTACATTAAATTGTATAAAGCCCCCATACGAAACATACTTGCACTAGTCGCTTGGATTCAAAACCTTGCGGAAAATTGGATAGCTGTAGAGCCGTTAAAAGAAGTATTGTTACCTTATGTAAAACCATATTTTTACGATAATCAACATGATATTTTAGAAAAAAGAGTACTAAAAATGATGCTACATTTAGGCATTATCACTGTGAGTGAGGATGAAGAAGTCGGAACATGCATTAAAACGACGCACATTGGAAAACAGTTGATGAACCAAGTAACCATTACAGATTTTGATACCATCATGCGTATTGACACCAGTTAGATGACCATGTACAATCACCCCCAAAGATGAAATAAGGGGGAAATCATATGTTATATCAATATGAAGGGTTTGTACCGTTTGTCTCACCATCGTCTTATATTGCTGAAGGCGCTAAAATCATCGGAGATGTACATATAGGGGAAGAGGCAAGTGTATGGTTCAATGCCGTATTACGCGGAGATAACGCACCAATACGGATAGGGAACAGAAGTAACATTCAAGATGGGGCCATTGGTCATGTCGATGCAACGATGCCACTTTTGGTAGACAATGATGTGACAATTGGACACGCGGCTATCGTCCATGCTTGTCAAATAAAACAGTACAGTTTGATTGGCATGGGAGCAAAAATATTAAATCAAGCCGTCATTCGTGAAGGTGCGCTCGTGGCAGCGGGCAGTGTCGTGATGGAAAATATGGAGATACCAGCCTATACACTTTGCGCTGGCGTACCAGCAAAAGTCATCAGAGAACTTAAGGATGATGATATAAAGCGCATGAAACTTGCTGCAGAAAGTTATGTTGTCAAGGCGAATCAATATAACCAGAAGCTTGTTCAAATAAAAAAAATGGAATAGAGCAAATTTAAAGGAGTGGTATGAATGGAAAGATTAAGTATTATTTATGATGCACTGTTAAGTCTTCATGCGGAGATGTTTTTAGATAAAGCACTCAAAGACTATAAAGTCGAACAATTATATGAAGCGATAGATGAAGCCTTACAACGTGGCGATCAAAATGAATTTTACACATTGACGTCTGAACTTAATTTGATTCAAGAAAATACATACTCTCATTGATAACATAACACATATACATATTCAACCTAGAAGGTGATTTTATTTTACGCTTCATCGCTCCGATAGGAGCTTTTTTTTGTTATAATTTAAATAAGTTGAGTGAACTTGTTCAATCAACTTATTACCGCTAAACATAAGATGAAGAAATTACAATATTATAACCTTTACGCCTGGCAACTGAGGCGTAAACTTGTGTTCTATGATTTCTTCATCTTAATTATAAGTTGAGTGAACTTGTTCAATCAACTTATTACTGCTAAACATAAGATGAAGAAATTACAATAATTTTTACGCCTGGCAACTGAGGCGTAAACTTGTGTTCTATGATTTCTTCATCTTAAATATAAGTTGAGTGAACTTGTTCCATCAACTTATTACCGCTAAACATAAGATGAAGAAATTACAATAATTTTTACGCCTGGCAACTGAGGCGTAAACTTGTGTTCTATGATTTCTTCAACTTAATAGTTTTACAGATCAGTGGTAGGAGGGTAGAGATGAAATTTAGTGAGATTGAAAGTGAACAATGGGAATCGTTAAAGCCATATTTGGATACCTGCTTACTTCCTCTTGGTGGTTTGCATGGAAGTGAAAGCCCAATCGAAGTCATTACTGCATTAGAAAAATTAAGAGATGTATTGGACATTGTGGAAGTCCCATACAAAGGAAGAGTCGTTACATATCCCGCCATTCAATATCAATGGCATGAGGAAGTCACATTTGTCCAAATGGTAGATCAAATTTGTCATCAATTAAAGCAGCAATTCACTTTTGTTATTGTGGTCACTGCAGATGAAAAAATAGAAAATATGCAGTTTGCCCATGCAGATATGTTGGTTTCATCTAAGCATTTGGACAACCCAATGAAAGAAGAAATATTACAATCTGTCCAGCAGTTATGGACGAAAGTGTGACAATTTCATAACATTTTGTTGTTTTTCGATCAGATCACAGCATAAAAGCTTGGCTAATTATTGACGCTTATGATGGCGCTGAGATATCATATTATTGTTATATTTATGAATTGGTTCATTTTAACTCTTACAACGATCAAAGTAATGAATGAACAATGGTAGGTTGAAAATGAGAACAACGTATGAAGCAATGCTTTAGACGAGAAGTAAAGGGGGTACTTGAACAAATGAGCGGAGAGCACAATGAACAGCCAAAGAAAAGTGTCTTTCGTAAAGAAATGTCCAGAAGGCAATTTCTTTCTTATACACTTGGTGGATCGGGAGCTTTTATGGTAGGTGTGCCACTTCTATATAATGTACGGTTTGCTGTAGATCCATTATTAAAACCGGACGCTGATGGGGAATATGTCAAAGTTGTAGAAGTATCAGAAGTGACGCAAGAACCGCAATCTTTTCAATTTGAACGTCTTATTGTGGATGGGTGGTATAAAAATGACACTACCTTTGAAGCTTGGATTTCTAAAGATGAAAGCGGTAATATTTTTGCCCTGTCTCCGGTATGTAAACATTTAGGATGTACGGTGAAATGGAACGGTAGTCAGGATTTCTCAGATGAATATTTCTGTCCATGCCATGCTGCTCGCTACACAAAAGATGGTAAAAACTTAACAGTGGCGCCGGCACCATTGGATGAATATCCGGTTAAAATTGAAGATGGCTGGGTGTATTTAAGCACAACAAAGCCAAACAGTAGAGTGTAAAGGAGGCGATATCAGATGTTAAAAAAAATGTATAATTGGATCGATGAACGTCTTGATATTACGCCGATGTGGAGAGATGTTGCGGATCATGAAGTTCCAGAACACGTGAATCCAGCTCATCATTTTTCTGCATTCGTATATTGTTTCGGAGGGCTGACGTTCTTCATCACGATATTACAAATTTTATCTGGTATGTTTTTAACGATGTACTACGTACCAGACATTACAAACGCATATAAAAGTGTTGACTTTTTACAACATGAAGTGGCATTCGGTGTCATTGTAAGAGGTATGCATCACTGGGGAGCAAGTTTAGTTATTGTTATGATGTTCTTACACACCTTACGGGTATTTTTCACTGGTTCCTATAAAGCGCCACGTGAAATGAACTGGGTTGTAGGTATGTTGATTTTTATGGTTATGCTAGGGCTAGGTTTTACTGGTTACTTGCTTCCATGGGATAACAAAGCATATTTCGCAACAAAAGTTGGTATCCAAATTGCAGCATCCGTACCTTTGCTCGGACCTTATATAGAAACTTTCTTACAAGGTGGAAGTATTACAGGTGCACAGACCTTAACACGTTTCTTTGCATTGCACGTATTTTTCTTACCAGGTGCATTGTTCGCACTGTTAGCAGGTCATTTCATTATGATTAGAAAACAAGGTATTTCAGGTCCATTGTAAACCGTTTAACGCTATTACATGTTAGATGAAGTACTTTGTATTAAGTAATGGTTGTATATGTAGTTGAAAGGAGGATACGATTATGGCGCATGATCATCATTCAAAAGATGAAAAAGTGATCTACGTTGGAGATTCCCGTGTTAAACAAGGTGGAAAATTTGTACCACCACCAGATTATTCTGCGTATCCGGGTAAATCGGAGGCATTTATACCTAATTTCTTATTGAAAGAGTGGATGGTTGGTTGTGTTGTGTTAATTGGCTTTTTAGCATTAATCATTGCGCATCCATCACCACTTGGATATCCTGCAGATCCAAATAACAGTGCTTTTATTCCGATGCCTGACTGGTATTTCTTGTTTATGTATCAGTTGCTAAAGTACCCTTATTTGTCTGAGGATTATGTCGTATTTGGTACGGTAATTATTCCTGGCTTATTGTTCGGTGCACTAACACTTGCTCCGTTTTTAGATACGGGTAAAGAAAGAAGATTTTATAAAAGACCGATCGCTAGTTCTCTAATGCTTCTTAGTTTTGCTGCAGTTGTTTATTTAACGGTAGTATCTTGGGATCATTACCAACATGAATTGGAAATCAATAACATCATTCCTGAGCATATTGAACGTGCAGAGAAATTAGCTGCTGGGGAAGATGTGCGAGAGGAAGAAGAAGAGACTGTCATTCCTATCGTTGGGCAAAGTGAAGTAGGGTATGAAATTTACGAAGCTTCTAGTTGTTTAAGCTGTCATGCTTCTGGTCTGGAAGGTCAAGCTAGTTTCCCACCACTTCTTGGTATAGGAGATAAGTATACAGAAGATGAGCTTGTGGACATCATGAAAAATGGTATTGGTACTATGCCAGCACAATGGGATAGTAATATCACTAATGGCCTAACAGAAGATGAACTAAATACATTAGCTGCTTGGTTAGCAACGCAAAAGGCACCAGCAGAAGATGCAGCTAGTGCAGAGTAATCTAGCTTATTAAAGCAGATAAATGTTTTGTTTAAAAAATATTTATGTTGCTGTTGATGCATCATAGTAAAACATAACATAGCATATAAGATTAGAATGAAGTCTGACCTCTCGTAAGGTCAGGCTTTTTCTAAAGAAGAGAGAAGGTTACATGGCTATGCAAAGTATTAAATTTTTTGTATCTCCTGCTTTTTTGCTACATAAAACGATATTGCTGGTGCTCATTATAAGCAATGGTTTAGGTACGATATATGGTTATGAATGGTATAGCGGACAGTTGGCTGCCACAGCACGAGACCATGCTAATATTTTGCTCATTTTTGTGCCAGATAGTCCGACTGCTAGTTTATTTTTTACTATCGTATTAATTTCATTTTGGCTCAGAGTAAGAAAAGGGAACGGCGATAATGTTTCACCATTACATAAACTTTACCATAAGCAGCGTAAACAAGGAGTCGGTTTTCATCTGCGTTCATGGATCGAAGCACTTGCATTGATTACGATGATTAAGTATGGGACGTGGGCTGTGTTGATGATTATAGGTGGAGCAATGCAAGGGAATGATTTGAATTGGCAGGATTATATGCTGCTCACATCCCATTCTGCGATGGCTGTTGAAGTGATGCTATATGCGCGGTTTATGCAATATCGTACAATTCATATTGTGTTGGCTGCGATCTGGACACTTAGCAACGATATTCTAGATTACTCTCTTTCCATCTTCCCTTATTTGCCTCGACCATTAAATGACGATGTATTTGTTGTGCAATGGATTACGATTGGGTTGAGTTTACTTTGCATAGGACTTGCTTTTATGTTTATGTTGCAAAGAAGAGAAATAGGAAGTAAAAAAGCGGTCTAAATGTGGACATCCCCCCATATGATAGTCATATAACGAGGGGGGGACAAGGTATGAGATTAGGATTCATTAGTTTTATGATCATCACAATTCTCCTACTGTTCGGATGTTCGATGGACAGCTCTGCTAACATAGATGCAACGAAAGTGCTTAGTGAACAAATAAATGAACAAGGATTAAAACAACTGGAGCAACAGGCACAATTGTTTTTTAATTATGTGATGAGTGGAGAATATGAACAAGCTCATGTTCATTTGCAATTACTTCGTAAGCAAGCGACACGAATTAATTTTGACTCCCGCACAGGGGTAGAAGGAATGCAGGCTTTTACGAGTAGTATCATTGAAGCACAAAAAATCTTTGCTAATATTCGTTTTTCCCCAGAACAAGCGAAGCTGGCAGCGACACAAGTGAGATATGCGGTAGATAGCCTCACCCATGCCGAGCGTCCCATGTGGATGGAGTTAAAGGCAAGTATGAGCAAAACAGCGAAGTTGCTAGTGGATGCGGTAAGAAATGAAAATGTAGAGGAAACAAAAACACATTATGTACAATTAAAACAGCAGTATCAAGTGTTGCGGCCTGCATTAGCAATTTATCATACACCACAAACCGTGCAGAAATCAGATTCGTTGTTTATATTTTTTGAAAAACAAGGAATGAAAGACGGGGACATCGACTTCAGTGTCCTATCTCACATTGGGGAACAAGTGCATGCCATGGTAGAAATGTTATTTTCCAACAAAGAAGATGCAGCAGCATTTACGAACGTCATTAACCCGAATCCCATTGTATGGATCGTGACGATTGGCTTGTTTATTGTCATGGTGCTGACGTATACTGCATGGAGGAAATACAAACATATTTCTTTCTTGTCTTAGATACAAACGTCTTAGGTACAAAACGCTAATACCAAATCTAAACATAAGATTCAAAAGATTCAATTACAAGATAAACATTGAATAGATATATAGTTATATTCACTTTAATAAAAAAGATTCATTATTCAAATAATTTTATTTTCACAAATAAAAAACAGGTCATTTCCTTCTTACAGATAGGGGAAGACCTGTTTTTTATCATTATCACGACATAAGATACACCATAAAGACATTAACTAAGTCATCTTATAGATAAGTTGAAAGAACTTGTTCAGTCAACTTATTACCACCGTTGATAAGATGAAGAAATTTCATTACCCTTTACGCCTGGCAACTGAGGCGTAAACTTGAATCCCATCATTTCTTCATCTTGTATACTATGTAGTTATTCTGTTTTAAACCCTTCACCAAGCACGTCGTGTACGTCATTAATGATCAAGAATGCTTTAGGATCAAGTTGTTTAACTAGTAATTTCACTTTCCTTACTTCTTGACGATATACGACACAGTAAACGACATCTTTTGGTTGCAGCTTATATCCGCCTTTTGCTGAAAAAATTGTTACCCCGCGCTCTGTTTCAGATTGTATTCGTTCTGCTATCATCGGTGCTTGTTCACTAATAATGGTGAATGCTTTTGCTCGATGTTCTCCTTCTTGAATAAAATCTATAATGCGTGCGGCAACAAAAACTAAAATTAAGGTATAAAATATTTTTTCGTAATGTATGTAGAAAGCAGATGTGGTAAGAACAAGGGCATCAATAGTCAGTAAGACTTGTCCCATACTCCAACCTCTCGTTTTGTTCCCTAGCCTCGCGATAATATCCGCTCCACCTGTCGTTCCCCCAAAGCGAAATACGAGACCTAATCCAACGCCTGTTGCTACACCGGCATACAATGTAACAAGAAGTACATCATCTAGCTCTGGTGGCATGATCAAGCCTTTACTCATCAAAAATTCAATGACCCATAAGAAAAACGAAAGAGATAAGGTTCCGAATATGGTCAGACCCATCGAGGCTTTCCCAATAAATCTCCACCCGACGTAAAACAGTGGAATATTAATCAATAATGTAGTGTAAGAAGGAGGAATATCGAGTGCATAATTAATAAGTAAAGATATCCCCGTCACGCCACCTTCCATTAGTTCATTTGGAATGACGAGCAAATGTATGGCTGCTGCATAAATGGCAGTACCAATCATAATCGGTATAAGTTGTTTCCATAACATATTTACGTTTAATTTCAAATTCATTCACCTGCTTGTTATGATGTATATAAGATGAGTAATGTAACTTTTCATCTTATGCATAGGGGTAATAGGTTGTATATCAGCATGCATTCAACCTACATAGTATCATCCAAAGTCAACAGTTGTAGTCTTATGGGATAACATGATAATATAATTTTAACCACACCTTATCCATTATAGCAGGAAGGGGCACAAGATGGCACAAAAAAAAACGATGGAACAAATGCAAAAAGAAGTGGATGATTACATCAGTCAATTTAAAGAAGGATACTTTAGTCCACTAAGTATGTTGGCTAGGATGTCAGAAGAAGTGGGAGAGCTTGCTAGAGAAGTGAACCATGAGTATGGCGAAAAGCCCAAAAAGAATTCTGAAGCCGAAAATTCAATTGAAAATGAATTGGGAGATATTTTATTTATTGTGATTTGCTTCGCTAATTCTCTAGACATAGATTTAGAAACAGCACTACATAAAGTGATGCATAAATTTAATACTCGTGACAAAGATCGCTGGACAAAAGTCCACACTGATTAATGATCTTGGACATAAGCTGTATTAACCTACGTTCTATAAGGAGGTTGTACAGTGTGGACGGAAATGATTATATAAAAAAAGCATATGAATCTTTACTGTACCATGATTTTGGTAAAGCGATAGATTATTTTAAGAAAGCCATTGCACTGGATCCATTTAACGCTTCTTTTCATCATAAATTATCTATCACCTACGATAGAAGTAACAAATTAGACAAAGCGATGCAACATGCAGAATGCGCTTGTTTATTACAAGAAGAAAATGGAGAGTACGAACTACATTACAATCACTTGAAAGCCAAGTACAATGTAGAAGAGGCAGAGAAAGATCTGGAGTTATCTAATAGAAGAACGACACATGCGTTGAAGTTATTGACTGAGGCGATTAAACTAGACCCTCTTTTAATAGAAGCATATCTGTTAATGGGCTTTGCTCACGCTCTAAACAAAAACTACGAATTAGCATCTAAAGCTTTGATTAACGCGTTAAATTTAAATCCAGATCACAAAGTGGCTAAACAACTATTACAAGAATACGCAGTGAGTGATTCAAAATATATTCATTAGATACAACTGAGGCGTAAACCATGAAATTTAGTATTTGTTCATCTTATATCTAGTTGAATGAACTTGCTCAGTCAACTTATTACCACTAAGCGTAAGATGAAGAAATTTCAACAACACAATAGATGATGTAATATACGATGTAATTGGACATGGGGAAATCAATAAAGAAAGATAATGGAAGTTGTCTGTATCGTACAACTTCCATTTCCCCTTCATTGTTTGCTCTTTTCATATATCAAATGATCAATATACATAAACACGAGGAGGATTTGAACTTGACGACACAGAAGATAAAAGTAGCAGTAGCTGGTGCGAGAGGGAAGATGGGACGAGAAGTGGTGAAAATGGTATTGGATGATGCTGCATTGCAATTAGTCGCAGCCATTGATACTGTGGAAGGAGAAGATATTGGTACAGCTATCGGTTTACCACACTGTGGTGTGACGACTTCAAGTGATTTAGGAATGTCTTTAGCACAAGTACAGCCAGATGTACTCGTTGATTTTACCGTACCACAAGTGGCATACAGCAACACGAAGGTAGCTTTGCAACATGGGGTAAGACCGATTGTAGGTACGACAGGATTTACACCAGAACAGATTGCACAATTAAAGGAATATTGTGAAGAACACCGTATCGGAGCTTTAATCGCACCCAACTTTTCCATTGGTGCGATATTAATGATGAAATTTGCGGCGGAAGCCTCTAAATATTTGCCAAACGTTGAAATTATCGAATATCATGGGGATCAAAAGTTAGACGCTCCTAGTGGTACGGCGATTAAAACAGCTGAAAAGATCAATGAACAGCGTGAAGAGATGAGGCAAGGGAATATAAAAGAAGAAGAGACCATCGAAGGAGCACGAGGGGGGTACTACCACGGTTTCCGTATTCATAGCGTACGCTTGCCAGGGGTATTTGCACAGCAGGAAGTGATCTTTGGTGGAGATGGACAAACGTTAAAAATAAGACACGATTCCTATGATCGAGCTGGATACATGCCAGGGGTAAATGTAGCGATAAAAAAAGTAATGCATAAAGAACAACTTGTCTACGGCTTTGAACACTTTTTGGAGGACGAGCAATGACCACATTAAACATTGCGCTGGTTGCCCACGATCGTAAAAAAGAAGAAATGATACAATTTACTATCGCTTATGAGCATATATTGAAGAAACATCAACTTTTTGCTACAGGAACAACAGGGACGCGCATTATGGAGAATACGAATTTGACGTTGCATCGTTTTATGTCAGGCCCACTTGGAGGGGATCAACAAATTGGAGCGATGGTAGCAGAAAATAAGATGGATCTCATTATTTTCTTCCGAGATCCATTGATGGCGCAACCACATGAGCCAGACATCATCGCCTTACTTCGACTATGTGATGTATATGGCATACCGATTGCTACGAATATGGCTTCGGGGGAGTTGCTAGTGAAAGCAGTAGAGAATGGGGATTTTGCTTGGCGAAACATGTACCATCAAGAGGAGAAGTGAAACCTTTGAATACAAATCTTGATTTTTTAATCTTTGCTGCTCATGCCGATGATGCAGAAATTGGCATGGGTGGTACAATCGCCAAATACAGTAGGCAGCAGTATGCTGTTGGTATTTGTGATTTAACGCAAGCGGAGATGTCATCCAATGGCAACGTGTCGCTTAGAAAGAAAGAAGCTGAATTAGCTTCACAATGTTTAGGACTGCAATATCGCAGTAACTTGCAGCTGCCCGACAGAGGGTTAACTGGTGATAAACAACAATGCCATGCGATTGTGGAAGAGATTCGCAAAAATAAGCCAGCTGTCGTTTTCATTCCGTATTGGCAGGATCGTCATCCCGATCACGTTAAGTGCAGCCAAATCGTCGATGATGCTTTATTTACAGCTAAATTACGTCGCTATGAGTCAGATTACGAAGCTTGGACAGTGAATCAAGTGTACTACTACTTTATTAATGATACGGTCCACCCCAACTTTGTCGTGGATGTTACCGATGACTATGATGTAAAGATACAAGCATTACAAGCATATCAATCACAATTTATGTTTATAGAAGGGCAATCCGTAGCAACGCCACTAACGAATCAATACATAGAGCGGGTTCAAGCTAGAGACTTACTAACAGGGCAATCTTGTCAAGTGAAGTATGCAGAAGGGTTTATAAGTCGAAAACCTTTATTAGTGAATATTAATGTATCTCCGATCATCACTACAATGTAAGGTGAATAAGTATATCGTTTATGGAAACTCGTCTATAATACATGACAAAAAGGTTATCGCATACAATCTAAAACAGAAATAAAAAAGTAATAAAAGTAGAGGATGTGAGAAGTTGAAACAATTGAAAATAGGGATTACTTGTTATCCTCGTTTAGGAGGATCTGGCGTCGTAGCAACGGAGTTAGGAAAGTTGTTAGCCGAACAAGGTCATCAAGTACATTTTATTACTTACAGTTTACCGTTTCGTTTAGGTAAATTTCATAAAAACATTTTTTATCATGAAGTGGAAGTGAGAGACTATCACGTGTTCAAACATCCTCCATATGACCTTTCTCTCGCTAATAAATTAGCACAAGTTGCAACGATGCAAAAGCTAGATCTATTGCACGTGCATTATGCACTTCCTCACGCCATTAGCGCTTTTTTAGCAAAGGAAATGGTAGGAGACCAATTGAAAGTGATTACGACGCTACACGGGACAGATATTACGATTTTGGGACAGGAAGAATCATTTAAAGACTTGATTCAACTCGCCATTAACAAAAGTGATGTCGTCACAGCCGTATCACAAGATTTAATTAATGAGACGAAGAGCGTGCTCTCTATTGAGAAAGAAATTGAACTCATCTATAACTTTGTGGATAAGAGAATATATAATCCTCGTCAATGTGAACATCTACGATCGGAATTTGCACAACCAGATGAAAAAATCTTAATGCACATTTCCAACTTTAGGCCTGTGAAGCGGACATTAGATGTCGTTGACATATTTGCAAAAGTAAACAAAAAAATAAAAAGTAAACTTATGCTAGTAGGAGAAGGGCCAGATTTACCAAAAGTACAATGCAAAGTGCAAGAACTAGGCTTATCAGATGACGTGTATTTCATGGGAAAACAAGATGATGTTGCGCAAGTCATTTCCATAGCGGACGTCATGCTGCTTCCATCTGAAAAAGAAAGCTTTGGCTTAGTCGGACTAGAAGCGATGGCGTGTGGTGTGCCTACGATCGGGTCCAATGCTGGGGGCATCCCTGAATTAATTAAGCACGGGGAGACGGGGTACGTAGCACCCATTGGAGAAACGGGACTGATGGCAGAATATTGCTTAGAATTGCTGCAAAATAAAGCACGTTACGATGCATTTCGTCAAGCATGTATTCATCGAGCAACACATGAATTTTGTAACAATAAAATTACGCAGCAATATGAAAATATATATTATAAAGTACTGGAAATGGAACCCAAAATTGAGGTGTATAATAGGTAGGTGAATGGTGAAATGACAGTAACACATATGGAGGCTGAAGGAAAACAAGTGCTTCAACAGTTGCTGGATGCTGGCTATGAAGGGTACTTTGTCGGTGGTTATGTCAGAGATATTGTAGCGGGCAAAGAAGTGAAAGATATTGATATTGCCACATCTGCTACACCAGAACAAGTGATGTCTATTTTCGAACGAACGGTGCCGACAGGTTTACAACATGGCACCGTTACTGTTTTATGTGATACTTTTCAGTTTGAAGTGACGACGTTTCGAACGGAATCTTCCTACATCCATCATCGCAGACCGGAAAAAGTGGAGTTCGTTACCAACTTACACGAAGATTTGAAGCGACGGGACTTTACGATGAATGCGATGGCGATGGATATTGAGGGGAAGATTATCGATCCTTTTCACGGTCATGATGATTTGCAGTGTGGGATCATTCGATGTGTTGGCAATGCCATAGAGCGTCTGGAAGAAGATGCGCTAAGGATGGTAAGGTGTGTTCGTTTTGCTGCTAACTTTGGACTTCATATTGAAGAAGAGACATGGAACGCCATATTGGAAAAGAAATCTTTGTTACAGCATATCGCGATGGAACGTATTCAAATAGAGCTGCAAAAAATGATGACGGGTAGAGATCCTTTTCAGGGGATATGGTTGTTAAAAGAAAGTGGACTGCTCCACTATACCAAACGTCCTATTACCTTATTTGCAGATGCGTTAGAACACATCACAATGGAACATCAACATCATGTAAATGCATTGCCATTACACAATAGTATTTCCAGGTGGTGTAATCTGTTTACTCTTTTAGGAATGAATGCCGAAGAAGCCAGTACGTGTTTACGACATCTTTGCTTTTCTAATCAACATGTGTACGATACGAAGCAAAGTATACAGTGTGTGCATTTTTTGAGTGAATTGAATGACCATTGGAGTGAAGAAGAGGCGTTGTATCAGTGGAGGGAAGCCGTGTTGCTTTATGGAAAAGATGTAGTGCAGCGCGTGTTGGATCTTTTTTCACTGGACAAGCACATAAGGGAAGAAATAGATACGGTGCCTTCGATTTATCCTCTTTCTTCTGATGTGATATATTTTTTTGCGTCACATGGACAACGATGCATGGATGACATGAAAGTGTATACAGTGAAGGATTTACAACTTTCAGGAACAGATTTGCTGCCGTTGCATCCGGAACGTGGCAGCTGGATACGTGAAGTGCTTCATCAATTAATGAAGGAAGTTTCCCACGGTCAATTGGCTAATGAGAGAGACGTATTAATGTCTCGTGCAAAATCGATAATACCTGAACTTACTTAGTTTTTTTAGTAGAGTATGTATTCAAAGTGATTGATTCATGTTTTTTAGAGGAAGCGGCCACATGGAGCTGTATAGCGTAATGACAAAGTAGAATACACATACTAGGAGTATAACGATGAACTTACAACAGCAGTTAATTCAAATATTGCAAGATCATGAGTCTGATTATGTATCGGGTGAACAACTCAGTCAACATTTGCAGTGTAGCCGTACAGCGATATGGAAGCACATACAAAAGTTAAAACAAGGTGGATATGAAATTGAAGCCGTACATCGTTTAGGCTATCGTCTGCTGTCTTCCCCAGCAACATTAGACGAAGATTGGATTGCAAACAACATAAAAACAACATGGATGGGAAAGCGTCTTCTTTATTATAAGGAAGTGGAATCCACGCAAGACATCGCCAAAAACGTATTACAGCAATCAGAAAAGCAGTCATCAGCAGAAAATGGAACGGTAATTATCGCGGAAACACAAACGAAAGGCCGTGGTAGGATGGGGCGCCACTGGCATTCTCCGCTAGGAAAAGGTTTGTGGTTTAGCATCATATTAAAACCGGACCTGCCGCTGCAACAAGTGCCTCAATTAACATTGCTCGTTTCGGTTGCCCTATGTAGAACGTTGAGGAAATTCGGATTAGATGCAGGAATCAAGTGGCCGAACGATATCCACATTGCTGGCAAAAAAGTGAGTGGGATTTTGCTTGAATCTAGTGCAGATGATCAGCGGGTACATTATACGATAGCGGGAATAGGCATCGCCGTTAATTTGGAAAAAGACGACTACCCAACATCCTTACATCCTATTGCTGTATCGATGAAGATGGCAGCTGAGCAAACTTTTGAGCGTGAAGAAGTGTTATGTACGTTTTTGTGTGAGTTAGAAGCGATTTATAGTATTTACATGGAGCAAGGCTTTGCCCCTATTAAAACACTATGGGAGACGCTCACCATTTCTCTACACAAACCGATTACCATTAACACTCCACAAGAAGTGATTCATGGAACGGCAATCGGAATTGATGATTACGGTGCGATGAAAGTAGAGGTAGAGGATGGAGAGGGCAAGAGGAGCATTCGAACGATTTTCTCTGGTGATGTTAATTTTCAGGCAGATGGAAGTGAATGCAGGTGAGTTAGCCAATCTGCTACTTTCCTCTTTCCTGCAAGCATTACGTTTGCTTCACGCCCAATGCAAAAGCTAAATAATGGGTAAAATATTTTATTTGTTCATTCATCTTTACATCTTCGTTTCCTACTATTGTATAATCTAAGAAAACGCCATCTGTGAAAGCGACAATAGAACGAGCGATCATATCGCTTTGTGCTTCCTGTGAAAATTCACCGCTTTCTTTTCCTTTTTCAATGATGTCGATATACATTTGTATAGCAAGCGTATATCTTTTTTTACCGTAGCTTCTTCTTTCCTCATCGTTTCTACCTGTAATAAAAAATTCTAATATAGTAGAAGAAGCGGGACCTATAGCCATGTTTTCATGCTTTTCGTTTCCGTATAAAGTAGTCAATAATGTATGCCAATAAGACGTATTGTTGGTTTCACTCTGCAAGTGTTTCCTCATTTTTTCCTGATAAGATAATATATCTTCTTCTAACAAAGTTTCGAATACATCTTCCTTACTAGAAAAGTATAAGTACAATCCACCTCGACTAACGTTTGCTTCATCCATAATGTGCTTCATCGTCGTTTTTTCATAGCCATGTTCAGCAAAAACTTTTTCAGCAGCTTGTAAAATATCAGCTCGGCGCTGCTCCTTGTGTGCTTCGCTCACTTTTGGAGACATCGATTTTCCTCCGTTCTATGTTGCCTTTCAGTACGAACCCAATGGTAGATATTGCGATCAGCAATATTGACGTTATTGTAAAAGCAGGGATAATGCCGACGATGACTACCAGCATCCCACCTGCAAGTGGTCCGAGAATGGTAGCAGTGTTCATTATACTAGTAAGGACACCAAATACTCTCCCAGTCATGTGAACGGGAGTTTCCATTTGTACACTTGCTTGAAATGGAATGAATACTAGGGCAGAAGCGAATCCCGCAAGTAAACCGATACTAGGCCCCCAAATGATAGCCGATGCAGTATCCAAATAGGTAAGTAGTGTCAGTATAGCAAATGCGACTCCCATTCCGCAAACTCCCACCATCATGAGAAATATGGTGTTATACGTTGTCTTTTTAGAGAGGATGAACCCTGTGATGAACATACCTACGCCTACAGCAGAGACGATATACCCGAATAATTCAGGTGAAGGATTAGACAGTTCCCTAATGAGTACGATAATCTGAGAATCTATTAATTGCAAAATGAACAGGGAAATGCCTAAATACAGCATGCCAAAAAGTAAGTATGTATTGCGCTTCAAAAAAGACAGTCCTTCGAGAAAGTCTTTCTTAAATGAAATTTTATGTTGTGGATTAAGTTGTTGGTTCTCATTATTGTGGGTGTGTTCTTTTTTCAACATGGAGTAGGTTTTTGGAACAAAGCCGATGAATATTGCGGAAACAATAAACGTCATAGAATCTAATAAAAATACAGTAGTGGCACCGAATGTACTGACCAATAATCCACTTAATAGAGGTCCTAGTATTTTCGTGCTGGAATCAATCATCGAAGTGATAGCCATGGCACTTTTCATCTGTTGGTGGGGTACAAGTTCCTTAAGCTTTCCGTTTTTAGCTGGTATAAATACAGCAGAAAGTGTCCCTATTAAGAAAAGACAAACATAAACGATAGCCATGGAGTCCGCAATAATGAGCAATAAAATAAGACCTGCTCTCCCTACGTCAGATGCTATCATGAGCACTTTTCGGTTTAGCCGATCAGCAAAAGTTCCCGCTAAAGGGCCGAAAGATACCATTGGGAATGCTAAACATAAATAAATGAAGGCAATCTCCATTGGTGCTGCATTCCATTTCAATCCTACCATCGAGATAATCGCAATAAGGCTTAGCCAGTCTCCAATGCTCGATATGAGCTGTGCGGTCATCAAAATAATAAATGGTTTGTTCTTCTGTAAACTGACTTGCGCATCATTGGTGTTCATTTTTACATCTCCTTTTTTATATTTTCAAAAAAGTCATCATTGTCTTTTTTATTATATTGCTCATTATAACGACACTAGTGTCTTTTTTCAACTGTAATTTCAAATGAATTTCAAAACAACATAAAAAAAGCCGAAAAACATGAAGAGATTTACCTCACGTTTATCAACTTTACGTTATATCTTGTTTAAAATGCGTGTATTAGTGCATTTTTTTTGCGTTTACTGCTTTGCCTTTTTTATTAAACAATACTTTTAAATTGTGTACCCTTGATGGCTTTCCTCCTATAGATTGAACATATGCCACCCTTCTGTTGCTATTTCTTATATTGCGAAACCTTTGTGTCGTGATGATAAATCTATGATTTCTAGTTTTTCTCACCGTAGTGTATTGGACATTTCTGCTTGGCGTTAAAACAACTGCTCCATTTCTAACAGTGACATTGGCATTTGTAATTTGACTAATATCATTATCGCAAAAAAGTCCATAACAAACGCAAGAGCTACAACCACTTGTGCCAAAGCAAGGCATTAGTCCAAAACATTGACAATCATTTAAACAATCTACTAATGGTTCTGGGTCATTGAGTGTGACTACTCTTCTAGTGACTTTGCCTTTTCCCTTTCTGATCATCTGAGTTCCTCCTTTTTCATGGTATAATGCTATTTTATGTAAGTAGAACAAGCCATGACTGTACGAAACACAAAGAGCAACTTCATCATTTTGAAAATTAAATGGTAAATAAGACTTTTTTATTAACATTTATCGGTGTATCTTGACATTTGACACGGTGTTGATCTTTTCTCTTTTCTAAATCAAATATGTTTGCTATAATAAATTTTGCAAGGCAGTATCTGTAATAGAACTTCACTTGCAGCTTGATGTTATTACATAGCTTATGTAATGATAGATCAAGCTTCTGCTCTGAGCCGAAGGGACCGAGACAGAAGAGATCGGATCATGATCTTAACGTTTAGGGTGCTTTTACGTCTCAGATTGGACGGAGGGCATTTTTTTATGTCTTCTTATTCGCTTTTTGTTGCACACTATGGTGTAGTGATGTAAGAAACTGCGGTCTAATCCATTTGGAGGTGTATAGGTATGACGTATCGAAAAGTTATTAGTATTGTAGATTTAAAAAAAATGAAGGAAGATAAGAAGCCAATTACGATGGTGACGGCATATGATTATCCATCTGCGTTATGTTGTGAAGAAGCTGGCGTAGACATCGTATTCGTAGGGGATACGGTAGGGATGGTTGTACTAGGGTATGATTCGACGATTCCTGTTACATTGGATGAGATATTGCATCATACGAAAGCGGTTACACGCGGGGCGAAAAACAGTTTTGTCCTTGCAGACATGCCGTTTTTGACTTATCATGGCAGTATCGATGTAACGTTGCAAAACGCAGGGCGTTTAATGCAAGAAGGCGGTGCCAAAGCCGTCAAGATGGAAGGCGGTACAGAAATATGTCATTCCGTCAAAGCTTGTGTGCAAGCAGGAATACCTGTAATGGGGCACATCGGTCTTACGCCGCAAGCTGTTAATCAAATTGGTGGATTTAAAATACAAGGTAGAAGTTTAGAGCAAGCACAGAAATTAATTGATGATGCCAAAGCGCTAGAACAGGCAGGAGCATTTGCAATCGTATTGGAAATGGTACCAGAGGAATTAGCGCAGTTAATATCGGAGCAAGTGACAATTCCTACTATCGGCATCGGAGCAGGAAGAGGCTGCGATGGGCAAGTCCTTGTGTACCATGATTTATTGCAGTATGCTTCTCCACTGAAAGCGAAATTTTTGAAAACTTATGCGAATATCGGGGACACTATTGTTGAAGCGATATCCACGTTCAAAAACGAAGTGCAAAACAGGCAGTTTCCTGCAGAAGACAATGTTTTTCATATGAATGAGGAAGTCATAGAACGGCTCACAGTGTCTGATGAACATGTTGATGATGAATGGAAGGAATGAAAGAACATCGATATTATCCGCAGCATTGCTGATTTTAAATATAAATGGAAACAATGGAAGCAAAACGATGTGACGGTTGGCTTTGTTCCTACAATGGGTTACTTGCATCAAGGTCATACCAGCTTGATGGAAAGAGCAAGACAGGAATGCGATATCGTGGTCATTAGCATTTTTGTTAACCCACTGCAATTTGGACCTAACGAAGATTTTGAACAATACCCTCGTGATGAACAAAGAGATGTGACCATCGCTAGAGAAGCTGGTGTAGATGTCGTATTTATTCCAGATGTGAAAGAAATGTATGGGAGTGGAATGAAGACGAACATCGCTGTCTCTGACATTACTTCAGTGATGTGTGGAGCCAATCGCCCAGGCCATTTTGATGGTGTAGCTACGGTGGTGAATAAATTATTCCATATTGTGAGACCAGATAAAGCTTATTTCGGAATGAAAGACGCACAGCAAGTTGCCGTTGTCACCCAAATGGTGCTTGATTTGAGTATGGACGTGGAGATTGTTCCTTGTGACATCATACGAGAAGAAGATGGACTCGCAATGAGCTCCAGGAACAAATATTTAAAGCCAGAAGAGCGCAAACAAGCGCTTATACTCAGTGATTCTTTAATGAAAGTACACAAATGGATAGAAGAAGGGGTAACGGTAGCGCAGCTGAAGCAGCTGATTACAGCGCACGTAGATGTCGTACCATTGTCTGAAATACAATACGTAGCATTGTACACGTACCCTGGTTTAAAGGAATTACCTGCTAAACAAAAAGTAATGGATATCCAAGAAACCATCATCGTCGCATTAGCCGTTATGTTTGGCACGACGAGGTTAATTGATAATGTAGTCATATATGGAGGTGAACATCGTGTTTAGAACGATGATGAAATCAAAAATTCATAGGGCAACCGTTACAGAAGCAAATTTAAACTATGTAGGCAGTATTACGATTGATGAGAACATTATGGAAGAAGCAAATATTTTAGCAAATGAGAAAGTTCAAGTCGTTAACAATAACAACGGTGCAAGATTAGAAACATATGTCATCACAGGTGAGAGAGGTTCTGGTACCATTTGTTTAAATGGTGCAGCTGCAAGATTAGTACAACCCGGGGACAAAGTCATTATTATTACTTATGCCATGATGGAAGAAACACAAGCACAATCGCATGAACCGACCGTTATTGTGTTGGATGAACATAATCATATCGAGCAAAAGTTGTATAAAGAATTGCAATCCACAACGTTGTAAAACATGATACGCATTGTAGTGAACAGGAAGTAAATTTTAGTAAAATAAAGAAAATTTCAGTAAAATATTAGTAAAATATAAGTGGAGGCAATGATAAAATAATAATGATTTTGTCTTTGCTTATATTTTCCAGTTAAGTCGTCGGTATCGTTATCGACGGTTTTCTTATGTCCTTTTTTGTTTGCCAATTTACGTCATGCCATCGATGCCAAAGCTGGAAAGTAGTTTAAGGATGAATAACTGTCATACGCGTATGAAAAGGGTGTCATCAACAAAAAATGAGTACCATATATCATAATCTAATGAATAAGGTAGGGAACTCATCATGATATCACATCTTTTTTCCGTAATGCATGGGTATTTAGATGATATGTCAGTTAATTATGATCAAGCATCACAAGCAGAGAAAGACTGGATCAAACGACAATATGATTGTATTGCTTCATTAGGCGACTCCATTCATACGCAGTGGCAAGATTTGAATCATAAATTATTGTATATGAAGCAGATGTTAGAATCTAATTCGGCCCAAAATGAAACAAGTGAAGTATTGCAGCCTGAACAGAACCAAACACCACCATCTGATTTACTTTATCAACTAGACAGAGGACAAGGTTATTTTAAGTTGAAAATGTTTCATGAAGCCATCCAGCAACTAGAACCTTACGTCAAGGAACATGGACACTTCATTCCTGCTAAGCTAATGCTCGCCATCAGTTATTTTCAGTCTAAAAAATTAGATGAAGCGTACGAGCAATTTAAGCAAATTACAAAACTAAGTGATGATAAACAAATTACGTCATTTTCATACAATGCGATGGGCTGCGTAGAGGCACATAAGCAAAATTTAGATCAAGCATGTGATTTTTTCAAAACAGCACATCACTTGAATCCAGATATGGAAGAACCGCTTATCAACATTGGTGTTTGCATGAACAATGAGGGAGATACAACAGACATTCAACCGAAGATGAATCCATAAATTAAGACCTCCCTTTTTCGTCCAATGTCTGGTATGCTTATTAATGTGAAACTATGAACAGATTGGATGAAAACAGAGCTATGAATTATGTAGTACTGGACTTTGAAACCACAGGAAATCAACACGGCGATGAAATTATAGAAGTTGGTATGGTGATGGTGGATGGCAACGAAATCACCGGACAATATCATGCTTTAGTAAAACCTACCGTACCTATTCCTGAAATGATTACACAACTTACGGGTATTAAGGATGAAGATGTGGAGGATGCTCCACCTATAGACGAAGTGCTAACAGAGATGCTTCCGCTTTTAGAGGGACGTATTTTTGTTGCACATCATGCCGCTTTTGACTTGCAATTTTTACAAAAATCGCTGGAACAAGAAGGGTATGCGCCTTATGATGGGCTCGTTTTAGATACGATTGATTTATTGAAAATGTTTTACCCTAATTTAGCTTCCTATCAGTTATCGATGGTTTGTGAAGCGTTTGATATAGAACATCATCGTGCACACCGTGCGGATAGTGATGCGATGGTGACGGCTGAAATTTTTATCAAGATGTTGCACAAAATAGATAGTATGCCTTTACTCGTGTTAGAAAGGTGTGCCCAAATTGTACATGAACCACAGCAACAATTGATGGACTTACATCATTATTTACTTGAACATATAAAAGTGAAGCAAAATCATCCACATGAGGAAGGCCATTTTCATTATTATCGACAATTTGCCCTTGCAGTGGATGACTGGTTAGATAAAAATGACGAAGATGAGCTGGATAAGCAAGAAGGGTTAATAGATGAAGACTTCAAGCCGTATTATGAACGTATTGAGTCCAATCTTCAGAACCTTTTCCCTTCATATGAACGTAGAGAAGCACAAGAAACGATGATGGAAAAAGTAAAGGAAAGCTTTGAAGAGGAGCGTCATTTATTAATTGAAGCCGGAACAGGTACAGGAAAATCGCTGGGATATCTTATTCCTGCACTGCACCATGCACTGCAACATGAGGAGAAAGTGATCGTCAGCACCCACACGATCAACTTGCAAGAACAATTGTGGAAAAGGGATGTTCCGCTTTTGCAGCATATTTTTCCTGATCCATTTGAAGCGGCTGTGTTGAAAGGGAGAAGTCATTATTTATGCTTACGTAAATTTGAACATAAAATCAATGCAAGCGATTATGAAAAACGCAAAGACGATGTACTTCATGCAGCTGGTATGGTCGTATGGTTAAGCGAAACGATGAGCGGAGATGAGGAAGAGCTCAATAATAGCAAGCAAAGTGTCTCATTTTGGAGAAGTGTAGCTAGTGATGCTCCCTCTTGTATGAATCGAGCATGCCCGTGGTTTTCCAAATGTTTTTACCATCGTGCACGGGATGCAGCGAATAAATCGGACGTTGTCATTACCAATCATTCTTTATTACTAACAGATAGAAAAACAGATCACCGTCTATTGCCGTCTCATGAGCATATTATTATAGATGAAGCACACCAATTTGAGGAAGTAGCATGCAAACAGCTTGGTATTGAAGTGTCTTACTATCGTTTGTTCAATAACCTTACTTCACTCTATATGGATAGTAGTAAAGGGAAGTTGCCAAAGCTAAGGTCTACGCTTCATGATCATGCAGATGAAAATGTGGCGGAATTAGCACATAAACTAGAGCCTTTGTTTCATAAAATTTTAGAAATCAAAGAACATTGGGAACAACTAACTGAAATGCTTTATGGTACAATAGTAAGCAAAGAAAGCGTAATCAATGACAACAATAGTGTTGTGTTACGCCTTCAACCAAAACACCTTCCTTCCTGTTGGGAGGAGGCGTTAATTGCAGAAGACAATATAAAATTAACGGTGACGACATTAGTAAAAGAACTGGATACCATCATCCAAAACATTAAAGAAAATGATGCAGCTGACGATTTACACGGTATAGTGACCGACTTAAATGGCACGGTGAAAGAACTTACGCAATGCCAACAAGACTTACATTCCTTCTTCCAAATGAAAGACAGTAAGGTCGTCTACTGGATAGAATGTAATGGACATCTCAGGCATAAATCCATACAGCTGATGTGTATCCCCATTGATGTAAGCGATAAGTTAAAACAATATTTCTTTGATGTTAAAAAGAGTGTAGTGATGACTTCGGCAACATTGTCTGTTCATCAAAAGTTCGATTATTTTATAGAACAACTTGGTTTAGAAACGGCACAAGCGGAAGGCCGCCTGACATCTGTTAAGTTAGAGTCTCCTTTTGATTATAGAAACAATGCACTGGTTGTCATTCCACGTGATATTCCAAAACTTAAAGGAGCTCAGGGGAGTGAAGAATTTGTAGAGAGGCTCGTTGCTTCATTAAGCGAAGTAGCAGCAACAACAAAAGGTAAAATGCTTGTTCTGTTTACATCTTATCATATGTTGAAACAAGTTCATCCACTTCTGAAAGCACAACTCAAAGACAAAGGTATACAAGTGTTGGGACAAGGAGTAGATAGTTCGAATAGAAGTAAATTGACACATCAATTTACACAAAATGCAAATGCTGTTTTGTTAGGTACAAGTAGCTTTTGGGAAGGTGTGGATATCCCAGGCGATGCATTAACGTGCTTAGTTATCGTACGATTGCCTTTCCAACCGCCCAATCATCCTGTTGTGGAAGCGAAATCAGAATACTTGAAACAACAGAAGAAAAATCCATTTATGGAATACTCGGTACCACAAGCAGTCATTCGCTTTAAACAAGGATTTGGCAGATTAATCCGTACGGTACATGATCGTGGTGTCGTTATTATTTACGATACGAGAGTGATCGATACGTATTATGGAAAGCAATTCCTTTATTCTCTACCTGGTCCAAAAATAGAGACGATGGCGACATCGTACATGAGTGAGCGCATTAAACAATGGATGGAGGAGCCACCCAAAGATTGATGCATGAGGTAAGGGGGAAAGAAAGGATATGAAAGCTTTGCACATTTCAGAAGCGGTTGTGCGAAGAATGCCAATATATTTGAGATATTTAAATGAAATGAAACAAGCTCAAATTGCAACGGTTTCTTCGCAGGAATTAGGGAAAAGATTAAATTTAAATCCTGCTCAAATTAGAAAAGATCTCGCCTATTTTGGCGAGTTCGGTAAAAAAGGAATCGGATACGATATTTCGTATTTGATCCAAAAAATAAGACAAATATTAAAATTGGATCAAATTATACACGTCGCACTCATTGGAGCGGGTAATCTAGGTCAAGCATTAAGCAATTATAACAAGTACTTAAAAGATAATATGCAAATCACGGCTATTTTTGATAATGCTCCTCAAAAGGTAAACACGAAAATACATCATTTAAGTGTGGAGCCTTTGAACGTATTAAAGCAAAGAGTAAAAGAACTGGACATTCGTGTTGGCATTATTACAGTACCACAGCACGAAGCACAGTCTGTGGCTGATTTACTAGTGGAAGCAGGCATTGAAGCGATATTAAATTTTGCTCCAGCGATTATTCATGTTCCAGATCACGTCCGTATTCATCATGCGGATTTTACTGCTGAGCTATACTCCTTGGCCTATTATTTAGAAGATGAAGAGTAAGGAAATGTGATTATATTTTGTCATTATATTTGAGAGAATATTTTTTAAGAAAAGAAATGAAACAGAATTGAACAGAATTACTGAGGTGAACAATTTGCAAAAGTTTGTCATTAAAAATGGTACATTTGTAACGTGTGATGAGAACATGACCGTCATACATGGTTCTATGCTTGTAGAAGGGGATAGAATACTGGAAATTAGTGATAAGGACATCGAAGTAGATCCACATACGACGGTGGTCAATGGGAAAGGAAAATGCTATCTTCCAGGTCTCGTCAACACACATACGCATGCAGCGATGTCTTTATTAAGAGGATTTGCAGATGATGATCCACTTCAAGTGTGGTTAGAGCAAAAAATGTGGCCCAACGAAGCGAAATTTACTGCACACGATGTGAAATATGGTTCATTATTATCGATAGTAGAAATGTTGAAAAGTGGTACGACCGCTTTTGTAGATATGTATGACCACATGGACGAAGTCGCACAAGCAGTAGAGCAAGCTGGTATGAGAGGCTGTTTGGCAAGAGGCATCATTGCTTTTGGTCCAGACGAAGTAGGAGAAGCAAAATTGCAGGAAGCGGCCCAGTTTGTGAAAAACTGGCATAACAAAGCGGACGGCAGAATTACAACGATGATGTCCCCACACAGCCCGTATACTTGTCCACCTGCATTCATTGAAAAAGTGGTAGCAAAATCACTGGAGTTAAATGTTCCAATACATACGCATATGTCTGAAACATTAAAAGAAGTGCTTCAGAATGAGGAACAGTACGGCAAAAGACCTGTTGCTCACTTACAATCGTTAGGTATGTTTGAGAGACCATGTCTTGTCGCACACGCCGTTCATGTGAATGAAGAAGAGATGGATATATTAGCCCAATATGATGTGAGAGTTTCTCACAATCCAATAAGTAATTTAAAGCTTGCAAGTGGTGTGGCTCCTGTCCCTGCCATGTTATCTAAAGATGTAAAAGTGTCTCTGGGAACCGATAGTTCAGCAAGTAATAATAACCTGAATTTATTTGAAGAAATTCGCCAAGTCGCACTATTACATAAAGGTGTAAGCGGAGATCCAACTGTCATTCCTGCTGAGAAGGCATTAAAATTAGGTACGGTAGATGGAGCTAAATCGATATGGCTCAAAGACGTGGGTGCATTGCAAGCTGGCATGAAGGCAGACTTCATCGCAGTAGATATCGATCAACCTCATTTTTATCCGCGGACGGATATTGTTTCGCATCTTGTATACGCTGCTACGGGTCAAGATGTTCGTGATGTGTGGGTAGATGGTAAGCAAATTGTGAAAAACAGAGAGATGTTAACGTTGGATGAGGAAAAAATAATGTATGAAGTGCAACAATGTTATGAGAGATTGATGAATGATTAAATTAAAAAGAAAAGGGATTGTTTATAGCATCGTTTTAGCGATTGCTATTGTTTTTATCCTTTTATATATGTGGTACAGAAGTATCATGACGGATAGATGGAGCTTGGAAGAGCAGGCTGAAAGATTAGTATTACAAGAAACTGATGTCGTGGAAATTTCAGAAGTGACGATGTTCACAGGTGAGCAAGTCATTGCTGCTGTTTTCGGGAATAATGATCAAGCACAAGAAACGGTCGTGTGGGTAAGTAAAGATGCAGGTATTATACATCAAGCACTGCTAAAAGACAGTATAAATGAACAACAAATGAGAGAACAAGTACTCCAAGCAGATAGTGACAAACAAATCATTCGCGTCGTACCAGGGACATTACGAGAACAATATGTGTGGGAAGTGTATTATAGCAAAGAAGAAGAAGGCAATGAACGTTATTATTATGACTTTTACCTTTTTTCTGATGGAACTTGGCTAGAAACATACAGATTGACCACTGATTTTTAATTAGATGAAGATAAGGCATGTTAGACACTGTTTAATATGGATGAGCAATGAATAAACATCGTATCGATGTATGATGGAGCATGTACTTTTGCTAGATCAAAAGTACATGTTTTTTTTGCGTTGTGTATTTCCACACATTACATGCAAGTAATGGCTCTTTTCTATGATATACTTTTTCATGTTGATATATTTTATGATATATAAATAGATATACTTTGATATATACTCTCATGCTTGATATTGAATCTATGTTGTAATAACGTGAGTAAAAAAACTATGCTACATCATAAATGTAATTTGGATATGTAAATTACAAATATAAATTTCATGATGACTAGATGACTAAATGATATATACATTTAATAGTGGTGTCTAAATAATTTCGTTTTGAAAGGGGTTTTGTTAGCGATGAAATTGAAACCAATTCCTATGTTATGTTCTTTACTTATTGTTGCTGTTGCTTTATTTGGTGGATGGTATATATATAACACACAAATCGTTGAAAAATCACTTCTTCAAAACGTTGCCGCCATCCAGGGTGTGGAAGAAGCAGATGTAAACAGTAATAATCAACATGTTGTCATCTCCATCACACTAGCGGATGACGCTAATTACAGAGAAGTAACAAATGAATTAGAGAAAGCTACAGCGCAATTTGAGGATAACAAAGAAGTTCATATTGAAATAGAAAACACGTCCAATGATCAACTCGATGACTGGTGGACATCTATATTGTTTGACATTGCACAAGCAATGGATAACAAGCAGTTGGCTCAAATTCCAGAAATACTAGAAGTGAACGCAGCTCCAATGGAAACATTAGAATATTGGACAGAATTGGACGAAGAGAACGTTTATATTCGTTTGAATCTAGAAGATGGCGAGAAATTTATCATGCTGCCTAGAGAACCAGAAATGTTAAGGGCGTGGTCTGATGCGTAAAAACAAAATGGAAGTCATCATCGGTTCTGTGATTGCTATACTCTTATTTCTTTTATTTTTAGGGATATCCATCGTACCTGTGCTGATTGTACTAAGTTTAGCTGGGTTCGTACTTTTGCTGGTTATGCAGCGACGTGGCGGAGCTGTATTTCCTATGGCACAAGGGGAGCAGAACAGTCATCATAGTGCTATCCCTAAACTAACTTTTGAAGATATCGGTGGACAAGAACATGCTAAACGTGAGTTGATGGAAGCAATGGATTTCATTAAACATGCCGATGATATTGCACGGTTAGGGATTCGTCCATTGAAAGGTATTCTTTTAACAGGACCTCCTGGTACAGGTAAAACATTAATGGCAAAAGCAGCGGCGCATTACACAGATTCCGTATTTGTTACTGCTTCGGGCAGTGAGTTTGTGGAAATGTATGTCGGAGTTGGTTCCAGTCGTATTCGTGATCTATTTAAAAAAGCGAAGCAGCAAGCGAAGAAACAACAAAAACAAAGTGCCGTTATTTTTATAGATGAGATTGATGTCATTGGTGGGAAACGTGAAGGTGGCCAGCAAAAAGAATACGACCAAACATTAAATCAATTGCTGACAGAAATGGACGGTATTCATGGTAATGAACATCCTCGTATTCTCATTATGGCTGCGACAAATCGTAAATCGATGCTAGATCCTGCATTGTTACGACCTGGGCGATTTGACCGACACATTCAAGTCGACTTGCCAGATAAAAAAGGCCGTATGCACATCTTAAAACTGCATGCAAAAAACAAACCTTTAGCTTCTTCTGTACAGTTGGAAAGTATAGCCGAAGATACGTTTCAATTTTCCGGTGCACAATTAGAAAGTGTATTAAACGAAGCTGCTATTTATGCGTTGCGGGAAAAAGTAAATCAAATTGAACAGGCTCATATTTCACGTGCCATAGATAAAGTGTTAATGGGAGAACAAACCGATCGAGAAGTGACGAGTGGAGAAAAAGAGCGAGTAGGTATTCACGAAATGGGACATGCCATTACAGCCGAATGTGTGCAACCCGGTGCAGTGTCACAAATTGTTCTCAGTCCCAGAGGACAAGCGCTAGGATTTGTACGTCATCGTCCACAAAAAGAAAAGTTTTTGTACACTAAAAGTTATGTAAGCAAACAAATTATGATCGCACTAGGCGGAGCAGCTGCCGAAGAAATCTATTATGGTGAGCGAAGTACAGGCTCTAGCAACGATTTTGAGCAAGCGTTGAACATGGTACAAAATATGATTGCATCAGGTTTGACATCGCTAGGTATCGTTTCGATGGAAACGGTGGCAAAAGAAGTTCTCCATGAGCAGCACAAAGTCATATTAGATGAATTATTCGCTGAAACGAAAGCGCTGTTGGAAAAGCAACGACATGTTTTCGAACGTTGTTTGCCTACTTTAATGAAAGAAGAAGTTATATCTGGTGAAAATTTCAGAAACATGTTAGATCATAGCATGTCTATTGCTTGATTTTCTTGAAAAAATAAAAATGATATATTTGCTTAAAAAATGTCAATGAAAGTTAAAACAATTCACGCATATTCCAGTTGCAATCTGGTGGAATATGCGTATTTGTATGAAACTATGTATACTTTGTTTTTTTTTGAAGGTTAGCATTGAATTGTTTTGCTAAGGGAATTATACTTTATGTTGGGTAAGATGGTGAAAAACAAAACATTGTATCACCTTTTGTTCACATTTGACCATACTGTTACTTCATTTGTGAACAAATTGAAAAATAGAGGAACTGGAGTGTAACGGATGAAAAAGATAGGAGTTATAGGTGGAGGAACGATGGGGCAAGGCGTCGCTGAAATGCTTTCCGTCAAAGGACTGGATGTATTTTTGGTTGAGCGCACCCCAGAACAATTAGATTTATCCTATGAGCAAATTGAGATTAACCTCGATAAACAATTAGAAAAGTGGGCAATCACAGTTGCAGAGAAAAAACTGATATTATCAAGGATACATAAAACATTGGAATATAATCAACTATCCCAGTGTGATATGATTATTGAAACGATAACGGAAGATTTAGAGCTGAAAAAAGAAGTGTTCAATAAATTGGACGACTATTGTCCAAAACACATCATTTTAGCTAGTAACACTTCTACATTGAGTTTGACGGAGTTAGCCAACGAGACAAACCATCCTGAAAGGGTAATTGGTATGCACTTTTTGCACCCAGTATCCAAAGTGGACTTGGTTGAAATTATTCGCGGTCTAAAAACGTCAGAGGAAACGTTCGAGCATACAAAGCATTTTGTTGAAGATATGATTACAAAAAAAGGAATCATGGTATATGAGTCACCTGGATTTGTAACGACTCGTCTTATTTGTGTGTTAATCAATGAAGCGTTGCATACGTTGCAAGAAGGCGTAGCTTCAGCAGAAGAAATTGACGTTGCGATGCGTAATGGATATGACTTTAAGCATGGTCCACTTGAAATGTGTGATCGTTTTGGACTAGATGCTGTTTTAGCAGCAATGGAACGTATGTTTAGAGAATTTGGTGACATTAAGTATAGACCTTCCTTTCTACTGAAAAAGATGGTTAGAGCGGGACATCTTGGTGTGAAGAGCGGAGAAGGATTCTTTAGGTATGACAAGGATGGTGACAGACTATAATGAAGATTTTAGTTATTAATGCAGGTAGTTCTTCTTTAAAATATCAATTGTATGAAATGAATGATGAGTCCGTATTAGCAACAGGAAGAGTGGAGAGAATTGGTTTTGAATCTTCCATTTTATCTCATCAATCAACGGGAAAACAAGAAGTGAAAGAAGTTAGTGAGATTTTAGATCATACCGTTGCGATACGTAAAGTGCTAGATATACTCACACACCCCGAGCATGGCATATTGACATCGATTGAAGAAATTGACGCTGTGGGACATCGCGCTGTACATGGTGGAGAAACGTTTGCAGAGTCTGCACTCGTTACAACAGAAGTGTTAAAAGAGATTAGGGAATTAATTGATTTAGCACCTCTTCACAATCCAGCTTCCTTAATGGGGATTCAAGCGGTATCATCTAATATACCTAACGTACCACAATCGGTTGTATTTGATACAGCATTCCATCAAAGCATGCCGGAAAAAGCGTATTTATATCCGATTCCAAAAATCTTATATCGTAGACACAAAATTCGTCGATACGGTTTCCATGGTACATCGCATTTTTACGTTTCTCATAAGGCAGCGGAATACTTAGAGCAACCTATCGAGGAGCTTAAAATTGTCACTTGCCATATCGGAAATGGAGCTAGTTGTACGGCGATACAAGGCGGGAAATCCATAGATACGAGTATGGGTATGACGCCATTAGAAGGCATGATGATGGGAACGAGAAGCGGAGATATGGACCCTGCTATCGTACCATTTACGATGGCAAAAGAAGATTTGACGATTAATGAAGTGACTTCCATGTTGAATAAACATAGTGGTTTACTTGCAATATCTGGTATTAGCAGTGACATGCGTGAGATTGAAGAGGCAATGGAAGATGGGGATGCTAATGCGAAGTTAGCATTTGATATGTACGAATATCGTATTCGTAAGTATATCGGTTCCTACACTGCTGCAATGAACGGTATTGATGTGCTTATTTTTACTGCAGGAGTAGGAGAAAATGCATCTGGATTGCGTAAAAAGATTTGTGAACAACTTTCCTATTTGGGTATTGAATTAAACGAAGAGGTAAACAATATTCGTTCTTCAGAAATCAGAGAAATTTCTGCGAAAAATTCTAAAGTGAAAGTACTAGTTGTGCCGACAAATGAAGAACTAGTTATCGCTAGAGATACGCATAAGTTGATATTGGCCAATAACTAATTAGCCATATCATTCAACTTATATAGTTAATTTATGGAATAGATTAGGCAAGGGTTGATGTCATGAATAAAAAAACAAGACAAAGTTATGTAAATGGTATGGTACAAGGGTTAACGGATGGAACAGTGTCCGTGCCCTATACTTTGCTGAAAACATATCATGCACTGCAATTAAGCGAAATAGATGTCATGCTCATTATTCATCTGATGGCATATCGTGACAATGAACAGCGTGACTTTCCAAGTTTGGAAGAGCTGCAAGCTAGGATGAGTGTGAAAAGCGATAAGATTACAGACTCCTTGCAAAAGCTAATGGAGCGTAAATTGCTACAAATTGAAACAGAAGTGGATCACCGCAGTGGTATTCAATATGAACGTTATGATTTGAGCTTATTGTATGGTCAAATAGCAGCGTTGTTGGCTTCCCAAGCAGAGTCGGATAGTGTGAACAACACACAAGAAACAAGAAATGATATTTTTACGATGATAGAAAATGAATTTGCCAGACCATTGAGTCCAATGGAACTAGAAACGATTTCTTCTTGGCTCGATGAGGACCGCTATTCGGAAGAATTGATTAGAACGGCTTTGAAAGAGGCGGTGTTTGCTGGCAAATTACATTTCCGTTATATTGATCGTATATTACTAGAGTGGAGTCGCAACCGAGTATACAATGCAGAACAAGCAAAATTGTATACGCAGAAATTCAGAGGATAGTGACACTAGCTGAACGGCATTAGAGTAGACATTACTTTAAGCCTTTTACCTTACCGTTTGTATCGAATAGTATCGTTCTGTTTTCTAGCCGCCTTCTTTTCCCACGTCCACTAACTACTTGAGCAAAAGCTCTTCTTTTATTGGTGTTTTTTATAGCATATATAAAAGTTGTAATTTTAAATATGCCTTTTTTGTTAGCAGAAATGACGGAATATTGAACATGTTTACTCGGCTTATAATTCAGACGTTGCTGCCCATTCTTTTTAGTCGTAACGGTTATATCCGCATTAGATACAGATACAGCTTGAGCACATAAATCAAGTATGGGAAACCAACAAAAACAGCTCCCTGTACAACCACTGGAAGTGCAAGCGCATGGACAACCAAGTGGGGATGAAGTGCCGGGGTTTGACCTGAATACTACCCTTCTTACACGATGATGTCTTATCAAGTCAGTCAACTCCTTTCATTTGGTATGCTTTATGATATGAAAGGGAGTTGTCATTGGTTTGTACACATTGTTCGGAATGTTAAAATAGAAAAAACTATCCTACTTATTTATAGAAGGATAGTTTTTTTGTGATGCTCTATTATTTGTCACCGATTTTAGGTAGAATAGTTTTCGCGATTTGTGAATCGAGAGATTCATAATCGTAATAGTCTATCGTTTCATACAATGCTTGACGTGTTTGCATCTGTTCTAGTGATGCTTTTTGCGTTCCTTTTTCGAAAATCTGTGTAAACACTTGCTCGTATGCTTTTGCAGCCACGCGTAAAGATGTTACAGGGTAAATCACCATCGCGTATCCCATTTGCTCAAATTGTTCTGCTGTATAGTAAGGTGTTTTACCGAATTCGGTCATATTCGCTAGTAACGGTGCGTGTATTTCTTGGCTAGCAATTTCAAATTCTGTTTCCGTACTTAATGCTTCTGGGAATATCGCTTCTGCACCAGCGGCAACGTATTCGTTACTTCGTTCTACCATTTCTTCCATGCCTTCTACGGATTTGGCATCTGTACGTGCAACGACGACAAGGGAAGGGGCAACGGCTTTAATCATTTTTATTTTCTGCACCATTTCTTCTGTAGGAACTAATTTCTTTCCGTTTAAATGACCACATTTTTTAGGAAGTTGTTGATCTTCTAACTGTACTGCAGCAACACCTGCTTCTACCATTTCTTTTGCTGTACGTGCTACATTCAGCACTTCTCCATATCCGGTATCGATATCTACAAGCATGGGAAGATCGGTAGCACGAATGATTTCGCGTGCACGCTCCGCAATTTCGGATGAGGTTACGATGCCAAGATCAGGTAGACCACGACTTGCGGTATAGGCAGCACCGGATAAATATAAGCTGGAAAAGCCTACTTTTTTAGCTACGAGTCCAGCCATCGCATCATGAGCACCGGGAATTTTTAATATGCCATCTTGTTGAATTAATTTTAAAAATTGATTGGAAAGTTCTGCTTGACTGCTTTGTTTGTTTGTTAACCAAGTCATTTGTTCACGCTCCAATTAGTTGACGAATAAGTCCATAAAGTCATTTACGTTTAATTGTTCTAGTGTGTGTTGTTGTGCGCAAGCTGCTTCAATTTGTTCTGTTCTTGCAGCTGACATTTGCGTAGCAAGATTCGCACTGAACTTTTGTTTTAATTTCGGAATACCTTCTTCTCTGCGTAGGCGGTGACCGATAGGGTAATGTTGCTCCACTTTATCGGTACTGCTGCCATCTTTAAATGTAATTTGAATAGCGTTTGCTATGGAACGTTTGTCTGGGTCGAGATAATCTACACTGTATTGTTTATCCTCAACTACGTCCATTTTATTTCGCAATGCATCAATGAGCGGATGTTTCGCCGCTGCATCTTCATAGTGATCTGCGGTCAAATTGCCATGGGCAAGACCAATCGCAACGATGTATTGTAAGCAATGGTCGCGATCAGCAGGGTTATGAAGCGGTCCTGTTTTATCGATAATACGAATCGCTGATTCATGCGTCGTCAATGTAATTTTATCAATGTCATCTAATTTATCTTTTACCTCTTCGTGTAATGCAATCGCACATTCTAAAGCGGTTTGTGCATGGAATTCGGCAGGGTAAGAGATTTTGAATAGTACATTTTCCATGACATAACTATCTAGTTCTCTAGCTAACGTTAATGCTTTTCCTCCAAACAATACGTCTTGGAATCCCCATTTTGGCGCAGAGAGTGCTGTAGCATATCCCATTTCACCGTTTACCGCGATAAGTGCTAATCGTACAGCGCGACTTGTAGCATCTCCAGCAGCCCATGATTTACGAGAACCAGTGTTTGGCGCATGGCGATACGTACGTAAGCTAGAGTTATCAATCCAAGCATTAGAAAGTGCGTTGATGATTTGCTGTTTCGTTCCGCCTAACATCGCTGTAACAACAGCAGTAGAAGCTACTTTTACGAACAGTACATGGTCTAATCCTTCTCGATTTAAGCTATTTTCTAACGCAAGTACACCTTGAATTTCGTGTGCTTTAATCGTAGCTTCTAGCACTTCTTTCATCGTTAACGGTGCTTTTCCTTCTGCTATGTTTTTACGACTAATGTAATCTGCAACTGCAAGTATAGCCCCGAGGTTGTCGGAAGGATGTCCCCACTCCGCAGCGAGCCAAGTATCATTGTAATCTAACCAACGAATAATGCATCCGATATTAAATGCAGCGTGGACTGGATCTAGTACGTATGGGGTACCTGGTACTTTAGCGCCGTTCGGTACGATCGTTCCTGGCACGATCGGCCCTAAATGTTTTGTACATTCAGGATAAGAAAGTGCTAATAATCCACAGCCTAGCGAATCCATTAGTACATAACGAGCGGTTTCAAACGCTATTTCACTATCTATTTTTTTATTTAAAGCATATTCTGCAATATCTATTAGCAACTGATCTGTAGGTTGTTGGTTATTTTGATTTATATATTGACTCATTGTTTAGATGTCATCCTTTCTTTTTACAAGAGATGTTCTATGATTTATTGACGCAAACTACTACTCATTTACTCTCTTACTCACGTTAGTTACTAGTCTACACATTGGAGTAAATAATAGTTGGTTCATTTCATATTGTTTTGTCGTAGTATCTTTTTGTCATGTATGTGGTTATGATAATGTGGTAGGGTGTAGCCCTCTTTTACCTAAGTAGTTTACCCTTGGTCTAAAGATGCGATTGTTGCTATGTTGTTCTAATATATGCGCACTCAGTCCAGCAGCGCGAGATGAGAAGAAAACAGGGGTATAAAGCTCTATTGGTACTCCGAGCAAATAGTAGACAGGAGCTGCATAGTAATCAAGGTTTGGATATAACCCTTTCTCATTGCGCATCATGTCTTCTCCTAGTTCACACATCGTTAATAATTGTTCATTGCCCTTTACTTCTACTAAACGCTTTAACGCTTCTTTCATAAGTAGTGCACGAGGGTCCATTTTTTTCATATATACACGGTGCCCAAAACCCATTATTTTTTCTTTATTCGCTAATTTCGCTCTAATCAGTTTTTCGAAATTTTCAGGCGTTTTTGCTTCTAGCAACATGTACATGACAGCTTCATTCGCTCCGCCATGCAATGTTCCTTTGAGTGAAGCTACAGCGCCTGTCAACGCACCGTAAATATCAGATAATGTAGAAGATATGACGCGTGCAGTGAAAGTAGAGTTAGGCATTTCATGCTCTATGTACGCGGTTAACAACTGATCGAAAATTTCTTCTTCCAAATCAGTAGGAACGTTGCCAGTCATCATATATAAAAAGTTGGCGCTATAAGATAATGATGCATCAGGTTTAATCGGTTCATTTCCATTTACAATATGGTAGCTATCCGCAATAATGGTAGGAATTTTAGCGAGTAAATCATATGCTTTTTGCTTGATTGCTGTTTCACTATGATCTTCTAGCGTTTCATCTTCATGCGCCAAAACAGAGATTCCCGTTCGCAATGCATCCATCATATTGGTTTGTTTTGGTAATGAATTGAAAATATGTGAAACGTAAGATGGGAGGTGATATTTCCCTTGCAGTTCTTTTTGAAGCGCTTTCTTTTCTTCGTTAGAAGGAAGATCTCCATGGATAAGTAAATATGCAACGTCTAAATATTGTTTCTTGTTAGCTAGTTCAATTAAATCATAGCCGCGAATGACTATTTCTTCTGCTTCAACATCTAAAAAAGATACGTTCGTTTCTGCTGCAATGACGCCTTCTAGTCCAGGTGCAAACGTTTTTTGAGTTGTCATTATTTTTTCCCCTCTCAAAATAGAATGGCAAACCAGTAATGAAGCACAAAGGAAGACTGAAACATGAAACCATGACCAATCAGCAGAGAATAGAGTCCACCCGATGGAAACCCCACTTGGTCAAAGTGGGGGCATATGATCATCCTTTAAAAGATGAAATTCAATTTCTCTGATAATTCTATAGTATTATAATAGTAGGATTATAGTCAATAGGGGGGAGAAGGGTTCAAATTTAGGATTTTTATGAAACACTGAATAATGTCCCACTTGTTATGGTGTGGAATTTATTTTATTTACCATGTCTTCCACCTCTTCAGACCGTTCGACGCAACGATCAATCGTAGACACGATAGTATAATCAAACTCTCCCTCATCTAGTTTTTCTATTGCAGCCGCTGTAATTCCTTTTGGTGAAGTCACGTTTTTTCGTAGTGTTGCTGGATCTTCTTTTGTTATATTTACCATTTGTCCTGCACCTATGACAGTTTGAACAATCATGTCCAGTGCATCTTGCCTGTCTAAACCATGATCTAGTGCGCCTTTTAACATGGCTTCCATAAAATAATAAACATACGCTGGTGCACTACCAGCAATGGCAGTCAATATATGCATTTGCTCTTCTTCGATTTCTTTGACGATGCCAATGCCTTCAAACATGGCTTTTACTAATTGACGTTGTTCCGTTGTCACTTCGTCAGACCATGCAATACCTGTGACCCCGAGACCAATCGTACTAGATGTGTTGGGCATCGTTCTAATGAAAGGTATACGATCATGTAAGAGCTGTTGAAAGGAAGCGATACTTAGTCCAGCTACAATAGAGATGATAAGTTGTTTTTGTGATAAGTATGGTTCGATTTCTTCTACAACCTCTTTTACGTTATGCGGTTTCATACCCAATATCACGATATCTGCTTTCGATATACTTTGTTTTTTTTCTTCTTTGGTAGTAGCGATATTTACGTTCAATGTATGTTGTAGCTCTTCTAATCGAGTGGTGTTTTGTCTATTTGTAACGGTGATATGGTCATGCATATCATGATGTTGCAGTATACCCCTGATGATAGCTTCTACTATCGGTCCTGCACCGATAAAGCATATGTTCTGAGAAGATAGTACGTGTTGCATGTGATTTCATCCACCTTTATTTTTATTTAATTTTGGCTGTTGTTCTCTTTGTTTGGAAAGTGGACGTACGTTATGACTCCACTTTACTCACTTCGTTTGTCCCGTTCCATATATGGTATATTTCGAAGAGGTTAGCGCATGTAATCCCATCGGACCTCTTGCATGTAATTTTTGTGTACTAATACCTATTTCCGCACCAAACCCAAATTCAAAACCATCTGTAAATCTCGTAGATGCGTTATGATACACCGCTGCGGCATCGACTTGTTGTAAAAATGTTGCTGCGTGCGCTTGGTTATCGGTCACGATACATTCTGAGTGCATCGTCCCATGCTGATGAATATGGGTGATGGCTTCATCCATATGATTGACAATTTTAATGGAAAGAATATAGTCATTGTATTCTGTGTCCCAATCTGTATCGGTTGCTTCTTTTACTGATGGAAGTAATGTTTTCGTACGGTTGCAACCTCTTAATTCTACGCCTGCTTGCCGATAAGCTTCTAATATGGACAATAAATGCTCTTGTGCAAAATCCTCATGAACAAGCAGTGTTTCCATCGCATTGCATACGGATGGGCGTTGTACTTTAGCGTTCATGACGATGTTTGTCGCCATCTCCACATTCGCTTCTCTATCGATGTAAGTGTGGCAAATGCCTGCACCCGTTTCGATGACGGGAACCGTAGCATGTTGTACGACATGGTTAATGAGTCCTGCGCCACCACGTGGAATGATGACATCGATCAGACCATTTAACTTCAACATGTCTTGCACAGATTGACGATCACTATCGGCAACAAGTTGCACACAAGATGCTGGGACATTGGTTTGTTCTAGAGCGTATTTGACGGTATTTACGAGCTGCTCGTTACTGTAAAGGGCAGCTGATCCACCTCTTAGTATGACGGCATTTCCAGTTTTGATGCCTAACGCAATCGCATCGATGGTGACATTGGGTCTTGCTTCATAAATCATGCCAATGACACCGATGGGAACGCGAACTTTTTTGATGTTTAAGCCATTCTCTGGTTGTAATGTTTCGATTTCGTCCCCGATGGGATCTGGTAGGGAAATAATTTGCTCGATTCCTTCTTGCATTCCTGCTACCCGATTCTCATTTAGTGCTAATCGATCGAGTAGAGAATCACTTAGTCCATTTTCTTTCCCGTGCTGTAAATCTTTTTGATTGGCAGCAAATATTTGTGCTGACTGCTCTCCTAATGCATTTGCAATACATTGAAGTGCTTCGTTTTTTTGTTCTGTCGTTAACCTAATTAGCTTTTGTTTCGCAGAAGCAGCTAATTCCGCTTTACGTTTTACATCTGACATCGTATCCACTCCCCTGTCTAATATAGATAAGTTGAATGAACTTGTTCAATCATCTTATTTAGTTTTAATATGAAGCTTTTTCCACCTTGGAAATGTAAAACTTTATGTTGTACGTTAAGCATTAAGCCTCGATATGATCCGTTAATGTCATCCATTCATCACGATGAATCACTTCGATACGGTGTACTTCTAGTCGTTGTTTTACATCACCAGTAGAAAGTCCCGCAGCGGCTTTGAGTTGCCTACTGGAATAATTGCTGACCCCTTTACCCACAATGTGCTCTGTGGCGTTCATGACTTCAACGACATCACCGGGATGAAATTCGCCTTCAATTGATTGAACTCCAGCTGGTAATAAGCTTTTACCTCGGTGAAGAAGGGCTTCTTCAGCTCCTTGATCAATGTAAATGCGGCCACATACTTTAGAGTGAAAACCAATCCATTGCTTTTTCATTGGTAAGTTATGTGATGCTGCGTCAAAGGCAGTGCCAGCAATCTCCCCGTTTACTGCTTTTAGTAAGGCATTTTCCTGTGTTATTTTACCGATAAATACGGGCACTCCCCCACGCGTAGCGATGCGTGCAGCTTCAATTTTAGAGCGCATACCGCCAGTGCCGACTTTACTGGAGCTATCCCCTGCTAATTGCATGAGTTGTGCGTCAATGCTTTTTACGACTTCAATTCGTTCTGCTTTTTCATCTTTGAAAGGATCGGCAGTGTACAACCCATCTGTGTCCGTAAAAATAAGTAGTTTGTCGGCTTTAATCATATTGGCAACGAGTGCGGATAACGTATCGTTATCTCCAAATTTAATTTCATCTACAGCAACGGTGTCATTTTCATTAATAATAGGAATATAGTTACGCCTGATTAATTCTTCGATCGTAGATAGTGCATTACGAATGTGATGACGCTCAGAAAAGTCCGATCTAGTGAGTAAGATTTGTGCCGCCCCTATGCCATAAGGTGCTAATTGTTGCTGATAGGCTTGCATGAGCAATGCTTGGCCTACGGCTGCAGCCGCTTGTTTTTCGTGTAATAATGATGGTTTTTGACTGTAACCAATCGCTTTAAAGCCAGCGGCAATGGCTCCAGATGTAACAAAGATGACTTGTATTCCCTCTTTGACCAGAGAAGCTAGTTCTTTTGCGTAGTACTTAATTTTGACATGATCTAGACCGCCTTCTCTTGAAGTGAGTGAACTACTGCCTATTTTTACGACGACTTTTTTCATGTGATGATGTCCTTTCTTGTTTTTCACCTGAGAAATTGGAATACTGCAGACAAAAAGACATTTCCATCCTATGTTAAGGACGAAAATGTCTTCCGCGGTACCACCTTAGTTGTTGACTCTATGTGAAGTGAAGTCAACCAACTTTTCCTTGATAACAGCAAGGGGACTGTTCAATTTATCATTGACCATTCGGGGATAGGTTTCAAAAGCGCTATAGTGTGGACTCTTTCAGCCAGGAAATCCACTCTCTTGATCTACGCTACTTTCTACTGGTCCCTTCATTACGTTTGTATATTTAAATGTTCATATGGATGTTGATGTGCAGTTGACGTGCCATATATGTGCAACACATCAAAACGTTTTAATAAGGATATCAAATGCTTTCATTTTTGTAAAGCGGTAAAGGGATTACATATAAAGAAAATTCTGAATGGGTTGGCTTTCTTTCCATTTATAACTATGCTAAAATAGAATTAATATTTAGTACCTAGTACTAATACATTATCTTAATTATGGAGAGGGTTTCTTATGATCGTAAAACCAAAAGTGAGAGGGTTTATTTGTACAACTGCACATCCAGAAGGTTGTGAGGCACATGTGCAGGAGCAAATCGCACATGCTAAAAAACATAAAGTGGAAAACGGAGCTAAAAATGTACTCATTATTGGTTCTTCAACGGGATTCGGACTTGCATCTCGTATCGCTGCTACTTTTTCTTGTGGAGCGAATACGATTGGTGTTTTTTATGAAAAACCATCGCAAAACGGACGGACAGCTTCTGCAGGGTGGTACAATACCGTTGCATTTGATAGATTTGCAAGAGAAGCAGGCGTTGTGAGTAAAAGTATCAATGGAGATGCTTTTTCAGATGAGATAAAAGAAGAAACGATTCAAGCGATTAAAGATAGTGTAGGAAAAGTAGATCTCGTGATTTATAGTGTAGCATCCCCAAGACGTACGCATCCAAAAACGGGAGAAACATTTACATCTGTGTTGAAGCCAATAGGAGGTACGTATAGCAGTAAGACGGTTAATACGAAAAGTGATGAAGTGTCGAATGTTTCTATTGAACCAGCTACAGAGCAAGAAGTGCAAGATACCGTTGCAGTAATGGGCGGAGAAGACTGGCAAATGTGGATGGATGCATTGCAAGCGGCAGATGTACTGGAGCAAGGTGTAAAAACGTTATCTTTCTCCTATATTGGACCTGAATTGACGTATCCGATTTATACCAATGGTGCAATTGGAAAAGCGAAGGAAGACTTAGACCGTACTGCCAAAGTATTGAACGAATCCTTATCTCCTGTGGGTGGAAAAGCGTATGTCTCTGTCAATAAAGCATTAGTGACACAGTCTAGTTCCGCTATTCCTGTAGTCCCATTATATATATCAATTTTGTTTAAAGTAATGAAGGAAAAAGGAATTCACGAAGGATGCGGAGAGCAAATGGTTCGTATGTTTGCGGATCGCTTGTATGGTGGAGAATCCGTACAGTGTGCTGAAGATGGACGCATTCGCATGGATGATTGGGAAATGAGAGAAGATGTCCAAGCAGAAGTAGCCCAAATTTGGGAGAAGGTGAATAGTGATAATCTATATGAACTTTCTGACATCGAAGGGTACAAAAAAGATTTTATGAAGTTATTTGGATTTGAATTTGACAAAATTGATTACGAAAAAGACGTCGACGTTGAGTTGTCTTTATAAATAAAGGAGATTTTTAAACTTCTGCTGAAAACAGGGGATAATAGGACGGTAATCTTATATAATAAATAAGTTGAATGAACTTGTTCAACTTATTACCGCTAAGCATAAGATGAAGAAATGACAATATGAACCTTTACGCCTGGCAACTGAGGCGTAAACTTGGTTTTCATTATTTCTTCATCTTTATATAAGTTGAATGAACTTGTTCAACTTATTACCGCTAAGCAAGATGAAGAAATGACAATATGACAACCTACAGCAGAAGGAGAAAATCCATGTTACAGCGTTACATTCAAGAAATAGAAAAACGATTTCACTTTCTTTTAGAACATGAAGCTGACAAATTGAAAAGCATATCCAGTAAAGTTTCTCATGCTATTCAACGTGGAGGCATTATTCAATTATTTGGTTGTGGTCATTCCCACATGATTGGAGAAGAAGTGTTTTATAGAGCGGGTGGTCTCGTTCCGATTAAACCTATATTTGAAGAGTCCCTTATGCTCCATCAAGGGGCTATTCGTTCTTCACAATTAGAAAGGCAACATGATTATGCGCAAACATTTCTTGAAAATCAAGACATTCGAGAAGAAGATGTGGTATTTGTCGTTTCTACTTCAGGGAAAAATCCTGTACCAATAGATGTGGCTTTATACGCAAAGGAAAAAGGAGCGTACGTGGTTGCTATATGTTCTTTTGACTATCCTAAAACTGAACAAGCTAAACATACTAGTGGCTTGTTTCTTCAACAAGTGGTAGATGAGGCGATACATAATTACTCTGTTATTGGTGATGCTGTTTTGACACATCCCAAAGTGAAGGTTCCATTCGCCCCTACTTCGACTGTAATAGGAACGACCATTATTAATGGGATTATAGCAGAGGCTATTGAAATGATGGCGGAAGATGGTTTTACGCCACCTATATTTTTAAGTGGAAATGTACAAGGTGCGGATGAACATAACCGATCACTAATAGATAATTATAGCTCACGCATCCCTTTATTACTTCAGGGAATAGAGTAATAGGTGCAAAAGAAACAGATGAATATACACAAAAAAGAGGACTCCATTATCATATGGAGTCCTTTCATATAGCGCTTTCAAGCTATCTGTACATGTTCTGCTAAGCTGTTATAAACGATCTAAATTGATTTTGAATTTGTATTTATCCGCTCGGTATGTAGAATGAACGTATTCAAAAGGTGTTCCATCTTCTAAAAACGTTTTGCGATAAATAAGCAGCACAGGATCATGCTTTTTTATTTTCAATTGCTCATATTCATCCTTGGATACGATGGCAGCTTCCACTGTTTGATGAGCGTAACCTAAAGTGTAGTTCAATTGTTCTTCTACGTATCGATATAGTGATTTTTGCAGTATTTCTTGGCTTAAATTAGGAATCAATTTGACAGGAATGTAGCCTGTTTCCAGTGCTAACGGTTCATCATCTGCTAATCGAATGCGTTTGACGGTGTAAACTAATTCTCCCTCTTCCAGTGCCAATGGCTCCTTCAAATCATCTGCCACAGGTGAAATCTGAAAATGCAATAGCTTATTTCCTGGCTTAAGTCCTCTGCTTTTCATGTCCTCGCTAAAACTAGTAAGAGATTGAAGGTTTTGCTCAAATTTCCGATGTGACACAAAAGTCCCTCTGCCTTTTTCTCGGTACAAATAATTGTTGTTCACTAAATTACCAATGGCTTGTCTAACGGTCATCCTACTCGTTTGAAACCGTTCCGCGAGTTCTCTTTCAGAGGGAAGGGTATCACCAGCTTTTAACTCTTCCGATAGAATTAACGTTTTAATATGTTCTTCGATCTGATAGTACAGAGGGAGAGGGGAGTTTTTATTGACCATATACAACTCCACCTTTCTTCAAGTTTCCTAGAAAATGATACCGCTAATTTACAAATAAAACAATAGATAAGTTGGTTATACCAACTTATTACCTCAAACAAAGATGAAGTTGAATGAACGACTTACTTTAATTTGCGTAATTCATCTGCTATGAATTCTACATCCGTACCGACAATAACTTGTACACTAGTTTTATTTAATTTTAACACACCTTTGGCACCATGCTCTTTCAGTGCTTTTTCATTAACATTGGATGAATCTTTTACTTCTAATCTTAAGCGAGTAGCACAGTTATCAACCTCTGTTAGGTTGTCTATTCCGCCTAGATCCTGCATGAAGTTTGCAGCCATTCTTTCATATTTGCTTTGGCCACTTCCAGTATCGTTAGTTGCTGTCGTTGTGGAATCCGTCTCCGTTTCTTCGTCTTCACGTCCAGGTGTCTTAATGTCGAACTTTTTGATAACAAACGTAAATACTAAGAAGTAAATCACCGCATATACTAAGCCGACTAATAGAAGCAATAGCGGTTTTTGTCCAATAGAGAAATTTAACAAATAGTCAAATGCTCCTGCCGAGAATCCAAATCCATGGTGTATGTCTAATACGTAAGTTACCATTAATGCACTTGCTGTTAATAAAGCATGAATAACATATAAAATTGGAGCAATGAACATGAAAGTAAATTCAATTGGTTCTGTAATACCTGTTAAAAACGAAGTTAAAGCTAAACCCACTAACATGCCCGTTACTTTTGCTCTTAAATGTTTTTTCGCCGTTACAATCATTGCGAAACATGCTGCTGGTAATCCAAACATCATGATAGGGAAAAAGCCTGTTTGGAATATTCCCGCATCAGGATCACCCGCAAAAAATCTTGGAATATCACCTTTTAACACTTCTCCTGCTGCATTTGTAAACTCACCAAATTCAAACCACATAAATGTGTTCAAGACGTGGTGAAGACCAACAGGAATGAGTAGACGATTTAGCAATCCAAAAAGACCTACCCCTGCAGCACCTGCTCCAATAATCCAATCTCCAATTGCATTAATACCGTCTTGAATTGGTGGCCATACATAACCGAAGATTCCAGCTAATATAACCATGGTTGCAGCTGTTACGATAGGTACAAATCTTCTTCCTGCAAAAAAGCCTAACCAGTCAGGTAATTTAATATCATGGAAGCGGTTGTATAACAAACCAGCAACGATACCAGAGATGATTCCTCCTAATACTGCCATATTAATATTGGGATCAATTGCTGTTAGTCCTCCATCGAGCACTAAATAACCGATAGCACCCGCTAGTGCAGCGGTACCGTTGTTGTCTTTTGAAAATCCGATGGCTACCCCAATAGCGAAAATTAAAGGTAATTTATCAAATATTGCTCCACCTGCTTGTGCCATAAAAGCAATACCTAATAAATCATCTTGTCCTAAACGAAGCAACAAAGCTGCTGCTGGAAGAACCGCAATCGGTAACATTAAAGATTTACCGATCTTTTGTAAGAAACTTAACATATTGCATCTCTCCTTTGTTAATAATACTGAAAGCGTTTGCGATAGATCTATACTAACATCAAAATTGAATAGATGTCTATACCAATTTTATGAACAATTACTTTCAATTCAATAATAAAATTAATAAAAGATGAACTGTATACAAGTGGTATAGACAACTAGAATGAATAATGATAGTCTAAATGATATAAACAACCTCAGGGAAAGGAAGACCGATGATGAGTCCCAACGCAAAGAAGCTGTTAATCTCAAATATTAAAATATTTGCACAGTCTGGTGTCATTGCTGACGGTTATATAAAAATAGAAAACAAATATATCAAAGAAGTTGGCAGCATGGAATCTTTATCTTCTACAGATGAATATGAAGTCATTCCTGTTCCACAGAATAGCATGGTTATACCAGGCATGATTGACGTTCACATCCATGGAGTCAATGGAGCAGATGTCATGGACGCCACGTACGAGTCGTTAGACATCATGGTGAACACATTGCCTAAAGAAGGAACAACAAGTTTTTTAGCTACGACGATGACGGAAAGCAAGCCTGCGATAGAAAAGGCGCTGCAAGTTACTGCTGATTATATGGCTAACCAACAGTCAGCTAGCCAAGCTGAAATTTTAGGCATCCATTTAGAAGGGCCTTTTATTAATGAGAACAAAGCAGGCGCACAGCCGTCCGATCATATATTGACTCCAAATAAGCATACGTTTCTTCAATTTCATGAGCTTTCTAAGCAGAATATCAAATTAGTCACCTTGGCACCTGAATTGGATCAAGATTTTGAACTACTTCAGTGTTTAAACGAAAACGACATTGTTGCTTCCATTGGACATAGTGATGCGACGTACGATGAAGCATGTCAAGCTATAGCATATGGTGCGCGTCATGTTACACATTTATTCAATCAAATGACAGGGTTGCATCATCGAAATCCAGGTGTGGTAGGTGCTGCTTTTCATAAGGAAGAGTTGATGGTGGAACTCATTGCAGACGGTATACATGTTGCTCCAGAAGTCGTTGACATTGCTTATCGTCAGTTGACAGAAGATAGAATGATACTCATCACAGACTCCATGAGAGCAAAATGTTTGAAAAATGGGCAGTATGATTTAGGTGGACAGATGATTACCGTGAAAGATGGGAAGGCTTTATTAGACGAGAATACACTCGCAGGAAGTGTACTGAAAATGAACGACGCATTTAAAAATATACAACTATTTACTGATGCCAAAATAGAACAAGCGATGAAGATGACAGCAGAAAACCCAGCAAAGCAGTTGAATGTGTTTGATCGCAAAGGTAGCATTGCTCCTGACAAGGATGCTGATCTGGTGTTGTTGGATGCAGAAATGAACGTATGCATGACCATTTGTCGTGGTCACATTGCTTTTAAAAGAGAGGATGAACAACATGAAAATCATTAAAGTGAAAGATTATCAAACATTAAGTGAACATGCTGCACAATATGTCATCAATAAAGTGAAGGCAGTTCCGAATATTACACTTGGACTAGCAACAGGAGGAACTCCTAAAGGGATGTATGATGTTTTAATCCGAGATCATGCGAAGAACGGTACGTCATACAAAGATGTCACTTCATTCAATTTAGATGAATATATTGGTATTGGGAAAGAAGATCCGCAAAGTTATTACCATTACATGTACGACTCATTATTTGACCATATCGATATGAAAGACGAACATATTCATATTCCTTCCGGTACGGAAAAAGATACACAACTTGAATGTGAAACGTATGAAAACAAGATGGAGGCAGCGGGTGGTATTGACTTGCAAATTTTAGGTATCGGGAATAACGGTCATATTGGTTTTAACGAACCTGGTACTTCATTTGACATCAAAACGCACGTCGTTGAATTGGACGTATCTACGAGAGAGGCCAATGCTCGATATTTCGATTCTATAGACAAAGTACCTACCCATGCCATAACGATGGGCATTTCCTCCATTATGAAGAGTAAAGAGATCTTATTGCTTATCTCTGGTAAAGAAAAGAGTGATGCTTGGAAAGGATTGCTTAAGGGGGATATTTCCACTGCTTTCCCTGCATCGATTTTAAATACACACGACAACGTCACGGTTATCGTAGATGAAGATGCGATGGTAAATGTGGAACTTGAACCAGCTAAATAAATATTGCTGATACTCCTGCATTATTTTTACATCGAGCTGGACATACGAACTGTCAAAGTATGACGCCATAACATACAGTATATTATCTCAATAAAAGAGGTGTATACAATGAGACCTAGTAAAGTGATACAAGCTAGGAGATTAACAATGAATCCCAAATTTGCATCCTATATACCTGGTACAAGGGTAATGAGTCGAAGAAATTTGAAACAATATCTTCGTAAATATCGTATGGTCTATGTCAAGCCAGATGTTGGGGTTGCGGGTAAAGGCGTAATGAAAGTATGGAAACAGAAAAAAGGGTCCAAAAAATTTCGCTACAAAGTAGGATATCGATCTAGAAAATTTTCTTCCTTCCCCAGAATGTATCGCTCTATTTTATATAATAGAAGAAGGACAAAAAGGACAAGAAAATACATTGTACAACGAGGAATAAGATTATTAAAATATAGAAAAAGATGGACAGACATCCGAGTGTGGGTCCAAAAAAACAAAAAAAATGATTGGGTCGTAACAGGCATGGTCGTTCGTGTGTCCAAACGCGGAAAAATTATTACCAACAATCATGGTGGAGGTAGTGTCACATCCGTCAGCAAATTGTTGCGTCACTTACCGAAAAGTAGAAGAAAAAGGGTCATTAGAGAAATAACGAGGTTAAGTAGAGCAATTGCAGAGGACATGGATGGACGATTTACTTTAAAACGGGGTGTCGGAGTAGATATCGGGTTGGATCGAAAATATCGTCCGTGGATAATAGAGGTTAATACCCATTCTCCTGGCTTGGATGTCTTTCGAAAATTGGGCAACAGAGCGGCAATAAAAAGAATACGTAGTTTATTAAAATATCGTGGCGGTTATCTAGGGTGGAAAGATCGGATGCGCTAAAATCATGTATCTATAACGAACAAGCTTTCACTGCAAATCGCCATGATTTGCTTTTATTTTTAATGAGTATAAAATAAATATTTGAAAATTTAACTTTTCGAGATAATGATATGGATTACTATAGTATAGTAATCTAGCTAATGGATACAGATTTATCTTTTACATATAATAATCTAAAAAAATTAATATTTTAATATTTTTACATATTTATTTACAATTAACTAATAATTATGTAAAATAAACATAAGGGATTGAATCATCAGCTCATGATTACTTTGCAGGTTACGATGAAACTTTATCTATTAAAATTTAGGAGGGATAGGTTTATGTTTAAACGTTGCTTGTCGATAATTTCCGCTTTAGCTCTTATTTTTTCATTGCAAGGTATGCCTGCTCAAGCTGATGATTTGATGGATTTTGAAGGATCTTCGATTCTATCAGAAAATCAAATTATAGTAAAATTTAAGGAGAGTACATCACAACTCCTCAAGATGGAAGCATTGGATGAAATTAAGTCACAAGTCATTATGACGAACGAGCAACTAGGTATTGACGTCATTGAATTAGAGGATCAAACGTTGCAAGAAGGATTAGCTTCGTTTCAGAACATGGAAAATGTAGAGTATGCAGAGCCTATCGTAGAGTATAAGGCACTGTTTACACCAAATGATCCGTTGTACAGCAGCAATCAATATGGCCCTCAAATGATGAACGCAGAACAAGCATGGGATATTACGCAAAGTGATAGTTCAGTGCTCGTTGCAGTCATTGATACAGGGGTGCAAGACGATCATCCAGATTTAATAGGAAAAGTAGTACCTGGCTACGATTTTATTGACAACGATAATGATCCATACGATGAGCAAGGTCATGGAACGCATGTTTCAGGTACCGTTGCTGCATTAACGAATAATGGCATTGGGGTAGCAGGTACGGCTCCAAATGCTAAAATTTTATCCGTTCGCGTGTTGAATAGCAGCGGTAGTGGAAGTAACTTAGGTGTTTCTCAAGGTATCGTATATGCTGCCGATAATGGAGCAGATATTATTAACCTAAGTCTTGGTGGTTCCTCTCCTTCCAGTGCAGTGGAAGATGCTGTGAACTATGCTTGGAATAAAGGCGTTGTCGTCGTTGCTGCTGCAGGTAATACGCCAAGCACTCGTCCTTCTTATCCTGCTTACTATGAAAAGTCCATTGCGGTTGCTGCAACAGATGCAAATGATCAGATTGCCTATTTCTCTACCTATGGTGACTGGGTAGATGTAGCAGCTCCTGGTGTCAATGTCATTTCTACACAACTAGGTGGAGGATATGTTTCCTATAGTGGTACTTCCATGGCTACTCCACACACTGCAGGTGTTGCTGCTCTATTAGCTGGACAAGGATTAACGCATGAGGAAATACGTGCAAAATTAGAAGGGACAGCAGATAAAATTGCTGGAACTGGTCAGTATTGGACACATGGAAGAATTAACGCATATGAAGCAGTAAAAGATGATGATGGGGGCGGAGGCCCAGGTCCTGATCCAACAATTGTATTTGAAGATGACTTCGAATCCGAAAATGGTTGGGGTATGGATGCAGATGGAACAGATACAGCCACTACAGGTATGTTTGAAAGAGCTATTCCAAGTGCAAATGATTACTTTGGTCCAAAGCAATTAGGTGTAACAACGAGTGGTAGCTATGATCTTGTTACAGGAGCAACAAGGGGGAGTTCCGCAGGTGTAAATGACATTGATAGTGGAGTTACTTCTGCTAAGTCTCCTGCGATTACTTTACCTAGTGATGGATCATTGAGCGTATCTTTCAACTACTATTTTGGACATTATTCTAATAGTGGATCAGATGACTTCTTCCGCTTTAGCTTAGTGCAATCTGATGGTACGAAAGTAAAATTGTTTGAAGAGCTTGGTGCAGGATCTGATCAGGATGCTGCGTGGAGTACGCAAACGATAGACCTTTCCAGTTATAAAGGGGAAACTATTTATTTGCTATTTGAAGCGGCGGATAATGGTACACCAAGTTTAGTAGAAGCTGGTGTAGACGATGTGAAAATTGAGAAGGTAGATAGCTCATCTATTACGACAGAGGAAGTGATTGACTAATACAGAGTGTTAACATTGTAAAGTAATATTGATATTCAATCCCTTATGTTAACTAGAAGCAAATCACTTATAAGCGGTTATATGTTATCGCTTATAAGTGATTTTTTATGTATCCTCATGGATGACAAGTCCTAACGTTTTGGCAAAAGCGATAGCTTGTGTAGGAGAAATGATGCATCCTTGCAGTTTCTCCAATGAAACAGTGATATGTTCGAAGGAACAAGTACTTAAATCTATCGCATCCAACGTGACTTTAGCTAGGTTAGTATGATGGATGTTGCAGGTGTCGAACTGTACTTGCTTGAACTTCGCTTCATAGAAATCCGAATGAGTAAGTGAACATTGGTGGAAACTATTTTGTTTCATCCGAGACATGCCGAATGCAGCGTAGTCAGCTAAACAATGAGCAAACGTAGTATTTGCTATCGTCGACATTGCTAAATTTAATCCGACTAACTTACAATGATTCCACTGTACTCTATGCAACATACTATGGCTAAGATCGATGTTAGATAGATCACAATGATCAAAGATGACATCGGTAAATTCTACGTTGGACAAACGAACTTCTTCAAATGTGACATTTCTAAATATACATTGTTCAAACACCATGTTTTCCAATTCCAGATGTGAAATAGTCTCTTCTTCGATGATACTACATTCTACGTAAGCTTCATGTTGCAGCGTATCATCTTGCAAAGAACAGGGTGTCAGCGTGGATGGGATTTTAGGTGGCTGCAACTTCTTCATTTTATTCGTTTTCGTCTTAGTGTTATGTATACTCTCTCACTCCTCTTTGTATTGCATATTACTGTGTAATCACAAAATTGGATGTTAAGATTTGTTTTTTAACAATAAGTAAATAAAAAAAGGTGCGCCAATTGCTGCTGTAAACACGCCTACAGGAATGCTTAGTGGTTGAAAGGCAGTTCTTCCGATAAGATCTGCTATCATGACGATGATAGCTCCCAATAAAGCAGAGATAGGAAACACACCACCAAACGAAGGTCCTACTAATTTTCTAGCAATATGCGGGGCCATCAGACCGACGAACGTAATTGCACCACCGATGGCTACGGCGGAACCTGCTAATGCAACGGCAATTATTAAAAAGATAACACGTTGTTTTGCTAACGGACTACCTACCCCAATGGCGATATCATCGTTGATTTGTGCTACATTTAAGCTGCGTAATAAAATAAAGCTGGCTGGTAAAAAAATAACAATCCAAGGGAGGTACACCGTAATTTGTGCCCAGCTTGCCCCGTATATACTTCCTGTCAACCAGATCATGGCTTTATTTGCAACATAGGTCGGTCCTAGCACAATCATCATAGATGTGAGTGCGGTGGTAAAGGCGGCCATGCCGATACCGATGATCACTAAGCGAAGGGGAGACATACCATTTTTCCATGCTAACAAATAAATGATAGTAGCGTTGAGCATCGCCCCCGCAAAGGCTGCGAAAGGCAAGTATTGAATGCTTAATGCAGGAAACACCGTAATCCAAGTAATGGCTGCTGCGGAAGCTCCACCTGTAATGCCGACGACATTAGGAGAAGCAAGTGGATTTTTAATCATGCCTTGTAAAATCGCACCAGAAACAGCGAGTGCAGCGCCAATCATGACGGCAATAATGACACGGGGCATACGATATTGCACAATTAAAAGGTACTCTGTCTTGCTGCCTTGTCCAAAAATAACACGTAATACTGCCCATGGATCAAACGTTTTCCCTAACGATAGACTGAGAAAAAATACAACCATGCCTAGTATCGTTAAAAACATCGTTAAACATATCGTCCGCTTTTCAAATTGAAATGACATGTTGGTAGTTCGTACTGTAATATTTTTTTTCATGAAGTATATTTTCCTTTACGTGCAATATAGACAAACACAGGGACACCGATTAAAGCGGTGGTGGCACCAATAGGCAGTTCTCTTGGCATTGCAATGAGACGGGAGAACAAGTCGGAAATAAGTAATAGACAACCTCCTAGTACACCGCTGTAGAGGATAATCCAGCGCGAATGTAATCCTACCATGTATTTAGCGATATGTGGAATGACTAAACCTACAAATGCAACAGGTCCTGCGATAGCCACAGCACTTCCTGCTAGTAAAATCACGAGTACTCCCATTGTAGCTTTGACCCAAATCGTATTTTGACCAAGACTTTTCGCTATATTCTCCCCTAACATTAAAGCATCCATCTTCGTTGCAATCAAAATAGAACCAACCCATCCAATGACCATATAAGGTAAAATATTCAGCAGCATGTCCATCTCTCTACCTGCAATCGAACCAGACACCCATAGTAGCACTTCCTGCAAACCACTTTCATCAATGACAAGAAAAGCATTCGTTAACGACATCGTAAATGCAGCAATAGCTGCACCTGCTAAAGTGAGTCGAATAGGGGAATGTTCCGACTTTGTCGTTTGACCAAGCACATAAACGATACTGCCAAACACAGCGGCACCAAGAAATGCGATCCATGTATATTGTGTTAAAGAGCTTACAGAAAATAATGTTGTAGCCATCACGACGAACAGGGAAGCCCCGCCGTTAATGCCCAGTATACCCGTATCCGCAAGGGGATTGCGAGTCAGTACTTGCAGTAGCGCACCTGCTATTCCTAAACTTGCTCCTACAGCAATGGCGATCAAAGAACGTGGAAATCGTACATCGCGAATAATAATATGTTCATTCGAGTTGTTGAACTGTGTAAACGTGGAAATGATGTTTTTCCACGTTGTGTGATGTACACCGAGCTTCATGCTCATGATAAATAGTAAACTTAAAAATACCAATAACATAACCAAACCAAAACTTCTTTTTGTTGCGGTATTGAACAGAACTTTCATAGATGAATGTAATTCCTTCCTCAGATATACCATAGTAATGTATTGAAAAAATAACACTATTCATTAAAAAAGGTGTAATATAAACATTTTTACATAAAACGATAGAAAAATGCTTGACAATCTTGAGACATTCACATTATGATGGTTATCGTGAATGATAATCATTTTCAATTAATTATACTACATAAAAAGGGGTTTGAGAATATGAATTTATTGAAGCGTAATAAGGCAGTATTGCTTTTTACATTGCTTATGAGTGTCATGCTTGTTCTTTCTGCTTGCGGACAAGGGGAAGATAATAAAGAAGAGGACAAAGCAGCAGCTACAGAAAGTGAAGAAGCGGCATCTACAGAAAATGAAGAAACAGCAGTGGAAGAGGAAACTGAAATGACAGAATCCGAAGCCGAATCTTATAGTATCACGCATGCGATGGGTACAACAGATATCCAAGGGCAACCACAGCGTATTGTCATATTAACAAACGAAGGAACAGAAGCGTTGCTAGCGATGGGAATAAAACCTGTTGGTGCAGTTCGATCTTGGTTAGGAGATCCTTGGTATGCACATATTGAAGAGGAAATGGACGGGGTTGTTAACGTTGGTTTAGAATCAGAACCTTCTATAGAAGATATTATTGCATTACAGCCTGATCTTATTATCGGAAATAAACAAAGACAAGAAAAAATTTACGATCAATTAAGTGAGATTGCACCGACTGTTTTTTCTGAAAAGCTAAAAGGAGATTGGCAAGATAACTTAGCACTTTATGCTGAAGCAGTAGGTCAAAAAGAAATGGGAGAAGAAGTCATTGCAGCTTATTTTGAGCGTATAGAGGACTTCAAGAGTAAAGCGGGAGACCAATTAGACAAAGAAGTGTCTATTGTTCGATTTTTACCTGGCACAGCTCGTATGTATCAAAAACAATCTTTTTCTGGTGTGATATTAGAACAAATCGGTTTTGCGCGTCCAGCTTCACAAGATGTCGATGACTTTATGGTAGAAGTATCGAAAGAAAGTATCCCAAATATGGATGCTGAAATGTTGTTTTACTTTACGTATGATGCTGGAGACGGAACAGGAAATCAGACAGAAGCAGAGTGGCTTGCAGATCCTTTATGGAACAACTTAGAAGTAGTAAAAGCAGGCAATGCTTATAAAGTGAGTGATGCGATTTGGAACACTGCTGGTGGCGTTCTTGCTGCGAATGAAATGTTAGATGAATTGTATACATTTTACGACATTGAACTAAATTAATGATCTATAATGTGAATATTTAAGGAAACATAGCAATCATATGAGAGTTTGTAATCAGGTGAGGCACTGTCTTCATCTGATTTTTTGCATGTTTATAGATGACGCTTTACTGACAAAATATAGCTGAGTATTGAGACATTGTATAGAATGGTTTCATTCATGAAAACTTTTCCATTTACCTAAGTAATAAATACGTGTATGCTTGTGATGAACATTTTTTGTTTATAAAGGAGCTCGGACCTTGTGACAACTCATAAACAAGTGAAAGTGAAAAAAATACTCAACAATAACGTAATCATTGCAGAACACGAAAAATTTTCTGAAGTTGTCCTTATAGGCAACGGTATTGGCTTTGCAAAGAAAAAAGGAGACCCAATACCCCAGTCTACAGTGGAAAAAATGTTTGCGTTAACGAATGCTAAGCAACAAGAGCAATACAAAAAACTTTTGCCTTTTATCGATGAAAAAATGATAGAAGTGATGAATGACATCATAGATCTTATTTCTAGTAAGATGTCGGTGTCATTAAGTGAACATATTCATATATCACTAACCGATCACATTTCATTTGCTATAAAGCGGTTACAACAAGGGATGGGCATTAAAAATCCATTTTTACAAGAAACGAAATTATTATATCCAAAAGAATACGAAGTAGCATCCGATGTGATCACTTTATTGAACAATACATTAGAAATTACATTTCCTGAAGGGGAGATCGGCTTTATTGCTTTACATATTCACAGTGCTGTAACGAATAAGCCGTTATCAGAAATTAATCAGCACTCCGAACTCATCTCTAGGTTGATTCAAATTGTGGAGAAAGAATTTAAATTTAAAGTGGATCGCAACAGCATTCACTATGTTCGACTCATTCGCCATTTGTACTATACTGTGGATCGTGCTAAAAATGCGGAACAAGTAAATGAACCAGACAAGTTAAAGATCTTGTTGAAAAATGAGTATCCGCTATGTTATAATACTGCTTGGAAGATGGTTAAAGTAATGGAACAGTTTTTGAAAAAACCTGTTTTTGAAGCAGAAGTGGTATATTTAACAATGCATTTATTGCGATTATCCAATAAAACATCATCACTATAACTACGTGTTACTGATACGATCAGGCATGAGTAGATAAGGGTGCGAAAGCACACTTATTTTGCTCGTGCCTTTTTTGTTTCATGTAAGCGTTACCCATTATTTTAACTATGGACTGATCTTTTTTTGGGTTTTTGGGAAAAGTAAAACAAAATGAATCAAGGAGGAAATGATTATGTTAAAACAGTCATTCGGTGTTTTGCAAAAAGTGGGTCGTTCTCTGATGTTACCCGTAGCAATTCTACCAGCAGCAGGTATTTTGCTCGCATTAGGTAATGCGTTACAAAATCCACAGTTGACAGACAATCTTACTTTTTTAACTAGCGATGTATTTGTACTTATTGCAAGTGTCATGGAACAAGCTGGAGGCATCGTGTTTGGTAACTTACCACTACTCTTTGCAGTAGGGGTTGCCATTGGCTTAGCAAAAGGGGATGGGGTAGCAGGTTTAGCGGCTATCGTTGGATATTTAATTATGAATGTCACGATGAGCCAAATTTTAATTTCATTAGATAAAATTCCTGCAGACTCGGTAGAACGGGCACAATTCTTTGCCGAAGGGCATCCGGAATTTGCGAATATACTAGGAATACCCACCTTGCAGACAGGGGTTTTCGGTGGTATTATCGTCGGGATTATAGCTGCATACTTGTTCAATAAATTTTACAATATTGAGCTTCCGCAGTACTTAGGATTTTTTGCGGGAAAAAGGTTTGTACCTATTGTTACCGCAGGTTCTGCTGTGCTATTAGGTGTGTTGATGTACTTCATTTGGCCACCAATCCAATCTGGGTTAAACGCTTTCTCAGAGGGACTATTACAACAAAACTTGACGCTATCAGCATTTATTTTTGGTGTTATTGAACGTGCGTTGATTCCTTTTGGGTTGCATCATATTTTCTATAACCCATTCTGGTTTGAGTTTGGTTCCTATACGAATGCAGCAGGAGAAATCGTACGTGGTGACCAAGCTATCTTCTTTGCACAAATGAAAGATGGAGTAGAATTCACAGCTGGTACGTTCATGACAGGTAAATTCCCGTTCATGATGTTCGGTCTTCCTGCGGCGGCATTAGCGATTTATCATGAGGCGAAACCGCAGCATAAAAAGATAGTTGCAGGTATTATGGGATCAGCAGCATTAACGTCCTTTTTAACAGGGATTACAGAACCAATTGAATTCAGCTTTTTATTCGTAGCTCCTATATTATTTGTTATCCATACTATTTTTGCAGGTTTATCCTTTATGGTGATGCACATACTTAATGTAAAAATTGGTATGACATTCTCTGGAGGAATTATTGACTACATTTTCTTCGGGGTTATGCCTAACCGTACGGATTGGTGGCTCGTTATTCCAGTTGGTTTAGTGTTCGCTGTCATTTACTACTTTGGTTTCCGTTTTGCGATTCGCAAATTCAATCTTAAAACGCCAGGTAGGGAAGATAAAGAAGCGGAGAACAATGCTAACGTTACAGCGACTTCAGCAGATGAACTTCCTGCAAATATTTTAAAAGCACTTGGAGATAAAGAAAACATCGACAACCTTGATGCATGTATTACTCGTTTACGTGTAAACGTAAAAGATGCAAAACTTGTAGATAAAGCATACCTAAAACAACTTGGTGCGTCTGGTGTGTTAGAAGTTGGAGAAAGCATCCAAGCTATTTTCGGTCCACGTTCTGAAAACTTGAAAACACAAATGCAAGAAATTATGGCAGGAAGAGCAGTTTCTAAACCGAAAAAAGAAAATGCAGCAAAAGAGCAAGCTGTACCAAAAGCAAATGAAAAAACAAGTAACAAGTCATTGACTATTTTCGCACCTATCAACGGGGAAGTACTTCCGATCAGTGAAGTACCTGATGAAGTATTTGCACAAAAAATGATGGGTGATGGATTTGCGATCATGCCTCATGAAGGTCATGTAGCAGCACCAACGGATGCAGAAATCGTAAATGTATTCCCTACGAAACATGCGATTGGTCTTCGCTCAACTTGCGGTAAAGAAATGATCATCCACTTTGGTATTAATACGGTTAACCTCAAAGGGGAAGGTTTTGAAACGTTAGTATCAGAAGGTGACAAAGTAAAACAAGGACAAACCTTGATGAAAGTCAACCTAGAACAAATCAAAGATAAAGTACCTTCTATCATTACACCTGTTGTGTTCACAAATTTGAGTGATGAAGAAAAAGTACAAATTGAAGCAAGTGGTAAGGTAAAAATTGGAGATAAAATAGGAACAATTCGTTAAGGCATATATTGTCAAAGCCAATGTGCTTTACTTCATAGGGCTTAACATTTTATGATATGTAGATGAAGTCAGGGGAGATGTGTTTTGTTTTCTTTTTCGTGATAGGAGGGAAAAGACCATCTCCACTAAACTTCATTTTAAGATCTCTTTATATAGGGGAATAGCGAATGAATTCTACCTATATAGCAAAAGATAACAAAAATACAAAACAACATCGTATAGGAGAGAAAGGGGAAATACCCATGCTACAAAAAACAATCAACATTACAAGTGAATCTGGAATCCATGCACGTCCTGCTACGTTGCTCGTCAACAAGGCGTCTTCTTTTACATCCAACATTGACTTAGAATTTAACGGTAAAAAAGTAAACTTAAAATCCATTATGGGTGTGATGTCTTTAGGCATTGGCCAAGGTGCAAGTGTTACGTTTCATGTTGATGGAGATGACGAACAAGAAGCGTTAGATGCTATCGTGGAATTAATGAGCAAAGAAGGACTCGGAGCATGATTGAGCTTAATGGAATTGGAGCTTCCGATGGTATTGCTATAGCTAAAGCATATAGCCTAAAGGAACCAGAATTTATCATTGAGAATAAAACCGTGTCTGACAAGCAACAAGAATTAAAAAAATTGGACGATGCTTTAAACCAAGCAAAAAGTGAATTAGAGCAAATTAGGGATACAGCGAGAGTTCGTTTAGGTGAAGAAAAAGCAGCTATTTTTTCAGCACATTTACTCGTACTTCAAGACCCTGAATTCATTGAGCCGGTGAAAGCAGACATCGAAAACAATAGCATTTGCGCAGAATATGCGTTGAAAGAAAAAGCAGATATGTTTATCGCCATGTTTGAAGCGATGGATAATGAATACATGAAAGAAAGAGCAGCGGATATTAAAGATGTATCCAAACGTGTCATTTCACATTTATTATCTGTACCGTTACCAAACTTAAGCTTAATTTCTGAGGAAGTTATTGTCGTTGCTGAGGATTTAACACCTTCGGATACTGCCCAATTAAACGGGCAGTATGTGAAAGGTTTTACTACGAATATTGGTGGTAGAACTTCTCACTCTGCGATTATGGCGCGCTCCATGGAAATACCAGCGGTGGTAGGAACGAAGCAAGCAACGAGTGAAATACAAAATGGCATGATACTCATCGTAGATGGTTTCACTGGAAAGCTAATCATTGATCCTACAGAAAAGCAGCTAATTGAATACAAGCAAAAACATGAGCAATACGTGTTACAACGTGAAGAATGGAGTAAGCTTGTAAATGAAGCGACGGTAACCGAAGATGGTCACCATGTGGAATTAGCTGCAAACATTGGTAAACCGGAAGATGTGGAAAAAGTGTTGGAAAACGGTGCAGAAGGTATCGGACTGTATCGTACTGAGTTTCTATACATGGAAAGAGATAAGCTTCCAACAGAAGAAGAGCAATTTGACGCTTACAAGACGGTATTAGAGAAAATGGAAGGGAAACCAGTCGTTGTTCGTACGCTAGACATTGGTGGAGATAAAGAACTTCCTTACTTAAAATTACCGCATGAATTAAATCCATTTTTAGGATTTAGAGCCATTCGACTTTGCTTGGAACAACAAGATATTTTCCGCACGCAATTAAGAGCATTATTACGTGCAAGTACGTTTGGAAACTTAAAAATTATGTTCCCGATGATTGCAACGGTAGATGAGTTTAATGAAGCAAAAAGTATATTAATGGAAGAAAAACAAAAGTTAATCCAAGAAAACATCGAAGTAGCGGAAGATATCGAAATAGGAATGATGGTAGAAATTCCTTCCGCTGCGGTACTAGCAGACCAATTTGCAAAAGTAGTAGACTTCTTTAGTATTGGTACGAACGATCTTATCCAATACACGATGGCAGCAGATCGCATGAACGAACGTGTTTCATACTTATATCAGCCTTATAATCCTGCAATTTTACGTCTCGTTTCTATGGTCATTGATGCTGCACATCAACAAGGAAGATGGGTTGGCATGTGTGGTGAGATGGCAGGCGACAAAGTTGCGATCCCACTACTACTTGGACTAGGATTAGACGAGTTCTCCATGAGCGCTTCTTCTATTCTACCTGCTCGTACGCAATTGAAGCATTTATCCAAAGCGCATGCAGCTTCTCACAAAGCGGAATTGCTAGCAATGGATACAGCGGAAAAAGTAATTGACTTCGCAAAAGAAACGTATGCAGTGAACTAATACTGCATGAAAGATGAAGCTGTTCTATGCCTACTGTGGCTTATAAGCCTACAGTGGCTGGAACAGCTTCTTTTTATTTCAGATGATACATGCGTACGTATACGTTGACTTTATTTGCGATGCTTGCTACACTATACTTAACTCTATTAATAAGGAGAGATTTTGATGTTTGAGGTCGTTCTTAACTAACCCAATTTTATATTTGAAGCTTTCACGCTAGATGGTTTGTAGACGTTTTGTTTTGACAGTATCTATTCATTAGAATGCGTCTATTATCGTGAACAATGGCCTTTTTACCATTGTTTATTTTAGTGTGCCGTTTCGTAAGCTTCAGATTTAGTTAAGAACAACGGATATCATCAAAACTTTACGGGATTCTAATATTTTTGTACCTATATCCGTGCTGTAAGTTCAGCGCGGTTTTTTTTATGTACTGGGTATTTAGGATGATCTATAAAGGGCAGGGATGACACGTTCATTCCTGTCTTTTTTTGTTTTTTTAATTTTATTAAGGATGTGATGGTGATGATTGGGATGATTGAATGTCATACATTAAATGTTGCTTGTAAAAAAGGAAAAGAATGCATATTTCAGGATAAATATAATAATGGGGGTTTTAGGATTGAAATCTTATGTTGAACAAGCAAGAAAAAATATTGAGTTAGAAGAAGGAAAAGGTGTCATTGAGCAGTTACTTCTTGAATGTTATTTAAGTCCAGGTATTTCGACGAAAGCATTAGCAAGGAGGACGCTTTTGCCAACGCCAATTACTGCGGCAATGAAAAGGGAATTAATTAAAGTGGGAGCACTGGTACAAGATAGGGGAGTTCGTTGCACACAAGATGGTGCAGCTTGGATTGAACAAGAGTGGGGATATGAAGGTATGAATCGTTCTTTGTTTAAGCAATTACTGCATGAGACAGCTTGGAAGGAAGCAACGAAACATGTTTTAGCTACGTTGGAATCGCTGTTTTCACAACGTCCCGAGGTAAATGTTCAAATCGATCAATCCAAGTGTACGGCAGAAACAAGCTTGCGCCGCGCTATACTTTGTTTGAAACACCACGCATTGATTGGAAAAAAGATAGTATGTGTGGGGGATGATGATTTAGTAAGTGTTTCCATTGGTCTTTTATTACAGCAGTTATTCCCGAAAGGTCATCACACTACAAAAGTGCATGTTATGGATATAGATGAACGTTTTTTACAATTCATCGAGCAAGTAGCAGCGCAACGTGGATTACCTATCCAGTGTCATTCACTAGATTTGAGAAATTCGCTTCCTCATTCATTACATCGGCAGTTTGATACAGTGTTTACCGATCCTCCATATACATTGGATGGAATGAGCTTGTTTCTGTCACGAGGTATTCAAGCTTTACAGAAGGAAAAGGGGATACCTATTTTTCTATCCTTTGCGCATAAATCACCTGAATTTATGTTGGCAATGCAGCACAAATTTGTACGTATGGGCCTTACTGTTAGTGCCAATTATCCACGTTTCAATGCGTATGAAGGGGCAGAAATGATTGCAAACCGAAGTCAAATGTTTATTCTTCGGACAACAGATCAAACGGAGGCGGAGTATACGGGGTTATTTACGGATGCCATATACACGGGCGAGGTGAAACAATCGCTGCGTACGTATCGGTGTAAACAATGCGCCAGTGAAGTGCATGTAGGTGTGCAAGGGGATATAGCAACTATAGAGCAATTAAAACATAAAGGCTGTGCACATTGCGGACAGCATACATTTGAGATGATTGCTAAACGGTGAAGGATAACCAATACGGTTTTTAAGTGGAATACAGTTGTTGATCTGGAATAGAAACCAATGAAGTAACAGTCAAAACAACAGTGAGTAAGGAAGGTAGGAAAGGGGCTTTTAAAGCCCCTTTTTGCTTAATTTTTTGGTATGCACTTCGATTTTCTATTTGACCCCATCATCCCATTTGAAAGTAAGACTAGCGACAATAAAGGAAGCAAGGAGCCATAACACTAAATAAAGGGCAGGAAGCCAAAGGTCAGATAAACCAGCTCCTACATTCATGACTTGTCTCATGGCGGTAGACAATGGTGCAATCGGTACCGTTTCTAGAATGGGTTGTAAAAATTCAGGCATATTGTCTAATGGGAAAAACACTCCACCTAAAAAGAGCATAGGGAACGCGATGAAACCAGAAATCGGTCCAGCACTTTCAGGGTTTTTAGCCAATCCTGCAATGATAAATCCAATAGACATAAACGTTAACGTTCCTAGTAAAATAAACGTAAGTAGCAGCAGCCAAGAGCCGTTCACTTGTACACCGAATAACAGATTTCCAATTAAAATAACAATGAGAACTTGAAACGCGTTTAAAACTAATCTTGCTGTAATTTGTGCTGAAATAAAGCTGGAGGCATGAAGCGTGGTGGATTGCATACGACGAAGAATGCCCCGTTCTCTCCAAGAAGAAATTTGTCCAGCGGAACCATTCAAGTTGTTGGTCATAATCATCATCGCAACGATCCCAGGGACGAGAAAGTCAAAATATTGTAAGTCTAGTGCTTGAACGCCTTGAGCTTCAAACTGAATGACGGGCTCATAGGAAGCAATTTCTTGGCTCATCTGATCGACAAAGTTATTTTCGATAATCGGGATGGCGATGTTACTAATCATTTGGTTCGTTTGATCGTAATATAAAACGGTTTTCGGTTTATTCTCTGTATCTTGCTGCTCTATTAACGATTCAAATTGTTCTGGAATAACGAAGACAAAGGAGATATCCCCGTTTTCTAAATCTGTGAGTGCCTGCTCTTTATCTTCGGATAATGCAAAGTTGGTGACTTCTTCTTCTAGAAAAAGTGAGCTCAGCTGATTGGATAAAGCAGATTGATCTTCATCAATGATGATCCCTTTAAATGTAATACTTTCTTCTCCATTAAAGGCAAAACCAATTACCGTCATCAAAAAGATAGGAAACATTAACGACCAAAAAAGCATCTGTTTATTGCGCAAAAACAAGCGAAACTGAGCTAAAACTAGCTGTCCGTAGCCTCTCATTCATCTAGCCCCTTTCCTGTCATCTGTATAAATACATCTTCTAGTGTCGCCGTTCTCGTCTTCAAATCGTGAACTTCCCACTTTTGTGTTTCTACATATTGTATAAAGGACGTTAACGTTACTTGTAAGTGATCGGTGAATAAAACGATCTTATCTTTGTGGTGCTCTACATTTTCTACAGATGGAATAGATTTTAATTCATTTTCTACTGTTTTAACTTGTTGCTCATCCAGCGTATGTAAATGTGGAAGATTAAATTCTATTGCATTTTGCGATTGTAAATTTTTAATGAGAGCGTCTGGAGTATCTAAAGCAATAATGTTGCCTTGATCCATGAGGCAAATTCGGTCACACAAAATGTGTGCTTCGTCCATATAGTGGGTAGATAAGACAATCGTTTTACCTTGGTCTTTCAATCTCAATATAATGTCCCACAGTGATCTTCTCGCTTGCGGGTCTAAGCCCGTTGTCGGTTCATCTAAGAAGACAACAAGTGGGTCATTCACTAATGCAAGTGCAATCGCCAATCTTTGTTTTTGTCCACCAGATAAATTTTTCACGTGTGTGGACATCTTTTCTTTTAAATTCACACTTTCTAGTAATGGGTCCACTGGCACAGAGTGAGCGTAGAAACTAGCATACATGACGACAATTTCTTTGACGGTCAATAGTTCAAATAAAGATGTGGATTGTAATTGTACACCTATGACCTCTTTTACTTTGTTCAATTGTTTCTGTGTGTCATACCCGCCAACAACAGCATGGCCTCCATCAGGTTTGCGTAAGCCTTCTATCATTTCGATGGTTGTTGTTTTTCCTGCTCCATTCGGTCCTAATAAACCAAATACTTCCCCGTGATGCACGTCGAATTGAATTTCATTTACCGCCGTAAATGTATCGTATCGTTTTAATAGTTTATGTACTTTGATTACAGGCTCATTTGTATCTTTCATTTCACTACGCATACAGACTTCCCCTCCTTGCTTTTCATGTTTACATTATACCTCTTTACTGTAATCTGTGAATAAAAAAAATACATTTTTCTTTTATTGGAATGATATCTCTGAAACTAAAAAATATAAATAAAAAGTTTATTTTTCATAGCAGCTCATAATGTGCTTTACGATGTAGGCTTTGCTGACATATAATAAAAACACATGTTAAGTTGCGTATTTTTGCAATATGTTGTAATTTCTTATACATTTTAAAGATGGGGACAGAAATTACAGAAAGATCGGACAATATAGGGAAAAATAGGAGGGGGATATAGGATTGACAGAACATAATGAACAGCAAGAACCTACACAGTCTGAAAATCATGAATTGTTAAAAAACGTACAGCAACAGCATCAAAAAATGTCTATAGGTCAACGCGTGAATCGATTATTACTTATTTTACTGGGTTCCATACTTGTTTCTATTTCGCTAGAAACATTTTTCGTTCCAAACGATATCATCGATGGTGGAATCGTAGGGGTATCGCTTATTACTTCTTATTTAGCAGATTTACCGTTAGGCTTGTTTTTGTTTATTTTTAACTTGCCATTTTTGTTTTTGGGGTATAAGCAAATTGGTAAGACGTTTGCTATTTTTACCCTCATCGGCGTTAGTACGATGTCACTCGGTACTTTTTTTCTTCATTCCATTCATTTTGCAGATGAAGGACTGACAAAAGACCCTTTGCTAGCAGCAGTGTTTGGTGGTGTTGTACTTGGTATCGGTGTTGGACTTGTCATTCGTTCAGGTGGTTCGTTAGATGGCACGGAGATCGTTGCTATTTTATTCAGTAAAAAACTTCCTTTTTCTGTTGGCGAAGTCGTGATGTTTTTTAACTTATTTATTTTAGGGACGGCTGGTTTTGTATTCGGTTGGAATGAAGCGATGTATTCGTTGATTGCTTATTTTATCGCTTTTAAAATGATTGATATCACCATTGAAGGTTTCGATGAGTCGAAGTCTGTTTGGATCATTAGTGACAATTATACTGAAATCGGGGATGCACTATTACAGCGTTTAGGTAGGGGCGTAACGTATTTGAACGGTGAAGGTGGCTTTTCACACGATCAGAAAAAAGTGATTTTTACGGTGATTACTCGTTTGGAAGAAGCCAAGTTAAAATCTATCGTAGAAGAATTAGATCCTGCTGCCTTTTTAGCTGTTGGCAGTATCCATGATGTCAAAGGTGGAAGATTCAAGAAAAGAGATATACATTAAACACACAATGTATGTGGAAATGTACGAAGCAAGTGAGGATATGAATGTATATGTGTATGATGTGGTAACATGAGTCAAAGTAATCGTGACAGGTAGAAGAAATTATTGGAGGAGAAAAAAATGATACATATTCCTACTCTAGAGTCAGACCGATTAATATTAAGACCATGCGAAATAGAAGATGCAGATATGGTACAACAATTAGCTTGTGAAAAAGAGATTGCAGAAATGACGTTAAATGTACCACATCCTTATCCTCAAGGAGCAGCATTGCAATGGATACAATTACACCAGTCGTTAGCGGAGAAGGGAATATATGAGTTTGCTATTGTTGACAAAAATACGAATACATTCATTGGAGCTACTCATCTTAATGCAAGTACAAATTATAGTAGAGGGGAACTAGCTTACTGGATTGGCAAACCTTATTGGAGGAATGGCTTTGGGACAGAAGCGGCAAAAAGATTAGTGCAGTTTGGGTTGGAAGATCTGAAGTTGAACAAAGTTTATGGCACGGCATATGTGCATAATGAAGCTTCACAAAAAGTACTGCAAAACGCTGGTCTAAAGTATGAAGGGACATTGAAAAAGCACGTAAGTAGAGATGGACAATTTTATGATTTAGCCTATTACGGAATATTGGCGGAAGACTACACTACATGATGTTATGCTAAAAGTGGATGCTGGAAGTGGCACATCACCATCGATTCACAAGGAGGAAGACATGAACGTTGCGATGATTCAATTGGCTATCAATAGCGATGATCCAATATCTAACTATGAGGTGATGGCTCAACGTCTTGAAGAGGCGATGAAGCAGCAAGTAAAACCAGATGTCATTATTACAAATGAACTGTGGAATACAGGGTATTTGCCACCAAAACAGTTATATTACGTTGCGGACGATCACGGGCAACAAACGGAACGTATTGTTTCCTCTCTATGTCAACGTTATGGTGTTCACGTCATTGCAGGAACGGTTGCTGCAAAAAGAGGGGGAGATGTGTTTAATACGTCCCTCATCTTTAATCGTGAAGGCGATAGGATAGGAGAGTATGTAAAAACGCATTTGTTTAGTTACTCTGGTGAACAGCATCTGTTTAAAGCAGGTCATCAATTATGGAATGGATGTATCGATGATGTGATGTGTGGGATCAACATTTGCTATGAATTACGTTTTCCTGAAATGGCTAGAACATTGGCTTTACGTGGAGTGAAAGTATTGTTTGTTCCTGCTTATTGGCCTAAGTCGAGATTATATCACTGGCGTTCGCTTATCATTGCACGTGCTATTGAAAATCAAATGTACGTGGTGGCGTGTAACGCTGGCAGTGATCCTCAATCTGATACAGCATTCGGACATTCTATGGTTGTTGATCCATGGGGGGAAGTGGTGACAGAAGCGGGTGAAGAGGAAGCTATTTTACAGACTACATTGGATTTGAGCAAGGTAGATGAAGTGCGTAAAAAAATGAGTGTGTTTGATGATCGGGTTCCTTCGTTGTATGAGCATGCGTGAGCTTGGGCAGGAACAAGCTTGCCGCAGAAGTGTGGGAAGATCGCTCCTGATCTTGCCTTGGGAACAGGCAAAAACATAGCGGTTTCAAGCAGTAACGTTGTGCTGCCTGTTTGAACCCCAAGTCAATGTCATCCGCTAGGTAGCGCTTGTTGAGAAACCCGGCGCACACGCATTTGCTCTGTGGCGATTTGGGGGTGGCATGCGTGAGCTACTGTAGGAACAAGCTTGCCGCAGAAGTGTGTGAAGATCGCTCCTGATCTTGCCTTGGGAACAGGCAAAAACATAGCAGTTTCAAGCAGTAACGTTGTGCTGCCTGTTTGAACCCCAAGTCAATGTCATCCGCTAGGTAGCGCTTGTTGAAAAACCCTGCGCACACGCATTAACCCTTCTTTATGTTTGCTTTCTCAAAATAAACTCTTCCAATCCTTCAATAACTCTATTATTTATTTTATAATAAAATCGTTGTCCATTATAGTAGACTTCTACAATATTTGAATTCTTATCAAAATATAATTCTGTTTGTATAGTATCAATATCATACTCCATTATAATAAACGGTGCTAATATCGATAAAGATGAATTGGTTTGATGAAATTTTTCCCACTCACTTATTTCAAACATATTTATTAGTTTATCAATTTCATGAACAATAACACTATTCCCTCCAACGATTTTTAATGTTATTTTTTCTTTAGAATTTAGTTCATGAACAACATTATTCAATTCATGGTATGATGATTTTTTATCATCGTATGTATTTTGAAAATAAAAGACTAGAGATCCTATAATTAATACTGCCCCAATTACAATTGAAATACCGTATTTATAATGATTGATCATTTCTTTATGTACCACCCTATAATAATTTGTTTGCATGGTATATTGTTATTTTGCAAATGACATAAATAGTATAATTTATTGTATTATATCACTAGCATCTCATAAATAAATTGAATTTTCTAATTAAATTAACTGCGATTTAATCTCTATTTACTATTTTCCAATTCCATTGCTCTTCTTCTAATAGATGATGTAAGTAAAAATAACTACCTCTTATGTCCATTGAAGTTCCCTCTTGAAACAATACCACTATTTCTATAGCATGATCATTTATTTTTCTGTATTGTCCGAGTTTAAGCAGCGTATACTGTGTTTCATTTTGTGAAAAATCTTCTTTAGAAAACCCCGAAAATAAATGAAAGTAGCTTTCATCTTTAAGATCATTACTAAAAGTTGCTTCCATTAATTCAACATTATTTGTATTTATTGCTTCTACATAATTTTTAAATATTTCAATAACCTCATTCGGTATTCTTTGATCGATAACGATTTCATGTTCATTTGCTGGTGTTATATCTTGCAAATATAGTATTTGTTGCTGGTGTAGCTCTATTTGACTTTGTAATTCTTTCTGTTTTTCGTTTGAAGTTTTCAACTTGCTCTGCAACTCTTCCATACGTTCACTAGATAATTTTAATTTATTCTGAAATTGAACAATTTTTTCATTCAGTTTCATGTTCTGATGATCTATAATGTTTGCTGGATGATCAAAACTTGTTAAAAAGATTGGATCGGCTACACTTAGCTAGACAGAAAAATTAAGGTCAAGTAGACTAGAATTAATAATAAAGAGGAGAGAATTCTACTATGACCAAAAGAACAAGAAGAACATTTACACCTGAATTTAAACAACAGATGGTAAAACTTTATGAGAGTGG
>NZ_QXJP01000051.1 GCF_004115085.1 Longirhabdus pacifica | reverse complement strand
TATTGTTTCACCGTAACGGCAGGGGCTTGATACCCATTCGATGGTTGCATCACTTGTTGACCGTTTGGCAAGGCATAGTTTTGCATCGATGCTTGATCTATGCCATACAGTGCAAATCCATCTATTTGCCAGTAGGAGTATTCACGGCTAATGTTATAATCTTGGGATACGGTCTCGGTTTCAGCGTAATCGACCCATTTCTTCACTTCTTTTTGGCTGGTGACATTTCCGTTAGCATCGTACTCCTCTTCAAAATGACTAAACTCTTCTTCTTGCCATTCCAGATTGTACGTTTTCTCTACGGTGACTTGATAGTAGTTCGTACCGAGTTTTTCTTGAAATTCATAGGCATACAAATAACTTTTCGCATCTGTCACAGCTATTTCCAAACATTCAGAAGTCGGTATGCCTTGTGTCACATCAAACGTTCTTTCACAATTGTCTATGTATCCTTTGGCATCTGGGTCTAGATCCTCCCCTGTCTTTGTTTCTCCATCACTGGAAGAGTTATCTGGCGGATCTGTAGAACCTCCACCACCTGTATCACATGCTGGATCGTTCGGTGTTGCATCACAGTCGACATTCACTACAGTAATAACTGCACTATCCGTTAGTTCGAAGCCATCCTCGTTCTTCCATACTGCGGTGATTGTTGTGTTACCTACTGTCTTTGCTGTCACTTTTCCTTGTGCATTCACAGTGGCAACAGCAGGATTTTGCGAAGTCCACGTCGTTTTACTTTGCGTAGTGACATCCATCCAACTTCCCCAGCTTGTCTCTCCAAAGTCCATCGTTCGAACATCGGCATATATATTTCTAGTGCTGCCCACTGCCAAAGTAGCATCTTCTCTTACTTGGATCTCTTTGGATTGTTCGATGATTCCTTTCCATGTCACTTTAAGTGGAGTGAAGTAACCTACTCTCACTTTTGGGTAATTTGTACCGTATCTCGTGCTAAATACTTCGTATTTGGAATGCTTGTAGTTGTGTCCTGTTTCTGTTTTTAACATGACATATTTATCATTTTTATTAACTTGTTGAACATAGATACCTTGAAAACTTCTATCATTTATTGATTGTTCAGCAAATTTAATACTCTCGATATCATAGGATTTAACTTTACTGATGGGGACATCTACGTCTTCACCTTGTTTATTAACATATACAAATTTACTAGGACGATAATTATCCATATCCACATGATCCGTAATAACACTTGTTTGTGGATACGGGTTCCAATCTGTTCCAGCGTTCGGCACTTCCTTTAATTGGGCTTGAAAGTTTTCATCAGAATAATTTGCACGAAAGTTTCCATTGTCTATTTGATACCAATATACACCAGGATTTGGTTCATTTTTGACTCCCACTTCTATCGTCATCGTTTGCTTATTCGTTGGTGGATTAGGACTTACTACCGTTGGAGATTGGGCTAATAGAGATGTCATCGGAGTAGCACACAAGAGTAAGACGACAATAAGCATACATTTTAGTAATTTCAACTCTTATTCCCTCTTTTCTGTTACTCAGGAATATAGAAACTAGAAAAAGTTCCTATTTTCACATCCAAAGAATATCTTTCTCCCATTTCTTTTTGCATAGCGTTACTTACCCATAATCTATTGGGAGTATCTTTCACGAAAAAGCCTGCATCACTACCTCTAGGTAATGTATTCAAACTATATTGTTTGGTAGTTCCTGAACCTTCTAAAGACGAACCTCTAACAAAACCATTATCAGGCAGACTATTAACGTATTGAAATGTACTCATATTTTCTACCGCAGGAGTTACAGTAACTTCTACAAAAGCAGTGTATAATTTACCTATAGAATCTTTTATAAAAGAATATCTCTCCATATCTGCTATTAACGTATCTCTATCATAAAACATATCCCCATAGACGCCTCGAATATCATCAGGTGACCTAACATCTACAACTATCATGCGGTGTACCATTACGGTTCCCCAGTTGTTCACCATTTCAATCGGTTGTTCTGTGATGCGATCAAAGCTCCTTGGTTTACCATCTTCATCCTTGTAATAAACATATGGGGTCATAGAAAGTAAGTTTGTCCCTGTCGTTCCTACTTCTCTCAACTCATCTAACCAAGGATATGTTTCTGC
>NZ_QXJP01000050.1 GCF_004115085.1 Longirhabdus pacifica | reverse complement strand
CGATACGATATTTCACTACCAAAACAAGGTGATAATGCAGTGAGAAAACTGAGTGATTATTGTTATCTAACGTCATTGATATAACAACCTTTCTATTAACTAATACTGATTAACTAATATTGATTATATCAATGTTGAAAATAACATACAATATTTTTGGCTAACGCCAACCGAAATTCATCTCCACCTTATCGTTGGGATTCGTCCTTCACACGCTTGAAGATGGAGACTTCTTTCAGAAAACGTTAAATTACTGAAAAATGGATGTCCGACTTTAGGCACAACAACGCCAAAAACATTCGTTTTTCCTTTAGATAAATGAACAGCATTTAAATTAGGCATATAATTTAGCTCTTCTATCGCCTTTAACACCGCATCACGTTTCTCTTCTTTCACATAAGGATGGTTGTTCATCACGCGAGATACGGTGGTACGAGAAACGTTCGCTCTTTTAGCTATATCAGTAATATTACTCATGTCAACCATGCTCCTTTTAGTAAAATATGGAATATCATTATAATTTTTTCACATAGTACCTTCATTATTTCGTTTTTACTTCAAACATGTTGTTTGAAAAAACCATTTGACATGAAATGGGTTTCATATCTTACTATGATATAGTGCTAGTTGGCGTAACATTGGTTTATACTACCTTTGGCGTTACAGCTAGCACTACTCCACTTTATCATATTAAATCATCAATAGTGTACACATTTAATATCATCACTTCACTGAACTTCAAAGTTCCTCTCTATTTATTTGTTTTCAATTTTTCTCTCGTTGTGTTAGAACAATTTAGTTGTATTTGAAATGCTGTATCATTTTGTATACAATGAACTCTTTTGTGCTAGAATTACAACCTTAGTATTATACATAGTTAGGTTTAATGTTATTTAATGTAAATAATATAATTTGTCAAAATTATATTATTTTTGTTTCCATATATGTATTGAAAAATAAAAATAGGTAATTTATTGTTACTAATGAACTACATAGAAATAGTTCTTTATATGTAATTTTTCTTGTCAAATGCAAATAACACATTCTAATAACCTATATATCCTTTCATTCTCACTACTTTCAATGAATATTATAGTTGCAATTTATGTCGATAATTAGTGCTACAGTCTGATACAACACAAGGACTGTAGATCCGATATATAATGGGTGCGCTTCCAAAGCAAACAAACTACACACAAGAAGGTGGGATTTTTAATGACAAAAGGGAAGATAGCTAAATTAGCGTTAGTTACAACATTAGTTATGAGTCCTGTGATGACGGTAAGTGCGGAGCAATTGCAAACGGACTTACTACCTATTGAACAAGAAATAATGAATCAAATGGAAGTAAGTGAATTAAATCTAGTAAGTGAAGTAACAGATGAAATAGGTTTATATGACGAAGAAGCAGTGGAATCACAGTCAACTGCATGGCAGTCTGGAACGCCCATGCCTACACCACGTTATGGCTTTGGTACAATTGTTGTAGATGAAAAAATTTACACGATGGGTGGAGCAACGTATAAATTAGGTCCTGCTACAGGGGTTGTTGAGGTGTATGATCCAAAAACAGACACGTGGACAACAGCTGCTCCTATGTTTGCACCTAAAAAGTGTTTTGGGATAGTGGAAATCAATGGAGAAATCTATGTATTCGGTGGAGGGGGAAATTTACCTACCGATACAGTTCAAATTTATAATGTAGAAGAAGATGTTTGGAGATTGGCAGGGCCTATGCCAGAGGTAAGTTATGATGGTAGAGCTGTCGTATTAGATGATAAAGTCTATATAATGGATACGGTTAGAAGACTATTCTATGAGTATGATCCTGCTGAGGATACGTGGACGAAAAAAAGCTTTTTAAGCTTCCAGTTACATCGTCACGGACTTATAGTATACAACAATGATATATATTCTATTGGAGGGCTAAATACAGCAATAAGAGATCCAGATACGGGTGGACATACACAACCATTTTACTATGATGATGTAACAAAGTATAACGTAGCGGAAGATAAATGGGAAGCTGTGCCTGAGATGGATATGATATTTGAAAGATTAGAAGTAGACGCAGTAGAAAAAGACGGGAAGCTTTACGTATTAGATGCTAGTTCTCCCGACTATTCAGCGGAAGTATATGATCCTGAGACACAGCAATGGTATAATTTAAAATCTATGCCAGGGACAGTAAAACG
>NZ_QXJP01000049.1 GCF_004115085.1 Longirhabdus pacifica | reverse complement strand
GCCCATGCCGAAGGGAATGGGACAACGGCGTCTGGAATCAACTCACACGCTGAAGGGTGTAATACCGTGACACAAGCAGCATGTGCGCATGCCGAAGGTAGTGGAAGTACCGCCAGTGGAATGGCGGCTCACAGTGAAGGAGTTACAACACTGGCAGATGCCACAGCTGGGCATGCAGAGGGGATCAATACAAAAGTATTTGGCATGGCTGGTCATGCAGAAGGCAACAATACGGAAGCGTTCGGCGATCATTCGCATGCGGAAGGATTAGATTGCTGGAGTGTGGGGGATGATTCGCATGCGGAAGGAAACGGAACGTTTGCAGGAGGATGCGCTTCCCATACGGAAGGGATGTTTACGTTTGCAGCTGGCGAATCCTCGCATGCCGAAGGGTTTGGAACGACCGCATGTGGTGCACAATCGCATGCAGAAGGAAACAACACATTGGCATTAGGAGCGAACGCGCATGCGGAAGGCAATATGAATGCAGCGCTTGGCGTTAACTCCCATACTGAGGGAAATGGAACGACAGCTTCGGGATTTAATTCCCATGCCGAAGGTAACAATACGGTGGCGAGTGGCGATCAAGCACATAGTGAAGGAAATAGTAATATAGCTAGTGGGGTAAATGCTCATGTTGAAGGGATGAGTAATACAGCTTCAGGGCCAAATGCACATGCGGAAGGATTCAATAATATATCCAGCGGTATCTTAGCTTCGCATGCGGAAGGAACAAATAATATTTCTAGTGGCAACACCTCTCACGTCGAAGGCGAGGTGAATATGGCACTTGGTGATTTCGGTGCGCATGCGGAAGGGACAGGAGCCATTGCGTTCGGTGATGCGTCCCATGCGGAAGGAGAGCTGACTGTGGCAAATGGTGAAGCTTCCCATGCTGAAGGACTTAGAACTACAACCAACGGTGACTCAAGTCATGCCGAAGGCGAAATGAGTATAGCCAACGGTGTAGCCTCTCATGCGGAAGGTTTTGAGAGTATAGCAGGTTCCACAGCTTCCCATGCCGAAGGTGTGGGAAGTATAGCTGATGGAGAAGCTGCCCATGCCGAAGGGGAATTAACGATGGCTTGCGGAGTGGCATCTCATGCCGAAGGGATGGGCACTACAGCATCGGGTCTCAGTTCTCATGCCGAAGGCAATGATACACAAGCGATTGGATTAGCGTCTCATGCCGAAGGCATAAGTAGTATTGCTAATGCTAGTTTTTCCCATGCCGAAGGATTCATGACAAGCGCAACAGGGGAAGCATCTCATGCCGAAGGAAGACAGACGATAGCCATGGGAGCAGATTCTCATGCCGAAGGTTTTGCAACTAGAGCGACGGAAAGTAGCTCTCATGCGGAAGGAACGGACACTATCGCTTCCGGGTTTAGTGCGCATGCGGAAGGCCTTGAGTCCGTGGCAAGTGGGGAAAGTAGTCATGCCGAAGGGGAAGGAACGACAGCAAGTGGTGAAGCTTCTCATAGTGAAGGAATGGGTACGGTTGCTGGCGCAACTGCTTCGCATGCACAAGGAATCAACACGACCATTGGTGCTACTTTGAATAGCGCGCATATTATGGGCAATAGCGGTAGTGCGAAACTAGAAAACTCGTGGCATTTAGCGGCGGGTGCATTTGGGGTTACAGGCAATGGCCTTGCTGCTTTTATTAGTGGCGTATCCAGCGGTGGTGTCAACATTGGCGATGCTTGTTTCATGGGTACGGTGACACAAGGGATGTCATGTAACTGTGACTTTGCTGAAATGTTCGAATCTACAGATGGTCAATCCATTCCCGTAGGCACATTTGTAACATTAGATGGAGATAAAGTGCGTAAAGCCACCAGTCAAGATGATTATATTTTAGGTGTAGTGAGTGCAACACCAGCAGTGTTGGCTGGCTCATCGCAATTACAGTGGCAAGGACAATATGTAACAGATGAGTGGGGTCGTTTACAATATGAGCAAAACATTACTCCCGCAAGTTATGATGAACATGGCAAGATGCTGCAAGAGGAAAAAGTGCAATCCCACTTAATGTTGAATCCTGACTATGATCCGAGTCAACAATATATTCCAAGACAGCAAAGAGAAGAGTGGGTACCGGTTGGTTTGGTCGGACAATTGCGAGTGAAAGACGATGGTACGTGTCAAGTGAACGGGTACTGCCTGCCGAATGAAGACGGTATTGCCACCCATGCAATAAACGGATATCGTGTTATGAAGCGTACAGGAGATAACCAGGTGTTAGTTGTGTTAAATGCATATCAAACGTCGATGCAGCGTCAGTTGAACAAAATTATGCAACACCTTGGTCTTCAATAAACTTCTGTGTATTAGATATGACATTGTATAGCCATGTTACCGCCCATCATCATGTAGAATATAGTATCCTATCTGAAAAATAGGAGGAATGATGATGTCAGATGTGTGTAATAGAGTAGAAAACG
>NZ_QXJP01000048.1 GCF_004115085.1 Longirhabdus pacifica | reverse complement strand
GGAGTGAATTCCCATGCAGAAGGGATTTCAACTATAGCAGAAGGAGATAATGCGCATGCGGAAGGAAATGATACCATTGCGAATGGAATAAATTCTCATGCGGAAGGAAATGACACCACAGCCGATGGGGCAAATGCGCATGCAGAAGGAAGAAACACTATAGCTTCTGGTTTTTCCAGTCATGCTGAAGGCAGCGAGACAACGTCTTCTGGTTTTTCTAGTCATGCCGAAGGGTTTAGTACTACTGCAAGTGGTGATAGATCGCATGCGGAAGGGACTGGAAGTGTGGCTTCTGGCTTTTTTAGCCATGCTGAAGGGTTTATCACAGAAGCCAGTGGCAGCAGTTCTCATGCGGAAGGTATTCGTTCGGTAGCTAGTGGAGACAACAGTCATGCAGAAGGGATTTTAACCACGGCCAGTGACAATGGAAGTCATGCAGAAGGGTTAAATACATCGGCTACGAGTCAAGCATCTCACGCAGAGGGAGCCTTCACCGTGGCGAGTGGAGATAACAGTCATGCGGAAGGAGGAGGAACAGAAGCTAGCGCAGCAGATGCGCATGCGGAAGGAGCAGTGACAACGGCTAGTGGATTTCAATCGCATGCCGAAGGATTTGCGACAATGGCAATAGAAAGCCAATCGCATGCCGAAGGAATTGGAACAATGGCTAGTGGTGAGGCTTCCCATGCGGAAGGAGGAGCAACGGTAGCCAGCGCAGCAGATGCGCATGCGGAAGGAGCAGTGACAACGGCTAGTGGTTTACAATCGCATGCCGAAGGATTCCAGACCGTGGCGAGTGGGAATCATGCACATGCGGAAGGTATAGGTACATCAGCAGAGGGAGATGCGGCGCATGCCGAAGGAGGATCAACGATAGCCAGTGGAGCAGATGCGCATGCCGAAGGAGCCATGACACGAGCTAGTGGACTACAATCGCATGCGGAAGGGCTAGGAACCTTCGCAAGTGGTGCGCAATCACATGCCGAAGGAGTGAGCACTACGGCAGGAGCAACGGGTTCCCATGCAGAAGGAAACGGAACGATGACGAATGGAGAAAACTCCCATGCGGAAGGTTTGGGCACAGAAGCTAATGGTTCACAATCCCATGCGGAAGGGAATGGAACCCTCGCTTTAGCAGAGGAATCGCATGCGGAAGGCTCGGGGACATTGGCTTCTGGTGCACAGGCTCATGCGGAAGGATCAGATACAGAAGCACTTGGTGATGCAAGTCACGCTGAAGGTATTCTAACTGCTAGTATATCTACGGCCTCCCATGCGGAAGGGCAAATAACGATTGCAGAAGGTACTAATACTCACTCTGAGGGAGTGCTTAGTGTTGCGATGGCGGATGCATCCCACGCGGAAGGAAACGGTACGCTAACACTAGGAGAGTTTTCTCATGCGGAGGGTTTTTTAAGTAATACAGAAATGGATGCAAAAGCATCGCATGCCGAAGGTGATGCTAGTTCCACGTTAGGCATTGCTTCCCATGCCGAAGGCTGTATTACCATTGCCTCAGGATTTGCATCTCATTCTGAAGGTAGATTTACAACGAGCAGCGGTGGTCAAGGTCACGCAGAAGGTACGGGTACAATGGCAATAGGAGATAACGCGCATGCGGAGGGTAATTCGACTGTAGCTGGTGGCTTTGACAGTCATGCGGAAGGAAATGGAACGGAAGCAAATGGGTTTGCCTCCCATGCAGAAGGAGTTGAAAACACAGCAGGAGCAACTGCCTCCCATGCGGAAGGTGATTCTACTATGGCGAATGGATTCAGTTCCCATGCGGAAGGATGTAATACAACAGCTATGGGAGATTGTTCTTATGCTGGCGGGACAGGTTCGATTGCCAGTGGATTTGCCTCCCATGCGGAAGGATTCCAGACAACCGCGAGTGCACTTGGTTCGCATGCAGAAGGACTACAAACAAGTGCAAGTGGAATTCACGCGCATGCGGAAGGCTCAGGTACAACAGCAAGTGGTAGCTTCGGCTCTCATTCCGAAGGAGCTTCAACAATTGCTCAAGGGGAATCTTCTCATGCGGAAGGTCAGTGCACGGTAGCCAACGAAGTAGGTTGTCATTCGGAAGGATTAAGTACTATTGCAGTATTAGAGGGGAGTCATGCTGAAGGATTTGAAACAACTGCGATGTTATTTTACTCTCATTCGGAAGGATTTGGTACTACTTCGTGTGGCTTGGCTGCCCATGCGGAAGGAGTAAATACTGTAGCAGGAGGAACATTGGTAGGAGGAATGGGGGCCCACACCGAAGGCATGGGAACGACAGCTGAAGCTGATTTCTCGCATGCGGAAGGTTGCATGACTCAAGTTATGGAAGTTGCTCTCGCTGGTCATGCCGAAGGCATGGGTACGATAGTGGGGGGGAATTACGCGCATGCGGAAGGATGTAATACAGTAGCAATGGGACAGTGTTCCTATGCTGGAGGTACAGGAACGATGGCAGTGGGTGTAGCTTCCCATGCAGAAGGGATCAATACTACAGTAGGTGCTGGACTTACAAGCGCACACATTATGGGTAACAGTGGCGAAGCTAA
>NZ_QXJP01000047.1 GCF_004115085.1 Longirhabdus pacifica | reverse complement strand
GTAAAACATACAAATAGTTAATAAATGGTTTGTTTTTGTAGCGTGATGCTATAGTTCAACAATCCACTAGCTTCTTTTTACATTTCTGCATTGGATAGGAGTGTAATCAGTTCATCATTTTCTAAACTTTTAGCAATGTCTAAGGCTGTTTTACCCTCCATTGTTTGCAACGAAGTGTCGGCTTTTGCATGTAATAGAACCTGTACAATATCCTGATGTCCTATACTTGCAGCTGCGATAAGAGCGGTGTATCCATGGTCATTTTGTACATTGACATCCGCATTAGCTTGAATTAAAGCCTGCACCATATCGATATGCCCCTGGGAAGCTGCTAACATAAGAGCGGTGACTCCATTGTTATTTTTTATATTCACATTTGCATTAGCATCAATTAATATATTCACAATATCGATATACATCCTAGCTGCAAGCATAGAAATGGTGTATTCTTCTATATGTTTCATATTTACACCCGCATTATCAGGAATTAATGGATTTACAATATTTTGAGTTTCTTCTTCTGCTTGTGCCATAAGTGCAGTTTTTCCTGCAATTGCTACATGAAGCGCGGTGTAGCCATGATCATGTCTCAAATTTACATCTGCATTAGCACGAATCAACGCTTGCACAACATCCTTCTGTCCTTTCACAGAAGCTAGCATAAGAGCCGTTTGTCCATCCATATCTTGCAAATTTAGATTTGCATTAGCATGAATTAAAGCCTGCGCAATATCGGTATGTCCATTGTCAATTGCTGCCATAAGAACGGTGAATCCTTCATCATTTTGTACATTGACGTCTGCATTAGCATGAATTAATACCTTTACAATATCGATATACCCCTGTGTAGCTGCTAGCATAAGGGCAGTGTATTCTTCTATATGTTTCAAATTTACATCCGCATTAGCATGAATTAGTATTTGTACCGTATCGATTTTTTGGTGATAAACTGCCTGCATAAGAGCGGTCTCTCCATGCTTATCCTGCACATTGACATCTGCATTAGCATGAATGAAAGCCTGCACGATATCTGTATGTCCTTTTCCAGCTGCTACGTGAAGGGCGGTGTATCCATGATCATGTTTTCCATTGACATCTGCATTAGCATCAATTAAAGCCTGTACAATATTAGTGTGTCCTCTTTCTGCAGCTAGTATGAGAGCGGTGTATCCTTCATGTTTTACATTTATATCTGCTTGATTATTGATAAGTGTTTGGATCATATCGTAATGTCCATCAATGATTGCTAGGAATAGTTTGTCTTTCTCGGATGTTCTATTTCGAAGTGTAAAAAATACTCCTCCTACAAAAATAGCAATTAAAATGCTAATGACAATACTCTTGGTAGAAGCGACTTCTAAGGGAACCTCCATATCATGAATAAAGACTACTGTATTATCGAACTGTGCTCCTGTAAAAATAGAACATAAAATAACGAGACTAAATAAATACAAAATGGGCTTGTTCATTTCAACACCTCGAATTAAAATTTAGTAAAACATATAAAAGTTAATAAATGATTTGTTTTTTTCATTTCATAGTGAATCAGAAGTACATACTAGATAGGTTTGTTTGAGCATTTCACTAGCCTTTTTTACACTTCTGCATTGGATAGGAGCGTAGTCAGTTCATCATTTTCTAAACTTTTAGCAATGTCTAAGGCTGTTTCACCCTCCATTGTTTGCAACGAAGTGTCGGCTTTTGCATGTAATAGAACCTGTACAATATCCTGATGTCCTATACTTGCAGCTGCGATAAGAGCGGTGTATCCATGGTCATTTTGTACATTGACATCCGCATTAGCTTGAATTAAAGCCTGCACCATATCGATATGCCCCTGGGAAGCTGCTAACATAAGAGCGGTGTATCCATCGTTACCTTTCATATTCACATCTGCATTAGCATGACTTAATGTCTTCACCATATTGATATCTCCATTTATAGCTGCAAACATAAGAGGGGTGTATCCATCGTTACCTTTCATATTCACATCTGCATTAGCATGACTTAATGTCTTCACCATATCGATATCTCCATTTATAGCTGCAAACATAAGAGCGGTGTATTCATCGTTATTCTTCATATTCACATCTGCATTAGCATCAATTAATGTCTTCACCATATCGATATGTCCATGCATAGCTGCAAACATAAGAGGGGTGTATCCATCGTTACCTTTCATATTCACATCTGCATTAGCATGACTTAATGTCTTCACTATATCGATATGACCATTCTTAGCTGCAACCATAAGAGCGGTGAATCCATCGTTATTTCTCATATTCACATCTGCATTAGCATGAATTAATGCTTGCACCATATCGATATTCCCTTTCAGAGCTGCAATCATAAGAGGGGTGAATTCATTGTCACTTTTCAAGTTTACATTTGCATTAGCATCAATTAATGTCTTTACCATATCGATATGTCCATTTATAGCTGCAAAGATAAGAGGGGTGAATCCATCGTCACTTTTCAAGTTTACATCTGCATTAGCATGACTTAATGTCTTCACTATATCGATATGTCCTTTAGATACTGCTAGCATAAAAGCGGTGTATCCATCGTCACCTTTCAAGTTTACATTTGCATTAGCATGAATTAATGCCCGAACAATATCGATATGTCCGTTCCCAGTCGCTAACATTAGTAGTGTATCTCCATCTTCATCTTGCACGTTTACATCTTC
>NZ_QXJP01000046.1 GCF_004115085.1 Longirhabdus pacifica | reverse complement strand
TCACATGCGGAAGGGTTAGACAGTTGGAGTGTTGGCGGTGAGTCGCATGCGGAAGGAACAGGAACGTTTGCGGGAGGTTGTAGTTCGCATACGGAAGGGATGTTTACGTTTGCAGCTGGTGAATCGTCGCATGCAGAAGGGTTTGGAACGACCGCATGTGGTGCACAATCGCATGCCGAAGGTAACAATACATTGGCATTAGGAGCGAACGCGCATGCCGAAGGCAATATGAATGTAGCGCTTGGCGTTAACTCCCATACTGAGGGAAATGGAACGACCGCATCCGGATTTAATTCCCATGCGGAAGGAAACAGCACGGTTGCCAGTCAACAAGAGGCGCATGCGGAAGGTGATATGACCGCTGCAAGTGGAATGACTAGTCATGCGGAAGGGAATAGTACAGTAGCTTTAGGAGTTGTAAGTCATGCCGAGGGAACATTAACCATAGCAACGGGTCAGTTTGCACATAGTGAAGGACAGCAGACCACTGCGAGCGGATCTCCGAGTCATGCGGAGGGAACGAATACAACAGCCAGCGGAGATTTTGGTTCACATGCCGAGGGTAATTTTACAATAGCTAATGGTGTGTCCAGTCATGCGGAAGGAGAAGGTTGTACCGCGAGTGGTCTTTTTAGTCATGCGGAAGGATTAAATAATGAGGCACTTGGTGAAGGCAGTCATGCCGAAGGAGCACTTTCGTTTGCATCTAATGCTGCAAGTCATGCGGAAGGGATCGGTACTACAGCTGGAGGAGTTGGTTCGCATACAGAAGGTTGCGGTACAACGACAGCAAACAACTGTGCTCATGCCGAAGGGATGGAAAGCCTTTCCACTGGTTTTGCCTCGCACAGTGAAGGTCTAGACACTACCGCTGGGGCAACAGCTGCCCATGCGGAAGGTTGTTCTACCGTAGCATCTGGTGACAATGCGCATGCAGAGGGAATGCAGACTACTGCTTCAGGAGTAAACGCGCATGCCGAAGGCATGAACACGACGGCAAGTGGCAGTGAAAGTCATGCGGAAGGAAGGGGTACTACAGCCAGTGGGCTCCAAAGTCATGCGGAAGGGAACAGTACGTTTGCCAGCCAAGAACAAACCCATGCAGAAGGAAATTTGACGGTTGCTAATGGAATGAATAGCCATGCGGAAGGAAATAGTACGATCGCTCTTGGTATCGTAAGTCATGCCGAAGGAACCTTGACGACGGCAACAGGGACATTTACGCATAGTGAAGGACAACAGACTACGGCAAGTGGTTCTCCAAGTCATGCGGAAGGAACGAACACCATTGCTAGTGGGGACTTTGGTTCCCATGCGGAAGGAAGCTTTACGATAGCGAGTGGAATGGCTAGTCATGCGGAAGGATCTGCTTGTACCGCAAGTGGACCTTTTAGTCACGTAGAAGGAGACTTTAATGTAGCAAGTGGAATGGCTAGTCACGCGGAAGGAGCACTGACTTCTGCAACGAATACGGTAAGTCATGCGGAAGGTATTTTCACTCTTGCACAGGGGGTTGCTGCTCACTCAGAAGGATCTGGCACAGTGGCAGCCATTGACCAAGCACATGCCGAAGGTCACACAACGATCGCTTCGGGTGAAAGTTCGCATGCGGAAGGTAACACTACCGTGGCAAGTGGTGTTGAAGCACATGCTGAGGGAAATGGAACAACGGCAAGTGGTGCAGTTTCCCATAGTGAAGGAATGGGTACGGTTGCTGGCGCAATGGCTTCCCATGCACAAGGGATCAACACGACGATCGGCGCGACCCTAACTAGCGCGCATATTATGGGTAACAGCGGTAGTGCAAAGTTAGAAAACTCGTGGCATTTAGCGGCGGGTGCATTTGGGGTTACAGGCAATGGCCTTGCTGCTTTTATTAGTGGCGTATCCAGCGGTGGTGTCAACATTGGCGATGCTTGTTTCATGGGTACGGTGACACAAGGGATGTCATGTAACTGTGACTTTGCTGAAATGTTCGAATCTACAGATGGTCAATCCATTCCCGTAGGCACATTTGTAACATTAGATGGAGATAAAGTGCGTAAAGCCACCAGTCAAGATGACTATATTTTAGGTGTAGTGAGTGCAACACCAGCAGTGTTGGCTGGCTCATCGCAATTACAGTGGCAAGGGCAATATGTCACAGATGAGTGGGGACGTTTGCAGTATGAGCAAAATATTAATCCTGCAAGTTTTGATGAACATGGCAATATGCTGCAACAGGAAAAAGTGCAATCCCACTTGATGTTGAATCCTGACTATGATCCGAGTCAACAATATATTCCAAGACAGCAAAGAGAAGAGTGGATACCGGTTGGATTGGTCGGACAATTGAGAGTGAAAGACGATGGTACGTGTCAAGTGAACGGGTACTGCCTGCCGAATGAAGAAGGTATTGCCACCCATGCAATAAACGGATACCGTGTCATGAAGCGTACAGGAGATAACCAGGTGTTAGTTGTGTTAAATGCATATCAAACGTCAGTGCAGCGCCAATTAAACAAAATTATGGAACATCTCTCTCTTCAATAAACCTACCTAACCTTCATGTGTTTTTCTTAATCCTATTTCATCTCCTTAACTAAAAGTTTATCCATAAACGTCCATACGGGCTGTCATCGTCTAGAATATAGTATCCTATCTGAAAAATAGGAGGAATGATGATGTCAGATGTGTGTAATAGAGTAGAAAACG
>NZ_QXJP01000045.1 GCF_004115085.1 Longirhabdus pacifica | reverse complement strand
TTTCTACTAAAAAGGTATGCTGCAAAGTGGACGTATTACGCATGGCTCATCATCATTATTGGCTTGATTATTCCGTTTAGACCGGAAATCAATATGTCCTTGATCGAAGTGAATCTACCTTTTGCTTCCACTGAGAATGAAGCACAAATGGTAGCGCCAGGAGATAGTTCCTTTCAAAGTATGGAATTTGAACAAGCAAGGAATGGAGAAGAGCAGCAATCCTTTTTTTATAGCGGAGAAGCAATGGAGCAAGGGGCAATAGATGCTAGTAGCGTAGATGCAGATGTTGCTAGATATACAGATGTTGGTAGTGCAAATGCAGTTGCTGAGCGTACAAACGTAAACGGAGAAGTACCATTCTATACGACAGCGTTACAGGATAATGGAGCGGGTGAAGCTACTACAGACCACAGCGTACTTACTTCCAACACGGAAGAACAAACTACGTTAATTACATCTATTGTAGGATGGACTGCTATTGTTTTTGCGATATGGCTAACGGGAGCACTATCTTACCTTATTTATCAATTGCATACGTATCGTAGTTTTAGTAGAACCGTTCGCCGCTGGAGTGTACTCATCGATGATGTAGCGATCACCCATGTGTATAGACAGCTACAAAAAGACATGGGGATTAAAACAAACATATCGTTGAAATATTCTAGCATCATCGATACACCGATGCTAATTGGGTATCTCAAACCTACGATTGTATTACCGCGTACGAGCTATCAGTTGAATGAGCTGCGCTTTGTACTAACTCATGAACTCGTACACTATAAGCGAAAAGATATGTGGGTAAAAGCACTAACGATGGTAGCAACGGCGATACATTGGTTCAACCCATTACTCTACGTGATGTCCAAAGCGATTTCTTCGCAATGTGAGATCTCTTGCGATGAAGCCGTAGTGAAAAGAATAGATCAAAACGGACGAAGAGAATACGGAGAAATGATATTAAAAACAGCGAGAGATCAACATAGAAAAATTCAAACAACACTGACGACAAACTTTTACGGAGGGAAAAAAGAGATGAAGAAGCGATTGGTATCGATTATGAACATAGAAAAGAAAAAAGCAGGCATCGTCATTGCAAGTGGTGTGCTAGTGATGACGAGTTTAACGGGAGGTATATTTGCCGTAGCGGATGTAACGCAACCAGCTATATTGGGACAGCAAAATGAAACGATATTAGACAATGTAAATATCGCTGCGAATGAACAAACACAAAGCATAGATCCTATAATCCTTATTAATGGATATAAGCTAGAAACAGAACACGCTCCGTATGAAGATAATGATGAAGAAAATGAGGAGTACCTAGAATATTATGAGGACTTATATATGGTCTACGTCCCATTCTTCGATGTTCTTACTGCTATAGGTGGGACATTGCAAACTGTAGATGAACAAACGTTCAACTATACTTATAACGGACAGACAGCAGAAATTAAGATCATAGATGAAGAGGTGACCATGACTGGAATTGACACCGTCTTAACTCAATATCCTGATTCTTATAAAGGTTCAGAAGAGCATTTGCAGTTTCTTGCCAAGCCATATAGACTGGCATCACAGATAAAAGAAGATATTTTATATGTTTCCGCAGATTATTTAAATAGATATTTTCATGTCAACCGTTATAGAGATGAACAAAATAGCCTTGTAATGATAGCAACGGAAGAAACTTCCTCTCTAGTACAAGCTGTGGACGAGCCAAAACCTGATTTAAAACGCATCCAACAGTTAATTGCTAGCGGAGAAAATGTTAATGCAAGAAATCATGATGGTGAATTTGTATTACAAACAGCCATAATGAAAGAGAATGTTGAATTGGTTAAAACATTACTGAATGCAGATGCGGATGTTAATGCAACCATCTTTAAAAAAGGAAGCACCTTGTTAGATGCTGCTTCAAAAGTAGGTAATAAAGAGATTATATCGATGATAATGAATGCTAACCCTGTCATACAAGAAACGGACAGCTTATTTTATGATGCATTACAAGCTGTTCTAAATCAAAATAAATCATCTTTACAAGAAGTGCAACGTAAAGGCTTTAATATAAATGCTACAAATCAAGTAGGAGAAACCTTACTTACGGTAGTATCCAACTGGGATAAAGAGGCAGTGGATATGGTGATTGAACTAGGAGCCAACGTGGATACTCTCAACGCACAAGGTATGACACCTTTAATGAAAGCAGCTCACAAAGGGAAGACAGAAGTTGTTTCCTACTTATTACAAAAAGGAGCAAATAAAGATATGCAACAAGCAGCGCCAGACACTGGTCGCTCAGCACTTATGTTTGCAGTAACTGAAGGTCATAAAGATACGGTGCAAGCATTATTGGATGCAGGTGTAAATATAGATTTACAAGTTCATGGACACACACCATTGCATATGGCATTATTGTATCATTGGGGAACTTCTTTACGTGAAGAACTAGCACTATCTCTAGTTAAAGCAGGTGCTGATGTAAGCATACAAGATGATTTGGGTCAAACGGCACTACATTTAAGTCCTTCCGTTAAGTTAGCTCGTGCAATCATAGAATCGGACAAAAACATCAATCTTGACATTAAAGATTTGGAAGGATACAGTGCCTTGGATCTGGCAATGATGAACGGCAATAAAGAAATGAAGCAATTTCTACTTTCAAAAGGTGCAACGGAAAGCGATGTTAGCTTTGGATCAGAGGCATTAAAAAGAGCTGTTCGTTCCGGGGATTTGGAAAAGGTTAAGCAGTTGGTGAACGATGGTGCAAACGTGAAGGAACAATCTGCAGAATCTGATGGGTTCACTCTTCTAATGGAAGCCATTATGAGTAATAATATAGATTTAACAAAATATTTAATTGACCAAGGTGTAGATGTAAGTTCTTTA
>NZ_QXJP01000044.1 GCF_004115085.1 Longirhabdus pacifica | reverse complement strand
TGCACCTTGAAAACTGGATAGTGAAAGAAGAAGATAGATGAAGAAAGTAAGGGCACACGGTGGATGCCTAGGCGCTAGGAGCCGAAGAAGGACGTGGCGAACAACGAAATGCCTCGGGGAGCTGTAAGCAAGCATCGATCCGGGGATCTCCGAATGGGGTAACCCACATATCAGTGAGGATATGAACACGTAACTGAATACATAGGTTACGATGAGGCAGACCAGGGGAACTGAAACATCTAAGTACCCTGAGGAAGAGAAAACAAAAGTGATTCCGTCAGTAGCGGCGAGCGAACGCGGAGAAGCCTAAACCAAAGAGCATGCTCTTTGGGGTTGTGGGACGTCTCACATGGAGTAAGAAAATGAGCATTTAGACGAACGGCTTGGGAAGGCCGACCAAAGAAGGTAAGAGTCCTGTAGTCAAAAAATAATCATCTCCGAGACGGATCCCGAGTAGTGCGGGACACGAGGAATCCCGTATGAATCTGGCAGGACCATCTGCTAAGGCTAAATACTACCTAGCGACCGATAGTGAACCAGTACCGTGAGGGAAAGGTGAAAAGGACCCCGGGAGGGGAGTGAAATAGAACCTGAAACCGTGTGCTTACAAAAAGTCAGAGCGCAAACAATGCGTGATGGCGTGCCTTTTGTAGAATGAACCGGCGAGTTACGATCTCGTGCAAGGTTAAAGCGAAGAGCTGGAGCCGTAGCGAAAGCGAGTCTGAAATGGGCGACATAGTGCGAGGTCGTAGACCCGAAACCGAGTGATCTACCCCTGTCCAGGGTGAAGGTGAGGTAACACTCACTGGAGGCCCGAACCCACGAATGTTGAAAAATTCGGGGATGAGGTGGGGGTAGCGGAGAAATTCCAATCGAACTCGGAGATAGCTGGTTCTCCCCGAAATAGCTTTAGGGCTAGCCTTGAAGAATGAAACTTGGAGGTAGAGCACTGATTGGGTGCGGGGCCCGTCAAGGGTTACCAAGCTCAGACAAACTCCGAATGCCAAGGATTCAACTTCAGGAGTCAGACTGCGAGTGCTAAGATCCGTAGTCAAGAGGGAAAGAGCCCAGACCATCAGCTAAGGTCCCAAAGTGTGTGTTAAGTGGGAAAGGATGTGGCGTTGCACAGACAACCAGGATGTTGGCTTAGAAGCAGCCATCATTTAAAGAGTGCGTAATAGCTCACTGGTCGAGTGACGCTGCGCCGAAAATGTAACGGGGCTAAACACACCACCGAAGCTATGGAGCCACAATGTGGTTGGTAGGGGAGCGTTCCAATAGCGACGAAGACAGACCGAGAGGTGATTGTTGGAGCGATTGGAAGTGAGAATGCCGGTATGAGTAACGAAAAGACAAGTGAGAATCTTGTCCGCCGAAAGCCGAAGGGTTCCTGAGGAAGGCTCGTCCACTCAGGGTAAGTCGGTCCTAAGGCGAGGCCGAAAGGCGTAGTCGAAGGATAACAGGTTGATATTCCTGTACCACCCACACCGTTATGAGCAATGGGGGGACGCAGAAGGGGAAAGCCGCAGGCGGATGGAAGAGCCTGTCTCGAAAGCGAGGTGATGTGATGGCAAATACGCACATCAAAAGCTTAGCTGGAGAGAGAAAGGAACATCACGTTCCCGAAAGCGCTGGTACTCATGCTGCCAAGAAAAGCCTCTAGCAAGGTTAAGTGAGTGACCGTACCGAAAACCGACACAGGTCGGCGAGAAGAGAATTCTAAGGCGCGCGGAAGAACTCTCGTTAAGGAACTCGGCAAAATGACCCCGTAACTTCGGGAGAAGGGGTGCCCTAGTAGGGTGTTTCACTTCGGTGAAGCATGCGAGGGGGCCGCAGTGAAAAGGCCCAAGCGACTGTTTAGCAAAAACACAGGTCTGTGCGAAGCCGCAAGGCGAAGTATACGGGCTGACGCCTGCCCGGTGCTGGAAGGTTAAGAGGAGGGGTTAGCGTAAGCGAAGCTCTGAATTGAAGCCCCAGTAAACGGCGGCCGTAACTATAACGGTCCTAAGGTAGCGAAATTCCTTGTCAGGTAAATTCTGACCCGCACGAATGGCGTAACGACTTGGGCGCTGTCTCAACGAGAGATCCGGTGAAATTTTAATACCTGTGAAGATGCAGGTTACCCGCGACAAGACGGAAAGACCCCATGGAGCTTTACTGCAGCTTGATATTGAACTGGGATACGATTTGTACAGGATAGGTGGGAGCCTTGGAGACTGGTGCGCCAGCATCGGAGGAGGCGACCTTGGGATACCACCCTGATCGTATTCGAGTTCTAACCTAGGCCCGTAATCCGGGTCGGGGACCGTGTCAGGTGGGCAGTTTGACTGGGGCGGTCGCCTCCTAAAAAGTAACGGAGGCGCGCAAAGGTTCCCTCAGAATGGTTGGAAATCATTCGCAGAGTGCAAAGGCATAAGGGAGCTTGACTGTAAGACTAACAAGTCGAGCAGGGACGAAAGTCGGTCTTAGTGATCCGGTGGTACCGAATGGAAGGGCCATCGCTCAACGGATAAAAGCTACCCTGGGGATAACAGGCTTATCTCCCCCAAGAGTCCACATCGACGGGGAGGTTTGGCACCTCGATGTCGGCTCATCGCATCCTGGGGCTGAATTAGGTCCCAAGGGTTGGGCTGTTCGCCCATTAAAGCGGTACGCGAGCTGGGTTCAGAACGTCGTGAGACAGTTCGGTCCCTATCTGTCGTGGGCGTAGGAAATTTGAGAGGAGCTGTCCTTAGTACGAGAGGACCGGGATGGACGTACCGCTGGTGTACCAGTTGTTCCGCCAGGGGCATAGCTGGGTAGCCAAGTACGGAAGGGATAAGCGCTGAAAGCATCTAAGCGTGAAGCCCCCCTCAAGATGAGATTTCCCTAAGACCCCTTGTAGACGACGAGGTGGATAGGTTCGAGGTGGAAGTGCAGCAATGCATGAAGCTGACGAATACTAATCGGTCTAGGTCTTTATCTACAGGTTTTAAACAAAGTTTAAAACCACTTCGTAAGCAAGAGGAAAAAAGTGAAACG
>NZ_QXJP01000043.1 GCF_004115085.1 Longirhabdus pacifica | reverse complement strand
GCAGAGAAAGAAGTCGATACGATTACCTTACCAGCAACAGATAAAGCATTAGAAGACATCGATACGCTAACTATCGATAACGAAGATGTAGTGGTCGATATTCCAAAAAAAGTACTAGAAGATGTACAGGCATTAGTAGATCAAAAAGAGTTAGGTGATGCTAAAATCATCGTTTCCTTAGATAAACAGGACAAGCAAAACGTAGTAGCGGAATATGATAATGTAGAATTGGGCGGCAGCGTAGTGGATGTCCAAGTATACATTGAAACAAAAGATGGAGAACGAATTGCACTAAATACTTTTACTACACCTGTAACGATCGAACTTACTTCAGAAGGTAAACCAGGAACATGGATTTATTATGTAGATGGAGATACATTTATCGGAGCAGCACGCATAGAAGATACAATCCGGGGACAAGTAACGAAAGCAGGAACATATGCGGTCATAACGTACACTAATCCATATGTAGATATCAATGAATCAGATTGGTCCTACTATGCAATCATGGAATTATATTCGGTAGGCATCTTAAACGGCAAAACAGAAAACACCTTTGCGCCGCAAGACAAAGTCACACGTGCAGAATTTTCAGTACTGGTAGCTAGAGCATTAAAGCTAGAAGTGGGAGAAGCATCTACTTTTACGGATCTAGATAATGAAGCATGGTATGCAGAGGGAATAGCAGCAGCATTCGAAGCTGGTATTGTGAATGGAAAATCAGTAGACACTTTTGCTCCGAATGATGACATCACCCGTGAAGAAATGGCAGTGATGGTGATGAAAGCATATACGTATTTGTATGGTGAACAACCTGCTATACAGGAAGAGGTTACTTTTGCCGATCAAGCTGGTATAAGTAGTTGGGCTACAGACTATGTCATGTTTGCAAAAAATCTTGGTCTTATCAGCGGAAAAGGTAATAATAACTTCAAACCGAAAGACAGCATGACACGGGAAGAAGCAGCTCAAGTTATTTATAATCTACTAATAACTTAATAGTAAAAAGTAGAAAACTAAATTTCTATAGTACAAACAAAAGTCACTACATTAGGTAGTGACTTTTGTGTTGTCTACTTATTTTATTATCGTTTAAAAAATTAAATAATTTTAAAAAACTTGAAAGTAAATATTGCGGAAGATGTCAGATTATAGTACAATACGTACATTCGTATAAATTATTAAAGGAGAGATTAAATATTAAAACTAAATAGTAAATGCTAAAGGGGATGTACACAGAGGTTTAATATAGGCTCATATACAAATTGTTGTTTTCTTAGGAAGGCAACGATGTAAATGATAAATTAATTATGTAAAGAAATATTTCAGTATAATTTAACTCATTCATTTGAAAGGTGTGTAAACATGAGAAACGAATGGAAGAAATACTTTGCTGTTCTATTGACAGTAGCAATATTGGTTGGTTTTATCCCGATGCAACAAGTAGAGGCAAATAATAGCAGTAATAATGCAACGGCATGGAAAATGGGAGATGATATGAATGAAGCAAGATGGGACCATCAAGTTGTGGAAGTAGATGATGTCATCTATACGATAGGTGGGTTTAACAATGGTGGTACATTAAAAAGTGTAGAAACGTATAACACGAAAGATTCAAATGCAACATGGATATCAGTAAATAATATGAAGCAAGCAAGAACGAATCATCAAGTAGTGGAGGTGGATAACAACATCTATGCGATAGGTGGATATGGAAATCTATCTCACTATAATAGTGTAGAAAAATATAATACCCAAGATAAAAATCCTGACTGGGTATTTGTAGAAAGTATGAGTGCAGCTAGAGTTGAACATCAAGCAGTAGTAGTGGATGGTGTGATTTATGTATTAGGTGGATCGAACCAAAGCGGTATATTAAATAGCGTTGAAAAATTTAATACAAAAGATCCAAATGCAACATGGGTTTCAATAGATAGTATGGATGAAGCGAGGGAAAGATTTCAAGTAGTAGTTGTGAATGATGTTATCTATGTAATAGGCGGACAGAACAATAGCGGTAAATTAAATAGCGTTGAAATGTACAATACAAAAGATCCAAATGCAACATGGGTTTCAGTAGATGATATGAATGAAGCTAGGTCTAATCATCGAATTGTAGAAGTGGATGATGTGATTTATGCTATTGGTGACTCTAATATCGTACATGCAGAAAAATACAATACAAAAGATGAAAACCCAGTGTGGACATCAGTAGATGATATGAATGAAGCAAGAGGTTTACATCAAGTAGTAGAGATAGATGGCGTGATCTACGCAATAGGTGGACACAACATTTTTAACGGTACATTAGATAGTGTTGAAAGATATAATACGAAAAATGAAAACCCGATATGGATATCGGTAGATAGTATGAATGAAGCAAGAGGTTTACATCAAGTAGTAGAGATAGATGGCGTGATTTACGCGATAGGTGGGAACAGAAGTGGATATGGTAATTTAAATACTGTCGAATCATTAATCATAGGACCTAGTAATCTTACAGCAACTACAGGGGATGAACTGGTTAACTTATCATGGGATTCGGTTAGTACCGCAGATTATTATCGTGTAAAAAGATCGGATGATAATGTTACGTATCAAACGGTATCGGAGGATGTATATCTCACTTTTGATGATACTAACGTTATAAATAATACTACTTATTTTTATAAAGTAACATCCGTGGATAGCGAAGGAAATGAAAGTCTAGCTTCCAATGTAATAGAGGTAACACCTTCACAATATCTTAATCCACCAGCTAATCTTCAAGCTACCGCAGGAGATACAACTGTAGATCTAACTTGGGATTCTGTAACAGGCGTTGTTTACTATAACATTTACTATGATCATAAAGGCAGCCAGAGCGTAATTTCAAATGTTTATCATCATAGTTACTTTCATACAGGTTTAGCAAACGGTGATGAATATAAATATACAGTAACCGCAGTAAATACTTCTGGGAATGAGAGTCAGCCATCTACTTCAGTATCTGCAACACCACAAGCACCGCAACAGAAGCCACAAGCCCCAACAGAATTACAAACGGTAGCTGGAGACGGAGAAATAGCACTAAATTGGAACAGTGTAAATGATGCGACATCATATAAAGTGAAGCGTTCAGAAACACAAGGAGGAAGCTACGTACAAATAGCAACAACGACGGCAGCATCCTACACCGATACAAGCGTTAGCAACGGAACAACCTACTATTACGTTGTAACAGCTGTAAATGCAGCGGGAGAGAGTGGCGCTTCTAACGAAGTTGTTGCAACACCACAAGGGACAACACAAAATCCTTCACAACCACAGATTACAAATGCAACATGGGATGCAAATCAAAGTGAAGTCGTGATAAATTGGAATACCATAACC
>NZ_QXJP01000042.1 GCF_004115085.1 Longirhabdus pacifica | reverse complement strand
CCACTCTCATAAAGTTTTACCATCTGTTGTTTAAATTCAGGTGTAAATGTTCTTCTTGTTCTTTTGGTCATAGTAGAATTCTCTCCTCTTTATTATTAATTCTAGTCTACTTGACCTTAATTTTTCTGTCTAGCTAAGTGTAGCCGATCCAATTTGTTGAAAGGTAGATTGATCAAATTTTTGCATGAAGAGTTGGACTATAATGTTGTAGCCTTTGAAAGTGGTCTAGCTGAGGTTGGTTTAACGAACGAAATGATACTTGATATTAGTCCAGATCAATCGATGAAGAATGGAATTCTGGGAATATGGCACACCGATCATAATGTTGATTTATTTACATATTTTAAAGAACAAAAAAACACCTCTAATCCTATTCAAATTGCTGGATTTGACATGCAACCTCATGGGAATAATTCGTTATATGATTATTTTGTTCAATTTGATGCTACATTTGCCCAAAAAGTACAAGACATAGAGTTAGATTATGATAATTTCATTAGGGTGATGGAAGCTGGAGATTTCCCTGAAGATGGAGAAGAGAAGCAACAAGCATTAATCGCAAAGTATGAAAGTGTATTAAATGAATGGAATGAGTTGCATTCATCCTTTAAAAAAGATGTAAACGAAGATGTGACTAAATTAATAGAAAGAATTTTCAGCCTAAGAATTAGATCTTTAACGGAAAATTACATTAGAGTAAACTATCCTAATGGCGTTGGTTTTACTAATTTTGCAAACAATGCAAGAGATAAAGTAATGTCGGATAATTTAGTGTGGCTTTTAGAAGAAATGTATCCAGACGAAAAATTTATTTTGTGGGCGCATAACGCTCACATTATGAAAAAAAATTCAATCGTGAAGAATGAATATAATTATGTACTTGTTAATATGATAGAGCAATTACCAGCGGAGATAAAAGAGCAAGCGTATGGCATTGGATTATATATGCACAGTGGAAATTCTGCGTTTAATGATAGAAGTGTTATGCCCGTATATAGCGATCATAAGGTTAACTCGGTTGAGTACCTTCTGCATCAGCCAGGGTATCCAGTCTCTTTCTTGAATATTGATATAGTAGATGATGAAAATAATACATATTGGTGGAACAGTGAGGCTACAAGCAAGAGTCTGGGTCAATATGAAGAAAAATATATACCTAGTGAACAGTATGATGGTCTTATTTTGATTGAAGAAGCCAATTATCCAAGTTACCGATAATTAAAATAATTACGATCGTGCAATAATCAGTGTGATGTGTCAAATTCGAACTTTAACTGAAAGTGGGAGTATGAAAGGTAATATTTTGAGTAAAGGAAATGATCAAATTGAAAGGTAATAACGTTGTAATAGGAATCTGTCTCTGCGTTTTGTTTTTTTTAAATGGATGTGTTGAAGAAAAAAATACACTTAACGAAATAAAAGAAACATCTAACAATATGGTTGAAAATAAAAATAATGATATTGTTGTAAAGTCACCGATTACCGTCTCTATGAACCAGTATACAGAAGGAACTACACTGTATATTAAGTTAGTGGAAGGGGAGTATTCCGAAGATTGGAGCAACACTAGTTCTATGCGTGACTTTGGCAGAAATTATAGTGGGACGTTTAATATTGTATTAGAAGATACAAACGGTGAAGTGTTATCATCTTATGAAATCAATGATTTAAATTTTACCGAACTTTTTGATTTGAAACTGGATGATTACAACAACGATGGGAAGTTAGATTTTACTCTAGGACAATTTTTCAGTAGTAATGGTTATCTATACAGGATTTACAGTGTTATTGATAATAATATTGTATCCTTGCCAATAGAAGGAACTGAAATATATATAAGTGAGGTTGATGGTCGGTTCTCCACTACTTTAAATAAGCTGGATTTAACTTCGTTTAGTGTTAGCCCATATTCTCAGACGCAAGGAAAGTATACTACGAATGTCTACAAATGGGATGGTGAGCAATTTAAGAAAATATGATAAAAGCGATTTTCAACTCTAACATAAGATAAATCACCAAGGACAACGGGACATGCTTGTTCTTGGTGGAAATCAGATTTTCACCTCTAACTATGAGTATGATGATAGAATGTAAAGCCCGAAAATCTCTAAATATATACAATATATACAAGGTATTTCAGCTAATATCATGCATATATTTTTTCATAATTTAATGTCCGATAATATATATTATGTAAACTTAAATATAGAAAAACAAATAGGACGATTATAATCGTCCATATCTTATGCGTCTATGGTTATTACTGTTTTTTTAACTACACACGGAATTTATGCACTATTATTGCATATGTCCATTCTGTTTGTAACCTAGTTTAAACGTTAAAATATCTACTTTAACGCATTTTATCTAATTGAATGACGTTTGTTCATATTGATGCATTTATTCATAAATATAAATAATAGTGTATAACAGTAGACTTGAAATCCAAGTATAAATTAAACGTTTTATCTTAATTGTGAATATAATTTTTATCTTCTTCTATTAAGTAAGAATGCTTTTTTGATACATGCTGTTGAATTCAATCATTGTAAAAATAAATAAACACATTTTAATTTTATTGTTTACTAGAAAACTATTAAATTATAGAAATGAGTATCGCATAGTTTAATATGTTAGATTGAATTAAAATGGAAAGGTGTCGAATAAAAACATTAAATATAGGAGTATTTTAGTTTTTTAGCGCTTGAATTTCTAATGCAGAAGCGTTATAAGAAATATATTTTTAAGGAAGAGACAATATTAGCTTGCACTCTCTTCCCTTATTTTTAATTTTTTTAACTATTTTCTCCAAAAAGTTGAACATTCTGCTTTGTCCAAAATATTAAACTCAATCATTTTCTTAAGTAGTGAGTATTCAATAGGAGCATTCCAAGGGATACGTACCAACCCCTTTGTGTAGTCATAACCAGCCTTTACAATATCATCCTCTACATATGTGATCGTTTCAGTTTCAGGGGAGACAGCTAAATGTTTTTTAGATATGCTAAGGGCAATAATAAATGTGCCATGATCGGTAAACATCGGTTGATTCCATTTAATTTCTGCTTTTAAATTTGGGTATTTACTATTTATCCAATTAAGCACTTTTTCCACTCTCTCTCGGTGTAAAGGGTCATCAATCCCTGCTATAAATGAAGAAAAAACTTTCATATTAATCCCTCCATAATAAAAGTTATATCTTTCATAAAAATCCTTAAACCTTTTTGTTGTTGAAACTCCTGATGGTTCTGCTCAACCCAATATAAGAAATGACCGCTTCAATATTCATTTCTTATCCCTTTTTAAACAGCTGTGAATGTGAATATTACCTTCTTCTTACTAAAATTTGTGTTTTATTCTCATCATCATCAAATAGTAGTGTATATGAGTAAGGGATTTCTTCTTTAGAAACATAATAGGCTTTCCCTGTCGCTTCTCCTTCTATTCTCCATCCTCCACCTAATAGGTTAAATATATGGATTGTCAACAGAAAGCTAGACAACTTTTTTAAGGTCAGCTAGTTTATATTGAACAGGGCTCATGTAGCCCAATGTTCCATGAATTCGAATATGATTATACCAGTGCACATAG